>CAWDTW010000045.1:0-57731 GCA_963805295.1 uncultured Alphaproteobacteria bacterium | reverse complement strand
TGAATCGGCGCTGGTCGCTGGCGCTCGCCGGCGGCCGAAATGACAATCGCGCGCCCAGCGCGGCGCGCCTCGACCCGGGAAGCGTCTCAGTCTGTATTTCTGTTCTCGACCCTTTGCTGCCCTTCGAGACTGGTCCTGTGAACGGAAGGAAAGCGCAAATAGCGGTAATTCACCGGTGGTTAGGCGAACGGGTCAAATCGACCCCTGAGCGGTCGTTGCTGGTGGTGCAAAAATCAAATTTTGAATTCTGCCGTCCCCGGTAATCGGGCGTGAAGTCCTGTGGCGGCGTTGTCACGGCCAAATAGACGAACGGCTCATGCCCCGTGCTGTTGACACCGTGGATCGAGCCCGCAGGTGTGCGCACGACGTCTCCAGCTTGCACCTTGTCTGTTTGATCGTGATCCATCAATAACGTAGCGCGGCCCCGCTCCACAATCCAAATTTGCTCGCTGTTGGGATGTGAGTGCCTTGCCGAAATAGAACCTGGCTCCATCGTAACACGTGTGATGGTGACCCGAGCCTCAGGCGCATTATTGGGCCACACAATCTGCACTGACCGGAAGCCGGGGTTTTCCAGCGTCGCAAAGTCCACAGTCGAGAGACGTTGGATGCTCATATCTATCTCCATCACTCTTGCGCAATTTCGCGCATGCTATCAAGAAGTCAAAAAAGTGTCTGCGCCATATAATTTGGGCGTTCCCGGGTGCATAAGAGTCTGTCCGGGAACATCATGCAGGATTGCATAGCTTTCGTAGCATGAGGCGGATAGAGGCGAGACGCAGGAAGGCGAGCGCCTTGCGATTGAGGCATTCCCAATCTTTCGCCAGTCTCCGGCAGCGGCCGAGCCAGGCGAGGGTGCGTTCGACGATCCATCGCTTGGGCAGGACGAGGAAGCCTTTGGCTCGATCCGATCGTTTGACGATCTCGACGTTGACGCGCGCCAGAATGCTTTTCATCGCGCTCTGAAATTCCGGCCCCTGGTAGCCTCCATCGGCGTAGAGCGTGACCAGGAACGGGAAGGCGCCGAACAGGCTCGCCATCAGCAGCGCGCCGCCGTCGCGATCCTGGAGGTCGGCGGCGTGCATCATGGGTCATGCCAACGATGGGCCACTTTACGCCCAGCCGTTGAGATAGGGTAAAGACAACGCGGTGTTCTCAATGGCCTGGCCAGCCTCAAGCAGAACAGCAGTGGCATCCCATTTCCCTTCGAGGAGTTGGACACGCGCACCTTCGGGCAAATCGACGGTGACGACGAGGTTCCCGCTGCGGACCGTTTTTTCAGCAAGATCGACGGTAAGGAGGCGGGAGCCGTCGTCCTCGACCAGCTCCCGAAGACGTGCAAGTGCCTCTGCGTCCATGCGCAAGCAGGGCATACCGATTGCCACGCAATTTCCTGCGAATATTTCGCCGAAACTTTCTCCGACGATCACAGCGATACCTCGCCGGTGCAGGGCCTGAGGGGCGTGTTCTCGTGAGGATCCGCAACCGAAGTTTCGATTGACGAGCAGGATGCTGGCATCTTGGCGATCGGGATTGTCGAACGGATGCAGATTGCCGCGTTCGCGCGCGGCCTGGCGCGCGTCGGCAAAGGCATGTTCTCCCAACCCTGCAAAACTAATTCCCTTCAGGAATCGGGCTGGAATGATCTGATCGGTATCGATGTCATCGCCGCGAAGCGTGATGGCCCTTCCGACGAAATATCCCCTCAAACTTTTCAGCGTGGATTGATCGGTCATGGTATTCGCCTTCAACGGTGTGCGGCCAAGAGGGTACGAGGATCGGTAACAACGCCGGCGATGGCAGAAGCAGCCACCATCACCGGCGACATCAGCAACGTGCGACCAGTCGGCGATCCCTGCCGTCCTTTGAAATTGCGGTTGGATGACGAAGCACAAATCTGCCGCCCTTGCAGGCGATCCGGGTTCACGGCAAGGCACATGGAGCAGCCTGCTTCTCGGAATTCGAAGCCGGCTGCGACGAACATCTTGTCGAGGCCGCGTGCCACCAGTTCATTGCGCACGCTCTGGGACCCAGGAACAATGATCGCCTTGACATGCGGTGCAACCCGTAAATTCCGGCCGTCAATGAGATCGGCAACCGCCAGGAAATCGGAGAGCCGGCCGTTGGTGCAGGACCCGATGAACGCAACGTCGATAGGCGTACCTGCGATCGTTTGCCCGGCCTGCCAGCCCATGAAGTCGATTGCATCGGCCAGCGCGGCCCGCTCAGTCCCATCGGTTCGGCCTGGGTCGGGGATGGCGCCGCCAACCGGAACGGATTGATCGACCAGCACACCCCAGGTAACCATCGGTTCGATCGTCTCACCAGCGACAACGAGCCGGTCATCGTAGCCGGCGTCGGAATCTGACCGGATGGATTGCCAATAGGCGACAGCGCGATCCCATGCGTCACCTCTGGGTGCATAATCCCGGCCCCGGAGATAGGCATAGGTCGTCTCATCCGGATTGATATAGCCAGACCGAGCCCCGCCCTCGATCGCCATGTTGCAGAGCGTCATGCGCTCTTCCATCGAGAAGCGATCGACAACCTCACCGTCGAACTCATGCACAAAGCCGATGCCGGCTTTTGCGCCCATGACCTGAATGAGGTGGAGCGCGACGTCCTTCGCGTAGACACCGGGTCGAAGCCGGCCTGTGATCTGGATCCGGCGGACCTTGAGCTTCGCCATTGTCAACGTCTGCGTGGCCAGCACATCGCGAACCTGCGATGTCCCGATGCCGAATGCGATCGCGCCGAAGGCGCCATGAGTTGGCGTGTGGCTGTCGCCGCAAACGATCGTCATGCCCGGTTGGGTCAGACCTAGTTCGGGTCCAATGACGTGAACGATGCCATGCTCGCCTCGTTCCGGCGAGAAATAACGAATGCCGAACTCGTCGACATTGCGCTCCAAGGCCTGGACCTGGGCTTCGTTTTCACCGTCGGCGTAAGGGCGGGCAAGGCTAATCGTCGGGTTCGCGTGATCCTGCGTCGCGAATGTCCGTTCAGGATGGCGTACGGACAGCCCACGGTCACGGAGGTCCTGGAAGGCATGAGGACTTGTGAGCTCATGAATGAGGTGAAGACCAATGAACCTAAATTCGGCGGTTGAGGCGTTTTCCGGGGGCTGAGAATCATTCATTTTCATATGCATGGGACAGGATTTCGCGCGCTTTGGGGCTCACCCGTCGGGTGAACAATCTCCGGTTGAACCCGACGCGTCGGGCGTGGGCGTCGTGGTCGACAGTTTCGCCGGTTCGATTCGGGTCGAGTTTGATCATGAAGCGGCGTTTACGCCGCTCGGGCAATTGCCGTTCTTCATCGATTTTCTGAAGACCGCGGGGTTGTTCGAGGCGTTGGTGGCGGATTGCCCGCTGCGTTACACCAGTCCGAACGCGCCCAAGAAGCGCGACGTGCTGGGGACGGCGATGTTGTCGATGTTGGCCGGGCACAAGCGCTACGCGCATATCGCGGCGCTGCGGAGCGACCGCGTGTTGCCCGAGCTTCTCGACATGAGCAAGATCGTCAGCGAGGACGCGGTTCGGCGGGCGTTCGCGGCGATCGAGGAAGAAGCGGGCGCGAACTGGCTACGAGGTCATCTCGACCATTGCGTGGAGCCGCTTTTGAGCGAGCCGTGGATACTCGACGTCGATACGACGGTGAAGCCGCTCTACGGCCATCAGGAAGGAGCGGTGGTCGGCTACAATCCCAAGAAGCCTGGGCGGCCCAGCCACTGCTATCACACCTATTCGATGGCGGGGACGCGATTGGTTCTCGAGGTGGATGTGAGCGCGGGCGACGAGCACACTTCCAATCACAGCGCGCCTGGCCTTTGGGCGCTCTTGGACCGAACGCCGCGCGATTGTTGGCCTTCTCTTTTGCGCGGCGACAAGGGCTTCGGCAATGAGGGGATCATGGGCGAAGCCGAGCGGCGCGCTTTGCCGTATTTGTTCAAGCTACGGCTGACCGCCAACGTCAAACGCGCGATCGAGCGTCTTTCGGGGCAGAGTGATTGGGTCGATTCGGGCCAAGGTTGGCAAGCCAAGGGGACCGAGATTCGATTGCAAGGCTGGAGCCGACAACGGCGCGTCGTCGTATTGCGGCGGCGCGTGAGAGGCGCGCTGGCGACGCCCGCGATGGACGAGGATGGACCGCCTCGGCTCGCCTTCCTCGACATCGGTGCGAGCGAGGAGATGTGGGAATATCAGGTTCTCGCGACCACGCTCGCCGAGGCCCTGGAAAGCTTTGGCCAGCTCTATCGCGACCGCGGCGATGGAGAGAATGTCTTCGACGAGTTGAAGAACCAATGGGGCTGGGGCGGCTTCGTCACGCATGACCTGGCGCGCTGTCGTCTGGCGGCCCGCCTCGTGGCGTTGTTTTATGATTGGTGGAACATCTTCACGCGCTTGGCCGAGCCGGATCGTCACCGAGAAGCGATCACGAGCCGGCCATTGTTGTTGCACGCCATCGCCGAACGGGTGCGCCATGCGCGACAAACGACGATCAAGATCACCAGCACGCACGCCAAGTCCGTTCCCGCTGCAAAGGCGCTTCGAGCGGTAGCCCTATTCCTGAGGCGGTTGGTCACAAATGCGGAGCAGTTGACGCCCTGGCAGCGTTGGCGCGAAATCCTCTCCCGCGCCTTTCAAGCCTTCCTCAAAGGCCGCGCCCTGCGCGCGCCGCCGCGCTTATGTCCATCTTGACGCAACCGCAGATTGAACCCCCCCCGCTTCACGAACGACGATCAGAGCCAACTGCCGAATTTAGGATGAACAACTGATAGGCGCCGCCGGCCATCGGCCGCACGACATGTCGATCGAAGACTTTTTCGTACAGTGATTTGCCCATCTCGTTTCCTTCCTTGAGACCACCCATGGCAAAGCATAGTTATCACGGTCCCATTACGGCGTCCATGCTGGTATCCCATAATTATGTCCATAATGGGGTTCCGTTATGGTGATCACGTCGCATGTGATATTGATCTGGCGGAGGTCCCCATGCCGCAGATGCAGGATATTCATGAAAAGCTGAGGGAGATGATCCTGTCGCTGGGCCTTGGCCCTGGCGAGCGGCTCAGCGAACGGTGGCTGGAAGCTAAATTCGAGGGATCGCGAACCCCGGTCCGAGTGGCCTTGATTCGTCTGGAAGGCGAAGGGCTCGTGCGGCGGGAGGGGCGAAACTGGGCCGTCTCGCCGATCGATCTCGATGAGATCGAGGCGCTCTATGAGTTTCGAGAGCCACTCGAAGCGACGGCAATCCGGCTTGCGTGTGACCGTGCCGATAGCAGCGATATCGACGGCCTCGAAGCGCTTCTCAATTCATGCCAACCTGGTTCGCCCCGCGAGGAGTGGCATCGCGTCGGCACAGACTTCCATGTCGGTTTGGCGCGGCTGTCGCGTAATCCATTTGTGGTGAAAACGATCGAAGACATCATGACCCGCCTAGCGCGGGCGCGCTGGCTGGAGGTCTGGACCGAACCGACGCGTGATCATGCCTGGGCGGATCACCGCAAAATACTCGACCTGATCCGTCGCAACCGGCCTGAAGAGGCCGTCCACGAAGCCATTGAGCATGTTCGTCACACACGGGATCGCCTAGTGCGCTCGTTGCGCGAGGACAAAAGAGGCCTCAAGGCACGGGGCTTTGCCGTTGTCAGTCGATAGTGATAGCTTTTCGCAGAACTCCCATCGCGCGCCATAGCGTAGAAACGGCGGGCCGCGAGGGATTCGAACTCCATTCAAGAGAGGGCTATGGAGTAAATATAGTTCTCATCTTCACCTGTCACGCCGCGCCATTAAAGGTCCGCTCTCTGGCCAACAGAGGCGTCCAACGCCGCGGTCTGCTACGTCCGCAATACGTCGATTTCGGGCGTTCCACTGGCGACGACCATAGGGGCGATGTCCGCCCAAAACGGAAATTCAAACTGAGACACTGCAGTCGGGTCGGATGTCTTGTTCTTTCAGGGGTCGGCAACCCGCGTCGTCATCGTCCGCATCCTCCATCAGCGGATGGACTTCGAACGGCATCTTCGCTGACCGCTCGTATGCTGCCTGGAGCACCGCGCGCCTCCCCCTTTCATTCGCCGGCCTCACTCCGCCGCCCCTCCCGCCGCCTGCGCGTGCGCGATGGCGCTGGCGACGGTGGCCATCGTCGGCGCGCCAAGCTGCATCGACTCGACCGCGGTCGAGGGAACGATGACGATGGTGGCGTTGCTGCGCTTGAGGCCCTCGTAGAGCATGTTCATCGCGCGTAAGTGGAAGGCGGTCGGGTTGTCCGCGTAGGTTTTGGCCGCCTCGGCGAATTTCTCCGCCACCTGCCGCTCGGAATCGCCGAGGATGACGCGCGCCTGGCGCTCGCGCTCCGCCTGCGCCTGCATCGACATCGCGTCCTGCAAGGCGGCGGGGATCTGCACGTCCTTGACCTCGACCGAGATGACGTTGATGCCCCAGGGCTCGGTGCGCGCGTCGATGATGCGCTGCAACTCGGCGCTCAGCTTCTCGCGCCCCTCCAGCATGTCGGCGAGCGGCGTCTTGCCGATCACGTCGCGCAAAGCCGTCTGGGCGGCCCAGTTGATCGCCGAGACGTAATCAGCGACGTCGAGCGCCGCCATTTTCGGGTCGACCACCTTCCAGAACAGCACCGCGTCGACGTCGACCGGCACGGTGTCGCGCGTCATCGTCTTTTCCGCCTTGAACGTGCTGGTGATGACGCGGATGTCGATCCGGTAGGCGACCATGTCGATGATCGGGATGATGAAGAAAAGCCCGGGCCCCGCGAGCTTTTGGAAGCGGCCGAGCCGCAGCACGACCACGCGCTCCCACTGGTTGGCGACCTTGACCGAATTGGCGACGATCGAGGCGACGATGAAGCCCAAGACCGCGATCGTGGCGCTCACGCCGTAGTCCCCGGCGGCGCCGGTCGGATAAGCGATGAGAAGGCCCAGGGCGAAGAGAACGGTGAAGACGAGCCCCGGAAGCGCGTTCCGCTGTGGCATGCAAAGTCTCCTCAACCGACGCCGTCCCGCCTCGACATATGGGGCGTTGTCCGTCGGACGCCAGACGTCTGGGGTTTGGGCGGCCGGCGGGTGCGCGAATTTGGCCAGTTGACTTTGGGCCCCTCGGGCCCCTAGTCGCGCGGCGTTGTCGTTCGGGGGCGAGCTCGATTGCTCTGTGCGCTTGGACGACGACGTTGCGCGCATGACGCCGGAATGTAAGGTTGGACTGCAAGCGGCGAGCGATTGCTCGGGAGAGCCTTGACGAATGAACGGCGAAGCGCGGACGAACGGCTTCAGCACGCTATCCATCGTTCGCGCGGTCGCGGTGTGGGGCCCAGGCCTCCTCGTCATGCTGGCCGACACCGACGCCGGCAACGTGGTGACCGCCGCGCAGGGCGGGGCGCAGTGGGGTTTTCGCCTGCTGCCGCTGCTGCTCATGCTCATCCCGATGCTCTATCTGGTGCAGGAGTTGACGGTCCGGCTCGGAATCTATACCGGCCGCGGCCACGCCGAACTCATTCGCGAACGCTACGGACTGGGATGGGCTCTCCTCGCGGTCGCCGGGCTCGCGGCGGCGGCGATCGGCTCGCTCGTCACCGAATTCACCGGCGTCGCCGGCATCGGCGAAATGTTCGGCCTCTCGCGAAGTCTCACCCTGCCGGCGGCGGCCGCCGTCCTTCTGGCCATCGTCGGCACCGGCTCCTACCGGCGGGTCGAGCGCGCGGCGCTTTTGATCGGCCTTTTCGAACTAGCCTTCTTCGTCGTCGCCTGGGAGGCGCGTCCAAACCTCGGGATGATGGCGAGCGATGCGATCAGTCTTCCGTTCGGCGACCGGCAATTCCTCTACATGGTCGCGGCGATCATCGGCGCGACCTTCAACCCGTGGATGATCTTTTACCAGCAGTCGGCGACCGTCGACAAAAAGCTGCAGCCCGGAGATCTCCGCCACGCCCGTCTCGACACCGGCGTCGGCGCTGTCCTGACGCAATGCCTGACGGGCGCGGTGCTGATCGCCACGGCCGCCGCGTTCGCCTCCGGCGGCGCAACGAGCCTCGACAGCGTCGGCGAAATCAGCGCCGCGCTGACTCCGGCGTTGGGCGCGGCGGCGGGCAGAATCGTTTTCGGCGCGGGCGTGCTCGGGGCGTCGCTGGTCGCGGCGATCGTTGCGTCGCTTGCGCTCGCCTGGGGCGTCGGCGAGATCGCGGGCTTGAAGCGCACGCTCGAGCTGAAGCCGTTCGCGGCGGGCTGGTTCTACGGCGTCTACGCGCTCGCCGTGGTCGGGTCCGCCTTCGCGGTCTGGGCCGTCTCCGACCTGGTATGGCTCAACATCTCCGCGCAGGTGCTGAACGCCTTTCTGATGCCCCTGGTGGTCGGCTTCCTGGTCGCGCTCGCGGCGAGCGCCCTCGCCGAGCCCTATCGGCTGCGTGGCTGGCGGCTTCGGCTCATCGTCGGAATCTGCGCCGCCGTCTCCGCGCTCGGCGTGTACGGCGGGCTGCAGGCGCTGGTCTGACCCCCCGGCGGCGGCGGCCGTCGTCACGCCTTGCGGAACGACAGGGCCGTTTCGCGCACGCCGGTCTCGAAGGGGGTGACGTCGGACCAGAAGGACCTGGCGAATTTCGTCGCGTCCACGCGGTACGGCCGGTCCCAGGTGAAGCGCATCTCGCGAATTTCGCGTAAGAAAGGCGAAAATAGACCCATCGGCGCAAGCAGGGGCGCGGGCAGCGACCGAACTCGAAGCGGGACGCCGAGCGCATCCGCGGCGATCTGCAGGATTTCTCGCGTCGTGCGGGTCGGGGCGCAGGGCATGTGCCAGGCCTGCCCGAAGGCGGAATCGGGCGCGTCGAGCAGCGTCGTCGCGGCGCGGGCGATGTCCGGCACATAGGCGTAATCGTGCGGCATGTCGGGCGAGCCGACGAAGGATGCGGCCTTGCCCTGCGCCAGCGCGCCGATCGTCGTGTCACCGAGCCAGGAGAGCCCGACGCCCGGCCCGTAGAAATCCGGCGCACGCAGCGCTGCGACGCGCGCCCGGCCTGCCGCGGCGGCCTCCATCCAAATGCGGGTCGCGGCGGCGCGGGCGGCCGGCTTCACCCCGTACGAGGTCAACGGCATGGTCTCGACGAGCGGGGCGGTCTGCGGCCCGTACATGTAGAGATTGTCGATGAAGACCATCCGCTCGCCGGTCGTCTCGCAGGCCGCGACGAAATTGGCGACCGTCTTCGGCCAGACTTCGCGCCACAGCTTGCCGATGTAAGGATAGCCGATCGCGACCACGAACTGGTCCGACCCGCGTACGGCTTTGACGACGGCGTCGCGGTCGAGCGCATCGCATGGCGCAAACGTCGCGCCCTTGGGCAGATCAGCCGGCATATTGCGCTGCGCGACCACGACCTCACGCCCCTCGGCGAGCAGTCGCGTCATGGTGGCGCGTCCGCATGGGCCGTAGCCGAAAATCGTAATTTTGCCGTTCATCGCATGTCTCCCTTCATCTGAAGGGAGCGTAGCGCCGCCTTAATCATATCAAAAATGCATTGTTTATATATCGATCATGCGCGAAGTGAATTTAGCCGGCCTCGACCTCAATCTGCTGCCGGCGCTCGAGGCGCTGCTGAGGCGGCGCAACGTCACCCGTGCCGCTGCGGACGTGGGCTTGAGCCAGCCGGCGATGAGCCGGGCTCTGGCGCGTCTGCGCGAAATCTTCGGCGATCCGCTGCTCGTCCGCGTCGGCGGCGGCCTCGCGGCGACGCCGCTCGCGGAAAAGCTCGCGCCAAAGGCGGCGGCGGCGCTCGACGAACTCCGCGGCCTCTTTCGCGCCGAGGACTTCGATCCCTCGACTCTCCGCCGTCAGATCCGCCTCGCCGCCGCCGACGCCCAGACCATTCTGCTCGCGCCGCGGCTGATCGCCCGGATGCAGGCCGAAGCCCCCGGCGTCGATCTCCGGTTCGAGCCGATCGGCCGCGACATCATGGCGCGAATGGAGCAGGGCCACGTCGATCTCTGTTTTGCGACCGCCGCGACGCCGTTGCCGCCCGGCGCCGTCAGCGAACCGATCGCCAGCGACCGCCTCGCGCTCGTCATGCGGCGCGGCCATCCGGCGGCGAACCGGGCCTGGACGCTCGCCGATTATGCGGCCTACCCGCATGCGACCGTCGCCTTTTTCGGCGACGGCGTTTCGGAGATCGACGCGCGGCTCGCGGCCGCCGGCGTCGAACGGCGGATCGCGCTGACGACGCCCCATTTCATGGCGGCGATCGCGGCGGTCGCTGGCAGCGATCTCGTCACCACCATTTCCGAAAGCTTCGCCCGCCGCTTCGCCGGCGCGCTCGATCTCGTCCTGCGCGAGCCGCCGTTCCCCAACGACCTCGAACTGACGGCGGTGGGGACCCGGTTGCGCGCGGCCGATCCGGCGATGCAATGGTTCCGGCGCCTGTTGCGCGAGGAAGCCGCCGCGATCTATGGCGAGCGCGGCGCGAGCGCGCCCTGACTCGCACACGCAAGATGCCTGCTGCTTGCGCCTCGCGCGAACGATTTGTCGCTCTTCGGCAGCGCGGTCGGAAGGGTGAGGCAGGCCCCGACCCCTATCGGGGGCTGCTCATGCAGGAGTGGAATGTTCTGGAGCCCGCCTTTCGCTCCACGGACTTCGGGCGTACTGTCCCGCGCCCGAAGTGAGCGAGGAGCGGTTGAACGTCATCCTCTACGCCATTCCGGTCTTCATCGCGCTGATGGCCGCGGAATTCGGAATTGGGCTGGCGACGGGGCGCAACGTCTATCGGCTCAACGATGCGATCGGCTCGCCGCCGGCCGGAGTCCTGAGCCAGGTTTCCGGCGTGTTCATGCTGGCGCTGAGCGTCGGCATCTATGTGCTTGTCTATTGGCATTTTTCGTTGTTTTCGTTGCCTGCGGAGGACGGGCGGGTGTGGGTCGGCGCGCTGATCGCCTGCGATTTCTGCGTCCTGCCGCGCGCGCGGCGAGCGGAAGCCGGGCCATGAGCGAAGCGCGGTGCGGCGTCTGCGTCGTGATCGGGGCGGGCGACGGCCTCGGCGCGGCGATCGCCCGCGCCTTCTCCCGGGAGGGGCTCGCGCTCTGCGTCACCCGCCGCCCGCGCCACGGGGAGGCGCTAGAGACGCTTGCTCAAAGCATTCGCGCCGACGGGGGCGAAGCGCACGCCTTCGGGCTCGACGCGCGCAAGGAGGCCGACGTCGCCGGCTTGTTCGAGACGGTCGAGCGGACGATCGGACCGATCGAGGTTCTCGTCTTCAACATCGGCGCCAACGTGCGTTTCTCCGTGGTCGAGACGACGACCCAGGTCTATTCCAAGGTCTGGGAAATGGCCTGTCTCGCCGGGTTCCTGACGGGCCGCGAGGCGGCGAAGGTGATGATTCCGCGCGGGCGGGGGACGATCCTCTTCACCGGCGCGACCGCGAGCGTGCGTGGCGGCGCGGGCTTTTCCGCCTTCGCCGGCGCGAAGCACGGGCTTCGCGCGCTGGCGCAGAGCCTGGCGCGCGAACTGGGGCCCAAGGGCGTGCATGTCGCTCATGTCGTGATCGACGGGGCGATCGACGGCGCCTTCATCCGCGGCCTGATGCCGGACGCCGCGGAAAAATTCGCGCGGGAGGAAATTCTGGCGACCGACGAGATCGCCAGGAACTACGTCTGGCTCTATCATCAGAAGCGGAGCGCCTGGACCTTCGAAATGGACCTGAGGCCCTGGTCGGAGACATGGTGATGCGACCGACGATCGAGTTCATTTTCGACTTCGGCAGCCCCAACGCCTATCTCGCCTGTCGCGCGCTTCCCCCCATCCTCGAGCGGACGGGGGCGAAGCTCGAGATTTTGCCCTGCCTGCTCGGCGGCATCTTCAAGGCGACCGGCAACAAGGCGCCGTTCATCGCCTTCGCCCCGATCAAGGGCAAGTTCGAATACGAAATGCTCGAAGTCCGGCGCTTCGTCGCCAGGAACAAGCTCGACAAGTTCCGCATGAACCCGCATTTCCCGGTCAATTCGCTGATGCTGATGCGTGGGCTTGTCGCCGCGCGCGCGGCGGGCGCAGAGGCCGCCTATCTCGAAATGGGCCTCAGCGGCATGTGGGAGGACGGCCTCAAGCTCGACGACCCGGAGGTTCTGGCGCGCGCCATCGACGCCGCCGGCCTCGATTCGGCGAGCCTGATCGCTGCGGCGCAGAGCGAGCCGGTCAAGCGCAAGCTCGCCGACAATACCGCGGCGGCGGTCGAGCGCGGCGTCTTCGGCATTCCGACCTTCTTCGTCGGCGAGGAGATGTTCTTCGGCAAGGAGCGGCTCGGCCAGGTCGAGGAGGCGGTGCTGGCGGCGCAGGCGCGGGGGGCGGCTTCGTGAACGAACGCGCCGGGCCGGCGACGAGTGTTCCGCGAGCGGATCGCATCGTTCCGGCGCGGCCAACAAAGGGCGATTGATGATGACGAAGATCCTACCGGCGATCATGTGCGGCGGCTCCTGCCCTCCGCTTCAGCGGGAATCGCGCGCGAGCATGCCCAAGCAGTTCATTCCGCTGATCGGCGACCGCTCGACGTTCCAGTCGATTGTGGCCCTCCTCGGCGACCCCACGGTCTTCGAAGCGCCGATCGTCATCACCAATTTCAATTATCGATTCCAGATCGCCGAGCAACTGAAGGAGATCGGCGCCGAGGCGACGATCCTCCTCGAACCCGAGCCGCGCTACAGCGCGGCGGCCGTCGGCGCGCTGGCGGCCTTTGCGGCGGCGCGCGATCCGAAGACGATCGTCGCGGCGCTCGCCGCCGACCACGCGTTCAAGGACGGAGCGAAATTCGTCGAGCTCTGCGCCGAGGCCGGCGCCTTGGCGGCAACCGGGGCAATCGTCGCCTTCGGCGTCAATCCCGACCATCCGGCGACCGCGTACGGCTACATCCATCCCGCCGAACCGCTCGCGGTCGATCCCAACGCGCGGCGGGTCGAGCGTTTCGTCGAGAAGCCGGACGAAGAGCGGGCGCGCGCATTCATTCAGGAGGGCTACCTGTGGAACTCGGGCGATTTCGTCTTCCGCGCCGACGTTATGCTCGAAGAGCTCGCGCAATTCGAGCCGGATATTGCCGCGGCGACGACAGAGGCAGTGGCGCTCGCGCGCGAGGATCTCGGCTTCATCATTCTCGATCGCGACGCGTACCTCAAAGCGTCCAAAACTTCGATCGACTTTGCGGTGATGGAGCGAACCGACAGGGCCGCGGTGCTGGCCGCCGACGTCGGCTGGTCGGACGTTGGGCAGTGGTCGATCACTTGGCAGCTGAGCCCGCAGGACGCCGAAAGCGCCGGCCTCGACAATGTCGTCGCCTCAACAGGCGACGCGGCGCCGGTGTCCGACAAGTCGCAAACCGACAAGCTCGAGGAGCTTGTCGACCGCCTGAAGGCGGAGGGCCACCCCGAGGCGACCCAGCAACGTCGGGTGTACCGTCCCTGGGGCTATTACCGGACCGTCGACGAGGGCGCCCGCCACCAGGTCAGGCGCATTGTCGTTCGGCCCGGCGGGCGCCTGTCGCTGCAGAAACACCATCATCGCGCGGAACATTGGATCGCCGTCCAAGGCGCCGCCGAGGTGACGCTCAACGGCGTCACGCAAGTCGTTCAAGAGAACGAGTCGATCTATGTGCCGATCGGCTCGGACCATCGCCTCGCCAATCCCGGCAAGATCGATTTGGAGCTGATCGAGGTGCAGACGGGGAGCTATCTGGGGGAGGACGACATCGTGCGCATCGAGGACGTGTACAACCGAACCTGACAACAAGGGAGGTTGAGTTGAAGCGCGCCCGCCGATCAGAAAGCGCCCTGTGCTCGCTCGCGGGGGACCTGATGACTTCGCCCGCCATCGCCGCAGCCGCTGCGGCGCCTGTTCGCGAGGTCGCTCGACTGATGCTCGAGCAGGGCGTCGGCGCCGTTCCGGTGCTCGACGACTCCGGCTCCGCGATCGGCATGGCGAGCGACGGCGATCTGCTGAGGCGTCGATCGGACGACGGCCGACGGGATTGGTGTCTGGGGATGCTCGCGGACGGCTTCCGCTCCGGCGACCCCTCCAGCCTCGGATGCGATTGGTGTGTCCGGGAAGTGATGACGTCTCCCCTGATCAGCGTTTCGCCCCGCACGCCGGTCCAAGACATTGCCGAAGCCTTGCAAGCCCATCGCATCAAGCGAGTGCCGGTGATCGAGGACGGCAGGCTCGTTGGGATCGTCAGCCGGACGGACTTGCTTTGCGTCGTCGAAAGCGTCCCCAGGATCCGCGCCGGCGAGGGCGTCGGGGCGGGGCTCCTGACCTTCCTGGAGTCGATGATCGGCGGCGCGTCGCTGCGCGGGGTCGCCGAACGGCCGGCCGCCTCGCCTCCCGCCCCGCGAGTCGAGGCGTCGCTTGCGCAACCCGGGCTTTCCGCCACGGCCTTTCGCGCCGGGGTCCGCGCCTTCAAAGCGGAGACCGGCGATCGGCGACAACTGGCGCGGCGGGAGGCGGAGCTCGAGCGCCGACGGCAGATCAAGGCGCTCATGGATCATCACGTGAGCGCGCAATTGTGGCGCCAACTGCTCGACCACGCCGTGTTGGCGGCACGAAGCGGCGAGCAGGAGCTGATGTTGCTGCGCTTCCCATCGGATCTCTGCAGCGATGGCGGACGCAAGATCGATGTCGCGGAGA
This sequence comes from uncultured Alphaproteobacteria bacterium, assembly GCA_963805295.1. Classification (GTDB taxonomy): domain Bacteria; phylum Pseudomonadota; class Alphaproteobacteria; order Rhizobiales; family Beijerinckiaceae; genus Roseiarcus. The sequence continues at coordinate 43,077 of CAWDTW010000045.1, read as the reverse complement.
ATAGCTGGGAGGACACGCTGCGCGGCGAGGCCGCCGAAATATACCATCGCTGGCGGCAGGAGCTGAAGCCGAACGGTTTTGGCCTGAGCGCCCGCGTGGTCAGTTACGACGAGGGAATTCTCGGCGACATCGGCCTCTATCTGACGTGGGGCGAATAGTCGTTGGGGGGCTTCGGACAGGCGTCGACGAGGCGCGCCGCATGAACGCCGCCGGGGACGACGGCGAGAGCCTCCTCGCCGCCGCGCAGAGCAGGCCGGTCAAGCGGAAGCTCGCCGACAACACCGCCGCGGCGGTCGAGCGCGGCGTCTTCGGCATTCCGACCTTCTTCGTCGGCAAGGAGATGTTCTTCGGCAAGGAGCGGCTCGGGCAGGTCGAGGAAGCGGTCCAGGCAATGGCGGCTGAGCCGGCGTCATAAGCCGATCGGTCTCGGTCGCAGTTCAAATTACCGGAACGCGGCGGACCGCGAAGGTGGCTACTTCCCCGCGAGCCGCCGGATCATCTTCCAGATCGCGTCGACCTGTACGCCCTTCTTGGTCAGGTATGGCGTGTCGCCGGCGTAGCCCCACCAGTTCCAACAGCCTTCCCGGTTGGCGTATAGCAACGCGTCCGCCAAGAGATTGGGCGGCAGTTCGGCCGGAGTCGTCGCGTGCGCCTGCGGATAGAGCACGATGATATTGTTGACGTCGGCCCATTCGTTGACGCCGATCCTGGTTATGAAGACGTTGCTCAATTCTTCGGCCGACTGCTTGCACCCATGCAGCACCACCTGGAGGCGGCACGGCTGTGCGGCGCCTGGCTCGCAGACCTTCGGCACGTACAGATAACCCGTGTCCCAAAGCCCGTTCGCCGCCGCCGCCCTCGCGGGCGCGAACTCAGTCTGGTCGAAGGCGACGAATCGGCCACTGACCGCGGCGGCGGGCGGCTGAAGATCCGGTCCATAGATGGCCTTGAGCTCGGCTCCAGCCTGATCGTAACGGCAGTTGTCGATGAAGGGCGAAGCGTTGGCGTCGCATGCGCCGCCGAAACCCTTGGTAACCCAGGAATGTCCGGCCTTGGCGGCCGGCCCGCTCCGGTCTTCGAAGACAATGTTGCTGGCGGGAACGCCAAGCGCGTCGTAGAGCGCCTTGCCTTTTTCGACGGTCTCCGAGGCGAGCACGTCGTCGGAGCCGCCGGTGAAGAAATAGATCTTTGCCCGCGCGAGGCTAGCGGGCGGGTCGATCCAGCCCTTTGCGGCAAGCTTTGCGAGCCGATCTTTGTACGTCGACACATCCTCCAGCATGAAGGGGAGCTTCATGCACGGGCCGACCGCCTGTGAGGCAAGGGCGAGCACGCCGTCCTCCGTCACGTCCTGGACCGCGCAGCCGTAGAGCCCGCCCGCGATCATCGCCGCGCCCATGATGTCGGCCGAATGGGGGATGTGCATCTAGTTGGCCATGAAGGCCCCGGACGAAACGCCGGCCACCGAGACCTGCGTCAGGTCGACGGGGAAGCGGCCAAGCGCCGAGCCGCGAGGCGCAGGGCCTGTTGGACCGGGGTTGCCGGGGATCGGCGTCGAACCCGGCGCGGGGAGGGCCGGCCCCTGACCGGGCTTGCGGCCTTTCAGGAACTTTACGACGTTGTTCTTAGAGCGGTATCCGAACGGATTGAATTGGTTGGGGGATTCCCGAATCGGTTAATTTCTGCTTCCTCATTCACGCTGCGAGAATGGGGGCGGCGGGGATGGGTCTTTCCAACGATCTTCGCGAGCGCGTGGTTGAGGCGGTGGTCTTGGGCGGGTTGTCGCGCAATCAGGCGGCCGCGCATTTCAAAGTGAGCATAGCGAGCGCAGTGCGCTGGGTGAAGCGGTTCAAGACCACGGGCGAAATTTCGCCGGCGCCTTGTGGCGGCGACCGACGCTCCGGCCGGATCGAGGCGCATCACGACTATCTGTTGGGCCTGATCCGGCGCAGCCCGGACAAGACGCTGCTCGAGATCCAGGAGCGGCTGATCGCCAATTGCGGCGAGCGCTTTGCGGTCTCCGTGCTGTGGCGCTTCTTCGACCGTCACGCGATCACCTTTAAAAAAAACGGCGCATGCCGAGGAGCAACAACGCGCGGACGTGCAAAGTCGACGCCGGGAATGGTTCGCGGGGCAACTCGATCTCGATCCGACGAAACTCGTTTTCATTGACGAGACCGGAGCCTCCACCAATCTCGCGCGCAAAAGCGGACGTTGCCGGCGCGGGCGCCGCTTGCGGGCGGCCATCCCGCACAGTCACTACAAAACGGTGACTTTGGTCGCCGGCCTTCGCCTTCGCGGCCTGACAGCGGCAAAGACTTTCGACGGACCGATCAACGCCGCCCGGTTCGAGGATTGGCTGGAGACATGCCTCGTCCCCACGCTCTCGCCCGGCGAGGTCGTCGTCATGGACAATCTCCCGGCTCACAAGGGGCCGCGGGTCGAGCAACTCATCAAGGCGGCGGGCGCGGAGTTGCGATATCTCCCAGCCTACAGTCCTGATATGAACCCCATCGAAAAAGCCTTCTCCAAGCTCAAAGCCTTCCTGCGCAAAATCGCCGAACGGACCGTCGTGGGCCTCATGCGCGCCCTCGAAACCTGCGCCGAAATCTTCAAGCCCTCGCAATGTACAAATTACTTCAAATCCTGTGGTTATGAGCACGATACAGGATGATCGGATTCCGCTCTAGTGTCCTCATTTCTGATCAAGCCCGCGTCAACCAGGAACTGCAGGTTCTCCGCCGCCTTGTCGGGATCGTTGGTTCCGATCATTTGCAGCAGCCGGGCCGAATCGGCCTTTTCCTGTTCTAGCCTCAGTTGCGCCTTGGCGTTCTCGTCCTGGACCCTTAGCTGGGATTGACCGCGAGCCTCCTCTTGCGCGCGCTGCTCGTAGCCGTTCATAAAACTAACGGCGACATTGAAGGCGCCGGCGAGCCCAGCGGCCGGCACGGCCAGCACCAGAGGGCTCGACCAGCGCGAACGATGCGCCTCCTCGAGCCGGGCGGCGGACTCCGCATCTAGCCGACGCTGCTCACGCTCCTTGAGCTCAAGTTCACGCTGCCGCAGCACCGCTTCGGCGGCCCATTTCTCGCGTTCGAACGCAAGTTTCTCTGCGTCTTTGGAACCTGACGGGTCAGGTTCCGACGTCGGGTCCATGAGCTCTCCGGCGCTCACGCGGCAGTATACGAATAGCCAGGACTATTCTGTGTCGCGGCGAAACTCAAAGGAGCAATGTCATGTCCAGGCTCGCGGAGACCGACGCGGCAGAAGCTCGCCGACAACACCGCCGCCGCGGCCGAGCGCGGCGTCTTCGGCATCCCGACCTTCTTCGTCGGCGAGGAGATGTTCTTCGGCAAGGAGAGGCTCACGCAAGTCGAGGAGGCGATCGAGTCAATGGCGGCTGAAGCATAGGCCGATCGTTCGATTGCGGATCGACGAACCGCGCGTAGCATCGCGTTCCGGCAGCAGGGACGCGTCGGCCGGCAATCGCTGTTGGGGAAGCATCGCCATGCTCGAAAGACAATTGTTCGCTTTGCTCGGCGGCGCCCTCAGCCTCCTCCTCGCCTGGGACGGAGCCTCCGCAAAAGCAGCCGAGAAGCTCGGCCGCCTCCCGGTCGATCCGGCGCAGGTTTCCGTCGCCGGCTTCTCGTCCGGGGCGTTCATGGCCAACCAGCTCCACATCGCCCATTCCGCCGATGTCATGGGCGCGGCGATGATCGCGGGAGGGCTTTACGGCTGCGCGGTCGATGAGGTGACGCAGGACGGCGTGACGGAAAAGGCCTCATTGGCGTTCGGGCCCTGCGTCGGGACCCCGTTCATGCTGGACGAAGTCGCCTCCTACAAGAAGACGGTCGACAGGCTTGCCGCCAAAGGCTGGATTGATCCGCCGAACCTGGCGCGGGCGAAGCTCTATTTCTTCACCGGCGGCTCCGACACCATGGTCGGCCCGGAAGTCGTCGAGAAGGGCGAGGCGCTCTACCTCGCGCTCGGCGTCCCCGCCGGCAATATCCTGTTCGAGGACCGCAGCGGGCCCGCCGCCCGTGCCGGGCATTCGTGGGTGACAATGGCTTACGGAAGCTCGTGCTCCGCCAACGTCTCGCCCTATATCAACGACTGCTTCTACGATCAGGCGGGCGCCGAGCTGAAGGCGATCTACGGCGCGAACTTCAGCCCTCCCGCCGGGCGGGCGACCGGGCGCATCGTCGCCTTCGACCAGACGGAATTCGTCCCCGACCGCGCCGCGGCGGCGAACGGCCTGTCGAAGACCGGCTATCTCTATGTGCCCAAGTCCTGCGAGCCCGGCGCGGCTCAGCCCTGCCGCCTTCAGGTCGCGCTGCACGGCTGCACGCAGTCGGCCGAAGCGCTCGGCGACGTCTTTTACACCAAGATCGGCCTCAACGAATGGGCCGACGCCAACCGGATCGTCGTCCTCTACCCGCAGGCGCATGCGACGACCGTCTCCGAACTGCCGCCGTCGCTCTGGCTGACCGGCACGCAGAACATCAATCCGCTTGGCTGCTGGAACTGGTGGGGCTACAGCGGCGACGCGCAATATCTGACCAAGAAGGGCGTGCAGGTCGACGCGATCTGGAAGATGATCGAGCGGCTCGAGGGGAAGTAGGCCGAGCAGCGAAAAATTCCCTTCAGCAGGGAATTTTGCAGGGAAATCTGTCGCTTTTGGCCCCTCTTGGGAAAATCATGACAAAAAAGGCGCTGGATTTCAAGACCTTGCGGTAAAAATCCCTGGGCGGCCGAGCAGGGAATTTTTTCACCGAGCCGGGAATTTTCTGTCGTCCCGCAGGTGGCGGCAGGGAGCTTCCCGGCGCCCGGGAGTCCGGCGGGTAATTGCGCGCGCGTCCGGTCGCCGACGGCGGCAAGAGGTTGGAAACCCCGCCGCCCATGTCCTATGAAGGCCTCGTGAACGCCAGGGGCCGCCCCGGATCGGGGGCGAAGGGGAGCGTCACATGGACACGGTGACCCGGCTCGCAGCCAACCCCTCCGCCTGGGCGGCTCTGGCGACGCTGATCGCGATGGAGATCGTGCTCGGTGTCGACAATCTCGTCTTCATCGCGCTCCTGTCGAACCGCGTCGAGCCGAGCCGGCGGGCGCTCGCGCGGAGCCTTGGCCTGTCGCTCGCCCTCATTTTCCGCTTGGGGCTTCTGGCCTCGGCGGCGGCGATCGTCCGCTTGACCCACCCGCTCGCGACCGTGCTCGGCCATCCGTTTTCCGTGCGCGATCTCCTGCTGCTCGCGGGCGGCCTTTTCCTGGTCTGGAAGGCGACGAGCGAAATCCACGAGCGGGTCGATCCGGACCTGGAGGACGAGGGCGCAGCCAATCCAGGGCGGCTCGGCGTGACCGCGGCGTTGGTCCAGATCGTGCTCATCGACATCGTGTTCTCGGTCGACAGCATCATCACCGCGGTCGGCATGACCAACGAATTCCCGATCATGGTGATCGCGGTCGTCGTCGCGGTGGCGGCGATGATGGTCGCCTCAGGCCCGCTCGGCGAGTTCATTCACCGCAATCCGACTGTCCTTATGCTCGCGCTGAGCTTCCTTTTGATGATCGGCATGACGCTGATCGCCGACGGCTTCGGCTTTCATATCGAAAGGGGCTATATTTACGCCGCGATGTTCTTTTCCTCCCTGGTCGAGGGGCTGAATACGCTCGCCAGACGCAACACCAAGAGGGCGGCGTGACGCTGACTTCACTGCTGCTGTTCGTAGCCATTTATTTCGCCGCCGTCGCCACGCCTGGGCCGGGGATCGCGGCGCTACTTACGCGCGTGCTCGGCCATGGCCTTGCCGGCGTCGCGCCGTTCATCGCGGGCTACGTGGTCGGCGACATGGTCTGGCTCCTCGTCGCCGGAACGGGGCTCGCCGTGCTCGCCCATGCGTTCGCGGGCGTGTTCGTCGCGCTGAAGTTCGCCGGCGCCGCCTACCTCCTTTATGTCGCGTGGCGAATGGCGACCGCGCCGGCCGAACTGGGGCAGGCCGCGCCCGCCGTCTCGCGCGGCTGGCGGGCGTTTCTGGGCTCGCTGTCGCTGACGCTCGGCAATCCGAAAGTGATGGTCTTCTTCCTCTCCATCATGCCGCTCGTCGTCGACGTGCGGACGCTGACGCCGGTCGCGCTGGCCGAGCTCGCCACGGTCTCGGCGCTCGTCATATCCTCGACGCTCGGGGCCTATGCGCTCGCCGCCGACCGCGCGCGGGCGCTCCTCGGCTCGACCCGCGCCATGCGCTTCGCCCATCGCGCCGCGGGCGGAGTGATGGCGGGCGTCGCGGTCGCGGTGGCGACGAGATGAGCATGTCGGATCTGCTGGCGATCGGCGAGGCGCTGGTCGAACTCAATCAGCCCAGCGACGGCGCGCCCTTCGTGCAGGGTTTTGGCGGCGACACGTCGAACGCGATGATCGCGGCGGCCCGCCTCGGCGCCGACGCAGCCTATTTCACAGCCATCGGCACAGACCGTTTCGGCCAGGCGCTGACCGAGCTCTGGATGCGCGAGGGGGTCGATGCGAGCCGCATCGTGGTCAACGGCGGCGCCCACACCGGGCTTTATTTCGTCACCCATGGGTCCGAAGGCCATTCCTTCTCCTACATGCGCGCCGGTTCGGCGGCGAGCCGAATCGGCGAAAGCGATCTGCCCGTCGACCGCATCCGCGAGACGAAAATCCTGCATGTCTCGGGCATCAGCCAGGCGATCTCGTCCTCCGCCGCGGACGCCGTCTTCGCCGCGATCGACATCGCCCGCGACGCCAAGCGGCTCGTCTCCTACGATCCGAACCTGCGGCTGAAGCTCTGGCCGCTGCGCCGGGCGCGGGCGATCATTCACGAGGCGATGCGCTCCTGCGACATCGCTTTGCCGGGGCTCGACGATGCGCTCGCGTTGTCGGGCCTGAGCGCCCCCGACGCGATCGCCGATTTCTATCTGCGCCTCGGCGCGCGGCTGGTGGTCGTCAAGCTCGGCAAGGACGGCGCGGTCGCCGCGACCGCGAAGGGCCGCGAGCGCATTCCCGCTCGGCCGGTCGCTGCGGTCGACGCGACGGGGGCCGGCGACTGTTTCGACGGCGCCTTCCTCGCCGAATTCGTCCGCGTGGCCGATCCGTTCGCCGCGGCGCGCTTCGCCAACGCCGCCGCGAGCCTCTCGACCCTGGGCTTTGGCGCGGTCGCGCCGCTGCCGCGCCGCGCCGACGTCGAGGCGGCGACGGCGGCATGACGTCCTTCTTTCCGAGCCCGTCGCTGGCGGCGGGCTATTTTGTCGCCTGCCTGCTGCTTGCAGCGACGCCTGGAGCGGACATGGCGCTGTTCTTGTCGCGCACGCTCGGGGGAGGGCGTCGCTTCGGCTTCGCCGCCCAGGCCGGGGTGAACGCCGGCCTCATCGTCCACACCGTCGCCGCCGCGCTCGGCCTCTCGGCGCTGCTCGCGGCCTCGGCGGAGGCCTATCAGGCGGCGAAGATCGCCGGAGCGCTCTATCTCGTGTGGCTGGCCTTCGGCGCATTGCGCCACGGCGCGGCGCTGAAGCTGACGGTCGAGGGCGGGGCGGCGGGCGGATTGCGCGGCGCCTTTCTGACCGGGCTTCTCGTCAACCTAACCAACCCGAAGATCGTGCTCTTTTTCGTGACCTTCCTGCCGCAGTTCATCGACGCGCCCGACCCGCACGCGAGCGCCAAACTGTTCCTGCTCGGCTTCGGCTTCATCGCCATCACCACGATGGTCAACGCGCTCGTCATCCTCGCCGCTGCGCGCTTCGCAGCCGCCGCCAAAGCGAACCCGCGCGCGCTGCGCTTTTTCGACTATGCGTTCGCCGCGCTGATGACCGCCTTCGCCGCTCGGTTGGCCTGGAGCGAAGCGAAATAGTCGGCGGATTTACAGGCAGTCTCCGGCTGCGTCTGATCGCGCCGCCCGAGCGCGCGCCTACTCCTCCGCCGTATGCTCGTGCTCGTGGCCGCGCGCCGCGCGCTTCGGCACGGGGCGCAAGAGGAAGCTCGGCACGTGGTCGCCGAGGCCGATCACCGGCGCGTCGTCGTCGCGACGCGGGCGCTCGCGCCGGGACGGGTCGCCGAAACGGGCGGGGCGGCTCGCGGCCTGCTCCTGGGCGCGCTCCTGTTCCGCCGCTGTCCGTTCCTGGGGCGGGCGTTCGGCGCGGTGGCGGCGCGAGTCGGTGCCGCGCGCGAGATGCCTGTCGGGCCGCTCCGCGTCCGCTGTCCGCTCCTGGGGCGGGCGCTCGGCGCGATGGCCGCGCGGGTCGGCGGCGTGGGCGACGCGCCGGTAGGGCCGCTCCGCGTCTTCGGGGCGCTCTTCGTCCCGATGGCGGGCGCCGCCGCGCTTGCCGCGGCCGCCGCGGCGCTCGCGCGTGTGCTCCTCGTCCTCGGGCGGCAGTTCGACGCCCTCCTGCCAGTCGATCTTGCGCGCAATGAGCTTCTCGATCTCGGCGATCGCCTTGCCGTCGGCGCGGGTCACGATGGTCAGCGCCTGGCCGCTCTTGCCGGCGCGCGCGGTGCGGCCGATCCGATGGACATAGTCCTCGGAATGGTGGGGGGCGTCGTAGTTGATGATGTGGCTCACGTCGGGAATGTCGAGGCCGCGGGCGGCCACGTCGGAGCAGACGATCAGCTGCACCTGGCCGCCGCGGAACGCGTCGAGCGCCGCCATCCGCGCGCGCTGGTCGAGATCGCCGTGCAGCGCCCCGACCGAGAAGCCGTGCCTCTGCAGCGAGCGATAGACCACCTGCACGTCGCGCTTGCGGTTGCAAAAGATGATCGCGTTCTTGAAATTCTCGGCGCCGCGGATAATGCGCCGGAGCGTCGAGCGCTTCTCTTCCGGCGCACCGCCCGAGGGAACCAAGGTCTGCGTGATGTTTTCGGCGGGCGTCGCCGCGCGGGAGACTTCGACGCGCACCGGATTGTGCAGGAACGTTTCGGTGAGGCGGGTGATTTCCGGCGGCATCGTCGCCGAGAAGAACAGCGTCTGGCGGGTGAACGGCACCAGCTTGCAGATGCGCTCGATGTCGGGAATGAAGCCCATGTCGAGCATGCGGTCGGCTTCGTCGATGACGAGGATCTCGATGCCGGTCAAGAGAAGGCCGCCGCGCTCGGTAAAGTCGAGCAGGCGCCCCGGCGTCGCGATCACGACGTCGGCGCCGCGCGCGATCTTGGCTTCCTGATCGCCGAACGAAACGCCGCCGATAAGGAGCGCGAGGTTGAGCTTGTGATTTACGCCGTATTTGCCGAACGCCTCCTCGACCTGGGCGGCGAGCTCGCGCGTCGGCTCCAGAATGAGCGTGCGCGGCATGCGGGCGCGGGCGCGGCCGCGCTCCAGCATGGATAACATGGGCAGGGTGAAGGCGGCGGTTTTGCCGGTGCCGGTCTGGGCGATGCCCAGCACGTCGCGGCCCTGAAGGGCGTGGGGGATGGCTTGCGCCTGGATGGGCGTCGGCGTGTCGTAGCCGGACGCTTCGACGGCCTTGAGCACCTTTTCGCTCAGGCCGAGTTCGCTAAACTTCATTTGATCTCGCATTGCGCGAATGCTCGGGCATCCGCGTTCGGGGTGTGGAGGCTTCGGTGGCCGCGCGAATTGTTCGCGGGGCCGTGGCGTTCATAAATCGAGCCCTGCGTGGGCGCGAAGCGCGTCGCCGACGCCGCGCCGGAGCCTTCCTTCGCTATCGGCAGGGTTGGACATAGATGAATTCGCGAGAATGTCAACAAAAGCCCGTTTGTTAACGCTTTGCGGACGGTCGCGCGGCATGCGAAAAGAAAAGCGGGCGCCCGGCGCAGGAGTGGTTTGCGATGGCGGTGGGGCAAATCGAGGGGCGGGTCGTCGCAATCCGCGGCGCCGTGATCGATCTTGCGTTCGACGGCGCCCCGCCGCCGATCGAGGACGCGGTCGAAATCCTCGACCAGGAGGGGCGCGTCGTCGTCGCCGAAATTCAGGCCCATCTCGACGCTCACGCCGCGCGCGCGATCGCGCTCGAACCGACGACGGGCCTGAGGCGCGGCGACGGCGCGCGGAGCGCCGGAGGGCCGGTGACGATCGCCGTCGGCGAGGCGACGCTCGGGCGCCTCATCGACGTGCTCGGCCGCGTCGGCGACCGGGGGCCGCCGTTGCCCGCCGACGCGCCGCGCCGGCCGATCCACGGCAAGCCGCCGCCCTTTTCGGCCCAGACCGGCGCCACGAAACTCTTCGCCACCGGCGTCAAGGTGATCGACCTACTCGCCCCGCTCGCGCAGGGGGGCAAGGCCGCGATGTTCGGCGGCGCCGGCGTCGGCAAGACGGTGCTGGTGATGGAGCTCATCCGCGCGATGGTCGAGAGCTATCAGGGCATCTCGGTCTTCGCCGGCGTAGGCGAGCGCTCGCGCGAGGGGCATGAGATGCTGCTCGACATGACCGAGTCCGGCGTCCTCGAACGCACCGCCCTTGTCTACGGCCAGATGAACGAGCCGCCGGGCGCGCGCTGGCGCGCGCCGATGACCGCGATGACGATCGCCGAATATTTCCGCGACGTGCGCCATCAAAGCGTGCTCCTATTGATGGACAACGTGTTCCGCTTCGTCCAGGCGGGGTCGGAAGTGTCGGGTCTGCTCGGGCGTGCGCCCTCGCGCGTCGGCTACCAGCCGACTCTGGCCGACGAGGTCGCCGCGCTGCAGGAGCGCATCGCCTCGGTCGGCGACGCTTCCGTCACTGCGATCGAGGCGGTCTACGTGCCGGCCGACGACTTCACCGATCCGGCGGTGACGACGATTGCCGCGCATGTCGACAGTATGGTGGTGCTGTCGCGCACAATGTCGGCCGAGGGCATGTATCCGGCGGTCGATCCGATCGCCTCGTCCTCGATCCTGCTCGATCCGCTGGTTGTCGGCGAAGAGCATGTCGCGGTCGCGACCGAGACGCGCAGCGCCATCGAGCACTACCGCGAATTGCAGGACGTCATCGCGCTTCTGGGCATGGAGGAGCTGGGGGCCGAAGACCGCAGGATCGTCGAGCGCGCGCGCCGCCTGCAACGGTTCCTGACGCAGCCGTTCGCGGTGACGGAAGCGTTCACAGGCGTTCCCGGCCGCTCGGTCAAGGTCGCCGACACGGTCGCGGGCTGCAAGGCGATTCTCGCCGGCGAATGCGACGAGTGGCGCGAAAGCTCGCTCTACATGGTGGGCGCGCTCGAGGAAGCGCGCGAGAAGGAGGACGCGGCGCGCTCCGCCGAGCGCATGCCGGCGGAGCCGACCGAATGAGCGAGGGGCTGCACCTGACGATCGCGACGCCAGCCTCGCTCCTCGCCGACGTTAGCGACGTGCGGTCGGTGCGCGCCGAGGACGACAGCGGCGCCTTCGGCGTCCTGCCCGGCCACGCCGATCTCCTGACTGTGCTGCCGCCGTCGGTCGTGCGCTGGACGAAGAACGGCGAGACGACGCGCTACTGCGCGGTGAGCGGCGGAGTCCTCACTGTCTCAGGGGGAAACCGAGTCGCCATCGCCTGTCGGCGCGGCGCGGTCGGCGACGATCTCGCGGATTTGCAGGCCAGAGGCGCGGCGGCGCGCTCGGCCGAACTCGACGCGGACCGGCGCGCGAGGGTCGAACAAGTGCGGCTGCATGCGCGCGCGCTGCGTCAGCTCATGCATTTGCTGCGGCCCGGCGCGCGGCCGCTCGGCGACGGCGACACACCGTTCTCCGGGGAAGCCGCGCCATGACCGCGCCCCTCGACAGGCGCAACGGCAGAATGGAGGACGCGGCGCGGCGCGCGGCGGAGCGCGACCGCAAATTCCGCGACGATCCGGAGCCGACCGTCGCCTCGCGCCTCGGCCAGATCGGTGTGCTCGGCTGGGCGATCGTCGCCCCGATCCTGCTCGGCGTCGTCGTCGGCCGCTGGCTCGACTGGGAATTGGAGACCGGCATTTTCTTCACCGCCCCGCTTATCATGCTGGGCGCGGCGGCGGGCTTGTGGACCGCCTGGCGATGGATGCACAGGCAATGAGCCTCGCCGTCCTCATCGGCGCCTTCGCCGCGGGCGCGGCGCTCGGAGGGGCGCATTTCGGCACGCTGTGGTGGAGCGTCGTTCTGATGCGCGAGGGCCGCACGGGTCTCGGCGTCGCGGTGCAGGCTCTGCGCTTTGCTGCGCTCGCGTTCGCGCTGGCGCTGATCGCGCGGCAGGGGGCGGGGCCGTTCCTCGCCGCGGCGGCCGGGGTGCTGGCGGCCCGCGCGCTTCTCGTGCGGCGCTGCCGGGGACTTGCGTGAAGTCGCCGCTGAGCCTCGAGCCCCTGTTCCAGATCGGCCCGGTCCCGGTCACCGAGCCGGTCCTCGTCGCCTGGGCGCTGATCGCGCTGCTGGCGGGAGGCTCTGCACTGGCGACCCGGCGCCTCAGCCTCACCCCGTCGAAGACCCAGGCGACGCTCGAACTCCTCGTATCCGCCATCGACAGCCAGATTCGGGACACGGTGCTGAGCGATCCGGCGCCTTTTCGCGCCCTGATCGGTTCGATTTTTCTGTTCGTGCTCGTGTCGAACTGGTCGTCGCTTGTTCCGGGCGTCGAGCCGCCGACGGCGCATATCGAGACCGACGCGGCGATGGCGCTGATCATCTTCGTCGCGACGATCGCCTGGGGAATCCGCACGCGGGGCTTAGGCGGCTATCTGGCGACCTTTGCCGAGCCGACCTGGGTGATGATCCCGCTCAACGTCGTCGAGCAGTTCACCCGCACCTTTTCCCTCATCGTGCGCCTGTTCGGCAATGTGATGAGCGGAGTCTTCGTCATCGGCATCGTTCTGACCCTCGCCGGCCTCCTCGTGCCAATCCCGCTGATGGCGCTCGATCTGCTGACCGGCACGGTGCAGGCTTACATTTTCGCGGTTCTCGCGACCGTCTTCATCGGCGCCGCGGTCGGCGAGCGCAAAACGTCTAACAACGTTTCGGAGCGACCATCGTGAACGACCTCATTCAAGCGGTCAGCATCTTCTCCGCCGCGCTCGCCGTGGGCCTGGGCGCCATCGGGCCCGGCCTCGGCGAGGGCAGGGCGGTCGCCTCCGCCATGGAGGCGATCGCGCGCCAGCCGGAGGCTGCGGGCACCATCTCGCGCACGCTCTTCGTCGGCCTCGCGATGATCGAGACGATGGCGATCTACTGCCTCGTCATCGCGCTCCTGGTGCTGTTCGCCAACCCGTTCATCAAATAGGGCCGCGCCGCGATGCGGATCGACTGGTGGACGCTGGCCTTACAGACGGTCAACGTCCTCATCCTCATCTGGATTTTGAGCAAGTTCCTGTTCCGCCCGGTCGTCGCGATCATCGAGGAGCGGCGCCAGGCGGCCGCCAAGCTGTTGGACGACGCGGAGGCGGCAAAAAAGGGGGCGATCGCGGCGCGCGAGGCGGCCGAGGCGGAAAGCGCGAAAATCGCCGCCGGCCGCGATAACGTGCTCCGCCAGGCCGCCGCAGACGCCGAGGCCCAGCGCGCCGCGGCGCTCGTCTCCGCTCGCGAGGAAGTGGGTCAACTGCGCGAGGCCGCGGCGACCGAAATGCGTTGGACGCGCGCGGCCGAAGAATTCGGCGGCCTCCGATCGCGCAGCGAGGCTCGCGGTCGACATCGCCGGCAAGCTGCTCGCGCGCCTGCCCGACTTGGCCCGCGTCGACGGCTTCATCGAGGGTCTCGCGCGGGGGCTCGCGTCTCTGCCCGACGCAAGCCGCGACGGGTTCGGAGGAGGGGACAAGCCGAAGCTGACGGCGGCGCGCGCGATGAGCCCCGAGGAGACCCGATCCTGCCGCGACGCCTTTGCTCGCGCGCTGGGCCGGCCGCTCGACTTCGCCGTCGCCGTCGATCCCGACCTCATCGCCGGGCTCGAGCTGGAGACGCCGCACGCGGTCGTTCGCAACAGCTTTCGGAGCGATCTCAAACGCATCGTCGAGGAGTTGACCCGCCATGACAGCCTCCAGCGTTGACGGCGCCGACTGGCTCGCGGCCGAGCGCGAAGCCCTGTCGCGCGTCGACCTCGAGCCGGAGGCGCATTCGGTCGGCCGGGTCGAGGAGGTCGCCGACGGCGTGGCGCGGGTGTCCGGCCTGCCGGAGGCGCGGCTCGGCGAACTCCTGCGTTTCGAGGGCGGGCGGATGGGCTACGCGCTTTCGCTCGAGGCCGAGAGGATCAACGCCGCGATCTTCGACGAGGCCGAGGCGATCGGCGTCGGCTCGCTCGTTTCGGCGACCGGCGAGGTTGCGCGCGTGCCCGTCGGCCCCGGCCTGCTCGGCCGTGTCGTCGATCCCCTGGGCCGCCCGCTCGACCGCGACGAACCGATCGCGGCAGAGGCCTTCCACCCGATCGAGCGGCCGGCGCCGGCGATCATCGATCGCGCGCTCGTTTCCGAGCCGGTGGCGACCGGCGTGCTCGTGGTCGACGCGCTCTTTGCGCTCGGGCGCGGCCAGCGCGAGCTCATCATCGGCGACCGGGCGACCGGCAAGACGGCGATCGCGGTCGATACGATCATCAACCAGAAGCGCTCCGACATGATCTGCGTCTATGTCGCCGTCGGGCAACGCGCGACCGCGGTCGAACGGGTGGTCGAAGCGGCGAGGGAACTCGGCGCGCCGGAGCGCTGCGTGTTCGTCGTCGCCTCGGCCGCGGCGTCCGCGGCGCTGCAATGGATCGCGCCCTTCTCAGGCTTTACCGTCGGCGAATATTTCCGCGACAGGGGCGGCCACGCTCTCGTCGTCGTCGACGACCTGACGAAGCACGCCGCGACCCATCGCGAGCTCGCGCTGCTGACCCGCGAGCCGCCGGGCCGCGAGGCCTATCCGGGCGACATCTTCTATGTCCATGCGCGCCTTCTCGAGCGCGCGGCCAAGCTCGCCCCGGAGCTCGGCGGCGGCTCGCTGACCGCGTTGCCGATCGCCGAGACCGACGCCGGCAATCTCTCCGCCTTCATTCCGACGAATCTCGTCTCGATCACCGACGGCCAGATCGTGCTCGATTTACGCCTATTCGCCGCCAACCAGCGGCCCGCGGTCGACGTCGGCCTCAGTGTCAGCCGGGTCGGCGGCAAGGCGCAGGCGCCGGCGCTGCGCGCGGCATCGGGGCGCCTCAGGCTCGACTATTCGCAGTTCCTCGAACTCGAGATGTTCACCCGATTCGGCGGGATCGCCGACACGCGGGTGCGCTCGACCATCGCCAGGGGCGAGCGCATCCGGGCGCTGCTCGCTCAGCCGCGCTTCGCCACCCTCCGCCTCGTCGATCAGGTCGCGCTCCTGTCTGCCCTGTCGGACGGGGCATTCGACGCCGCGCCGGTCGAGAAGGTCCGCGAGGCGCGCGCCCGCGTCGCCGCGCAGCTCGACGCGGTGGCGCCGGACGCGGCAGCCGCGGTCATGAAGTCCGGGACCTGCGACGAAGCGGGGCGGGGGAAGCTCGTCGAGGCGGTGCGCGCCATCGTGCGCGCCGGACCGTCGCCATGACCGAGCGGCTCAGCGACGTCGTCGCGCGCATCGGATCGGTGCGCCAGCTGTCGTCGGTGATCGGAGCGATGCGCGGCATTGCGGCGGCCCGGGCGCGCGAGGCGCACGAGCGGGTCGATGGCGTGCGCGCCTATGCCGCGACGGTCGGGGCTGCGATCGGGCAGGCGCTGGCGCTGGCCGAAGACGGCGGCGCTCCCCGCGGCTCGCGCGACCGGCGCGACGGGCGTCTCGTCATCGCGCTCTGCGCCGAGCAGGGCTTCGCCGGCACGTTCAACAAGCGCGTGCTCGACGTCGTCGAACGACTCTTGAGGACCGACGGTTCGCACGGGCGCGAATTGCTGCTGCTCGGCGCGCGCGGCCTCATGGCGGCGGAGGAGCGCGGGCTCGAAGTCGGCTGGAGCGCGGCGATGGTCGCGCATGTCGACGAGGTCGGCGCGCTCGCCGACCGAGTGACGGGACAGCTCTACGCGCGGCTCGGGTCAGGGCGCGCAACGAGGGTCAACGTCGTCCACGCCGCGCCGTCGTTCGGCGAAGTCCACGTGGTCGATCGTGCGCTCGCCCCCTTCGACTTCGCCCGCTTTCCCCGCGCGAGGAATCCCTCGCCGCCGATCATTTCCCTGCCGCCGCTGATCCTGCTCGCCGAGCTCGCCGAGGAATACGTGTTCGCGGAACTCTGCGAGGCGCTGACGCTGTCGCTCGCCGCCGAGAACGAGGCGCGCATGCGCGCGATGACCGCGGCGAAGTCGAACGTCGCCAAGATGCTCGACGACCTCGTCGCCCGCTCGCGGCAGCTGAGGCAGGAGGAGATCACCAACGAGATCATTGAGCTTGGCGCGCGGAAGCGGATAAGGAAATCGTAAGCGCCGATGTCTTCACGAACGTCAATCAATGGACCAAACTGACCGCAACCGCAACCGCGGCGGCGCCGCGCCGCCTCACTCTGGATGATGACCTACGCCGCCCTTTGTCGAGCTGATCCACAAAATCGCGTTTCGCATTGAGGCGAGCGCAGCGCCGGCCAAAGGGAAATGTCGATTGAGGACTTGAAGATGCGCTTCTCAGTCCGTCACGAAACCCTTTATCGCTACACGGCGCCGGTCAGGCTTGCGTCGCACGTGCTGCGGCTCAACCCGCGCGCCGACTGCGCCGCTTTTCTGACGCGCAGCTTGACCGTCGACCCTACGCCAAGCGCCATGCAGGACGTTACGGATCGATTTGGTAATTTGGTCACGCATCTGGATTTCGAGGGCTTCTCCGACCGCCTGTGCATCCAAAGCAGCTTCGACCTCAATACGGTCGCCGCGGCGCCACTGACCGATCCCGGGCTGCCCCCGCTCCCCTGGTCGTTCGGTCTTGGCGACGCGATGGCGGAATATTGTTCCGGCGACGAACAGCGATAGCGCGGTTCGGGATTTCGCTTCCGAGCTGGCGTCGGAAAGCGGATGGGCGGTTCTGACATTCCTCGACCGTCTCAACCGGACGCTTTTCACCCGCGTAAAACATGAGATCCGGGTCGAGGGCGGCGCCCGGTCGCCAGCCCAAACGCTCAGAGCCGGCGGGGGCGCCTGCAGGGACGTCACGGTGCTGTTCATGGCGGCGTGCCACAGCCTGGGGATCGCCGCCCGGTTCGTGAGCGGCTATCAGGCTCACGCCGACACTCCCGATGGGCAGCGTCACTTGCATGCCTGGCCCGAGGCGTTCCTGCCGGACGTGGGCTGGCGCGGCTTCGACCCGACGCATGGTCTTGCCGTTACCGATGGTCATGTCGCGCTCTGCGCGGCCCCGGACCAAGCGGCGACAATGCCGGTCGAAGGCGGCTTCTACGGCAATGGCGTCGCCGCCACGCTCGATTACAAGGTCCGGATCACAACGAGCTAGCAACGGTCGCCGCAGCCAATTTACGAGCGGCGACGGCTGCGGTACCGTTTGCAAAAGGAACAAGGCCGCTCGAAATGAGTGCGACCGCAAAGATCGACGCGACGAGCCGGCAGGGAGCGGGGCGTCCATGGGCGCCGGCGGCGCTCGCGTGCATGGGCGTCGTCTTCGGCGACATCGGCACGAGCCCGCTCTACACCCTCAACGTCGCCGCCAAATCCGCCAGTCCTACCGGACAAGTCTCGCCGGAAGCCGTGCTCGGCATCGTCTCGCTGATCTTCTGGTCGCTGATCATCGTCATCTCTATCAAATACGCGATCCTCATCATGCGCGCCGACAACCACGGCGAGGGCGGCATATTGGCGCTGCTCGCCCTGGTCAGCCCGCGCCGCGCCAAGCGCAACACATGGCGCGCGGCTCTGGTTGTGGTCGGCCTCGTCGGGGCGACCCTGCTCTACGGAGACGGCACGATCACGCCGGCGATCTCGGTGCTGAGCGCGATCGAGGGGTTGAAGATCTATGCGCCTCAGCTGGAACATGCCGTTGTCCCGCTGACGGTCGTGATCCTCGCCCTATTGTTTCTCATCCAGCGCAACGGCACCTCCTGGATCGGCGGCATCTTCGGACCGATCATGCTGATCTGGTTCATCGTGGCCGGCGTGCTCGGAGTTGTCGGCATCCTCCGGACGCCCGCCGTGCTTGCGGCGCTCAGCCCCCTACCGGCCATCACGTATCTTTGGCATGCCGGGCCGTTGGCCCTGGTCGTGATCGGCGGGGCTTTCCTTGCCGTGACAGGCGGCGAGGCGTTTTACGCCGACATGGGCCATTTCGGGCCGTTTCCGATCCGCCTCGCCTGGTTCGGCGTGGCGCTGCCGGCCCTCGCGCTCAATTATTTCGGCCAAGGCGGCCTGCTGCTCGCGGACCCGGGCGCCATCGACAGTCCGTTCTATCAACTTGCTCCGCAATGGGCGCATTATCCTCTTGTAGTTCTTGCGACCGTCGCCACGGTGATCGCGTCTCAGTCGATTATCTCCGGCGCCTATTCCCTGACGCAGCAAGCCATCAATCTCGGGTTTCTGCCGCGGATGAGCGTCGTCCATACCGAAGGTCGCGAGATCGGCCAGATTTACGTGCCGTTCGTCAACTGGGCGCTCGCCGCCGGCACGCTCGCCGCCGTCCTCGGCTTCCGCTCCTCGGACGCGTTGGCCGGCGCGTACGGCATCGCCGTTTCGTTGCTGATGGTGATCACCACGCTGATGGCGACGTTCGTCGCGCTACACTGGAAGCACCCTCCGTTGATCGTCTATGCGGTCAACGGCAGCCTTCTCGCCATCGACTTGCTCTTCTTCGCCTCGACCTTGACGAAGCTGTTCGACGGCGGCTGGTTTCCCCTGCTCATCGCCTTCGTCATCTCGTTCCTCATGCTGACCTGGCGCAAGGGCGAAGAGGTCATGGACGCGGTGCGGCTGGAAATCCGCGAGCGTTCGCAGGAGTTCGTCGAGCGCCTCCGCGCGAACCCGCCGTCCCGCATTCCCGGAACGGCCGTCGTGCTTGGCCGGATGGCCAAGGGCGTGCCGCTTGCGCTCTCGCACAACGTCAAGTGCAATCGCGTCCTGAAAGAGAACGTGCTCCTCGTCGCGGTGAACACAACGGAGACGCCGCGCGCGTCGGACGACGACCGAATTGTGGTCGCGCCGATCGCCGAGGGCCTCACCCGCGTGGAGCTGCGCTTCGGCTTCATGGAGCAGCCGAACGTCCCGCAGGGGCTCGCCGACGCGATGGCGCAGGGCAAGATCCCGAAATTCGATCTCAGCCGCGTGGTCTACTATACCGGCCACGAGACGATCATTCCGTCCGGCCGGCGCCCCGGGCTCGCGCGCTGGCGCGAGGCGATCTTCGCCTTCATGCATCGCAACGCCCAGCGGCCGGGCGCGTATTTCAAGATCCCGGGCGCGCAGATTTTGGAAATCGGGGTCGAATTCGAGATCTAGCCTTCGTGGTCGTGGGTCGCCAATTCGATCCAACAGGCGACGCCGTGGGCGATGACGTCGTCGTTGAAGTCGTATTTCGGATCAAAGCCGCAAATGTGGAAGACAATGCGTTGCAGCGGCATTTTCGCTAACTGGGTATCCCCTTCATTGCCCCGTTGTCCGGGAGTCGCTGGAACCCGGTGGCTTGACGATGGCGTTGTAGGGCGCGGGTCCAACGGCGAGGGCTTGTTGGGCGAGGCGATGAAAGAGCAGCCCGCGGGCCTTTGATCTGCGGCGATTGAAGCGGAAGGTGAATTCGTCGAGGTAGTAGTCGAGATGTTGATGCTGGACGCCACCCTGGTGAGTACCGATCAGCCATCGCTTGAGCAGCGAGGCGACGAGGTGGACGCGCGGCATGACTTCGTGGGCCGGCTCGGAGCCGCCGCTGAGGACCGTGACCTGATGCTGGTAACCGGCCGCCGCCAGTCCGGCATAACCCCTCCAGCCGTCGGTGTGAACCATCGCCCCGCGCTCCACAGCGCCTTGGACGAAGGGAAGCAGGCTATCTGTCGAGACATCTCCGATCTGCTGAAGGCGGATGCGGCCAAGCCCCCGGCCGTTCTTCTCGACTGCTATGGCGACGATGGCCTTGCTCTCGGTTTCTCGGCCTCGCGTACCCTGTTCCGGGCCACCAACATAGGTTTCATCAACCTCGATCGTACCAGACAGCAGGTCCCGGCCCGGCCGGACCATGGCGCGGCGCAGCTTGTGCAGCCAGGTCCAGGCAGTTTCGTAGCTGCCAAGCCCCAATTCCCTCTGGAGGCCGAGCGCACTGACCTCATTCTTCTGGCTGATGACGAACCACATCGCCAGAAACCACATCCGCAACGGCTTACGGGTGCCCTCGAAGATCGTCCCGGCGGTCAGCGATGTCTGTTTGCGGCAGGCCCGACACCGCAGCCATCCCCCTGCCATCACCCATGGCTCCCCCGCCTCTCCGCAATGGGGGCAGGTAAATCCCCGAGGCCAGCGCAAACGACGGATGTACTCGCGGCAGGCCGCGTCGTCACGGAAGCGTTCGTCCATCGCCTGAAACGTGCGCGGGTAATCAAGTCCAGCGACCGGGTGTCGAGCGGTGTCCACCAGACAAGCGTACCACGTCCCTCAGGGGCAGTGAAGGGGATACCCATTTTTCGCTATAGTGATCGGGTCCTCGACCTTCACGGGGAGCGCAGCTATGCAACAAAAACACGCTATTTCGGCGACGGTCACCGGCAATGACCAGCATGTGGGCTTCCGGGCGATGGTCATGAAGCAGGCCATCGAGAACAATCTCTCCGGATCCGCCAAGAACGACACAAACGACGTTGTCCGTTTCACGCTTCAAGGCGACGCGGATCGGATCGATGAAGCCGTCGCGACCATTCGCGAAGGAACCAGGAAATCGTCCAATATCAAAATCAGTACGGCGCCGGCTGCGGTCGACCGTAAGCGTGATGCCACGACCGCGTGGGGCTGATCAGGCGGCCTTGGCCTGAGCTGTGATCGGAGACCAGTTCCAGGGCAGCAGCTGGTCGACGCGATTGATCGGATGGTCGGCGATGCGGGCGATGACGTCCGCGAGCCAAGCCTCGGGATCGACGTCATTGAGGCGAGCGGTCTCGATGAGCGTGTACATGATGGCGGCTCGGCGACCGCCTTCGTCGGAGCCGGCGAAGAGATAGTTCTTGCGCCCGAGGGCGAGCGGGCGGATGGCGCGTTCGGCGGCGTTGTTGGTCATTTCGAGCCGGCCGTCGTCGACGAAGCGGGTGAGCGCGGCCCAGCGCGAGGTCGCGTAGCGAATAGCGCCGGCGAGCGAGCCCTTGCCGCTGATCTTGGCGAGCGTCGCATCGAGGAAGGCCTTCAGGTCGGCCAGGATGGGCGCCGAGCGGCGCTGACGGGCTTCCCGACGCTCGGCCGGAGCGCGGCCGCGAATGTCGGTCTCGACGGCGAACAGTCGGGCGATTCTTTCCAGCGCCTCGCGCGAGGCAGGCGAGCCCGTCTCGACAAAGACGTCGTAGATTTTGCGCCGCGCATGGGCCCAACAGGCGACTTCGGTCAGGCGGGGAACGCCGGTCTCCGGCTCAGGTTTGTAAAGATCGGCGAAACCGGCGTAGCCGTCGGCGTGGAGGAAGCCCCGACAGCCGGCGAGCAGCGCCCGCGCGTGCTCCGCCTTGCGGTTGGGCGAGTAGCGATAGAAGGCGGCGGGCGGCGTCGTCGCGCCGAACGGGCGCTCGTCGCGCACTGCGGTCCATAGCCGGCCGGTCTTGGTCTTGCCTTTGCCGGGATCGAGCACCGGGACCGGCGTGTCGT
Source organism: uncultured Alphaproteobacteria bacterium (assembly GCA_963805295.1). Classification (GTDB taxonomy): domain Bacteria; phylum Pseudomonadota; class Alphaproteobacteria; order Rhizobiales; family Beijerinckiaceae; genus Roseiarcus. The sequence goes on along the minus strand of CAWDTW010000045.1, from coordinate 21,465 downwards.
CGGCGTGCAGGGCGAGGCCCGCGCGAACGTGACGTGCGACGCTCTCGCTCAGCGGTTCGAGCAGTCCCGCGAGATGGCCGATCCAGCCCGCCATGACGGAACGGTCGATCTGTACGCACTGGCGGGCGTAGATGTCGGCCTGACGATACAGCGGCAGATGATCGCAAAACTTCGACACCACGACATGGGCGAGCAGCGCCGGGCCCGGACGCCCCTTCTCGATCGGCAGCGTCGGCATCGGCGCCTGGACGACGGTCTCGCACGCCCGGCAGCTCATCTTCGGACGCACATGCAAGACGCGCTTGAAGTGGGAGGGAACGTATTCGAGCACCTCGCGCTCGTCGGCGCCGATCCGGCCGAACTTGTCGTTGCCGCAGGTCGGGCACACGCACGGCGCGTCGTGGACGATCGTCTCCGTCGGAAGATGGTCGGGCAAGGGAGCGCGGGTCGAAGGCTTGCGCTTCTTTGCCGATGAGGCGCCGGTCTCGGTCGCGTCGGCCGCGTCCGGGTCCGTCACGTCTGCGCGCGCGAGCGTCTCGGCGACACCCGCTTCGATATCGTCGATCAGCAGCTCGAGCTGCTCGACTTGCGCATCGAGCTTCTCCGACTTGCGGCCGAAGCGGGCGCGACGAAGAACGGCGAGCTGGGTTCGCAGCTTCTCGATCATCAGCGCCTTGGCGTGGACCTCGGCCCTGAGCCACGCGACGTCGCGGCGCAGATCGTCAGGATCGCGAGGCGAATCAGGCGTCGACGGCGACATGACAACGCCTACCACAATCGCGCCTCCGGCGCAGCCGCAATCTCTCGGAGTTGCCTGATTTTTATGGCGACTCGCGGCGCTCAAGCGATCCGCGGGCGCTCCGTCTGCGGCGGCGCGACCGTGCGGCGCCAGTCGATGCCCTCCAGCAACAGAGCCAGTTGCGCCGCCGTCAATTGCAGAGCGCCTTCGACGATCGGCGGCCAGACGAACTTGCCTTTCTCCAGCCGCTTGGCGAACAGGCACAGCCCGGAGCCGTCCCAGGTCAAAATCTTCACGTAGCCGCCGCGCTTGCCGCGGAAGACGAAGGCCGCTCCCGAGAACGGATCGGCGGCGAGAACCCGCGCCACCTCCGCCGACAGCCCGTCGAAGCCGCGCCGCATGTCGACGGGTTGGCAGGCGAGATAGACTTTGATCCCGGGGGCGAGGCGCAACATCACAATCCACTCAGCGTCGAAAGCACGAGCCGCAGGACCTCGCCGTCGACGCCTTCTTCGATACGAACTTGCGCCCCGTTGGGAAGGCGAACCTCCATCGCCCCGAGCCGCGCCGCGCTCGGCGGGTCATGCCGCAAACCTGGCGCGCCTTCCCTCTCGGCCGGCGTTAGCGTCGGCGCTCCTTGCTGCGGCGCGACAAGGCGGATCGGAACAAACCTCGGGGTTTCGCTCGCCTCCCGCGACGAGCTTGTCGCCGCCCGCGCCCTGTTGCCCGCACCGCAGCGCCGATCCGGCCAACCTTCCCGCGAACGACCGATCCATTTGAAGACCAGGTTCGCGTTGACGCCATTCGCCCGCGCCACGCCCGCAACCGACGCGCCGGGCGTCAGAGCCGCGTCGACGATCCGCTGACGCTCCGCCACGCTCCAAGACCGCCGCTTCCTCCGCGCGCCGCCCGCAACGCCGAGCCCAACCCCGTTTGATCCCGCTGCCGTCATCATCAGGTGTCCACCAAATCGCAGGTGGACACTTAACCGACGCCAACGGCATCTCGTAAGGCGGCCATCGCATCACGCTTACGGTCGACCCCGGGTTGAGCACATTTACGATCATAGACTGGACGTCAACCAGCCGCAATATAACGACCCCGTACACGCTCGTCTTCAAGCTGAGGGGCGACGATAAAGTCATTTCCACATCAGACGCCAAAGCCGTTTGGCATGGAATTTTGAAATCAACGCTTAGCGGGGAAGATTTGAAGAAGTTGGACCCTAACGACTGAGCTGAGTTCAGCCCGCCAGCGTGCGCGACACGCCGATCCTCCGCCGACCGCCGCCCTTCTGTCGTCCGGCGCCTATTCCATGACGCAGCAGGCCATCAGCCTCGGCTTTCTGCCGCGGATGAACATCGACCACACGGAGGGAATGGCCGACGCGATGGCGCGCGGCAAGATCCCGCAATTCGATCTCGGCCGCGCGATTTACTACACCGGCCACGAGACGATCATCCCGTCCGGACGGCACCCGGAGCTCGCCCGCTGGCGCGAGGCCATCTTCGCCTTTATGCACCACAACGCCCAGCGGCCGGGGGCCTATTTCAAAATCCCGGGCTCGCAGATCATGGAAATCGGGGTCGAGTTCGAGATCTGAGTGCGTCGTCCCGCTCCGGTGGTTCGATCCGGTAGGCTCGTATATGGCGTTTGATGGCTTGACAGGCAGTTGGGGAGAACTTGTGGCGACCAACCCGGGAATTCGGCCTATGATCAATTGGCGAAATGACAGTCTCACCTGGCGGAGAGTCGCGAGTGGCCAAGAAGCGAAAAGGCTTTGATCTCTACACCTTTGTTGCCGGCGCTGCCATTGAGAAGGCGAAGCCGTTTGCCCTTGGTTGCAATTGCGGCGCCACCGTTACAATCATGCCGCCATTTCAGGATGAGTTTGTGGTTTGTCCCCGGTGCGAGTCGACCATTCGCATGCTCGTGGTGGAGGGCGATCCCGGTTACATCGTCGGGGCTGGTCCTGACGGTACGCCGACGCTCTTGCCGGTTCAGGGCAGTTCGAGACCACATCCCAACGATCTGTCGAAAGAGGAGCGCGAAGCCATTCTCGCGAAGGTTCGAAAGCAAGTTCAATCGACACGGGACACCAGTGGCCAGCCCAAATAAACAGATCATCCTTGCTAATCGCGAGGGGAAAGCCGTATCGGCCGATGAACTGGTCGAGACGCTGCGGCAAGACGAGTCTCGCATTCTGGCCGACGATGAAGTCGGGCTCATCATCTATGTCGGCGATCTGGGTCTTTATGAGCTGGTGCCTACGGAGACCCACGAATTCTTTGCAAGGCCCGTGGTGCAGATATCAAGACCGCGGTTTCCTGCTCGAATTCTACGAAAGCAAATTGGCGCACGAGTATTTTCTGTCACAGCAGACGCGGTGTTCGTAATCCGCGATGGCGACACGCTGCGAAAAGTCCGTGCCGAGAAGATGACGGCGGGCATGGTGTTGGCTTCTGGAGAGAAGGTATTCAGATGAATTTCAAGAACGAATTTGAGCGCCACTGCTTCGAGATAGCTCGCGATTTGCTTGGCGCGTCCGTTCGCCTAGAGCACAACAAGCGCGTTCAGATCGAGAGCGCTCTCTTCCCGGAGGTGGCATCCTTCAAAGGACCGCCGACCAAAGAAGTTGATGTGCTTGCTGCGGAGCTGCTCCAATCCCCGAGGATGCTTACACTTCTCGTCAGCTGCAAAGAATTTGAGAAGCACGCCGAGCCAGCTCATGTCCAGGAATGGGCGGCGGTCACACGAACGCTAAACAACTATTCTGACGGCACCCAATACCTGAGAATGATCGTGTCTGCCAATGGCTTCACCAGTGGATGTGAGTTATGGGCCACTTCACACAACCTCGGCCTCATCCCTCCACTCAAAGGCAGGAGTCTCGCCTTTAGGAGAGACGCCACTTCCCGTATGTTTAAGCGTACGCTTCTGGCGCTGCACAAGAGGGTCTGCCTCCGCTCAATTGACCTGCACACTCCGCCTGCGTTTTTTGATTTCGTTTATTCGATCGTCGCCGACTTTGAAGGTCATGATGAGGTCGCGCGCGATGGACGATACTATGCCTTTCCGGAGGGGTGGATTTCATCATTTGGCGAAATGTATTCAGCCCTTTCAGGGCACAGAATTCGGGACGTAATGGTGATGGTGGATGACGCCGCGGTAGTGCGCTTCGGAGACGACGTCTTTTGCCGCTTTGCCGGGTCGAAAGTCGAATTCGGTTCAGGTTTGCCATCAGCAATATCGCTTAAGCGCGCTCCGCCGTGCTTCAAAAACGTTGGCTCCTCGCTGAATGGAGTGGGTAAGGCCGTTTTTTGGGTTGGCTTGGGGAGCGATCGGTTGGGATCGAGTTTATTGTGAGGGGATGCGAGACACCGATCTTTTCCAGTTGGCCCTTGGGTTGCAGTCGCCGTGGACGGTGACGCGGAGCGAGTTTGCGGTCGAGGATGGTCGGCTCGATTTGGATGTGGATTTTCCGCGCGGGAGCCGGTTCGCCTGCGCCGAGTGCGGACGCGAGGGTTGCGCGGTTCACGACACAAAGGATGAAACGTGGCGGCATCTGGACTTCTTCCAGCATCGCACGCTGTTGCACGCTCGTGTGCCGCGAGTGAGCTGTCCGAACTGCGGGGTGCGCAAGGTCGCCACGCCGTGGGCTCGGGCGGGTTGCGGGTTCACGTTGTTGTTCGAGGCCTACGTGCTGGCGCTGGCCAAGGCGATGCCGATCGCCAATGCGGCCAAGCGGCTTGGCGAGCACGACACGCGCTTGTGGCGGATCGTCGAGCATTACGTTTGGCGCGCGGTGGAGGCGCTGGATTTGTCGCAGGTGCGGCGCATCGCCGCCGACGAAACCTCGGCGCGGCGCGGCCACGACTATGTCAGCCTGTTCGTCGACATGGCGCGGCGCAAAGTCATCTACGTGGCCGACGGCAAGGACGCCGCGACGGTGAAGGAATTCGCGGATTTCCTCGAGGCGCACGGCGGCAAGCGCGAGGCGGTCACCGACGCCAGCATCGACATGGGGGCGGCGTTCGAAGCGGGGATCAAGGCGAACTTCGAGAACGCCGAGATCACGTTCGACAAATTCCACGTCATCAAACTCGCCAACGAGGCCGTCGACCAGGTGCGACGCGAGGAAGCGCGGAACAACTTCCAGATCAAGGGCCGGCGCTACATCTTCCTCAAGAACGTCAATCATCTGACGCAGGAGGAGAAGGAAGCGTTGTCAAGATTGGAAGCGCAGAACTTGGACACGATCCAGGCGATGCAAATCCGCATGAACCTGCAACAGCTGTTCACGATGGACGCCAAGACCGCCCGACGCTTCCTCGATCGCTGGAACGCCTGGGTTCAGGTCTGCGATCTCGGCCCGATGAAGCGACTGGCCAAAACGATCATGGCCAAGGCCGAGGGCATTCTCAGATCGATCGCCACCGGCCTTTCCAACGGCGTCCTCGAAGCCATCAACGGCAACGTGCAGGCCGCCAAGCGCAAGGCCAAAGGCTACCGAACCAAGCGAAATCTCAAAGCCGTCGTCTACCTCATCGCCGGAGACGTTCTGGCCAATTCACCCACTTGAAATAGCGACGAGCCAAAACGTTGAGCGGGAGCCCTGCACAATCGAGTTTGTGAAGTCGATTGCCTCCCGTCTACCCATCACGAGCGCTGCCGATTTCGGCGACTATATCGAATTTGGTCTGGACAAGCGGTTCAATTTAGGGCTGTTTCGTGGCGGCTTTCATATCGTTTCCACCGAAACCCTGTCGACAAGAATTGGCTTTAGTAGGCCGCCCACGTCACAAAGAAAAGAGAGGATGGAGAGAACTGGAAATATGAGCGAATTCGAAGCGATACGGAGCCCTGCGCCCCGGTCGTGTCACGAAGCGATGTCGGACGGGCCTTCCTAGCCCCTTGTGCGGGCGGGTTAGGAGTGGGGCTCCGGCGCTACATTCCAGATGGGGGCTGTTCGTTGGCAACGCTATCGGGGCGCTACTGTGACCCCAAGTCCGATCGGACGAATACGGCACGTATGCGGCGGCATGGCCGCCGCCAAGCAGACGGTTCGCGTGGATGAGCGAGAATACTGACAATGCAACTCCCGGCCAACGTGACGCGCCGCCACCGGTGCCGCCCTGGGTGCGTGCCACCGCCGAAGATATTGCGAGCGTTGACTTCGAGGCTCCTCTTAATGGAACAATAACTGCCGACTGCAATGAGCTGAGCGATCTCTACCGAGCGGCCATGACGCCCAGCGACGGTTCGGTGGAACCGATTGACACGCCGGCAGTCCGCGCCTTCCTAATGCTGTCGGCTGTAACAGGCATGCACTTCAAGCCCGAGGAGCGGAATGAGCCGTTCGGGCCGATGGTGGTTTTCGCCGACGGCCGTCGATCGGCGGTCCCTTCCGATTTCCGCTCGCATGTCGACCTTCTCGCGGACCTGGCGGAACGCGTCAGCCATCCCGTGCTTCGTGCACGGCTTTCCGACCTGTGCTGGCTGCTTGATCGGAAGCGAGGCAAACTAGCTCTTGCAGCCATCGCTGCCTACACGGACATAGTCCAGAAGACAGACGACGGTGAGCTGAAGTACCGCTTTGCAACAGACGGTGGCGCGCTTCAGCACGATGCCAGAGACCTCCTTCGTCGAGGATTGCATATCGGCCGTGCGGTTGGCTGGGACAAGCCGGAGACGAATGCCGCGCGCGACCTCGTCAAGAGGCTCAGGGAGCAGGCTCTGGCAAAAGGGCCATTGGTCCCCATCCACTGGTTTTCCGATCTCGATCTTGATTTTGGCGTGTCTGATCCAGCCGAGGTGGGCGGAAGTCTCGACAGCGTTCTCGCGACAGTGCCTGGTGGCTCGGATTCGCATAACGTCGCCGATCTCTGGCGGCTGGCCGCCCGCGCCTACCAATATGCCAATATGGATGACGATAAGAACCGATGCCTCGGGGAGGCGGCCGAAGCATTGGTGGCCCAGGCCGAAGCCAGACAAGATTTGGCGATGCTGGCGTCGCACTTTCTGAGCGCCGCGATTGCGCAGCTCCACGGCGTTCCTGGCAAGAAGGACAGACGGACGGCGCTACGTCACAGGTTGATAGACATCCAGGCCCGCGTGCCGGAAGAGATGTCGGTCTTCTCGCAAGCGCTTGATCTTCGGGAAATCGCGGAGAGGGCCCAGAAGGCTGTCGCCGGCGTCAGCTTGCTCGATAAGTTATTCATCTTTTCCGCACTATCTAGTTCTCCAGACCCAGAGAAGCTTGCAAGACGCTCTAGAGGCCATCAAGAAACATCCATTGTCTTCGCTGTTCGGGGGCTGGCACCTGGATCGTGAGGGTAAGGTCATCCATCGCACGCAAGGTGGTGGCCTCGGCGATGGTGCTGACAATTCCGCCGTTCGTCAACAGATCGCACAAAGCGAAGTCATTCGCAGGAAGTTGATAGCTTCGGGGCAAATCGAGGCGGCCCGACATACGATTCTTGAACAGCATTTCATTTCGGACGATGTCTTCGTCGCCCTTCTGCAATACAGCCCATTCGTTCCGTCCGACCTCGTGAGCACTTTTGCACGCGCTTACGCGCGCTTCTTTCAGGGAGACTTCGTCAGCGCGATCTACATTGTCACGCCGTTGCTGGAAAACTCGCTGCGACATGCGCTGAAGTCCAATGGGCACGATGTCACCATCTTCGATGACGCCACTCAAACGCAGCAGGATCGAACGATATCTTCTTTGTTCGAGCAGATGCGTCCCGAACTGGACAGCATTTTGACGCCCGCTATTACGGCCGACATTGAGCGCGTGTTTCTGACTAAGCCCGGCCCTTACCTCCGTCACGCCCTCGCGCATGGCCTTCTCCACGATGGGGACCCATATGGAGCGGACGCGATTTATGCCTGTTGGCTGATCTTTCGGCTGTGCCTGTTGCCGTTGTACCCGCATGGCGAATGGTTGCGGTCGGCGCTCAAGGGCAGCGAATTATGCCGCGTGTGAATCCAAATATGCTACGCGGGATCACGTGACAACATACCAAGTCCGTTTTGTTGGGCAGTGATCCGCTCAACGGCCTCGACCAAACTCGAAAGCCGAGAGCCGGTCTGCGCAGCCGCGAGCCCCGGAAACGGGCGTGCGCGCAACGGCGGAAGTCAGGCCCTTTCGAAAAACCAATATTTTCTTGCCAAAGGACGGAACGTGTTCTATATTTGTTCCTCATCACCCAGGGGCAACCGATGTCTGGTTCCGTCAGCGCCACACCGGCCGCCGCCTCGCGCAGCCGGCCGGCCGCAGCGCCAAAAGCGGCGCGCCGAAACAAGGCCGCGCGCGAGATCCGGCTGTCGCAAAGCGGCGTGTCGATCGCGGACGTCGCCGCGCTTGAGGGCGAAAAGCGCATGCGGGCGCGGCTTCAGGAGAGTTTTGCTTGCCGCCGGTCCGACCCGCCCGCAGAAATCCTCGCGCTGCTTGCGTGCGATGGCGCCATGGCGAAAGCGAACCTCGAGGCGATCGACCGGGTCGGCGAGATCGCACGCGGGCTCGACCGCACTCACGGGTTCGCGGCAGGCATGGAAACAGGGATGGAGCATAGGCCATCGCCCGCGGCCAAAAGCGCCTCGCAAATTCTCAGGACGGCAAGGCCGATGCTCGTCTTCTGAATTTTTGAAACGTGGCCGGCCTTCTTCCCGGAGGAAGGGGGAAAGAAAATAATTCTTGCCGGCCTCGCGCCCGAAAACCTTGATAAGTCTCAATTCTGCCGCCAGAAATTGAAGGAAATGGAAAGCTTTGGAAGGCCCTCCGGCGCATCCGCCGCGCGAAAACGCGCTTCGACTGCGCCTTAATGGCGCGCCCGAGCGCGCTTTTGAAGGACGACGTCTTCGATTTTACCGAAGCCGTCGATCGAAGACGAGGCAGGCGTTTGAACCCGCCGCTGCTCGAGCCGGCCCGCGTTGCGTCTGGCGATGAAGCCCCGCTCGGGCGAACCAGGTCGACGGGAGCGAAGGCTGCTTGAGGAGGCCTGCATCGGAGCGGAGCGATCGGCTGGACCACCAAGCAGCGATGCGGAAGGTCGGCCGGCACGCCGCGCCGCGCCGATCGCGGCGGGTGAATGGCGCCGCAAAGTCCTGAAAAGATTAAATCCGCGCCTGGAAATGGTATGGCCCCGCAAGCCTCGACGCCACAATATCTGGTACAAGGCTCGCCGAAGAATTCCCATCGCCTCTCGCGGAAGGGGCGGGAAAGCGAGCGCCTCTCAGCCCGGCAGGACCCGCCGCGCGAGTTCGACCCAATAGGCGACGCCGTAGGGAATGGCCTCGTCGTTGAAGTCGTATTTCGGATTGTGGAGCCCGGACGTGTCGCCGTTGCCGACGAGGATATAGGCGCCCGGAACCTTCCGCAGCACGAAAGCGAAGTCCTCGGACCCCATGACGGGCTTCAGATCGTCGCGCACGCCTTCGGAACCGGCGACGGCGCGCATCGCCCCGAGCGCGATCTCCGTCTCGGCGGGATGATTGACGGTCGGCGGATAGGGCGTCATCGGCGGCCGATGAACGCGCGCCCTTGTCCCGAAGGCCGCTGCGGCGTTTTCGCAAATGCGCTCGAGTTCGGCTTCGATGGTCTTCGAGACCGCTTCGGAGAAGGTGCGGATGGTGCCTTTCATTTCGACCCTGTCGGGGATCACGTTGAAGGCGTCGCCGCCGTGAATCGCGGTGATGGAGACGACGGCGCTGTCGAGCGGATCGACGACGCGGGAAACGATGGTCTGGACCGCCGCGACGATATGGCTCGCCGCCACGATCGGATCGCGGACCTTATGCGGCATCGCCGCATGGCCGCCGGTTCCCTCGACGGTGATCATCAGGCCCTCGGCCGAGGCCATCGCGCTTCCGCGCACGACCCCAAATTCGCCGACCGGCATTCCCGGCCAGTTGTGGACCGCGTAGGCGCCCTTCACCGGAAAGCGCTCGAGCATGCCGTCGTCGATCATCGCTTGCGCGCCGGCGCCGCCTTCTTCGGCCGGCTGGAAGCAGAAGATGAGCGAGCCGTCGAAGGCTCGGGCCTCGGCGAGATGGCGCGCCGCGCCGAGCAGCATCGTGGTATGCCCGTCATGGCCGCAGGCATGCATGCGCCCGGGCGAGGTGGAGGCGTACTCGGCGCCGCTTGCCTCCGCGATCGGCAGGGCGTCCATGTCGGCGCGGAAGAGAACGCGCCGGTCCGCGCTCGCCGCCTCGCCCCTTGTACCGTGGAGGACGCCGAGGACTCCGGTCTTGCCGACCCCTTCGATGACCTCGTCGAACCCGAACGCCCGCAGCCGCTCGGCGACCAGGCCCGCCGTGCGCGGCAGATCGTAAGTCAGCTCCGGATGGCGGTGGAAATCGCGCCGCCACTCGGTGAGTTCCGGAATCATCGCGGCGATGGAGTTCTTCAGCGGGACGTTCATGTTTGCGCCTCCAATTCAAAGCGCGGCGGAAGGTCGACGAGCCGATGGGCCGTCTTACGGCGCCGACGCCGCGGCTTGCCGTCGCGCTGCGGAGAAGGCGCGGGACAGCGCGGCTCCGCGCCCGCGGGCTTTCCGAAGTCCGGCGCGATGATTGCAGCCGCGATAATGATGACCCTACGGTAGTGGGCGGTCATCAATTCGGCAAGTCGGCGGCCTCTTATAGAGTTCTTATATATTTGTGAGAGAGTCGGGGCGGCGAGGCGACGATCCGATGTCAGCGCCGCGCCCAGGACAACAGGAGAGTCGCATGACCGCTCCCGGACCGGGGATGCTGAGCCTCGTTCCCTTCGTCAGCGTCGATCACATGATGCGGATCGTCTGGGACATCGGCGTCGAGCGGATGATCGAGGAGCTGGCCGCGTATATCGAAGAGGACTTCCGCCGCTGGGAGCTGTTCGACAAGACGCCGAGGATCCCCGCCCATTCGGCCGAGGGCGTGATCGAACTGATGCCGACCAGCGACGGGGCGATTTATGGATTCAAATACGTCAACGGCCATCCGAGGAACACCCGCTCGGGGCGGCAGACCGTCACGGCCTTCGGCGTGCTGGCGGACGTCGGCAGCGGCTACCCGATGCTCATCTCCGAGATGACGATCCTGACGGCGTTGCGCACCGCGGCGACCTCGGCTCTCGCCGCAAGGTGTCTGGCGCCCCGCGGCGCGCGCACGATGGCGATCATCGGCGCCGGCGCGCAATGTGAATTCCAGGCGTTGGCGTTCAAGGCTCTCTGCGGCGTCGAGACAGTGCGGATCGCCGACATCGATCCGGCGGCGACCCGCAAGGCGGTGCGGAACCTGATGGGCGAGGGGATCCGCGCCGTGTCTTGCCAGACGAGCGAAGAGGCGCTTCTCGGCGCCGAGATCATCACCACCTGCACCGCCGACAAGCGCAAGGCGACCATCCTGACCGACAACATGGTCGGCGCGGGCTTGCACATCAATGCGATCGGCGGCGACAGCCCCGGCAAGACCGAACTCGCCCGCGGGATCCTGCTCAGGTCCGACATTTTCGTCGAATACGCGCCGCAGACCCGGATCGAGGGCGAAATCCAGCAGCTCGACATGAATTATCCGGTGACCGAGTTGTGGCAGGTCATCGCCGGCAAGGCGCAAGGCCGGCGCGACGCGCGGCAAATCACCCTGTTCGACGGGGTCGGCTTTGCGATCGAGGATTTCTCCGCGCTGCGCTACATTCGCGACCAACTCGCCCGGACCGGGCATTACGTCAATCTCGATCTTCTCGCCGACCCTGACGATCCTCGCGATCTCTTTGGCATGCTGCTTCGGGCGCGCGCCCAGGCCGCCGCCTGAACAACGAACCTGGATCGAGCCATGAATGCGCCGGCTCGGCCTGCCGCGACCCGCGAAGCTGCCGGGCTTTGCCCCCGACGAAGGAGAGGAGGCCGCCTTTCGGCGGCCTTTTTCGCGCGTTGCGAGAACGTCCCGGCGGCCGCCCCCGCCCGGGCGTCGCACGACCGCGGCCTGTCCAGATGAACCCGATCCCAATCGGGGCGCGGCTGTTCATGCAGGCCCTCCGCGGTCTCACCGGTTGAAAGAGGTAGACCGCGCCACTTGGAACGGCGGCCGCAACCCGATATCGTTTGCCAATGGAGCCTGACAAAGGGCCGGGGAAGTTGCAGTGCGAGACATCATGCAGATCGGGAGCTTCATCAGACAGTATCACGACAGCAGAGGAACGTGAGAATTGGATATTGACAAGAAATACGAACTGTTTTTTACAGCCGCACGGGAGAAAGCGGGTCCATTCTTGCTCGAAGATGTCGCACCATGGGGCGCAACACTGCATTTTCGATCCTCTCCTGTCGGTCATTTTCGCCAGTCGCTACATTCGGTCGCGGGCGCTGGCCCACCTCGAGCGGCAAACGTTCTATTTCAACCGAAGTCTTGCGAAAAATTCGAACCGCCTCCAATGTCCTGAGGCCTATTATCTGGAGCACGGCCGGTATGTCCCGAACGACGACACGCCTTTGCTCTGGACGCAGGCCAACCTTTGGACGGCGATCCACTTCATGAAGCAGACGGCGCGAACGGACCCGCCCCGACGGGCCTAAAGGCTCTGCTGGCGAGCGGCCTCGCGTTGCCGACGTCGGGCAATCGGCGAATGCGCCACTCGCCCGTCGACGATATCGCTCGCTCGCTCCGTATTTCGCGCGAACTGCTCGCCGTGGGTCACGACGATCACCGTTCGGCCGTCGTCGGCGAGAGCGCGGAAGACCCCGAAGACGGCGGCGCCGTTTTTGGCGTCGAGCGCGCCGGTCGGCTCGTCGACCCATACGACGCGCGCATCGTTGGCGAGCGCCCCCCAAACCTGCACATCCCCGACTGCGACTTTCCCGAGGAATTGATCGCCGTCGGCGCGCGGGGCTTCACGCGGACGTTGCGCGAGCGCTGCGGATGACGCGCCGGTTCAGGCGCAAAAAGCGAGATCGGGATAGCGGCGCGCGGCGACGGCCCCGATGAGAATGATGGTTTCGCCCGCATGCTCGCGCACCCGGATGCGGCAGCCGGGCAGGTTCAAGTTCCTGGCCATGGTGACGATTTTCGGCCAAGCGGCGCGCGAACTCTCAAGGGCGACCGCGGTCTCGGCGGCGATGACGTCATCGCCCTGGAGCACTTCGAAGTCGTAATACAGCAACGGCTCCCCTCCCTGATCGTCCGCGAGTTGTTGGAGGGCCAACTTCCAGAGCCGCAGCCGTGAACCATTGGAGCCGCCGCCGTCGGCCGTGATCATCAGGCGCCTCATCCCGGGATAGAGCTTCCAACCCATCTGATCGAGCCAGCATCGGACGGCGTTGACGGCGAACTCCCCGGTGTCGTGGTCGATTCCGAGGCTGACATAGCCGAGGTTGGCGCCGATGTCGTAGACCCCGTAAGGGACGACCTTGCCCAACTCCTTGTCCTCGAAATCGTGAGCGTTGACCTCGATCGGTTCGCCCTGCGGCCCATAGTCGCTACCGCCGTTCTTGAATTCGCCCAGCAATTCCTTCTTCTTCGCGTCGATCGATATCACGGGTTCGCCGGCCGCCTGAAACGCCTCGACCTTCGCGTTGATATATTCGAACTGGGCGTCGCGATCAGGATGTTTGCCGGCTTCCTTGGTCTTGCGGTTGGAATGGCGACAATATTTCAGTTCCTCCAGCAGCTTGGGAATGGATTTTCCACATGAGCGTCCCCCGACTTTGCGCGTCGCCGTTGTCCCCGCGATCACGCCCTAGACAAAAGTCTATACCCCATTTTCTTGCGGCCGGCTAGTCAAAAGTTGACGCGCGACTTGCAATTCACTCGCTCTGTGCCTGACCGTGTCGTCGATTCGATCGATTCGTCGCGGCGGCCAGCGCCCCATGAGCGCCATTCGCCCCTCGCCAACTGCCGCGAGGCTCGCCGCCGGACGCCGTCCACGCGACTCTACACCCGTCGCCCTTCGAGCAGCGGGGCGTTTTTTACGACTTCTCCGCATTCGCCGGCCACGCGTCTCGGAGCGCAAAAGGATTCATAGGGCGGATTGCGGCGCAGCGCTTTGATTTGGCTCAATTTGCGGCGTCAACGCCGGCGCAGGCCCTACGAGGCGGCGCGGAACAGCCGGCGAAACTCGATCGCAGGGCAGCGGTTCATGACCACGGTCACGCCCTTGGCGCGGGCGCGCTCGGCCGCCTCTTCGTTGATCACGCCGAGCTGCATCCAGATCACCCGGGGCAGGGGCTCGAGCCTCAAGGCTTCGTCGACGACGCCGCCCGCAGCGACGGAATTGCGGAACACGTCGACCATGTCGATTGCGACCGGCACGTCGGCGAGACGCGCGCTGACCGGCCGGCCGCGGATGAGCGCGCCGGCATGACCGGGATTGACCGGAAAAGTCTCGAAGCCCCGGTCGATGAGGACGCCCAGCACCTCGTTGGACGGTCGCGCAGGATTGGGCGAGGCGCCGACCATGGCGATCGTGCGCACGCTGGTCAGAATGTCGCGGATCGCCTCGTCGGAGAGACCGTCGAGATGGGCCATGTCAGGCGCTCCAGCGAGGCTGGCGCTTTTCCAGAAAAGCGCCGATGCCCTCGACCGAATCCGGCTCAGCGAGATTGTCGACCATCGCCTTGGCGGCGAGCGCGTAAGCAGCGCCGAGCGGCCGCTCGATCTGCTCGTAGAACGCGCGCTTGCCGGTCGCGAGAGTCCGCCCCGAGCGCCTGGCGATCTCTCCCGCCAACGCCTGGGCTTCCGCCAGCGCCCGCCCCGCCGGAACGACGCGGTTGACGAGGCCGAACCGCTCGACCTCGTCGGCGCTATAGAGCCTGCCGGTGAGCGCCATCTCCATCGCGTGTTTGCGCGACACGGCGCGGCCGACCGCCACCAGCGGCGAAGAGCAGAAGAGGCCGATATTGACGCCCGGAAGGGCGAAGCGCGCGTGTTCGCCTGCGATTGCGAGATCGCAGGAGGCGAGGAGTTGGAGGCCCGCCGCCGTCGCGACGCCCTCGACCACGGCGATGACTGGCTTCGGCAGCGCGACGATTGCCTGCATGAGCGCAGCGCAGCGAGAAATGACCTGCTCGTTGTAGGCGCGGCCGCGATCGAGATCGTTGCGATGCGCCTGGATCTCCCGCATGTCGTGGCCGGCGCTCAGAGCCGGCCCCTCGCCGGTCAGCACGACGACGCGGGCCTTGTCGTCCTTGGCGAGGTCGGCGAAGGCGACGATCAGCGTGTCGATCATGGCGAGGCCGAGCGCATTGCGGTTCTGCGGGTGGGTCAGGGTCAGGGTGACGACGCCGGCGTCGTCGTCGCGGCGGACGAGCTGCGAGGACGGGGCGGCGGGGGAGGCGGCGGACATGAGGCTTTCCGGGTGCGAGAGCGGCGTCGCGCCAATACTACTTGGGTCGGTCCGCACAGTAAATGGAACGGGCGCCGGCGTCTTTCGTTCCGCTTTCGCGCTTTCCCGACTGCCCGTTTTCGGCTAGGCAGCGCGCTTCTCGCTCAATCTCGAAACAAGGCGGACCTTTCATGCATCGCTATCGCACGCACACCTGCGGCGCTCTTGGCCTTGCCCAGGACGGCGAAGCGGTTCGTCTTTCCGGCTGGTGCCACCGCATCCGCGACCACGGCGGCGTGCTGTTCATTGATCTCCGCGACCATTACGGCCTCACCCAATGCGTGGTCGACCCGGACTCCCCCGCCTTCAGGCAGGCCGAGAAGCTGCGCTCGGAATTCGTCATCCGGGTCGACGGCGCGGTGCGAAAGCGCCCCGCCGGCACCGAGAACTTCGATATGCCGACCGGCCTGATCGAAGTCTACGTCCGGGAGATCGAGGTTCTGGGCCCGGCGGGCGACCTGCCGCTGCCGGTGTTCGGCGACCAGCCCTATCCGGAGGACACGCGGCTGAAATACCGCTTCCTCGACTTAAGGCGCGAAAAACTGCACCAGAACATCATGCTGCGCGGGCGCATCATCGATTCGCTGCGCGCCCGCATGAAAGGGCAGGGGTTCTTCGAGTTCCAGACGCCCATTCTCACCGCCTCGAGCCCCGAAGGCGCGCGCGACTTTCTGGCCCCATCGCGCCTGCACCCGGGCAAGTTCTACGCCCTGCCGCAGGCGCCGCAGCAGTTCAAGCAACTCATCATGGTTGCGGGCTTCGACCGCTATTTCCAGATCGCGCCCTGCTTCCGCGACGAGGACGCGCGCGCCGACCGCAGCCCCGGCGAGTTCTACCAACTCGACGTCGAGATGAGCTTCGTCACCCAGGAGGACGTGTTCGCGGCGGTCGAGCCGGTGCTCCGCGGCGTGTTCGAGCAATTCGGCGCGGGCAAGCCGGTGACGAAAAAATTCCCGCTGATCCCTTACGCCCGGGCGATGCTGGACTATGGCGTGGACAAGCCGGACTTGCGCAACCCGATCAAGATCGCCGACGTGACCGAAGTGTTCGAGCGCGAGGACGTGACGTTCAACGCCTTCAAGCAGGTGATCAAGGCGGGCGGCGTGGTGCGGGCGATCCCTGCGCCGGGCGCGGCGAGGCAGCCGCGATCCTTCTTCGACAAGCTCAACGACTGGGCGAGGGCCGAGGGCGCGCCGGGCCTCGGCTACATCATCTTCGAAGGCGAGGGGGATGCGCTCGCCGGCAAGGGGCCGATCGCCAAGTTCCTGAGCCCCGGGGCGCAGAGGGCGGTGATCGCCAATGCGAAGCTTTCGGCGGGCGACGCGGTGTTCTTCGCCTGCGACAGGGCGGACAAGGCCGCCAAACTCGCGGGCGCGGCGCGCGTCCGCATCGGCAACGACCTCGGCGTCTCCAAGATGGACGTGTTCGAATTCTGCTGGATCGTCGACTTCCCGATGTACGAGTGGAACGAGGAGGAGAAGAAGATCGACTTCTCCCACAATCCGTTCTCGATGCCCCAGGGTGGGCTCGAGGCGCTCGAAAGCAAGGACCCGCTGACCATCAAGGCCTTCCAGTACGACATCGTCTGCAACGGGGTCGAACTGTCGTCGGGGGCGATCCGCAACCATCGCCCAGACATCATGCGGAAGGCGTTCGAGATCGCCGGCTACGGCGAGGACGTGCTTCTGGAGAAGTTCGGCGGCATGTACCGCGCCTTCCAGTGCGGCGCCCCGCCGCACGGCGGCATCGCGCCGGGCGTCGACCGCATCGTCATGCTGCTTGCGGGCGAGGAGAACCTGCGCGAAGTGGTGCTCTTCCCGATGAACCAGCGCGCCGAGGACCTCATGATGGGCGCGCCGGCGCAGGTGACGGCGATGCAGCTGCGCGAACTCCACATCCGCCTCGCCCTGCCGGAAAAGTGAGGCCCGGCGCCCGCGCGCATAACCGGGCCCCATTTGACGAAAGGGTCGTCGCCCGCATCCGCGCCTGAATCGGCGTTTCGGCTCCCTGGTAACAGGGGAAACAGGAAAAATCGGCCGCCAGCGACCAAATCGGTGCCGAAAAGACGATGGATTCCAGGAGCTTCGACGAAAATTCCCTGCGCGAACCGAATAGGAGCATAACAGGGCGATAATTTTGCGCTTATCAGGGCGATAACAGGCGGCGGGAGAGCGATAACAGGGCGACTCGCCGGAGCGTTGCGAACAGCGACATTGCATGCGCAGCCCGCATGCGGCTTATGCGATATTGGTGCGCCGGCGCCGGCCGGGAGCGGCTTAAGTTGCGTCAGCCGGCAAGCTGAAATCCTGAATCGTCAACGAAGCGAAGCGGCGGGCTGCCGGACGACGGCGCAGAGGGCGTGGTCGGCGACTCTTGGGCGAGCATGTCCCAATCAAACGAAGGAAGGGAAGGAAGACGCGCCGCAAGAGACAACAAAGTCAAAACCGAATTAGCGGTGGGGCGTAAATTGCTTGGTCGCAGTCTTTCTCAAGAACAGCGCCAAGGTCGATTCCGTCAATCACAGTTCCCTTGTAGATTGTCGCGCCGCCGATGATCCTGACCGTTCGTCCAAACATCAAAGGAAGTCTGGTCTGCCAGCTTCCATCTGCCAATTTCTGAACGGCTTGGCATCGTAGATCCGGAGGAAGGGTTTGTGCGGACGATGACATCGGAGCAATCAACATGGACGCCAACCCAAGACGGACTACGGTTTCTGTGAGCAAGTGTGACATGGGAATCTAACTCCATGATTCTTAAGCTAGAACATGCTTGGTAGTTGGTCAACTATATGATCGCCAAAATCATCTCAGCGCCATGGACCAGGCGGTCGAGCGCAAGGTCGCCATCGAGGCGAAGATAACGGCACTCTTGGCGAACTGGTCCTTGGGGCCGGTCGTGACGGCCTTCCAGGCTCTGCGCGGCGTCGCTCTTGCGACCCGATCGACCGTCGGCCGGAAGGGCGGGGCGACAGTCGGACGGGTGGTTCCTTGTCGCCATTCATCCGTCATGATAACCATCCCCCGCGGTTCGGGACTTTTTCCGGGACTCTCGGCTTCCAAGCGTCCCGAATGGTTCCTGTCCGTTCTAATGTTACGGTTTGGCGGGGTAGAACGTTGTGTAACCGGGGCAAATTCCCGGGCAGGAGCGCGGGAGGAAAAATTTCAGAAGGCCGGCGCTCGCGCAAGCGCTTGATAAATTCAATCTCGCAACTGCAGCATTTTGCTTTGTGCAGTTGCGTGCCCGGGAATTTGCCCCGGTTACAGCGTTGTCCACTAAGCCACTGAAAACACAACGCTTGAAATTGCTCGGGGTATAGCGCAGCCCGGTAGCGCGGAAGTTTTGGGTACTTCAGGTCGCCGGTTCGAATCCGGCTGCCCCGACCATGGTTTGAACTTTGGGACCGTCATGCCCGCACGCATCTATCTGCCCGCCCGCAACGCCATGCAGTCCGTCCAGACGAAGGACAAATGGGTGCTCGAATACGAGCCCGAATCGCCGCCCACGATCGAGCCGCTGATGGGCTGGACGAGCTCGAGCGACATGAAGCAGCAGGTGAAACTGCGCTTCGACACCAAGGAGGAGGCGGTCGCCTACGCCGAGCGCAACGGCGTCCCCTACCGGGTCGAAGAGCCGAAGCCGGCGGCCCGCAGGATTCTGTCCTATTCCGACAATTTTCTGCCGAACCGTGTCGTTCCATGGTCGCATTGAAGCGTTACATGAATAGGCGTCGGCTCATTTGCATAAAGAGGCTCCGTAGCTCAGTTGGATAGAGCGGCCGCCTTCTAAGCGGCAGGTCGCAGGTTCGAGCCCTGCCGGAGTCGCCAGTTAGATCAGCTACTTAAGTACGTGGACTCGTGGACTGCACCCGCGCTTGAGACACGTAAGAAAGGGTGACGTGGCTTTCCGAGGGGGAAGCATGTCGGAAGCGGGCAAGAGTCCGCGTCAGTTTTCGGGCGAGATGAAACGGGAGATCGATTTGCCCGTGGAGGCCGGCGAGGCGGTGGGGAAGGGGCGCGCAGCCCCGGATCGGGGGATTTTCCATCTGGCGAATAGTCGGCGTGTTTTGCCATCCGGGTCGCCGTATCAAACCCGACGTCATGCCCGGTCCGCTCGGCCGCGATGAGCGCGCCGCGCCGCCAATGTCCGGGCATCCGCCCGGCGTGAGTTGTCCCGTCCGGCAGGATCACGTCACGCTCGCGCCGCGTGGACAATTCTGGACATGAGGCGATACGTATCGTATATAGAGCTTCGTGATCCTTGGCTTTGCGGACGCCGAAACCGAACGGTTTTTCAGGGAAGGCGTTTGCGCGACTCAGTGGCGCGCCGTGTCCAATGTCATGGCGCGAAAGTTGGATATGTTGGACGCCGCGCCGTCGCTCGAAGCGTTGCGCTCGCCGCCCGGCAATCGTCTGGAGGCCTTGAAGGCTGATCGGGCGGGACAATTCAGCATCCGCGTCAATGATCGTTGGCGCGTCTGTTTCGTCTGGACCGAGGCCGGACCGGATTCTGAAGGAGCGCGTCATGCCCCGCTTGCGCACGCATCCCGGCGAAATCCTCGCCGAGGAGTACCTGAAGCCCCTCGGCCTGTCGGCAAGCGCCTTGGCGCAAGCCATCGGCGTCCCCGGCAACCGTATCAGTGACATCGTCCGGCGGCGGCGCGACGCTTCTGCCGACACGGCGATCCGGCTTGGACGCTTTTTCGACGTCGATCCGCGATTTTGGATGAATTTGCAGGCTGCTTACGACTTGTCGCGCGCCGAAAACGAGCACGACTACTCCGGCTTGCGCTCCCGTTCAGACGCCGCGGCGTGAGGCTGAGGAAAGCTTCGCATGGGACTTCGAGCCATGCAGGCGGGCCAGGCGAAGGACAACTGGGTGCTCGAATACGAGCCCGAGCCGCCGCGCGCGATCGAGCCGCTGCATTACGCTGCATTCCATTACCATTACCATTACCATTACGGGGACGTGATACACAAATTGAAGAGCGTTTTAGCTTGGCGTCGCGCTGCACATGCGCGCCAATTGAGCCGCCGGCGGTGGAGGGCGCGACGGTAAGCTAAAACGCCGTTGGACTAAGCCGCCCGCACGGTGCTCGGGCTATGGGGATCGAATTGATGCGACCCGTCGAAATGCGGTGAACCGAGCGTCATGGCGGGGGAAGATTTTGGAGAACCGCCCGCGAGGGTGGGGCCAGGAATGATCTTCCATGGCGACAACGGACGGAATTGCCTTGAAGCATCGGGGCTCTTTCGCCGGTCCGGCAGTGCCAGCCAGACCAAGGGCAATAGCAGTTCCAATTCTTGCCCGAGGCAAGCGGGATAGATCGGTGCGGCGAGGGTCGGCGTGTGCTGCATTCATGACGTATCGACAGAGGGTGGTGCACTGGTGATCGGCGGAAGCGTGCGAAACGGCATCATGCGTCCGAGATTGCAGACTGGGCATTGGCAGAGCGAAACGCCGGTCAGCTCTTCGTATCGGTCCCGATAGTCCTTCTCCTCGCTGGCGACGACGGGCTGGGGTTCCGCCATGGCAAGGAGCCGACGACACTGCGCCAGCTTCTCCGCACGGTAGCGATTGCCGAGGAAACCGTAATAGCGGATCCGCTGAAAATTGCTGGGTGGGACATGAATGAGAAATCGCCGGATGAACTCCTCGGCGCTGACTGTCATCGTCTTCTGCTGGCCACGGCGACGATAGTCCTTCCAACGGAAGCGGACTTTGCCACCGTCGATGTCGAGGATGCGGTTGTTGGAAATGGCGACGCGATGCGTATAGCGGCCGACATAGTCGAGGACCTGTTCTGGTCCCGCAAAGGGAGGCTTGGCGTAGACGACCCAATCCGTCTGGCGGAGCGGCGCCAAGTACCGCTGGAAGGCGCTCTTTTCCTTCAGTTGGGCCAAGGCGGAGAAAAACTGCAACTGCCCGGCGGCATTGGCCTTCTGCAGAGCCTCGATGAATAGCCGCCGGAACAGGCAGGAGAGAACTTCGACCGGCAGGAAATATCCGCGCCGACAAGAGATCCACCTGGTCCCGTCAGGTGACAACCCGCCGCCGGGCACGAGGAAATGTATGTGAGGGTGATGCAGGAGATTCGATCCCCAAGTGTGGAGGATGCCGAAAAAGCCGATCTCGGCACCCAGATGTTTGGGATCGGCGGCGATGGTTCGTAATGTCTCGGCGGCGGTCCGAAATAGAAGGTCATAGACGACCGCCTTGTTCTGCAGGGCGATGGCGGCCGTTCTCTCCGGCAGGGTGAAAACAACATGAAAGTATTGGGTGTCGAGAATCTCGGCACGCCTATCGTCCAGCCATTGGGCGCGGCGCATCGATTGGCATTTCGGGCAACTGCCATTACGACAAC
>CAWDTW010000044.1:0-6803 GCA_963805295.1 uncultured Alphaproteobacteria bacterium | reverse complement strand
GCTCGTCGTAGTCCATCCAGCCGCGCACGCGAAGGTTCGTGAGGAAGATGCCCGCCTGTTCGCCCGGCGCGCAGATGAGCCGGGTCACGACCTCTTGGCCGCGCGGTGTCGCCATGTCGACCGCGATGCTGCGTTTGCCCTTGTTGAGGCCTTCCCAGAACAGGCTGCGCCCGCTCTCGGTCACCGGCCACCGCTTGTAGTCGAGCCCGCCGATGGAGCGATCGAAGCGGATGACATCGGCGCCCATTTGCGCAAGCGTCATCCCCGAGAATGGGGCGGCGACGAACGCCGAGCCTTCCACGATTCGCAACCCTTCGAGAATCTTGACCATCCTTCGCTCCCTGAGTTTTGCCAGTCGTCGTTCATGCAACGCATGTGTCTGTCGGCGGTGACAACCGACGGCAATCCCGCAAAATGAAGGAAAGGTGCGTCGGCTTCCACCCGAGCTTCTCCGTTGCGCAGAGCGCGCGGCGTTTTCGGGCGGGCCCAGCTCACGCCCATTGCATGACGGCTTGCATGCATACGGCACCGTCGCCGGTCGCGGAGAACACTTCGGTTGCGCCGTCGTCGCGATTGTCGTCGTTCACCGTGGCGGTCTCGAAGTCGAACAGCGGACGCACCCCGCGGAAGTCGAACTGGGCGGGCGTGCGACCGGGCTCGTGCCGGTAAGCCGCGTCGAACAACAGAACCGCCTGCAGCGGTCCGTGCACGACGAGGCCTGGATATTTCTCGATCTCCATCGCGTAAGTTCGATCGTAGTGGATGCGATGGCCGTTGAACGTGACCGCCGAGAAGCGGAACGGCGTGACCAAATCGATCGGAACAGTTTCGCGCCATTCGCAAGGCGGGAGGGCGACGGGCTCTGGCAGCCGGAATTTCTCGGGAATGCCCATGTAGACGATGTCCTGATCCTCCTCGACGGCCAGCCGCCCGTCGACGCGGATCTTGTGACGGACGGTGACGAAGACCATCGGGCCCGCCTTGCCGGATTTCGTCTCGATCTTCTGAATGGTCGAGGTTTTCTCCGCCTCGTCGCCCACCCGAATCGGCGCAAGAAACCGGCATCGGCTCCCCGCCCACATGCGGCGGGGAAGTTCGACCGGCGGCAGGAAGCCGCCCCGTTGGGGATGTCCGTCGGGGCCGATTTCCGACATCGGGACGAACTTGAGGAAATAAAGCCAGTTGAACACGCCCGGCAAAACTGACGGATTCCCGAGTGCGAGGCGAGCGTCTATATCGTGATGATGATAGACGAATCATCCCTGCGCGTCCGGTTTGACGCGCTTCGGCCTTCGCTGGACGAGCGACGCCGGCGGTTGAGCGCGGCGGCGGAGGCGAAGGCGGCGGGCTACGGCGGGATTGCGGCGGTCGCGCGCGCGACGAAGGTCGCCCGGAGCACGATTGGGCGCGGTCTGAAGGACTTGCGGAACCCCGGCTCCTTGACGGGAGAGGTGCGGCGCAAGGGCGGGGGCACTCCTCGGTTGACGGTCAAGGACCCGACGCTGTTGGAGGACTTGCAACGATTGCTCGAGCCGGCGACGATGGGCGACCCGATGCGGCCGTTGCGATGGGTCTCCAAGAGCCACGACAAGCTGGCGACGGCGCTTCGCGCCATGGGTCACAAAGTGAGTTCCTCGACCATTCCCAAGCTGCTGGAGGAACTGAAATATTGTCGCCATTCCAACCGCAAGACCAAGGAAGCCGGCAAACATCCTGATCGCGACGCCCAGTTCGAATATATCAACGCGAAGGTCGAGGCGTTTCAGGCGGCCGGCGAACCCGTGATATCGATCGACGCGAAGAAGAAGGAATTGCTGGGCGAATTCAAGAACGGCGGTAGCGACTATGGGCCGCAGGGCGAACCGATCGAGGTCAACGCTCACGATTTCGAGGACAAGGAGTTGGGCAAGGTCGTCCCTTACGGGGTCTACGACATCGGCGCCAACCTCGGCTATGTCAGCCTCGGAATCGACCACGACACCGGGGAGTTCGCCGTCAACGCCGTCCGATGCTGGCTCGATCAGATGGGTTGGAAGCTCTATCCCGGGATGAGGCGCCTGATGATCACGGCCGACGGCGGCGGCTCCAATGGTTCACGGCTGCGGCTCTGGAAGTTGGCCCTCCAACAACTCGCGGACGAAACCGGTCTGATCATTCAGGTTTGCCACTATCCGCCAGGGACTTCGAAGTGGAACAAGATCGAGCATCGCATGTTCTGCCACATCACGCAGAACTGGCGCGCGACGCCACTCCTCAGCCTCCTCATCGTCATCGAACTGATCGCCAACACCACGACGAAAACCGGTCTCAAAATCCGCTGCGAACTCGATAGCAACACCTATCCAAAGGGCATCAAGGTCTCGGACGCGGAAATGGCGACCCTCAACATGACCCGAGACTTATTCCATCCAGAATGGAACTACAGCATCTCGCCGAGGTTTCACGAAATGAAGCAATAGTTTTTGGGCATCGCCTTAAGCTCGTCGTAGTCCATCCAGCCGCGCACGCGAAGGTTCGTGAGGAAGATGCCCGCCTGTTCGCCCGGCGCGCAGATGAGCCGGGTCACGACCTCTTGGCCGCGCGGTGTCGCCATGTCGACCGCGATGCTGCGTTTGCCCTTGTTGAGGCCTTCCCAGAACAGGCTGCGCCCGCTCTCGGTCACCGGCCACCGCTTGTAGTCGAGCCCGCCCATGAGGCGATCGAAGCGGATGACGTCGGCGCCCATTTGCGCAAGCGTCATCCCCGAGAATGGGGCGGCGACGAACGCCGAGCCTTCCACGATTCGCAACCCTTCGAGAATCTTGACCATCCTTCGCTCCCTGAGTTTTGCCAGTCGTCGTTCATGCAACGCATGTGCCTGTCGGCGGTGACAACCGACGGCAATTCCGCAAAATGAAGGAAAGGGCGCCGTCGGCTTCCACCCGAGCTTCTCCGTTGCGCAGAGCGCGCGGCGTTTTCGGGCGGGCCCAGCTCACGCCCATTGCATGACGGCTTGCATGCATACGGCACCGTCGCCGGTCGCGGAGAACACTTCGGTTGCGCCGTCGTCGCGATTGCGTCCGTTCACCGTGGCGGTCTCGAAGTCGAACAGCGGACGCACCCCGCGGAAGTCGAACTGGGCGGGCGTGCGACCGGGCTCGTGCCGGCAAGCCGCGTCGAACAACAGAACCGCCTGCAGCGGTCCGTGCACGACGAGGCCTGGATATTTCTCGATCTCCATCGCGTAAGTTCGATCGTAGTGGATGCGATGGCCGTTGAACGTGACCGCCGAGAAGCGGAACAGCATGACCGAATCGATCGGAACAGTTTCGCGCCATTCGCAAGGCGGGAGGGCGACGGGCTCTGGCAGCCGGAATTTCTCGGGAATACCCATGTAGACGATGTCCTGATCCTCCTCGACGGCCAGCCGCCCGTCCACGCGGATCTTGTGACGGACGGTGACGAAGACCATCGGGCCCGCCTTGCCGGATTTCGTCTCGATCTTCTGAATGGTCGAGGTTTTCTCGGCCTCGTCGCCCACCCGAATCGGCGCAAGAAACCGGCATCGGCTCCCCGCCCACATGCGGCGGGGAAGTTCGACCGGCGGCAGGAAGCCGCCCCGTTGGGGATGTCCGTCGGGTCCGATTTCCGACATCGGGACGAACTTGAGGAAATAAAGCCAGTTGAACACGCCCGGCAAAACTGAGCCTGGCTCGGTGGGAAGATCGGCCGATCGGTTGAGCGTCGCGGCCAGCGCGCGGGCGGGCGCTTCGGCGATGCGGTCCCGGGCGACTTCCCGCCGACCGATCCAATCCTTCCACTGCGTGTCGTCCATGCGCCCTCCCGACCAAGTGCTCAGCCAACCAGTATCGCAGAGTTGGCGTGTTAATAAAAGCTTGCCGCTTGGCAGGTTACACGAGACCGCGTGGGATTGGGATCACGTCATTGTTTGTTTTGCGGAGCGGGCGCGAAAGGCGCGCCCGCTCAATTATCGCGATGCAGGCGCTGTCGTTGTCGGTTTAGCGACGGGAAGCAGCTCGGCCAGGAGCCGATTGGGGAAATCGACGCTTCTGTACGATCGCGTAGAAGGTCTCGGCGACTTCAGGGATTCGGCAGTGGCTAGACCAGGACGCCCGTTTGCAACTCATCGCGCACGACGATTGGGGCCGCCGGCGTGACGCCTTCGCTTCGCGCGAGCAAGCGCTGAGCGCGACCGCATCCCGCCGCGGGCAGCTGCCGAGGCCCTTGCAGGCCCCCAAAACCACTGCGCGATGCGGACGCGGCGCTGGTAGGCCGTCAGGCGCCGCGCTGCGACAGCCGAAATCAACATCGGCTCGCGCGGCGCGAGCTCGCTCCCAACCCAAATGTGCACCAGCGGCGTCACGCAGCGGATCGCGCTTGGGGCGCTGGAGGCGGGCCTGGTCGAGCATATTCACCCGGCGTCACTCGAACAGCCTACACAGCCCCTTGCGCACCCTGGCGCGCCGGGGCGTGGGAAGCCGTTCGACGATATGCGCACTGCCGTCCTCACCCGCGCGGTCCATCGTACTTGGCCGGTCCACCCCATGTCATGACGTGTGGATCGCGGGATTTGCCTGGGTGCCCGCGGGCGCTCGAGCGCGCCGTCATCTCCGTTGATGAGCGACGCCATGTTGATCTGAGATCAACTTCGCGAACGGCTGCGGAAGGTCGCCGCCGGAAACCGGGCGGCGACGGCGCGCTTCCAACCTCAGTCGCCTCAGTCGGCAAGAAGCCTGCGGATAACGTCGGTCATGGAGAGCACTCCGACGGGTTGATCGTTCTCGGTGACCACCAACCTATGCATGCGTCGTCCAGTCATCAGGCTCACCGCTTCGCTGAGAAGCATGCCGGCGTCGCAGGTCGCGCAACCCAGCGTCATGACGTCTCGCGCGATGAGGGCCCGGGCTTGCTCGGGCGTCCGGCCTTGGCGCGCCAGCACGATGTCGGTCTGCGACACCACGCCGACCGCCTTGCCGGCCTCCAACACCACGACCGCATGAATGTCGTTGTCGATCATGGTCCTGGCCACCTTGCCGACGCTATCGGCCGGCGCGCAGGCGATGATGCCGCGGTGCATGAGGTCGCTGACCCTAGCGCCGTCGTCGGCGATGGTCGCCGGCTCGCCCTCCTCGATGCCCGGCAACGGCGTCGACATCGAATACGGATGCGGGGTGGTGTGGACGTCGTCCCTCGGCAGGACCGGATGCTCCGCCGCCGCCGACGCCTCGGCGCTTGCGCCGAGCCCGAACTCCGTCGCCCCGACGAGCACCGCCATGTTGCCGTGCGGATGCTTGTTCTCGTACATGAGCTGATGGGCAAGCGGCAGGTCTTCGTAGGTGAAGGTGCGCGACAGGCATGGATCGAGCAGACCGCGCAGCGCAAGCTTATTCATCTCGTTGGACTGCACGGTGTTGGCGAAATGCGAGCCCTGCAGGCGCTTCTGCCGCATCCAAAGGTAGCGCAGATCGACGGTCGCGTTGTAGCCGGTGGTTCCGGCGCAAACGACCACCATGCCGCCGGTGTCGCATACGAAGATCGACGTCGGGATGGTGGTCTCGCCAGGGTGCTCGAACACGATGTTCGGGGAGCGCTTCTCGCCGAGCACCTCCCAGATCTTCGCCCCGAACGCCCGGACGCCCTTGAGCCACTTGGCGTAGCCCGCGTCATCCTTCCAGTGCGGCAGCATCCCCCAGTGCTGGAAGTCGTTGCGGTTGATGCAGCCCTTGGCCCCGAGCTTCATGCAGTAGTCGAACTTATCCTGTCCGGACACGATCGCGACCGGGGTCGCCCCGGCCGCCTTGGCGATCTGGATCGCCATCGAGCCGAGGCCGCCGGCGCCGCCCCAGATCAGCGCCACGTCGCCCTTCTTAACCGCATTGACGCCCCAGCCGTGCAGCATCCGCCAGGCGGTTGCCGCGACCAGGGTGTAGGCGGCCGATTCCTCCCAGGTCATGTGCTTGGGCTTCGGCATGCATTGCTGCCCCTGGACCCGAGCGAATTGGGCGAAGCTGCCGTAATTGGTCTCGTAGCCCCAAATCCTGAAAGTCGGCGAGAACATCGGATCGCCGCCGGATTTGACCCAGGGACAATCGCGGCTGTAATGCGCGCAGTGCACCACGACTTCGTCGCCGACCTTGACGTTGGTGACGTCCTTGCCGACTTTGTAGACGATGCCGGAGGCGTCGCTGCCGCCGATATGGAAAGGCTCGGGCTCGCCGGCCTTGTTGCGGGCGGCGATGACATTGATCGGGATGCCTAGCCCGGCCCAGACATTGTTGTAGTTGATGCCGGCCGCCATGACATAGACGAGCGCCTCGTCGTCGGCGATCGAAGGCGTCGCCACCACCTCCTTCTGGAACGCCTCCATCGGTTTGCCGAAGCGTTCTGGCCGGATCAGCCAGGCGTGCATCTCGGCGGGAACACGGCCGAGGGGCGGCATGTCCCCAATATCGTAAAGATTCTGGAGATTCTCAGTTGGCGAAAGGACGGCGCGAGTCGTCATTGCATCCTCCGGTCGATGTTGAGCGGACGGAAGGCGACTATCGGGAACCTGCGATCGACGAGATCGTCGGGAAGAACGCGGGTCGTGACAGCAGCGTTGGCCCCTCTCTCACGCGCGGCGTCGTGACGTTCCATTGAACACTCCGCCGTCACCAGCGATTGATATTCGCTGTTTAAGGGCCGCGCATTGTTCTAGATCAAATTTCGCGGTCCCCGGGCGGCGGGGGCGCTCGCTCGCCGCGATCGTTTGCGCACCGTCGCATCCGGTCGATCAGCGCATCCCGAAGGTCCGATAGTGGCGC
>CAWDTW010000043.1:0-31693 GCA_963805295.1 uncultured Alphaproteobacteria bacterium | reverse complement strand
CGGGTGAACTGGACCCCGGAATTAGGACCATTGGCTAAGGTGTGAAATGTCCTGCTCTGTCGCAACCGATGGAGCGAGAAATGACGAAGTCACGCAAGAAGTTTGATGCGGCGTTCAAGGCGAAGATTGCGCTCGAGGCGCTGCGGGAGGATGCGACGGTTCCGGAACTGGCAAAGCGGCACGGGGTGCATCCGAACCAGATTTATGCCTGGAAGAAGCAGGTTCTCGACAACGTCGCGAGCCTATTCGCGCGAGGGGCGAGCGGTTCGGGCGATGGCGAGGAGGAGCGCGAGCGTGAGACGGCCAAGCTTTACGCCAAGATCGGCCAACTGACGGTTGAACGGGATTTCTTGGCCAGGAGGCCAGGTCGATGAGCGCGACCGATCGAAGGGCGATGGTCGAACGGCCTGGCAAGGACCTGTCGGTGCGCCGCCGATGCGCGCTTGTGGGTATGGCGCGCTCGGCGGTCTACCGTCCCAAGCCCGTCGCCGGGGCGGACGATCTGGCGGTGATGCGCCGCATCGACGAACTGCATCTCGAACTTCCGTTCTACGGCTCGCGGCGAATGACCTTCGAACTCAACAAGGAAGGCCGTGGGGTCAACCGCAAGCGGGTGCGGCGGCTGATGCGGGTGATGGGGATCGAAGCGCTGGTTCCACGCCCCGGCACGAGCAAAGCCGCGCCCGGGCACAAGATATACCCCTACCTGCTGCGCGGCCTGAAGATTGTCGAGCCGAACCACGTGTGGGCGGCCGACGTGACCTACATCCCGATGGCGTGCGGCTTCCTCTATCTGGTGGCGATCATCGACTGGGCCAGCCGGGCGGTTCTGGCATGGCGGCTGTCGAACACCAACGATGCGAGCTTCTGTGCGGCGGCGCTGGAGGAGGCGCTGCTTCGGTTCGGAAAGCCGCGGATTTTCAATACCGATCAGGGCTCCACTTTCACCGCCGAGGCTTTCGCCGGCAAGCTCGCGGCGGCCGGCGTCGCGATTTCGATGGACGGACGCGGCCGCTTCATGGACAACATTTTCATCGAACGGCTGTGGCGCTCGATCAAGTATGAAGAGGTGCATCTGAAAGCCTACGCCGACGGCCGCGAGGCGCGGGCCGGCATCGGTTCCTGGATGACTTTTTACAATTTTCGACGCCCTCACCAGGCGATGAACAACCAGATGCCGATGGCGGTGTGGCGCGCCGGGATGGACAAAATCGAGGCGGCGGCGAGGGCTGTGGATATGCCGCTTCGCTTGGACAACGCAAACGCGTTGCCCACATACCCACAGCAGAAGCAGAAGCAGCAAGAAGCGGCTTGATTCTTGAAGGACAAGGGCAGGCGAGATTACACCTGAGCCAGTTGCAAAATTATTTGGAACGCCTCTCATAACCCCTCTCAAATCGAGGCAATATATTTAGAATCCATCCGACGGTTGTCAAGGCAATATTCTAAAATATTCCGCTTTACTGTGAGAAATATTTCAGTATAGTGTCAATTCTATCGTCCTGATCCCTAGCAACAGCAATGACCGACGATCCTCTCGACGCTATGAAAGCGCGCTGGAACCACATCCAGGGCTATCTGTTTCCTTGGCTTCGCGAGGAAGTCGACCCGATGACCGAAGCGCTCGGGCGGCTCGTCACGACCCTCGACGTGATCGGCCTCGAGGCCTTCGTTCCCGAACCGCCCCGAGGCGCCGGCCGCCCGCCTGACGATCGCCGCGCCCTCGCCAGGGCTTTCGTCGCCAAGGCGGTGCTGGGCGTTCCTACCACCACCGCTCTGATCGAGCGCCTCGATGTCGACAAGTCGCTGCGTCGCATTCTCGGTTGGGAACGACGCTCGCAAGTGCCGTCGGAAGCTACCTTTTCCCGCGCCTTCGCGGAGTTTGCGCAGGGCGATCTGCCCGACAAGATGCACGCGGCGCTGATCGAGCGCTCGCTCGGCGGGCGCATCGTCGGCGTGATCGCGCGCGACGCCACCGAGATCGAGGCGCGCGAGAAGCCGGTCAAGACGGAGCCGAACGACAAAAAGGAGGATCCGCCGCCGCCCGATGGCGCTCAGCCGACGCGCAAGCGCGGACGCCCGCGCAAGGACGAGGAACGGCCAAAACCCGAGCCGACGCGCCTCGAACGGCAGACCACGCAGAACCTCGATCAGATGCTCGCCGATCTGCCCACCGCGTGCGATGTCGGCTCCAAGAAGAACAGCAAGGGCTACAAGGAAACCTGGATCGGCTACAAACTGCATCTGGATGTCGCCTGCGGCCAAATCCCGGTCTCCTGCGTACTGACCTCGGCTTCCGTCCACGACAGTCAGGTCGCCATTCCCTTGATGACCATGACCGGCGCCCGCGTCTCCTATCTCTACGATCTAATGGATGCGGCCTACGACGCCGCCGCCATCCATGACCACAGCAAGGCGCTCGGCCATGCGCCGATCATCGATCGCAACTTTCGCGCCCAGCACGAAGCCAAGGCCGAATGGGCCAAAGAAGTCGAGCGCATGAAACTCATCCATATGCCCGATCCGGACGACGTCATTTTTAATTTTCGCACCCTGGCCGAACGCGTCAACGCCCGACTGAAGGATGAATTCGGCGCACGGTCCGTGCGCGTGCGCGGCGCGATCAAGGTCAAATGCCACCTCATGTTCGGCGTGGTGGCACTCGCGGTCGATCAAATACTCCGCGTCACGCAGCTCAGGCCCGCGCCGGCCTGAGCGCCGGCCGCTCCGCCCCGCGAACACAGGGAAAATTCGCCGCGTTCGATGAATTTTGCAAGAGGCTCTGGAGAGAAGAAAAGATGCGCCGGCCAAGAGTATCGTAAAATTGTCTTTCATGGCTCCTGCCTGCTCTCCGAGTTCGGCGGCGCGGCTCGCATCGGTTCAACGCGACGATCCCGTTGAGTGTTTATCATGCTGCAATGGCTCCGGCGTCGTCAGGAAGGTCACCCGGCTGGCCCAGGCCGACGCCGAGGCGCTTGTCCGCGAGCACGGCGCCGAGGCCTACGGCGAGGCTCGCCGGCGCGAACGTGACGTGATCCTGCCCGACGGGACAACCCATGCCGGCCGGAACCCGGCGCACTGGCGGCCCGTCGCGCTCATCGTTGCGCGCATGACCGGTCATAGGGTCGGCCTCGACACGGCGACGCGGATGCTCGACAACGGCGACGAACCTGGCGTGAAGTTGAGGGAGGTCGCGCCCATGATGAAGAGGACCACAGTGGCCACGGTTGTGCTCTGCCTTAGCCGGAGCTTCCCTCTTTCCGATTACGTAGGCGATTGATATTTCGGCGAGATTTCGAGATATTGGTCTTGATGTGTACCCATGTAATTGGCTGATTTTATGTTGTGTTGTGGTGCGGTCAGGCTTATTGTTGCCCCATGTACATCGAATCGGTCCCCAACCGCGATTCACCCCCCGCCATCCTCCTGCGCGAGAGCTATCGCGAAGGCGGGAAGGTCAGGAAGCGCACGTTGCTCAACCTGTCGGACTGGCCCAGCGAGCGGATCGCCGGCTTCAAGGCGCTGCTCAAGGGCGGCACGGTCATCCCGAGCGAGAAGGAGGCGATCAGCATCATTCGCTCCCTGCCGCACGGGCACGTGGCCGCGGCGCTGGGCACGGCGCGCAGGATCGGTCTCGACCGGCTGATCGGGCCGGACGGCAACCGCCGCCGCGACCTCGTCCTGGCGCTCGCCGTCAGCCGCATCCTCGATCCGTCCTCCAAGCTTGCCGCGGCCCGCGCGCTGTCGCCCGAGACCGCCGCCTCCAGCCTGGGGGACGAGCTCGGCCTCGGGATCGTCGACGAAGAGGAGCTCTACGCGGCGCTCGACTGGCTCGCGGTCCGCCAGCCGGCGATCGAGGCCATGCTCGCCAAGCGCCACCTCTCTGGCGGGACGCTGGTGCTCTACGACGTGACCTCGAGCTACATGGAGGGCCGCTGCTGCCCGCTCGCCCGGTTCGGCTACAACCGCGACGGCAAGAAGGGCAAGCTCCAGATCGTCTACGGCTTGCTCTGCGCCCCCGACGGCTGCCCCGTCGCCGTCGAGGTCTTCGAGGGCTCGACCGGCGACCCGGCGACGCTCGGCTCACAGGTCGCCAAGCTGAAGCAGCGCTTCGGCCTCGACCACGTGGTCCTGGTGGGTGACAGAGGCATGATCACCGACGCCCGGATCGCCGAGGACATCCAGCCGGCCGGGCTCGACTGGATCACCGCGCTCAGGGCGCCGGCGATCCGCGGGCTGCTCGACGGCGGCGCCTTCCAGATGTCGTTGTTCGATGACCGCGATATGGCGACCATCACCTCGCCCGACTTCCCGGGCGAGCGCCTCATCCTGTGCCGCAACGCCGCGCTCGCCGCCGAGCGCGCCCGCAAGCGCGAGGACCTGCTGCGCGCCACGGAACGCGATCTCGCCCCCATTGCCGCCGCGGTGCGGCGCAAGCGCGAGCCGCTCAGGGGAAAAGCCGAGATCGGCCTCGCCGTCGGCGCCGTCATCGGCAAGCATAAAATGGCCAAGCACTTCGCGCTCGACATCACCGACACGTCCTTCGCCTTCGCCCGCAAGACCGCCGCGATCGCTGAGGAGGCCGCCCTCGACGGCCTCTACGCCGTGCGCACCAGCCTGCCCGAAACCGCGCTCGACGACAGCAAAACCGTCAAAAGCTACAAATCCCTGAGCCTGGTCGAGCACGCCATCCGGTCGATCAAGACCCTCGACCTCCATGTCCGGCCGGTCTACCACTGGCTCGAAGACCGCGTGCGCGCCCACGTCTTCCTCTGCATGCTCGCCTATTATCTCGAATGGCACATGCGCCAGCGCCTGGCCCCCATGCTCTACGACGACACCGACAAGGAGGCCGCCGAGGCGCTCCGCAAGAGCCCGGTCGCAAAGGCTGAGCGATCGCCCGCCGCCCTCGCCAAGCAGACCACAGGCCGAACCGACGATGGTCTCCCCGTCCACAGCTTCCACACCCTGCTTCACGACCTCGCCACCGTCACCAAAAACACCGTCGCGACCGCCCTCGCGCCCGACTTCCCCTTCACAATCACCACACGGCCGACACACATCCAGAAAAAAGCCTTCGACCTCCTGGGCATAACCTGTACCCAGTAACACACCCATCCAGCTTGATCTTATCAAGCTGAAACAATGGGTTGCGCAGGTCGAAAGAGGGAAGCTCCGCTTAGCGCAAGCGGCTTGCGGGCGGCGAGCATGAATCACGACCTCATAGGATGCAGAGACGCAGCCGTTTACGACAAGATCATGATGGCGGGCGGAGGCGGAGATCGTAAGCGTTTCGATGAACTATACGCCGCAGCCATGGCCACAGGGGCGTGCGTCGGATTAAATAAGGGCGAGAAGGTGTTCATCGATGACGCCCAGGCTTGGCCGCCGTATTTCTGCGTGAGGCCGGAAAGGCTTGCGGAGTGCTACTGGACGTCCGTTGGCGCGGTCGATCAGTGATGACCGGCAGGCTGATAGAAAGCTTCGGGCTGATGCTTTGGCCTGGTTTCTCGATCAGCCCGGGCGTGAATCGTGCGAACGTGAAGCCCCCCTAATCGACTGCCCAGCGTGCGGACATCCGGTCAGCGACAAAGCTAAAGCCTGCCCTTCCTGCGGGCGCCCGATCGCCCGCAGGCAGGGCTTCCTCAGTATCGGTTGCGGCGTGATATGCGCCATCTTCGTCTTGCTCCTCGTTCTCACCGTTCTCGGGTCGGTCCTTCACCTCCCATGATGCGTTGACCGGCCGCCGGGGCTTTCTCGGCGGCCTTTTCGTTTGCCTTACCCCCGCGGATACCCGGTCGCGGCGCTGCGCGAAAAGCGGAAGGCGTGAAAACCCTACTCAACCCGTTGATATATCGGCCATAAGCGCGTGAAGGCTTGGGCTTGCGGCGCGCTCGCTCGCTACTCTAGTTCGTTCATGATTAACGCACCCCCGCTCGCACCTTTTTCTGCGGCGCGGGTTTGGCGGCCTTGGCCGGTTCTCGCCGGTTGCGCTCGCGGACAAGCTCGTCTCTCAGGGCGGCGATTTCGGCCCGCGCGGCTTTGAGAGCAGCTTTAAGCCTTGCCACGTCGGCGCCAGCGGCCTGCTCGGCGGCGCGGCGGAGTTCTTCGATTTCCCGGTCACGCTTGGCGCGCCATCGTGCTTGTCGTTCAGCGTTGCTGAGGGCCATTGACATATCTCCCGTTACATAACATATTGCGTTATGTAACTGGCGTCAAGGCATTGGGTCCTTGAGCCAAGGAGCAATCGCAGTGTCAGTTCGCAAGCGAGTTCTGGAAAACCTCAAAGGGCGATGCGAGGGAGGCGTGGGTCGTCGATTACGTGGACCGCGTCGAAGGCGGCAAGCGCCGTCTTAAATCCTTCGCGAAGAAAAAGGATGCGACGGCGTTTGAAGCGACGGCGAGCGTCGAGGTTCGGGCGGGCGTCCATACCGCCGACAGCGCCAGCATCACGATCGCTGAGGCTGGACGCTCATGGATCGAGACGGGAGAACAGAACGGGCTCGAACGCACGACGCTCAACACGTATCGCCAGCATCTGAAGCTCCATATCGAGCCGTACCTCGGCGCCGTGAAGCTCTCGCAGCTATCGGCGCCGATGGTGCGCGAGTTCGAGGATAGGCTCGGGCGCGGCGATATGGCGGGCGGGCGCGAGCCGCGGCCGCGGTCGTCGACGATGGTGCGCAGGGTTCGCGTGTCGCTGTCGTCGCTATTGAGCGATGCGCAGGAGCGGGGGCTCGTCTCGCTTAACGTCGTGCGTGACCTTCGTAAAGCGCGTCGTCGCGGCGCCGAGCGGCAGGCTGAGAAGCGCCAGAAAGGCAAGCTCAAGGTCGGGGTAGACATTCCTACCCGAGAGGAGATCAAGGCCATCGTAGGGGCCGCCAAGGGCCGCTGGAGGCCATTGCTTTTGACGGCCATCTTCACCGGGCTTCGCGCGTCGGAGCTTCGGGGCTTGCGCTGGCGGGACGTCGACTTTGACAAGCGCGAGCTTCACGTTCGCCAGCGGGCGGACTGCTATAGCGCGATCGGCAGCCCGAAGTCAGAAGCCGGTGAGCGCACGGTCCCGTTGACGCCGACGGTGTTCAACACGCTGCGCGAATGGAAGCTCGCTTGCCCGAAGGGGAAGCTCGACCTTGTCTTCCCGACCGGCAAGGGCAACGTCGAAATTGCACTCGAACATCGTCAAGCGCGGGCTCGCCCCGACACTTGTCGCCGCGGGCGTGACCGAGTCGGGTCGAGACGGGGTCCGGGCGAAATACACCGGCCTTCACGTGCTCCGGCACTTCTATGCGTCGTGGTGCATCAACGGAGTGACCGCGGCGGGCTGGAATTGCCGGCGAAGGTGGTGCAAGAGCGGCTCGGGCATTCGTCGATTATGATGACGATGGACGTCTACGGCCACCTGTTTCCGCGCGGCGATGATTCCGCCAAACTGGCGGAGGCCGAGAGCAAGCTTCTGGCGTGACGTGACGCGACACAAACGCGACATGGCGCGAAATTAGCGAACAAAAACAACGAAGAGATACGCCTTTGTAAACCGTGGGTCGGGGGTTCGAGTCCCTCAACCGGCACCACATCTGCTTCCAGGATCATCCCCAAGCCCAGCCACCGGGTCGGCGCGAGGGCGAGAATTGGCCGTAGCGCCTCGAGGGGGAAGGGCGAGAGCACGACCGGCATGGCTGGACCGACAAATCTGCTCCAACATTTGCTTTGGGAAAATAGAAGTTCTCGTTAGGCTCTATTGGCGTTTGGTATTGATTCGGGCTAGTCTTGGCGCGTCTGATTCGAGGAGGCGTTGGTGGAGAGCCCGGAATTTGAGGATTGGCTGGGCGGGATCGGTAGGTTGACCCCAGCGCAGCGGCGACAGGCGGTGAAGGCGCTTTGCAAGGCCGAAGCATGAGGACGTTGCGTCGGGCTTTGGCGAACCGGTCGAGGCGGCGGCTCGAGGATCGGAGGACGCGCCGGCGGCGCTTGCCGAGGGGGACGCGCGCAAGCAGCGCCGGGTTCGCGAGGACGCGCTGGGGGACATCGGCCAGGCGAAGGTGGAACGCCGGGGTTGCCCCCATTGCGCGGGGCGCGACATCGTCGCCTGGGGACGGGCGAACGGTCTGGCGCGCTCCCGCTGCAAGAGCTGCGGGCGCACGTTCAACGCCCTGACGAAGACGCCGATGGCGGGGCTGCGCAAGAAGGAGCAATGGCTCGACCACGCCCAGGCGATGATCGAGGGAACCAGCGTGGCGAAGGCCGCCGAACGTTGCCACGTCCACCCCACCACGGCCTTCCGCTGGCGACACCGGTTTCTCGGCTCGCCCGCGCTGGACAAGCCCAAGACGCTGAGAGGCATTGTCGAGGCGGACGAGACGTTCATCCTCGAATTGTTCAAGGGCCGCAGGTCCGGTCTTCCCCGCCCGCCGCGCAAGCGGGGCGGCAAGGCCAAGCACCCGGGCCTCTTCTTCGAAAACATCCCGATCCTGGTGGCGCGCGACCGCGAGGGCGCAACCACCGACGCGGTGTTGCCCAATGTCGACCGCGCCTCGATCGCGGCGGCGCTGGACGGCGTGGTCACGCCCGCCAATCGGTTCGTCTGCGACGGCGGAAAGGCGATCGTGGCCTTCGCCCACAGGGCGAAAATCCCGGTCCATGTCGTTCCCGCGCCGGGCAAGCCCAGCCCCGAGGCCCCCGACCTCCATATCAACAACGTCAACGCCTATCACGGCCGGCTCAAGGAATGGATGCGCCGCTTCCACGGCGTCGCCACCAAGAACCTGCCCAACTATCTCGGATGGAGACGAGCGCTCGAGGCATGGGGAGACCAGGCCACTCCGCAAAACTGGATCCTCGGCGCCATCGGGATGGGGCCTTATCAACAGATAACGTCATAAGAGCCTCTTCGTTATCATGGTCCCCATGAATGCAATCGAAATCGGCCATCCGCGGACGGCGGCCGGCGCCGTCGGCTCGACGGGGGGCCCATGCAGGGTCCGGAGTCGGTCCTTGCACGGGCAAAGCAGCGGCGAAGGGCTTTTCTGCCGGAATTGGGGATAACCCGTTGTAAAGCCTCGATTTCGTGGAAGGACATGGATTTGGATTTCGTTCCGAAAAATTTGGATTTTGTTCCGCCCGAGTTGGATTTCGTTCCGCCCGCCTTGGATTTCGTTCCGGCAAATTTGGATTTCGTTCCGCCTGGCTTGGAAACCCTCCCTTGCTGCTTGGAGGCTCGGCCTTCGGCCGCCTTCCGGCTCCGGCGGGAGAGAGCCGACGGCTTCCCGGACGGAGGGCGTCCCGACGGGACGCGACCCCCGGCGTCAGGGCCGAGCGGCCCGGCCGGAAATGGCGCCGCAAGCCTTTGAAACCATGGAATCCGCGCCCGAAAATGGCGCCGGCGGCCGGGGCGGCCCGCCATGCGCCTGTCGACGCCGCCGCGCGCCGCGCCTCACTCGACTTCGATCTCACGCACGCGCAGTTCGTCGCCCCCCGTCATCTGGACGTGATAGCCGCCGCACTCGGGACACGCGCCGAACCGTTCGTCGAGCGGCACGCTCTTGCCGCAATCGATGCACCAACCCGCTCCCGGAACGCGGGCGATCTCCAGTTCGGCGCCCTCCGCGATCGTGCCGGCGGCAACCGCGGCGAAGCAGAACTGCAACGCCTCCGGCTCGACTTGGCTGAGCGCGCCGACGTCGACGATGACCCGCTTCACTGTCGCGGCGCGCTGCTCTTTCGCCGCCTCGACGGCGATTTCGACGATGCTCTCGGTCAGCGCCATCTCATGCATGGCCAGTCTCGCGCCACACCCTCCACTCGTCAGCGCGAAAAAGCATGACGTTTTGCCGCCTGAAGTCAAACCTGAAGCCGTCGCGCGCGCCCGGGGGCCGGAGCGGCCGCGACGCCCCTGAGGTCGGCTTCGAACTCGGCCGGGGGTTTGTAGCCGAGCGCCGAGTGCATCGCAGCGCATCATGCTCTAGAAGCGTTCGGGGGACGGGTGAGCGAGCCTTCGCCTCCGGCAGCCCAGAGGAACGGGTTCATGAGACTTTCCGCACGCAACGTTCTCTCCGGCAAGGTGATCGCCATCACCAAGGGCGCGACCACCGCGCATGTGAAGATCGAAGTCGGCTCGGGCGCGGTCGTCACCGCGTCCGTCACCAACGAATCGGTCGATGCGCTGAACCTCGAGGTCGGCAAGCCGGCCTATGCGGTCGGGTGCGATTCAAAGCGATGCAGAGTAGGTTCGGTTTGGACTGATTTGGCGGGAGGATTTGGATGGCGGGCTTGGAGTTGAGCGATGATGCGCTGATGGCGGCTTTGCGGGCGCATCCCGAGCTTCGCAAGCGGGTGTCATCGATCGTGCTGGCGGTCGAAGGCGACGAGGGGGAATTGACGGAAGCCGACGCTGCGGAAGAGCGCTTGGTGGAGGAGATGCGTCTTCTGGGACGGGAGGCGCTGCACAGTTGGGCCGAGACCCGAGTGGAGGCGACGGAGCGGGAGATTCGTCAACGCCCTCAGATGCATCGCCAGGGTGAAAAAAACTCCGCTGGCATACGAAATTTGGCGAAATAGAGGTCCGAGAGCCGCAATATCGGTTCGGGACGCAGCGGGTGCGTCCTTTCGTGCTCGGGGCGAAGGTGAGCCCGTTGGGGTGTTCGCGGCCGCTGCAACGCGTCATCGTCGACTTCGCCGCCGATCAGCCCTTCGCGCAAGCGCGCGCCAAGTTGCAGGAGCACTACGGCTTCGCGATCGGCGAGAGCACGATCCAGCGGATCACGTTCGCCCACGCCCAGGCCATGCTCGAAGTTGGTCGCGAGGGCTCTGAATTTCCGGAAGCGCCCGGCCTGCGCAAGCCGATCGTCGTTGAGACGGACGGCGGCATGGTTCCGATCGTCGAGCCGAGTTGCGAGGGAAAAGACAAGCGCAAGGGCAAGACGTTGTCTTGGCGGGAGGCGAAGCTGTCGCTGGCGCACGCTCAAGGGAGCCGGACGCCGGTTTATGCGGGCTCGATCGAGGGCGGGGTCGAAGAGGCCGGGCGTCAGCTGCTTTCCTGCGCGGTTCGCGCAGGCTTCGGGGCGAACTCCCAGGTTCACGCGGTCGGCGACGGCGCGCCCTGGATCGTGGGTCAAGTCGAGGCGCAATTCGGCGACCAGGGCCGCTATTTGATTGATTTCTATCACGTTTGCGAATACCTGGCCGCTGCTTCCGAAGCGATCGCGCCCGACCAGGCCGCGCGGAGCGCCTGGATGGAGACGCAGAAGGAGGCGCTCAAAGGCGGGCGTCTCGACGCCGTTCTGCGGGCGCTTGCCGGATGTTGCGAGCCGCCCGAAGTCGACGACGAGCATGCGCCCGTGCGAACCTGCCATCGCTATCTCAGCGCTCGCGCCAACCACCTGAACTACCGCCAAGCTTTGGCCGACGGGCTGCCAATCGGCTCGGGCGAGATCGAAAGCGCTCATCGCTACGTTGCGCAACAACGCCTCAAGCGGCCCGGCGCCTGGTGGCGCGTCGAGCATGCCGAATACATGCTCGCCTTGCGGATAAACCGAATCAACGGCGACTGGAACGCCTATTGGAAAGCCCTCGCCCAACCCAACTCCGCCGTCGCCAATGACAACAGCCCACAAAAATCACTGCGCCGTACCGCGTGACTGCATCAGTTTGGATCGCACCCTATGCGGTCATCAAGGCGTCCAATGTGATGGTCGGG
Source organism: uncultured Alphaproteobacteria bacterium (assembly GCA_963805295.1). GTDB lineage: Bacteria > Pseudomonadota > Alphaproteobacteria > Rhizobiales > Beijerinckiaceae > Roseiarcus. The sequence continues at coordinate 19,998 of CAWDTW010000043.1, read as the reverse complement.
ATCGATTGACGCGCGCGGACGCGCCGGCCCTCGACCGGGCGTCGCCGCTCATGGACGCGCATTCCGACACCGTGGTCGAGGCCCTTCTCTTCGAGGATGCGCCCGGCGGCGACCTCGCGGCGGACCGAAGGATCGACGTCGTCCATGAGCCGGACGAGCAGCGCCGGCTCCGCGCGCCGGGCAGCGGCGAGGCGAATTGCATATTCGGGATCGCCGAACAGCGCGGCGAGCGCCTCGCCCGTCAGACGCTGCGCGAGTGCGATGCGCACGCGCGGCTCCGGATCGTTCATCAGCGCGCCTTACAACGGTCCGTTCCCACGCTACTATTGAAGCTGATCCGCATTTATCGATCTGGAGACTGCTGGGACGCCAACGTAACGGTGCGCGCAACTCGTTGCCGTCATGAATGCGAGGCGTCCAGTGCATGACGTCAAACGCAAGGCCGGGATCGACGCCCACCGATTCTGGAAGCTCGGCTCGGCCAAGCCCGATGCCCTTTACCAAGGTTCATGGGCGCGTTAGGATTGCGCGACAAGTCAAAAATCACGCAGTCTCGGCGCATATCGCGCCCCGGACGCTTGCGTTTGATATTCACCACTAGCAGGTGGTGGTCCAAATGAGTTACGTGACACGCGTTACGTCGTTGGACGGTTTGCGTGGCGTCGCCGCGATTTCGGTGATGGCATTCCACTTCAATATCTTCTGAGCCAGTTGCAAAATTATTTGGAACGCCTCTCATAACCCCTCTCAAATCGAGGCAATATATTTAGAATCCATCCAACGGTTGTCAAGGCAATATTCTAAAATATTCCGCTTTACTGTGAGAAATATTTCTAGTATAGTGTCGATTTATCGTCCTGAACCCTAGCAACAGCAATGACCGACGATCCTCTCGACGCTATGAAAGCGCGCTGGAACCACATCCAGGGCTATCTGTTTCCTTGGCTTCGCGAGGAAGTCGACCCGATGACCGAAGCGCTCGGGCGGCTCGTCACGACCCTCGACGTGATCGGCCTCGAGGCCTTCGTTCCCGAACCGCCCCGAGGCGCCGGCCGCCCGCCTGACGATCGCCGCGCCCTCGCCAGGGCTTTCGTCGCCAAGGCGGTGCTGGGCGTTCCTACCACCACCGCTCTGATCGAGCGCCTCGATGTCGACAAGTCGCTGCGTCGCATTCTCGGTTGGGAACGACGCTCGCAAGTGCCGTCGGAAGCTACCTTTTCCCGCGCCTTCGCGGAGTTTGCGCAGGGCGATCTGCCCGACAAGATGCACGCGGCGCTGATCGAGCGCTCGCTCGGCGGGCGCATCGTCGGCGTGATCGCGCGCGACGCCACCGAGATCGAGGCGCGCGAGAAGCCGGTCAAGACGGAGCCGAACGACAAAAAGGAGGATCCGCCGCCGCCCGATGGCGCTCAGCCGACGCGCAAGCGCGGACGCCCGCGCAAGGACGAGCAACGGCCAAAACCCGAGCCGACGCGCCTCGAACGGCAGACCACGCAGAACCTCGATCAGATGCTCGCCGATCTGCCCACCGCGTGCGATGTCGGCTCCAAGAAGAACAGCAAGGGCTACAAGGAAACCTGGATCGGCTACAAACTGCATCTGGATGTCGCCTGCGGCCAAATCCCGGTCTCCTGCGTACTGACCTCGGCTTCCGTCCACGACAGTCAGGTCGCCATTCCCTTGATGACCATGACCGGCGCCCGCGTCTCCTATCTCTACGATCTAATGGATGCGGCCTACGACGCCGCCGCCATCCATGACCACAGCAAGGCGCTCGGCCATGCGCCGATCATCGATCGCAACTTTCGCGCCCAGCACGAAGCCAAGGCCGAATGGGCCAAAGAAGTCGAGCGCATGAAACTCATCCATATGCCCGATCCGGACGACGTCATTTTTAATTTTCGCACCCTGGCCGAACGCGTCAACGCCCGACTGAAGGATGAATTCGGCGCACGGTCCGTGCGCGTGCGCGGCGCGATCAAGGTCAAATGCCACCTCATGTTCGGCGTGGTGGCACTCGCGGTCGATCAAATACTCCGCGTCACGCAGCTCAGGCCCGCGCCAGCCTGAGCGCCGGCCGCTCCGCCCCGCGAACACAGGGAAAATTCGCCGCGTTCGATGAATTTTGCAAGAGGCTCTCCTTTCTACCGCAGGCGCGGCTGTCAAATGTCGTGCCCTTCCTCGGCCGCGCATATCTTGCGGTTGATTTGTTTTACCTTCTCAGCGGCTTCGTGATGGCTCATGTCTATGGGCGCTTACTGGCGTCGAATTGGCGTGCGCATTGGCGGCGGTTTGCGATGGCCCGCTTCGCGCGCATCTATCCCCTGTTCGCGATTACGACGTTGGCCATGGTGGTATTGGTCGCCCTGCACCACACGCCGCCGACGCAGGTGTTGTTCTCCGGTCGTTCGCTGGCGCTCCAGCCGCTCCTGTTGCAACAATGGTCTTCTGGCCTGAGTTGGAACTATCCATCCTGGTCCATCAGCACGGAAGCCGAAGCCTATCTCTTTTTTGTCTTCTTCGCCGGCTTGCTGGTCGCAGGAAAACATCCCCGCTTTATGGCCGTCGGCTGTATCGTCGTGTTGGCAGCATTGAGCCTCAGTAATGGAGGAAGCATCAATTATTTCGTTGGAGTCCGAGCGCTGCTCCGCACGCTCGCAGGATTTTCTCTCGGCGTTCTCCTCTATCGAGCGTATTTTCGACGCGCAGAATTACCGCGCAACTGGGCCGGGGGTCTCGCAGTTCTACTCGCCGGCCTGGCAGCGTTGACCCGAATGGATTTTCTTGCTGTATGCGCGTTCGCTTGCCTAATTTACTATAGCGTCAACGCTACGAACTTATTCGCTAGACTGCTAAACTCGCGCCCCTTGGTTGCCCTTGGTAATTGGTCGTACTCGGTTTATCTCTTGCACGCACCAATGCATTGCGCAGTCACGGTCGCGTTTGCTGCGAGTCGCCACCCCGTTAATCAACTGGATTCGCTGAGCGCGCGACTGCTGTTATTGACGACGGCCCTCGCAGTAGTTGGTCTCGCGGCTATTCACTATCGGTATGTCGAAACACCGCTACGTCACGTACTGCTCCGCGCAACCTCAGCCTCGCATTGGCTCGATGGCGCAATAATTTGAGGCGACCCGCCCTCAACTTAGGCGGCTAGCCGCGCGGCCTAGCGGCTGCATGAAGGCAAAAAAATTGGTTGTTATCGTTTTCATCCGTTGAGTGAGCGCTGCGATGCGAAGTCGCGAACGGTCGTGTTTATATGACTGTTAACCGACAAAGACTAGGGCGTGTGGACATTGAGTTTACGACTTTTTAGGGAGAATTTTAATTCAAGGCTCGAAATAAGGAGACGAGCCTTGATTCGACGGATTTTGAGCGATGCGCAGTGGGAGCGGGTTGCGCCTCTGCTTCCTGGCAAGCCCGGCGATCCGGGTCGCAGCGGCGAGGATAACCGCGGCTTTCTTGAAGCGGTTCTTTGGATTGCCCGCACCGGCTCGCCTTGGCGGGATCTGCATCCTGAGTTTGGGCGGTGGAATTCGATCTTCCGGCGCTTTCGCCGCTGGGCGGTGAAAGGTGTTTTCGAGAGTCTCTTCAAGGCGTTATCCGGCGATCCGGATTTCGAATACGCCATGATCGACGGCACGATCGTCCGGGTCCACCAACATGGCGCCGGCGCTAAAGGGGGACCAAAAATCAGGCAATCGGGCGATCGCGCGGGGTCTGACGACCAAAATCGTCGCGCTGGTCGACGCGCTCGGCAATCTGGCGCGCTTCACCCTGCTGCCGGGTCAGCGACACGACAGCGTCGGCGTCGAACCGCTGATCTCCGGCGTCGCCATCGGCGCCTTGCTCGCCGACAAAGCCTTCGACAACGATTGGCTGCGCGCCGAGCTCGACCGCCGGGCCGCCATCGCCGTCATTCCACCCAAAGCGAATCGAAAGGATCCGATTGATTGCGACTTCGAGATGTACAAATGGCGCCATCTGATCGAAAACTTCTTCTGCAAGCTCAAGGAATTCCGCAGAATTGCAACGCGCTACGAGAAGACCGACGCAAGCTATAGCGCGATGATCCACCTCGTCGGATCAGCAATATCGTCTCCGACGGTCTGGATGTCGCCGCTGTCACCTAGATTTCGGACGCCTTCACATCTCAACGAGTCCGGAAGCGGCAAGCATCGCTCGACCCCTGCTTTCAAACTACGAAATACGCGTCGGCCATATCAAGCCGATCTGCGACTGGCGTGCACGCCGAGCGAAGCACGAGCCTGATATCTCGCGGATTCGATTTTCGTGATCGCGTCGCTCTGCGCATGCCCCCGCCTCGATCCGTTCGCTGATGGCCGCCCGGATGCCTTACCGCGGGCTAACTGGCCGACGTCGCCGCGTAATCAGGTAAGCTTTTGGACGGCTTCGCGCCTGGCGCTGGAGGGAAGACCGGATCTGGCGTGGGACGCAGCCGCTCACTGGGCGGCTGAGAAGGCGCTGTTCGGGGCGGCTCAAGGCTATGTGGCGTTCTTCTATCCGCCGCCATATCTCCTGATCTGCCTGCCTTTGGCGCTTGCTCCCTATTTCTGGTCGCTTGCAGTGTGGCTGGGGGCCAGCGGCTACGCCTTCTTTCGCGTCGCGCGCGGGTTCTTGCCGGGCCTCGACCCCGTCGCGCTGTTGGCCTTCCCCGCCGTCTTCATCAACGCCGCTAACGGCCAGAACGGCTTCTTGAGCGCGGCGCTGGTCGGCGGCGGCTTTCTCCTCATGGACCGCAGACCCGCGCTGGCCGGGCTCTGCTTCGGAGCGATGGCGTTCAAGCCGCAACTTGTCCTGATGCTGCCCCTGGCGCTTCTCTTCGCCCGCCGCTGGACGACGTTCGCCCTCGCCGCGGCTGCGGCGGCGGCGTTCTGTTGGCTTTCCTGTTTCGCATTCGGCGCGCGCGCATGGAGCGGGTTCTTCGCCGATTCCGCCCTCGCCCGCGCGGCGTTGGAGCAGAACCTGATCGGCTACGAGAAAATGCAGAGCGTCTTCGCGGCCGTCCGGCTGTTGCACGGTCCGCTCGGCCTCGCTTACGGATTGCAGGGGCTGGCGGCGCTCGCCGCCGCGGCGACGCTCTTCGCTCTCGAGCGGCGCGCCTTCCGCGGCCCGGCGGAGGCGCCGGCCGCAATCTGCGCCTCCCTCGTCTCGACCCCTTTCCTGCTCGACTACGATCTCACGCTGCTCTTCGTTCCGCTCGCCTGGCTCACGGCGGAGGGCCTGCGCGGCGGCTTCCGGCCCTACGAGAAAGCGGTCCTCGGCGCCGGCTATCTGCTGCCGGTCATTTCACGGCCTGTCGCGGGCGCTCTGGGCCTGCCGCTCGCCCCGTTGACGGTCGTCGCGATTTTCACGCTCGTCGTGCGCCGTTCGCTCGCCGCGACGGGCGCTTGCGCCGCGCATCGAACCGACCTTCAGGCTGGCCCTTCCCAAGACCCCGGCGTCGCCTGACTTGGAGCATTGAGCCTTATGCGCTTCGATGGGACGGCCGAGCGCAATCTCCCCTCGCCCGAGGCTGCGGCAAATTCCCTGTTCGCGCGATTTTCGCGGAAAACCATCCCTGTTCGGCCGAAAGAATCCCCTGTTCTGTCTGCACAGGGAATTTATGCGCAAGCTGCTGGTATTAGGCGGCTATTCGAGGCGCTTTCGGCGCAACATCGCCGAATGATCCGAAATTCTTAACGGGAATTCGGTAAGCCGCCGCGCGCCGCCGACCGATTCCATCCAGCCGCAGCCTGGACTAAAACCCCTCGCCCCCGTCCACCGTCAGCACCTGCCCCGCGATGTGGCGCGCGCGGTCGCCGCAGAGAAACAGCACCGCGTCGGCGATGTCGTCGACGTCGGCGATGCGGCGGGCGGGGATTTTGCGGATCATCGCCGCCTCGTCGAGCCGGCCGGCGCGGAAATCTTCGATGACCCCTTCGGTCGCGACGTGGCCCGGCGCGACCGCGTTGACGCGCAAGCCCCGGGGGGCCCATTCGAGCGCCATCGAGCGGGTGAGGCTGTCGAGCGCCGCCTTGGACGCCGAATAGAGGCCGCAGCCCGGCGCCGGCCGCGCGCCCGAGATGCTGCTGACGTTGACGATCGCCCCGCCCCGCCCCTGCGCGAACGCCCATGTCGCGAACGCGCGCGCGACAAGGATCGGCCCGGCGACGTTGACGCTCAAGACCCTTGCCGCTTCCATGGCGTCCGCCTCGAGGAGCGGCACGAGCGCGAAACGGGCGGCGTTGTTGATAAGGATGTCGAGCACGCCGAAGCGCTCAACCGTCGCGGAAACAATCCGCTCGCAGTCGGCCGGCGCCGCCACATCGGCCGGGATGACGAGAACCGGCGACCCGCTTGCGTCCTCGATCGAAGCGGCCGCATGGGAGAGCGTCGCCTTCGTCCGGCCGGCGATGGCCACATGCGCGCCGGCGCAGGCGAAGGCGCGCGCGATGCCGAAGCCGATCCCCGCCCCGCCCCCGGTCACAATCGCGACTTTGCCGGCGAACTCCTGTTCGCCGAACGCTCTCGCCGTCACTCGAACTCCCTGCCCTCGGCCGTCACGCCATCGACTGAAAACGCTTCGCCAGCGCGCTGATCTTTCGCGCCGTCTCGATGTCGAGATCGGTGATCTTCATGCCCGCGTCGTGGGTGCAGAACGAGAACGAGACGACGTTGTAGGAATTATGGAACTCCGGATGATGGTTCATCACCTCCGCCTCGATCGCGATCTCGACGATGAAGGCGATTGCGTCGCGGAACGTTTTCAGCGCGAAGCTCGCCTCGATATTGGGCGCGTTCAAAGTCCAGTCAGGCAGCTCGGCGAGGGCCGAACGGATCTCGTCGTCGCTGAGAATTCGGTAATGCGCCACTGTCGTTCCTCCTTGCTCACTGCGAAGCGCCCGCGCCTGCGGCGGGCTGGTCGAGGGCGAGGATCGCCTGTTCCAGCGGGGCGGGCGAGACGCGGATCGAGCCGGTATAGGGCTTGCTGAACTCGAGAATCAGAAAGATCGCAAGCCCGATCGAGGCGCTGCCCAAAATGAGCATCGCAACCGATATCGGGCTCAATTTCGACAGAAGCCCCATGCTGGCGAACATCAGACAGGACCAGAAGGTCACGGCGTAGATCAGCGGCCAGGGGACCGGGGTCGCCGCCTGAAGCGACATGAGGAGCCGCTGCTCGCCGATGAAGGCGTAGTTCGCGCGCGCGGCGGAGAGCAGATTCGTCTGCGCGGGCGTCTTGGGCTCGAGGCCGTCGAGGAACTTGTTCATATTGCCCATGGCCTTGTAGGAGGCCTCGTAGGCCGCGGCGCGCGAGTTGTCGTCGCCCCAGAACTGCTCGTGCGCCCAGACGAGATCGGTCCTCAGGATGCTGCGGCCTTCGTCCGCCTGAGGCCCGTACTGGCGCATTTCGAGATCGAACTCGAGCGCGCGCGCCGCAAGCGTCTGCAGCTCCGTCTGCTGGGTGCTGTAGACGCCGTAGGCCGTCCAGATGAGGAGGCCGTTGACCAGCACGAGCAGGAGCGTCAGCTGCCCGACGACGCCGCCGATCATGTCGCGGGCCTTGTCCATCGTGTAATGCTCGGGGAGGACGCGCTGGAGCGCGAGCCCGACGAGGCCGCCCGCGGCGATCACGCCGACGACGACGAGCGCGATGGCGAGCGACTGATCCAATTGTCCCTAACCTCCCCTCGGTTCAGATGCCTAGGGGTCGCATGTTATCGTGCGGGCGTAAAGCGTTGCCGTCATCGCGAGCGAAGCGTGGCGATCCAGCAGTTCCGCTTCGACTGCCTTGGGTCGCGCGAGGGCCAAGCGGCGCGGCGCTATTCTGTCTCTGAGGCGGCGGAAGGTCTGGATCGCCACGCTTCGCTCGCGATGACGGAGCCTTATGCTCGGGGTCGCGATGACGACACCACCAAGGACGTGAAGTCACCCGCCCCGCCTCCCCGGCAACAGCGCCCGCAGGGCGTCCAGCGTGTCGGCCTCGGCGACCGGCTTGTCACGCCGCCAGCGCAGAATGCGGGGGAAGCGCACGGCGATCCCGCTGCGGTGGCGCTTGCTCAGCGCGATCCCCTCGAAGCCGAGCTCGAACACCTGCGTCGGCTTGACGCTGCGCACCGGGCCGAAAGTCTCGACCGTCGTGCGCCGGATGATCGCGTCCATCTCGCGCATCTCGGCGTCGGACAGGCCCGAATAGGCCTTGGCGAAGGGTATGAGCTCGCGGCCGGGCGCGCCCTCCTTCGCGTTCCACAGCGCAAAGGTGTAGTCGCTGTAGACGCCGGAACGTCGGCCGTGTCCGCGCTGGGCGTAGAGGTCGGAGCCGAAGGGGCGTGGTCGCCGTGCGCGTGAGTGATGATGGCGCGCCCGACCGGGCGCCACGGGTCGATGTGAATATCGCCGGCGGCGCAATAGAGGCCGCGATCGGTCGGAGCGATGAGGTCCATGAGCGCCGATTGAGGCGGCGACCGCCGCCGGCCCTGTCATATAGGGACTAGAACATTCTGCGGTTCGATGGAATCGACGGGCGGAATCCCCCTCGCCCGAGAGTCGCGCAAATTCTCTGTTTCCGCGGGATCAGGGAACTTGAATCCCCTGTTCGGCCGAAAAAATCCCCTGTTAGTCTGCGTGGGGAATTTAGGCGGAAGCTGCTGGAATCAGGCGTCTTTTTGAGGCGCTTTCGGCGGAATGCCGCCGAAAAAAAATGCGAAGTTCCCTGCATTTTTCGCTGTTTGCAGGGAATTCGGCTTAAGCGGCCGCCCGCAGCCCGACCGACCCTACCCAGGCGCAAACCGCTCTAGCGGTCGGGGCGCCGCGCGGCGCGACCAGCGTCCTCAGTAGCGCGCGCGCACCGCAGGGTAGCCCTCGCCGACGCAACGGACCCCGAGCCCTCTGAGCTCGGCGTCGCTTCCGGGCGTGGGCAACGGCGCGCCGGTCAGGTTGGGCCTCACGGCCTGCATGTCGCCGCAGCTCGCGTAGGGCAGCGAGGGGGCCAGGGCGTAAGGCATCGCCGGAGGATTATTGGGCGCGCAGGCGGCAAGGCCGGGAATGAGGAAAGCCAGAATCATCGCTCGCATGGGTCCCGCCCCGTCGCCAAGGGTCCCGGCGCGGCGTTCGCAGGCAAAGCGGCGCCGAGATCCCACCGACATTCAATCCCCGGACGCTGGACCGAGGCTGACCGCGGTCGGGGTCGAGATCGCCGGCTCGTTCCGCGGGAAGGTCGGCGCCGATCGGGCGCCTCGATCGAAAGCGGGTTTCCTTGCCGGACGGCCGTCGGCCCTTTCGTCCCGCCGCTCGTCCGGCGGCCTCTTCGGGCTCAGGGCCAAACTCGCTCCTGATTCGTCCCCACCGGCTTCGGCCGGCCGCCGCCTCGAGGCAGTCGTTCAATCCGGCGAGCCGTCCGATTTCTTGCCCCGCGCCACGATCCGCAGCGCGTCGTCCCCCAATGGGCGCTGGAGCGACAGGGCCTCTTTCGCCGGGGCGGTCATCCAGACGTCGATTTCTTCCTGCGTCGTCAGGATGACGGGCATGGCCTTGGCGTGAATGGGCGCGACGATCGCGTTCGGTCCGGTCGTCAGAAAGGCGAAGAGGTCGTTCGTCGTCTCGCCTTCCTTGACCTTGCGAACCGACGTCCAGCGCGTCCAGACGCCGGCGAAGACAGCCATTGGGCGGCTTTCGTCCAGGGCGAACCATACCGGCGGGCGCGAGCCGTCCGGCAGGATTTCATTCTCGGCGAAGCTGGTGAACGGGACGACGCATCGGCACTCGACGCCCAGCCATCGCCGCCAATGGGGCGAGGCGACATTGCGCACGTTGGTGACGCCCGGATCGGCGTTGCGGCCCTTCAGCACAAACCGCGGCGAGGGCATCCCCCAGCGCGCCATGGTGAGCTCGCGCGCGCCATCCTCGGCGTTGCGGACGATCGGCGCGGAAGCGTCGGGAAAGACCCCGGGCAGCGGCGGGAGATTGCCGGTCGCATCTCGCAGAGCGCGAGCAAATTCGCGGATGGCCTGGGGCCCTTTGGTGATGCTGTAGAGATTGCACATGGCCATGAGGCTACGACGCCTTCAACGCCGCGTCGAACGGCGCGTCGGCTTGTGGGCGAAGGCGAGTGGTCGACGGGCGGCCGACGCGGTATAATGCTACCCCGCATCGCGATGGGACCGGTCTCGGTACTTTATTGCAGGAGGCGGCGATGATGATCGTCCCCGTTGTGCTTGTGATCGGCGCCATTTTGGCGCTCGTCCTGTATCTCGACAAGAGAGAGCCCCACGAAGAGAGCTGAAGCTCGCGACACGGACGCCTCGCACGCGGCTGGCGAGGGGCAACCTCGGGGTCAGCCGCGCGAGGGGGTTCTTTTGCGGAAGACTCGCCGGCAGCCTCGCCGGAACGGCGACGAATGCATGTCGGCGATCATCGCCAGGCGCGTCGTCGAGCGCCTGAAGGGGCCGGCTTTCTAACGGTGAAGAAGCCGCAGATCGGGGGAAGCGCTCCGCCCGCAAAACGTCAACAGGCTCGGAAAGGCGAACGGCGTGGTTGGCGGCGAGGCGACCCTGACGCATCATGAGCGGCGCGCGGCGATCGAGCGGCGCGACGAGGACGGCGCCATGCTGACGAGCCGATTTGACGACGCATTCCGCTTCGCCCACGACCTGCACCGCACGCAGACGCGCAAGGGGACGACGATCCCCTATATCTCGCATCTGATGGGCGCAGCCGCGCTCGTCATCGAGCATGGCGGCGACGAGGATCAGGCGATCGCCGCGCTTCTGCACGATGGGCCGGAAGATCAGGGCGGGCGGGCGACCCTGCAGGACATCGAGCGCCGCTTCGGCGCCGGCGTCGCCGCGATCGTCTCGGACTGCACCGACGCCTGGACGGAGCCGAAGCCCGATTGGCGCGCCCGCAAGGAAGCCTATCTCGCGAAACTGCCGGGGACGCCGAAGCGTTCGTTGCTGGTCTCGCTCGCCGACAAGACCCACAACGCCGAAGCCATTCTCTACGACTATCGCGCGCTTGGCGACGCGCTCTGGCCGCGCTTCAACGGCGGCGCGGACGGGACGCGCTGGTATTATCGCGAGCTCGCCGATTTCTTCGCCCGCGCCGTGCCGGGCGGGCTGTCTGACCGGCTGTCGCGCGCGGTCGAAGAGTTTTCGGCGTGAGGCCGGGGCGTTCAGCCACGCCGCCGACGTAGATGGCGCCGGGCAGCGGGGAGACGGCGCCTCCGAGTCTTCAACGTGGGCGATGCCTCCGATCGGCTGCGCTGGCCTCGGCTTTGCCGGTCATGGTAACCTCAAGAACGGCCGCATGGCGCCTCCCGCCGCCTGATCATCCTCCCCGGTCTTGAAACCCGGTCTTGAAAAGCGCGCGCCCTCCCCCCGCGCACACTCTGAGCAGACCCTCGTGCGCGTTCTGGTCCTCTTCGCCCATCCCGTCGAGACGAGCTTCGGCGCCGCGCTGCACGCCAAGGTCGTCGCGACCTTGCGCGCGGGCGGACACAAGGTCGACGATTGCGACCTCAACGCCGAAGGGTTCGATCCGGTGATGACCCGGCAGGACCGCATCGACTACCACGATGTCGCGCTCAACCGCCGTCGCGTCGCGCCCTACGTCGACCGCCTGCTCGCGGCCGACGCGCTGGTGTTTTCCTTTCCGGTCTGGAACATGGGCTTTCCCGCGATCCTCAAAGGCTTCGTCGACAAGGTGTTCCTGCCCGGCGTCAGCTTCAACCTGAAAGACGACGGTTCGTATGTCCCCTGCCTGCACAAGGTCAAACGGCTCGGGGCGGTCTGCACCTATGGCGCGAGCCGCTGGTGGACCGTTCTCATGGGCGACCCGCCCCGCCGGTTCCTCGGCCGCTCGATGCGCCTGAATTGCGCCCCGGGCGCGCGTTGCGACTATCTCGCGCTTTATGACATGGATCACACAAAACTCGAGCGCCGCCTCAAGTTCCTGAAGGCCGTCGAAGCGAGATTTTCGACCTGGTGAGCCAGGAGCGCCCGCCATCGAGGCGCCCGGACCGGGCGCGGAACGGCGGCGAAACCGCGGACCGCCCGGGGTCTTTTGGCGACGCTGTCGAGTTTGCCCTGCCCCCGCACGCAAGGGCTCCGACTTCCCGATCTTTTTGGAGCCGCGGCGGATGGCGGAGAAGGCGCTGACCGCCGTGATTCACGAGGCCTACGTTCAGGGCGTCTCGACGCGCTCGGTCGACGGCCTGGCGACCCCCACGTGCTGCGGCTGATCAAGCTGTGGCTCTTGTGTCCGGTCGAAGAGCGGGGACGGCACGGGACGGCGGGTCTCCGGAAGCCAGGTCAGCCGACCGTGCGGGGAGATCGACGAAGGGTCAAAGTGCAGCAGATGGAACTTGATCTGACGGACGGCGGGTTTGCGCCCGGCGGCAAGCGTCAGCGGCCGCCGCCGTGACCGCTGTTTCCGCCGCCGCCATGTCCATGGCCGTTGCTTCCTCCTTCGCCGACGCCGACGCCCTTTCCACTGCCTTGACCGTTGCCCACCCCGCCTTGGCCGCTGGTGCTTCCGCCACTTGGCCCGGGCCCAGCACCGGCCGCTGCGCCGCTTGAGCCGGCCCCAGCACCGCCCGCTGCGCCGCTTGAGCCGGCCCCAGCACCGCCCGCTGCGCCGCTTGAGCCGGCCCCAGCACCGGCCGCTGCGCCGCTTGCGGCGGCCCCCCCCGCGTATGCCCAGTGACACCCACAGTTGTTCCGCCCGGGGCGGCACTGGCTGGGTCTGCGGTCACCGCCACTTGCGAGTTGGTCACGGCAGCTTGTTGGCCGGGATGATCGAGATCGACGCAACGGTGACTTTGGAAGCGCATGCAAACGTCGATCGCGCCTTCCTCAAGAGTGACGACCGTCTTGAACGCCGTGGCGTCAATCCTGAAAATCGTGCCGCGCACGCCGAGCGCCGCCGTCGGCGTCGTGATCAGATAGGAGTGCTTGGCGGCGTTGCCGGTTGTGAACTCCAGCGCGCCTTTCACCAGGTTCACCGCAACCGCGCCCCGTTGTCCTTCGCCGGCGTACACGAAACGGTCCAGCTTGACGAAAGACGACGGACCCACCGTCAACACCGTGTTGTCGCGGAGCACCAGTTTCGCGGTGCTGTCGGCTACCGTTCGAACGCCTTCGTCTCGGTAAACGTCGTCGCCCCGAAGAACGGCAACCACCCTTCCCGTTGTGAGATTGCCCTTCACCTGGTTGACGACGATCTCCGCCCCGCCAATGCTCTCGTCGGCCGAGGCGGACGTTCCGCCGCCCAAAAGTGCGGCAACGGCCAACATCGCGGGGGCGAGAAGCCCGCCACGTCCGCTCCGATCGGTCCCGAAGGCAAACACCACAGCGCTCCCGCCCGCCACACAACGCCATACAACGATCAGCGATCTTCCCTCTGGCTGCGGAAGCCCTGATCGATTTGTTGGCAGCATTGCATTGTTTTCTTGGCGACGCAACAACTTCCCCTGAGGAACTTGGTTGATTTCGCTGACGTTGTCGCTCGTCAGGCGCTCAGGGTTGGGGCGCGCTTCCGGGCAAAGTCAAAAGACGCCGCATTGCCCGGAAGGCCGCCCCAACGGGCCAAAACCAGAGCTGGAGCTTTTAGAGAGGTGGAGAGGCCCATAAGCCTCTGGTTTTGTGCTGGTGAGCGCGCCGAGAATCGAACTCGGAACCCTCTGATTAAAAGTCACATTGCGCTGACTTCTCCGTAGGTCCCGCTACGTCCCGACTTGTCCCTATGCATGTGAAATAATTCACTTTTCCATACCTTGTTTTTCCCCGAACGTCTGCTAATTTCCCTCTACGGTGGTCACTATGTGGTCACTAAAGATGATCGCTCGCTTCCGGCGAGTGACCAATTGATGAGGACGCAAACGTGGGCTTGGCCATTGGAAGAATCACGAAGCGGGCGATCGACCAAGCGGAGCCCCTTTCGAGACCCTACTTCATTTGGGATGGCGAACTGCGCGGTCTTGGTGTGCGTATTGACGCGAGCGGGCGCAAGTCCTTCGTCGTTCGGTACCGTCCGAAGGGATCCGGGGCGGGCGGCCCGAAGCGCTTTGTCACGTTGCCATGCGAAGAGCGCGAGCGGTCTACGCCTTACGGATTTTCAAGCCGCCGCGACGGCCTCGCGCCACGTGGTCATCGCCGCGGCGCGCAGCACGCGGTGTGATTTGGCTGACGTGAGATGGCGTTGGACGTTGAATGTGTTGTAGGCGGCGGCGTCGGTTGAGAGGAACTTCTGGGCTGAGCCCGCGCTCTTGAAGCGTTGCATCCTGCGCTCCCGCCGTCGGGTCGGCTGATGTGAATTCTCGGCCCGATTGTTCTTCCATCGCCCGCGGTCATGCAGGTGGTCGATGCCGAGATCGAGGGTCGCTGCGCGGTAGGACCGCAAATCATCCGTGACCAATCGATCAGGAACGACGGCGTATTTCCTCAGAAGCTTGCGCATCAGTTTCAACGCGGCGTGCTTGTTGCGCTTGGACTGGACCAGCACATCCAGAACCTCGCCCTCGGCGTCGACGGCGCGCCACAGGTAAACCATGCGCCCATCGATTTTCAGATAGACCTCGTCAAGATGCCAGATCGAATGCGGTCTGGGACGGCGCTTGCGCAATTCCGCTGCTATGATCGGCCCGAAATGATTCACCCAGCGTCGGATTGTTTCGTACGAAATTGCAATTCCGCGCTCCGCGAGCAAATCCTCGACGTCACGAAAGCTGAGCGTGAACCGGAGATAAAGCCAGATCGCCTGGTGAATGATCTCCGGAGGGAACCGATATCCGGAGTAGCTGATTTTCGTCATGCCCTTCGGCTACGCCGCATTCAATGCGCTAGCAAGCTGCCAACGCCGTGACAACGCCGATGGCGCTCCTCTTCGTCTTCGGGGTCATGAACCTGGCCTGGGTCGCGTGTCTGGCGGTCGTGGTGTTGATCGAAAAGGTCGTCCCGGGGGGACAGCGAATTGGTTGGCTCGCGGGCGTCGCAGTGCTCGCCGTCGGCGTTGCAGTAGTCCTCGGTCTCTTGACGGTGGCTCTTTTAGGGCCGCGGGATAGGTCCATTGACAGTCTCGCTCGCATCACCCCTTGCGTGTGCGACCGGAAGACTACCCCGACCGCGACAGTCCAAGACGAGTGCGGTTGTTTGATAGAGCGGGAACGGGCAGGGCCAGAATAGGCTGGTGCGAAGAGCGGTCTGGAATGACCCCTATTTGCGCATTGCCGCCGTACGCCGCGTCGTCATTGCGCTACGGACGCCCCGTCGACCTCGGCGCTCCGCGACCCTGTTTCGACCGGGGAACCAGCCCTCAACTTGAGGCGCGCTCTCGTCAGAAATGGCTGGCTTTCCGTTCGAAAGGGAGCATTGGTGTCGTTGTCAGACGCCGCGACATGAGTGCGTGACCCAACTGCCGGCCCGGGCACTTGGGGGAAGACCCTACATTCGGATGGCTCTTGGATTATCTGATTCCAGAAAGCGGGGCGATCCCAGCCGACGACGCACTTCCTTTCCAAGCGACATTGTGGCGTGACTGCCATGACGTTCGTTGGTGGTGAAAGCGCTATCTTGCAAAATCTTAATTCCTCCCAAATTACAAAGGCCCCGCAATGACATAGCAGTGCCCAGTTTCATCCTGTCGAGCGCGCCAAAACAGCCACCATGCAGGATGAAACTGGGCACTCCACTGGAGGAACCCCTCCCGCCCATTTGCCGCGGTGGCTGTTCCTGAAGGTGTTGACCTACCGCATTCAGGCCGCCGCGCTTGGCGGCCTCGACAAGGAGACGTTGCGCGTCCTGCGCCAGCCGAAGGGTCGGAGGCTCACATCATCGGACTTGCGTCCTTTCGAAGCGCGGATTGCGACAACGCGGGAAGGGCCAACGGCACCGTGCACATCACATGTTTGCCCGACTTGAGCTGTGCGCGATCGCCAGCACGACCAGCGTAATGGGGATGCTCGGGCTCCAGACGAGCGACGTGCCCGCGATGAAAAAAGACACGGCCGTCACGCGCCCAGCCGAAGCCTCGCACCGATTGAGGGCGTCTCAAAACGGAAAGGTTCGAACCTTGACGCGGCGGTTGAGGCTCGATCTTGATGCGCCATGGAAATTCGAGGCGTCGACCAGACGCCGCGGGTGGAAACGGCAATGACATCGGACTTGACCACGACCGTGGCAATGATCGCGCACGATCCTCTCATCGGCGGCTCTGCCCTTATCGCGTTCGGCGCGTTCGTAGGTCGAATGCTGTTCAAGCAAAAGCCCATTTGGCGCGCTGTTGCGCGGGTGATCTTCCTGGCCCTGCTCACGCTGCTGCTGATGTACCATGCGATTGTTCCCTATCAACCGCTGCAACTAACCGGCGCGCCCTACCGCGACACTATCGCAGGAATATTGAAAATCGCCTGGTGGCTTTGGGCGGCTTGGTTCTTGGTCGCCTTGGTGCGGGCCGTGGTCATCTTCGAAGGGCGCCCGCGAGACGGTAAGCTCGTTCAAGATATTCTCTGCCCTAATCTATCTGACTGCGGCTTTCGCCATCATCGCCTATGTTTTCGATCTCCCCATTCAGGGCTTGCTCGCCACCTCCGGCGTAATTGCCATCGTCCTCGGTCTCGCGCTCCAAAGCAGCCTGAACGACGTTTTTTCCGAACTCGTGCTCAGTCTCAGCCACCCCTACAAAGCCGGGGATTGGATCAAGATTGACGGTGGCACAGAAGGCCGCATTGTCGAATTGAACTGGCGGGCAACGCATATCTTGACGGCGCGTCAAGATCTCGCAATTGTGCCAAACAGCACGATTGCCAAATCGAAGATCGTGAATCTGAATTACCCTTCAGCGACCCATGGGATTACCATTGGAGTTCGACTGAGTGCCCCACCGGCGAGCGGCAAGAATATTCTGGAGCTGGCCCTACTCAACTCGCAATTGATCCTGACCTTCCCTCGCCCTAGTGTTCTCATACAGTCTATCGACGCGATGCAAACGGAATTCGAAATCACCTTCTTCGTCGACCGGCTGGATTCCGACACTGACGCGCAGAATGAGTTGTTCGATCTGATCTTTCGGCATGCGGTCGCCGCCGGCGCTCGACTGGCGCCCCCCAAGAACGTGCCCTATCAACCTCGCGACGATGCGGCCCTAAACATAAAGGATCTGAATCCTGATACTGTTCTCACTCTGGCGGGAATATTCGTTAGTTTGACGCAAGACGAGCGGGCGGCGATTGCCGCCAGGTTGAAGAAGGCTTCGTACGACAAGGGAGATGTATTGGTCAGACCGGGTAATTGCTCACCCCATTTCCGCGTGATGGGTGCGGCGAATTCACTCATGGGAGGTCAAGGGACTGGCGTTTGTCCGACAAATCTAAATCGTTGGGTTCATGTCCGCGGGCCCCGACCTTTCGAGCCTCTCGCACGCGCAGAAGGACGCGTTGATCGCCGCATTGATGGCGCAGGTCGCCTCTCTGACGGCTCGGGTCGCCGAGCTTGAGGCGAAGCTGGGCCTGCCGCCCAAGACGCCTGATAATTCCAGCGTTCCGCCGTCGAAGGGTCAGAAGCCGTCGGAATCTTCGGCGCCCAAGGCCAAGGCCAAGCCGCACGCCGGGGCGCATCGCCCGCTTCATCCCAACCCGACCACGACGCGCGAAGTCTTGGCCCGCCGCTGCCAAGGCTGCGGGACGGATGTGTCCGACGCCGCGCAAAGCCTATGCGAGAGTTATGATCGGGTCGAAATCCCCGAGATCCAGCCCGACGTGACGCGGGTTTCTTTATATGGCGGCGTCTGCCCATGCTGCGCCAAGCGCTTCAAGGCCGAGCCGCCGGCAGGGCTGGAGCCGGGGTCGCCGTTCGGGCCGAACCTGCGCGCCTTTGTGGTTTATCTGCGCTCCGTTCAGGGGATTCCCCTGGCGCGATTGAGCCATGTGCTGCGCGACCTGTTTGGCCTGGAGATCAGCGAGGGCGCGCTGGTCAACATTCTTTCCGCCAGCCGGAAGCCCTTCGCGGCGCAGACCAGCCTGATCAAGGCGCGGCTGATGGCCGGCACGGCGCTGGCCTCGGACGAAACCGGCATGAGGGTCGGCAAGGCGAATTGGTGGCTGTGGGTGTTCCATCATCGCGACAGCGCCGTCTTTGTCGCCGACAACCATCGCTCCAAGGCGGTGGTGGAGGCCTTCCTGGGCGATTGGCGCCCGGATTATTGGATTTCGGACCGCTATGGCGGCCAGATGGGCTGGGCCAAGCGCGAGCATCAGGTCTGTCTCGCGCACCTCATCCGCGACGTCCAATACGCCGTCGACGAAGGCGACGCGGTGTTCGCGCCGGGCATGAAGGGCCTGCTCAAGCGCGCCTGCGCCATCGGGCGGCGACGCGACGCTCTGGCCGACAGCACGCTCAAAATCTACGAGGCCGATCTGAACCGCCGGCTCGACCGCCTGATGAGCCTGATCCCGACCCACAAAGCCGGCGGCAAGCTTCAGAAAATCATCAAGAAGGTCCGCCGCCATCTGTTCGTCTTCGTGACCAACCGCGACCTCACCGCGACCAACAACGGCTCGGAGAGGGCGCTGCGCCCCTGCGCGGTCTACCGCAAAATCACCAACGGCTTTCGCAGCCAATGGGGCGCCGCGCTCTACGCCGATATCCGATCCGTCGTCGAAACCGCACGGCGAAGATCGATCCGAGCCATAGACGCCATCCGCCTAACCCTCGAAGGCCGCCCCCTCCCTTGCGCAACTTGAAAACGCAAACGGGGACGTGAGCAATTACCAGACCGGACGACGTGCTGCAGTCGCTCTTCATTGTCGGCAGTGGCATGCTGTCAGTCACGCGGCCAGGCGATATTGGGGAGAAAGAATGGCTGCGGTTTGGACCAGGAGATTACTTTGGGGAGATGGGACTTCTAGCAGGCAACCGCGCTACCGCAAATATTACCGCGGTTGCTCCCTCCACCGTGTATGAACTCACGAAAGCGGACCTTAAGCCAATTCTCGAGGCCAGACCCGAGATCGCTCAAGAGCTTAGTCGTGCAATGGCTCAACGGCTTGAGATGGGTCGCGGGCTCACGACCGCCGAACTCGACAGGACCCTCCCGACGAGGGGGTCGAGCGCTTGGTTTTCCCAGCACATACGTAGGCTGTTCGAGCTCAGCATCACGAACTGACCAGCTCCGCCGGGGGAGCGCTACCTCGCGGATCCACCGCAGCTTCATGCGCTCCGCGCCGTTGAACGAGGAACGTCGACTATCTGATCACGAACTTGAGTGACCCTACAGCGGCTTCTTTGAGACGTCCCGGGCGCCGATTGAGCGCATCTTGAAGGACATCAGCAATCCTTAGGAGTGGTGGCTCCGCCCAAACCGGCCTTTCTTGTCGTGCAACCATTCAGACGATGAAAGGTAGGCTCAGCTATCGGTACGTCCAACACGCTCGCGTACCGATCACGCCGTCGCGGAACGACCCCTATTTAGCGCCCACCGGACGGCTGGAGTCGACGTAGACCGGACATTCGTCAGCGCCCTGCGCATCGGCTCAATCTGCCCTGGGCGGTCAGTCGCGATGGTGCAAAAATCATGAAAATCTGCACCACGCGAAAACGCCCCCAAAACAGCAAGTTTTGAGAGACGCACCAGAAAGGCGGTGTCTCGCAGAAGAGGAAGGGCTTTAGCCTAAACGAATAGGGGTCTTGTGTCCTCGAACCAAGAGTGACGTCTCCAACTGTCGAAGGCGACATACTGCGATTCCGTCGGAACGCGAACAACGGGATCGAGCCGTGGGTCGGCATCGCAAGCACGCCCCGTATCACCACCATCAGCGACAGCATTGCGACGAGAACGACAACTCCCATCGACCAGATCTTGCTCAGCATGATCTCGGTCGGGGTGACCGGCATTACCAGCAGATGCTCTACCGTTCCGTGCTCCCTCTCGCGAATGAGCGCGGCGCCGGTGAGCACGACTACCGTCATTGAAGGACAACAAGCGTCCGGCGGAAGCGGACGCCAG
>CAWDTW010000042.1:0-4572 GCA_963805295.1 uncultured Alphaproteobacteria bacterium | reverse complement strand
AGCGACGACGGGCCAGAGTCCACAACCAAGGAAAAGACCGAGGGCGCGGAGGATTTCATCGTAGCGCTGATCAAGCACCTCCCTCAGCTGCAGGCGCTTGACAAGGTCAAGGACAGCACGGACCCCGAAGTGACAGCCGGGCAGTTCCGCGAAACGCGCGGCGGTGATATCGCCTTGCGAGGCGTGGGAATGTCGATCTTCGCTACCGCTTTCGTCTATTGCCGGAAACACCACGTCAGTTTCGACGACATGGCGTCAAGGCTGGCGACCGTCGACGGCATCTGCTCGATCGCGAACGGGAGGACTTGCCGGACGACCCCACACAGTTCATGAGCGCCGTTCAGAAAGCCGTCTTGCCAATGTGGGCGCACATGATCGCTATCTTCGAGAATGGGTACCGCGTCCGCACGTCGGCCGCGGAGGTCGACGAAGTGTGGCGGAAGATGGAGGTTCAACTGTTCGCCAAAAATGCCGACAAGGCCGCGTAACGGCGATTTCGTCGATCAGGCGTGCGCCCCCCTGGCGCACGCCGCCCTCGCCCCATGGGCGACTTCACGCCGTCCGCCGCCAGATCGCCGCCCTGAACGCGCGCGGCGTCCCATCGGCCCCCGGGGACAGGCCCTTGGCAACCCTCGCCTCGCCGAGGCCCGCGCCACCGTCAACGCCACCCGCACAGCCGGGGCCGACACGTTCGCCGCCGCCGTCGCGCCCGTCATCGCTGAAGCCAGGGCCGCTGGCGCGAAGTCGCTCAGGCAGATCGCCGCCGCTTTGAACGGGCGGGGCGTTGCCACAGCGCGGGGGGGCCGATGGGAAGCAGCGACGGTGGCGAACGTTCTGAAACGGGTCGCTGCCTAGCACCGCACCAAGGGTGCATTGGTCCGTATGCGCGCCGAATTGCCTTCGCCGGTGTCGCGCTCCCGTCCCGCTCCCGTCGCTCAGCCGTAGCGCCTCTCGCCAGGCACATTCCCGAGGACGCGGAGCGCGGCGCGGTTCGGACCAAGGTGCTCGGGCATGCCGAGCTCTTGCCCTTGCACGATCGCGAGACCGGCGAGAGCGCCGGGAGGTTCACGACGCGGGCGGTGCGGCGCCAAGAGCGCGAGGCTTTGGCCGACGGCGCGCGGGTCGCGGCGGCCGCGCATCGGGATATTGGCGCCGCGGCGCGGGCGGCGGCGCCGTCAGCCGCGGCGCTTCGTCCGGACCAGCGGGCGGCGTTCGAGCACGCCACGGCCCCGGGCGGGTTGAAGATCATCGAGGGCCGCGCCGGGACCGGCAAGAGTTTCACGCTCGGCGCGATCCGGAAGGCTCATGAGGCGGCGGGCTATGAGGCAGTCGGGCTCGCGCCGACGAACGCCGTGGCTCAGGATCTCGGCCATGACGGGTTCAAGCGGACCTCGACGGTTCATGCCGAGCTGTTCCGGCTGAAGAACGGCCATGCGGCCTGGGGCCGGCGCACGCTGGTCGTGGTCGACGAGATGGCGATGCTCGACGCCAAGGTCACGGGCGAATTGCTGCGCGAGGCGAAGATGGCCGGCGCCAAGGTGGTGGGCGCGGGCGACGATCGCCAGCTCGCCTCGATCGAGCGCGGCGGCCTGTTCACGGAATTGAGACGCGCGCACGGGTCGGCCGAGATCAGCCATGTGACGCGCCAGCGGGTCGACTGGCAGCGCGAGGCGGCGCGGGACCTGTCGGAGGGCCGGTTCGAGGAGGCGTTGCGCGCCTTCGCGCGCAACAAGGCGGTGATCTGGACGACGCGGCAGGCGGACACGCGATCGAAGCTGGTGGAGCAATGGTCGAAGGACACGGCGGCCGATCCGCAGGCCTCCCGCTTCGTGTTCGCCTATACCAACAAGGATGTCGACGCGCTCAACCGGAACTTAAGGGCGGTGCGGCGCGAGCGCGGCGAGCTTGGTCCGGACCACGCCTTCACGACCAAGCACGGCCAGGCCGCCTTCGCGGTCGGCGACCGGGTGCAGTTCACCGACACGCTGAAGGGCGCCGGCATCTACAACGGCAATGCCGGCGTCATCACCGGCATCGACCGCGAGACGGGGCGGATCAAGGCGACGCTCGACGCGGCGGCCGGCCGCGAGGGGCGGCTTGTGTCGTGGTCGGCGTCGGAGTTCACCGGCTTCCGGCACGGCTACGCCGGGACGATCTACAAGGGCCAGGGCAAGACCCTCGACCATACCTATCTGATGCACACGCCGCATTGGCGGGCGGCCTCGAGCTATGTGGCGCTGACGCGCCAGCGCGAGAGCGCCAAGGTGTTCGCGGCCGTGGAGACGGCGCGCGACATCCGCCAGCTGGCGCGGCAGATCGGGCGCGCCGAGATCAAGTCGGCCTCGATCGCCTATGCGACGCGGGACGAGCTGACGCCGGCGCAGAAGGCGCGGGCGGCCGAGCAGGCGAGGGAAGCCGCCAGAGCGACGGCCCAGCAGGGCGCCAAGGCGCGCCCTGGCGCCCCAGCCAGGCCGCAACAGCCGGCGCGGAGCGCGATCGCGCGACCCGCCGCGCCGCGTTCCCAATATCCCGACGGACGGGCTCCGGAGGCCGCGGCCAAGCCGATCGGCGCGGAGAGGACCGCCAGGCCGCCGGCGCCGGCCCCGGCACGGACCGCTCCGGCCGGCGTGCTCATCCCGGCCTTCGAGGGCAGGGGGCGTGACGGCGTCGAGCGCGACAGTCTCGGGCGCGGCGTCGACGGCAAGAGCGTCGCCGCGGTCGTGGCGTCGGACGCGCAGGTGCGGCGCGAGCTGGAGGCGCGGTCGATCTATCTTCAGACCGCTTATCGCGATCCCAGGGCCGCCACGACGCGCCTCAACGAGCTTGTGGCGCGCGACGGCGCCACGAGCGCCGCGCGACGGCTCTCGACCGAGCCGGGGTGCCTCGGCGAATTGCGGGGCAGGGAAGGGCTGTTCGCCGGCGGCAAGGCCCGCGCCGAGCGGCAGGCCGCCATGCGCGCGGCGGCCGCGATCGGGCCGAACGTGACGCGGCTTTCCGAGGCCGAAGCCCAGGCGGCGCAGGGCTACCGCGCCAGCGTCGCGGCGCAGCTCAAAGCCGACCGGCACCGCGATCCCGAAGCTGTCCGACCGGGCCGTGGCGGGCTTAAGAATTGTGGCGGCCGCCAAGACGGACCAGGCCCGGGCGGAGGCCTACAGGACGCTCACGGCCGATGCGGACATGAAGCGCGAGGTCGACACGTTCCGCAAATCCGTCGAGGCGCGCTTCGGCGAGGAGGGCGCCCGCGCCATGGCGCGGGCCGCGGCCGCCGGCAAGGCGTTCACCCACGCTTCCGTCCCGAAGGCGCAGCAATCCGCGCTGGACGCCGCCGCGAAGCTCTACGCCGCGGCCCGCGCCGGCGAACGCCTGGTCATCCGCGCCGCCGAGGCCGAGCGCCTGTCGGCGCGCCAGACGCAGGGCGCGAGGCTGAAGCCATGATGATGTTCGCCCCATCTCGAGGCGCGCGATCCGGCCGCCAACCCTTGGCGGGCTTGGCGCATCGAGGCCAGGCGGGATCTGCTCGGCGACTGGATTGTCGACGTGATCTCCGGTCGGATCGGCGGCGGACCGTCGCGGTTTTCTGGCAGGCGCGGCGCGGGGGCACGGATGTCCCCTGAGGCGCGGTCGTTGATCAAGCTCGATGATACGCCCGGTCCGTTCCAGCTTTGTCCGCTTATGCCTACCAGGAGGCATTGTCAGAGCAATTTTTCGGACCGTCTTTGGCTGTGGTAGCTTCAGGCCATGAGTGACCCGTTCCGATATTTCAACAGCTCGCCAGAAGTGATCCGTCTGGTCGTGATGATGTACGTGAAGTACCCGCTATCGCTGCGCAACGTCGAGGATCTCTTGGCCGAGCGGGGGATCGACATCAGCCATGAGACGGTCCGGTTTTGGTGGAACCGGTTCGGCCCGATGTTTGCCGCCGAGATCCGAAAGAAGCGGGTCGCGCACATGCGCGGCTATCCTCAGTGGCGTTGGCATTTGGACGAGGCGTTCGTGAAGGTCAACGGCAAGCTCTGCTATCTCTGGCGCGCTGTCGACCATGAAGGCGAGGTTTTGGAGTCGGTCGTCACCGCGAAGCGGGACAAGGCGGCGGCACTGAAGTTTCTCAAGCGCATCATGAAGAAATACGGCCGACCGCGGAAGATCGTCACCGACGGGCTTTGCTCTTATCCCGCGGCGATGAAAGAGATCGGCAACGCCGATCGCCAGGAGGTCGGTCGTCGGCTCAACAATCGCGCTGAGAATTCGCATCAGCCGTTTCGACGACGAGAACGGGCCATGGAGCGCTTTCGAAGCATGAAGACGCTGCAAAAATTCAGCTCAGTTCATGCTGAGGTCCACAACCATTTCAATCAGGAGCGCCATCTCGTCACCCGCGAAGTTTACAAACAAAGACGAGCCGGCGCGTTGGCCGAGTGGCGCGCCCTCGCGGCCTGATGGCTGCTTGAGTCTGGGGGTGCTACGCCATACCCAGACGAGCTGCAGTTACTCTGACAAAGCCGTCAGATACTTTTCAGCGTCGAACGCTTTTGGCGCGGGTGGGGTCCACCGTCGAGACGAACGGCCGGTTTG
>CAWDTW010000041.1:0-366079 GCA_963805295.1 uncultured Alphaproteobacteria bacterium | reverse complement strand
TCTCCCGCACGATTATCCTCAACCGTGTTCTCCGCCTTGGCCGAAGGGAGAACCGCGACGTCGTCGCCCTTCCCCTCCGTTTTGCCGCCAAAGCAGAACCCCAGAAAGTGCAAGTCGTCCGGCTTGCGAACGCCACTCTTCTCTTCGTTGACCTGGAGCCGCATGCGGTTGCTACCAACTCGCCCCGCGAAGGACTTTCACCTCCAATCCAATGCCCATGCCAGGCACACCTTCGCTTGGAAATCCTTCATGCCCCTGAGCCCGGGCCGCGGCCCTTTTGCCGCCGCCGGCGCCCTCCGAGATTCCGCCGTCGATCGCCTGCGTTGCCTGATCATCGTCAAACCGACAGAATTCGCCGCTAGCGGCCCAAACGTCCGTTCCTCTTCGGGAATTGGGCGTCCGGCGCCGCGTTCGCATTGGCGAAGGAGACGAGGATGAAGCTGGTTCTGCTCATCGCCGCGGCGGCGGCCCTGACCGGGCCGGCGCCGACCCGTCCGGCAGGACCTGCGGTCCCCGTTACGCCGGAGAATTTTCCCCACGCCGAATTGGACCTCTATTTCAGCAGCGTGGTGAAGGACGCGGGCCTCGGCAAATTCGTCCACCGCCGCGAACCGACCGCGCTCGACCGGCAGACGGTCACCCGGATGAACCGCGACACGCTCTATTCCGGCGCCGTGTTCGATCTCGACGCGGGCCCGGCGACGATCACGCTGCCGGACCCGGGGCGGCGCGTCCTGTCGATGCAGGCGATCGACGAGGACGCCTACACGCCCGAGGTCGTCTACGGCCCCGGCCGCTTTACGCTGACGAAGGAGGGGGTCGGCACGCGCTATGTTTTCGCCGTCGTGCGCATTTTCGTCGACGCCGACGATCCCAAGGACGTCGCGGCCGTGCGCGCCTTGCAGGACGCCATCAAGATCGATCAGCCGGGCGGGCCCGGCGTCTTTCGCGTTCCGAACTGGGACGCGTCGAGCCAGGTCGACGTGCGCACCGGACTCATGGCGCTGGCCGAGACGCTCCCCGACGCCAAGGGCATGTTCGGGCCGAGAGGCGCGGTCGATCCGGTGCGGCGCCTGATCGGCGCGGGCGCGGCCTGGGGCGGCATTCCCGAGAAAGACGCCCTTTATCTGAACGTCACGCCCGCCCGCAACGACGGCAGGACCGTCCATCGGCTGACCGTGAAGCACGTTCCCGTCGACGGCTTCTGGTCGATCAGCGTCTACGACTCCGACGGCCGTTTCGCGCCGAACCCGCTCAAGGCCTATTCGGTGAACAGCGTGACCGCGAAGCCCGCCCCCGACGGGTCCGTCTCCATCCAGTTCGGCGGCTGCGACGGCAAGGTCGCCAACTGCCTGCCGACCCCGCCGGACTGGAGCTATATGGTGCGTCTCTATCGCGCCCGGCCGGAATCCTCACCGGCGCCTGGACTTTTCCGGAGGCGCAGCCGATCGTTCAGCGCTGATCGGCCGAATTGGTCACGGGCCGCGCCGCCTGGGCGGCGGGGGGCGTCCGCTAGAGATGGTCGAGGAGCGCGTCGCGGACGACGTCGGGCGCGTCATGGATGGTCCAGTTCGACGCCTGCGACAGATGCCGGACGCGGGCGTTGGCGCAGAGCGCGGCGCTCTCGTCGGCGAGCCGAGGGACGCCGTAGTCGTCCCGGTCGCCCCAGAGGACGAGCGTCGGCGGCGTCAGGCTGCCCGGCCCCGGCGTCGGCGGCTCGTCGACGAAGAGGGCCCGATACCAGTTCAGCATGGCCGTCAGCGCGCCCGGCCGCCGCCAGGCTTCGCGATAGGCCTCGAGCGTCTCGGGCGAGAACGCCTCGGGTCGGGTCGAGGTCTTGAACGCCCTGGCGAGCGCCGAATAGTTCCCGAGTTTCAGGGCCATCTCCGAGAGCCAGGGCATCCGGAGAATTTGAACGTAGCGGCTCTTCTGCCGCTGATCCGGATCGTTGCGCATCGCCCGGAGCCAGACCGCCGGATGGGGCGCCTGGAGCATCGAGGCGCTCAAGAGCCGCCTGGGCTCGCGGCTCGCCATGGTCCACGCCACGGCCGCGCCCCAGTCGTGCCCGACGACGTGGAACCGGTCGCGCCCGAACGCGCCGGCCAGAGCGAAGACGTCGGCCGCCAGATCGTCGAGCCGGTAGGCCTCCGCGCCTTCAGGCTTGCTCGAGAGGTTGTAGCCGCGCTGGTCGGGGGCGACGACGCGAAAGCCGTGCTCGGCGAGGGGGCGGAAATATTCGCGCCAGGCGAACCAGAACTCGGGAAAGCCGTGCAGCAGCACCACGAGCGGCCCGTCGGCCGGCCCGGCCTCGGCGCAATGCAGCCTCACGCCGTTGACCTCGACGAGCTGAAGCGGATGGAGGGGTCCGTCGCCACCGAGTTCGATCCCTTTGGGCCCGATCGGCGTCTCGACCGCGCCGTCGGCCAAAGTCCGAAGGCGGGGCCGGCGTCGCCGAGCCGCGCGCCCCCTCATCCTTTCGATCACGCCCCGACCAGCTCCGCAACCCATGCCGGCACCGTCTCGCTCGCGGGGCCGTAGCGCGCCTCGTCGAAGCAATCGGCGTTGTCGGCGGCCTCGAGGTTGATCTCGCAGGTCTGCGCGCCCGACGCGCGCGCCTCGGCGACGAAGCCCGCGGCCGGATAGACGGCGCCGAAGTGCCGATCGCGACGAAGAGGTCGGCGCGGCGGAGCGCCCGGTCGATGTCGTCCAGTTGAAGCGGCATTTCGCCGAACCACACGACATGCGGGCGTAAGCCCCCCGCGCGCCCGCAATCGGGGCAGACGTGAGCGGGAGACAGGTCGTCGGGCCAGAGCCGCACGGAATCGCAATGCAGGCAGCGCGCCTTCAAAAGCTCGCCGTGCATGTGGATGACTTTTCTGGAGCCTGCCCGCTCGTGCAGGTCGTCGATGTTCTGGGTGACGAGGGTGAGAGAGCCGCCGCCGGGCGCGAGCGCGGTCCCGAGCCGCGCCAGCGCGAAATGGGCGGCGTTGGGTTTCGCGTTCATGAGGTTGCGGCGTCTCGAATTGTGAAGGCGAGCACGGTTTCCGGATCGCGCGCGAAGGCTTCCGGGGTCGCGAGCTTCATCGGGTCGAACCGCGCCCAGATCCCCTCGCCCCGCTTGTCGCGGAACGTGCCGAGCCCGCTCTCCGCCGAGACCCCGGCCCCGGTCAGGACGAAGACATGTTTCGACATGCGGCGATGTCCCCAACCCCGCCGGCCCTCGCCAACAACCGGCGGACTCTGTGGGTCTTCTTTGCCGGGCGCGCTCGACCTATGATATCGTTACTTTTATCGTGATATCAGTCAAGCGTCGCCAAATGCCGGCCGTCACCATTCGCAAACTCGCGCCCGAAGCCTCACTGCGCTCTGAAAGCGCGCGCGAAAGGCCACGGGCGCTCGACCGAGGCGGAGATCCGGGCGATCCTCAAGGCGGCGGTCAAGCTTGCCGAAGAGATTGGAATTGGCTCCGCGCTTAAGGCGTTCGGGCGCCGTTTTCGCGGCGTTGAGCTCGAGGTCGAGCGCGATCCGACGCCGGCGCGGCCGATCCGCTTCAAGTGATCCTCGTCGATACGAACGTCGTGTCCGAACCGATGAAGAAGCGCAGCGACCCGCGCGTCGTCGCCTGGCTCGACCGGCAAAAGGCCGAGACGCTGTTCATTTCGACGATCACCGTCTCGGAGATCCCGTTCGGCGTCGCGGCGCTCTCCACGGGCAGGCGGCGCAGCAGGCTCGCCGAGGCGTTCGAGCGGGAAAGCGAGCGACTGTTCGAGGGCCGCATCCTGTCCTTCGATCTCGCCGCCGCCCGCGCCTACGCCTCGGTGATGAGCGGCGCCCGCGCAAAAGGTCTTTCGCTCGCGATGGCCGACGGCCAGATCGCGACGGTCGCCGCGGCGAACCGGCTCGCCGTCGCGACCCGCGCCGAAGCGCCGTTCCGCGCGGCCGGAGTGAATACGGTCAATCCGTGGACGGAATGAGAGGGCGCTGAACGCTTCATCGAGGCCGCGTTGGAAGCCTTACGCCCGGTCCTCGGCGAGGCGGCCCGCCTGACGCCGTTCAGCGCAACGCCAGCGGCTCAGGCGCGGTCTCGGCGTCGGCCGCGTCGGCGTGGACCGTCTCGCGGATCAGCCGGTCGGTCGTCCGCTCCAGATACGCCGACAGATCGGCGTGCAGCTCGTTGAACTCCCGCCAGACGACCTGTTCGAACAGCCGTGGCGGCGCATTGACCATGATCGTCGTGCTGCGCTGGCGCGGGTAGCGGAACGGCCTGAAGCCGTAGCGCCGGCAGAGGGCGACGAACAACCGCACGGACCATTGGTCGGGCATCGTGAATTTGATGTTGATCGGCGGATCGCTGCGGCCCGCCTCGTGGAGCTTGGCCTTCAGCCGCTCGGCGGCGGCGCCGGCCGCTTCGCGTTCTCCCGCGGTCGCGGCGCCGAAAAACAGCGCCTCGACTTTCCTCAGCCGCTCGCGAAGCTCGTCCTCGATCGCCATGCCGCCTCTCCTTGGGAGCGACGAGGCCATCGCGCCGCCGGGCCGTCAATCCGGAAATGGCGGCCGTCCACACCTCTTCGCCCGGCTGGTGCAGGCGGGCCGCGGACTAGCGCCCGTGCAGCGCGAGCGCGATCTGGATGACCGAGGCGATCAGCTCGAACACGATCAGCACGACGATCGCCGCCTCGAGCCGCGTCGCCCGGTCGGCGTCGATGATGTCGGTCAGCGCATGCGCGGTCTCGACGATAACGTCGAGCTTGCGCTTGAGGACGCCGGCGCGCTCGTTGAGCTCGTACTCGTCCTCGAGGCGCGCGTAGAGGCGCTCGAGATCGGGGCGGTCCCACAGCACGTCGGGCTTTTCCTCGACCGCGACCCGGCCGGATACGCGGTGCTGGGCGAGCAGCGCCTGACCGATCAGGCGCAGCATCGCGCGCCGCCGGAACGGCGTCTTGCCGCGCGCCGCGAGCCGGGCGGCGAAGGGCTCGATCACGTCGAACACCTTGTTGACCTCGCGTTCGTCGCGCGCGAGCGCCACGCTCTTGGCGAGCGCGTCCGCGACCACGAGAAAGCGCTGGGGCGAAAGGTTCTTGATCTGGATCGGGCCGCCGGACGACTTCTGCTCGTCGCTCTCGGGAGAGATCTCCAGCACGGCGTACTCGTCGTCGCCGCGCGCCCGCTCCCCGCTGACCCGAGCCTGCAGTTTGGCGAGCGTGTCCTCCTCCTCAAGCGGCGTCAGGCCCACCATCACCGCCACGCCGAAACGGAAGAGCGCCACCATCCCCTGTTCGCCGACGCGAAAGGCGAGCGGCAACAGCGAAATCATGTCCGGCCGCTCGAGCCCCGCGGTGTCGATGCGTTCGCCGACGATCAGCGCCCGCGCGGTGAGGCGGGTCGGAGTGGTCGTGACGGGAGAGGCCTCGGTCATGGAGCCAAACTACGCCGCCGCCGGCCCTGCCGCCAAGCGTCGGGCGCGGGTCGCAATCGGATGGAGGCAAATGCGGCGCGCGGGGAACGCGAACGAATTCGCTCGCCCTTTTCGGGGCGGGAGCGCTGCTGCGCCGGCCGAAGTCCGGCTTTCACCTGATCGCCATGGCCTCTTTCACCGCGTGATGACGGGGTGCGCCGTGCGCGCCTGCCAGCCGGCGCGCTCGAGCTCCGGCGTCAGATGCTGCTCCCGCGGCCAGCCGACGCAGAGATAGCCGACGAAGGACCACTCGGGCGGAACGTCGAGCGCCCCGGCGAGAAGGGTCGGATCGAGGATCGACACCCAGCCGACGCCGAGGCCGTAGGCGCGCGCGGCGAGCCAGAACGTGTAGAGCGCGCAGACGGAGGAGTAGCGTCGCGTCTCCGGCATCGTGCGCGCGCCAAGGCCAAAACCCTGCTCGGTCGCCTCGTCGCAGAAGACCGCCAGCTGCACCGGCGCCTCGCGCAGGCCCGCGAGCTTCAGCGTGGCGTAGAGTTTCGCCCGCTCGCCGAAATAGTCGCCGAGCGCCTGACTGTTGGCCGCCTCGAAATTGGCGCGCACCGCCTCCCGCCGGGCCTCCTCGTCGACCCGCACGAAGCGGGTCGGCTGGCAGTTGCCGACCGAAGGCGCGAAGGCGGCGAGCTGGAAGAGGACGTCGAGCGTCGCCTCCGGGACGGCGTCGGCGCGAAAGCGGCGCACGTCGCGCCGCCACGCGACGAGTTCGGCGAACTCGGCCTGGAAGGCCGCGTCGAACCGCCGCTCCATCGCAGCGCCGCCCGCCTGAACCTGCATCGCGCTCCTCCCGGCTTTAAGCCCGCTCGCCATAGCGCGCGGCCGGCGCCCTTCGCAAAGGAAATGTTCCCGGGGGGCGGCCTCGGCCTTCGATGGCACTCTCCTGAAAAGATCCTATGCGGGTGGACGGCGGCCTGACTTGGTAGGCTGAGCTTCCACACCAGCATGGAGGCAACCAATGAAGTCTGTCACCTCTGCGACCGCTGTCGCGACCACCGTCCGCGCGAATGATATCACGTTGTTCGCCTCGCTCGAATTGAGCAAATCGAAATGGGTTGTGACGATCAACAGTCCGGGCAGCGAGAAGTTTTCCAAGCACGTGGTCGAGGGCGGGGACGGCGCCTGCCTGCTCGACCTTCTTTCGCGATCGAGGGCGAAGGCCGAGCAGCGCTATGGGGCGCCGGTCAAAACGGTCGTCATTCAGGAAGCGGGATTGGACGGGTTTTGGATTCATCGCTTGCTGCTCGCCAACGGGATCGAGAGCCACGTCGTCGATGCGGCTTCGATCGCGGTCGCCCGGCGGCATCGGCGGGCCAAGACCGATGCGATCGACGGCGAGACGCTGTTGCGGACGCTGATGGCCTGGGCGCGCGGCGAGCGGCGGGTCTGTTCGATGGTTCGGGCGCCGAGCCCGGAAGACGAGGATCGCCGGCGCCTGACGCGCGAGCGCGGCACGCTGCTGAAGGAACGCATTCAGCATACCAATCGGGTCCGGGGCCTGCTCAGCGGCCAAGGCGTCCGGGATTACAATCCGCTTCGGCGCGATCGTGTCGAACGACTGGAGGCGCTGCGAACCGGCGACGGTCGCGAGCTGCCGCCGATGCTGAAGGCGGAAATCCGCCGGGAACTCGATCGGATCGCGCTAGCGACGACGCAACTGGCTGCGGTCGAACGGGCCCGCGACGCGCTCATCCGCACAGAAGCCGAGGAGCCGAACAACCCCGCCGCCCTGCTCCTCAGGTTCAAGGGCTTGGGCCCTGAGTTCGCCTCGCTCCTCTGGCTGGAATTGTTGTTCCGCAGCTTCGGCAACCGACGCCAGGTGGCGGCTTACGGCGGATTGGCGCCCAGCCCCTGGCAGAGCGGCGGCGTCGAACGGGATCAGGGCATCTCGAAGTCGGGCAACCGCCGCCTGCGCAAGACGATGATCGAGCTTGCCTGGTTCTGGCTGCGTCACCAGCCGGACTTGGCGTTGAGCCGCTGGTTTCAGGCGCGGGTCGGCGCCGGGAAGGGACGAATCCGCCGGATCGCCATCGTCGCGCTGGCCCGCAAACTCCTCGTCGCCCTGTGGCGCTATGTCACCCAAGGCGTCGTTCCCGAGGGCGCCGTGTTCAAGACGGCATGACCCGATGGCTCAATCCCACTCCTGCACTCCAACGATGACTTAACGACTTAACCCCATTCCAGCGAAGCTGAACGCGACGGCTTCGCCGGATCCGGGCGGGCGGCGACCGCGGATCAACCCCCGGGCTGAAACACGCCGTGAAAAAGGATGGTCCCGCCAACCCGAGCCCGATGCCCTCGAGCACGAGGGATTATGGTCCGAGCCCACAAGCTCGACCGGATGTGAGGTGATGCGGTCATCAGGGCTGCATGGCAAAGACGGGCTCACGCTTCGGATCCAAACGCCCAGGAGAAAGTGAAATGACGAAATGAATGAGCTTGACTGGAAGCACCCCATGTGAGGGGGTGGTCAAGCCGCCTTCTCATCCATCAAGGTGCGCGCAAGCGAATGAGAACTCATCCGGCGAGGCGAGGCGGCCGGCCTTCTTCATCGGGCACGGCCTCGGCGCCGCGGCGATCGCCGGGGCCGCGCACGCGCTCGACGGCGCGGACGTGCGCGGCGCGTTCCTCGTCCCTCCGCCGGACGAAGCGGGGCTCGGGCGCCTCGCCGGAGCGGAATGGACCGCCTCCAGCGCGCTCCTGCCCTGCCCGAGCCTCGTGGCGGCGAGCCGCGACGACGCCGACGGCGCTGATGAAGCGGTCGCGCTTACGCACCGTAACGAACGAATGCCGCAAGAGCCGATAGGCAAGAAACAAGTCCCGCCGAAAACAACCATCTCGACTTTGACGGGACGGCGGCGGCGGATCCCAGTTTGAATTGTTTCTAAAGTGAGCCCCCGGTCATTGTCCCTTCGACGCAGGCTTGATATCCGACAATTCAATTACAGCTTGCCGGTCACAGCTTGGCCGGCCGGCGGCCACGGCGGCGATGAAGACTTTTTAGAGGGCGTTTAATGTTTGGATCGGCGTCGAATTTACATCGATGCGGTAGACTTGCCGCCATCGCATCGCTGGCGATTTTCGCCGGTTTGGCGGTCCACGGCTCGGCGCCCTCGCGGGCGGAGGACGCCCCGAGTTGCGACATCCTCCTGAGGGGAACAGCGTCCATGATCATTGCCTTTAGGTCCGCCTTGCCGAAGGGCCTCGCTCGATCCGCCTTGCTCGCTGCCGCGTCATGGCTGTCGCTCGGCGTCACCAACCTCGCCGCGGCGCATGCGGCCGAGGGCTTCCTGGCCTCGATCCACAGCGACACGACCTTGAGCACGACGGTTCCCGCCAACGGCGACCAGAATCCCTACGCGATCGTCGTCGCGACGGTTTCGAGCGGCGCGATCGAGAAGGACGACGTGCTCGTCACGAACTTCAATAACGACAAGAACCTTCAAGGCCTCGGCACCACGATCGTCGACTACAATCCTTCGACGAAGAAGCTTTCGGTGTTCGCCGAACTGCCGCGGCATTTGCCGCAATGTCCCGGGGGCATCGGGCTGACCACGGCGATGACCATGCTGAAGACCGGCTGGGTCATCGTCGGCAGCGCGCCCAGCGAGGACGGCACGACGAAGACGAAGGGCGCGGGCTGCGTCCTCATTCTCGATTCGCACGGCAAGGTCGCCGGCGTCATCGCCGGGCCGAACATCAATGCGCCTTGGGGCAATATGGCGACGATCGACAATGGCCGCGCCGCCACGCTCTTCGTCAGCAACGCCGGCTTCGATCTCGGCGAGCCGACCAGCGATGCGCCGGTGGTGAAACTGTCGACCGTGCTAAGGCTCGAACTCGCCGTCCCCGACGGCAAGCCGCCCGTCGTCAAGAGCCAGACGGTGATCGGCAGCGGCTTCGGCGCGCAGGCCGACAAGGACGCCTTCCTGGTCGGACCCACGGGGCTGCAGCTCGGCAAGGACGACACGCTTTACGTGTCCGACGCGATCGGCAACCGCATCAACGCGATCCGCCACGCCACCACGCGAACGACCAGCGCCGGCGTCGGCCGAATTGTCGCGCAAGACGGGCTGTTGCAGCGGCCGCTCGCGATGATGACGGCGCCGAACGGCAACCTCATCGTCACGAACGCCCAGAACGGTCAGGTCGTCGAGGTCGATCCCGCGACCGGGAAACAGCTCTCGGCGATCTGGGTCGATGAAAACAAGGCGCAAACGCCTCCTGGCAGCGGCGATCTCTTCGGGATCGCCATGACGCCATCCGGCTCCGGCTTCTATTATGTGGAAGACGAGTTCGAACACGCTCGTCCTGGCGCAATGACCGGCTCCGGCGACAAATCCGTTCGCGCTTCGCGGCGCGTGTTTCTCGCAGGGGCCGCAGGGCTGGCCCTCGCCGGCTCAGGCAAGAGCGCGGACGCAGCCGAGGCGGCGGGTCAGTCGAAACGTCCGGCGATCGAGCCGTTCTGGGGCGCCCATCAGGGCGGCGTCGCGACGGCGCAGCAGGGTTTCACCTATTTCGCCGCGCTGGATGTCGCCGCGAAAGGCCCCGGCGACGTCGCCGACCTCATGCGCACGTGGACTGCTGCGGCGGCGCGAATGACGCGCGGAGAGACGGCCCGCCCCATCGACGCCGATGTCAGCCTGCCCGCAGCCGACAGCGGCGAAGCGCTCGACCTCGGCGCCGCCCGGCTCACCCTGACCTTCGGCTTCGGCGCCGGGCTCTTTGTCAAGGACGGCAAAGATCGGTTCGGCTGGGCGTCATCGCGGCCGGACGCTTTGGTCGATCTCCCGAAATTCAACGGCGACCAGCTCCAACCGGGCCATACCGGCGGCGACCTGTCTATCCAGGCTTGTGCGGACGACCCCCAGATCGCTTTTCACGCCGTGCGGCAACTCGTTCGTCTCGCATACGGCAATGCGACTCTGCGCTGGACCCAGGCGGGATTTGCGCCATCCGCGGGCGAAAACACGCCGCGCAACCTGATGGGGTTCAAAGACGGAACAGAGCAGCCGAAAGACCTCGACGCCGTGGTTTGGGTCGGCGAGGAAGGGCCTGACTGGATGCAAGGCGGAAGCTACCTCGTGGTCCGCAAAATCCGCATCGCGCTCGAGCATTGGGACCGAACCCCGGTCGATTTTCAGGAGCAGACGATCGGCCGTCACAAATATTCCGGCGCCCCGCTCGGCGCCAAAGCCGAATTCGATCTTCTCGATCTCGCCGCGCTCGACGCGGCCGGCAAGCCGGCCATTGCCCAAAACGCCCACGTCCGGATGGCCGCCGCGGCGGCCAACGACGGCGCGCAGATCCTGCGCCGGGGCTTCTCCTACAATGACGGCGCGAATTTCACCGCCGAGCGCTGGCCGCCATGGCGGCAGGGGCTCGAATATGACGCGGGGCTGCTCTTCGTCTCTTACCAGCGCGACCCGCGCACCGGATTTATCAAGATCTTCGACCGGATGTCGAAGCTCGATATGCTGAACCAGTTCACCACCCATATCGGCAGCGGCGTCTTCGCTTGCCCCGGGGGTGTCGCCGAGGGCGAATTCATCGGCGAACGCCTCTTCCGAACTGCGTGATCGGCAAGCGCTCCGCGCCTCGGCGGCGGCGCGGAGGACGACTGGCCGAGCCAGTGGCGGGGTCGAGAGTTTTGACCGCCCCCGCTCCGCATTCGGCCGACGCCCGGGCGTCGGCCGCAGACTTCAGTCCCTCACCACCATCGGCAGTGGCGATAACCCCAGTGGTTAATCCAGCAATGGCGGTGGTGGCCGTAATAGTAGGGATGATGGTGGCGCCACCACCAGCGGTTCGGGCGCCAATGGCCCCAGTCGTCCCACCAGACCGGTCGGACGCCGGCCGCGGCGACTGGGTGCTCCAGCGAAGGCGCGGAAAGGGTGAACGCGGCCGAAGGGCCGGACGAGGCGAAAAGCATCGCCGCTCCGGCGATCGCCGCGAGCACGCCGCCCGAAACAAAACGCGAAGCCTTGTTTTCCTCCATTACCCCCCAAATGCCCTCAACGCCGGAACTCATGAGCGCCATCGTTGCTGCGCGATCATTGGCGGCGTCGAGGCATTGCTACCGTGGCCCGCCCCGCGGCGGCGCCGACCGTCGGACGGAGCGCGTCCTGCATGCGGCTCAGCAAATCGGCCGAGGGCGCGAGCTCCGACGAGGCCCCGAACAGGGTGCGAATGCCTGCGAGCAGACGACGCGCCGGTAAATCCCCAATCAGCGCGGAGAGATAGTCGTTCGCCCACTTGTTGATGTCGTTTTTCAGCAGATGGTCGACCATGGGCGCGTGGCGCTCGCGCCGTTCGGCCAAAGGCATCTCCAGAGCGCGTTTCAGCGCTGCGGCGACGGCGTCGGTTTCGTGCGGATTGACGATCAGGGCGCGATCGAGCTCCTTCGCGGCCCCGGCGAACTGCGACAACACCAGAACGCCCGGGTCTTCGGGATCCTGCGCAGCCAGATATTCCTTGGCGACGAGATTCATCCCGTCGCGCAGCGGCGTCACCATAGCAACGTCGGCCGCGCGATAGATGCCCGCGAGAACGCTGCGCGAGTAGGAGCGGTTGACGTATCGGATCGGCGTCCAGGCGGCGTCGCCGAAACGGCCGTTGACCTTGCCGACGAGGCCGGTCACCTCGGCTTCGATGTCGCCGTACGTTTTGACTTCGGATCGGCTCTTCGGGGTGATTTGCAGCAGCGTCGCTTTTCCGCGCCACTCCGGATAGGTGTCGAGCAGCCGTTCGAACGCCTTGATGCGCTCCGGAATGCCCTTCGAATAGTCCAGTCGATCGACCCCGAGCACGAGGCGGCTGCCGCCGAGGCTTTCGCGGATGAGGGCCAGCATCGGCGTGCGCCCGGCGCTGCGCGCAAGCCGTGTGTACGTCTTGGTCTCGATGCTGACGGGAAACGCGGAGAGCCGCACTTTCCGACCGTCGATCTCGACCGCGCCATTGCGAAACTGCCCGGCGCCAAGCGTCGTCAAGTAATCAGCAAAGTTGTCGCGGTCGTTTTCCGTCTGGAATCCGACCAGATCATAGTCGGTGAGCCCGCCGAGAATTTCCCGGTGCTGCGGCAGGGTTTCCAGGATGTCGCGCGGCGCGCAGGGCGTGTGGAGGAAAAAGCCAATCCTGTTGCGATGTCCGCGCGACCGCAATTCGCGCGCCAGCAGCATCAGGTGATAATCGTGCACCCAGATGACGTCGTCCTCATGGACCAGCGGGCTCAATCGAGCGCCGAACATCCGGTTGACCCGCATGTAGCCGCCCGCGTCGGCGCGCGAGTATTCCTGCAGGTCGACCCGGTAGTGAAGGATGGGCCAGAGCACGCTGTTGGCGAGACCGTTGTAATATTCCTGAACGTCGTTCGTCCCCAAATCGAGCAGGACGTAGGTGACCTTGTTGACTTCGATCGCCCGTGCTTCGCCGGCCGACTCGTCCGAAACCTTGCCGCTCCAGCCAAACCAAAGCCCGTTTCGATTCTTCAAGGCTGCCTTGACCGCCACCGCCATTCCTCCGGCCTGCGGCGTCCGGGGCAGGTCCGGAACCGCCACCCGGTTGGAAACGACGATGAGTCGCTCACCCATGCGTTTGCTCCCTATCCCAGGCCGCCGGTGGGCGCCGCGGCGGCAACCGGCGAATTCATTTTCCGATGGCGCACCTACAACCTTATCCGTTTCCGCACTCGGGGCGCTGCGGGCGTCTGCGCCGGGCGCCGTTCCGGCTGGCTCGAGCCGTCGCTCGGGCGGATCTCTCTGAGGGTGGAGAATCGACAGTCCCGCGCCAGTCGACATGTCGGCGTTCAGCGCCTCCCGCTCCGTGCTGGCGGTTCCAATCGCGGTTGCCGCGCCCGCTCCAACGAGAGCAATAGCGAGCGTCAAGGGCGTCCGCATCCCTTCTCTCCAAATTGGATCGCACCATGGAGGCGGGATAGAACGCGCGAAAGCGCGCGCGGTTCCCATGTCCTTGAAGCATCGCCGACCACGATCCGACTCGGTCCCGGGTTCAGGACAATGAGGGGCACGAGAAAGGCGCCAAGGCGTGGCGCGCCATCTCCTTACCCGTGCGGTCGGCGCCGCGTGGTCGCCGATCAAGTCGGGGACAAGCTTTTTCGCCAAGAGGTTCGGCAAATAAGCGGGGACTTCCTCCGGCAGGAGGATCGGGAGTAAGGGCGGCAGCGTGTCCTCGTCGTGCCCGCGGCGGATCAGCCATTGGCATCTCGGCGCTCAGCGCGGCGGAAACGGTCGGCCGACCGCTCGGCTCGCCCGCCGTCCTCGACCGCCTCGCCGCCGCGACCGGCCGCGATCCCCGCCCCAAGCGCCGCCGGCCAAAATCGAAAGCCGAGCAGTCGGGGTTGTATGACGTGTCGACGGAATCCCTATCCCAGGCGAACACTTGGTCTAGGAATCCATCGGCGTCGGGCGGCGACGCCGCGCTGGCGGCGCGGGCGGTCCTCTTAGAACGCGCTCCTGATCACACCCCCGTCCGCCCGCAGCGCGGCCCCGGTGGTCGCCGACGCGAGGGGACTGGCGACATAGGCCACGAGGGATGCAATCTCGTCGGGCGAGGCGAATTGCCGGATCAACGAGGTCGGGCGCACCTTCTCGAAGAATTCTTTTTCGAACTCGTCGAAAGACTTGCCTTCGGCCTTGGCGAGCGCTTCGACGAAATCGCCGACCCCGCGAGATTTCGTCGGGCCGGGCAAGACGCAATTGACGGTGATGCCCGTGCCGGCGACGGCCTCGGCCAGGCCCCGCGAGACGGCGAGCTGAGCCGTCTTCGTCATGCCGTAGTGGATCATTTCGGCCGGGATCTGCACCGCGCTTTCGCTCGAAATGAAGATGATGCGCCCCCAGTTCGCGCGCTTCATCGCCGGCAGGAATAGGCGCGCCAGCCGGACTCCGCTCAGCACGTTGACGTCGAAGAATCGCAACCAATCCTCATCCGAGATTTCCTCGAACGGCTTCGGCTCGAAAATGCCGAGATTGTTCACGAGGATGTCGACCAAGGGGTGTCGTCGGGCGAGCGCCTCTGCGGACGACGCCTGACTGAGGTCGCCGGCAAAGCCGTAGACATCGCCGCCGGTCGTCGATCTCAGTACCTCCACGGTGGCGTCCACCGAGGATTGCGACCGCCCATTGACGATCGCGCGCGCGCCTTCACGGGCCAATGTGGTCGCGATGGCCAAGCCGATGCCGGCGGTGCTGCCGCTGACCAGCGCAGTCTTGCCCTTCAGTTTGAGGTCCATTGGGCTCTCCTTATCAATGACGCGAGCGGTTTGATGCAGGACGTTTCGGTCTCCTGACGAATCAAGGCAAGCGCGTCGCCAAGAACTCCGATCACGACGACAGTGCGCTCTATCGATTTCGATTCCGGGCGATGGAGCGAGGCGTGGACTCGCGTGCCGGCGCATTCTATCGGAGATCTCGCCCGAGAGTGCCATGCGCCACTGGACACCGGACCTATCATCTGCCGCCGATCCTCGTTGCGAACATTTGCGGAACATTTGCTTCCGGAAAATCGAATTCTGCGCTATCTTGGTCTCCATGGATGCAATCGACATCGGCAATGCGGACAGCGGCCGGCGCGACTGGGGCCTACGCCGTGGCCGTCCCCGGGTTAAACCCGGGGATCCCCGGCCATCCAGGCGGTCCTTGCGCGGGGAATGGAGCGGTGAAGGCGTTTTCGACGAACCTTTGTAACTCCCAAGCTGGAGGATTACGCGGCCAGGGTCTGAAGGAGGGAATGAGGGCGAGCGGTCAGGGTCTGGAGGATATTCCAGCCCCGCTTGCGGGCGGTTGCGACGACCGAGCGCACGGCGGCGAAGTCGCAAGCGGCTTCGAAGGTGCGAAAGGCGCCGGAGATCTTCATCTTGACCTTCATCATGCGCAGGGCCTGTTCAGCAAGGTTGTTGGTGAAGGGGACGGAGAAGTCGACGAGGAAGCGCAAGACGTCGTCTTTGAACTCGTGCAGTCGGATGAGCAGGTTGTGTCCGGGGCGGTGTTTTGTCCGGCCGCGGTTCGATGGATGCCGTTGAAGGCGCGGCAAGTTGCGATGAAAGGCCAGGCCGAGCCGCAGGATCTCCCAGTAGCGGGCGAAGAAGCCCTCGAGCACGGGTGGGGGCAGACTGTTTGCGCCCGCCTCGCGCGCTCGCTCGACCGCGCGGTTGGCCTCGAGCAAGAGATCGCGCATGGGCGCGGCCCACGGCTCCCTGTCGATCTCGACCAGCGCCTTCAGTTCGCGCAGATGATGGGCGTTGCACAGCGCATGGCCGACGTCGGCGAGCCCGGAGTAAGACTTGAAGCCGTCGTGAACCGCGACGCCGCCGACGAGCCCCTCCGGCATCTCGCCGCGTTTGGCCGACACGCGATAGTGGGTCAGGGTCCCGGTGGCGACGGTGTGCAGCCATTGTCCCTTTCCGGCGACGCGAAAGCCGGTTTCATCGAGGCAGCGAACCGGCGCCGCCGCCGCAAGGGCGGCGATGTGCGCCGCCACCGGCGCGAGCGCCGCAGCCTTGCCGCGCACCCAATTCGCCACGCTGTCCGGGCACAGACGCAACGCTCCGAAAAGATCATGCATCGCTTCGGCGGCCCGATCCTCGGGAATGAGCTGATGGACGTTGAGATAAACCGCCGCCGCTCGAATGCGCTCGCCGTATTGCGCCGACGAGGCGACGCCCGCGGGAAACTCGGCTTGCGTCTCCCTGCCGCACGCCGCACAGCAATAGAGCGCGCCCTGGTGTTCGGTGACCTCGATCAGCCGCTCGGGCAGGTCGAACACCTGTCGTCTCTCCACCCGCGTTTGCATCGCCGCAGTCAAGACGGCGCGGCAGCGGCTGCACGCTTGCGCTTCGTGCCGCACCACCCGATCCGGCGCCTCGACCTGCCGGAGCGTGTCGCCCTTGTGTCCCGCCTGCCCGCCGCTTTTCTTGCCCGAGCGCCCGCGAAGGCTGCCGGGGATGCGCGGCTTCTTCTTCAGCCCGTCGCTCGACGGCGGCTTGGAGCTGTTCGAACTGTCCAGGTCCAATCGTCGCCGAAGCTCGGCGTTCTCCGCCCGAAGCTCGGCGTTCTCCGCCCGAAGCGCCGCGCTCTCGGCTCGAAGCGCTGCGTTCCCGGCCCGCAAGCCCTCGTGCTCGCGCCGAAGCTCGGCGTTCTCGCGCCGCAGAGCCCCGATCAGCTCGCGAATCTCGGTGGGATTCATCCCAACCTTGACTCATGTCTCCACCGTACCTGTCGAGGGCTGGGCCGACAAACGCAGAAATTTCACCGAACCTGTGGCAATTCGGACTCACCCAGCTTGGGAGTTACAAAGGTTCAGTTTTTGGGTAACCGGGGCAAATTCCCGGGCAGGAGCGCGGGAGGAAAAAATTCAGAAGGCCGGCGCTCGCGCAAGCGCTTGATAAGATTCAATCTCGCAACTGCAGCATTTTGCTTTGTGCAGTTGCGTGCCCGGGAATTTGCCCCGGTTACGTTTTTGGCGCCCAAGACATTGGAATCGTTGAGTCGCTTGCGAAACCCGGCCCCCGCGCGGTCTCTTCGGCTCTAGGCGTTCTTCGCCGCCCCGTTCGCTCGCTCTTCGCTTTCGGCGATCTGGCGGGCCATCTTGCGGCGGACCTCGCCCTCGTCAGAGATGCGGCTGAAACGATCGAGCGCGCCGGCCCGTCGGAAGCAGTGGTGGAGGTAGGAGCCCGCGGGAGGGCAGACGCTTAGATCATAGTCGCTCCACCGGATCGCTTCGCTCCAGAGATGCAGCATCGCCGCGCCGGCGACAGCCTCTTCGACGCGGTCCCGGTAGCTCGGCAGGAACGGCTTCCAGAATTGCTCGGGTTCGATGGGGTAGCAGACGTGCGGATCGAGCGCCTTGTCGTAGAGGCCGTGTTTTTGGAGGACTGGCGTCAGCAGGAAGGGGCCGATCGCGCCCCATTTCTGGTCGACGTCGATCATGCCCTCGGCCGTCGCGATGAGTTCCGCGAGCGCGGGGTCGGAGGGCGGCAGCCTCAAAACGGCGTTGTTCACGAGGAGCGTGCTGACGGCGTCGGCCTGCCGGCAGCAGATGTAGGGCCTCCCCGCGAACCAGGGCTTCGTCAGGCAGACGAGGTCCGTGTCGACCCAGCAAGAGCCCGTCTCCCGGATCATCCGATAGCGGAACATGTCCGCGAAGGTCGCGATCGACGGTTTGCCGTTGACGACATACCGCCGAACAAGAGTCTCGTCGGGGCAGATGAGCCGAGCGTCGTCCAGGCGAACGCCGGACGGAACGTCGAGGCGCGGGTCGTAGCTAAAGACCCGAAGTCTCGCGCCGGCTTTCGGAAAGGACGCCAGGCAGGCGTAGGCGAACGGATTGAGAGGGCCGGCGTGCCAGAAGGAAGCGAATTCGCAGCCGTCGGCGGCGGGAGTTTCGTCGCTCATGCGAGGGGCGATCTCGGTTTGGTCGAGTGGAAGGGGAGGCGGTTACTCGATTCTGGCGAGGACGTTCCGGCCGGCCTCCTCCCAGTCGCCGAAGAATGTCTCGGTCGTCAAATCGCCGCGCGCGACAAACTCGCAATAGATATCGAAAATCCAGCTCGCATGGACATCGTCCAGCAGCAGATGTCGTCCTTTTTGGCCCTGGCCCATGCGGATGCAGTTCGTCATGTCCGAGAGGCAAACCGCGTCTGTGTGGCCTCCGTCGACATGATAGAGATCGAAATTGAGCTCGCCCTCTTGTTCCGCGAGCCAGGGCAGCACTTCGCGCGAATCGCCGGGGAAGAGATGCACGCGCCCCGGAAACTCGCCCTTGAGGAAGTCGACGCATTCGGTCGTGTATCCGTGGGTCACGATGTCGACGCCGTAGTACTCGAGCCTCGGGTTCGACGAGAGCGCGAGGAGCGCGCTGTGGCCGGCGTTGACCCCGACTTCGAGCAGCCGCTCCTTGAACCGCGCCGCGCGCCAGACGTTGCGGCGGGCGGGAGCGAGCTCTTCGACCGGAGGGCTTTCGGAAAAGCGCTCGTCCAGATCGGCGTAAAAGATGTTGCCCTCCAGACGCTCGCTGGATTGCCT
Source organism: uncultured Alphaproteobacteria bacterium (assembly GCA_963805295.1). Lineage (GTDB taxonomy): Bacteria > Pseudomonadota > Alphaproteobacteria > Rhizobiales > Beijerinckiaceae > Roseiarcus. The sequence goes on along the minus strand of CAWDTW010000041.1, from coordinate 347,572 downwards.
GACGATCGCATTGATGCGTTGCAACCGCCGGAGGAAGGCGTCCGAAAGGATTTCGACGAGGGAGTCGCGATGGATCGTATAGTCTGGAATACCCGACGCGGGCATCGGCTTGCCCGGAATCAACTTGCGGCCGTTCATGATTGTCGACGCCCCGGCGTTCTTGCGCTCGAGCCTCGGCTCTAAGCCATAAAGCCGCGAATGAACACCTCCTCCCGGAGGGCGCTTCAGGATTGCGCGACAAGCCCAAATGGCGCAGTCTGAGCTCGAAATCGGGCAGGGCGGCGGAATGGCGAGCGGATTGCTTTCGATCGTCGAAAAATCGTCCACGCGCTGATGCGACGATTGCGGCGATATAGGTTGGAGTGAACCCATGTCCCCGGAAACTCGAGAGAGACTCTTCAGGTTCTTGCGCGAAGGCAGGGTCTCGGTGCTTTCAACCAGCACCTCGAAAGCAGAGCCGCATTCGAGCGTAATGCATTACTCCTGCGCGGCCGAACTGCCTGGTCTCTACTTCAGCGGCGATGACCGAAGCGCCAAGGCAAGGGATTGTCGCGAGAATTCGCGAGCGTCTGTCGCTTTAGGCTGGAGCGAGGCCGACTGGGTGACGGTTCAGATGCGCGGCGCGTTGCGAGCCCTGACTTTGCTGGAAGAGATCGAGGCGGCAAAGGCGGCGCACTATGCTGTCCACCCCAATGCTCGTCAGTTTGAAAATGATCCTCACACGCTGTTCCTGCTGTTCGAGCCGGATTGGGTCCGATTTTCTGACCTGGGCGCCGCGCCCCCTATCATTGAAGAAATGACGCTGCCTCGCGTCGAAGGGGACGGGCGGGGAGGCTCTCGATAGTCCCGTCCCTGGAAATCCCGATCGATTCTGACTATTCGCGATCCGCTCTTGAGCGCAAAGCGCGGGCCAAGGGCGTGGTTATCGGACCTGTTCACGACTGATGTTCGCCTCGGGATGGCTTGCCCGCCTCGCGGACTGCGCGCCAGACGTTCATTTCGACGCCATGCTCCGGATCGAGCGCGATCTTTTCGCTGAGGCGCAGGCCAGCCCTGGCGAGTACGGCCTCCGCCGCGAGGCCCGCGTCGCAGGCGGAGAAAATCGCTCGCCCGCCGGGGAGCGTTACGCCATGGGCGCGCGACAGATGAAATGCATCGAAACCAATCTCCAGGAATAGATCGAACACAGCCTGGCCGCCGGGCGCCGCCACGCTGCCGCCGAGCGGCAGCAGCCGCTTCGCGACCTCCGCCCAGCTCACGCGCGCCGGGTTCCACCACCACGCGTCCGCTCGATGTTCAAGCCCGGCCGCCCCACTCGAAATCACGAGACGTAGATCGCCCCTGACGTTTGGCTCGGCGTCGTGGCTGCGATGGCCGAACACGATCAGGTCCGAGCGCGCAAGCGCCCGCTGGTAATAGTCCCAGTCCCTTTCGTTGCGCAGGGAAGCAGGGACGAACCCGTCGGCGCCGGCGATCCTGTCGTCGTCCGAGACGATGGCGTAGCCCGCGATTTCGGTCGGGCGGCTCTTCGCTTTCTCGGGGCTGAACGTGCTCATTATCGTACCCTCGACATTCCGCTATCGAACGCAGCGAGCGATTGCGATCGTTAGCACAATCTTTTAGATCGTGGGGCTGAGCCGGCGCTATTCGGGGATACTGCGCATTCCGCCCGCGGGCCTGATGCAAACCTTTGAAAGCGCTCGGCTCGTCGCACGATCGCCTGTCGTCGACTGGAACCGAGGGAGGTCGAGCAATGCGCGGACCCTTTCGCATCGTAGCCTACGCCATCGCGTCCGCGGACGGCATGATCGCGGATGAGACCGGATCGATGCCGAAATCGCTCGACCTCGAAGCCGACCAGCGCTTTTTTGAGAAAGGGTTGGAGCGCGCCGCCGTGATGGCGCACGGCCCCATGTCGCAGGAGGATCAGCCCAACTCGCCGAAGCGGCGCCGGTTGATCCTCACCCGCAAAATCGCCGGCTTGGCGCCCCACCCGAACAACGCGAACGCAAGGTTGTGGAACCCCGCCGGCGCTTTGCTCGAGGAGGCGTGCGCTTCGGTCGGATGTTTTTCGGGCGCCGTTGCGGTTCTCGGCGGCCCTGACATCTACAGTTATTTTCTGAAAATCGGTTACGACGACTTCTACCTAAGCCGCGCCGAGAAAGTGCGTCTGCCGGGCGGTGTGCCGCTCTTCGGGCGAGGGCGGCTCGGCAAGACGCCGGAGCAGGTCCTATCTGCCGCGGGCCTTAGACCCGGCCCGATCCAGCGGCTCGACGACGAGGTATCGCTGGTCGAATGGACGCCAGCGGGCTGACGGCCACGTGCGTCGGTGGAAGGGGTAGGGCGGGAGCGGCGTCCTCCGTGCCTTTGCGTGCAAAAGCGTCTATGGAAGGCCCCGTGACAGAGCCCCCGATCCCAGGCGCGTCCTTCCGGGCGCTGCTTCCCTTGCTGCGGTACGGCCAGCGCTATTCAGGCCGGGCACTCGCCGAACTCGCGGCGTTGACGGCGTCCTCCGCGGCGACGCTCGCGGTTCCCTTCGCCCTGCGCCGAATGATCGACTTCGGCTTCTCCAAGGATAGCGGCGGCGCCATCGATGTCTATTTTCTGGCGATGGCGGCCGTGGTCCTCGTTATCGCGCTGGCGGCGGCGATCCGTTACTACCTCGTCGCCACGCTCGGCGAGCGGGTGGTCGCGGACCTCCGACGCGACGTGTTCGCTCATTTGACGAGTCTCGACGCGACCTTCTATGACGGAGCCCGCACCGGCGAACTCGTTTCGCGTCTGACCGCCGACACGACCCAGATCAAGGCCGCCTTCGGTTCGACTGCCTCGATCGCTCTCCGCAATCTTTTCATGTTCGTCGGGTCAACTGCGCTGATGATCTACACCAGCCCGAAACTGTCGGCGCTGGTGCTCGTCGCTATTCCGGTCATCGCCGCGCCGCTGATCGCCTCGGGCCGCGTGGTCCGCCGCCGTTCGCGCCATGCGCAGGACTCACTCGCCGACGCGACGGCGTTTGCGTCCGAGAGCCTCGGGGCGGTGCGCACGATGCAGGCATTCGGCGCCGAGGCCAGCAGCAGGGCGCACTTTGCCGACGCGGTCGACAGCGCCTATGACGCGGCCCGCGACGCCGCCGTCACCCGCGCGGTTCTGATCGCGGTCGCGGTCTCGCTCGCCTTCTGCAGCGTCGTCTTCGTGTTGTGGCTCGGCGCGCACGACGTGCTGGCGGGCCGGATGAGCGGCGGCCTTTTGTCACAGTTCGTCCTGTTCGCGGTGCTCGGGGCGACGTCGCTGGGCGAGCTGTCGCAAGTCTGGAGCGAAGCCGCCGCCGCAGCGGGCTCGGCGGGGCGCATTTCCGAGCTTCTGGCGGTCGAACCGCGTATCGTCAAGCCGCTCAAACCAGTCGCCATGTCCGCGCCTTCGCGCGGGGCGATCGAATTCGAGCACGTCAGCTTCGCATACGATGGCGCGCCGGACGCGCGCGTGATCGACGACTTGAGCTTCGCCATCGCACCGGGGGAACGGGTCGCCATCGTCGGCGCTTCGGGGGCCGGCAAGTCCACCGTGTTCCAGCTCATCATGCGCTTCTATGATTGCCAGGAGGGCAGGGTCCTCGTCGACGGGATCGACGTGAGGACCGTCGATCCCCAAGAGTTGCGCGCGCGGATAGCGCCCGTTCCCCAGGAGGCCTCGATCTTCGGAGGGACCGTCTCCGAGAATATCGCCTACGGGCGGGAAGGCGCGAGCGAGCCGGCGATCGAGGCGGCGGCCCGCCGCGCTGCCGCCGACGGCTTCGTCATGGAGCTAGACAAAGGCTATGCAACCCAGCTCGGCGAGCGCGGCGTCACGCTCTCGGGCGGCCAGAAGCAGCGGCTTGCGATTGCGCGCGCGATTCTCAAGGACGCGCCGATCCTGCTGCTCGACGAGGCGACGTCGGCGCTCGACGCACACAACGAGGCGCAAGTCCAGGCCGCGCTCGACGACGTGATGACTGGGCGCACGACGCTGGTGATCGCCCACCGCCTGGCGACGGTGCTGAAGGCTGACCGCATTCTGGTCATGGAGGCGGGTCGAATCGTCGAGGAGGGCGATCACGCCGCGCTGGTCGCCAAAGGGGGCGTTTACGCCCGGCTCGCGCGGCTCCAATTCGAATCCGGCGCGGTTGCGCTGGATAGCCGCGTTTGACAGATTGTCTCACCGCTTGCGCAATTCCGCGCCGCAGTCAGGGAAGGATCGGGCCGCACCCCCGCCGGCGGCTTCGCTTGACATTTGATTTCCGCCATCGTGTGATTCGAGCGAAATCAATTCTGCGGGCATCCTTTCGACTCGATCGGCGGCGAAACGTGAATTGAAAATCGCGGCGCACGGCGGACCCCGAACAATCGCGGGGCGACGGAAAGCCGAGCAAAACGGTTGGGGACCGGTGAGGGCAGGGTGACGGGTCGCGTCAGTATCTTTGCGCGCAGAAGAGACGGTCGGAGCGGGGCGCGGGGAGGCGTTCGCGGCGGCGTCGTCGATCACCTCGTTCTCCTCAAACCCCGCGTCATGTCGCTCGTCGTGTTCACCGGCGCGGTCGGTTTTGCGCTCGCGCCGGGCCACATCGATTGGCTCAAGCTTATCGCTACGCTATCGGCGATGGCGGCCGGCGCCGGCGCATGCGGCGCGCTCAACATGTGGTGGGACGCCGACATCGACGCGAACATGGCGCGGACCGCGATGCGTCCGATCCCGCGCGGCGCGGTGCCGGCGCGCCAAGCGCTGACGATCGGCGCGCTGTTGTCGATCGTGTCGGTGGTCGCGCTCGGCGTTCAAGTCAACTGGCTCGCCGCCGCGCTGCTCGCTCTGACCGTCGCGATCTACATCCCGATTTACACCATGTATCTCAAGCGCCGCACGCCGCTCAACATCGTGATCGGCGGCGCGGCCGGGGCTCTGCCGCCGGTGATCGGCTGGGCGGCGGCGACCAACAGTTTGTCGGACGGTCCGATCGCCCTCTTCCTCCTCATCTTCCTTTGGACGCCGCCTCACTTCTGGGCGCTCGCGCTTTGCCGCAGCGGCGACTACCAGCGCGTCGGCGTGCCGATGCTCCCCAACGTCGTCGGTCGCGTCGAGACGTGCCGGCAGATCGTGATCTATGTCCTGCTGCTCGTTCCGGCGTCATTCGGTCCGCTCGCCATTCCCGGCGTCGGCTTTCCATACGGAGCGGTCGCCGCCGTCTGCAACGCCATTCTGCTCCGGCGGGCCTTCGCGCTCTATCGCCTGCGCGATGTCGAGGAGGCGCCGCGGCGGAAGGCGGCGATGGCGCTGTTCGGATACTCGATTCTGTACATGTTTCTGCTGTTCTCAGCGTTGCTCGCGCAAGTCGTGCTGCGGGGATAGGAGCCAATCGCTTGGACTTAGGCGACGCCCAAAAATAGCCGATTCGGAATTTGCGAGTTTACTGGCATCGGCTGTTTAGCGGATTCCCGAGTGCGAGGCGAGCGTCTATATCGTGATGATGATAGACGAATCATCCCTGCGCGTCCGGTTTGACGCGCTTCGGCCTTCGCTGGACGAGCGACGCCGGCGGTTGAGCGCGGCGGCGGAGGCGAAGGCGGCGGGCTACGGCGGGATTGCGGCGGTCGCGCGCGCGACGAAGGTCGCCCGGAGCACGATTGGGCGCGGTCTGAAGGACTTGCGGAACCCCGGCTCCTTGACGGGAGAGGTGCGGCGCAAGGGCGGGGGCACTCCTCGGTTGACGGTCAAGGACCCGACGCTGTTGGAGGACTTGCAACGATTGCTCGAGCCGGCGACGATGGGCGACCCGATGCGGCCGTTGCGATGGGTCTCCAAGAGCCACGACAAGCTGGCGACGGCGCTTCGCGCCATGGGTCACAAAGTGAGTTCCTCGACCATTCCCAAGCTGCTGGAGGAACTGAAATATTGTCGCCATTCCAACCGCAAGACCAAGGAAGCCGGCAAACATCCTGATCGCGACGCCCAGTTCGAATATATCAACGCGAAGGTCGAGGCGTTTCAGGCGGCCGGCGAACCCGTGATATCGATCGACGCGAAGAAGAAGGAATTGCTGGGCGAATTCAAGAACGGCGGTAGCGACTATGGGCCGCAGGGCGAACCGATCGAGGTCAACGCTCACGATTTCGAGGACAAGGAGTTGGGCAAGGTCGTCCCTTACGGGGTCTACGACATCGGCGCCAACCTCGGCTATGTCAGCCTCGGAATCGACCACGACACCGGGGAGTTCGCCGTCAACGCCGTCCGATGCTGGCTCGATCAGATGGGTTGGAAGCTCTATCCCGGGATGAGGCGCCTGATGATCACGGCCGACGGCGGCGGCTCCAATGGTTCACGGCTGCGGCTCTGGAAGTTGGCCCTCCAACAACTCGCGGACGAAACCGGTCTGATCATTCAGGTTTGCCACTATCCGCCAGGGACTTCGAAGTGGAACAAGATCGAGCATCGCATGTTCTGCCACATCACGCAGAACTGGCGCGCGACGCCACTCCTCAGCCTCCTCATCGTCATCGAACTGATCGCCAACACCACGACGAAAACCGGTCTCAAAATCCGCTGCGAACTCGATAGCAACACCTATCCAAAGGGCATCAAGGTCTCGGACGCGGAAATGGCGACCCTCAACATGACCCGAGACTCATTCCATCCAGAATGGAACTACAGCATCTCGCCGAGGTTTCACGAAATGAAGCAATAGTTTTTGGGCATCGCCTTAGGCCCCTTCCTGAAGGTGGCCGGACGCCCCAAGACGATCACAAAGGCCTCCTGGCGCTCGAACTGCCCTCCCCCGCACGGAGGCTTCTCATCCCTGAAACGCCTGCACTGCTGAGTTGCGCTCCTGTGAACGAACCCGCCACGCGGAAACCTGACCTGACGCCCAAGCGCGGGAAATGGCTCCTGGTCGCCTTCCTCGCGGCGCTCGCGGCTTTGATGTATGTGAGCATCATCGTCAAAGTCGCCAAATACGGATTCTGACCGGTTATGATCGCCATCCACGATCTGCCGCACGTGCTCGCGGTCATCAACGTCGCGACAATCGTCGTGCTGCTCTACGCCTACAGCCGGATCCGCGCCCATGACCGCGAAGGGCACCGGGGCGCCATGATGGTCGCGATCGGCCTCGGCGTCGCGTTCCTGGCGATCTATTTCGTCTATCACGCGTCGGCGGGCCTGGCGAAATTCGGCGGCAATGGCCCGATCCGGCCGATCTACTTCACGCTGCTCGCCGTTCACGTCGTCATGGCGTTCGTGGTTGCGGCGCTCGCGCCGCTGACGTTCTTCAACGCCATGAAAGAGCGCTTCGCGACGCACCGGCGGCTTGCGCGCGTGTGCCTGCCGCTGTGGCTCTTCGTCGCCGCGTCGGGGCTCGTCGTCTATGTGATGGCGGTCCATCTCTACCCGCTGAACGAGAGCTGACGGGGATGAGCGGCGCGGCGCAATCGCCGTCCTCCCCGATCGCCAGGCTCGACGCCGCCAGCGCCGCGGGCGCGCTGAGGCGCGAGCTCGTCGGCTGGGCGTGGCTGGCGGTCGGCGCGCTGGCGGTGGCGGGCGTGTTCGCCCTGCTTCTCGCGCTTTCGCGCGTGCCGGGCATGGACAGGGCGCCGCTCTGGCCGATCGGGTTCTTCTACAAAGGCCTCGTCATCCACGTCGTGTTTTCGCTGGTGATCTGGCTCATGGGCGTCTTCGCCTTCCTGGTCACGGTCGCGACGCAGCGCGTGAGCGGCGGCGGTCCGCGCGCAGCGCCGCTCGGCCGCATCGGGCAGGGGGTCGTGCTGATCGCCTTTCCCTGCCTGTTCGCGCCGGCGTTCCTCGACGCGACCCATCCGGAGCTGACCAACTACGTCCCGCTCATCCGCCATCCAGCCTACGATCTCGGGCTCCTTCTGCTGGCGGCCGGCGTGCTCGCTCCCGTGATTCGCCTCCTCGTCAACCTGCCGGGGCGGGCGCGGCCGCTGCCGCCGCTCGCCCTCGCCATGTCGATCGGCGGATTCGCCTATCTCCTGGCGCTCGTGTCATTCGCCGTCGCCGGGACCCTGCTCGCCCGCCAGGGGGACCTCTTCTCCTCGCGCGAGCTCCTCTTCTGGGGCGGCGGCCATCTCATGCAATTCGTCTATGCGATCGTGCTCATGACGAACTGGCGGATTCTCGCGCGCCGCAGCCTCGGCAAGACCGCAGTCGACGACGGCGTCTTCCGCATCGCGGTCTCAATCGTCGGCGTGCTCGCTGTCCCCGGGCCGATCTTTTACGGGGTCTTCGACGCCTTCTCCGACAAGCAGCACGAGGCGTTCCGTCTCTTGCAGTTCGGCATCGCCTTGCCCACGCTGATCTTCGCCGTTTCCGTTTTTGCCAACGCCCGCGCGCTCTTACGTCCGGCGCAATGGCCCTGGCGCGATCCGGCCTTTTTCACGCTGGCGACGTCGCTGGCGCTCTTCGCCCTCGGCGGCGCGATGGGGCTCCTCATCTCGGGCTCGGACACGCGCACGCCCGCCCATTATCACGCGGTCATCACCGCGGTCAGCGTCTCCAGCGCCGGCATGCTGCTGACCTTCGGACTCGACGAGCTCGGCCTCGAGCCGGTCTCGCCGCGCGCGACGCGGGCGCTGATCGCGCTCTACGGCGGCGGGCAGTTCGTGGCCTCGATCGGCATGTTCGTCGCCGGAGGCTATGGGGCGGCGCGCAAGACGCCGACCGGCGTCGGCTCGCTCGACGCGGTCGCCGCCGCCGGCATGGCGGTGCACGGGATCGCCTCGATCTTCGCCGTCCTCGGCGGGGCGGCCTTCGTCGTGATCGCCGTCCGGGCGCTCGCTCGGCCGAACGGCGCCCGCGTGAGCGCATGACCGCAATGGCCGCGGCGCGCGCCGGGGCGGCCCGCTGGGCGCCCCTTCTCGCCCTTTTCGCGATCAGCCTCTTCGCCATGGCGGCCTTGCAGACGCGGCGTCCGGCCCCGACAACCGACATGGTCGAACTCTTGAACAAGGACCCCGCCAGGCTTGGTCCGGTCTTCGACGCAAGCGGCAGGGAGGTTCCGATCGAGTCGTTTCGCGGCAAGCTCGTGGTTCTCAACCTGTGGGCGCCGTGGTGCGTCCCCTGCCTCGAGGAGATGCCCTCGCTCGACCGGCTGGCGGCGCGCCTGCCGGAAAAGGACTTCGCGATCGTCGCTGTGACGAAGGACCCGGTCGGCCAATCGCTGTCCAAAGAGACCTTCGACCGGATGGGGCTGAAGCGCCTGAAACTCTATCTCGACCCCGAGGGCAGGCTCGCACGCCAAGTCGGCGCGCGCGGCTTCCCGACCACGCTCATCCTCGGAGCCGACGGCGCGCCGCTCGCCTATAGGGAGGGCGCGGCGGACTGGGAGGCGACGCCATGATCGCAAAACTCGACACACTCGCCGGGCGCTCGCGCCGGGCGAACTAGGCCGTACCGGGAGGCGCGCCGTTCCATCGCCGTTTCGGGCGATTCCAGAGACTTGCGGCGCCTTTTCCATCGCATCCGCCCGCCCTCGGCCCTGCGGCCGCGTCCCGCCCGGGCGCGCTCCCCGGAGCCGACCGGGAACCAGTCGCCTGTTTTGCGGGAGGACCGAAGGGCGGCCGAGACGCGGCCGACCCTCCGGGCCGCACGGGAGGGGTTCCAAGCCAGCCGGAACAAAACCCAAGCCGGGCGGAACAAAATCCAAGCCGGTTAGAACGAAATCCAAATTCGGCGGAACGAATTCCAAATTATTCGGAACGAAAACCAAACCCATTTTCTTCCGCGAATTTAGCCTTTTCAGCGGGTTAGAGCGGAATCCAGTCGAAAACGCCTTCACCGCTCCATTCCCCGCGCAAGGACCGCCTGGATGGCCGCGGATCGCCGGGTTTAACCCGGGGACGGCCACGGCGTAGGCCCCAGTCGCGCCGGCCGCTGTCCGCATTGCCGATGTCGATTGCATCCATGGAGACCAAGATAGCGCAGAATTCGATTTTCCGGAAGCAAATGTTCCGCAAATGTTCGCAACGAGGATCGGCGGCAGATGATAGGTCCGGTGTCCAGTGGCGCATGGCACTCTCGGGCGAGATCTCCGATAGAATGCGCCGGCACGCGAGTTCACGCCTCGCTCCATCGCCCGGAATCGAAATCGATAGAGCGCACTGTCGTCGTGATCGGAGTTCTTGGCGACGCGCTTGCCTTGATTCGTCAGGAGACCGAAACGTCCTGCATCAAACCGCTCGCGTCATTGATAAGGAGAGCCCAATGGACCTCAAACTGAAGGGCAAGACTGCGCTGGTCAGCGGCAGCACCGCCGGCATCGGCTTGGCCATCGCGACCACATTGGCCCGTGAAGGCGCGCGCGCGATCGTCAATGGGCGGTCGCAATCCTCGGTGGACGCCACCGTGGAGGTACTGAGATCGACGACCGGCGGCGATGTCTACGGCTTTGCCGGCGACCTCAGTCAGGCGTCGTCCGCAGAGGAACTCGCCCGACGACACCCCTTGGTCGACATCCTCGTGAACAATCTCGGCATTTTCGAGTTGAAACCGTTCGAAGAAATCTCGGATGAGGATTGGTTGCGATTCTTCGACGTCAACGTGCTGAGCGGAGTCCGGCTGGCGCGCCTATTCCTGCCGGCGATGAAGCGCGCGAACTGGGGGCGCATCATCTTCATTTCGAGCGAAAGCGCCGTGCAGATCCCGGGGTTACGGGGTTACCGGGGTTCGGGGTTACCGGGGTTACGGGGTTACCGGGGTTACGGGGTTACGGGGTTACGGGAGGACGTGATACGAATTCCCTATATCAATCCGCCTACCCGGCCTGATAATCGCCCGGCACGGTGAACAATGCCGGTCGACGATTGCCTCGCTGCGTCACTCGATAGGACAAGCAGGGAACGGTGCTGCGGGAAACACAAGCCGTCTCGTTAGTATAAACTGCTAGGATATTATACAATAGATATAACGTCCCCGTAATCCACCTTAAGCGAGGCCGCCAGTCCGTCCCGCAAAGCGGGACGGACCACCGCTCAGTGCAGGCAAAAGTTTCAGGCTCTATTTACTTGGGGTAAAGTTCATAGTCCACGAGCACGCAGAAGCCGTTTGAACAGCCTAATTGCGATTGCGGCACTTGCGGGACGACCCAGTTCGGGCTGGGCGCGTAATACAGGTTGTTCGCTTCAGCCGTCACCCATCCAGCCGTATCAGCATATTGGCCGTTCAGCTGAGGGGATTTGCAAGTCCAGCTGGGCGCCAAAGGTATCGGGCATGCCGTGGCGGCGAGGACGTTTCGAACGATCGCGTTCGCACTAAAGTTAATTTTGGATGAGCTTGCGCCCAGGATGTAAGCGTGATGCCACGACCGCGTGGGGCTGATCAGGCGGCCTTGGCCTGAGCTGTGATCGGAGACCAGTTCCAGGGCAGCAGCTGGTCGACGCGATTGATCGGATGGTCGGCGATGCGGGCGATGACGTCCGCGAGCCAAGCCTCGGGATCGACGTCATTGAGGCGAGCGGTCTCGATGAGCGTGTACATGATGGCGGCTCGGCGACCGCCTTCGTCGGAGCCGGCGAAGAGATAGTTCTTGCGCCCGAGGGCGAGCGGGCGGATGGCGCGTTCGGCGGCGTTGTTGGTCATTTCGAGCCGGCCGTCGTCGACGAAGCGGGTGAGCGCGGCCCAGCGCGAGGTCGCGTAGCGAATAGCGCCGGCGAGCGAGCCCTTGCCGCTGATCTTGGCGAGCGTCGCATCGAGGAAGGCCTTCAGGTCGGCCAGGATGGGCGCCGAGCGGCGCTGACGGGCTTCCCGACGCTCGGCCGGAGCGCGGCCGCGAATGTCGGTCTCGACGGCGAACAGTCGGGCGATTCTTTCCAGCGCCTCGCGCGAGGCAGGCGAGCCCGTCTCGACAAAGACGTCGTAGATTTTGCGCCGCGCATGGGCCCAACAGGCGACTTCGGTCAGGCGGGGAACGCCGGTCTCCGGCTCAGGTTTGTAAAGATCGGCGAAACCGGCGTAGCCGTCGGCGTGGAGGAAGCCCCGACAGCCGGCGAGCAGCGCCCGCGCGTGCTCCGCCTTGCGGTTGGGCGAGTAGCGATAGAAGGCGGCGGGCGGCGTCGTCGCGCCGAACGGGCGCTCGTCGCGCACTGCGGTCCATAGCCGGCCGGTCTTGGTCTTGCCTTTGCCGGGATCGAGCACCGGGACCGGCGTGTCGTCGGCGTGCAGGGCGAGGCCCGCGCGAACGTGACGTGCGACGCTCTCGCTCAGCGGTTCGAGCAGTCCCGCGAGATGGCCGATCCAGCCCGCCATGACGGAACGGTCGATCTGTACGCACTGGCGGGCGTAGATGTCGGCCTGACGATACAGCGGCAGATGATCGCAAAACTTCGACACCGCGACATGGGCGAGCAGCGCCGGGCCCGGACGCCCCTTCTCGATCGGCAGCGTCGGCATCGGCGCCTGGACGACGGTCTCGCACGCCCGGCAGCTCATCTTCGGACGCACATGCAAGACGCGCTTGAAGTGGGAGGGAACGTATTCGAGCACCTCGCGCTCGTCGGCGCCGATCCGACCGAACTTGTCGTTGCCGCAGGTCGGGCACACGCACGGCGCGTCGTGGACGATCGTCTCCGTCGGAAGATGGTCGGGCAAGGGAGCGCGGGTCGAAGGCTTGCGCTTCTTTGCCGATGAGGCGCCGGTCTCGGTCGCGTCGGCCGCGTCCGGGTCCGTCACGTCTGCGCGCGCGAGCGTCTCGGCGACACCCGCTTCGATATCGTCGATCAGCAGCTCGAGCTGCTCGACTTGCGCATCGAGCTTCTCCGACTTGCGGCCGAAGCGGGCGCGACGAAGAACGGCGAGCTGGGTTCGCAGCTTCTCGATCATCAGCGCCTTGGCGTGGACCTCGGCCCTGAGCCACGCGACGTCGCGGCGCAGATCGTCCGCAAAGCGGCGCAGATCGTCAGGATCGCGAGGCGAATCAGGCGTCGACGGCGACATGACAACGCCTACCACAATCGCGCCTCCGGCGCAGCCGCAATCTCTCGGAGTTGCCTGATTTTTATGGCGACTCGCGGCGCTCAAGCGATCCGCGGGCGCTCCGTCTGCGGCGGCGCGACCGTGCGGCGCCAGTCGATGCCCTCCAGCAACAGAGCCAGTTGCGCCGCCGTCAATTGCAGAGCGCCTTCGACGATCGGCGGCCAGACGAACTTGCCTTTCTCCAGCCGCTTGGCGAACAGGCACAGCCCGGAGCCGTCCCAGGTCAAAATCTTCACGTAGCCGCCGCGCTTGCCGCGGAAGACGAAGGCCGCTCCCGAGAACGGATCGGCGGCGAGAACCCGCGCCACCTCCGCCGACAGCCCGTCGAAGCCGCGCCGCATGTCGACGGGTTGGCAGGCGAGATAGACTTTGATCCCGGGGGCGAGGCGCAACATCACAATCCACTCAGCGTCGAAAGCACGAGCCGCAGGACCTCGCCGTCGACGCCTTCTTCGATACGAACTTGCGCCCCGTTGGGAAGGCGAACCTCCATCGCCCCGAGCCGCGCCGCGCTCGGCGGGTCATGCCGCAAACCTGGCGCGCCTTCCCTCTCGGCCGGCGTTAGCGTCGGCGCTCCTTGCTGCGGCGCGACAAGGCGGATCGGAACAAACCTCGGGGTTTCGCTCGCCTCCCGCGACGAGCTTGTCGCCGCCCGCGCCCTGTTGCCCGCACCGCAGCGCCGATCCGGCCAACCTTCCCGCGAACGACCGATCCATTTGAAGACCAGGTTCGCGTTGACGCCATTCGCCCGCGCCACGCCCGCAACCGACGCGCCGGGCGTCAGAGCCGCGTCGACGATCCGCTGACGCTCCGCCACGCTCCAAGACCGCCGCTTCCTCCGCGCGCCGCCCGCAACGCCGAGCCCAACCCCGTTTGATCCCGCTGCCGTCATCATCAGGTGTCCACCAAATCGCAGGTGGACACTTAACCGACGCCAACGGCATCTCGTAAGGCGGCCATCGCATCACGCTTACCCCAGGATTGACCCGCTGATCTGAGTCCAGTTGTTGGCCAGCCCCTCCGAGTTGGGAGCCGTGGCCAATACAGTTCCACTTGCGCAGCTGCTGCATACACTGCCGCTAGCATCCAGTGTGTCCCAGTGAATCCATCCCCACAAGACTGCGCGGCCGCTTGTGCCTCCGGGTCTAAAGTAAGTACAAGACCCGGCGCATACAAAGCCCCCTACAGTGAATTGAAGTCTGGCGGTAAGTGGAATAGATTGAATTGGTGCGCAGACAGGAGTATAGCTAGTCGGATTGGAATTTGTCGGCCAGTGAATATTCCATACGCAGAATCGGGCCGATGAGAGAAAGTCCTGATAAACAAACTGCACCCAGCCCGTCGTACCAGGTGCTGCCTGGAACCAGTTTGAGTTCAGTTGGAGGCTATAGGCGCCTTTACCGTAAACGGTGTCTGCAGAAGAAGAATACTCTTGCAGGGTGACCCCAAGATAAGCTTCCGTGATCGGAACTATCTTAATTCCAGCTTTCTGTTCAGCCGGGGTAACCACGCTTTGCATGCCACAGGCGGCATCGCCATCGGCTCCCGTGCACGGGGCGGGAGGCGGATATTTCGCTATCTCTTCCGGCGTAAGGCAATCCACCTTTGTCAATTGTCCGGTTGCAGTTACCTCGTGACAACCCATCTCTTTTGGAACGACCGCAAGATTGAACGGAGCGGGTTTGACTCCCTTGAGGATCTCCTCCAACGATGGCTTCGGCGCCGTCGTTTTGGTCTGAGCGACGACGACGCCGGGCATCATTGTGACCGTCAGCGCGGCTATCGCGACTGCGCAGAAAATCTTCGTTGAAATGTCCTCCCTTTACGATCGTCGAAGCCAGCGCCGAGCTTCAATAATCGCTCAGCTTACGAGTCTGCGAACAGGAAACTCGCTGTCTTGTACGAGCCAGCGCCCCAGAGCATCGCGCATTTTTGCGCGTCGCTATATCTTAAAGGCGTAGTGACACCTAGCTACGACAACGCGTCAACCCCACTTGGGGATCGTCCAGACGAGAAGTACACACCGGTCCGCTTAACCGAAGTTCGCCGGATCGAAGCCTTGATGAGGAAGAGATTGTCTCGGCTGAAGGCCTCTTGCAAGAAGAGAATATGGTTGCGGGTTGCGGACGCCCTTGGGAGCGCATTGGCTCCCGCGGATTACGCGGATTACCGTAGAGTCGAGGAAGGGCGCGGTAGAGTCGACGTAAAGTCGAGGAAGGGCGCGGCTTGGGCCATGCGGCAACGCCCCGTTTCCCTCCCCCGCTCATCAGTAGGCATTACCGGGACACATGCATAATTCCCTGTTTTCAGCCCCGCCCTGCTTCAGATTCCCTTCGCGCTCCGCTCCGCCAGGCAACCAATGACCCCATCCGCACCCGAACGCGCGGAAGCGTCATTGCGAGGAGCGCCAGCGACGAAGCAATCCAGCGGTTGCGGCTTTCACGACGGCTGATAGGGGTAGGGAAGGGTTTCGCCTCCCCTCCCTCCGAACCGTACGGGCGGTTTTCTCGCATACGGCTCTCCAGTCGGTGGTTTCCTCATCGGGACTGTCGCGCCTGCCGCCAAGCTGTGTCGAGGGTGAACAGCCCTGCGGAGGCAAAGAAAGCGTTGGGCCAGCGGATTCGGTCATTGCGGCCAGCGCCGCACCCGTGTCGTTTCACTGGCTTGCGCAACATCGCTCGTAGCCGTCGGCGCACGAAGGCGTCGACATCCTTGAGACCGGAAGTCGCGTGCTTGAAGTAGCCAAACCAGCCCTTGAGCGTGGGATTGAGCGCCGCGATCGTGCGGGCGAGGCTTTGTCCGCTCGTCCGTTTGGTCTTGGCCCTAATCCTGTCCCGAAGGCGCAGAAGGCTTTTCTTTCGCACGAACCGATGTCCCGCCTCAAAGCGATAGCCAAGGAATTCGAAGCCCTGCCCCTTGATCCGACAATCACCGATGTGGGTTTTAGCCGGGTGCAAGGTGAGGCCATTCTCGTTCACGAAGGCCTGGATCAACGCAAGGGCTGCCTGCGCTTTCTCCATGCTGTCGCACAAAACGACAAAGTCGTCGGCGTATCGAACCATCGCCAGGTCATGCGCGGCCATCAGTTCGTCGAGCGTGTGCAGATAGAGATTGGCCAGCAGCGGGCTGATGACCGCACCTTGCGGCGTTCCTCCCGCGGGGGTCCACCTCTGGCATTCCGCAATGATTTCCTGATTGAGCCACGCTTGGACAAGATCGAGAACTCGGCCGTCGCTGACGCGCGCCCGCAGCCTCTCGATCAGCCTGTCGTGCGGGATCGTATCGAAGTAGCTCTTCAGATCGGCGTCCACCACGAAGCAGTGGCCGGATTTGACGAGGCGATCGACGACCCGCAGCGCATCCTTGGCGCCGCGTCCCGGCCGGAAGCCGAAGCTCGCCGGGTGGAACCGCGCGTCAAGAATTGGCTCCAGCACGAATTTGACCGAGGTTTGGGCGATGCGGTCCTTGACCGTGGGAATCCCCAGCGGCCGCACCCCGCCATCCCCTTTCGGGATCTCCACGCGCCGGATCGCCGCCGGACGGTAATCGCCCGCCCGCAGCGCTCGCGACAGCTCCGCCAAATACTCGTCGGCGTGCGTCGCGAACCGTTCGATGCTTTGCCTATCAACGCCCGCCGCGCCGCCGTTGGCTCGGACTTTCGCCCAAGCCGCCGCCAGCGTCGCCGGTGCGTAGACCTTGTCCATCACACTATACCAAACGCCTCCTTTGACGCCGTTCTCCAGCGCCGACAGCATGCGGTCCGTCCAGACGGAGGCTTCGACCCACGACCAGTCGCGGGCTTCTGCGCCTTGTTTAGCAATCTGCACTGACGGTGCTTTCCTTGCCTCTTTGATCGCCATCTCAGCCTGAGCGTCTCTCAGGGCTTCGCCCTACAATCGCAGGCTCGCCGCACCATCCCGCCGAAACGGATTCGTTATCCTACGGGCTACGCATTCGCTTCCAGTTGCTCTCCACCCCGTCTCCGCTCGCGGAGGCGCAAGTCCACCTCCTCGCTCGTTGACGACGCAGTTACTTTCCGCTTCACACGGTATGGCTCCGCGTGGCGGGGACTCACACCCCGCTGACAAAACGTCCTCACGGACGCACGATTGCTTCGCCTTCGGCTCGCAATGACGTCGG
This sequence comes from uncultured Alphaproteobacteria bacterium, assembly GCA_963805295.1. GTDB lineage: Bacteria > Pseudomonadota > Alphaproteobacteria > Rhizobiales > Beijerinckiaceae > Roseiarcus. The sequence goes on along the minus strand of CAWDTW010000041.1, from coordinate 330,421 downwards.
CTTGCCCCAAGAGAGGATCCTCAGGCGACCCGGGCGGCGCGAACCGGCAGTTCGATCGTCTCGAGCGTCGTCAAATCCAGCTTGCGCGAGGCGTGATCGATATCGAACCCGACGACTTCGCCTTTCGCATCGAAGTCGGCGTTGAGCCCTGCCGCGACTTCACGGGTCTGCACTCCCGGCCCCGGCTTCAGTTCGATGGTGAGACTGTCCGTTTCCGGATAATAGTGAAGCTTCATGGTGCGTCCTTCCGAAAATCCCGGTCGAAGAAGGCATGTGGATCGCCTCGCCGTCCGCGAGCGTGACCACCCGCAAGATACGCGCTTTGCCGTCGCGAGCGTCGCTCACCGCGCCCCAATGGCGTATCCGCCCGTCACTCCTGAATATGCCGGCGCAGGGGCGCCGCGGCTCCGGGCCGTCATTGCGAGGACGCCGAGCGTGAGCCGAGGCGGACGACGCAATCCATCGTTCCGCGCTCCGCGGCATGGATTGCGTCGCCTTCGGCTCGCAATGACGGACGCGGGCTCGATCGATCCCAACGCGACCCGACCTCGGCTGCGGCGCGAACGCCGCCACCCCTATTTCGCACTCCCCAAAGACACCGCCGGCCGCCGCTCGACTTCAAGCAGGACGTCCGCGTGCAATCGGCCGAATGACTCGCCGATCTTGCCGCGCATCACCGTTATCGCCTTGTCGATCATCACCTGGGAGGAGCGGCGCGCCTTCATGGATGAAAATGGCGGCGGCGCGTCACCCTCGAACGCATGCGCAGGCCGCATAACGCCGACATCTCATCTGCGATTTTCGCGGCGCCTGGTTCTCCCTGTTCCACCCACCTGTTACCTCCCTGATAAGTGCGAATACTCTCCCTGATAAGCGGGAATTATCTCTCTGTTATTCTCCTGTTATTTTGCTCTCGCCGCGCCTGAGGGTTTTTTCCGAAGCGGCCGGAAATAAAGGGGTTTTTTCGCAGCCAAGCTGGGCGGAATCACGTGGTTCCCCCTTTTTTCTCCCTGTTTATGGATGAAAATGGCGGCGGTCGCACATTCAAACGCATGCGTAGCTCGCATAACGCCAACACCTGAAATGCATTTTCGCGGCAGGGAATTCGGCTAAGCCGCCGCCTGCCGCCGGACCGGTCACGCCCGACCGCCGCGCCCCGCCCTCGCCTCGGGGCGCGGTTTCTGTATAGTGCCTCCGCCATCCGGAGTCGCTCGTGTTCGCCCAAATTTCGCTTTTCCCCGCCGGCCGTCGCCGCGCGCCGGCGCTGGCGGCGCTCGCCGCGCTCTGCCTCGCCGGCTGCGGCCGCATCGGCCCCTTGGAGCCGCCGCCGGAGGCCAACGCATCAGCCAAGCCCGCAGCCTCCGCGGCCAACCCGACCAGCGTGGAAGCGCTGAGCCCGCAAGTGAAACCCAAGATTCCGCCGATCACCCCGCCCAATCAGCCTTTCATTCTCGATCCCCTGCTGAAATAACCGTTCTCGATGCATCACTTCGCCTATCGCGACGGCGTGCTCACCGCCGAGGACGCGCCGCTGCCGGCGATCGCCCGGTCCGTCGGCACGCCGTTCTACTGCTATTCGAGCGCGACCATCGAGCGCCATTTCGAGGTGTTCCGCGCCGCCTTCGCCGGGCAGAACGCGCTCGTCTGCTACGCGATGAAGGCCAATTCCAATCAGGCGGTGCTGACGACGCTGGCGCGGCTTCGGCGCCGGCATGGACGCGGTCAGCGAGGGGGAGCTGAGGCGCGCCCGGGCGGCGGGCGTGCCGGGCGAGCGGATCATTTTCTCCGGCGTCGGCAAGACCCGGACCGAGATTAACCTCGGGCTCGACGAGAGGATCCTCTGCTTCAACGTCGAGTCGGAGCCGGAGCTCGAGGCGCTCTCCGCCGTCGCCTCCGCCCGCGGCGCGACGGCGCCGATCGCCGTCCGCGTCAATCCCGACGTCGACGCGAAAACCCACGCCAAGATCTCGACCGGCAAGTCGGAGAACAAGTTCGGCGTGCCGATCTCCCGCGCCCGCGAGGTCTACGCGCGCGCCCGCGCCTTGCCGGGCCTCTCGATCCGCGGCGTCGACATGCATATCGGCTCGCAGATCACCGACCTCGAGCCGTTCGACAACGCCTTCGCGCTCCTCGCCGATTTCGTGCGGACGTTACGCGCGGACGGTCATGCGATCGATCACGTGGATGTCGGCGGCGGCCTCGGCATTCCCTACCGCGCGGACAACGACCCGCCGCCGTTCCCTAAAGCCTATGCCGAGATCGTCGCCCGCCACACGCGCGCGCTCGACTGCAAGCTCTATCTGGAGCCGGGGCGGCTCATCGTCGGCAACGCCGGCGCGCTGATCGCCTCGGTCATTTTCGTGAAAGAGGGCGAGGCCAAGAGCTTCGTCATCGTCGACGCGGCGATGAACGATCTGGTCCGCCCGACGCTCTACGACGCCCATCACGAAATCCTGCCGGTGCAGGCGCCGACGCCCCATGCCGCCCGCCTGATCCGCGCCGACGTGGTCGGACCGGTCTGCGAGAGCGGCGATTATCTGGCGCTGAACCGCGACATTCCCGAGGTCGCCGCCGGCGACCTCCTCGCGATCATGAGCGCGGGCGCCTACGGCGCGGTGCAGGCGGGCACCTACAATTCGCGCCTTCTCGTTCCGGAGGTCCTGGTCAAGGGGGCGGATTACGCGGTCGTCCGGCCGCGCCGCACGTTCGAGGAATTGATCGCCCTCGACACACTTCCGCCTTGGTTGACGTGAGGGTTGGTTTTTTCGCGGGCGGTCGAGTCGGGCGTGGCGAAGGACGACGAAACGAAGCATCCTGAAGGCCCGACGGCCGGCGGCCGCTTGCCGGCGCTGTCGAACGCCGCAGGGCGAGTTCTCATCGTCGAGCGCGCCTGGCCGCCGATCGTCTGGGGGGTTGCGGTCGCGATCCTCTTCCTCGCCGTCTCCTGGCTCGGCGTCTGGATTTTCGCCCCGCGCGCGCTGCGCATCGCCGGCGTCGCCCTGTTCGCGATCGGCCTCCTGACCGCGCTCGCCCCGCTCGTTCGGCTGCGCTGGCCTGCGGCGCGCGACATTTGGGCCCGGCTCGACCGCGACGCCGGAGCGACCCATCGTCCGGCGACCTCGCTCGCCGACAGTCTCGCCAACGGCGCCGACCCGGTGACGCGGGCGCTCTGGGCCGCGCACCGGGCGCGGCTCGAGCGCTCGATCGAGGCGATCCGGGTGGCCAAGCCCGCGCCGCGCATGGCCGAGCGCGACCCTTACGCGCTCCGCTTCGGCGTCGCGATGATGGCGTTCGCGGCGGCGGCCGCAGCGGGGCCGGAGCTCTACGGCCGGTTCGCCGCCGCCTTCGACTGGCGCGGCGGCGACGCGGCCGTGGCGGCGGCGGGAAGCCGCATCGACGCCTGGATCGATCCGCCGCCCTACGCCGGGCGGCCGCCGGTGACCATCGACTTCAAGTCGGCCGACGAGCAGACGCTGACCGTGTTCGAGGATTCCGTCCTCGTCGTGCGAGGCGAGCCGGGCGTGGTCGAGACGCGCGTCGAGGGTCCGATTGCGCCGGCGGAGCAGAAATCGGCGACGCCGGCGGAGGGCGCGCCGACCGAACGCCGCTGGACGATCCGCGGCGACGGCAAGGCGACGATCTGGCGCGGCCGAACGAAGGCCGCCGACATCGTCTTTGCGGTCACGCCGGCCGGAACGCCGACGATCAAGCTGACCGAGGAGCCGCGCGCCAACTTCAGCGGGTCCCTCACGCTCGCCTATCGGCTCGACGACCATTACGGCCTCGCCAGCGCGCGCGCCGACTTCGCGCTGCCGCACGACGCCTCGAAACCCGCGCCGCGAAGCCTGGCCCAGCCGCCGCAGGCCGCCCTGCAAATGCCGCCGACCGCCAACGGGGTGGGCGAGGCCCGCACCACGGCCGATCTTTCCGAACATCCGTGGGCGGGCGCGCGCGTCATGATGACGCTCGGCGCAGTCAGCGTCTCGGGCAAAACGGGTTCGAGCGCGCCGGTCGAAGTGACGCTGCCGCAGCGCGCCTTCCACAACCCGCTCGCGCGCGCGCTGGTCGAGCAGCGCCGCGACCTCATTCTCGATCCCGACCATGCGCCAAAACGGGTCGATGCCGCGCTCACCGGCTTGACCGTCGCGCCCGAGCTGTTCGACACGCCCGCCAACGTCTATCTGGGGCTCAACGAGGCCAAGTCCACGCTCGCCGCCGCGCGCTCCGACGCCGACCTTCTCGACGTCGCGGCGTTTCTCTGGGCTATGGCTCAGCAGATCGAGGACGGCGACGCCTCGCAAGCCGAGCGCGATCTGCGCGCCGCCGAACAGGCGCTTCGCGAGGCGCTTCAGCGCGGCGCGAGCGACGACGAGATCAAGAAGCTGATGCAGAACCTGCGCGAGGCGGCCAAGCGCTTCGCAGGCGAAATGGCGCGCGAGGCCGAGCGGAACGGCGAGCAGAGCTCGGAGGACACGAACCAGCAGACCCAGGACCTCGACAAGCTGATGGACCGCATGGAGGAGACCGCGCGCAACGGCACGCGCGACGAGGCCGAGGCGATGCTCGATCGGATGCAGGAGATATTCGAGAACATGCGCAGCGCGCGCGAGGCCGAGGAGAGCCCCGCCGACCGCGCGATGCGCGAGCAGATGGACGAGCTCGGGAAGCTCCTGCGCGACCAGCAGGCGCTGCGCGACGACACCTTCCGCAGCGACCAGCGCGAGCGCGAACGGCGCCGCGGACAAAGATCGCGCCAGGCCCGGCCAGGACGATCAGGCCCAGCCGGACGAGGCCGGGCCTCCATCGGACCTCGACCAGGGCGAGACCGATTCCAAACCCGATGAGGGCGCCGATCCCGGCGATCAGCGGCTCGGACAGCGCCAGAAGGCCTTGCGCGACCGCCTCGCCGAAATGCAGCGCATGCTGAAGAGCCTCGGCATGAAGAGCGAGAAGGGCTTTGACGACGCCGAAAAGGACATGAGGGAGGCCGAAGGCGACTTGAACGGCGAGCGGGGTCAGGGCGGCGAACAGGGCGCCCCCGGCCAGGAAGGGCAGAGCGGCAAGGGCGCGGCGGTGGACGCGCAGGGCCGCGCGCTCGAGGCGCTGCGCGAAGGCGCGCAGGGCATGCAGAAGCAGATGGGTCAGGGTCAGGGCCGCAACGGCAAGGGGCGGCTACGCGCGCGCGCCGGATGCGCCCGGGCGAGCAGACGGGCGACGACCCGCTCGGCCGCGGGCGCGAAGGCGATTTTGGTCGGCAGGACGGACCGCTGAGAGAGATGGGCGACGTGGCCGAACGCGCGCGCCGAGTCCTGGAGGAACTGCGCCGCCGCCTCGCCAATCCCAACCGCCCGTTCGAGGAGCGGGACTATCTCGAAAGGCTGATGAAGCGGGACTGAGCGCGCCCGCTTCGGTTTTTTCGACCGGCCGTGAGACGCCTTTTTTCGGCGGCCGAGCTCCCTGATACTCCCTGGTAACAGGCGCAAAGGAGGGAAGGCGGACGGTTCAGCGTGCTTGGAATCCGCGAAAATATGTTGAGCTTCAACGGCTTGGCCGATAATCACCCTGATCTTGAACGCGTAAATAACAGGGAAGAAAATCGCCCTGTTCCAGCGCTTAACAGGGAGATGGAGCCGGGAAGGCTCGGCGTCAGGAACGCCTCCGATCGCGCTTGAAAGGGGAGCGCGCGTCCATCTCGCGCGGAAGATCAAGAAAGACAAGCATAGCCTTGATAGTCCTGGTCTTTCTGGCGCACCGGACGGCCACGGGCCTCGGCGGGGAAGCAGTTGATGGCCGATCTGGCGGTTCGCCTCCAATGGGGCTTGAACGGGGCGAAGCGCGCGTCCATCTCTCGCGGAAGATCAAGAAAACGGAGCAGAGCCTTGATAGTCGTGGTCTTTCGCGCAAGGCGAACGCCTGCAGGGCTTGGGGAGGAATACGGCCGAGCCGCTGAAGCGGATGGCCGATCTTGCAGTCCAAATGTGTGGGCTGCGTCTCGCACGAAGCCGTTCGTCGCCGAGGACGGCGAGCGCCTGACCCTCATCGAGTGGGAGTCGCCGGAGACCCTATCGCGGCGACCCATCCCGCGCACGTCCTTGTCAAGGAGCTCGGACGACAGAAATTCAACGAGGACTATCGTCTTCAGGTCTGCGGGGTCGTGCGCGAAAACGACGTTCATGCGGCGCGCCGAGGCGGGTCCGCGGACGGGCGGCGCCTCCTGAACAGTCGGGCGGGCAAGACCTTTGCCCCCGGCGCGCGCCGCTGCCCCGGTCTGACGTTCGACACGCCGGGGGCCGCTGGCCAACACTTGGCGCCCGAGCCGGAATGTCGAAAAAGGGCGGGAAGCGAACCACTTTTGCACCTGAAATCTGCACCACGTAAGGCATTGATTCCATTAGGGTCAATTCGTGGTGCATAAATCTTGCAGACCGTGCGAAAACTCCGCGGCACATTGCGTGCTGCCCAAATTTCGCGGCCTACAACCGCGCAGAGCAGAAAAAATCGCGAAAATTGGTTCTCTGCGCAACCGTACCGGAGCCTCGCGTCGAGTTTTCGCACGGTCTGCTTGATTTTTGCACCACTCGAAACTCGCGGGTTCGCGACCTTTTGAGAGGTGGGAATCGAGAATGAGTTTCGAGAGGCGCTTTCGGAGAGTTCGGCGGCGATCCGCTCGCTACCTCGTCACACTCGGCGGCGCGGAACTTTTTGATTTTGCAACGCAATGGTCTTTCGCATTCTGATGCACGCCATCCGCTGCCCATCGCGGAGGACGTGCTCGGCGCGCTCGCGGACTAGGTAACGGTCGTCAACGCTGGATCACACAGCGGAGATCAGCCGCCCTTTCCCGATACCTACTCAATCGTGAGCGATCGCGGAGAGCCCGCCAGCGTTCTCGATGTCGAAGCGGGTGACGAGGCCCTTGTCTATTTGGAAAACATGCCGGACGGTCTCATCGAGAAGCACTTTGCCCTCAAGGTCTCGCACGACCTGGTGGACCTCTACCGTGGTCGCTCCGTCGTCCCGCTGGGTGACGTGCATGGGGTCGACCTGAGGCGCTATCGCAGCCCACTGCTTCGTCCAGTAAGCTCGGACGGCCTCGCGCCCGTGCACGTGCCCACCGTCCATGCCGTTCGCCCAGTCAACGTTTTCGGCCAGGAGCGTCAGAACGGCCGGGATGTCCCGTCGGTTGAAGCCCTCGTAGAGTTGCCGCACTAGCGCGTCGTTGTTCACCATCTGCTCGGTCCTTACTATTCGTTCGTGAAGTCACAGCTTCCGCTGGTCCATACGTTCGACCACGCCGTCCTTGAACGGGTAGGCGTGCTCGAACTCGCCCGTGGAGACGACCACCCCGTCGAGGTCGCGGATGACCTGACTGATGCGGACAGCCGCGCGATCGGGAGCGAGGTCGGTGATGCCGGCCACCTTGTCCTGCGTGTGGATGCGCGCCCACTGGCGCGACCAATAATTCCTGACAGCCGCCCGGCCATGCAGCCGTTCATCGCCATCAGGCCAGTCCACATCCTCACCAACGAGAGCGGTCAGCGCCTCCAGATCGCGGTCGTTGTAGGCGTCGTACATGCGCCCGATCAGCTCGTGATTGGTCGGCGTATTAGCTGACATCCCGCGTCTCCTGGCGCGCCTCTATCCCTCCGCTGCGCGAAGGGACAACTAGGCGTCGGCGAGCGCTCGTTGCACGCGGCCGCCTAAATAATGTATATAGCGACCTATGCACCAAAATAGGTGCCTATGCAAGGGGCCTGGAGGTATGAAGTTTGAGGTGCTATCCACGCCAGGACACCTGATCAGCCTCGCGGCGCGGGGGTTCGCGCGCTTGAGTGAGGCGCGCCTTAAACCACTGGGTTTCGGTGTGGGCCACCTGCCGGTGCTGGTTGCGCTTCAGGATGGCCGAGCAAACACACAACGCGATCTCGCGCGATCCGCAAAGATCGAGCAGCCGTCAATGGCGCAGATGTTAGTGCGAATGGAGCGGGACGGACTTATCCAACGCACGCCCGACGCCACCGACGGGCGAAGCAGCCGCATTGCGCTGACGGGCGTCGCCCAAACGCGCTTGCCGGACGCCTGCGCTGCGCTGTTCGAAGGTAACCGCGAGGCGTTGAGCGGCTTCACGGATGAGGAAGCCGCACAGCTTGTCGCCCTACTCACGCGGGTGATCGCAAATCTCGATCGAGTTCGCGAATGCTGAAGCGTCACCGCACAATCCCTAGCGACTGAAAACACCGCTTATGGTCGCCCCCGCGAAGTTTTTGTCTGAGACGCCATCTTTTCGCGTTTCTCTCAAAAGTCCCCGATTTTCGAGCAAAAGCCGCTTCGTCATAATTCTTGCAGACCGTGCGAAAAGTCCCCGGTTCGGGCATGAAAGCGGCGCGAGGAGCGAGCCGCGGGGAACTTGGGGCCGTTTCGGCCTCATTGGCTGCCTGACGCGACCTGAGAGGCGCCCAGGTGACCCAGTGCGCGCGGATAGAGCCGCGTAACCCCGCCTCAGGCCGCTACCGCGGCCGTCATGGCCTCGACGCCGAGGATGTTGAGCGCGCGGCGCAAATTGTAGGCGAGCGCGGTCAGGCTGAACTCGGCGCGCACGTTGGCGAGGCCGCGCATCAGGAAGGCGCCCTGATACATCCACTGCTTGATGCTTCCGAACGGATGCTCGACGGTCTCGCGGCGGCGGTCGAGAATGGCCGGCCTCGCTTTGAGGCGCTCGGCCATGCGATCGAGAACGTCCTCGTTTTCGAGGCGGAAAACCGAGCGGGCGTCGTTCGTGCATCGCGGGCGCAGCGGGCAAGCGCGGCAGGCTTTCGGGTTGCCGTAATCGATCCTTTCGAGATCGCGCAGCCGGCCGTGGCGGATCGGCGTCAGCAACTTCCCGGCCGGGCAGACGTAAGCGTCGAGCCCGGCGTCGTATCGGAACTCGTCCTTGCGAAACAGGCCCTCGCGCGCCGAGAAGCCGCGCTGCGGCTTGGGAACGTGGGGGACGCAGCCGGTCTTCTCGCAAGCCTCGATATCCTCGATTTTGAAGTAGCCGCGATCGGCGACGACGTCGATCGTCTCGACCCCCAGGACTTCGCGGGCCGGCTCCGCGGTCTGCGTCAGCAGGCCCATGTCCACGACTTGGTTGGTCACAGCCTGCTCGACGATCAGCTTGTTCTTCGCGTCGACCGCCACTTGAATGTTGTAGCCGACGCCGACCTTCGTGTGGGCGGCCATGGCGCGGCTGTCGGGATCGGTCAGCGAGATCTGGTCCTCGCCGGTCCGGTCGAGCTGGGCCAGCATCGCTTGGTAACGGTCGCGCTTCTCGCTGAGCGCCGCGATCTTCTCGGCCAGGTTCTTCGTGCGCGCGCCGCCGCCTGTCGCCCCGTCCTCGACGTCACCCTCGTCGAGCCGCTTGAGGTAGTCCTCCAACCGGGCGTCGGCGGCGCGGATGAACTCTCGCAGTGAAGAGCGGGTGAAGTTGCGATCCTTGTTATTGACCGCCTTGATGCGGGTTCCGTCGACCGCCAGCAACTCGCGGCCGTACAGGCCGAGCCGCCGGCACAGCAACACGAACTGGCGGAACACGGCGCGAAACGCCGCCCGATTGTCGCGCCGGAAGTCGGCGATGGTCTTGAAGTTCGGTTTCAAAGTCCGCAACAGCCAGATGACCTCGATGTTGCGACGACACTCCGCCTCCAACCGCCGGCTCGATCGGACCCGGTTCAAGTAGCCGTAGATGTGGAGCTTCAGAAGATCGCCCGGCGCATAGCCCGGACGCCCCGTCGCCTTCGCCGCCACCCGAGAACCCCGTCGCCGCAAGGTCAAGCCCATCGACGAAGGCGTCGATGAACCGCACCGGATTGTCGGCCCCGACATAATCGTCCACCGCCTCCGGCAACAACAGAAGCTGGTCCCGTTCGAATCCGGCGATGTGAGTCATGCGTGATTCTAACGTGGCCAACGCCGCGAAGGAATCCACTCTGGCCGACTTTTCGCACGGTCTGCTTGAATTTTGCACCGCGCGGATTTTCCGCTTCGGGTCGAGAGCGGCCGTCTACGGTCGATCCAGCCGGGCGCCGAGTGTCAGATTCTGCCCGATAGCTCCTTGACCACGACCCGCCTGTTCTTGACGATCGTTCGGCGGGCAGAGCTTCGTGAGATTGGAGTTGGGCTTGCGCCTTCAGACGCGGCCCCTCACCCCTGCCCTCTCCCGCAACCCCCGCCACCCCCGGGTCAAAGCCTACGGCGTTCACACAAGTCATCGAGCCTGCAGGCGGCCGCCGGGCGCCCCCTTCTCCGCGAAGCGGGGAAGGTGTCGCCGAAGGCGACGGATGGGGTGTGGAAAGGAGGGCGCTTGGACCGCAAGTTCGCGGTAACGTTCGTGCAAGCCGTCTGGCGTCGTTGCAGCGGGCCACACCCCATCCGGCGCCATAGGACCGGGCGTCCGAGTGGACGCGCGCATTCGGCCGCGCTAGACGAAGCGTGCAATTCCTCCCCCAACCCGAGGCGGCCATGGTTCGACTGAACGCCATCTATACGCGCACCGGCGACGCCGGCGAGACGGGTCTCGGCGACGGCTCACGCCGGCCGAAGACCGACGCGCGCATCGCCGCCATGGGCGACGTGGACGAGGCGAATTGCGCGATCGGCCTCGCGCGGCTCGCAACCCGCGGTTCGACCGACCCTACGCTGGCGGCCATCGAGCCGACGCTCGCGCATTCAGAACGACCTCTTCGACCTCGGCGCCGACCTCTGTCTGCCGAAGCCCGCCGACGAGGCGCCGAGCCAGGCGTTGCGCATCGCGGTCTCGCAGGTCGAGGCGCTGGCTGTGACACACAACTCGGCAAATTCGCAAAGTTGCTGTGTTGTCGCTTTGCCATTGACCGACCACCTGACTCTGAATAAATACAGTTTGGACTTAGCCACCTGATCGCGGCGTGAGATCGAAGAATGCCGGTGCGCTTAGGACTGCGCTGGGCCTTGCTGGCGGCCGCAATGACCATTCCGGCAGCGGCGCAGCAGTCAGACATCAAAGTCGACCGCCTGCCGCGTCCCGCGGCCCACACGCCGGCGGCAGCCAAAATTGCTGATGCCCTCGCTAAGCAGGAAGCACAAATTCAGAAGGACGTCGCGGACTGTCGCGCGTTGGATACTGAGCATCGCGGCATTGAGTACCACGTGGGGGCGCGGCGCCTGTTGGAGACCGGCGCCATTTATTCCGTTGAGATCGCCGCGAACTGGTTCTGCGGCGGAGCCTATCCTGACTCTGACGCCTACGCGCTGAACTTCGACCTTCGCAGCGGGGAGCCATACGACCTCGGCCGGGCGTTCCACGTTAGGACTGTCGACGGCGCCGAGGCGGCAGCACCCATCGTGCTCAAACATATGCCAAAGGATTTGCAAAATGACTGTGGCCTGGATGTCTCTACGGTTGCTCAAACGCTTCAACAAGCTGACTTGTCGCTCGGTGTAACAAGCGACTATCTGATTTTCTATTTCAGCGGAGTCCCGCACGTTGCCCGAGCCTGCTTCCCGCCGGCGCAGGTGCCGCTTACGGAATTGTCCAATGTCGCGGATCGTCAGGAGTTGCAACGCCTCGGCCCGCCTTTCACTTCTCGTTGAGCGGCCCCTCCTCGCCGCGTAAACAGGCTGGAACGAAACCTGGTCGGGAGTGGCGGGCGAAAAAAGATCCCAGCGTTTTTCGTCCGCCCGCTTGCCTGCCGCCGCCGCAACCCACGCCACGCTATCAGTGGACGCAGGCCTTTCGCCGCGCTACGCGAAGAGCGGAACTCGCGGGAAGCCGGCGCAATTCGCCGCCTCAATCTGGGCCGAAGACCATGGTTCGACTGAACGTCATCTACACCCGCACCGGCGACAAGGGCGAGAGCGGACTCGGCGATGGCTCGCGCCGGCCGAAGACCGACGCGCGCTTCGTGGCCATGGGCGACGTGGACGAGACCAATTGCGCCGTCGGGCTCGCCCTCATTGCGGTGCGCGATGCGACCGACGCGGCCCATGTCGCGATCGCGCCGGTGCTGATGCGAATTCAGAACGACCTCTTCGACCTCGGCGCCGACCTCTGTCTGCCGAAGCCCGCCGACGAGGCGCCGGGCCAGGCGTTGCGCATCGCGGCCTCGCAGGTCGAGGCGATCGAGCGCGCGATCGACGCGCTGAACAGCCGGCTCGAGCCGCTGCGCTCGTTCGTGCTGCCCGGCGGAACGCCGGCCTCGGCCGCCCTGCATCAGGCGCGCGCCGTCTGCCGCCGGGCCGAACGCAGCGTCGTGGCGTTGGCCTCGAGCGACGGCGAGGAGGTGAGCGAGGCTGCGCTCGCCTATGTCAACCGCCTGTCCGACTATCTGTTCGTCGCCGCCCGCGCCGCCAACGATGTCGGCAAGTCCGACGTGCTCTGGATTCCCGGCGGGGGCCAAAGCGAGAGCCAATGAGCGAAGGGCGCCTTGAGATCGCCGTCGGCGTCATGAGCGGCACGTCGATGGACGGCATCGACGTGGCGCTCATCCGCAGCGATGGCGAGGCGCAGGTCGAGACCGGGCCCGGCGCGACCTTCCCCTACCCCGAGCCGCTCGCGCGGGCGTTGCGCGCCGTCGTCGCCAACCCGAGCGAAGCGGCAAAGCCGCAGGTTGAGCTCGAGCGCCAGGTGACGGACGCGCATGTCGCGGCGGTCGAAGCCTTTCTCGAGAAATTCGCGATTGCGCGCGAAAGCGTCGCGCTCGCCGGCCTGCACGGCCAGACCATCCTGCATCGGCCCCGCGCCCGCCTTTCCCGCCAGCTCTGCGACGGCGCGCGCGCGGCCGCGGCGCTGAAGATCGACGTCGTCTGCGACTTCCGCTCCGCCGACATCGCCGCCGGCGGCGAAGGCGCCCCGTTCGCCCCGATCTACCACGCCGCGATTACCGCGGGACTCGAGCGCCCTCTGATGGTCCTCAACTGGGGCGGAGTCGGCAACGTCGCCTGGCTCGGGCCCAAAAGCGAGATCGTCGCCTTCGACTCAGGGCCGGCCAACGCGCTGCTTGACGATTTTCTCATCCGCCGCCGGGGCGTCGCCTTCGACAAGGACGGCGCTCTGGCGCGAAGCGGGCGGATCGACGCTCACGCGCTCGAAACGGTGATGCGCGATCCCTATTTCGACCGGCCGCCGCCAAAGTCGCTCGACCGCAATCATTTCGCCGCGCTGGCCGCCGCGGCGGTCGCGGGCCTCAGCGACGCCGACGGCGCGGCGACGCTCGGCGCCTTCACGGTCGAGGCGACCGCCGCAGCGGTTCGGCAGGTTCCCGAGGCGCCGAGACGCTGGCTGGTCGGCGGCGGAGGACGGCGCAATCCGTTTCTCATGCGCCGGCTCGCCGAGCGGCTGGACGTCGTGGTCGAGCCGTTCGAAGTGATCGGCTTCGACGGTAACGCGATCGAAGCGCAGTGCTTCGCCTATCTCGCCTTGCGCTCGCGGCGCGGCGCGCCCCTCTCCTTCCCGACGACGACCGGCGTTCCGAAGCCGATGACCGGCGGCGTCTTCTGGCCGGCGCCGCGATAGAAAAAGGGCCCCGCTTGCGCGGGGCCCCTCTGTCTCTTCGACTGAAACGTCGGCTCACTGGCAGACGTTGACCTGCTGCTGGCCGAGATAGACGCCGTTGACGGAATAGATCGGACGAACTTGCCAGCATCCGCCGTAGGGATAGCCGTAGCCGTAGCCGTAGTACGGATAGGCCGCGAGGGCGCCGGCCGCGAGAGCGCCGGCGACGATCGCGGGGCCCCACCAGCCGCCATACCACGTGCCGCCGCGCCAGTAGCCGGGATGCCAGTGCCGGCCGCCGTAGCCGCCCGCCCAGCCGCCGCGCCCGCCATGCCAGCCGCCGCCGTGCCAACCGCCGCCGTGCCAACCGCCGCCACCGCCATGCAAGTGCTGGGCGGAAGCCGGCTCGGCCGTGGCGACGAGCGAGGCCGCGAGCGACAACGCCGCCAGCCCGGCGACGACCGCCTTGGAAATCGTGTTGCGCATTGTACCCTCCGAAAATCGGCCCCGCCCCGAGAGAGGCCGGACCCACCTCCGCGCCGCGCATGGACTCTGTTCCGGGAATCCATTCGACGCTTCGTAACGGAGTTTCTCAACGCAATTCGGTCGCAATTTGATCGAAAGAAGGCGGCGCGGCGCCCAGCGCGAATTCTTTTGCGAGGACTGTCGTTCTGAGCCTAGACTATGAATAGACGTTCATCTTTCTAATCATACGCCGCTCGACGCTCACGAAAAGTTGACCGCGCCTGAGCTTTCTCCTTGGACGCGCGAGCGCCGCACAAATGACAAAATTGCGCCGGGCCGGCGGGCGGCGCGTCGATTCATCCGTCAATCGCGAGGCAAGGCAGCGAGCACGCCATGGATAGTCCTACCCGGCGTAACCCCAGCCGGGACCCCAATAACCGCCGCGCCAGCCGTAGCCGCCGCCGCGCCAGCCGCCTCCGCGCCATCCGCCGCCGCCGCCGTGGAATACGGCGGCTTCCGCCGGCGTCGAGGCCGAGACAGCCGCCGCCGACAACCCGAGCGCCGCCAAGCCGGCCACGCGCGACTTCCCGAGGAACTCGCGCATAGAACCCTCTCCACCGGCAGCCGGACGCCCGATATCCATCCTCTGTCCGTGGCTGTCGCCTTCGAACAAAAGCAATGCGACCCATTGAATTCTAGGCGCCAGCGCGGGTCCCTCGCAAAAAATTGATCACGCCGGAAAAATCGTCGCCGCCATGGCCTGCGGCCACGAACAGGGCGTAAAGCTGGGCGGCTTCGGCCCCGAGCGGGGTTGCGGCGTTGACGCTCGCCGCGGCCTCCTGCGCGAGGCGCAGGTCCTTCAGCATCAAACTGGCGGCGAAGCCCGGCTTGTAGTCGCGATTGGCGGGCGAGGCGGGAACCGGCCCGGGCGCCGGGCAATAGCTCGTCAGCGACCACGACTGTCCCGACGAGGTCGAGGCGACGTCGAACAGAGCCTGGACGGACAGGCCGAGCTTCTCGCCGAGCGCGAAGGCTTCGCAGGTCGCAATCATCGTCGCGCCGAGGATCATGTTGTTGCAGATCTTGGCGGCCTGTCCCATGCCCGCGCCGCCGCAATGGACGATGCGCTTGCCCATCGCCTCGAGGACCGCCTTCGCCTTGCCGAAGGCCTCGGGCGAGCCGCCGCACATGAAGGTGAGCGTTCCCGCGTTCGCCCCGCCGACGCCGCCCGACACCGGCGCGTCGAGGGTGAGCACGCCCGCCGCCGCGCCCGCCTCGTGGGCGCGCTTGGCGCTGTCGACGTCGATGGTCGAGCAGTCGATGACGAGCGCGCCCCTCGGAGCGGCGGGCAGAAAATCCGCCCAGGCTCCGAGCACATGCCGACCCGCCGGCAACATGGTGACGATCGTGTCGGCTCCGGTCACGGCCTCGCGCGCGCTCGCCGCAATCGTCACGCCTGAGGCGGCCGCCGCCTCTCTTTGCGCCTCGACCGGATCGAAACCCGCGACCGCATGCCCCGCCTTGACCAGATTGGCGGCCATGGGAGCGCCCATGTTGCCCAGACCCAGAAACGCGATCTTCGCCATGACTCTCCCCACCTTCGGGACCAAAGCGCCAGACCGAAACCTCAGCGCGAGCGGTCAAGATCTAGCATTTTGCGCCCGAGCGGCGATGTCGCAAAGAGGAAACTGGCGTTTTTGCGCTTCAAGCGTCGTGCGTCGAACGCCGACTGGTGATATGGCTGATGACCTAAACTCGAGGGTCGCCGGCAATGGAGCTCGTTCCGCTGCACCCTGATTTTGGCGTGGAGATGCGCGGCGTCGGCTTGCTTGATGTCGCCTCGAGCGACGCGGACTATCAGGCCGTGCGCGCCGCATTCGAGGAGCACAGCCTTCTCCTGTTTCGGGATCAGCAAGTCGCCGACGATCTGCAGGCGGTTTTTTCCCGAGCATTCGGACCTTTGGAGCGGGTCAAGATTGGCTCCGAAGGCGCCGGTACTTTCTACAGTCGCCTGAACAATCTGTCCTCAGACGGCGGCATTGTGCCCGAGACGGATCGCCAGGCTCTGACGGCCCGCGCCAACCAGCTGTGGCACACCGACAGCTCCTTTAAGCGGACGCCGGCGCTGGCTTCCGTCCTATCGGCTCGCGTTGTTCCTCAAAACGGCGGCGAGACCGAGTTCGCGTCCACAAGAGCGGCCTGGACGCGGCTGTCGCCGTCATTGCAGTCGCGCTTGCGCGACGCTGTCGTCACGCACTCCTACGCCCATTCTCGCGATCAAATCGATGGCGGCTTGATGACGGAGCCGGAGCGCGAAGCCTTGCCGCCGGCAAGGTGGCGCATGACGTGGCGCAACCCGGCGAACGGCGGCGTTGCGCTTTACATCGCCTCACACGCTTATGCGGTCGAAGGCCTTGGCGGCGCAGAAGCACGCATATTGCTGGACGAACTGATCGCCGATGCGACTCGGCCCGAGTTCATCTACCAGCACAATTGGCGACAAGGCGACGTATTGATGTGGGACAACCGGGCAATGATGCACCGCGGCCGTCCTTGGCCGCACCTTGAGCCGCGTTCGGTCGTCCGCACGACGATATCTGCAGTCGATTCCGACGGACTTGCCGAAGTCAGGCCCCCTTGACCTTCGCTTTTGCGCGCCCTTGACCTCGCTTTGGGGAAGTTTTGACTTCAGGACCCCTTGCAGGGTTTCGTCGACGGAGTTGGGCGCTAAGCGTCAGATTTTAGGCGCTAGTTCTCGATCAGTCCCCTTGCCACGATGACGCGCATGATCTCATTGGTTCCCTCCAGAATCTGGTGCACGCGCAGATCCCGCACCAGCTTCTCGACGCCGTAGTCGGCGATATAGCCGTAGCCGCCGAACAGTTGAAGCGCATCGTTCGCGGCGTTGAACCCCGCGTCGGTGGCGACGCGCTTGGCCATGGCGCAGAGCCGGGTGGCTTCGGGCGAGCGCTCGTCGAGCGCGCTCGCCGCGCGCCACAGCATCGAGCGCGCCGTCTCCAGCGAGGTCGCGATGTCGGCGACGCGGAACTGCAGCGCCTGGAAGTCGGCGATGCGCCGCCCGAACGCCTTGCGCTCGCGCATATAGGCGATCGCCTTGTCGAGCCCCGCCTGCCCGCCGCCGATCGAGCAGGCGCCGATGTTGAGCCGGCCGCCGTCGAGCCCGGCCATGGCGATCTTGAAGCCGTCGCCCTCGCGCCGACCAGATTGGCGGCCGGCACGCGCATGTCCTCCATGATCACCTGGCGCGTCGGCTGGGCGCGCCAGCCCATCTTCTTCTCATGGGCGCCGAAGCTGAGGCCGGGGGTTCCCTTGTCGACCATGAAGGCGGAGACGCCGCTCGCCCCGCCTTCTCCGGTGCGCGCCATGACGAGATAGACGTCGCTCGCCCCGGCGCCCGAGACGAATTGCTTCACGCCGTCGAGCACGTAGTAGTCCGCGCCGTCGCGACGCGCCCGCGTGGTCAGCGCCGCGGCGTCTGAGCCGGCGCCGGGCTCGGTCAGGCAATAGCTGGCGATGAGCTCCATGCTGGAGAGGCGCGGCAGGTAGCGCTTCTGCAGCTCCGGCGAGCCGAACCGGTCGACGACCCAGGCGACCATGTTATGGATCGAGAGAAACGACGCGACGCAGGGGCAGCCGGTCGACAGCGCCTCGAAGATGAGCGCGGCGTCGAGGCGCGTCATGCCGCTGCCGCCGAGCTCCTCGCGCACATAGATGGCCGCCATGCCGAGCGCCGCCGCCTCGCGCAAGACCTCGACGGGAAAGTGCTCGGTTTCGTCCCAGCTGAGCGCATTCGGCGCGATGCGCTCGTCGGCGAAGGACTTCGCCATGTCGCGGACCGCAAGGTGATCGGGGGTGAGGGCGAACATCGGGAGCCTTGGCGTTCCTCGAGGCAACCACAATTGCGTGACCGCGCCCGCGCGCGGCGAAGGGGCGCGACGATGGTTCAAGGCTTGACCTCTGTCAAACGCCGCGCGACCTTTCGTCGTTAACGGTCTCCGCTGGACGCCCGGCGTTGGGGGCAAAGGGTTTTCGTGTCGGCCATGCGGCGATTCTTCATTGGGTTGGCGTTGATTTTGGGGTTGGGGGGCGCCGCCGCTTACCGTTTTCAGGATATCCTTATCCCGTGGATCGAGGGAAAGCCGAACGGCGAAACCATTCTCGTCTCGGGCAACATCGAGGCCCATGAAAGCGTGCTCAGCTTCAAGACGGTCCAATCGCGCATCGTCGTGCTGCCGTTCGACGAGGGACAGACGGTCAAGGCGGGAACGGTCATCGCCCGGGTCGACGACTCCGACTACAAGCAGCAGGTCGCAATCGCCGAGGCCGCGCTCAATGCGCAGATGCGCCAGCTCGACGTCGCCGAGCAAAATGTCGACGCGACCCGCCGGACCGTCGTCAGCGACCAGGCGGACGTCGCGCTGAAAGAACTCGAATTCGACCGCGCGCAGACGCTTGTGACCAAGGGCGCAGGCACGGTCGACGCGCGCGACGTCGCCGAGACCGCGCTCAAGCAGTCGCGGGCGGCGCTCGAGCGCGACGAGGCGCTCGAAGCGTCGGCCGACAAGAGCGTCGCGCTCACCATCGCCAACATCGGCAGCGCGAGGGCGGCGCTCGAACTGGCGAAGATCGTGCTGGGCTATACGACGCTGACGGCGCCGTTCGACGGGGTCATCCTGGTGCGCCAGGCCGAACTCGGCGAGGTCGTCTCGCCCGGCGCCGCGATCGTGACGCTGGCCGACATCGACCATGTTTGGCTGCGCGCTTATGTCAACGAGACCGACGTCGGCAAGATCCGCCTCGGCGAGGCGGCGACCGTCACCACCGATTCCTATCCCGGCAAGGAATATCCGGGCCGGATCTCCTTCATTTCCGAGGCGGCCGAATTCACGCCCAAGAGCGTCGAAACCCACGCCGAGCGGGTGACGCTCGTCTATCGCATCCGCATCGATATCGACAACCCCTCGCATGAGCTGGTCCCCGGCCTGCCGGCCGACGCGAAAATCCCCGTGCGCGCGCCCGGCCAGTCATGAACGACGCGCATAAAGCCGCAATCGAGGCGCGCAATGTCACGAAGCGGTTCGGCGGCGTCGCCGCCGTCCAAAACCTCACCGTCGACTGCGCGCCGGGGGAAGTGTTCGGCTTCGTCGGTCCGGACGGCGCGGGCAAGACGACGATCATGCGTCTTCTCGCCGCGGTGATGACGCCCGACGAGGGATCGATCGCCATCGAAGGACTGGACGCGGTCGCCGACCCCGAACGCGTGCGCTCGCACGTCAGCTACATGCCGCAGCGGTTCGGACTCTACGAGGACCTGACGGTCGACGAGAACATCGAGTTCTTCGCCGAACTCTTCGGCGTCCGCCGCCGCGATCGGGACGAGCGCGCGACGCGGCTGCTCGCCGCCTCGGGCATGACGCCGTTCCGCAGGCGGCGCGCCGGTCAATTATCGGGCGGGATGAAGCAGAAGCTCGGTCTCACCTGCTCGCTCGTGCACGCGCCGAAGGTGCTGCTGCTCGACGAACCGACCGCCGGCGTCGATCCGGTGTCGAGGCGCGACTTCTGGCGCATTCTCTACGGCCTGCGCGGCGAAGGGGTCGCCATCGTTGTCGCCACCTCCTATCTCGACGAAGCCGAGCGTTGCGCGCGGCTCGGACTTCTGCGCGACGGCAGGATGCTCTATTGCGACACGCCGGCCGCGCTGAAGACGCTGATGCCCGGGGAAATCCTCGCCATATCCTCGCGCGAGGCGCGTCGCGCCCGCGACGTCGTGGCCGAAAGCGACGGCGTGAAAGGCGCGATTCTGATGGGCGACAGCGTGCATGTCGTCGTCGACGACGCGCTCCGCCGCGCGAACGAACTCGAAGCGGCGCTGAGCGGGGCGAATGTCGCCGTCGACGAGATCGAGCACATCGCTCCCTCGATCGAGGACCTGTTCGTCTCGCTCCTGACGAAGGAGGCCGAATGACGGACGCGACGGGCGAGATCAGGATCGTCGCCGACCGCCTCGTCAAGCGCTTCGGCGATTTCGTCGCGGTGAACGAAGTGAGCTTCGAGGCGCGGCGCGGCGAGATCATGGGTTTCCTCGGTCCGAACGGCGCGGGAAAATCGACGACGATCCGAATCTTGTGCGGCCTCCTGCGGCCGAGCGGCGGGCGGGCGGAAGTCGCCGGCCTCGACGTCGCGCGATATCCCGAGAGGGTCCGCGAGAAGATCGGCTACATGTCGCAGAAGTTCTCGCTCTACGGCGACCTTTCGGTGATGGAGAACCTGCGCTTCTTCGGCGGGGTCTACGGGGTGAAAGGCGCGCAGCTCAGGGAGCGGCTCGCCTTCGCCGTCGACATGGCGGGCCTCAACGGCCGGGAGGACGCGCTCGTCGCCGACCTCTCGGGCGGCTGGAAGCAGCGCCTCGCGCTCGGCTGCGCGGTGCTGCACGAGCCTGCGATCCTGTTCCTCGACGAGCCGACCTCCGGCGTCGATCCGGCCTCGCGCCGGCGTTTCTGGGACCTGATCTACGCGCTCGCCGGCGGCGGCGTCTGCGTCGTCATCACCACCCACTACATGGACGAAGCCGAGTACTGCAACCGCATCGCCCTCATCAACGGCGGCAGGCTGGCCGCGCTCGGCACCCCCGGCGAACTGAAGCGCAGAGCGATCCGGGGCGAGATCCTGCTCGTCGAGGGCGACGATCCCGGCGCGATGCTGGAAGCGCTGCAAGGCGCGCCCGCGGTGCGCGACGTCGCGCCGTTCGGTTCGTCGCTGCACATCGTGGTCGACGACGCGGCGCGGGATACGCCCTCGATCGAAGCGCGTCTCGAGGAGCGCGGGCTCGGCTGGTCGCGGATCGAGCCGATCAAGCCGACGCTCGAGGACGTGTTCGTGCACCTCGTCGGCGGGGACGGCGCGCGGGGGGCGGCCCCATGACCCTGCGCCGCGTCAAGGCGATCGCCAAAAAAGAGATCATCCAGATCTTGCGCGATCCGCGCAGCCTGATGGTCGTGCTCTTGATGCCGCTCATGCAGATGGCGCTGCTCGGCTACGGCGTCAATCTCGACATCGAGCACGTGCCGATCTGCGTGTTCGATCGCGAAGGCAGCCAACCGAGCCAGGTGCTGATGAAGGCCTTTCAGGCCTCGCTCTATTTTCAGATCGTCGAAACGGAGCGCGATTACGCCGGTGTCAAGCGCGCGATCGACGGCGGGCGCTGCAAGATGGCGGTCGTCATCCCGCCGGACTTCTCGCAAGACCTCGCCACGACGAATTCCGCTTCGGTGCAGGCGATCCTGGACGCCACCGACGACAACACCGCCAACATCGCGCTCGGCTATGCGCAGGCGGTGGTCGCGGCCTTTTCCGGCAACGTTCAGTTGCAGCGCGCGCAGAGCCTTGGACAGCCGCCGCCGAGCGTTCCGGCGGTGGCGCAATACCGCGTGTGGTTCAACGAGGATCTCGTGAGCCGCGACTTCATCATGCCCGGCGTCGTCGCGCTCGTGCTCGCCCTCGTCGGCGCCCAGCTGACGTCGCTCACGATTTCGCGCGAGTGGGAGCGCGGCACGATGGAGGTGCTGGTCTCGACCCCGCTCACCCGGACGGAGCTGATGATCGGCAAGATCCTCCCCTATTTCTTCATCGGCCTGCTCGACGCCGCGCTCTGCCTCGTGATCGCCGTCTTCTGGTTCGAGACGCCGTTCCGCGGCGCGGTTTCGACGCTGTTTCTGACGACCTCGCTCTTCCTCATCGTCGTGCTCGGGCTCGGCTATTTCATTTCGGCGAGCATCCGCAGCCAGGTCGGGGCGAGCCAGATCGCGCTCGTCGTGACGCTGCTGCCGACGACGCTGCTCTCCGGCTTCTTCTTTCCGATCGACCAGATGCCGCCCGTCATCCAGGGGCTCACGTTCCTGGTGCCCGCGCGCTACTACTTTTCGATCCTGAAAGCCGTGTTCCTCAAAGGGAGCGGGCTCGGCGATCTGGTCGCGCCGATCGCGCTGCTGGCCCTTTACGCTGCGATCATCGGGCTCCTCGCGGCGCGGGCATTCCGCAAGACGCTGGGGTGAGGCGATGTGGGGGCGGATCTTCAATCTCGTGCTGAAGGAGTTCCTACAGCTCAGGCGCGATCGTCAGGCGCGCTTTCGCCTCATCATTCCTCCGCTCATCCAGATGATCATCTTCGGCTACGCGGCGACGTTCGAAGTTTACCACGTTTCGACGGCGGTGCTCGATTTCGACCATAGCCAGGAGAGTCGGGAGCTCATCTCGCGCTTCGAATACAGCGAGCGCTTTCGGATCGTGGAAACGGCCAAGACTCCGGCCGAGATCCGCAGGGCGATCGACCGGTCGGACGCGGTCGTCGCGATCGTCATCGATGCCGGCTTCGCCCAGGAGCTGCGCAAGGGCGTCTCGGCCCCGGCCCAGATCATCGTGGACGGAACGAATTCGAACACGGCGCTGATCGCTCTGACCTATGTCAATCAGATCGTCTCGGCCTATGCTGAGGAGATTTCGCAAGACCTCTCGCGCCGCCTGCACCCCGCTCAAGCCCCGCCGCCGACCGTGACGCTCGAGCCGCGGCCCTGGTACAACGTCGATTACAACAGCCGTTGGTTCTTCGTCCCCGGCGTCATCGCGACGCTGACCCTCGTCATGGTGGTCAACCTCACCTCGTTCGCGGTGGTGCGCGAACGCGAGGTCGGCACGCTGGAACAGATCATGGTCACGCCGATCCGTCCGCTCGAGTTCATCCTCGGTAAGATGATCCCGTTCTTCTGCGTCGGCCTCGCCCTGACCGCGCTGGTCGCCAGCGTCGGAACGCTATGGTTCGAGATCCCCTTCGTCGGCAATCCGTTCGTGCTGCTGCTCGGCACCTCGCTCTTTCTCCTCAGCGTGCTCGGGATCGGCCTGCTCATTTCGACGGTCTGTCTGACCCAGCAGCAGGCGTTCGCGACCAACTTCTTCGTCATCAATCCGGCCTTCATCCTCTCGGGCTTCAGCTTTCCCATCGCCAGCATGCCCGCATTCATGCAGTGGCTCTCGACCATCAATCCGATGACCTACTACCTCGTCGTCATCCGGGGGACGTTCCTCAAGGGCGTGGGCTTGAGCGTGCTGTGGCCGCAGATGCTGGCGCTGGCCGCGCTCGGCGTGACCCTGCTGGGCTTGAGCGTCCTGCGGTTCCGCAAGTCGCTCGATTGACCGGCGCCTGTTCTCGATTTTCCGCCCTGGCCGGGGCAAGGCGGAGGCGCGCGCGTCGATGAAGCGATCGAAGGCTTCGGGCGGCCCGTTCGAGCGGGCAGAGGGCAGGCATCATGGTTGTACGACGTTCCGGGCGCGCCGCTCTTCCGTTTCTAGCCCGAGGGCGGCGGGAACAGAGCCTCCACCGCCACCTCGATTCCGGGCGGATCGAGCCTGGCTGCCCGGCCCGTCAGCACCCGCGTCTCGATCGCCTCGCTCTGCCCGCGCTTGTGGTGGATGACGACGCGGCGCTCGGGATCGAGAATGAGATAGTGCTCTACGCTCGGCAGCGAGAAGTAGCCGCTGAGCTTGCGGCCGTGGTCGATCGCCGCCGTGCTCGGCGAGAGGACTTCCACGACGATGATCGGGTCGTTGATTGTCTGCGCATCCGCCGGCGGGCGAGGTCCGCACAAAACCAATGAATCGGGCTGAAAGCTCGTCCTGGCGTCAATCGTCACGGTTACGCCGTCCGGGTAGACCCGGCAGGGCAGGCTTGCGCGCCGAACCGCTTCGCGCAGCGCCGCGTAGACCTCACCTTTCGTGTCGGCGTGCGAAACGCGCTCCGGCGACATCATGACCGGGACCCCGTCATGCAACTCCCACCGGCCGTCCCGCCCCTCGACCCAGCGGAGGAACTCGTCGGACGTCATTTGTTTCAGCGCCGTGGACATGGCATCGCCCACCCAAACCAAGGGAACGCGGAAAGAGCATTATACGCCCTTCCGCGACCTTCTTTGAGTGCTCGCCTCAGTTCATCGTCGGGATGGTGAAGCTCGCGCCGTCCTTGACGCCTGACGGCCAGCGCGCCGTCACCGTCTTGGTGCGGGTGTAGAAGCGGAACGAATCCGGCCCGTGCTGGTTGAGGTCGCCGAAGCCCGAGCGCTTCCAGCCGCCGAAGGTGTAGTAGGCGACCGGTACCGGGATCGGGACGTTGACCCCGACCATGCCGACCTTGACGCGGCTGGCGAAGTCGCGCGCCGCGTCGCCGTCGCGGGTGAAGATCGCGACGCCGTTGCCATACTCGTTGTCGCTGCAGAGCCCGAGCGCCTCGGAATAGTCGTGCGCGCGCACGACCGACAGCACGGGGCCGAAAATCTCTTCCTTGTAGATGCGCATGTCCTTGGTCACATGGTCGAACAGGCAGCCGCCCAGGTAGAAGCCGTTCTCGTAGCCCTGCATCCTGAAGCCGCGCCCGTCGACGACGAGCTTCGCGCCTTCCTTGACGCCGAGATCGACGTAGCCGCGCACCTTGTCCAGCGCCGCCTTGGTGACGAGCGGCCCAAAGTCGGCGGAGGCGTCGGTCGACGGGCCGATCTTCAGCGATTCCACCCGCGGGATCATGCGCCGCATGAGCTCGTCGGCGGTCTCCTGGCCGACCGGCACAGCGACCGATATCGCCATGCAGCGTTCGCCGGCCGAGCCGTAGGCCGCGCCGATCAGCGCGTCGACCGTCTGGTCCATGTCGGCGTCCGGCATGACGACCATATGGTTCTTGGCGCCGCCGAAGGCCTGCACGCGCTTGCCGCTCGCCGTGCCGCGCGAATAGATGTAATGCGCGATCGGGGTCGAGCCGACGAAGCCGATCGCCTGGATGTCGGGATCGTCGAGAATGGCGTCGACCGCCTCCTTGTCGCCGTTGACGACATTGAGGATGCCGGGAGGTCCGCCGGCCTCGACGAAGAGCTCGCCGAGCTTCATCGGCACGCCCGGATCGCGCTCGGACGGCTTCAGGATGAAGGCGTTGCCGCAGGCGATCGCCGGCGCGAGCTTCCACAAGGGGATCATCGCGGGGAAGTTGAACGGCGTGATGCCGGCGGCGACGCCGAGCGGCTGGCGCATCGAATAGAGGTCGATGCCGGGTCCGGCGCCGTCGGTGAATTCGCCCTTCATCAGATGCGGCGCGCCGAGGGCGAATTCGACCACGTCGCAGCCGCGCTGGATGTCGCCCTTGGCGTCGGCGATCGTCTTGCCGTGCTCGCGCGCGAGAATGTCGGCGAGCTCGTCGTTGTCGCGGGCGACGAGGTCGAGGAACTTCATCAGCACCCGGGCGCGCCGCTGCGGATTGGTCGTCGCCCAGTCCGGCTGCGCGGCCTTGGCGTTCTCGACCGCTGCGCGGACCTCCGCCTTGGAGGCGAGCGCCACTTGCGCGCGCACCGTGCCGTCCATCGGCTGGAAGACTTCGCCCATGCGCCCCGACTTGCCGGCGACGTGCTCGCCGCCGATGAAATGGCCATATTCGATCATGTTCCGCTCCCGTCGCAGTTGCGTGTTGGAGCGACTTATGCATCAGGCATTTGCGCACAGCAATGTCGGAGTTCGCGCCGTCGGTGGGGTCGGGGGAGGCTCTTGTGAGCTCCCCTCTCCCCTTGCGGGCCCCTTGCGGGCCCCTTGCGGGAGAGGGGTTGGGGGTGAGGGGTCCGCGCCGCAAAGTGCGCTGGCGCGCGCGTGACCCCTCTCCTGAAAAGGGGGTGGTCAAGCCGCCTTCTCATCCATCAAGGTGCGCGCAAGCGAATGAGAACTCATCCGTCGCCTTCGGCGACACCTTCTCCCGCAAGGGGAGAAGGGGCGTCTCACAGCGCCCTCTGCGCCACTCTGGCGCCTTCGCTCGAGAGTACGCGTTTTCGTCGGGCCAAACGGGCGGCGGGCGCGTTGGAGAGGCGCGAAATGACGGGAAGCATTCTCCTCTATGGCGCGACCGGCTACACCGGCAGGCTCATCGCTCGCGAGGCGAGCGCGAGGCAAGCGAGCGTCGTGCTCGCGGGGCGAAACCCCAACAAGCTGAAAGCCGTCGCGAGGCAGTTCGACCTGCCCTGGCGGGCGTTCGATCTCGCCGATCGCGCCCGGCTCGGCGTGGCGCTCGAGGATGTCGCGGTCGTCCTCAACGCCGCCGGCCCGTTCTCGGCCACGGCGCGGCCGATCGCCGACGCGTGTCTCGCGGGCGGCGCGCATTATCTCGACATCACCGGCGAGATCGACGTGTTCGAGGCGCTCTTCGCGCGCGACGCCGAGGCGAAGCGCGCAGGCGTGACGCTGATGCCCGGCGTCGGCTTCGACGTGGTTCCTAGCGACTGCCTCGCCGCGCATCTGAAGCGCCGGCTTCCCGACGCGACCCATCTGACGCTCTATCTCGCCGCCGGCTTCAATGTTTCGCGCGGCACCGCCAAGACAGCGATCGAAGGGATCGCCAATGGCGCCCGGGCGCGCCGCAACGGGCGGCTCGTCATGCTGGGCCGGCCGGACACCGGCTCGTGCGACTTCGGGCGGGGTTTGAGGCCGACGATCCAGATCCCCTGGGGCGACCTCTCGACCGCCTTCCATTCGACCGGCATTCCGAACATCGAAGTCCATGTCGAGGCGCCGCCGACGCTCCAGGCGCTCGCATTGACCTCGGGGTTCCTCCGGTCGCTCCTGGCGCTTCCGCCCGCGCAGCTTTTCTTGAAGGCTCTCGCCGAAGGTCGGCCCGAAGGACCGAGCGACGAGGCGCGGCGCAGCGGGCGAGCCGTCCTTGTCGGAACCGCGCGGAATGACAAGGGCGAAACCGTCCGCACGCGCCTCAAAACCCCGGAGGGCTATACGCTGACCGCCAGGACCAGCCTCGACGGCGCCCTGCGCGTCGCGCGGGGAGACTTCAAGCCCGGCTTTCAGACTCCGAGCCTCGCCTTCGGCCCCGACTACATCCTCGGCTTCGAAAGCGTGACGCGGGAGGATTTGAACGCTTGAGGCGCCCGCACGCCGGTTATGGAATCGCATTCATAAAATAGCTTCGATCCCTTTTTTTTCGGCAAGGGTGAGAAGCTTGAGTGAAGGCCCGTTCGGGCACCCCCTGGCTTAGGCGTGCGCGGGTCGACGCCGGCTCAAGCCCTCAGCGCTCGCGCATCGCCCGCGAGGCGACCTCGATGAGCGGGGAGAAGAGGTATTCGATGAGGCGGCGCGAGCCGGTCTTGAGTTCGACCGTCGCCGCCATGCCCGAGGTCAGCGGCCGGTCGACGCCGTCGACCGCGATGGTCGAGACGTCGGGCTTTGTCAACCAAAGAGAAGCGGGAGAATAGCGTGGAGCATATCATCTTGGCTTCGGCGAGGACGCTCGGACTTCCCTTCAGTCAGGCGGTGCGGGCCGGGGATTTCCTCTTGGGCGCCATCGGCAACGGGCCCGGCACGCTGGCGCTGGTCGAAGGCGGGCTTGCGGCGCAGGCCCGACAGACAATGGAGAACATCGGCGAAGTGTTGAAGGCCTGCGGCCTCGGATTCGGCGACACGGTCAAATTCACCGTTATGCTCGCCGACATGCGCCGCTGGGCCGAATTCAACGCGGTCTATGTCGAGTATTTCGATTCTGCGCGCCTCCCGGCGCGCTCGGCCTTCGGCGCGAGCGGACTGGCGCTCGGCGGCGAGGTCGAGGTCGAACGCGTCGCCTACTGGCTGCAAGAGCGGGAGTAGCGAACCGTCCCGGCGCTGCGACGATTTATCGCGCGTCACGGCGCCGGCTGCGGCGGCGGAGACGGAACCCGGCCGGCCTCACGCCCCGTGGGCTGTCACCTTCACGTCGACGTTGCCGCGGGTGGCGTGGCTGTAGGGGCAGATCTTCTCGTGCGCCTCGTCGGCGAGCGCCTGAAGCTCGGCCTGGGGCAGGCTCTTGTCGGTCACGTCGAGGGCGACCGCGAGACCGAAGCCGCCGGCGTCGCGCGGTCCGATGGTGACGGCGCACTTGATCGTCGCTCCGGTCGCGTCCTTCTTCTGCTGCTTGGCGACAAAGTCGAGCGCTCCGCCGAAGCATGCGGCATAGCCGGCGGCGAACAGATGCTCCGGCGTCGACGTCCCCGGCTTGCCCGGGCCGCCCATTTCCTTCGGAACCGAAAGGTTCGCCTCGACCGTTCCGTCGTCGGCGCGGGTGCGGCCGTTGCGACCGCCGGTCGAGGTCGCGTGAGCGGTGAAAAGCGGCTTGATCGAATCGACCATTCTCATTCCTCCTTTGCATGCGTTCGCTCTACGGGCTAAGGCCGGAATTGGATCACGGCGCCACGCACAACGCAAGCGCGCACGCGTTCAATCGCGCCCCGTCTCCCGAACGATCGCGGCCATTGCGCACGCCTCCTCGCCTCCCAGCGCCTCGAGGCCGGCGACGACGCCGGCGCGGTCGGCGGCGCTGCGGTTCTGGCTCGTCTTCCACTTGCCGCGGATGTCTGCGATCTCGATTTGGATCCCGACGATCGCCCTGCGCTGAAGCGCGATGAACTCCGCGGGCGCGTCAGAGACCGCCCAAGGCTTCTCGCGCGCCGCCTCCTGCGTCCCGGTCAGCGCGGCGATCTGGCGGGAGAGCCATTCGTCGTCCTCGATGATCTTCGCGGCCCCGCGCGCCTGAACCATCACATAATTCCAGGTCGGCACGACCTTGCCGGTCTCCTGCTTGGCCGCATACCAGGACGGCGAAATGTAGTGGTCGACGCCCTGGAAAACCACCAGCGCCTCGGGGCGCTCGAGGAGGTCGCGCCACTGCGGGTTGGCGCCCGCCATGTGGGCGTTGAGCGTCCCGAGCCTCGAGGCGGCGGGATCGATGAGGAACGGAACCGCGTTGGCGATGAGCCCCTGCGGACCATGACTGACCAGCAGTCCGAGCGGGTGCGCGCGGATCAGCGCGTGCTGCCTCTCGAGATCGTCCTCGCGGTGAAACGGCGGCTCGTACATCCGCCTACTCCGCCGCCCTCTCGGCGCGGCCGTAGCGCCTGACGACATAGCCCTCGACCAAGGCCTTGAACTCCTCGGCGATGCGCGGCCCCCTCAGCGTCACGGTCTTGACCCCGTCGACGAACACCGGCGCGGCCGGGGCCTCGCCCGTCCCGGGCAGCGAAATGCCGATGTCGGCGTGCTTGCTTTCGCCCGGTCCGTTGACGATGCAGCCCATCACCGCGACGTTGAGCCGCTCGACGCCCGGATAGAGCGCGCGCCACAGTGGCATGGACGCCGAGAGGTGGTTCTGAATGTCGCGCGCAAGCTCCTGGAACACCGTCGAGGTCGTGCGGCCGCAGCCCGGGCAGGCGGCGACCTGCGGGGCGAAGACGCGGAAGCCCATCGTCTGCAACAGTTCCTGCGCGACCCGCACCTCCTGCGTCCGGTCGCCGCCGGGCTCCGGGGTCAACGAAATGCGGATCGTGTCGCCGAGGCCCTCCTGCAGCAGCACGCCAAGCGCCGCCGAGGAGGCGACGATCCCTTTCGACCCCATGCCGGCTTCGGTGAGGCCGAGATGCAGCGCATAGTCCGAGCGTTCGGCCAGCGTGCGATAGACCGCGATGAGGTCCTGCACGGCGGAGACTTTCGCCGACAGGATGATTTCGCGAACGGGGAAGGCCGATCTCCTCCGCCCGCGCGGCCGAGACGAGCGCCGAGCGGACCATCGCCTCGCGCGTGACCGCGCGGGTGTCCAGAGGCGCCGCCCTCCTGGCGTTCTCGTCCATCAGGCCGGTCAGCAGTTCCTGATCGAGCGAGCCCCAGTTGGCCCCGATGCGCACCGCCTTGCCGTTGCGGATGGCGATCTCGACGATCAGGCCGAACTGCAGGTCGCGCTTCGCCCTGAAGCCGACGTTGCCGGGATTGATGCGGTACTTGTCGAGCGCCTCGGCGCAGGAGTGATGGTCGGCGAGCAGCTTGTGGCCGATGTAGTGGAAGTCGCCGATCAGCGGAACCCCGACGCCGATCGCGCGCAATCGGTCGCGGATATGCGGCACGGCGGCGGCGGCCTCGTCGCGGTCGACGGTCAGGCGCACGAGTTCCGAGCCGGCGCGGGCGAGCGCCGCGATCTGCCTCGCCGTCGCCTCGACGTCGGCGGTGTCGGTGTTGGTCATCGACTGGACGACGACCGGCGCGCCGCCGCCCACCAGAACGGCGGCGTCGCCCTCGCCTACCTGGACGCCGACGCTGGCGCGGCGCGCAAGCGGGCCGAAGCGCGGCTCGGTCGGGGTGAAGTCCATCAAAACGTCCTTGGGGCGCGCGCAGGGGCCGCGCCGGTTCAAGAATGGCGTTTTAGGTCCCGGCGGCGGATTTGTCATCTGAAACGCCGGCGCCCCTCGCAAGCTCCGTCGCAATGCAATATGACCGTTTTACGCAGGCGCCTTCTGCGGAACATTCCATTCGGAGATCGCCAAATGTCGCTCGCCAAACGTCACGCCGTCGTCACCGGCTCCACCAGTGGGATCGGCCTCGCAATCGCCCGCGCGCTCGCCAAGGAGGGCGCAGACGTGATGATCAACGGCTTCGGCGACGCCAAGGCGATCGAGGCCGAGCGCGCGGGCATCGAAAAAGAATTCGGCGTCAGGGCGTTCTACAACGGCGCCGACATGTCGAAGGGGGCCGAGGCCGCGGCGCTGATCGCCGACGCGACGGCGAAAATGGGAACGGTCGACATCCTCGTCAACAACGCCGGCATCCAGTTCGTCTCGCCGATCGAGGAATTCCCGCCGGAGAAGTGGGACGCGATCCTCGCGATCAACCTCTCCTCGGCCTTCCACACGATCCGCGCCTCGGTTCCCGGCATGAAGGCGCAGAAGTGGGGCCGCATCATCAACACCGCCTCGGCCCATTCGCTGGTCGCCTCGCCGTTCAAGTCGGCCTATGTGTCGGCCAAGCACGGCCTCGCCGGCCTCACCAAGACGGTCGCGCTCGAACTCGCCACGTTCGGCGTCACCTGCAACTGCGTGTCCCCTGGCTATGTCTGGACGCCGCTGGTCGAAAACCAGATCCCCGACACGATGAAGGCGCGCAACATGACGCGCGAGCAGGTCATCCGTGACGTGATGCTGGCCGCCCAGCCGACCAAGCAGTTCGTCACCGTCGACCAGGTCGCTTCGCTCGTCGTCTATCTCTGCTCCGACATGGCGGCGCAGATCACCGGCTCGAACCTGTCGATCGACGGCGGCTTTACCGCCCAGTGACCCGGCGCGCGAGCGAAGGGGCGGGCGGCGTGAAGACGGTGAACCTCGCCCTGCAGGGGGGAGGTTCGCACGGCGCTTATGCGTGGGGCGTGCTCGACGCGCTGATCGAGGACGGGCGGCTCGAGGTCTCGGCGATCAGCGGCGCGAGCGCCGGCGCGATGAACGCCGTGGTCTACGCCTCCGGGCTCACCGAGGGCGGGCGCGACGGCGCGCGCGCGAAGCTCGAGAAATTCTGGCTCTCGGTTTCGACCGAGGGCTCGCTCGCGCCCGCGCAGCGCAAACTCGTCGACGCCTGGCTCCGACCCTGGGGAGTCGCGCCGCCCGGGATGCAATGGGCCGTCGCATGGGCTGAAGCCCTGTCGCAATTCGTCAGCCCCTACGCCTTCAATCCATTCAACGTCAATCCTGTGCGCGACCATCTTGCGGCTGCGGTCGATTTCGAACGCCTTCGCACGAGCGACGACCTCAAACTGTTCATCGCCGCCACCAACGTGAGAACCGGGCGCGGCGAGATCTTCCGGCGCGGCGACCTGACCGTCGATCACATCATGGCGTCGGCCTGCCTGCCCACCTTGTTCCAGGCCGTCCAGATCGCCGGCGATTACTACTGGGACGGCGGCTACGCCGGCAATCCGCCGCTCTGGCCGCTCTTCTACGAGACCAAATGCAACGACATCGTCATCGTGCAGATCAATCCGATCGAGCGCGCCGCGGTTCCCCGGACGCCGGAAGACATTTCGAACCGGCTGAACGAGATCACATTCAATTCGCCCCTCCTCGGGGAGCTGCGCGCCGCCGATTTCGTCGCCCGCCTCATCCGCTCCGGCGTCCTGAAGAGCGAGGACTATCGGCTCGAGCGCCTGCACCGCATCGGGGGCGCCGGAAGGCTCGAGTGCTACGACGCCTCGACAAAGTTCGACGTCTCCTGGCCTTTTCTGAAGGAATTGCGCGACCTCGGCCGCGAGGACGCCAAGTCTTGGCTCGAGCAAAACTACGACGCGATCGGCGTCGAGAGCACGCTCGACATCGGCCGGGCGCTCAGGCGCGAGCCGGCGAAAGGGCCGATCAGGAGCGCGCCGGCGGCGACGGGTTGATCGATGAGGAGGACGGGCGAATCCGACGTCTGCGAAGTCTTTTCAAGCAATAACAGCGCGACGGCGCGCAGCGCCTTGGCGGCGGGAACCGCGCGGGCGTGCGTGCTGGCGATTTTGATGGTGGTCGCTCGCGCAGCGCACCCGTCAGCGATGGCGTGCATCCGCCACGCCGGTTGGTGACGGGTTCTCGAGCCCTTTCGGCTCAGCCAGACACGCAGATTTCCTTCAAACGTAACAGCGCTACGATGCGCGCGGCCAAGCGCAACGCGCAACGTCATAGCTGACAATCCGCCCCAGCCTCCATTTGTTCTTCCTTTCTTCCAATTTCTTCCCTCGCCGCGAATCGGGATAGCTTTTCAAGCTCGCGGTCTACGACCAGAGAGGGCGGCGAACCAATTTTCGTAACCTCCTCGCCGGCGCCGCCGTCGCTGCTCGAGGGCTGCCGGCGGGCGTGAAGGGCCATCGAGGAGCCGTCAGCGCGCCCTTACGCGCCGCCGCAACTCGTCTTCCTGCGCTTGCGGCTCCAGCCCTGCAATCGGACGTCGGTCTCCGTGGCTTTCCAGCCCTTGCCGGCATCGATCCAGTCGCTTTGCTGGGAAAGTCTCATGATCGAGCAATTGCTCTTGGCGGTCAGCCGCAGCTTGAGCAATTAGCGCTACCAGCGTTGCTCGGCTTCGCGCATGGTCGCTTCGTTGCCGACCCTTTTGCCGCGCAGCAATGTCGCCAGCCCTCTCTCGCGTTCGATCCGCGACGCCCATCGACCGGGCGCCCAATGCTGGAGCGGCTCATTGCCCGCACCCACGTCCGCGTCGAACATCTATTGCTTGCCGGCCACGATCGGTTTGGTAGCACTGCATCGGCCGCTCGACTTCTTGGGATTGTAGATCACGACCGCTCCTTCCAGACGGACGTACAGCGGCTTCACCGTCGTATCTGCGTCGGTTCCGGCCTCGCTAGTGCGGCTCATGGCTATTAAACCATATTCGCGCCGCAGTAAAACGCCGCCAGCCTGGGACTAGGCGCCGAATCCTGCAACTTTTTGCGTGTTGACAACATAGAATATTTGTTATTGTTCACTCACCGGTTCTTGAACGCGGCCGGACGCTTCTCGGCGAAGGCGCGCATGCCTTCCTTCTGGTCTTCGGTGGCGAAGAGCGAATGGAAGATGCGCCGCTCGAAGCGAACGCCTTCGGCGAGCGTCGTCTCGTAGGTGCGGTTGACGCTCTCCTTGGCGGCGTAGACGGCGGGCGCGGACAGCGAGGCGATGGTTTCGGCGGTCTTCAAGGCCTCCTCGATCAGCGAGGCGGCAGGCACGACGCGGGAGACGAGGCCAGAGCGCTCGGCCTCGGCCGCGTCCATCATCCGGCCGGTCAGGCACATCTCCATCGCCTTCGACTTGCCGACGAAGCGGGTGAGGCGCTGCGTGCCGCCCGCCCCAGGCATCACGCCGAGCTTGATCTCCGGCTGGCCGAACTTCGCCGTGTCGGCGGCGAGGATGAAATCGCACATCATCGCCAGTTCGCAGCCCCCGCCGAGGGCGAAGCCCGCGACCGCGGCGACGACGGGCTTGCGGGTTTTTGACACGTTCTCCCAGCGGGAGATGAAATCGCCGAGGAACACGTCGGCGAAGCTCTTGTCCTGCATCTCCTTGATGTCGGCGCCGGCGGCGAACGCCTTGTCCGAGCCGGTCAGCACGATCGCGCCGATCGTCGGATCGGCCTCGAACGCCTCCAGCGCCTTGTTGAGGTCCTCGATCAGCGGGGAGGAGAGCGCGTTCAGCGCCTGCGGGCGGTTGAGCCTGATGAGGCCGACGCGGCCATGGGTTTCGACGAGGATGTTGGCGTAAGTCATGGGGCGGCTCCAGCGAATGTGCGGGCCAGACCTAGCGAATGCCGGGCGGCGTGAAAAGGGGGCGACGGCACCGTGAGCGACTGTCGCTTCGCGTCCAAGCGATAGGTCCCCACGGGGGCCTGCCGTGCGTAGACGACGCGGTGAACGACGGCAATGCGCAAGGAGCGGGCGTCGGCCGACGGCTTGGCGAACGTGCGATAACGGTTCGCTTGCTGCCATTCCCGATCGGTCCCGATGCGGCAGGGGTGCGCCAGGAAAGGACATTCCGCAAGCAAACTCGGATTGCTTGCCGCGCAGGCCGCGATCGCGTCGCTGCTTGTTCGTGTCCTCATGCAGCGACGAGGGGGGGTGCGACGGGGAGGGACGGTCGCCTCCCACCGCATTTCCTTTCGATGCGCCGCGTTCCCGCCGAGCCATCAATAATGGCTGGCCACGAACAGGTCGCCGCTGAAATTGACATGCATGCCGAGGTGCTGACGGCCCTTGGTTAGCGACTGGACCTCGTTCTCCATAGCGTCGGTCAGCGCCGACAAACGAATGACGCCCTCGGCGTCCGCCGCGCCCTTGAGGGCGTCCAGGAACGCCTCAGCGAGGGCGCCGTGCTGCCACTCCGGAAGCTCCTCAGACAGTTCGTTCCTCCTGGAGGAGGTCAGGACGGTGACGTTTTCCATGTCCATGGCGTCCTGCAGGACCTTCGCGTCGGGATCCTTCGCCCAGCCTTGTGCGCCGACCGCGCCGGAATGGCAGGCGTCGAGCATGAGCAGCACCTTCCCATGCGTGGCAAGCGCCTGCACCTTTTTCGCAAAGTCGCTGGCCGAGACGGCACTCTTGATGCTCTTTCCCTGTGATCCCGCATCGAAGCCGTAGGGGATGAGGTAGAACTGCCCGTCGATCATCTCGCCATGGCTCGAAACCAGAATGAGGGCGACGTCCTGACCCTGATCATTCTTCGCCATGTTGCGCGCCATGTCGTCGAGCGCGTCGAGAATGCCGGCGCCATCGGCCTTGTCGTTGGGCAGATACGTCAAGCTGACGTCGGCGTAGAGGCTCGTCTTGCCGGGCGAACCTTTCTGACTGTCGAGCAGCGAACTCGCGACATCGTGGGCGTCCTCGGCTGCATAGTTTAGATGCAGGCCGCCCGCCTTGTCGCCGAAGGTGTCGACGCCGATCGCCAGCACGTGCAGCACCCCGCCGGGCGGCTTGGCGCTGCCCGTGGCGGCCTGAACGTCCAATCTTGCCTGCGAGATGTCGTCGACGCCGAGAGCATGCGCCGTTTCCAGCTGATCCAGAACATGGGGCAGCGCATTCGGTCGATGCAGCTTGGCGATGGCCGAGACGGGGAGCGTCGTGGCGGCCTTGTCCGGACCGTGATTGGTCACCCACTTGAGCACCTGCTCCGCGCCGGGCGTCGCCTCGTAGAAGCCTTCGGGCGTCCACAGCACCCAGTCCCACTTGGCCGGCTCGTATCCGTTTGGAAGGACCTGCAGGGCCAAAAGCTCGCGTCCGTCGTCGGCGCGATGCCAGCGGATCGCGCCGTCAAGGGAGGCCGAGACGACGACGCGCCCATCCTTGCTGGCGTTGACCGCCGCGATCTCGCTTGGACTAGACCACCGCCATTTCGGTGTTCCGGCGTCGTCGAACGCCGTGAGGAAGAAGTTGGACCCGAGGAAGAAGCGCTTGGCGTCCGGAGCGATGGCAAGGCTTCGCGCACGCTCATACTGTACGAAGGGAAGCGCCCGGCCGCCCAGCGTGGGGCGGGTTCCGTTCAGCCAGCCTTCGA
Organism: uncultured Alphaproteobacteria bacterium; assembly: GCA_963805295.1. GTDB lineage: Bacteria > Pseudomonadota > Alphaproteobacteria > Rhizobiales > Beijerinckiaceae > Roseiarcus. Next base: position 294,553 of record CAWDTW010000041.1, on the reverse strand, counting down.
TCGCCAGGCCGTCGCGGTTCGGCGCCGAGGTCAAACCGTCGTTCCGCGGCGGGCTCGACAATTTGAGCGCCCGTAAGTCAAAGCGTAGAATGGTATCTTCTGGGGAAATAAAAACGCTGGTTGGGTCGCTAGTGGTGAAATCCACAACGCGCCCGTCGAAAGAAGCCTTAAGACCATCTATCTTGACTACGGAAATCGCAAATCGGCGAGCCGGTGGTCCAGATCGGTTGGCCGCGGATGTCGTTGAGGCTGAGACATGGCGCCAGCGAGGCGACAAATATTCGCCCTTCCGGCAGAGCGTTGACGCCAGCAGCCGCATCGGTGCCGCAATAAGTCATGCGTCGCTCGTCGCCCCGGCCGCCCGCGTCCCAAGCGAACATGAGACGACGCCCTTTGGAGTCAGTGGCGGTGCCGGCTGCGAAAAGTGTCTGGCCGTTAGGGGACCAAGCTACGTAAGCCAGGGCAGTTGTCGGTACCAAATCGGGAGGCGTTTGGCCGCCCTCTCGTTTGAGTGTGTTTCCATTGAGAATGTCGACTTTGGCGACGTCAAGATAGCCAAGCGCCAGCCTCTTGCCGTCGGGACTGAAAGCAATGCGGAAGGGCAGATGCCCGCTCAACGCTTGGACCGGCTCGCCTACGGGGCGAAAGCCCGGGTTGTTACTGTGGAGGGCGTAAGCGTAAAGTCGAATCCGCGCGTCATAGGATGTCGTCGCGAGGCGGCCGCCGCGCGCGAACGTCGCGCCGTAGCTTTGGTCGCCGTATTGGTCGTCGCGGAAGACCTCGCTCCAATCCTTATCCCGGTCGAAGACCCGCAGGCCATTCGTGCCTCCTAGCGTAGCGGCAAGGTAGCGGCCGTCTGGTGAGAAGGTAAGAAAGTGCGTGACTTCCGGCAAATCGCCGGCAATGCGTCGAATGAGGTTTCCGGACTCGCGGTCGAATACATAGATCGGACTGTCGCCGTGAAGGGCCTCGGTATAGCCGCCGGCCGCGACCGTCGATCCGTCCGGGCTGATCGCCACCGCATAGATGGCGCCGACCGGGTCGGGTCCAACCGGGATCCAGATCGTCCGCAACAGCTTGCCGTCGGCGACCGACCAGATCCTCACCGTGCGATCGGCGCCGCCGGTCACCGCGAAACGGCCCTCGGCGTCGACGGCCTGCGACCAAATCTTGGCAGTATGCATGCCGGGATCGACGGCGAGCACGGGGCGGTCGTACAGGTCCGTCGGACCGTTCGTACCCTGATCCTGCGCGAGGGCCGGCACGAATGTCAGGGCGGCGAGCCCCGAAAGGGCGGCGGCTATTGTGCGCGGATGTCTCCAAACCTGGGCCATTTAGCGGCCTCCAACTGGGATTTTTTCGTCTCGAGTTCGAGCTTGTCCTTCTCGACATGGCGCGTCCAAAGCGCGCCGACGCCGTCGGAAATCGCCTTGATCAAGGGCTCGACTGCTCCCTTGGCGACCTCTTCCCACACGCCCTTCGTGTTGGGGGAACTCGTCTTGACGGCGGCGTCGCAAATCTCCTTCAGGCCCTTTCCCGCCGTCTCGAGGCTGGTTCGAGCCGTCGGCAGACTGTCGGGATTGCCGCCGTCGACGAGGGCTGTCGTCAGCCCGGCGATGACGCCGTCCATCTCGCCCTCGGCCATGCCATAGGTCAGCTGGGCACTTGCGAGAGCGGCCTTGTCCCCGTTGGACTTAAGCACCTGGACACAGGTCGTCGCCTGCGTCCGAGCCTTGGTGAGTAGGCCGATGACTTCCGGCCACCCGAGGGTCGCCCGCGCTGTGCAGAGCGTAGCCGGAATGATCCAGACAAACGCCGATACGATAAGAAGAACTTTTTTCACGGCCGGGATCTCCCGAGCTATCCGAAACCGCGTAATATTTCGAAAGGCTAACACTGAACCCGGGCATGTGGAAGCGCCTGCGCCGGGCATGTACGAAGTGAGCAGTCGCGTGCGAGCGCTTGTCCTGGCGCAGGTCCTCGATGCCGAAACGATAACTAGCGCACCGTTTGCTGATACACATGTGGTAAGACGTGAGCATTCCAGTCGATCGCTCGGCCCTCTTGCCGTTGAGTTCTGCGTCAAAGTGGCACGACGGCTGCAGGCCAACTCCGCCCTTCCTTTGCATCCATTTAAGGGCCGCTTTACGCCCAAGGAATCCTCCGATATCGAAAGGAATTTGCCAAAAGGTCTACCAGACCGGCGAAAGATCCGCTGTGATATCCGTCACAATCCGGGTCTTGGCCGATGTGCGACCGGAATCTTCGAGCGGAGCCTTCCCCTCCAGGTCACGAGATCAACGACCCCTTGCCGCCCCACTTGCGGCGTTCGCCGTCGCGACCCGCAATGTCGGCTGAACGTCGATTCGCGTCGTTGCAGTCTGCGCAACGGCTCCCGGGCTGCTCTACCGGAAAAATCACAACCGGCGCTGCGAACGCGGCGGCCGTTTGGCGCATCCCTCAAATATGCAGCGGCTTGCCCAGCGCCTTCAGCGCCGCCTCGTGGAAGGCTTCGCTTGTCGTCGGGTGGGCGTGGATCGTGCCGGCGACGTCCTCGAGCCTTGCGCCCATCTCCAGCGCCAGCGAGAAGGCGGCCGAGAGTTCCGAGACGCCCGCCCCGACGGCGTGGATGCCGAGCACGACGTGATTGTCCGCGCGCGCGACGATCCGCACGAACCCCTCGTCGGCCTGCTTCGTCATCGCCCGGCCGTTGGCGCGGAAGGGGAAGAGGCCGGTGAGGATTTCGCCATGTGCCGCCTTGGCGGCGTCGGGCGAGAGGCCGACTGCGACGATCTCCGGATCGGTGAAGCAGATCGCCGGAATCGCGACGCGGTCGAAGGCGCGCTTCTCCCCGGCGATGATCTCGGCGACCATCTCGCCCTGCGCCATGGCGCGATGGGCGAGCATCGGCTCGCCGGTCACGTCGCCGACCGCCCAGACGTTGCGCATCGAGGTCGCGGAGCGGTCGTCGACGCGGATGAACGGGCCGGCCATGGTCAGATCGAGGCTCTCGAGCCCGAAGCCGCTCGTGCGGGCGCGCCGCCCGACCGCGACCAGAACCTTGTCCGCCGCAATCGCCCTTTGGGCGCCGTCCGCGCCGGCGACCTCGAGCGCCGCCTTGGCGAAGCCGAGCGCCCGCGCGCCGACAAGAGTCTCGATCCCGAGATCGGCCGAGCGGCGCACGACCGGCTGGGTCAGCTCCTCGTCGTAGAGCGGCAGGATCTTCGGCAGCGCCTCGATGATCGTCACCTTCGCGCCGAGCTTGGCGAAGGCCATGCCGAGCTCCATGCCGATATAGCCCGCCCCGACGACGGCGAGCGTCTCGGGAACCTTGGTCAGCGCCAGCGCCTCGGTCGAGGACAGGACATCCTCGCCGTCGAACGGCAGCGCGGCAAGCGGCGTCGGCTCGGAGCCGGTCGCGATGACGAGATGCTCGCAGGCGATGCGCTGATCGCCCGTGTCGGCGTGCGCGATCGCGCTCTTGCCGTCGACGATGGTCGCCCGGCCGCGCAAGGATCGCACCCCCGCCTTCTTCAGGAGCGCGCCGACGCCGGTCGAGAGCCGCGCGACGATCGCATCCTTCCAGGCGATCGTCTTCGCGAAGTCGAGTGTCGGCTCGCGTGAGGGTCAGGCCGATGGCGTTCAGCGCCAGGCGGATCGGCGAGCGCGTGCGCCGCATCCGCGGCGTGGATGATCGCCTTCGAGGGAATGCAGCCGACGTGAAGGCAGGTGCCGCCGAAGTGGCCGTCCTCGACCAGCACCGTGTCGAGGCCGAGTTCGCCCGCGCGGATCGCCGCGACATAGCCGCCGGGGCCGCCGCCGATGATGAGAACCTTGCAGCGAAGCTCGTTCATTCAGTCCTCGATGAAGAGCGCGGCGGGCGCTTCGAGCAGCGCGCGCACGCGCTGGATGAAGGTCGCGGCGTCGTGGCCGTCGACGACGCGGTGATCGAAGGACGACGACAGGTTCATCATCTTGCGCGGAACGAAGCCGCCGTCGCGCCAGACCGGCCTCACCACGATCTTGTTGACGCCGACGATCGCCACCTCCGGCCGATTGACGACCGGCGTCGAGGCGATTCCGCCGAGCGCGCCGAGCGAGGTCAGCGTGATCGTCGAGCCGGAAAGCTCCTCGCGCGTGCGCGACGCCCTGCCGCGCCGCCTCGCTGACCCGGCGCATTTCGCGCGCGGCCTCGTGCAGGCCGAGAGTCTCGGCGTGGCGCACCACCGGAACCATCAGCCCGACCGGCGTCTGCGTCGCGATGCCGAGATGGACCGCGCCGAAGCGCTCGATGACCTCGTTGTCGTCGTCGTAATGGGCGTTGACCTGCGGAAAGTCGGCGACCGCCTTGACGATCGCCAGCATGAGGAACGGCAGCATCGTCAGCTTCGGCCGCTCTTCCGTCGCGCGCGCGTTGAGCGCGGCGCGCAGCTCCTCGAGCGCGGTGACGTCGACCTCCTCGACATAGGAGAAATGCGCGACCCGGCGCGACGATTTGGCCATGTTCTGGGCGATGCGCCGGCGCATGCCGACGACCTTGACCGTCTCGACGCTGAGGTTCGGCTGCCGGCCCGGCCCCTTCGCCGGCGCCTCGGGGGGGTTCGCGATATAGGCGTCGAGATCGTCGTGGGTGATCCGCCCCGCCGGTCCCGTCCCGCGCACGAAGCGCAGGTCGACGCCCGCTTCGCGCGCCCTTGAGGCGCACTGCGGGAGACGCGAGCGGCTTCTCGCCGGCGGGGCCGCGGCGCGCCGCGTTGCGGCTGAGGCGGCGCGGCGCGCGGCGGCGGAGGGCGCGACGGCGGCGCGACAGGCGCTTCCTCGGCGACAGGCGCGACGCGCCGCGAGCGCGGCGGCTCGGCTTGCGCGACGGCCGCCGCCGCGGCTTTCGCGACCCCCTTGCGGCGGAGGCGCGGGCGGCGAATCCGGCAGGCCGGGCGCGTCGATGCGGATGAGTTCGGCGCCGACGGCGAGCACGTCGCCGACCCCGCCGCCGAGCGCGATGACCTCGCCTGCGACCGGCGTCGGGATCTCGACCGTCGCCTTGTCGGTCATCACCGCGGCGACGACCTGGTCCTCGCGCACGAGATCGCCGACCTTGACCGACCATTCGACGATCTCGGCTTCGGCGACGCCTTCGCCGACGTCGGGCATCCGGATCGAGCGCGCGCCCATCGGTCACGCCTCCATCGCCTTGAGCAGCGCCCGGCCGACGCGCGCGGGACCGGGGAAATAGTCCCATTCCTCCGCGTGCGGATAGGGCGTGTCCCAGCCGGCGACGCGCTCGATCGGCGCCTCGAGCGCATAGAAGCAGCGCTCCATCACCTGCGCCGCGAGCTCGGCGCCGAAGCCCGAGGTCAGCGTCGCCTCGTGGACGATGACGCAGCGGCCGGTCTTTTCGACCGACGCGACGATCGCGTCGATGTCGAGGGGCAAGAGCGTGCGCAGATCGATGATCTCGGCGTCGACGCCGGTCTCCTCGGCCGCGGCTTCGGCGACATGGACCATCGTGCCGTAGCAGAGCACGGTCACGCCCTTGCCCTCGCGCCGGACCGCCGCCTTGCCGAGCGGCACGACATAGCGCCCGTCCGGAACCTCGCTGAGCGGGTGCTTCGCCCAGGGCGTGACCGGCTGGTCGGGATGGCCGGAGAACGGCCCGTTGTAGAGCCGCTTCGGCTCGAGGAAGATCACCGGATCGTCGTCCTCGATCGAGGCGATCAGCAGGCCCTTGGCGTCGTAGGGGTTCGACGGGATGACGGTCTTGAGCCCGCACACGTGGGTGAACAGCGCCTCCGGGCTCTGGCTGTGGGTCTGTCCGCCGTAGATGCCGCCCCCGCACGGCATGCGGATGACGATCGGCGCGAAGAACTCGCCGCCCGAGCGGTAGCGCAGCCGCGCCGCCTCCGACACGATCTGGTCGTAGCCCGGATAGACGTAGTCGGCGAACTGGATTTCCGCGACCGGCCGCAGGCCGTAGGCGCCCATGCCGATGGCGACGCCGACGATGCCGGATTCGTTGATCGGCGCGTCGAAGCAGCGCGACTTGCCGTATTTGCGCTGCAGGCCCTCGGTGCAGCGGAAGACGCCGCCGAAATAGCCGACGTCCTCGCCGAACACGACGACGCGTTCGTCCTCGGCCATCTTGCAGTCCATCGCGTCGCGGATCGCCTCGACCATGGACAGGCGCGGCATCGGCTCACACTCCCAGCTGCTGGCGCTGCTCGCGCAGATGGCGCGGCATCTCCTTGTAGACGTCCTCGAACATGGTGGCGGCGCTCGGCTTCGGCCCGTCGTGCAGGGTGCCGTGGCTTTCCGCCTCCTTCGCGGCCTCCAGCACTTCCGCGTCGACCTCGGCCTGCATCTGCTTGTGGCGCTCCTCGCTCCATTCGCCGTGCAGGACGAGATGGGTCTTTCAGCCGCGTGATCGGATCGCCGAGCGGCCAGGCAGCCCATTCGTCCTTGGGCCGGTATTTCGACGGATCGTCCGAGGTCGAATGGGCGCCGGCGCGGTAGGTGACCCATTCGATGAGGGTCGGCCCCAGATTGGCGCGCGCCCGCTCGACCGCCCATTTCGAGACGGCGTAGACGGCGAGATAGTCGTTGCCGTCGACCCGCAGCGAGGCGATGCCGAAGCCATGCGCGCGGGCGGCGAATTTGGCGCTCTCGCCGCCGGCGATGCCCTGGTAGGACGAGATCGCCCACTGGTTGTTGACGATGTTGAGGATGACCGGCGGCCGGTAGACGGAGGCGAACACCAGCGCCGAATGGAAGTCGGTCTCCGCCGTCGCGCCGTCGCCGATCCAGCCCGAGGCGATCTTCGTGTCGCCCTTGATCGCCGAGGCCATCGCCCAGCCGACGGCCTGGGGATATTGCGTGCCGAGATTGCCGGAGACGGTGAAGAAGCCGGCCTCCTTCGACGAATAGAGCCCGGCAGCTGGCGGCCCTTGAGGCGATCCTTCTCGTTGGAGAAGATCTCGCACATCATGTCGACCAGCGGCCAGCCGGCCGCGATGAGCAGCCCCTGCTGGCGGTAGGTCGGAAAGCACATGTCGCCTGGCGCGAGCGCCTTGCGATGGGCGGTCGCGACCGCCTCCTCGCCGAGGCATGTGATGTAGAACGACGTCTTGCCCTGGCGCTGCGACAGCAGCATGCGCGCGTCGAAGGCGCGGGTCAGCATCATGTCGCGCAGGCCCTTGCGCAACTCCTCGGCCGAGAGCGCCCCCGCCCAGTCGCCGACCGCCTCGCCCTTGTCGTCGAGCACGCGGATCATCGAGTAGGCGAAGTCGCGGATTTCCGCAGGGCTGACGTCGATCGGCGGACGCGGAACCTCGCCCGCCTCGGGCACGCTGACATGGCTGAAATCGGGCCTGCCCCCCGGCCGCACGCTCGGCTCCGGCACATGCAGCGAAAGGCGTGCGCTCATGACGCGTTCCTCCGGCGCCGCGGCCAAGAAGCGCGCGACTCTTGACGAGCATCTTAGCCCTGCGGCGAAGCGGTTGTCATGCGCGCTCGACCCGGCGACGATCACGGCCGTGGATGCTGTCGCGCGGGATCGAGACAGGCGCTTGACCCTTGCGTCGGCGATCGGCTTTGTTGCGAGGCCGGCTGCGCGGCCGGGTCCTCACGGAGGTCAGCCCCCTTGCGCCGTTTCGCTATCCTGGGCTTCGCGCTCGCGGCGCTGATCGGACCCCAATGGGCCTCGTCTGCGGCGGCCGAGGAGCTGGCGAAATTCCAGAGCGCCGCGCCGCGCGGTCAGTCCGGCGTCTCGGACGGCGCGGACGTCCAGGGCTATCTGGCGAAGCCGAAGGGCGCCGGGCCGTTCCCGGCCGTCGTGCTCCTGCACTCCTGCCTCGGCCTGCCGTCGAACCGCCGCGCGATCGAAGCCGCGCTCGCGGCTTCCGGCTATGTGGCGCTGTTCGTCGACGATTTTGCGACCCGCGGCCTCAAGCAAACCTGCGCCGTCGATTTCCCCGAAGGCGTCGCGGACGCTTACGGCGCTCTGGCGTTCGTTGCGACGCTTCCCTATGTCGACAGGGCGCGGATCGCCGCGGTCGGGTTCTCGCAAGGCGCCGACACGGCGCTCTCGATCGCCGCGTCGCGCTTCGCTTCCGCTTACGCCCTCCCCGACGGCCTCCGCTTCAGGGCCGCCGCGGCCTTCTATCCGCCCTGCGCGAACCAGGAAAACGCTGCCGCTCGCGATCCCGACCCTCATCCTCGTCGGCGGTTCCGACGACGTCACGCCGGCGGCCGATTGCGAGCGGCTCATGAAGACGCAATCGGGGGACGTCAAGCTCGTCGTCTATCCGGGCGCCGGCCATTGCTTCGACGATCCCGCCTTCGCCGGCGGCAAGAGCGTCATGGGCATGACGCTGAAATACGATCCCAACGCCGCGAAACGATCGAGGCGGGACCTCGGCGCGTTCCTCGCGGAAAAACTCGCGCGCTAGGTGTCTGCCGCGCGACCAAATCTGGTAAGGACCCGCCAGCGAGGCCGCCAGGACATTGGCGCCGGCCCTTGATGACTCGGCGAACGTTGTGCATGAGGACTCGACCCAAAGATTATCGGCGTCTAGGCTTCGCGAGAGGACCCCATGGCGCTGCGAATTGAAGATTACGCCATCATTGGCGACTGCAAAACGGCGGCTCTGGTCGGCTCCGACGGCTCGATCGACTGGCTGTGCTGGCCACGTTTCGATTTGGCGGCGTGCTTCGCCGCGCTGCTCGGGACGCCCGAGAATGGCCGATGGCTCATCGCTCCGACCGTTGCTCCGCTCGCCGTGAAACGGCGCTACCGTCCGGGCACGCTCGTCCTCGAGACCGAATTTCAAACCGAGACGGGCCGCGCCGCAATTGTCGATTTCATGCCTCCGGCGGATGGCGCCGACCTCGTGCGGATCGTCATGGGTCGATCCGGGCGCGTGGACTTTCGCACCGAGTACGTCGCTCGGTTCAACTATGGATCGACCGTCCCCTGGGTCAGACGTCTCTATGACGGGGCGATCAGCGCGGTCGCCGGCCCCGAGCGTCTGGTTCTTGCGAGGTCAGGTGGCGCTCCGCGGCGAAGATCTCAAGACGGTTGGAGAGTTCACGGTCGAGGATGGCCAATCCGTCGCCTTTGTCCTTTCCTACGGCGCCTCGTTTCAGGGTCCGCCGAGCGCGATCGATCCCTTCGAATTGCTGGAGCGCACGGAGACGTTCTGGCGGGAATGGAGCGATCGGTGTCCCGATGTCGGGCCCTGGACCGAAGCCGTCAAACGCTCGCTCATTACGCTCAAGGCTTTGACCTACGCCCCGACGGGCGGGATCGTCGCTGCAGCGACCACTTCGCTTCCCGAGCAACTCGGGGGCGTCAGGAACTGGGATTACCGCTATTGCTGGGTGCGGGACGCCACATTCACGATCCTGGCCCTGATGAAGCTCGGATATCACGACGAAGCGCGCGCGTGGCGGGATTGGCTTCTCCGGGCGATCGCCGGAAGCCCGCACCAGGTGCAGATCATGTATGGCGTGGGCGGGGAGCGGTGGCTGCCGGAATTGGTCCTGCCCTGGCTCAAGGGCTACGCGGACTCTTCACCGGTGCGGATCGGAAACGCGGCCTCTGATCAGATGCAGATCGATGTCTTCGGCGAGATCGCGGACGCGATGTTTCAGGCGTACAAGGCCGGCATGGAGCCGGTCGAGCGCGGCCGGGCCTTACGCCCGCTGATCCTGGAGTATCTCGCGGAAGCCTGGCGGCAGCCCGATGAAGGGATTTGGGAGGTGCGCGGCGGACCGCAGCACTTCGTTCATTCCAAGGTGATGGCCTGGGTCGCATTCGATCGCGCCGCGGATGATGTTGGGGTTCAAGCCTTCCGCGAACCCGGGCGGCGGTGGCGGGAGATCGCAGACGAAATTCACGCCGAGGTCTGCGAGCGCGGATTCGACCGCGATCTCAACAGCTTTGTGCAGGCCTACGGCGCCAAGCGGCTCGACGCGAGCTTGCTGCTGATCCCCCTGGTCGGTTTCCTCCCCGCAGACGATCCGAGGATCCAGGGAACGCTGAAAGCGATCGAGAACAAGTTGCTGTTCAATGATGAATTCGTTCTGCGGTACGAACCCGATAACTCGAGCGACGGCCTGCCGCCGGGCGAGGGGGCGTTCCTGGCGTGCAGCTTTTGGCTGGTGGACAATTACATTCTGCAGGGCCGCTATGAAGACGCTCAAAGGTTGTTCGAACGTTTGCTCGCCCGCTGCAATGACGTGGGGTTGCTCGCGGAAGAGTTCGATCCGGCGAGCGGGCGCATGCTGGGCAATTTTCCCCAGGCCTACAGCCATGTCGGTTGATCAACTGCGCGCTCAATTTGAGCCATTGGGCAGGCCCGGCGAAAGAACGCGCCGCCTCGCGTTCCATAGGAGCGGCCGCGGACTAGCGCCACCTTGCCAGCCGTCGATCGTTGTCATGTCCGCGAACCGCGGGCATCCAGAAGCTCCCGCTCGCGCGGCGGGAGGGGTGGTGAAATCGTCGTCTCCGAGATGCGTTGCGGCAATCTGGACCCCCGCGTTCGCGCGGGTGACAATGATTGATGGGCCGGCCCCGCGACACCATATCGGCGGTGGTCGCGACATTGCGGGACATCAGGGAGGGGTGATTTTGTCGGCTGTCTCGCCTAGACTGCGCCAAGCAATTGAGCCGAACATTCTTATGAAGGCCGCCGAAGCGGCGCCTTCGCCCGAGAGGATTGTTGAATGAGAAGACGGGAATTTTTGATCGGCGCAGCCGCGGGCCTTGCGACCTTTCCCGCCCGGGCGGCGACGCCCTTCCGCGGCGACATGTGGCCGCCGCTCAACGACAAGGCGGTTTATGTCGCCTGGATGGCCGCTAACCGCGGCGAGGACCCGGTCTATCTCGGCCGGCGCTTCGACCGCTATCGTGTGGTCCTCTCGTTCAACGACCTTTGGACCGCCGCCGACAAGCGCGCCTTCCTGATGACGCCGCGCGAGGAGTTCGTGCTGCCGCAGGACCGGGATCAGGCCTATGTCGGGCATTATCTCGACATCGGCTTCGGCGTCACCATCACCCCGCCCGGCACGATGGGGCGGATGACGAGCGCGCTCGGCGTTCGCGGCGGCGACAAGGTGCTGGAGATCGGCACCGGCTCGGGCTACCAGTCGGCCCTGCTGACCTATCTCACGAGCCGCGTCTATTCGATCGAGATCATCCCCGAGCTCGCCCAGCGCACCCGCGGCGTCTACGACCGGCTCATCGCCAAGGGCTATCGCGAATACGCCGATATCTCGACCCGCAGCGGCGACGGCTATTACGGCTGGGCGGAGGCGGCGCCGTTCGACAAGATCATCGTCACCTGCGGCATCGACCACATCCCGCCGCCGCTCCTGCAGCAGTTGAGGCCGGACGGAATCATGGTCATTCCGATCGGCCCGCCGGGAGCGCAGCATATCCTGAAGGTGGTCAAGCGGTTCGGCGCCGACGGCGCGGCCTCGGTGACGCGCTCCGACATTTTCGGCGGCAAGGTCATCCCCTTCGTGCCGCTGAGCGGGGGGCATCAGGCGAGCTGACGGAAAGGCGACGGGCGGCCATCCCCGACGCCGTCAGCGCCGGGATTTGGCGCCTCGGGTTTGGCAGGACCGCAGAAAAGGCTGAATTTCCGGCCACGCCGGAGTTCGTCCGGCAAGTCGGCTAACTTGCTCGCGACGTTGGCTGACGTTGCGCGCCGACTTGACAGACCGTCGCGCTTCACGCGATTCTCATGTTTGAAGACGAGGGGTTCACCCGCAACGCCGCTTTAGAGGCCTCTCGCGCCTGGCCCAGTGGGAGCGTCCGAAACTCGGATGAACAAACCCCTTTCCAATCCTACTCAACCCTATCGCAGTCTGGCCGCAGGATATAACGAAGCGATCAGGGCGAGCGATACCAAGGCGAACATCGCTTTTTTGTTCGTTGAGTTCATGATGATTTCGGTCCTCTATAACTACACGTCTTTTCCGAGCTACCTGCCGGTCCAGCTCGTGCTGCTGCCTTTCGTGACCGTCTACTCTTGTTTGTTCATGGTGCTTATTCCGCGCTATCCCAAGCGCGGCGCGAGGAACTTCCGCGTTGAACGCAACCTGACGCCTGCGGATTTCGAGAACGTCGCCGGGACCGAGGACGACATCGAACAGTTGAAGCTGCGCTGCGCCGTGCTGTCCGACATTCTCTGGTGGAAGACGCTGTGGATACGCGCCGCCTTCCTCCTGGCGATCGTCTGCGTCTTCCTGACCTTGTTTCTGCTTCTATACCTCTGGTTTACATGATGCTGGGGCGCGCGCCTCGGGCGAGTGGAGCGTTTGATGGCCAAAGACAAAAACGCTCAGTTGCGCGATCTCATCGCCGGCTACGGCGACTCGATCCGCCTCAGCGACATCAAGGCGCTCATCGCGGTGCTGTTCGTCGCGATCATGATGTTAACGGTTGTGCAGTTCCACGCACTCTATCCGTGGTATCTGAGCGTACCGGTCATCCTGACGCCGTTCATGATCATTTTTATCAACCTGCTGATCTCGGTTTATCCGCGATTTCCCCGCGCCGGGCGGCAGCGCTTCCCGATCTGGCGCAACCCGGATCCGGAGGATTTCGACTTCATCGCCGACACTGAGGCCGAGCTCGAGGGGCTGCCGGTGCGATGCGCGACTCTGTCGCGCATCCTCTGGTGGAAGACCATCACTCTGCAGACGGCCTATGTTGTGTCGATGGCCTGCTTCGCGGCGGCCGCGATCCTGCTGTTGATTCTGCTGTTCGTCGGACGGCTCTGAGCGCGCCGCCGGCCCGCCTGACGCCGGCTCTTTCCCCGGCCGAACCGCCTCTCTCGACCTTCCTGGGAGGCAGATCAAGGAGCGCCGCAACGCGCAGAGGTCGTCCTCTTTGCAGTGGCGCCCGCGCGAGGAATTCGTGCTACCGCAGGACCGGGATCAGGCCTATGTCGGGCATTATCTCGACATCGGCTTCGGCGTCACCATCACCCCGCCCGGCACGATGGGGCGGATGACGAGCGCGCTCGGCGTCCGCGGCGGCGACAAGGTGCTGGCGATCGGCGCCGGCTCGGGCTATCAGTCGGCCCTGCTGACCTATCTGACCAGCCGCGTCTATTCGATCGAGATCATCCCCCAAACTCGCCCAGCGCACCCGCGGCGTCTACGACCGGTTCATCGCCAAGGGCTATCGCGAATACGCCGATATCTCGACCCGCAGCGGCGACGGCTATTACGGCTGGGCGGAGGCGGCGCCGTTCGACAAGATCATCGTCACCTGCGGCATCGACCACATCCCGCCGCCGCTCTTGCAGCAGTTGAGGCCGGACGGAATCATGGTCATTCCGATCGGCCCGCCGGGAGCGCAGCATATCCTGAAGGTGGTCAAGCGGGTCGGGGCCGACGGCGCGCCCTCGGTGACGCGATCCGACTTTTTCGGCGGCAAGGTCATCCCTTTCGTGCCGCTGAGCGGCGGACATCAGGCGAGCTGACGACGGCGCAGCGCGCGCCGGCCGGCTTTGCGCCGCCGCGACGTCGCCGCCGACCCTGCCCGGGTCAGCCGACCGCCGCCGCTCGGCCCTTGCGCGCCCCGACGACGGCGAGACCGGCGAGGCCCAGCATCATCATCGCCCAGGTCGAGGGCTCGGGAATCGCGCTCAACGCCGCTTCGGCGACAAGCAAATGCGCCGCCGCGGTCGGATGGACGTCGTCCCAGAAAAGATACGTGTCCTGCACCGCAGGAACTTGAGAGCAGAGCGTGCCGCCGGTCGCGAATCCGGTGCAGGCGCCGGTCCAGCACGGATCGGTGACGTTGGAGAAGCCAAACTTGGCCGGATCGTCCACCGCCTCGTCGATGAAGGCGTAGGTGTCGAGATCGAACACCGTGAGCCCGGCGGCCTCGACCGGCGCGAGATCTGTCAGCACCTGCTGATCAAAATATGCCGAAAGGGCACTGGCCTCCGCGGAGGCGGTAGGACCATGAGCCGTGATCCCGGGTGTTACGCCCAGGTCCGGCACGTCGAACAGTACGAGGTCTTTTGCGCCCTCGCTTTGCAGTGCGCCCGCGTCCTCCGCCACGGTTGCGGCGGCCCCGGCGGCCTCCGCTTCAGCAACGGGAACGCTCAACCCCGCATTCAGAATGCCGAACAGGTCGTTGGCGCCGATCGAGAACGTGTAGAGCGCATTCGAGGGCGCGATAAAGGAGTGTTCGAGCCCGAACGTCCCGATCTGCAGCGTGAGATTCGGAACAAGCGGGTTGTTCGTGGCGGAATAGCCCGTCGTCGCGCCGCCCCACGCGTAGTCGGTCCCTCCAATCAGGCTCGGAGTCAGCGCCGGAAGGCCCAGCGCCGTCGCGAGGTCCTGCACCCAGACCGGGCCGTTGCTGAATTGGCCGTTGACATAAGGGCTGGCCGGCTCGAGTCCGCCAGTCGCAAGGTACACGTTGCCCACGTCCGACAGGCTGTCGCCGAACGAATAGATCGCGGCAAAGGGGGAACCGGCGAGCGCCTGTCCGGCCGAGATCGTCAGCGCGGCGGCCGCGGCGATAAGCAAACGTTTCAGCATGGTTCGTCTCCCCGTGCGCGTCCCCTGCGGGCGCTCCGTTCGCCAATGCGCCGCTGGGCGGAGGCGACGGCAAGGGCGTCAACTTGCCTGAAGCCAGCGATCCCGACAAGCGGCGGGCGTGCGATTTTGTTTTTTTAAAAACTGAAATCTGTGTTATGGTGTTTCTGTGGCTCTGAAGGTGAGCCCTCTCGGGCGAGGCTGGCGTTCCGGCCTCGCCCTCAGCGCTGAAGGGGCGGCGCCTCGGTGAACGGGATTTTTCGAGAGGACGGTATTGCCGGCCCATGGCGCCCTGCCGCACGCGCGCGTCCACCCCGTCATCTCGAGGGGCGCCTCGCTGCTGCCGACAAAGGGTTTCGAGGGACGGGGCTCGACGCATGCGCTGCCCGTCGCCGGCTCCGGGCGGTCAGGCGCGCGACGATACCGCGGAGCTTGCGGTTCGGATGCGGGCCCGATGGAAATGGCGCCGCAAAGGCTTGAAAAGATTAAATTCGGCGATGGAAATGGCGCGCCGATGGAGATGCGGGGGTAAAGTGATCTCCGGAAAAAATACCAGTTCGGCAGTCCCCCGAAGTGAGCATTGACATATTTCTGCAATTGAGAACATCAGCGGATTTGGCGGGTAACGGCTGAAACGCTGCGCCAAAAGATCGGAGATTGTGACTATGAGTAGGGTGGCCACTCCCGCAGTGGGGGCTGCGACGCCATACCCTCTGGACCGGGCGGTCCGCCTGAGCTAACCAAATTCCAGAAAATAATTGGGCACCGCGGACGTTTCGTTTCCCGCGGGCTATACACTCACTGAAGCGGCTGGTCCCTGGTCAGTGAGTTTTGGCCGCAGGCTTGTGCAGGCGGTGTGGAATGGCGTATCGAATCTCATTCAACGGCGTCCGCTTATACAAGGCACTTTTCGTGCTCCTCAGTCTATTCGGGTGCGTTTCAATTTCATTTTCTGTAATTCCAATCGAAGCGAGCGCGCAGACGCGGCCACCTGGTTACGCCGAAGCGGAAAACGCGTTCATGCAATTGAATATCGATCAAAGGATTAAATTACAAATTCTCTTGACAGCGGCTGGATACTGGCAGGTTGTCCCCAACGTTGATTTCAGTACTCGATTATTCAACGCAATATGTCAATTCGAAGTTGATAATGGGTTTGTGCCACTTGGAATTATAAACAATGAACAGATGGTCCGGTTAGCGTCGCTTGGCGGAAACTTTTTGAACAGGTGGGGTTTTGTATTAATTAGGCATCCGCATCCGTTGGCCAACAGCCAAATATGGGTGCCGCTTGGCTTGCCTGTAACGGAACAAGTCACTTCAACTGGTCTAAAATTTATTAACTCTTCATATGGGTTCATTCTAACTTATGATTTCTTTCCTGAGTTCAATCTACACATCTCGTTCGAGTCACTACAGCATAAGTTAGAACGAAACGGTGTGAAAATTTACTACTCCAAATTGTTTCGAGACGAGTTTTTTGTCCTCTCGTATTCCGATGGAATTACTGACGCCTATGTCCGCTACCATCAGATGGGGCGGAGCGGGGTTGGTATTACTCTGTACTGGAATCACGAGGCCGCCGACGCGCATATCGAGCGAATTGCTACCCTAATTTCAGGCTCCCTGTGGTCGTCGGCGACTGGGGCTCCCTTCACGTATCCATTTACGGTCAAAGCGCCAAGTGCGGAGGCGACGAGACCTCCAAGTCCGACTCCCACGCCGTCGCCTGCTCCCGCGCCCGGGCCTCAGCAGGAAGAACCCCGCACGGCGAAATCGGGTACAGGATTCTTTGTCACGAATGACGGTCGCGTTATTACGAATGCCCATGTCGTCCGCGATTGCTCAGAATTACGCGTCGGAACCGGTCAAGGAAATTTCGTGGATGCTCGTTTGGTCGCCAGAGACACAACTAACGACTTAGCTCTTCTGAAGTTGGATTTTAATTCTCCACACGTTGCGTCGCTGCGCTTCGCAGTTAGATTGGGAGAAAACGTTGAAGCATTTGGATACCCGCTTAGCCAAGTCTTGGCAACCACGGGTAATTTTACGACGGGCAACGTGACGGCCCTTGCTGGCATTGGTGATGACACCCGTTATATTCAAATTTCGGCCCCAGTTCAGCCCGGGAATTCAGGCGGACCACTGCTAGACGAAAATGGAAACCTGGTTGGCATTGTTACTTCTAAATTGAACGTCATTAACGCTCTCAAAAATGCTGGAGACATTCCCCAGAACGTCAATTTTGCGATCAAGGCATCAGTAATTGCGAGCTTTCTTCAGGACAACAGCGTCAAATTCCAAATCGGCGAGGCGTCACAGCCTATAAAGGCTGCCGATCTTGCAGATCAGGCCAAAGCACTTAGCGTCTATATAGAATGCCGCTGAGATGTACTATGCAATGAGCCTTTGTTGCCGCATGCCCGAAGGGCAGCCGGAGCCCACGGCCCACGACCCCCGCGACCCGCTTCTCAATGCAGGTTATCGTTCGTCTAGCAATTTTCGGTCCAGTGTGCGAGGTTTCGCCAGCGCCAGTGTCAAGCACGGATGCAAAGAATAAGCGGCGGCTCGGTCGGGACAGGGAATTGATATGATAATTCTCAGGATTCTTGGGGTCCTGTTGCTATTAATCGGGCTCCTCCTCACTATAACGATAATCTTTTCTCACATCGGCATCCTATTGATGATAGTAGGGTTGTTGGCGATTTTCGTGGGTAGGAAAAGAACGCCGGTTGTTGTCCACATCGTCCAGGACTCATCCCCGAAGGGTAATAAGTCCTAGCAGAGTCAAATCAATGACCCAATACTCTCGTCACATGCCTCGCCAACTCCGGATTGAGCCTCACCACCCCATCCGCTCGGATCGTGAAATCCGTCGGATGCAGCGCCAATTCGTTTTCACCGAACCACCGCGAACGCTCTAACTGTCCCGTAAAAATGACTTGCCGACACTTTGACGGCAACGCCCTGATCGAAATTAAACGCCGGAGCATTGCCGCCGGCCAGCTCACCCTGTGCCCAAACCCAGGAGCCTTGCCCGATTGCCGAAAAGACCGGCTCGATGTGAGCCGGCCAATATCGGCCTGACGTGAAATAACCGGTACCGGCCACGAACTCCTTATCGAAAAGCGACCGAAGATCGCCAATCGTAGGCACGGCCCATTGCTTGCCGCACGCCTCCAAGTTTCGAACCCACGATTGGGCCGCCGTCCAGGTCATGTCAGCATCAGGCCCGACGAACCATTCGAATCCTGTCCTACTGTCGACAATCGAACCGCAGCTCGTTCTCTTGTAGCGTGGCGAAGTGCTGATGTTCCCACTCGGCGGGAGGGTAACCGGTGGCGACAAGATCGGCGAGTTTGATGGAGGTGTTTCAAGGGTGGATTCGATAGCTTCGCCCGGAGCACCCTTCGGTAGGCTCGCCGGAAACGAAACACACTCGAACCTGATTGGAGCGAGCATTCCTTGGTGAATGCGCCCAATCCAACCCACCGCGTAATTGCGGCATTCGGCTTCAGACTGGAAGAACGCGTCCTTGTTGACGATGGTCATGCCGTGTGTCCATGGACCGGGCCAGTCAACAGCGTTAGGTGGCGCGGCGTAGACCATTAGAACGATAATCCAGACGTTGCCCATTTGGCGTCCTCTCGTGAGCCGGCCAGTCGGAAAGCCGGAGATGCGGGAAATCCGCACGTCCGGTCGATAAGTGGTTCATGAGGTCAAATCTACACCCGCACTTTACAGAATTCACCGCGAATACGTCATTCGCGCCCGGGTCATTCGCCTGCGTCCATTTGGACGTGGATTCTCATCGCATTATCCGCTAGGGATACGTTGATGACGGGCGGGACGGGTGTGCGAGGTTTCGCGAGCGGCGCTGTCAAACGGATGCAGAGAACAAGCGACGACTCGGTCGTAACACGGAATTGATATGTTAATTCTCAGGATTCTTGGGGTCTTGTTGCTATTAATCGGCCTCCTCCTCACTATAACGATAATCTTTTCTCACATCGGCATCCTATTGATGATAGTAGGATTGTTGGCGATTTTCGTTGGTAGGAAAAGGACACCAGTTGTTATCCAAATCGCCACCTCTTGGTCGCCCGGCTGTAGCCGATCATAGGTCGCCAAGTCGTCGACGGCCTGCTGGGACTGGCCCATGAGCTTATAGGTCAAGCCGCGCTCCCGATAGGCCGCAATCCACTTCTTGTCCAGATCGAGCGCGTGGGAGAAATCGGAGATCGCCTGGTCGAACTTTGATTGCGTCCGGAGGATTTTGCCCCGGTCGATAAAGAGGCCGCCGTCGTTCGGTGCCAATCGGATCGCCTGGTCGTAATCAAGCACGGCGAGGTCGTACTTGCCCATGTCGTTGTAGACGTTCGCTCGGCCACGAAAAACAAACGAATAGGTAGGCGCTAATCGGATCGCTTCGTTGGTGTCCTTCAAAGCGTCGTCGAGTTGCCCGCTTCGACGGTAGGCGTTTTGGCGGTTGTCGTAGAAGCCCGCAATTTGCGGCTCATGCTTGATGGCGAATGTGAAGTCGTCGACGGCCTCGCCGAATCGGCCGGCGTCCATGAGGGCGAGACCACGCGTATTGTGGGCCGTGACAAGCGCCGAAACGTTGCTCGAATGTGTGATGACATCGGAACAATGTGCGATCTTGCCGGCTGCGTCATTCGAATTTCGGCACAGATGCAACTCGGCTGACGGATCGCTCTGAGAGTTCGTCGCTTCGAACGCCCCTGTCATCGAAGGCTGCGGCATCACGATGGGCGCGCCGGCCGCCTGATAGGCGTTGATCGCCTGAACCTGGACTTGGTGTATGCAACTGGTGTCGTACTGACACGCCTGCCTCAGCCGCCGAAATGGAACTCCAACTTGATCTGCGTAGCCCCTCCCGCGGGTCGACTTGAGGTAGCCGTAGGCCGCCGCAATAATGTTGTCCAACTCCGCCAGTTCAGGAGTTCGGCAGATGGCGATTTCATCCGGAAGGTGAGCCTTGCCGCAATCGAAGCTCGGGCTTTGCGCTGCGGCGGAATGCCAGCTGACGCAACTGAGCCCGCACGCTGAGACCGTGCACAACAGAATAGGAATGCGCATTCCGCGACGCCCTCAAGTCACGTCAGACGTACGCGCTAAGCATTTTCCCCTTTCTTCCTGCGAGTTGCAATCACATTCGCTCGCGCCGCCGCAAACGAACGCGCTCCCGCGAAGGCGTTGACCGAGTGAGAATGGCGGCATGCCGACCGCCGCCTTCACCCGCCTACGCGACTTCATCTCTACCGCGATGCAGATGTCGCACGTCTATCAGCCCGTCATGCTGCGGACGCTGATTGAGCACGCCGGCAAGGCGTCCGTATCTGAGATTGCCCGAGCGCTGTTGGGCGAGGATCGGGCTCAACTCGACTACTACCGCGAGATCACAAAGCGCATGCCTGGCGCGGTGCTGCGCAAGCGGGGCATCGTCGATTACAGAGACGGCGTCTATTCGCTCCCCGGCTTCGACGAAATGACCGCGGCAGAGCGACATGAGCTTATCGCTTTGTGTCACGCCAAGGTCGACGAGTTTCTCGAAAAGCGATCCGACCCCTGGTCGCATCGGCGCAAGTCGGCCGGCTACGTTTCCGGAACGCTGCGCTATGAGGTGCTGAAGCGAGCGGCTTTCCGATGCGAGCTGTGCGGCGCAAGCGCAGAGGATCACGCTCTTGAGGTCGATCACATCGTTCCACGCAACGCGGGCGGTTCGGACGATCTAAGCAACCTCCAAGCACTCTGCTATTCGTGCAACGCGATGAAGCGAGACCGCGACACGACCGACTTTCGCGGCATGGCTGCTCGGTATCGAGAACGGTCGGACGGCTGCATTTTTTGCAGCATCGACTCTGCCCGGATCGTCGACCAAAACGAATTGATGGTCGCGATCAAAGACGCCTATCGAGCAAGTCGACGGTCGGATTCTCCATCTCGCGTTCGATCCCGCCGAGGTAGGAGCGATCAATTCCGGAATCGAAAGCTAGCCGCTCCTGCGAGATGCCTTTCGCGACCCGGATTCGCCTGACGTTCCGCGCGATGACGCCACGCCCATTCATCCGAGCAAGCGGCCATTTCGCGGGCTATCAAACCACTGGCTATAGCCATCATTTTATGATTGAAATGAGTGCGGACTTGAGGGTGGACAGTGAATTCCCGCACGCTCTCGATTGTCGCAGTTGTCGCCGTGGTCCTGTTCGCAACGAACCCGACGACAGATGATTACGTTGGGTGGCTCAAACAGCAAGTTGCCGAATTCCGGCCCGGCCGGGGAACATCAGCTTGGAAAAGCGTTGTTTTCGCTTTTTGGCGGGCCACTTGTCAGCCTTAGTACGGCTCGTAGCAACTTTTATTTATTTTCGATCTTCACAACTCAATTGGATGCCAACAATCGAGTTGTTGCCTTGGGAGTGTTGCGAAACGTCATTCCGATCTCAAGTTTGGCGGCAGGCAGTCAAAACGCGCCTGCACCCCACGTCGTCGCGGCCGGCGGCGAAGGCCGTTGGCTTCCGGATGACGGGTACGTTTGGGTGGTCAATCCTCCGCCTCCCGGTGACTTCAGGGTCCGGTGGGAAGCCGGGAGGCTGTCTTCTCAGCATGCCCATGTTGTCGCAGCCGAAGCCGAAGGCCGTTGGTTGCCTGAGGATGGCTATGTCTGGGTGGTCAACTCCCCAACTCCGGGCGACTTCAGGGTCCGGTGGGAAGCCGGGAGGCTGTCTTCTCAGCATGCCCATGTTGTTGCGGCCGAAGCCGAAGGCCGTTGGCGTCCACAGGTAGGGTACACTTGGGTTGTCAATCCCCCCGTCCCCGGCGATTTTCGCGTGAGAAGCATCGGACCTTAGTCGACAAATTCCTTGAAGATCGAGGGTTGCGCGTTGAAAGCGCAGGGAAGTCGCGCGCCTTCACACAGGGAAATGCATCCGGCGTAGCAGTCGCTCTCGCGTAGCCCGCGACAAACCTTCAACCCCGCTTTTCAGCGCACGGCGCAGCGCCGTCCGCGAAACCCCCAAGGTATGCGCAGCGGTCCTTTCTCCGATTTTCTCGCACAATTCCAGGATTGCCGCGTCTAATGAACCCCCGCTTTCGTCGACGCCATATTCAATTTCCGAGTCGTCAACCTCGCCAAGGAAATAGCGCTCTTCCCATTTGTTCGCTTCCTTGCCGATATGGATGATTTGTGTTGCCACCACATGCCGTCGCTCTGTCCGACCGCGATTGCAGAAATCGCCATTGAGGAATTTCGCCTCGGGCCGCAAATGGTATTGGGCTAGAGCTTCGACGTAGGTCATCAGCGCGTCCGCCTTGACCGAATTGCCCGTTTCGCGATCGAAGGCGAATTGCGCTGCCTTGCGCATGTCTTTGTCGAAAGGCGCGACCGGTTTGATGCTGGATTGCTTCCGCGGACGGCCCCGCCTTGGGATCGCTAATTGGTCCGCGTCTGACAATTGGAATTGCAATCGCGCCTGAAACGAATTCAGGAAATTGAACGGCTTGACCTGGTCACCATATGCCCTGTTGCGATTGAACAGCTTGAACCAATTCAAAAGCGCCGGCGTCGTCGCGCCATAGCGGCTCGCGGCAGGACGGTTCAGGCCTTCGTGGTAGGTGAGAGCGACTTGGTCGGGATGACCGTCCAGCGCAGCGCGAATGATGTTGTACCAGAGGTCATAGTGCCACCGCTCGACGCCGATAGTTTCCAGATTGACCAACGGCGCGGGAATGGATTTCGGCGCGTCGCCGGCTTCATAGGGCGCGAGGTATTGCCCAAGCCCGTGCGCCGACGCTTTGCGAATAATGATTTTCCCGGATTTTCCGAGATTGAATAGGGCGTATCGCTTCGCCGAAATGCAGAAGCAATAGAGCGGTTCGAATTTCGGCCCGTCCTCGGAAGCCGCAATTGGATAATTCGCGTCTTCGATTTTGAATATCGAGCCTTTTTTCTCGTAAGGGTTCAGCGGCGAAAACCAATCGCAAATCGATTGCGTCTGCTCGAAAAATTCGGCTTCGCTCATTCCGTTGGGCTTGGCGATTGCCAGGCTATCGGTATCGCAAAAGGCCCAGTCGAGGCTTTTCGCGAAGCAAAGCCTTTCGGCGATGGCGAGCATCAGTCGCGCTGCCCCGGTAGTCAGCGTCGCCAGCAACGGGTGAAAATATTTTCCCGGCTCTTCGATTTTCAACGACTCAACGGAAAAGCCTTTGCCGCTCGGCCCGTAGCAAGTCAGCTTTTCCGGGGCGTCCAGATCGGCGACATTCAATTCGACAAAAATTCCGTAGCTCGTGGAATTCGCCAATATCTTGAGCGCTTGTTGCTCGCTATCGAGCGCCTCCGCATTCAATGCCGACGAATTTTTCAATTTCGTTTTGATCGAGGTGCGAAGGTCAATCAGACGCTTGAAAAAATCGTCTTGCGCAGGATCGACGCGATAATTGGAATTTCCTGCGATCGAAATTGCCCGCAAATTGGATTGCGGTCCTTTTGGTGAAAAGGTGATGGCCTCGACAATTTCCGGCGCTTTGCCGGTCGGCAATATCGACGCGATGACGTCGGCGAGCGTGAACCAAAGCGGGGTCTCGCTGGTCAGATAATTCAATCCAATGGTCTGCGATTTTTCGTCGTATTTGGCGCGCACCGGAAAAATGTCGGCTTGAGGCGCGACGCGAACGATGGTCGTCAGCAGCGGCCAAAATTCCGGGCTCTGCAAATCGTCCAACGACGTTGAATTAACGAGTGCCCGAATTGTCTCAGTCGCGTCCGACCATTCCATGCCTTGGGCGATGACGAAGCGCCATAGCCCCATGAGCGTGCAGACGGTCGGGTACATGGAGAGGAAGTCGCAGTAGAGGACCTGGCGAATTTCCCGCCGCCGGCGCACCTCGGCCCGACCGCCAAAATAGGCGCTCATGATGAGGCCGGTCAGGTGTGGCGGAAAATCGGGCTGAACCTCGCCGAATGGCCGCACGCCCATCTGTTTGAGGTAGGCTTTGCCGATGCTCGCTTCGCTGAGAACCTTGCCAAGCGGCGTTTCTTCGAGGGCGTGAAGCGCATATCGGTCCCGCAAGCTCTGGTAGCATTCCCAGGTGACCTGGACGTCCTGAAGCAGGTAGCCGACATATTTCGCCGTCAGCAGCTTCCCATGTCCGCCGCTCTCAGCCTTGCGCGTTGGCGTCTTGAGGAAGTCGGCGAGCGACGCGAGTGAAAATGATCGGCTTTGGAGCGCGGCGGCGACCGTCTTCAAATCGATAAAAGAACCGCGCCGGTTGCGGGGCGCAATCTTTCGCTTGCGTTGTCCACGACCATCCCGCCGCTTCGGCGGATGCGTGAATTGGATTAATGAGGCGCGAGCGTTGAGGTGCCGCACCTGAATTGCGGGCCGCCACGCGAGCCGGGAGAGCTTGAACGTGAACCCGCCGCGCATGACCTTGCCGCGAGCCGAACCGTGTTTGATCGACAATCGCGAAAGATCGAACGGCAGATTGAAGCCGACAATCGAGGCGCGAAGATCATAGGCCCGTGCAAACA
Source organism: uncultured Alphaproteobacteria bacterium (assembly GCA_963805295.1). GTDB lineage: Bacteria > Pseudomonadota > Alphaproteobacteria > Rhizobiales > Beijerinckiaceae > Roseiarcus. Next base: position 270,441 of record CAWDTW010000041.1, on the reverse strand, counting down.
GCACTTCATCCACGAATTCCGCTACGGTACGTAACTTGTATCCGCTCTCGCGGCACAGCCGTCGAAGCAAGGCGAGCTCCCCCTCGCCGACGATGGCCGGATCATAGAAGAGCCCGGTTTCGTCCAATTGATCGCCCTTCCGAAACTGATACGCGCCGATGCGGAGTCGTTGCGCCGCGTCGATGGTTGTTTCGGTGTCAAGAACGAGCGTCCATTCGGATGGCGGCGCGGGCTTGCTCCATCGCTTGGCGCGGGTCGGCTCGCCTTCCTTTTTTGGCGGCGGCGGGGCGAATGCGCGAATTGCGATCGGGAGGCGGTCGGGCTCCGGCGGGTCCCCGGTCACGATGGAGGAAGGATCGTCGCTCAAGGCTCACCCTCGCCGTGCTTCGATGCGCTCCGCGGGAGGTCGGTCACCTTCGTCGCGGACTCCCGAAGGTGTTCGGCTGAGAGCTCGAGCAGGTCCGCAAGCCCATGCAGAGAATGTTCAATGCGCTCAGCATCGCTGGGCGGGTCATCCTTTCGCGGCGGGTGATCCTTTTGCCAGTCGCTCAGGCGCCTGTGACAGTTGCGGCAGACTGGGACTTTTTCGTCACCGAAGTCGGCGCCGGCGATATGATGAAGCTCCAGCGCGTGCGGGTCGTCATGTCCGCAGACAACGCAACGCGGCGTTTTCGTACCCAATCGCTCCAGCGCTCTTTGCCGGCGGCGCTCCCGATTCAATTCGCGCTTATTCATCGGCCGCGGTCCCTTCAAACGACGATGCGGTAGATGTGCTCAAAGCTCTGGTCGTGAGCGGACGCGAGCCGGTAGAGGACGTTGGGGCGGGTCTCGAAGACGTGAGCTTTCCCTGAGACGTCAGTGACGCTCACGCCTTCGAACTCGCGAAGCCCGGTTGGATCGTTGGTTTTGCGGATGAACTGGCTCACAGCCGACATGTATCGGCCGATCTTCGATGCCGCGTCGAAGTCGCCGACGACAACCTGAAGCGGCTTGCCGTCGGTAAAGAGCAGCATGCGTCGCGGCAGCTGGTGGCGGACTATCCAGCGGCGTCCCTGGCGCTCGATGATGTCGCGTTCGGTCGCGAAGTGGCGCAGGCGCTCAGGCGCGATCTTCGCGGCCTTCGCGGCGGCGCTCAGGCTCTTTTCCTGGCGCAGCACTTTGAGGGCGAGTTGCAGCCGATCGTCTTCGATCGGTCGCGGCGGACGCTTTGAGCTAATCGCTGCCTCGCTCGGCTTTGGATGGCCGCGGGCTCGGCTGCGGGAAATGCCCGTGGCCGCGCCGCGAGCGATGCGGCGGCGATATTCCGCTCGATAATCGCGTTTGGGATTCGGCATGATGCGCTCCGTGATTCGCGCGCTCTGGGGCGACGCGCGGAACCTGCCATCATGCTTCCCGCCTTCCCGGCGGTTTCAGCGTAGGATGCAAAAATGCCCGATGAATCAGTCGATTATGCCGAGGAGGCAGACTGGATCGTTGAGCGGGCGCGTCAACAGGACGTGACTTTCTCTCGACGACAGCTCGCGGACTGGCACCGGGCGGGGCTGATTCCGAAGCCGGATCGAGAGTTCCTGGGCGGGCCGGAGGGAACCAAGAGCATGTACCCCCGCGGGACGTTACGCCAGGCGATCGCGTGTGCAGCGCTGATGGATCATTTCGGGGAGACGGATAGGGTCGGCTGGGAACTCTGGATGCGTGGCTTCAAAGTGGCGGAGCGCTATTGGCGAGCCCCGCTGAGAGAAGCACACGAGATGTTCCGACGCTTTTCGTCCGAGGCCATTGAGAACTCCTGACGAGGATGATGATGGACCGCCGGTGCAAAGCGACGCTGCGGAAGAACTCATCGCGGAAATCTCCGAGAGCCCGAACGCGCTGACCAGGCTTGGCCTGGCGCGCCGTCGCCTTGGCCGCCAGCGCTTCAAAGAGTTTCTTGGCATCGTAATTTCCGCCATGAGCGGCGCTTTCAACCTTTCCGAAGGCGAAGCAAACGAGTTGGCCGATCCGGCTCATGTGATGGCGAGGCTTGTTGGTACGGAGCCCGCTAAACACAAGGCCCGCGTTCCCTCTTCACCAATTCTCGCAGTGACTGGCCAGGCGGTCGCGGAGAACCTCGCAGCGATGACCGACCAATTGCCGCAAATAGTCCTCTCGCTGTCACCTGAGGGGATCACTGAAGCGCAGCTGGCGTCGGCGCGAAACGAACTCGCGTTTTTGATAAGTTCGTTCTTGTCGCTGCGAGAGAATGAGGCCAGAATCACACCTGGCAGTACGCCGGACGTTAAGCTTGTTCGCCAAATCTTTTCGGACTTGTCGCCCAAAGAACAAGCGACTGCGCTCCTAATTTGGTTAGCGGTTCGAAACATACCGGGATGGCGCGAGAACCTTGAAGCGTTGCGGCAAGGCGTGATGGCGGAGCTTAGAAAGGCGAAATGACGGGGGTAGCGATTGCAAGGCCTCAGCTCGGTTGACGATCGTGAGTGGGCGGACCGCTCTCGGCATTGGGGTCAACGCGGTACGGGTTCGAAGGACAAGAGAGTAAGGCGACAGCCTTCACTTGATCCTTTGATCCTCGCCGGACACGGCGTCTCGCTTCGGGTCGAAGCCGGCACGCTCCTCATCCGCAACGGCTTCACTCACTATCCGCAGAAGCAGGAAACCTATCGCTACTTCAAAGGCGACGCCGACCTGCCGCCGCGGATCATCATGCTGGACGGCAGCGGCAGCATCACTTTCGATGTGCTGACCTGGCTCAACGAGCAGAAAGTTCCCCTGGTCAAGATCGATTGGACCGGCAACGCGTGTATGCATCGTCAGCGGCGATAGCTTCGCCGCGAATCGAGATCGGGTTGCATGGCAGGCCGAAACGCGATCGAACCGACGCAAGCGCATGGAATTTTGCAACGCGCTAATAGCGAAGAAGATCGAAGGCTGTATTGAGACCTTGGAGACATCCCTCCGTCGCTCCGAAGTATGGGACAAGGCGATGCGACGAGCCCGTGATGACCTCGTTCGCCTTGCAAACGACCCGCCGCAGACGGTGGACGCGCTGCGCCTCGTGGAGGCTCAGAGCGCAGTAACCTATTTTCGCGCTTGGCATGCGACATCGCTGCTATGGCGCGCATCCGCACGCCATCCCATTCCCGACGAATGGCGAACCGTCGGACCTCGGTATTCTCGCGTCTACGCCAGCGGAAGCCGCAACGCAGCTCACCCCGTCAACGCCATCCTGAATTACGCCTACGCGGTCCTGCAAAGCCAGGTGCAGATCAGGCTCGTCTCAGAGGGCTATGACCCGATGCTCGGCATCATGCACTATGATCGGGATGGAGCGCCGGCCTTTGTGTTCGACATGATGGAGCCGGAGCGGCCGAATGTGGACCGGGCCGTGCTCGGGTTCCTGAAATCGGAGGCGTTGCATCCGGCGGACTTCACGATCCGGGAGGATGGGGTGGTGAGGCTCAATCCGGAGTTGGCGAGGCGGGTGGCGGGGTTGGGAGGGGGACGCCTTCCTAGTGCGGCGTGACGTCCACCTTATCCCCGCCTTCGTCCTTGTTGATGATAACGTCACCGCAAAGCAAGACGGGGGATGTCCCGATCATTGTAACTGCCCAGCTTTGTCGAGCAGGCTATGCGAATCGGAGGCGGGCGACCAGCTCGGTGGGGGTGGCCATCAAGGTCTCGATGAGGTTCCAGCCTTGTTTTCGGGCGGTTGATATGACGGAGCGAAGGGTGGCGAAATCGGCGGCCCCGTCGGGGGTTCGGAACCCGCCGGAGATTTTCTGCTTCACCTTCATCATTCGGCCATCCCGCTCGGCCTCGTTGTTGGTGAAGGAGACGGCGGGGTCGTGAAGGAAGCGCAAAGTGTCTTCCTTGCGGGTTTGCAAGCGTAAGAGGAGATTGTGGCCGGTTCGGCGGGGTTTTCGTCCGCGCCGCTCGCCGCCGCTCCTCTTCGGCGCTCGCGCGACCGGGTTTTGCGCCTCGTGAAAGGCCAATCCTTGAGCGACGACGGCGTCGTATCGGCGTTCGATGAGCGCGATCAATCGGGGTTCGAGAGGAAGGCAGCGTTCGCGCGCCAGGCGGGCGGCGTGACAGGCGCGACGCAGCAAGCGCTGCATCTGGCGCGCCCAATCCTCTTTCTCGATTTCGACCAGAGCCTTGAGTTCGCGCAGGTGGTGGGCGTTGCAAAGCGCATGCAACACGCCCTGCATCGTATAGTAGGGCTTCCAGTGATCGTGGACGACGACGCCGACGACATTGGCCAACATCTCGCCGCGCTTGGCGCAAGTGCGATAGAACGTCAGCAAGGTGGTGCAGGCGACATGCAGCCATTGTGTCTTGCCGCCGATGCGGAAGCCGGTTTCGTCCATATGTTTGACCGGCGCTTTGGCGACGAGGTCGCGCAGCGCTTCGGCGAAGCTGCGCAGACGGCCCGCGCAATTGCGGCTCATGGCGGCGATCGTGCCGGCGGCGAGCTTCACGCCGAACAGATCGGCCATCAGTTCGACGAGCCGATCCTCGGGCAACAGTTGATAGTGCAGGAGATAGACCGCGAAGGCGGCGATCCTGACGCCATATTGCGCCGGCGCTCTGACGTCCTCGGGAAACGCCGCCCGCGTCGTCGCCCCGCAAGCCTCGCATCGGCACGAAAACGCCCGGTGCTCGGTGACCACGAGAGGTCGCGGTTCGGGCAGATCGAACACCTGACGCGCGGCGTATTCCCCGGACGCGCCGGGCGTCAGCGGCTCCCCGCATCCCGAGCAGACCGGTGGGTGATGCTCAATCACATGGTCGGGTTTGGCGACTTGGCGGAGAATCTCGCCGTCGTGACCGGGTTGAGCGCCCGACGTCTTGCCCGAACGCTCGCGCAGGCTGCTGACCCGCGCCGGCTTCTTCAAACCATCGCTCGACGGCGGCTTGGAACTGTTCGAGCTGTTCAACCCGAGCCGACGCTCCAACTCGGCGATCCGCGCCTTCAAAGCCGCGTTCTCCGCCGAAAGCGTTTGAATCAGTGCAACAAGCTCTTCCCGAGAGGGCTCGATCAGTGATTTGCGAGTTATCCGACTCTTGAATCGGAACCCGAGTCCCCTGTCGAGAAAAATCTCCCGCAACCAAAAATCGGATCAAAACCGAGCGACCTGGGCAGTTACGTTCATTGTTGAAAATGGAGGAGAGGCGTTGCTCGCCTTGAGCCGTTAGGCTCGGGGTGCTGATTCCACAGAAGGAAGCAACGCCATGCAGGAACCTAGAGCGGAATCCGATCATCCTGTATCGTGCTCATAACCACAGGATTTGAAGTAATTTGTACATTGCGAGGGCTTGAAGATTTCGGCGCAGGTTTCGAGGGCGCGCATGAGGCCCGCGACGGTCCGTTCGGCGATTTTGCGCAGGAAGGCTTTGAGCTTGGAGAAGGCTTTTTCGATGGGGTTCATATCAGGACTGTAGGCTGGGAGATATCGCAACTCCGCGCCCGCCGCCTTGATGAGTTGCTCGACCCGCGGCCCCTTGTGAGCCGGGAGATTGTCCATGACGACGACCTCGCCGGGCGAGAGCGTGGGGACGAGGCATGTCTCCAGCCAATCCTCGAACCGGGCGGCGTTGATCGGTCCGTCGAAAGTCTTTGCCGCTGTCAGGCCGCGAAGGCGAAGGCCGGCGACCAAAGTCACCGTTTTGTAGTGACTGTGCGGGATGGCCGCCCGCAAGCGGCGCCCGCGCCGGCAACGTCCGCTTTTGCGCGCGAGATTGGTGGAGGCTCCGGTCTCGTCAATGAAAACGAGTTTCGTCGGATCGAGATCGAGTTGCCCCGCGAACCATTCCCGGCGTCGACTTTGCACGTCCGCGCGTTGTTGCTCCTCGGCATGCGCCGTTTTTTTTAAAGGTGATCGCGTGACGGTCGAAGAAGCGCCACAGCACGGAGACCGCAAAGCGCTCGCCGCAATTGGCGATCAGCCGCTCCTGGATCTCGAGCAGCGTCTTGTCCGGGCTGCGCCGGATCAGGCCCAACAGATAGTCGTGATGCGCCTCGATCCGGCCGGAGCGGCGGTCGCCGCCAGAAGGCGCCGGTGAAATTTCGCCCGTGGTCTTGAACCGCTTCACCCAGCGCACCGCGCTCGCTACGCTCACTTTGAAACGCGCGGCCGCCTGATTGCGCGACAACCCGCCCAAGACCACCGCCTCAACCACGCGCTCGCGAAGATCGTCGGAAACAGCCATCCCCGCCGCCTCCCTCTCGCGGCGTGAATGATCAATCAGAAACTAACTGATTCGGGAATCCCCAAACCGATTCAGTCCGTTCGGATACCGCTCTAGCACATCGACCGCGATTCCCACGAATGCGATTAAAACCGAGGCGCTGGCGAGCATGTCGGCGAGCTTCGAGCGGTTCTGCCTTGCGGCAGGGCTCGAGGCGCTCGCCGAGATGATGGAGCAGGACACGCTGGCGGCCTGCGGCGAGCGCCATGAACGGGGTCGTCGGCGCAAGGCGCATCGCTGGGGCAAGACGAAGGGCAAGATCGGTTTCCACGGCGGCAAGGTCGAGATGGCGCGTCCCCGGCTTCGCGGCTTCGACGGCAAGGAGCAGGCTCTTGCCAGTTGGGAAGCCGCGCAAAGCGAAGACTGGCTCGGCAAATGGGCGATGAACCAGATGCTGATCAACGTCTCGACGCGCAAGTTCCGACGGTCGATGCGCTTGCCCGAGGGCGACGTGCCGGCGCCAAAGGGGGCAGGCCTGTCGAGATCGGCGGCTTCCCGGCATTTTGTCGCGCTGTCGGCGGCGCGGCTGAAGGAATGGATGGCGTCCGATCTTTCCGGCCTCGATTTGCTGGTGATCCAGATCGACGGCATTCACATGGACGAGGACATGACCCTGGTGGCGGCGGTCGGCGTCGATGCGAACGGCGACAAGCATCCGCTCGGCGCGGTCGAAGGCGCCACGGAAAACGCCGCGACCGCGCGGGCGCTGATCGACAATCTCGTCGAGCGCGGGCTCGATCCTGCCGCGCCGCGCCTGTTCATCGTCGACGGCTCGAAGGCGCTCTCCAAGGCGATCCGGGCGACGTTCGGACGCGACGCGGCCATTCAGCGCTGCCAGATTCACAAGGCGCGCAACATCATGGACCGCTTGCCCAAGCCGATGCACGCGCAAGTGCGGCGCGTCCTTCGCCAGGCCTGGGAGATCGACGACGCCGGCAAGGCCGAACAGCTGCTTCGCAATCTCGCCCGGCGTCTCGAAAAAGACTGGGAGGGCGTTTCCGCCTCGATCCTGGAAGGGCTCGACGAGATGCTCACCGTCACGCGGCTCGGCCTGCCGGCCGAACTGCGGCGGTCCCTGGCCTGCACGAACATCATCGAGAACGTCATGGGCACGGTGCGGCGCGTCTGCCGCAACGTGAAATACTGGCGCTCGCCTTCGATGGCCCTGCGCTGGACGGGCGCCGCCATGCAGGAGGCCGCCAAGGGCTTCAGGCGCCTCAAGGCCCATAGGCAGCTTCCGCTTCTGAAGGACGCCCTCGCAAAGCACAAGGCGAAAGCTGTCCCCTCGAACCAACATCTTGCTCAAACCGCGAAGGCCGCATAACCTTCATGTCAGCGACGCCCGTTTCGCGCTTTTCAACATCAAGCGGGACATCCCCGCAAGACGTCCTCCCCCTCGTTCCAGGTTGATGCCGTTGCGTCATCGCCAGCCACAACGTCGAACGCTTTGCCAGACGACAAGATGATCATATCCCCGTCGCTTGACACGGTTTCGATCGTTTCCTCGTCACAGGAAGCCATTGTTGGCGTGGCGACCATCAGCATCGCAATGGCGCAAATGAATGGAGCAGCACGAAGCATTCACCCCTCCTTCCCCTGCCGCAAGCATGTTAGATTACGCTGATGCCTACCGTACCTAAAGGCGAAAAGCGCCCCTGAGACGAGCGCGACGGCTCTCGCCCGGCTTTCGTGTGTGACCCGATGGAGCCGGAGCGGCCGAAGGTGGACCGCGCGGTGCTCGCGTTCCTGAAGTCTGAGGCCTTGCATCCGGCGGATTTCACGATCCGCGGCGATGGAGTGGTGAGGCTTAATCCGGAGATGGCGAGGGCGGTGGCGCGGTTGATGATGCTGTCCACAAGTTAGTAGCCGGTTAGAACGGGATCCCTCGGTGCGCGACCGCGAGCCATGCCGCCCCGAACCGGCTTTTGCGTTCATTGACTCAACAATGCAGCCGGTTATCCTCCAAGCGATCATAAAGATTGCCATATTGTCCGCCAAGTGGGGGAGAAGCAGTGTGGAACTCGACTCCGACTTCAAAATAAGTTGGCCTATCCGTCAGGGGGATGTATTCGGGTTTTGGGATTGGCGGAACCGACCGCCGCTTAGCCGATTCGGCGTGATAATTACAGCTGACTGTGACATCGAAAACGGACAACAAGATCAAGAGCTGGTATATCTTCGAATCGTCAGTCAATCCGACTATGTCGATGTATTTTGGAGCCGATCCAAGCTCGTGGCTGCTCGCGAGCAAGCTTTACGAGATCTCATCCCCCAGTTAAACAGGCTTCGGCGAGAAAGCGATGCCGAAGCCGAGAATCTCAGCTATTCGGATGTTCCATCATGGATCACTAATAACACTCCGGACGTTATCACCGATTCGATAAAAATAACTGATGAAAGAGAAAGAGCAAAGCTACTAGCAAGTCTTACTCGAACAAAGTCTGCTGCGGTGCTAGCGACTACGCCCTTGGGCTCATCATGCCTGGATCACTTACTTCAATTGAAAAATCAACAACGTCAAGCTGCGCTCACTCAGGCCGCTAATGAACTTCGCAGCGACCGCGATGAAATCTTTTTTGTCAGCTCGCTGAAAGACCACCAGGATGCATCTGGATATTATGTTCTGTTAGACCAAATCGGTGCCATCCGCCGCGACCAATTGACCGACTCTATCGACAGTGTGAGACGGGGTGAGAAAGCCGCATATCGATTCGGAACTCTTTCCAAAACGTACAAGTACGCAGTAGCGCAGCGTTTTGCGTTCTTGTTTCAGAAAATTGGGTTGCCCAACGAGCACAAGGAGCGGCTCAACTCTGCTTTAGGCCGCATAAAGGCCTCGAAGGCTCAATTCGGAGGTTCCCAGAATGGCGGAAGCGTTAGTTTTTAGCCTACCGGCCGCTCGCCAATTTCAATCTGGCGTTAGCCTACCTGAAAACTGGACAACATCGTATGAATTCGGAGGAGAAAGCGATCAAATTATTTCTGTAAAGGCAGGACCAGCAGTCTTTGTACTCGAAAGGAACGAGACAACAATTGCTCCTTCAATTGTTATTCAATTAGCGAATAACAAGATATTCTCGTGTTTTGGTGACGATTACGCGCGTCTTGAGGCCCTTAAGCGAATAATAGACGCTGGAATTCTTGTTCTGGACGGAAGCGGAGAGTTGCCTTCTTACTGGCGACCCTACACAAGAAGTAAATACCTTTCCTTCCAAGCACTCTCGGTCTCAAGAGCCGACGCCAGACGGTTAGTTCTATGGCGTCGTCTTCCACCAGCAGCTAACCCCTGCGTATTTATCTTTGATGTGACCGAAAAGCAGAGTGACTATGATGCTTTAAAGCCGAATTTTATGTTCTTAGAGTCGGTACTCGCGTATCGTTCAGAGGCACTTGCAGCGTTGCCGCAACGCGACAATGTTGCCCAACTCGGCCCGACCGCGCTGACACTTGATCAACTCCCTCGTTCTGAGCAGGTGGACGCCGTCACTCATGGCTGGAAGTTGGGATACCTATATGAAAATCGATTAACGCGCCAACAAAGGGACTTTGTAAACTCAGACCTCGACCGACCGATAAGGCTAAAAGGCGCTGCTGGAACGGGCAAGACACTTGCGATGGTCACTAAATTATTGCGAGAATCCAAACTCAGAAGTCAGCGTAAGCAGGGATACCGCTTTCTCTTTGTGACTCACAACGCCAGCGCGGCCGAACTCGCGAAGAGTTATGCAGATGGTCTGGATGAAGACGGTTTAATGGCGGCGGTTGGTGTGGAAGAGCTAATTCATATAGACACCCTTCTCGGCCTCGCGATTCGCGATCTCTCCGAGGATCTTGGTGATCTGCGCCCAATTTCGAGTGACGCGCACGAGGGTAAACAACTGCAACTCGTCGTTCTTTCGGATATAGTGATTTCATATCAGAGAAGTACTTGGATCACGCGCAAGAAAACCGCTTCTGAGAAGATGAAGGAGGCTGTCGAGGCACGAGTTGGCACGAGAAGACACGAGGAATTTGTCTGGGATATTATGAATGAAATTGCCACGGTACTTGATGCAGAAGGAGTCCGTGATAGCGCCCCCAAACGCGACGCGTATCTTAAAGGGCGACGGCAATCACGATCATTAATCCAACTCGATTCGATCGCTGATCGGGAAATAATGTTGGACATCTACGACCGCTATCGTGCACAGTTGAAGAGGGAGAATTTTATTAGTGTGGACCAATTGACGGCTGATTATATAGGATACCTAGACAGCTTTCGATGGGATGCTCGCCGTAGTCGCTTGGGGTACGACGCGATCTTCGTTGACGAATTTCATTTGTTTAACGCACTGGAGAGAATGACGTTTCGTTATCTTTTGAAGCATCCAGAGCCATCAATACCCGTCATTCTGATGGCGCTCGATCCGCGACAGTCTCCACGGGCGATTTTCCTCTCTGTATTTGGAGAGGACAGCGCGAACGCAGCATTCCCAACACAGAGATCGACTGTTTCACTAGAAAGAGGGCAGGCCCAGAATCTCCGTGACTTTGAATTTAGTGAGGTTTTCAGATATACTCCCGAAATTGCCGAACTTCTGGTATTCGTAAATTTAACTTTTCCAGAGACAGATCTAGCTGAGGAGTGGCTTCCGGGTATAGCAAAATCCGCTCTTCCTTCCGGCGAGCTTCCTACAGCATATGAGGCAATTGATCGACAGGCTCTATATGACTATGCGCTTTCAAAGGCGCATTCATCAGTTAAACGTTTCGGGCGTGGTAAAAGCGCTATCTTATCGTTAAGTCATAGAGCGTTTGATCAGGTGAGGATGGCTGGGCGATACCGCGATAAACTTTACGTTGTTGACAGCCGCGATAGTTTGAACCGTTTATAGTATGTCGGTGGACGAACAGTGTTTAGTATGCCTGAGTATGTAGCGGGCGTTCAATTTGATTACGTAATTGTGGCAGATGTCAACGAAATGGACGATCTTGGGCGACATACAGCTTTATCGCGCAACCGTTTTGGATCGAATCTGTACCTTGGTATCAGCCGCGCATCCAAAGTTGTTACATTGTTGGGGGACCGGACAGCAGGATCGCCGATGCGTAGCGCGCTCAGCCCCATGCCGAAGCGCAAGTCTTTGGAATCCCGGAACCCAGGCTCGATCGTCCACCGCTTGGCGTAGAGTTTGACGATCTGGCCCGCGCTCGAACTTGCGTCGCTGGCGGCCAGATGCCACGCCTCTTTCATGCCCGTGGCGTGGACGCAGACCACCGCGCCGACCTTGTGGCGGGCGGCCGTGACCTTGGCGCCGCGCAGCAGGCGCGCCCGTCCGCCCTTGCCGACCCAGTCGGCGGCCAGGCGCGTCTCGCCGTCCACCGCGGCCACTTGAACATTGCCGCGAAAGCGGATGACGTAGCCGAAGCCGAGCCTGTCGAGGAACTCGAACAGCTTGACGTCGCCGAAGCCCCGATCGGCCAGGATCGTCACCGCCACATCTTCGGGAAGAAGCGCCTTCAGACGGCAAAGGCAGAGGTCCTCGAAGTCGTTGCGCTGGTCCTTCAATTCATCCTTGTCGACCGTGAGCCACAGGAGAGGCCTAGCACCAGTTGTCCGAGGTGCCGCGGATGGGGGATTGTTGTCTATCGAAACGTAGAATTGGGTAGCCCGTAGGCGTGTAGCGCGGCTGTGCTTACGCGGTGCTGAACGATCCAGCTAAGGCGTTGCGACTTGGTGGCTGCCCAATTTTCCAAATCCGGTAACGCGGTCTGGTGGACGTCAGAGACGATATCGCCGGCGGGAAACGAAACGTCCGCTGTACCCAATTGTTTTCTGGAATTTGATTAGCTCAGGCGGACCGCCCGGTCCAGAGGGTATGGCGTCGCAGCCCCCACTGCGGGAGTGGCCACCCTACTCATAGTCACAATCTCCGATCTTTTGGCGCAGCGTTTCAGCCGTTACCCGCCAAATCCGCTGATGTTCTCAATTGCAGAAATATGTCAATGCTCACTTCGGGGGACTGCCGAACTGGTATTTTTTCCGGAGATCACTTTACCCCGCCGATGGAGATGCGGCGCGGGAGGGGGCGCCGCTTCGGGTCGCCGAACGGTTCTTCGATGAGCCCGTCCACAGCCGCCGCGTGAGCGCCCGGCTTGGGAGTGCGGACGACGCTAAACGGGGTCGCAAGGCTTTGATCGGATGAGGCCTCGCCGCTAAACTGGCCGCAAAGCCGATTTGAGGGGCGCTCGTCGATTGACGCCGCCCCGGCGAGCCGCCACCATCCGCTTCAGGGGACCGAGGAGTCTGTCGATGAGCTTGGTGCTGGTCACGGGCGGGTCGGGCTTCATCGGCGGGCATTGCATTCTGCAGTGTCTGGCCGCAGGCCACCAGGTGCGCACGACCGTCCGCAGTCTCGCGCGCGAGCCTGAAGTGCGGACGCTGCTCAAAAAAGCCGGCGCGGACGGCGACGGCCGGCTGTCGTTCGCCGCCGCCGATCTCGAGCGCGACGCCGGCTGGCCGGAGGCCGTCGCGGGTTGCGACTTCGTGCTGCACGTCGCCTCGCCCTTTCCGCTCGGTGTCCCCAAGCACGAGGACGACCTCATCGTTCCCGCGCGCGACGGGGCGCTTAGGGTGTTGAAGGCCGCGCGCGCGGCCGGCGTGCGGCGGGTGGTGCTGACCTCGTCCTTCGCCGCCGTCGGCTACGGTCGGAAGGAGCGATGCGCGCCGTTCGACGAGACGAGCTGGACCGATCTTAGCGGGGGCGGCGTCAGCGCCTACGCCAAGTCGAAGACGCTCGCCGAGCGCGCGGCCTGGGATTTCGTCGCCAAGGAGGGCCGCCTCGAACTCGCCGTCGTCAATCCGGTCGGCGTGCTCGGCCCGGTTCTCGGGCCCGACACCTCGACGTCGATCGCGATTGTCCAGCGCCTGATGGACGGCGCGGCGCCCGGCCTGCCGCGCATACGCTTCGGCGTGGTCGACGTGCGCGACGTGGCCGATCTGCATCTGCGCGCCATGACCGACCCGCGCGCCGAGGGCGAGCGCTTTCTCGCGGTCGCAGGCGACTTCATGAGCATGCGCGAAATGGCGCTGACACTGAAGGCTCGCCTGGGCGCCGCCGCGCGCCGCGTGCCGACGCGCGAATTGCCCGACTGGCTGTTGCGCATCGCCGCGCTCGCCGACCCCTCGATCCGGCAGATCATTCCGGAACTCGGCAGGACGAAGAACGCCACCGGCGACAAGGCAAGGCGTCTGCTCGGCTGGGCGCCGCGCCCGCGCGAGGACGCGCTCGTCGCGACCGCCGAAAGCCTCATTCGACTTGGGTTGTTGAAACGCAGAGGGACTTGAGCGCGGAGCGCTCAATTGGCATGCTTCCTGCTTCGCTGGACAAGCGGTGATTCGGCCGGCCGACGAGCGGAAAGATCTGCGGCAGGCTTGCGACAGATCGGACGCATGCGCGAACGGAGGGGTAAGGCGACGATGAATGCGGACATGACGCCGGGGAGAACGAGTTCGGGGCGACCGTCTCGAGCCGCCGTTCGCCTCAGCGTCGAAACCTTGCAAGGAAAGGCTTGAGCGATGAGTCCCTTCTGGCATTTCGGTCAACTTGTCGTCTGCGTCGATACGAACTGGCTGACGCCGCCGCAGCCGGACGAGCGGTTCCCGGCGCAGGGCGACGTTCTGACGATCGGGGACATCGATCCCGACCAGGGATTCGCGCCGGGGGAGATCGGCTTCCGGTTCGAGGAGTGCGTTCCCCGCCACGGAGGTTGGTTCCTGTCGCGTCACTTCCGCCCGGCGCGGTTGTCGTCGAACGACGCGCTGCGCGAGTTGCGCGCGCTTCTGCCAAACAAGCGTGAGCGTTCGCGCGAGGTCGTCGACGCGTAACCGGGACGTTGAGGAACATCAGTTGCGCGCTCAAACGCCTCCGGCGCGCGGTCGCCTTAACAAAGTTTAACCCGCCAGGCCATCAGGGCGCCACGCGGCTTGTTTGACGAGGCCGCGCGCCTCCAGCGCCGGCGAGCTCACGCCGCGTCCCCGCGCACTTGCTTGAAGACGGCGAGCGAGCCGGCGCGAACGGCGACGTCGCGGATGCGCTCGCGGCCGGTCAGCACGAAGGCGACCAGCAGCGCGCCGATCCAGAATTCCCAATATTCGGGGGTCGCGGCGGAGATGACGTCCCTCAGCACAATGAAGACGGCGGCGCCGATGAGTCCGCCGTAGAGATTGCCCGCTCCGCCGATGATCAGCATCAGCAGAACGTCGGCGGAGCGATGGAAGTCGAAGAGATCGAGCGAGGCGATCTGCGTCGTCTCGGCGAGCAGCGCGCCCGCGACGCCCGCGTAAGCCGCCGACACCGTATAGATCGCCACGATGCGCCGGCTCGTGGCAATGCCGAGCGCGCCCGCGCGAAGCCGATTCTCGCGGATCGACGCGAGCGCCAGACCGAACGGCGATTGGACGGCCAGGACGCGATAATCCCCGGCCTCCGCCGAGTTCGACCGTAGGCCGAGGTCGCCGACCGTCTGCTGCCAGGCGACCGAGGCTGACCCCGGCCTTCCGCCCGGCAAGCACGCATTCGCAGACAAGCGCCTCGAGCCCCTTCATCATGATCGAGCGGATCATCTTGATCGACGACGAGGAGCCGACGGGGCCGTCGTGAATGGCCGCGGACATGTCGAGCGCGGCCAGAACAAGGGCCGCAGCTTGCGCATGGGGGCCGCCGATGAGGAGCGGCGTTCTGTGCAGCCGCGGTTGGACCGGCGCCATCACCGCTACATCGACATAGCGCCCGCCCGCCGCATCGAAATCCCTGGCGGTGCGCTCCTTGGTCTGGGGCGCGCAAGAGTTGCAGTCGAAAAAGAACGCGCCCATCGCGAGGCCAGGCAGCGCGGCGACCGCCGCTTCATGCGCCTGATCGGCGGTGACGACGGAAAAGACGATTTCGGCGCCCGCGACCGCCTGGGGCGCGCTCGACGCCCCGATCACGCCGGCTGCGACATAGTCGGCGCGCATGCCGGCGCGCGCTTCCGGATCGGGCGAATCGATCTTGATGTCGTAAGCGGAAACCCGCGAAGCCGGGAATGGTGCGCCAACCGTCGAGAAAGGCGCGGGCCGCCTCTCCGAAACCGATGAAGGCGATGGCGCCTGAGGCGATCGTGGAATCCGGCATGCCGCCAAGCGCCTATCCTTGAGTGACTGGCAGGTGCAGCGCCGCACCGGCATGGCGCCGCGCCGCTGGCGCGAGCAGGCGCGCGGCGTGAACGCGCGCTCGCACGGTGCAGCCGCGCGCGGACATTGTAGCCGCGCTCGGTGAGCGCGGCAAAGCGCTATGGACCGCGTCTCGCTAGGCGTCGACGGCAGCAGCGCGCTTCACAGCCTGGCGGCCGCCAAACCCTTTTGAAGATCGTCCGGGGCCATGCACGGCGTCAGCTCGACTTCGCAGCCGAGGTCGAAAAACGCCTCGGCGATCTCCGGCATCTGGTGCGAGGCCGTCATGTCGAAGACAAAGAAACTCGATCGCATCCCGCGGTCGGCGGTGAAGTAGGACGCTTCCGGCTTGAATTTTTCGATGAAGCCCATGATCGCCTTCTGCATGGCGCCCGATTTCAGCGCCTCGCTTCCTTTGTCCGCGTCGATACGAGTGCGCAGCATCATCCGCATGATTCCCTCCCTTCGTCTCTGCGGCGTCTGGCGTCGTCGTTGGAAGGCTACGCACGTCAGGTGACAGTGTCGCGGCACCAAACGGGCGCTGTCGATGCGGCGCTGGCCGCGAGCCGCATCAATCGATCGCGCTACAGCAGCTTGCGAGAAGCGGCGGGCTTGCCGCGCTATCGCCGCGACCGGGTCGAACTCCTGAACTGGCTCGCCGCCCGCGCCGCCGTTCCGGGCGCAGTGCGCAAGGTCCACGGCAAATACCACATCCCGATCAGCAACACCGCGGCCGTCATGATCGTGCTGGAGGCCGCGTGAGCCTTGGGCGCGCTTGCGGCGGCCGGGGCCTGAGCTAATATCGGCCGCCGCGCAGAGGGTTGCTCTCTGCGCGGTTTCCGCGGGTTCGACGCAGCTCGTAAGCCGGAGGAGCAAGCGGCCCTCGATGACCAAGAGGTCCCAGACGGCCATTCCCTGCCTGTTCATGCGCGGAGGCACGAGCTCGTTCCGCGTCGTGATGCGGGGACACACATGAGTGGTCGGATCGCGGGCCTATCGTCGATGGCGACCCGACACATCCTGGCTGATCTGGCTCGAGACTACGAGCTGCGAAATGGGATACGGGTCGAAATCCGATCCATGGGCGGGGTCGAAGCGGCGAAATTGGTGCGGGCCGGCGAACCGACGGACGTCGTTGTCCTGGCATCGAGAGTCATGGAGAGTTTGGAGGCCGAAGGCCATATAGCCAAGGACAGCACAGTGGATTTCGCGCGATCGGAGATCGCCATTGCCGTCCCCGCTGGCTCGCCGCGACTTGGCGTCGAAAGCGAACAAGCTGTCAGGCAGGCCATGCTCGAAGCGAGAAGAATTTGCTACTCGACGGGTCCAAGCGGCGATCACCTGAAGGCGCTGTGCGAAAAATGGGGCGTGACCGAGTTTGTGGTGGGGCGCGCACTCATGGCTCCGCCGGGCGTTCCAGTGGCCAGTTTGGTCGCGCGTGGCGACGCCGATCTCGGATTCCAGCAACTGAGCGAACTGATAGGCCAACCCGGCATTGAGATCGTTGGTTCTCTGCCGCCGGCGATTCAGGCCGTAACCGTGTTCTCGGCCGGCGTGTCCAGCGACTCTGCGGAGCCAGAGGCCGCGCGCGCTTTCATCGCATACCTGGCGTCGGCTGACGCCGCCGCAAAGCGACGTTACGGCATGGAGCCCGCGTAAACGGTCCGCCAGGAGGCGTTCATGATCATCGACTGCCACGGCCATTACACGACGGCTCCCAAGGCGCTCGAGACCTGGCGAAATAAGCAGATCGCCGGCATCAAGGACCCCTCCGTCATGCCGAAGGTCGCCGACCTCAGGATCGCCGACGACGACTTGCGCGAGTTGATCGAGGCGAACCAGCTCCGGCTGATGAAGGAGCGCGGCGCCGACCTGACGATCTTTTCGCCGCGCGCCAGCTTCATGGCCCATCACATCGGCGACTTTTCCATAAGCTCGACCTGGGCCTCGATCTGCAACGAGCTCTGCCATCGGGTGTCAAAACTCTTTCCCGACAATTTCGTCGGCGCGGCGATGCTGCCGCAGAGCCCCGGGGTCGATCCGAAGACCTGCGTTCCCGAACTCGAGCGCTGCGTGAAGGAGTACGGATTCGTCGGGGTCAACCTCAATCCCGATCCGTCGGGCGGCCACTGGACGAGCCCGCCGCTGACCGACCGCCACTGGTATCCGATCTACGAAAAGATGGTCGAATACGACATCCCGGCGATGGTGCACGTTTCGACGAGCTGCAACGCCTGCTTCCACACCACCGGCGCCCATTACATCAACGCCGATACGACCGCCGTGATGCAGTTCATCCAGGGCGACCTCTTCAAGGATTTCCCGACGCTGCGCTTCGTCATCCCGCACGGCGGGGGCGCGGCGCCCTATCATTGGGGCCGCTATCGCGGGCTCGCGCAGGAGCTGAAGAAGCCGCTCCTGACGGAGCACCTCCTGAGGAACGTCTTCTTCGACACCTGCGTCTACCATCAGCCGGGCGTCGACCTGCTGACCAGGGTGATCCCGGTCGACAACATCCTGTTCGCCAGCGAAATGATCGGCGCGGTGCGCGGGATCGATCCGGAGACCGGCTGCCATTACGACGACACCAAGCGCTACATCGAGGCGGCGATGAACCTCACCGCCGAGGAGCGCCACAAGGTCTACGAAGGCAATGCGCGCCGCGTCTATCCTCGTCTCGACAACGCGCTGAAGGCCAGGGGCCGGTAGGAGAGAGCCATGACCGAACTCGGCGTCGTCCGACGCACCATCGAGCGCGCCGACCGCGCGTCCGTCGACGCGCTCGCGGCGTTCGGCGTCGCGACCGTGCACGAAGCGATGGGCCGCGTCGGCCTGATGAACCCCTACATGCGGCCGATCTACGCCCGCGCGCGGGTCTCCGGCACGGCGGTCACCGTGCTCATGCACCCGGGCGACAACTGGATGATGCATGTCGCAGCCGAACAGATCCAGCCGGGCGACGTCGTCGTCGCCGCGATCACCGCTGAATGCACGGACGGCTATTTCGGCGATCTGCTGGCGACCAGCTTCAAGGCGCGTGGCGCGCGCGCGCTCGTCATCGACGCGGGCGTGCGCGACGTGAAGACTCTGACCGAAATGGGCTTTCCGGTCTGGAGCAAATGCGTCAGCGCCAAAGCCACAGTCAAGGCGACGCTCGGTTCGGTCAACGTGCCGGTCGTCTGCGCCGGAGCCTTCGTCAATCCGGGCGACGCGATCGTCGCCGACGACGACGGCGTCGTCGTCGTGCCGGCGGCCTGGGCCGAAAAGACCCGCGCCGCGGCGGCGGCGCGCGAGGCGAACGAGGGCGACAAGCGGGCGAAGCTCGCCTCCGGCATGCTCGGCCTCGACATGTACAAGATGCGCGAACCGCTCGAAAAAGCCGGCCTGAAATACATCGACTGAGGGGCGCGGACGTGAACGCGACTCCGAAGCCCGTCAGCGGGCGTTTCGAGAAGACCAAGGGCTGGCTCGATTGGTTCGAGGGCCCGAGCAAGCCGCGCTTTCCTTTGCCGTCCGGCAGCGTCGATGCGCATTGCCACGTGTTCGGCCCCGGGGCCGATTTCCCTTACGCGCCGGAGCGCAAATACACGCCCTGCGACGCGAGCAAGGCGAAGTTGTTCGCGCTGCGCGACCATCTGGGCTTTTCCCGCAACATCGTCGTGCAGGCGACCTGCCACGGCGCCGACAACCGGGCGATGGTCGACGCCTGCCTCTCGAGCGGCGGAAGGGCGCGCGGGGTCGCGACGGTCAAGCGCGACGTAGCCGATGACGAATTGAAGCGGCTCCATGACGCTGGCGTGCGCGGCGTGCGCTTCAATTTCGTCAAGCGCCTCGTCGACTTCACGCCGAAGGACGAGCTGATGGAGATCGCCGCGCGCATCGCCGGGCTCGGCTGGCATATCGTCGTGTATTTCGAGGCAGCGGACCTGCCCGAACTCCGGGACTTCTTCACCGCCCTGCCGACGACCGTCGTCGTCGACCACATGGGCCGCCCGGATGTCGGCAAGCCCAGCGACGGCCCGGAATTTTCCCTGTTCCTCACGTTCATGCGCGACCACGCAAACGTCTGGAGCAAGGTCTCCTGCCCCGAGCGGCTGTCGCTCTCCGGTCCGCCGGCGCTGAACGGCGAAGAGAACGCCTATCGCGACGTCGTTCCTTTCGCCCGCCGCGTGGTCGAGGAGTTTCCCGACCGCGTGCTCTGGGGCACGGACTGGCCGCACCCCAACCTCAAGGGCCACATGCCCGACGACGGGCTCTTGGTCGAATTCATCCCCCATATCGCGACGACGCCCGAATTGCAGCGCAAGCTCTTGGTCGACAATCCGATGCGGCTCTACTGGCCCGAAGATAAGGGAGGCTGACGATGTCGCTCGACAAGCCCTATCTCGACGTTCCCGGCACGACGATTTTCGACGCCGACCAGTCGCGCAAAGGCTATTGGCTCAACCAGTTCTGCATGTCGCTGATGAAGGCGGAGAACCGATCCCGGTTCAAGGCGAACGAGCGCGCCTATCTCGACGAATGGGCGATGACGGAGGAGCAGAAACAGGCGGTGATGGCGCGCGACCTCAACCGCTGCATCGCGCTCGGGGGCAACATCTACTTCCTCTCCAAGATCGGCGCGACCGACGGCCGGAGCTTCCAGCAGATGGCCGGCAGCATGACCGGCATGAGCGAGGAGGAGTACCGCGCGATGATGGTCGCCGGCGGACGCTCGATCGAGGGCAATCGTTACGTCGGCGAGGACGGCGACGCTCAGGCGCGTCGTCAGCCGCAAGGGGCCGCGGGTCGAAAGAAGGAGGCTTGATCCTGGCGCGCATCACCGCTTCCGTCTACACCTCGCACGTGCCGGCGATCGGCGCGGCGCTCGATCTCGGCAAGTCGAACGAGCCCTACTGGCGGCCGCTGTTCCAGGGCTATGACTTTTCCAAGCAATGGCTGAAGGACAATGCGCCCGACGTCGTTTTCCTCGTCTTCAACGATCACGCGACTGCCTTCAGCCTCGATATGATCCCGACCTTCGCCATCGGCACGGCGGCGGAGTTCATGCCCGCCGACGAGGGCTGGGGGCCGCGCCCGGTGCCGAAGGTGATCGGCCATCCCGAGCTCGCAGCCCATATCGCCCAGTCGGTGATCCAGCAGGATTTCGACCTCACCATCGTCAACAAGATGGACGTCGATCACGGGCTCACCGTTCCCTTGAGCCTGATGTGCGGCCAGCCGCAGGCGTGGCCGTGTCCGGTCATTCCGTTCGCGGTCAACGTCGTGCACTATCCCGTGCCGTCGGGCGCGCGCTGCTTCGCGCTCGGGCAGGCGATCCGCCGCGCGGTCGAGAGCTATGACGAGCCGCTGAAGGTGCAGATCTGGGGTACCGGCGGCATGAGCCATCAGCTGCAGGGTCCGCGCGCCGGCCTCATCAATGCCGCCTGGGACAACGCCTTTCTCGACCGGCTGATCGCCGATCCGAACGGCCTCTCCCAGGTGCCGCACATCGAATACGTGCGCGAGGCGGGCAGCGAAGGCATCGAGCTCGTGATGTGGCTCATCGCGCGCGGTGCAATGGCGGACGTCGCCGGCGGTCCGCCGCCGAGAGTCGTCCATCGGTTCTTTCACGTGCCGGCGTCGAACACCGCGGTCGGCCATCTCATTCTGGACAACGCGCGCTAGCGCGCCGGGGAGCCGTCATGACCAAAACCATCAAAGTCGCGCTGGCGGGCGCCGGCGCCTTCGGCCTCAAGCATCTCGACGGCATCAAGCTGATCGACGGGGTCGAGGTCGTCTCGCTCGTCGGACGCGAACTCGACAAGACACAGGAGGCGGCCAGGAAATACGGCGTAGGCCACGTGACGACCGAACTCGCCGAAAGCCTGAAGCTGCCGGGCCTCGACGCCGTCATCCTCGCGACGCCGACCCAGATGCACGCCGCGCAGGCGCTGCAATGCCTCGAGGCCGGCAAGCACGTGCAGGTCGAGATTCCGCTCGCCGACAGCCTGAAGGACGCCGAGGCGGTCGTCGCGATGCAGAGGCGCACCGGGCTCGTCGCGATGTGCGGCCATACGCGCCGCTTCAATCCGAGCCACCAGTTCGTGCACAAGCGCATCCTCGCCGGCGAGTTCCATATCCAGCAGATGGACGTCCGGACCTACTTCTTCCGCCGCACCAACATGAACGCGCTCGGCCAGCCGCGCTCCTGGACCGATCACCTTCTTTGGCACCACGCGGCGCACACCGTCGATCTCTTCGCCTATCAGTGCCGCTCCCCGATCGTGCAGGCGAACGCGCTCCAGGGGCCGATCCACCCGACCCTCGGCATCGCCATGGACATGAGCATCCAGCTCAAGGCCGCCGACGGCGCGATCTGCACGCTCTCCCTGTCGTTCAACAACGACGGGCCGCTCGGCACGTTCTTCCGCTACATCGGCGACAGCGCGACCTACATCGCCCGCTACGACGATCTCTTCACCGGCAGGGTCGAGAAGATCGACGTGAGCCACGTCGACGTCTCGATGAACGGCATCGAATTGCAGGACCGCGAATTCTTCGCCGCCATCCGCGAGGGCCGCGAGCCCAACGCCAGCGTCCAGCAGGTGCTGCCGTGCTACCGCGTGCTCGACGAACTGGAAAAGCAGCTGGCGTGAGGCCTGATCGCACCTGCTCCTTGCCGCCCCTCGCCCGCCGGCGCTGAGCCTCGCCCTGCCGGCCCCGATGATCGCCCTCATCGTCTTCACCGGCCGGCGCGACATCATGGGCGCGTTCGTCAAGTCGCGCCTCACTGAGGCCGCTGCAATTCTCGACACGATCGTGATTCTCGCGCTCAACGCCGTGCTCGTGCTGCAGACCTTCGGCGTGCCGATCCCCGGCTTGCCGGCCAGCTGAGCCGGCGGGGCGATCTTACAAATGCGCTGGACTCGCGCCGGCTTTTGCTGCAAACATCGAAGTATAGAAACGAAGGCCGGGCGGCGAACATTCGATATCCGGCATAGGTTCATAGAAAATTTTTGCCCGCCCCGCGGCCGCTACAAAGATTGAGTTCCCGGCCGTTGCGCCGCGAACCAAAACTCGAGAAGGCGCACCCGCCTTTTTTCGTGCGCCGCTCCAACGCCGTCATGCAGACGGAAATTCGAGGGGAGGTCGGCAATGGCTCAACCGCCACGTGCTGCGGCGAATGGTGACAATTTCGTGCGCCACATCGTCGCCGATCCGAAAAACGTTCCCGATGTGATGCTGCTCTACGGCTACCCCGGCGCGTCGTCCGAGGAAGGCCACGAACGTCTCTATCTCAGTCCCGACCTCAGCGCCTACGTCGAGGTGCCCAACGCCGCCATTCTGCATCGGGCGGAATCGGCCAAGGAGCAAGACCCCCACGGCGGGGTCACGCTATGGGTGAAGAAAGACGCGGCGCTGATCCACAAGATGGCGCCGGCGCAGCAGGCGGCCCAGCAAGCGCTCGCCTACTATTTCGCCGGAGCGCTTCAGGGCGGAGGTGGCGCGCAACCGGGAGCTCAAGCCGGAATGGCCGCGCTGCCGCAAACTCTGCCCAACGCCGCTTGCCCAATCACGCTGCCCAACGCCGCATGTCCGGTGTCGGTGGCCAACCCGCCATGTCTCACGCACAACGTAACGTGCGTCGCAACGTGCCATGCGACCTGCGCTGCAACCTGCGCCGGAACGTGTGCGCAGCACGCGACGTGCGGCGTAACTTGCATTGCAACCTGCCAGGCGACGTGCTTCGCAACGTGTCAGGCGACCTGCCCGCCGCACGCGACATGCGGCGCAACCTGCGCCGCAACCTGCGTCGCAACGTGCCACGTGACCTGCGCGCCCGTGTGCACGCACATAACGCCCTGCCGGCCGACGCTCAACCAGCCGGAGTGTCCATTTCCGACGGAAATCTGCACCCACGTCGCGGCTCAGTGCACCCAGTTGCCGAACTGCCGGATTCCGCAGGCGGCTCAGGCCGGGATGGGCGCACAGTGCGCGGGGGGCACGATCCTCGCGAGCGTTCAGGTCGCCTGCGGGGTGACGCGTCTGCCGATCGAATGCTCGGAGGTCTGCCCGACGCGCGTGCCCGAGTGCTGGGTTACGCGTCTGCCGATCGAATGCTCGGTGGTCTGCCCGACGCGCTTCGTGACCTGCAATCCCGAGTGTAACCTCACGCGCAATCCGGCGGTTTGCCCGGTTGCGTCGGGCGCGGTGTGCCCGCCGCAGAGCCTTGGGTGCCCGCAGCAGAGTCTCGGTTGCGGGGGCGTAGGCCCGGTCGAGCAGGCGCAAATCTGCGCGGTCGGCAGCGTCGTTCGCCCGCCGCAAGTGACGCTCGTCTGCACGATCGAAGGCTGCGCGACCTGGCACGCCTCGTGCTGGTGGGGCTGCCCGCCTCGGACGCCGCAGTGTCCGTGGTGAGAATGTGCGGGCCTGACTGACTGAAAGAAATCGCGGCGCCTCTCGGGGCGCCGCGACGTCGTCGAACGGCGTGGCGCCCAGGCCCGCCGGCGTGCGGCGAGCCGGCGCTGATCTTCATCGATCAAACGGGCATTCGAGCGCCCGGCGCCTCCTCCGTGTCGGAGGCTCCAAGGAAAGACGGCCTTGCCCGCGGCTTGCGCGTCAGCCTAAGTGTCAGCGCGCCTTGAAGGAGCGGTCGATCGGCCCGAGAAAACGACGCATGCACCTCACCCCTGCCAACCTCGCCTATTTTCTCATGGACCGGTCCCTGCTCGGCGCCGACGAGATCGTGGCCGGCCGCGTCTCCATCCTCGACGCCAGCCGCCGCAACCGCAATTTCAAGGTGATTCGCCAGGGCGCCCCGGGTCTCTTCGTCAAGCAAATGCGCGACATGCAGACCGACGCCATGCTCACTTTGAGGCGGGAGGCCGCCTGCTATGAGCTCGCGCGCGACATTCCCGAGATCGCCCGCATCATGCCGCGCCTCATTCGCTACGATGAGCGTCGACACACGATCGTGCTCGAGCTCCTGCCCGACGCCGAGAGCCTTCTTGCTTACCACGGCCGCAACAAAGGCTTTCCGGTCGAGATCGGGCGAATGCTGGGGGAAGGAATCGGCCTCTATCACGCTAAGGCTGGCGCGCTCGCCGAGAACGAGAAGCTGAAGCCGCTGCTGATGCGGCAGACGCCGGTGATCCTCACGCTGAGCCGCGGCGGCCACCACGCCCTCAGTCACTTCGGCCGCATCGGGCCGGCGGTTTCGGCGGTGCTTCAGCAGCATAGGGATTTCGAGGGCCTGCTCGACGCGCTCGGCGCCGAATGGCGGTTCGACAGCCTGATCCACGGCGATATGAAATGGGACAACGTGCTCGTCTTTCCCGCCGAGAACGGGCTCGATTTTCGCATCGCCGATTGGGAAATGGCGGATTCCGGCGACGCCGGGTGGGACGTCGGCGCGGTGCTGCAGAGCTTTCTTTCGGTGTGGATCATGTCCATGCCGGTCGCGAGCGGCCTGCCGCCAGAAACCTATATCGGGATGGCGGCGCAGCCGCTCGAGGCGATGCGGCCTGTGCTCAAGGCCTTCTGGGAGACCTACGCGAAAACGCGAGGCTTCGACGACGAGCAAGGGCGGCGCGAACTTGCGCGCTGCATGCGTTTTGGCGCAGCGCGGCTGACTTGGTCGGCGATCGAGCAGCGCTTGTACGTCTCCCAGCTCGACCCGGCGGCGACCGCGCTCCTGCAAGTGAGCCTCAACATCCTCAAGGATCCGCCACGCGCCGTGCGGGACTTTCTCCATGTCTAGGCGCCCGCGCGCAAAGGCCGCCGAACCGCGGCAGAGGCTCGTCGCGGCGCTCGACAAGATCGAGATCAGATCGCCGGTCGAATTCGCGTTCGCCGGCGAGAAGCCGGTCGACATGCGAACCCTGCAGCCGGCGCCCGCTTGGGGCGGCGCGCCCGCGTCGGGCGAAGACATGCTCGCGAGGGGAATCCAGGCGACGCTCTATGATCGTTGCTACTCGGAGCGGAGCGGAGCGGCGGGAAGCGCCGGGGCGGACCCGGCGTTCGCCGCACGGCTCATGGCGGCGAATGCGGGCCGCGAGCGCTGGGACAGGGGCTGGATCATTCAACAATTCGGGCCGAACGGGCAGGTCTTCGTGCGCAAGGGCGATCGCGAACGCGCGGCCATGCCGGGAGCGTTCATTTTCGACGGTCCGCCGGGGATGGCGCCGCAGATCGGATTGCAAGTCAGCCTTCGCGCACCTTGCGAAGCGCTCGACGCGCAGCCGGGCTATTACTTCGCCTTCGGCGAGACGCTGGACGAACTCGCCGACCAGTTGAGCCTCACGCGGCTCTATTTCCATTGCGCCGCCGAAGGCGCGCCTTCGCTCGTCGGCGAACTCACAGGCGCGCTCAATCGATTTCAGACGCCGTTCCAGATGAAGACCCCTGCAGCCCGCGCGCTCTACGGCCGCACCGACGCCGCGGTGCTCTACGTGGGCCAGCGCTATTTCCCGATCGTGGCGCGGATCGTCGCACAAGTTCACAGGGCGATCCCGCTCGAGCCCGCGACGCCGCTCTTCGCCAAGACCCTGTGGCCGGGGATCGGCGCGGCGGTCGAACCCGGCTCCGGAGAAAGCTTCGGCTCCCATCGATGCCGCCTGACGGCGGAGGGGATCGTGCACGCCTGGCGCCAGGGCGAACAAGGGGCGCAGGCTCGACTTGCGGCGATCGAACAGCGCTTCATCGACGCGGGCCTCGACCTTGCGCGCCCGTGGCTCGGCCCTGACGGCTTCGATCCATTCGATCTCCCGCAAGCTGCGAGGCTTCCGTGACCCATGAGCGCGAACGTTTCTCGAGCGCCGCCGCCGCAATCGGCCGCAGGCTCTGCCGCGACGCGATCTGGCGGGAGGGCCGCTGCAACTGGCTCGGCTGGGCGATGGAGCAGCACGGCGGACAATGGGTCAGCGCCTATCGCGCCATGGGAGCGACCGTCTACGACGGAACGGCGGGCATCGGCCTGTTCCTGGCGCGTCTTGCGCGGATGACGAGCGATCCGATCATTGCGACGACCGCCGAGGGTGCGCTGGCGCAGGCGATCTCCGCCGTCCCGGACCTGAAGCAGGCCGGGGACTATGGATTCTATGCGGGTCTTGCCGGCGTCGCGCAGAGCTGCATCGCGAGCGGCGGCGCGCTCGAGCGCGAAGACATCGTCGCGCGCGGGGAGGCGGCGTTGGCGGCGTGCGCGAGGCTCGAGCCGCATCCCCATAGGCTCGACATCATCAACGGCAGCGCGGGGGCGATCCCGGCGTTTCTCGACGCCGCCGAACGCTTCGGGCGCGAAGAATTTCTGGACGCCGCCGTCGGTCATGGCGACCACCTCGTCAAACAGGCGGGGCGGAGCGAAAAGGGCTGGTCGTGGGACACGCTCGGGATGGAGAACCAGCCTCATCTGCTGGGCTTCGCGCACGGGGCCTCGGGGATCGCCTACGCCCTCGCGCGGCTAGGCGCCGCAACAGGCCGGCGCGAATACCTGGACGCCGCGCGGCAGGGGCTGCGCTACGAGCGCGCCTATTTCCGCGAGGCGGAGGGCAACTGGCCCGATCTGCGCAGCTTCGTGCAAGCAGGACCGTCCGGCGAACCGCCCTGCATGATCGCCTGGTGCCACGGCGCTCCGGGAGTGGGCGTTGCCCGCCTGGCGCTCCTTCGCCTCCTTCCCGACGAGGCGTCAGTTCTGCAGGAGGCCGAGGTCGCGGTGCGCACGACCGCCGCGACCTTGGGCCAAGCCTCGCCGGGAACCGGCAATTTTTCGCTTTGCCATGGCGACGGCGGAAACGCCGACCTCCTCGTTCTCGCAGCGGACGTCCTCGGACGGCCGCAATTGCGAAGGGAAGCCGAAACGGCGGCTTTGCGCGCGCTCGATCGGTTCGAGGACGCCCGAGCCCCTTGGCCTTGCGGAGTGCCGAGCGCGGGCAAGTCGCCCAACCTTTTCCTGGGTCTGGCGGGAATCGGCTACTTCTTCCTTCGCCTTTACAACTCGTCGAGCGCGCCGACCGTTCTGCTGCCGTCCGGCGGCGTCAAACGGGTCGCCGCCGCCAAGACCGCTCGCGAAGCAGTTCTTCCGCGCGCGCGACAGCCTGGCGCACGCGTTCCCCGCGTTCGCTCTACCTCAGCTCGGCCGTGAATTTCTGGATCTTCCTGCAGGCGTCTCCGAGCTGTTTCAGCGAGGTCGCGTAGGAGACGCGGAAGTTCGGACCCTGGCCGAAGGCGCTGCCGTGCACGACGGCGACGCCCTCCCGCTCGAGAAGCTCAGTGACGAAGTCCTCGTCGGTCTCGATCGTCTTGCCCGACGGCGTTGTCTTGCCGATCGCGCCGGCGACCGACGGATAGACATAGAAGGCGCCCTCCGGCTTCGGGCACTCGAGGTGCCGGGCCTGGTTCAGCATCGAGACGACGAGGTCGCGCCGCTCCTCGAACGCCTTCCGCCGCACCGGGATGAAGTCCTGCGGGCCGGTCAGCGCCTCGACCGAGGCCCATTGGGAGATCGTGCACGCGCCCGAAGTCTGCTGGCCCTGCACCATGTCCATCGCCTTGATGAGTTCGGCCGGGCCGGCGGCGTAGCCGATGCGCCAGCCGGTCATGGCGTAGGCTTTTGACACGCCGTTCATGGTCAGAGTCCGGGGCTTCAAGGCCGGCTCGATCTGCGCGGGCGTCGTGAACACGAAGTCGCCGTAGACGAGATGCTCGTACATGTCGTCGGTCAGCACCCAGACATGCGGATGGCGCATCAGCACCTCGGTCAGCGCCTTGAGCTCGTCGCGCGTATAGGCCGCGCCGGTCGGGTTCGACGGCGAGTTGAGGATCACCCACTTGGTGCGCGGCGTGATCGCGCGCTCGAGGTCCTCGGCCTGCAGCTTGAAGCCCTTCTCGAGCCTGGTCGGCACGATGACCGGCTCGCCCCAGTTGATCGCCACCATTTCGGGATAGCTGACCCAATAGGGCGCCGGGATGATCACCTCGTCGCCCTTGTTCATCGTGACGAGAAACGCGTTGTAAAGAATCTGTTTGCCGCCCGTGCCAACGATCGTGTCGGAGGCCTTGTAGTCGAGCCCGTTCTCACGCTTGAACTTCATCGCGATCGCCTCGCGCAAGGGCGGAATGCCGAGCACCGGTGGATATTTGGTCTCGCCGCGCTTGATCGCCGCGATCGCGGCTTCCTTGATGTTGTCGGGCGTGTCGAAATCCGGCTCGCCGACCGAAAGCGAAATGATCTCGCGGCCCTTGGCTGTCAGATCCCTCGCCTTCTGCGTCGCCGTCATGGTCGCGGAGGGTTTTACGCGAGAGAGGACGTCGGCGAGGAAGGCCACGGAACCCTAGTCCTTAGTCCTTACGTGTGCTGAAAAATCGCGGGCCGCAGCATAGGGGGGCGGCGGGTCTACGGCAACCGGTTCGAGCAGCCGTGTTCCTTCACAGAGACGCTACGGATGTGCAGCGGCGCGCAATGGGTATGCAATCGCCGCAAAAAAGCCTTTCCATTTCTTTCCATTTCCTTCCATTTCCTTCCATTTCCTTCCATTTCCTTCCATTTCCTTCCATTTCCTTCCATTTCCTTCCATTTCCTTCCATTTCCTTCCATTTCTTTCCGCGAATTGGGCCTTTTCAACGGGTTACGACGGGAGAGGGCAAAAATTCTTTTTTCGGGGTTCTCCTTTTCGCCCCATTGGTCAAGCGTCAGGGCGGCAGGGGCTCAACGGGCAGGGGCTCCGGCCCGCGAACGGCCATATCTTGTGGGTCGAAAGCTCCGGGGCCATTGAATTTCCCGAAGCTGAATTCAATCATATCAAGCCTTTGCGGCGCCTTTTCCGGGCGCCGAGCCGACCGAAACCCGTCCGTGCGTTAGATCGACCACTCCGGCCGACGAGCGCGGCGCGCCAAGCCGACCGGTTGCGAACGCCCGCGTCCCGCGCGATGTCTTCGACGGCGAGAAGCGGTCTCCTCCGGCAACTCCGCGCGAGAACAAACATAGAACATAACCGCAAGGCTGTCAAGAAGGTGTTGATTGTTCTCCAGGCGGAGACGCGTCGTTCAATCGCCCGCCCTCGGCCCGATTTCGGGTGATCGGGATCGGTCCGTCATGAACCGGCGCGCTCCCCCGGCTGAGGGTCTGAACGGACGATCCCCTCGGTTCCCGCAATCCTGCGCTTCCTCGACCTGTCTCTCGCGTTACGCCTACGACTAGTGTCCTTTCAATGCACGTTCACCTTCAGCTTTCAACAGCTCTATAACTTTCTCTGCAGCGATGGCAAAGCACACACCAAGCGCCTTACCGGCGTCGGCTGAGGCAGCGCTCTTCTCACTCCAAAGATTCCTCTGTTGCTCTTTAGCGCTTATACCGTCAGCCTCACGAATCCCCTCATTTAGACCGACTCGAAATTGCCTGAATTGGCGGGTCACCGCGTTGCGCTGTCGCGAATCAGCGGGGGAAGGTGGCTCATGCGGAAGCCGGTCGAGCGCGTGGAATTCATTCATCATTTTGTGGAGCGGGCGTTTGCAGGGAGCCTGCACGCCAAACGGATTGTTTCGCTGGCCAACGGGGTGGTCGGCGTTGTGACGGGGGCGTCCTTGGCCGTTTCCGTCATCGGGCATGCGCTGGCGCGGGCGCGCGGTCTCGTCGACAGGCACGCAATCAAACAGGTCGATCGTCTGCTGAGCAACGCCGGCGTCGTCGTGTGGGAGCTGTTTGCGCCGTGGGTGCGCGAGATGGTGGGCCAGCGCGAGGCGATCGTCGTGGCGATGGACTGGACCGATTTCGACGCCGACAACCAAGCCACGCTCGCGCTGAACCTCGTCACCCGCCACGGCCGCGCGACGCCGCTCCTGTGGCTCACGGTCGACAAGGATGAATTGAAGGACCAGCGCAACGACTTCGAGGACCTCTGCCTTTGCCGTCTGAAGGCGCTTCTTCCCGAAGATGTGGCGGTGACGATCCTGGCCGATCGGGGCTTCGGCGACGTCAAGCTGTTCGAGTTCCTCGACAGGCTCGGCTTCGGCTACGTCATCCGCTTTCGCGGCAATGTTCAAGTGGCCGCGGCGGACGGCGAGACGCGCCTGGCCGCCGACTGGGTCGGCAAGGGCGGACGGGCGCGCCTGCTGCGCGGCGCCAAGGTCACGGCCGCCCGCCACAAGGTCGGCGCGGTGGTCTGCGTCCACGCCACGGGCATGAAAGAGGCGTGGCATCTGGCCGCCAGCGACGCAAGTTCGAGCGCGGGCCAGATCGTCAAACTCTACGCCAAGCGGTGGACGATCGAGCCTGGGTTCCGGGATTCCAAAGACTTGCGCTTCGGCATGGGGCTGAGCGCGCTACGCATCGGCGATCCGCAGCGGCGCGACCGCTTGCTAATGCTCAACGCCTTGGCGATCCTGCTGCTGACGCTGCTCGGCGCCGCCGGCGAAAGCCTCGGCATGGACCGATTGCTCAGAACCAGCACGGTCAAACGCCGCGTCCATTCGTTGTTCCGCCAGGGTTGCCTGCTCTACGGCCTCATCCCCAACATGCCCGAGCAAAGACTGCGGCCGCTCGTCGCCAAATACGAGGAATTGCTACGCCAAAACAGAGTCTTCACCGAAACCTTCGGGCTCGCGTAAATGAGGGGATGGGTGAGACCGTCAGCACGCTCGGTCAAATAGACGCCACGGTTTCGAAATGAAGGCTTATCCCCCAGGCTCCGGGCCTACGATGGGTAGTGACAAGGGCGGGCGCTTGGGGTAGGAACATAACGTGAACATTGGGTTCGCTTGAAGGCCCTGCCATGCCCGACTTTCCCGCCTCGCTGGTCGAGTTCCAGCGCCAATTTCCCGACGACGAAGCCTGCGCCGCTTGGCTTATCGCTGCGCGCTGGCCGTCCGGGTTTCGATGTCCGGCATGCGCCGGCGCCAAGGGTTGGCCGCATGGCGGAAAGCGCTTCACCTTCGAATGCGCCGCCTGCGGCAAGCAGACCTCGGTGACGGCCGGCACGATCATGCATGGTTCGAAGCTGCCTTTGCTCCGATGGTTCTGGGCCGTCTATCTCATGGCCACCCATTCGAATGGGATTTCGGCGCTGCAATTGCAAAAGCAGCTCGGGCTCGGCTCCTACAAGTCCGCCTGGCTGCTGTGCGCCAAGCTGCGTCGCGCCATGGTCGCGCCGGGCCGCGCGCCGCTCGCCGGCCTCGTCGAGGTCGACGAGACCGAGATCCGGTTGCGGACCAAGGCCGATCCGGTTTGCGGCGGCGGCGGCCGCTCGCCCCAGGGCAAAATGTTGGTCGCCGGCGCCGTCGAAGTCGAAAACGACGCGCCCGGACGCCTTCGCCTGGCCGCGATCAAGGACTTCTCCGCCCTCTCGCTGCATGGCTTCGTCGCCGCCAACGTCGCCCCGGGCGCGACGATCAAAACCGACGGCTGGCCGTCCTACGCCCGCGCCCCCGACGTCCGGCACGAGCCCCATGTCGTCGGCGCCATGGCCGCCCATATCGTTCTGCCCTGGGTCCACCGCGCCTTCTCCAACGCCAAGACCTGGGCGCTCGGCGTCTATCACGGACTGCGAAGACAACATCTCCAAAGCTACCTCGACGAATTCGTGTTCCGCTTCAACCGACGCCGAACCCGCCACGCCGCCTTCCGCTCCCTTCTCGCAATCGCCATCGTCCACAAGCCGCTAACCTACAACATGTTGATCATGCCGGAAGCTCAGGGATGAGGCTTTCGAAATGACTGCAACCTCTCAGGAATCCCCTCATTTTGCGAACGGCCTGACTTCGAGGCTCTTTGGCCCTCTTTAGGGACGAACGGAGGACCCTAAGGTCCCACATTGAGCATGGCGCGACCTGTTTCTCGACAATTCGGAGCCCCGAGCTCGCGCTTCAGGACTCGTCATGCGCGAACCGTCGCCGCGAAGCGCCAACCTCCAGTTGCATTTGGACCCTCGAAAAAATGAGGGGATAGCTGAGCTGCAACCTGGGAAACAACATTGAATTAGAGACAACAAAACCCATCGATATTTCAAGCCATGTAGCGCACTCGTTGGCCTCGTCTTCATTGAACTTACCACGTGCTGACGAATTAATTGCTCTTCGATATTCACTAACGGCTTTCTGAACATCTTAGATTTTTTTATAGTAATTGCTCACGTCCCCGTTTGCGTTTTCAAGCTGCGCAAGGGAGGGGGCGGCCTTCGAGGGTGAGGGGGATGGCGTCGATGGCTCGGATCGATCTTCGCCGTGCGGTTTCGACGACGGATCGGATATCGGCGTAGAGCGCGGCGCCCCATTGGCTGCGAAAACCGTTGGTGATTTTGCGGTAGACCGCGCAGGGGCGCAGCGCCCTCTCCGAGCCGTTGTTGGTCGCGGTGAGGTCGCGGTTGGTCACGAAGACGAACAGCTGGCGGCGGACCTTCTTGATGATTTTCTGAAGCTTGCCGCCGGCTTTGTGGGTCGGGATCAGGCTCATCAGGCGGTCGAGCCGGCGGTTCAGATCGGCCTCGTAGATTTTGAGCGTGCTGTCGGCCAGAGCGTCGCGTCGCCGCCCGATGGCGCAGGCGCGCTTGAGCAGGCCCTTCATGCCCGGCGCGAACACCGCGTCGCCTTCGTCGACGGCGTATTGGACGTCGCGGATGAGGTGCGCGAGACAGACCTGATGCTCGCGCTTGGCCCAGCCCATCTGGCCGCCATAGCGGTCCGAAATCCAATAATCCGGGCGCCAATCGCCCAGGAAGGCCTCCACCACCGCCTTGAACCTCGTCAATCCGCTGACGGCGCCCGGCTACGCGATTCCCGGAACGCACCAGACGGTGATCCTGGCGGCGCAGGGCGGCGAGACCCATCCCGGATTGACGCTCATCGCGTTCGACACCGCGGTCATCGGCTACACCCTGACCTATCCGGGGACTCAGGACATCGATCTGCAATACGTCATCAACTACTCGCCTGCGGGATTGACACAGAACCAGCAGTCGGTCTGATCGACATAGACGTTGCCCGCCAAATTGCCGGCGCCGCCGAAACCGCCGACCGACACCGCCACGTTCACCGCGTTTCCGCCCGCCTGCGGGTTCCCCGCGGCGATCAACCCGGTCAGCGCCCCGCCGCCGTTGCCGCCGCCGCCGCCAAGCGACTGCGCCTCAATGCCGTTGGCCTGGGCGCCGTAGGTGATGATCTCTCCATTGTTCACGACGTTGACGTCGCCCGCGGTCCCACCGCCTCCGCCGAAGCCGCCGACCGTCAGGCCGATGTTGAGGCTCAAGTTCTCGCCGGTCGGCCCGACCGATCCGCTGAACGCGAAGCCGCCGGCGCCGCCGCCGCCGCCGATCGATTGCGCCAGGACGCCGTCCGAACCGTTTCCGCTTACGACCGGCACAGTGACGAAGACCGGCGTGCCGACCACAGCGAGCTGCTGCTGTTGCATGGTGACGGAGCCGGTGGTGATTGCGCCGGTGTTGTCGACATTGACGGTGTCCGCGCTGCTTCCCGGGCCGCCGAAACCGCCGACCGAGGCCGAAATCTGCTTCGAATTCGGTTCCACCGATAGAACCGGCGACGCTGAGCCCGCCATTGCCGCCGCCGCCGATCGACTGCGCCAGCACGCCGTACGAGTTGTCGCCGATGGTCGTCGTGTCGCCCGTGCGCGTCAGGTTGACAGTGCCAGCGGCGCCGCCCGCGCCGCCAAAGCCGCCGACCGAAGCTGTGATCGAGGGCACGTTGTTCTGGCTAGCAAAATCGAATGAACCTGCGACACTCAAACCGCCGTTGCCGCCGCCGCCGCCGAGGGATTGCGCAACCGCGCCCGATGCGTTCTTCCCCGTGGCCGTAACAACGCCGCCGTTCAAACGATGTCGCCGGTCGAGATGTTGCCGGTCGACGTGACGTCGACGTCGCCTGCGTTGCCCGCCGAGCCGCCGAAACCGCCGAGCGAAGCCGAAAGCGTGAAGCTGTTGCCGCTCGGCACGGACAAGGTTCCGGCGAAGCTGAACCCTCCGTTGCCGCCCCCGCCGCCGACCGATTGCGCCAGGATGCCGTTTGAACCGTCGCCCGCGTGGCTATCGGGATTGAGGGGATCTATTTGGAGTCCGGTGACGATGTTATCGACACTGTTCACCGCGACGGCGCCCGCCGTGTTGCCTGGCCCGCCAAAGCCGCCGACGCTGAGGGTGATGCTCGCCTTCGCGTCGGCCGTGGCCGTGAAGCCGCCTGAAAAGCCGCCATTGCCGCCGCCGCCGCCGATTGACTGGGCCTCGATTCCGTTGGCGCTCTGGCCTTGCGTTTCGATCGTCGCGATGTTGTTCGCGAGGGTTCCGCCCGCGTCGCTGTCGAGCGTGACCGCGCCGCCGGCGCCGCCGCCCGAACCGCCGCCGCCAACGCTCGCCGTAAGGCCGGCGTTGCTCAACGCCAGGGCGCCGGAAAGCGAGAAGCCGCCGTTGCCGCCGGAGCCGCCGATGGACTGCGCTTCGAGGCCGTTGGAGCGGTCGCCGCTCGTCTGGACAGTGCCAAAACTGTCGAGGGTCACAACGCCGCCGTTGCCGCCGCCTGTCAGCGCGAAGCCGCCGACGGAGAGGGCGCCGCCGAACTCTTGGCCGCCGGCAAGACCGATCGAGAAGCCGCCGTTGCCGCCGCCGCCGCCAAGCGACTGGGCGGCGACGCCGTTCGAATCGTTTCCGAGGGTCACAATATTGTTGTAGCTCGTCACGTCGACCGTACCTGCGCTGCCGCCGCCCGCGCCAAATCCGCCGACCGAGGCGGTGAACGCGCGCCCGTCGGTGGACGCAGACAGGCCGCCGGAAAAGCCGCCGTTGCCGCCGCCGCCGCCAATCGACTGCGCGAGAATGCCGTTCGATTGATTGCCTTCGGTTTCGATCGAAATCGTTCCCGCCGCCGGCGGTTGCAGCAAAGGCGCGCCGTCGGAAGAAAGGCTGTAGCTGTTGACGGTGACCGCGCCGCCTGCGCTGCCCGTCGAGCCGAAGCCGCCGACCGAGAGGCCGACCGCCGCAGCCCCTGTCGTGAAGGCGCCAGAAACCGAGAAGCCGCCGTTGCCGCCGCCGCCGCCATTGCCGCCCACCGAAACGAGCCCGCCCGAGGCTCGTCGCGCCGAGCGAGCCGCTGCCGGACAGACCCATGTCCCCCGAATTAGTGACGGAGACCGCCCCGCCCGCGCCGCCGCCGCCGTTGCCGCCGATGCCGACGAGACCGCCGCCGACGCCCGCGGTGCCGCCGCCGCCGCCGACCGACTGGGCGAAAATGCCGGACGCGACATCGGCCTGAACCGTTAGGGTCGCTGCGCTGTTGACCGTGACCATTTCGCCGTTTCCGCCGGTCGATCCGCCGCCGCCGAAGCCGACGAGGCCGCCGCCCGCGCCGCCCGCACCGCCGCCCCCGCCGACGGATTGGGCGAAGATCGCGGTCGATCCAACGCCGGAGGTGGTGATGGAGCCGCCGGTCGTCGTCACCGAGACGACGCCGCCGGAGCCCGCGCTGGACGGATTGCCGCCGAAAGAGAACAGGCCGAAGCTTCCGCCGCCCGAACCCGGGAAGCCGCCGACGCTCTGCGCGAATATGCCGACCGCATCGGAGCCTTGGGTGACGATCGCGCTGGAGTTGGTCACTTGGACCAAACCGCCCGCCGAAGCGGCGGCGCCGCTGCCGCCGACGTTGATTAAGCTACCTCCGGCGCCTCCCCCGGCGCCGCCGGCAGCGCCAACGCTCTGCGCCCAAATGCCGGCGGCGCCGGTACCTAAGGTCGAAAGATCGAGCACGTTCGACACGGTGACCGAAGACGGGGCGCCTCCGTCTTTGCCGTTACCGCCTTGCGCGTAGACGCCGAGAAATGTGGTTACGTCCCCGCCGGCGCCGCCTGCTCCGCCGGCGCTCAACGCCAGAATGCCGTGATTATTATCGCCGGTGGTGGAGATCGTCCCGACGCCGGTGGTCATTACATTTACGGCGCCGCCGTTACCGCCGCTGCCGCCATCGCCCCCTAGCAGCCTGTCGGACTTAACGCCGCGCCTGCGATTACGCTAGAATCAGGCATTGATTCGTGCACGGCGGCGGGCTTTTTTGATGGGCAATTTTCGTACGATCGATCGCGAGACGGGGTTCTTGCTGCCTCCCTCGGTCGGCGAATGGCTTCCCGAGAAACATCTGGCGCGATTTGTCGTGGAGGTTGTCGACGGGCTCGATCTTCGCGCGATGAGCGGCAGTTATCGCGGTTCCGGGTCGGCGTCGTATCATCCGCGAATGCTGCTGGGCCTTCTGGGTTACGGCTATGCGACGGGCGTGTTTTCGAGCCGCAAGCTGGAGCGTGCGACTTATGACTCGGTGGCGTTCCGGTTCATCGCGGCCAACGATCATCCCGACCACGACACGATCGCGACCTTCAGGCGGCGCTTTCTCGCGGAGATCGAAGCTCTGTTCGTTCGAGTGCTGCTGGCGCGGGAGATGGGCGTTCTGAAGATGGGGACGGTGGCGCTGGACGGCACGAAGATTTACGCCAACGCCAGCCGGCACAGCGCGCTGTCTTATGAACACGCCGGCAAGGTCGAGGCGCAGTTGAAAGCCGAGGTCGCAGATCTGATGGCCAAAGCCGAAGCGGCCGACGCGGCGGACATTCCCGACGGCATGTCGATACCGGACGAACTGGCGCGGCGCGAGGAGCGGTTGCGCAAGCTGGCCGAGGCGCGGGCGAAGATCGAGGCGCGGGCCAAGGAACGCCATGCGCGCGAGCAGGCGGAGCACGAAGCCAGGCTCGCGGCGCGCCAGGCGAAGGCGGAGGCGAGCGGGAAAAAGCCCCGCGGCAAGCCTCCCGAACCTCCGGTCGAGGGGCCGCGCCCCGACGACCAGATCAACCTGACCGACGAGGAGTTGCGCATCATGCCGGTGGCCGCGGCGGCTTCGATCAATGCTACAACGCCCAGGCCGCGGTGGCGGCGGGAAGTCTGCTGGTGGTGGCGAGCGCCGTGAGCCAGGCGCCCAACGACAAGCAGCAACTCGAACCGATGCTGGACAAGATCGAGGCTCTTGCCGACGAACTGGGCAAGCCCGAATGCCTGCTGGCGGATACCGGCTATTTCAGCGCGGCGAACGTCGCGGCTTGCGACAAGGCGGGGATCGAACCGCTGATCGCCATGGGCCGTCAGCCGCATCATCCGCCGTTGGCCGAGCGCTTCCAAGCGGCGCCGGAAGCGCCGCAAGATCCAACGCCGGTCGAGGCGATGGCGCATCGGCTGAAGACGCCGGCAGGCCGGGCGCTTTACGCGCTGCGCAAGCAGATGCCGGAGCCGGTGTTCGGGATCATCAAATCGGCGCTGGGATTCCGTCAATTTTCGCTGCGCGGCCTCGCGGGCGCGCGCGGCGAATGGAGCCTCGTCACCATGGCCTGGAACATCAAGCGGATGTTCGCCCTCGTCCCGGCCTGACAAGGCTGAGGTGCGCCGGCTCGGCAGACAGGTCCCCAGGAAACGCCGATCTCCGGCCCCTTCAACCGCTTTCTGCACCCAACCCAACGCTCGGCGCCGCCGCAACCGCCAAAATCATTCGCGGCGATCAACCGCAACCCCCAGTCCGACAGGCTGTTAGTGTAGTGAATCTAACGCAAAGCGCCCTGTATGGACGCCGGAGCCGACGAGTTTCCGGTCGCCGCGTGGGGTCGAAGCGTTAGAGACACAACACTAGCAGCCTGTCGGACTTAAACTCTAAGTCATTGATTTAATTGCAGTTTGCTTTTTCGTGCCTAACGAAAAACTGCAATAATATCAATATGTTGACGATCAGAGGCACCCCGAGTTCGACAGGCGCCTTGGCGCAGAAGCACCTCAGGCGGGCTGGAGAGTGGTCGGCACGGCGCGCGGTAGGACCGCGCCGCATGACCTCGCGGTTCGCTCCGGCGGGCAGCTTGAGGTCGGCGCTTCATTCAATGTTATTCGTTCCCAGGCCGGCAGCATTAAGTTACATCAACCTGGAGGAAAAATTGTCGATTCGGTCGCGCGAAACCATCGGCCGAGGCCGCCCGCCTCCCGGCGAGCTTTGAAACGTTGGAGGCGATCGAATAGGCGAGTGCCGGCACCAAACGGGCCGACCTCGCCGTGCGAAGACCGCGCAGTGGACGACCCCTATGCTGAAGGGTTTCGGACGCCGGCCCTTTGCAGGCGCGCGGGGTTTTACGCGGGGCCGGCGTCCGAAAGCCTCGTAAGGAGGAAACCGCGGGCAGGAATGGGCGCTGTTTCGTCGGGCGCGACCTATGGGGATTTTGGGGTCGCGGACGGAGCGCTCGTTGGGTTTCGGGGGCTGGTGGCGCGCATTGTTCTGGGCGGGAACGAAGGCGACGAGCTTTGTCGATCGCGAGCATACGAACGGCGGGTGTGGGCGCGGCGCGCGGAGAGAGTTTGCGGACGTTTTGAGGACAGCGCTTTTCTGCTCCGGGGCGCGGTTGGAGGCGAGGAGAAACGGCGTTGGGCGGTGGGAAGCCCGGCGATTGTCATGAGGTGTCGATCCTGATCCGGATTGGCGATGGGGAGCGCGCAGGGCGCGGGCCTTGGAAGGTTTCGACGATGATCATCCGGCCCCCGCAACAAGGGCAACAGCGCACTGGCGAAGGTCCTTCGGTGTCACGGTCCTCGGTCTCACGGTCCGCTTCAGGGGGCGCGCGTTCGGGCGCGGCGAGCAATTGGCGGGCGCGCTCGATGTTGAGGGCTCGAACGGCGCTGGCGAAGAGGCCGTAGTGGCGGATGCGGTGGAAGCCTGTCGGCAGGACGTGCAGGAGATAGCGGCGGATGAACTCGGCGGCGTCGAGCGTCATGGTCCTGAGCCGGTCGCGGCCTTTGATCCGGTAGTCCTTCCATTTGAAGGAGACGCCCGCCTCGTCGAGCGCAATGAGCCGGGAATTCGAGATCGCGACGCGGTGGGTGTAGCGGGCGAGATAGGCGAGCACGGCTTTCGGCCCGGCGAACGGTCGCTTGGCGAAGACGACCCATGGGGAGCGACGCAAAGGCGCGAGCGCGGCGTCGAAGGCGTGCTGGTCGGCGAGCGGGGCGAGGTCGCCGAGGAAGGCGAGGCGGCCGGCGCTACGCAGCGCTGCGAGGCCTTCAAGAAACAGGCGGCGGAACAGGCGCGACAGCACGCGCACGGGCAGGAAGAAGCCGGGCCTGCAGGCGATCCAGCGCGAGCCGTCCGGCGACAGGCCGCCGCCGGGAACGATAACGTGGACATGGGGATGGTGGGTGAGCGCCGAGCCCCAGGTATGCAGCACGGCGGTGAGGCCGATGCGCGCGCCCAGATGTCTGGGATCGGCTGCGATCGTGAGCAACGTGTCGGCGGCGGTCTTGAACAAAAGGTCGTAGACGACGGCCTTGTTGTGGAACGCCAGGGCGCCGATCGAGGCCGGCAGGGTGAAGACGACATGATAGTAGGGGACCGGCAAGAGTTCGGCTTCGCGCTCGGCCAGCCATTGCCGCGCCGCCGCGCCCTGGCACTTCGGGCAGTGGCGGTTGCGGCAGGAGTTGTAGGCGACGCGTTCGTGCGCGCAGTCCTCGCAGCGCTCGACGTGCCCGCCGAGCGCCGCGGTGCGGCAGGTCTCGATCGCCGACATGACCTTCAGCTGTCCGAGGCCGACGTGGCCGGCGTTGGCCTTGCGCCACGCCGGCCCATGGGCGCGAAAGACGTCGGCGACCTCCAGGCGAGGGCGCGCCATGCGGCCGTGGTCAGGCGGGAGGCGATTGCCCCACCAGGTTGAGGCCCAGCCGCTCCAACGGGCTCTTGATGTCGCGGATCGTGTTGACGGCGACGCGCGCATAGAGCGCGGTCGTTTCCAGCTTGGCGTGGCCGAGCAGGACCTGGATCACCCGGATGTCGACGTTCTGTTCGAGCAGGTGGGTGGCGAAGCTGTGCCGCAAGGTGTGCGGCGATACGCGCTTGGCGATCCCCGCCGCCCGAGCCGCGGCGTGGACGGCGCGCACCAGCTGGCGGGCCGACATCGGGTTGACGGGGTTCTGGCCGGGGAACAGCCAGGCCTGCGGCCGCGCCGCGCGCCACCACTGGCGCAGCAGTTCGAGCAGCTGCGGGGAGAGCATGACGTAGCGATCCCGCTGCCCCTTGCCCTGCTCGACCCGCAGCGTCATGCGCTGGCTGTCGATATCGGACACCTTCAGGGCTGCGACCTCGGACACCCGCAGGCCCGCGCCGTAGGCGACGCTGAGCGCGGCCTCGTACTTGAGGCCGGGCGCGGCTTCGAGGAGACGCGCCACCTCCTCCTGGCTCAGCACGACCGGCGCCTTGCGCGGTTTGTTCACGGTCGTCAGAGGACGAGCGAGGTCGGGCCGTTCGAGCGTCACGTTGAAAAAGAAGCGCAACGCGGCGATGGCGGCGTTGATCGTCGCAACGCCGATCTCCTGCCGCGCCAGATGCACCTGAAAGCGGCGAAGGTCCTCGCTCGTCGCGGTGTCCGGCGAACGGCCGAGAAAGGCCGCGAAGGTCCTGACGTGCCGGACGTAGTCTTTCTGCACCTTCTCCTTGAACCGGCGCGCCGTCATGTCATCGATCATGCGCTGGCGCAGCGGGCTGATGGGCTTCTCGGGCATCGCGAAAACTCCTGTCTCGCATGGGGTTGAACCCCACGATCTTGAGACAGGTTCGAGCCCTCGCTCTCGCCTTCAGCCCTTCAGAACCCGCTCCCGTCCCTCGCCGCGGCTACCGCGCGAGCGGTTTCGTTGTGTGCCGGGCATGTTCAGTAGCTTGGAGGTGAAAGTCCTCTACCCAACCTGATGGAGGTGAAGGGTTAGCGATGCGCAAGGGCTATCGCCGCAAGGCGGGGTCTAAAGGAAGCGCGGAGCAAATGTGCGAGTTGATGGACAAAAACCGGATATGAGGCGCGAGCGTTGGACGAGCGGGCAACGAGCCGCAAAGTCCATATTCATCAAGGACGCGAAGCGTAGATTCGGCAACTGCGCACGGAAGGCGACTGAACTTACCCCGGGAGGTCTGCTCCGTGTTCCAATCTCGGAACTGAGGGCGTCGCAAGGCGTCCTGACCGCGGATGCAGAAGTCAGCAGAGGGCATATTAGGCCAAGCAGTCGGCAAGGCTAATGAGGCACTCCAAAGCCGAAAGGCGGAGAAACGTAACTCCCAAGCTGGGTGGTTACGCGGCCAGGGTCTGAATGAGGGAATGAGGGCGAGCGGTCAGGGTCTGGAGGATGTTCCAGCCCCGCTTGCGGGCGGTTGCGACGACCGAGCGCACGGAGGCGAAGTCGCAGGCGGCTTCGAAGGTGCGAAAGGCGCCGGAGATCTTCATCTTGACCTTCATCATGCGCAGGGCCTGTTCAGCCAGGTTGTTGGTGAAGGGGACGGAGAAGTCGACAAGGAAGCGCAAGACGTCGTCTTTGAACTCGTGGAGTCGGATGAGCAGGTTGTGTCCGGGGCGGTGTTTTGTCCGACCGCGGTTCGATGGATGCCGTTGAAGGCGCGGCAAGTTGCGATGAAAGGCCAGGCCGAGCCGCAGGATCTCCCAGTAGCGGGCGAGGAAGCCCTCGAGCACGGGTGGGGCCAGACTGTTTGCGCCCGCCTCGCGCGCTTGCTCGACCGCCCGATTGGCCTCGAGCAAGAGATCGCGCATGGGCGCGGCCCACGGCTCCTTGTCGATCTCGACCAGCGCCTTCAGTTCGCGCAGATGATGGGCGTTGCACAGCGCATGGCCGACGTCGGTGAGCCCGGAGTAAGACTTG
Source organism: uncultured Alphaproteobacteria bacterium (assembly GCA_963805295.1). Taxonomy (GTDB): domain Bacteria; phylum Pseudomonadota; class Alphaproteobacteria; order Rhizobiales; family Beijerinckiaceae; genus Roseiarcus. The sequence continues at coordinate 228,333 of CAWDTW010000041.1, read as the reverse complement.
AAGCCGTCGTGAACCGCGACGCCGCCGACGAGCCCCTCCGGCATCTCGCCGCGTTTGGCCGACACGCGATAGTGGGTCAGGGTCCCGGTGGCGACCGTGTGCAGCCATTGTCCCTTTCCGGCGACGCGAAAGCCGGTTTCATCGAGGCAGCGAACCGGCGCCGCCGCCGCAAGGGCGGCGATGTGCGCCGCCACCGGCGCGAGCGCCGCAGCCTTGCCGCGCACCCAATTCGCCACGCTGTCCGGGCACAGACGCAACGCTCCGAAAAGATCTTTCATCGCTTCGGCGACCCGATCCTCGGGAATGAGCTGATGGACGTTGAGATAAACCGCCGCCGCTCGAATGCGCTCGCCGTATTGGGCCGAGGAGGCGACGCCCGCGGGAAACTCGGCTTTCGTCTCTCCGCCGCACGCGGCGCAGCAATAGATCGCGCCCTGGTGTTCGGTGACCTCGATCAGCCGCTCGGGCAGGTCGAACACCTGTCTTCTCTCCACCCGCGTTTGCATCGCCGCGGTCAAGACGGCGCGGCAGCGGCTGCACGCTTGCGCTTCGTGCCGCACCACCCGATCCGGCGCCTCGACCTGCCGGAGCGTGTCGCCCTTGTGCCCGGCCTGCCCGCCGCTCTTCTTGCCCGAGCGCCCGCGAAGGCTGCCGGGGATGCGCGGCTTCTTCTTCAGCCCGTCGCTCGACGGCGGCTTGGAGCTGTTCGAACTGTCCAGGTCCAATCGTCGCCGAAGCTCGGCGTTCTCCGCCCGAAGCGCCGCGCTCTCGGCTCGAAGCGCTGCGTTCTCGGCCCGCAAGCCCTCGTGCCCGCGCCGAAGCTCGGCGTTCTCGCGCTGCAGAGCCTCGATCAGCTCGCGAATCTCGGTGGGATTCATCCCAACCTTGACTCATGTCTCCACCATCCCTGTCGAGGGCTTCGCCGACAAACGCAGAAATTTCACCGAACCTGTGGCAATTCGGACTCACCCAGCTTGGGAGTTACGGAGAAACAGATAGGCCGAGCCGGGAACGAGGGCCGAAGGCCCGAACGATTGAGAGTGGCGATTAGGACTGACGACTCATGAGCGGAACGCGGCAGAAAACTCTGGGCGAGCAATTGTCTCAGACCTTGGTGGCGGAGGGTCGGGGTGAAGCCCTGGACGCCGAGGCCGAGGATGCCGAACCGTTGATGGCGAAGCCAGCATCCGAAAGTCCGGCCTTGGCGGAACAACTAATGGAGGAGGTGTGTGATCGAGGGAATCTCGAAAGAGCGTGGAAACGCGTTCGAAACAACAAGGGCAGTCCTGGCGTTGATGGAATGACCATCGACGCCGCCAAGGATTACCTGCGGGAGCACTGGCCAAACATTCGGGCTCAATTGCTTGAGGGAACCTATCAGCCGCAGCCGGTCAAACGGGTCGAAATCCCCAAGCCGGACGGCGGGATCAGAAAGCTCGGCGTGCCTTGCGTCGTCGACAGACTGATTCAGCAGGCTATGCTGCAAGTTCTCCAAGAGCGGTGGGACCCGACGTTTTCCGAGCACAGTTACGGCTTTCGACCGGGGCGCTCCGCCCATCAGGCAGTGGCTCAGGCGCAACGTTACATCGCCGACGGCTACAACGTCGTGGTCGATCTCGATCTCGAAAAGTTTTTCGACCGGGTCAATCACGACAGCCTGATGGCGCGCGTCGCCGCGCGAGTGTCCGATAAGCGTGTGCTCAAACTCATCCGGGCGTTTCTCAACGCCGGGGTGATGGAAGACGGTTTGGTCCGTCCGGTGGATGAGGGGACGCCGCAGGGCGGCCCGCTTTCGCCCATCCTAAGCAATCTCGTGCTTGACGACCTCGACAAGGAACTGGCCCGACGCGGTCACCGCTTTTGCAGGTACGCCGACGACTGCAACATCTATGTTCGCAGCCGTCGCGCCGGCGAACGGGTCATGGCCTCTGTGAGCCGGTTCTTGACCAACAAGCTGCGGCTCAAGGTCAACGAGGCGAAGAGCGCGGTGGCGCGACCGGAAGAGCGCAAGTTTCTTGGGTTCAGCATCTCGAATGACGGGAGCGAGCGGCGCATCGCGCCAAAGGCGCTCGACAAATTCAAGGGGCAGATCCGAGACATGACACGCCGGACACGGGGGTTCGGTCTGCAACAGTTGATCAAAGAGCTGAAGCCATACATCGTGGGATGGCGCGGCTACTTCGGCTTCTGCCAGACCCCGCGAGTCCTCACGAACCTCGAAGCGTGGATTCGCCGAAGATTGCGTTTGTATCTTTGGCGGCAGTGGCGAACCGGGCAAAACCGCTTCAAAGAACTACGCCATCGTGGCATATCGAAGTTCAATGCGGCGGTGGCGGCCGGCTCGCCCACGGGCATCTGGCGAATGTCAGGACACCCGTCGGTCCAACAGGCGCTGCGCTACAGCTATTTCAATTCGCTCGGTCTTCCCCAATCTATGTGCCCGCCCAAGCTTAACTCGGTCGAACCGCCGCGGTCCGGACCCGTATGCCCGGTGGTGTGGGAGGGGCGGTGCCGCGAGGCACCCCCCTATCCCGATCTCGCGCCAGGAGCCGACCTTCGAAAAACCGATGGCCAGCAACTGCTCGCAATCCGCCAACTCTCGGCTTCCGGCCGCGCCGTTTCGGACGCGGATCGCGGCCTGTGAGGGGGGCGAGGCGGTCAGGAGCGCCGCCCGAGCGAACGGCTTTCACCAGCCGAGAGTCGATTTTGGATCTGCCTCAATGCAAGTTTAGACCGCCCAGACAAGAATTGTCGTCAGGGGTGGAAACGGAGCCATTGACCAAGCCTCAACGCCGCCGCGCCCTTCCTCGACTAATACGCACAATACGCGCAGCCGGCGGATACTCTCGCCCGCCCGGCTGCCGTCGGCGAAACTTCTTGCCGCCAGCCGGCTCGGCGCGTTATCGAATGGGGGAAGGCGGCCCCAAGGCGACGCGCCTCGGAGGTCGCCAGCGTTCGAAGGGAGTCTCGACATGACGAAAGCGGCAGCCTCGCTCGCGGTGGCTTTGCTCGCGCTCGGCCTCTCTCAGCCATGCTCCGCCGAGACTCAGCCGTTCGCCTATCCGCCCAAACGGGTAGCGTGGATAGTCGGCCCAGGCTTCTTCTACTACAACGGATATCCTTGGGCTCCGCCGCCGTGGGCGTGGCCCATTCCGACGCCGAGGTATGGCTGCTACGTCTTCCACCAGCATCTGGCAGGCGCTTGGCGGCGGGTCGAAGAGTGCGAGTGAAAGCGGAGACCTGCCGCGGAGGGCGTCCCTTCCTCCTCAAGCCTGAGGGCCGTTTACGGCGCAGCAACGCCGCGAACGCGTCACGCTTGTTGTCTTCTACCCGGTTGATGCCAACGGCGGAGGCCGCAACTCCGCGATCATTCGTACAATCTCGGCGAACAGGTTCTTCGAATTCACAATCTCGGCCATCTGCAACGCGACAGTGCGCGCGAGGTCGACGACCTTCGCGCCGATCCCAATCGTCGCTGCGCGGGCCACGAGATCGGAGCACGAATAGGTACGTCTGGTCAGGGCGGAGACCTACCTTCCAGCGGTCGCCAATGAAAGGCGGGAGTCTGCCTACCTGCAACCCCAACCGCCCCGATCCGGAATGGCCGCTCTACGTCGACTCCGGCCGTCCGCTCCGTGCAAATAGCGGTTATTCCCAAGTGGCGTGGCGAACGGTTCAAATCGACCCAACGCCGCTGTTCGTCGATGCCGTTAGGGCGGTGATCATGTGGCGGTTTGAGTTGATCGACCCCGCGCCGACATGCGTGGCCGATTGGCGCGGACCAGGGGCGGGCGCGTCGATGGAGGGGGTTGATCGACTACCAACACGGGCGGGCTCAGCGGCGCCTCAGCGCGTCCGGAGTAATCGCCGCTTCCAGCGCGCGCCGGGTTTGAGTTCATCGTCGAAGACATAGCGAGCCATGATGGTTCGCTTTCGTCTTTGAGGCGAGCGTTCGTCGACGCTCGAAAGGGGCGTGGCCGGAGAATTCGTCACTGTCGTGGACCGCTGGCTGTTGAGCAAAGGCGTGGCTCGACCGTGATCGCGAGAGATTGGCATTTTGTCTAGCTGTTTTGCCTTTGCGCGCAGCGTCGGACCGCCGGAGCCTCCAATGGCTTGACTAAGCGCCTTCGTCGGGTCGGTCGGCGAAACGCCTATCCCTTCATCTGAGCGTACGCTGTTTGGTTGACCGGATCCGGCGGACAGTTCGTCCGCCAACGACGTGCTCTCGGCAGGCAAGGGCTCCGAACTCCTTCGCGGCTTGAATGAATGAGTCCTGCCCTTTACTGGCCGCACCATTGGCCGCTTTGGCGCCCTTGAAGTTGGCTCCGACTCTGTCGCTGATAATGAGGCGTTTCGAAGCAGACGACTTAGCGGCTCGTCGGCAACGAGGCTCGGAAGGACTCGGCCCTTTGGAGCCGAAGCATCGACAGGAGACTGAGCCGCCTTCTTCGCCCCGATTGCCGCGGCCTCGGCGGGACGCGACTCTCGGTCAAATGCTGCTGGCGGGGGTTTGGTCTCGAGCGATTGCACCTTTGGACTTGAAGCGGCTGCGAGCCTTGGCCGACGCCGGACTTCGACCGTGAACGATGGAACAGTGCGTCTCAATTTTGTCCTCGATAGCGTTCGCGGTTCGGCCGATTCGTCTCGCCGAAGACGACCTTCCGAGCCAATGTAGACCAAAGCAACAGGTGTATCAGGCTGGACGAAGGTCACTTTCCGCGCTCGCCAATCTTGGCTGCGCCTGGACATATTGCAACAACGTCGCGCTGCGTTCGAAGTCGGAAATCTCGATCTCCATCAGCCGCCCTAGAGCGCGCTAAGCCGCGATCTGAGTGACGAACTTCGAGCAATGGCGACGAGGTCGATATCCCTTCATCATCCTAACGCTGGAAGTCAGATCCTCAATTCCCTCACTCTCTTTCCCCAATCAGCGGCCGATTCATGCCGAGGCGGCTCCACACGACGCCGAACAAAACCGCTCGCCTGCTTTGCTTCCGTCCGCCCCTTGCGTTCGAATTCGGCTCTCGCAGCAAACCAGAATTCGTCGCTTCGATCGCTCGGCCTGCCGGCATGCTCCCATAGCTCATAGGCCCGATGGCGGATCATCTTCTCGAAGTCGCGCATGAATTGTTTCCTCCTCAATTGTAGTTCGGGGCGGGCTCCCAACGCCGATCGCCGCAATGATTTGACTCGAAGGATGCAATCGCGGGAGCCAAATTACAACTCCCCTCCTTCGTGAGGGCGATGACGCCTGCTAACAATAGTATACTGCTCCCGATTTGGCGGCTTTACAATGCGGCATATCGCCCCTTGCCGCCGGTGCTGACGTCTTGCGTGCGATATCAGTGAGGCTAGCGGTCAGCTTCGCCGACGAGGACGATTTGACCGGAACCATGATGCCGGTTCGTGCTCGAAGCCTCGCGTTCCCCGCAAACGGCCGCGAACTGCTCAAAGCCGACCTGCACTTGCGGGGATGAACCGTTAGGCTTTGACCACCCTGGCGACAGAAGGCCGAACCTCAAACAGTCCTTTTCGGTGTCGCTCCAGGATCAGAAGGGACGAGGTGACGCTACCCCCAAGTGCGACGTCCACCGTCGCGATCCGCAATGACCGCTTGACGTGTGCGCCGTGAGAAGGCGGCGCTTTCCAGTGGGTGCAAGCCCCACCCGGCAACCGCTCCAGCCGGAAGCAACCGGAGCAGTCATGGAGGTGACGAAATGGCTGAAGCCTTCGGTGTAGCTGGTCACATATAGGTGACCGCGCGAGTGTGCGGGCCGCAACGCGAGTGAACGCTGAGCAAGCCTCGAAAAGGACGATGTGCAGGCCGACCCGACAACGTTATCGGGGAAGGCTGTTACGGCTGGGTGAGATGAGCGAGGACGACGCCCAGCCGCTGCACCGGGGTAGTGGCGGCAGCACGCACACAAGGAAAGCGCGCGCAACACGGGAAGCCCCAGAGCGTGGTCAGGGATGACCAACCAGACGCCCGCGAGGGACAGGCTGGGCGCTGTGGGGTGGCGGAGAGGCTTGGAGTACCGCTGAAGCCGGGTAACGCCGGGGGAGGGAAGGGGCCTCAGTTCAAGACAGACGCAAGACGTAGCGAGGGACCTGGAGATTGGGCAACCTATCAACTCCGAACAGCGTTCAGAAACTGCAAACGGCGTTGCACGCGAAAGCGAAGGCAGAACCCGGCTACCGCTTCTACGCCCTCTACGACAAGATCAGCCGCGAGGACATTCTGGCGCACGCCTATGCCCAGTGCCGCTCCAACAAGGGCGCGCCGGGCGTGGATCGTCAGGACTTCGAGGACATCGAGGCGTACGGGGTGGAGCGATGGCTTGGCGAACTGGCGCTTGCGCTCAGGCAGGAGACTTACCGACCGGACCCTATCAGACGAGTGTACATACCGAAGGCCAACGGCAAACTCAGGCCGCTGGGCATCTCAACCTTGCAGGATCGGGTCTGCATGACAGCAGCGATGCTGGTGCTGGAGCCGGTCTTCGAAGCCGACCTTCCACCGGAACTCTATGCCTACCGTCCCGGGCGAAACGCCCAACAGGCGGTGGTCGAGGTGGAGGAGCTGCTGTTTCGCGGCCATCCGGAAGTTGTGGACGCCGACCTCGCGGACTACTTCGGGAGCATTCCGCATGCCGAGCTTTTGAAGTCGGTAGCGCGCCGGATCGTTGATCGGCGCGTGCTGCATCTGATCGGGATGTGGCTGGACTGCCCCGTAGAAGAAACCGACGATCGCGGTCGGAAGACACGCACGACCGAGGCGCGGGACAAGCGGCGCGGCATCCCGCAGGGCTCACCCATCTCACCGCTACTGGCGAATCTCTACATGCGCCGGTTCGTGTTGGCATGGAAGATGTTCCGGCTTGAGCGAAGCCTCGGCTCTCGCCTCATAACCTACGCGGACCACCTCGTGATCCTGTGCAGAAGGGGCAAAGCCGAAGCGGCCTTGCAACGACTGCGGGAGATCATGGGCAAGCTGAAGCTCACGGTGAACGAGGAGAAGACGCGGATCTGCAAAGTGCCGGAAGGAGAGTTCGACTTCCTGGGATACACGTTCGGGCGAATGTATTCGGCGAGGACCGGCCAAGCCCGTATCGGCTACCGGCCGTCAAAGAAAAGCATTCAGCGCGTGGTCGAGAAAATCCACGCGCTGACCGACCGATCGGGAACATGGCAAGAGACCACAACGCTGGTGAGTAAAGTGAACCGCACGCTGCGCGGATGGGCGAACTACTTCCAAGTAGGAACCGTCAACAAGGCGTATCGGGCGCTCGACGCTTACACAGCCGTGCGGTTGCGCCGGTGGTTGCGCTCCAAGCACAAAGTCAGGCGACGCAAGGGCGGGAGCTATCCACTCTCGCACCTTTACGGGCATTTCGGGCTCGTACGTCTAGGCCGGCTTGGGCACGACGTGTCGTGGACGAAGGCGTGAGGTCTTGTCCGAGAGCCGGATGCGGGCGATCCGCATGTCCGGTTCGATGAGAGGGGTGTGGAAACGGAGCCACGGCTGAGCCACTAAGGCGATGCCCAAAAACTATTGCTTCATTTCGTGAAACCTCGGCGAGATGCTGTAGTTCCATTCTGGATGGAATGAGTTCTCGGGTCATGTTGAGGGTCGCCATTTCCGCGTCCGAGACCTTGATGCCCTTTGGATAGGTGTTGCTATCGAGTTCGCAGCGGATTTTGAGACCGGTTTTCGTCGTGGTGTTGGCGATCAGTTCGATGACGATGAGGAGGCTGAGGAGTGGCGTCGCGCGCCAGTTCTGCGTGATGTGGCAGAACATGCGATGCTCGATCTTGTTCCACTTCGAAGTCCCTGGCGGATAGTGGCAAACCTGAATGATCAGACCGGTTTCGTCCGCGAGTTGTTGGAGGGCCAACTTCCAGAGCCGCAGCCGTGAACCATTGGAGCCGCCGCCGTCGGCCGTGATCATCAGGCGCCTCATCCCGGGATAGAGCTTCCAACCCATCTGATCGAGCCAGCATCGGACGGCGTTGACGGCGAACTCCCCGGTGTCGTGGTCGATTCCGAGGCTGACATAGCCGAGGTTGGCGCCGATGTCGTAGACCCCGTAAGGGACGACCTTGCCCAACTCCTTGTCCTCGAAATCGTGAGCGTTGACCTCGATCGGTTCGCCCTGCGGCCCATAGTCGCTACCGCCGTTCTTGAATTCGCCCAGCAATTCCTTCTTCTTCGCGTCGATCGATATCACGGGTTCGCCGGCCGCCTGAAACGCCTCGACCTTCGCGTTGATATATTCGAACTGGGCGTCGCGATCAGGATGTTTGCCGGCTTCCTTGGTCTTGCGGTTGGAATGGCGACAATATTTCAGTTCCTCCAGCAGCTTGGGAATGGTCGAGGAACTCACTTTGTGACCCATGGCGCGAAGCGCCGTCGCCAGCTTGTCGTGGCTCTTGGAGACCCATCGCAACGGCCGCATCGGGTCGCCCATCGTCGCCGGCTCGAGCAATCGTTGCAAGTCCTCCAACAGCGTCGGGTCCTTGACCGTCAACCGAGGAGTGCCCCCGCCCTTGCGCCGCACCTCTCCCGTCAAGGAGCCGGGGTTCCGCAAGTCCTTCAGACCGCGCCCAATCGTGCTCCGGGCGACCTTCGTCGCGCGCGCGACCGCCGCAATCCCGCCGTAGCCCGCCGCCTTCGCCTCCGCCGCCGCGCTCAACCGCCGGCGTCGCTCGTCCAGCGAAGGCCGAAGCGCGTCAAACCGGACGCGCAGGGATGATTCGTCTATCATCATCACGATATAGACGCTCGCCTCGCACTCGGGAATCCGCTAAACAGCCGATGCCAGTAAACTCGCAAATTCCGAATCGGCTATTTTTGGGCGTCGCCTAAGGCACCGTCAGACGAAAGGGGCGGAAAGAGACATGCTCGGCCTAACGCCACCGCGCCACACTCCTACTCTACCGATTCCCGCCGTCGCTGGGGTTGGAGCGGCGGATCCGAGGCTCGCGATAGGCGCGCGTCCTTGCTCGGGCGCGAGCAGCGCGGTCGCGTTCGCTGCTAATCCCGCACCAGCTCGAACCGGTCGACGTCGACGAGCCCCCGGTCGGTGATCTTGAGATGCGGGATCACCGGCAGCGGCAGGAAGGCGACCTGAAGGAAGGGTTCGGCCAGCGTCACGCCAAGACCCTTGGCGGCGGCGCGCAGCGGGATCAGCCGCTTATGCACGTCCTCGAAGCTCGTCATGCTCATCAGCCCGGCGACCGCGAGCGGGAGCTCGGCGACGACCTTGCCGCCCTCGGCCACCGCGAAGCCGCCCTCGATCTCGCGCAAGCGGTTGATCGCGGCGGCCATGTCGATCTCGTTGGTTCCGACCACGCAGAGGTTGTGGCTGTCGTGGCCGACGGACGAGGCGATCGCGCCGCGCTTCATGCCGAAGCCCTTCACGAAGGCGGTCGCCATGTTGTCGTTGACGCCGTGACGCGCGACGACCGAGACCTTGACCACATCCTGGGAGAGATCGACCTGGCGCTCGCCGTTCCTGAACGGCAGCGTCACGGGCACGCGGTCGGTGATGATCTTGCCGGGGATGACGCCGATCGCCTGGGTCGAGGGGCCCTGCCCCTTGGCGACGAAGTCCCTGGGCTCGACGCGCCGCGCTTTCACGCTGTCGCGGCCGACCGGGGGCAGCGCGCCGCGCGAGGCGAAGAGCTTATCGTCCACCACCCGTCCGGCGGCCATGACCGTCGAGACGCCGCAATGCTCGAGATCGTCGATCACCACGAGGTCGGCGCGCCAGCCGGGCGCGATGAGGCCGCGGTCGCGCAGGCCAAAAATGCGCGCGGCCGAAATCGTCGCGGCGCGATAGGCGGAGAGCGGCGGCGCGCCGAGTTTTATCGCCGTGCGGATGATGAAGTCGAGGTGGCCTTCCTCGGCGATGTCGAGCGGATTGCGGTCGTCGGTGCAGAAGGCGATGAAGGGCGAATTGCGCTCGGTGACAATCGGAGCGAGCGCATGCAGGTCCTTGCATACCGAGCCCTCGCGGATCAGCACCGCCATGCCTTTCGAGAGTTTTTCGCGAGCCTCGGGCAGGTTGGTCACCTCATGGTCGGTGCGGACGCCAGCGCTCAAATAGCCGTTGAGGGCGTAGCCGTGGACGAGCGGGCTGTGGCCGTCGATCGGCCGGGTCTGGAACGCGGCGAGCTTGGCGAGGCAGGAGGGGTCGCGCGCGAGCAGGCCGGGGAAATTCATGAATTCCGCGAGGCCCAGAACCTTCGGGTGATCGGCGAGCGGCAGAAGGTCGCCGACCTCGAGCCGCGCGCCCGAGGTCTCCAGGTTCGTCGCCGGCACGCAGCTCGAGAGCTGGATGCGCAGGTCCATCGCGGTCGCCATCGCGCCGTCGAGGAAGTAGCGCAGGCCGGCTTGCCCGAGCACGTTGGCGATCTCGTGCGGATCGCAGATCGCCGTTGTTACCCCGTGACGCAGCACGCAGCGGTCGAATTCGAGCGGGGTGATGAGCGACGATTCCACATGGCAGTGCGTGTCGATGAAGCCCGGAACGACGATTTTTCCGCGGACGTCGATCTCGCGCACGCCGCTGTATTCGCCGATCGTCCCGACGATGCGGTCGTTGCAGATGGCGACGTCGCCTTGCAAAAGTTCGCCGCTGACGAGATCGAAGACCCGCCCGCCCTTCAGGACGACGTCGGCCTTGGCGAGCCCCTGGCCCTGCTCGATCGCGCGTGAGAGATAGGCGACGGCGTCGCTCATGGCGGGATTCCTCGGTGAGACGGGCGGCATTGTTTCAGGCTTGGCCGGGGGGCTCAAGGGGCGCGAATTGCCCCTGGCGGCGCCGCGTCAGTTGTCGTTATCGTCTTCTTGCGGAGGCTCGTCTGCCCTCACCGGAGCCCGCCGCCAAATCCACCGCCGCCGAAGCCCCCGGGCCTCACCATGGCGCCGCCGACAAGGCCGCCGCCGACCGGACCGCGGCTGATGACCCCACGGCTGCCGGATGCGACGGCGCCGACGCCGAGTCTGATCCCGCTCATCGCCGGAGCGCCCCGCGGGCTGAAATTCGGCAGGACCGGCGCAACGCGGGGCGCGACGGCGACGCTCGGAGCGTGGTCGATGACACTCACGCCGCCAGGCCTACTGTTGATGAAGTTGCCGGCCCCAGGCCGAGTGTTGACCAAGTTGCCGGCCGCGGGCCGAGTGGCGTCGAAGTTGCTGGCCGCAGGCCGAGTGTTGACGGTATTGTTTCCGCCGTCCGGGCGGTCAATCGTATTGCCGCCCCGGATGGTGATCGTCGTCCCGTCGCGTGACCGGTTCACGATGATGCTTCCGTCGCCGGGCCGGTTGACGCCGACGCCCGACCCGAGCGGCGGCCGATAATCGGCGCCCGGGCGCCACGGCTTCAGAGTGTTCCCGAAGTTGATATTTTCCCCGAGGGGCCGGCCGCCCAGCAAGAAGGGCTGGCCCGGCCGCCAGCCTGGGTAAGGCGGACGCCAGCCCGGATAGCCGGCCCAGACCGGCGGATAGATCGCGCCCGTCCTCCAGTCCCAGCAATGTCTGTTCCGAGGCGCCGCAACGACGATCGCGGCGCCGAAGGTCACCAGCGGCGCGACGATCACGGTCGGCTCGTAAACGGCGGCCGGCTCATAGATGGGGACGTAAACGATGGAGGGCTCGACAGGTTCGATCGTGATGTAAGAGCGATCGTCCACAAAGACGCTCGAGACCGTCTGCTGCGGCGTCGTCTTCAGGGCCCCCGCCTTTTCCGCCTTGGCGCGCAGCTCCTGAATGACGTCAGCGACGTCCTCGGGCTGGTTCACTTCGGCGTCGCCGAGATCCGTCGTCCAGTCGAGATCGTCGCTCATTGCCTTGATCACGGTGGGAAAGCGCGCCAGCGCCTTCACCGCCGGATCCCAATTCCGGCTGTCGATCCAGGAAAAGTCGTTCTTGGCGACCGCGGCCTTGTTCTTGTCGAGCCAACGTTGCGCCTCGACGATCTGGATCGGGTAGGCGCTCGCGGCCAGGAGCTGCGCCAGCAGCGCGTCGGGGTAGAGCGCGATCGGGGCGAGCAGCTTTTCGAGTTCGGCTCGGGTGAACAGCTTTTGCGCGGCAGGCGCCCGCTCGCCCCCTGCCGCCGGCGCCGCGGGCGCGTTCTGGGTCGCCGCGAGGGGCGTGGGCGCGGCCGAATTGTCCTCAGCCTGCGCAGGCGACGGCGCCGTCAGCGCCGCGGCAAACGCGAAAGCGATCAGGCGGCGTCGGCGCCTCGCGTGTCGGCTGACAATCACCGCCATTCGCCCCTCCTCCGATCGCACCTATAGAGCCTTCGGCGCGACCGACTGGACTCTTCCGCGGCAAGGAGCTTGCCGCCAGAATGAGGGCGGACGCGCTGCCTCGCATTTGCGGCAGCAAGCTCGCGCCCCTGATTTCGATCCGGACTCGGCGCAAGCGCGAAAGCGCGAAGCATCTCGGCGAGGCGAACCGATCTCGCTGCGGGGCTCGAGATGGAATCCGGCTTCGGTTCCAGAGGAACCAAGTATTTATCCGATCACGACTTTGCGCCGGTTTGCCGACGGCTTTGTGGCCTTGCCGCGCCTCGGGCCTCGGCCATCGCGCGCTGACGATCGCCGACGGGACGCCCACGTCGACGACCCTCTTCTAGGGCGCCCACGCCGCGGCGACCTTCGCCATCGCCTCAGACGCTCGCGGCGGCGCGTTCCTCACCTGAGGATCGCGCGCGCTGAAGTCGGGCTCGCGCGGCGGCGCCGCTTCGACGGGAGCGCGCCCGCGCGCGAGCTCGGAGGCGCGAGTTAGTAGCCGTAATAGTGATGATAACGGCGATGATAATAGCCGTAGCGGTGATGGTAATAATAGTGGGGGCCGGTGACCGCGTTTCCAACCACGGCCCCGCCGACGCCGCCCACGACCGCGCCGACCGGGCCGCCGGCGGCGGCGCCGATCGCCGCGCCCCCGATCATGCCCCCGACCGAGCCGGTTTCGTTGGCGAAGGCGGCCTGAGCCGATGCGCAGAGCAGGACGACGGTTGAGAGAGCAAGAATTCTGCGGGACATGCGAACCTCCTGGCGTTCGGGACGCCCTGACGAGAACAAAGTCAGTGACGCCTCAACGCGCCGAGCGCCTTCCGGGTTCCCTGGCCGGCCCGCCGCCGTTCGATCCGAATCCCCCTCCGGCGTCCCGAAGATCTCAGTGGGCGATCGGGAGCTCGCCGCGCCGCTCGGGGCTGAAGCGAACAGCGACGATCATCGCCAAAGCGACGACGCCCGCCACCACCGGGCGGCTCAAGGCCGGCCCCGCAATTTGGACGCGGGCCGGATGGTTATAATTTATACACTATTTACGTGTTGTTAATCGGGGTAGCCGGCAGCGCTCGCCGCGGGCGGCGACCGCAAAAAGCAAGGCGACGCTAAACCCTATCCTAACCCCCTGATTGGATTGAGGCGCGCCGCTAAAGCGGCGCTAAACGGGGCTTTCGCGCGACTTTTTGGACCGGGCTTTGACGCCGTCCGCGAATCGTCGTCTCCTCGCCCCGTGCTCGCGCCGATCCTCTCCATCCAGTCGCATGTCGTCTACGGCCATGTCGGCAATGCGGCGGCGGTCTTTCCGCTGCAGCGGCTCGGGCGCGAGGTCTGGCCGCTGATGAGCGTGCAGTTCTCGAGCCACACCGGCTATCCCGGCTGGCGCGGCCGCGCCTTCGACGCGGCGATGATCGACGAATGCGCCGCGGGACTCGAGGCCATCGGCGCGCTCCCCCGTTGCGCCGGCCTGCTGACCGGCTATCTCGGCAAACCGGAGATCGGGGACGCGGCGCTGTGCGCCCTGGCAAGAATCCGCGCCGCCCGTCCGGACGCGGCTTACGCCTGCGATCCGGTGATCGGCGACGCCGGCCGCGGCGCCTATGTCGCGCCGGGCGTCGCCGAGTTCTTCCGCGACCGCGCCCTGCCCGCCGCGACCATCGCAACGCCCAACGCCTTCGAGCTGGAATGGCTGACCGGCGCGCCCGCCCGCACGCTCGCCGACGCGAAAATGGCGCTTGCGGCGCTGCGGGCGCGGGGGCCGCGGGTCGTCGCCGTGACGTCGCTGTCGCTCGACGACGCGGACCCGGACGCGCTCGGCATGCTGGCGGGCGACGACCATGGTCTCTGGCGGCTCTGCACGCCGAGACTGCCGATCGCGGTCAACGGCGCGGGCGACCTGTTCGCCGCCCTCTTCTTTCACCATTGGCTCGCGCGGCGCTCCACGCCCGAGGCGCTGTCGCTGACGGCCTCGTCGGTTTTCGGGATCGTCGCCGCGACGCTTGCGGCGGGCGTGCGGGAGCTCGCCCTCGTCGCGGCGCAGGACGAGCTCGTGCGGCCGTCGCAAGTCTTTGCGGTCGAGGCGGTTTAGTCGAAAACTGCGGTTCGGCGGTCGTTTACTTTTTCGAGGCTTCGTCGCAATAATGGGCTACTTCGGTGTTAGACTAGTCGCCCGAAAGGAAACGGCCATGATGGGTTCAGTCAAACTGGCGGGCGCGGTCGCGCTCGGTCTCGTCCTCGGCCTGTCGTCGGCTGCAAACGCTCAGGCGGTCCACCACCACCCGCGCCATCCTGCCCACCCGGCCCCGGCGGGGCGCCAGATTACCGTTTACGCCAACGAATCCTACTTGACCGCCGGCACGGGCGCGTCGGTCGGCGAATACAACGGCTACGCGCTCGATACGCTGTCTCCTCCCGGTACATACTTGCCGTTCGTCGATCACACGACTGTTGGCCTGCGCGGCCAAAACCGCCTGCCGAACAACTTCACTGTGCCGGGCTGCTGCGGCCCGTAACCTTGGCGGACGGCCGGCTCTCGACGGGCGGCGGGACATCATCGCCGATGGCGCGCCGCTTCTTCACGCTCGACGTGTTCACCGAGACGGCGCTCGAGGGCAATCCGCTCGCCGTGGTGCTCGATTCCGACGGCCTCGACGACGGCCGCATGCAGGCGATCGCGCGCGAATTCAACCTCTCCGAGACCGTGTTCGTGTTCGAGCCGAGGACCCCGGCCAACACGGCGCGGCTGAGGATCTTCACGCCCGGCCGCGAACTGCCCTTCGCCGGCCACCCGACCGTGGGCGCAGCCTGCCTCATTGCGCATGTCCGCGCTCCCGATCTGCTGGCCAGACAGGATTTGCGCATCGTGCTGGAGGAAAGCGTCGGCGACATCGTCTGCGTCGTGCGCCACCGCGCGGGTCGCACGCTCGCGGCCAATTTCGAGCTGCCGCGGCTGCCCGAACGGCTCGACGGTCGCCCGCCGTCCCGATCCGAGATCGCCGAAGGCCTCAGTCTCGCGCCCGGCGACGTCGGCTTCGGCCGGCATGAGCCGAGCCTCTTCAGCGCCGGGGCGCCGTACCTCTTCGTCCCGGTCCGCTCGCTCGCGGCGATCGGCCGCGCCCGGCCGGGCGCCATGCCCTGGAGCGCGAACGGCGATCCGGCGACCTATCTCTATACGAGCGATGTCGTCGAGGACGATTTCGGCCTTCCATGCGCGGATGTTCGGCGGCGGCTGGGGCGTCGCCGAAGATCCGGCGACCGGCAGCGCCGCCGCCGCCTTCGCCGGCGTCGCGCTCGCCTTCGAGCGCCCGAGCGACGGCGAGCATGTGCTGATCATCGAACAGGGTTTCGAAATGGGCCGGCCGAGCTTCATCGCGCTCGGGTTCGACGTCGAAGGCGGGGAATTGCGCTCGGCATCGATCGGCGGGTCGGCGGTCGTCGTCTCCAAGGGCTCGCTCGCGCTGTGATGAAGCCGACGCGCATCCTCGAAGTCGCCGAGCTCGACTTCGCTTACGAGCCGACGCGCTGGGCTTTCGCGGAAAATGAGGCCGCCGGCATCGCCTCGCACTGGACGCAGCTCCGCCAGAAGAAGCCCGCGCTCTACAACGGGCGCGTGCTGCTCCTCGGCCGACGCAAGCTCATGCCGCGCGCCGACGGCGAACTGCGGCTTTCCGGCGCATTCTTCGAGACGGACTACGCGGACTACCTCGCCTGGCGCGCGTTCGGCCATCCCGGCGAGCCGGTCGACAATTGTTTTTCGATGGCCGCGCTGCAAGGCGCGGAGGGCGCCTTTCTGCTCGGCGAGATGGCCGCCCACACGTTCAACGCCGGGCAGATCTATTTTCCCGCCGGAACGCCGGACCCGACCGACGTCTTCGACGGCACGGTCGATCTCGACGCCAGCGCGCGCCGCGAACTTTTGGAGGAGACGGGCGTGACGGCGGCGGAGGCGGCGATCCGGCGAGGCTGGACCGTCGTGTTCGCGCGCCAGCGCGTCGCCTGCATGAAACTGATGACGCTCTCCATCGTCGCGGACGAGGCCAAGGCGCGGATCGAAGCCTTTCTCGCGCGCGACCCGCACGCCGAATTGACCCGCATCCATGTCGTGCGCAGCCCCGACGACATCGACGAGGCGCGCACGCCGGCCTTCGTCGCGGCCTACCTGCGCCAGGCCCTCTCCTAGAGATTCGTCGGATAGCCGTGGCGCCTCTCGGAGGCTGCGATCATCGCTTTCGCCTCGGCGTCATGGCCGGCCGAGCAGACCGATTCGGCGGCGTCGATCTCGCGCTTGATCTGGTTGTAGACCGATTGGACCACATGGCCCATCGACAGGTCGTTGTCCTGAATGGCGCGGTAACGGGCGATCTCCGCCTTGCAATCGCTTCCCTCCGGCAGCTGAAAATTCGGCGGGGTGACGGCGACCGAGCCCGGAGCGGGCGGCGGCGCGGCCTGCGGCGCGGGCGCATTGCAGGCGGCGAGCGCAAGGGCGGCGGCAAAGGCGGCCAAGACGAGCGGCGATTTCATCGGCGGGTCCCCGGGGCCCGGAGAATCGGACCTTCCCCTAGCCTCGCCAAAGCGCAAGGCCCGTCAAGGGAGGCCTCGTCGACGGCCGGCCCGCCGGCGTGGTCAGCCCGGCGCAAGCGCCCCTTCTCATCTTGCCGTGCATGCTGCCGAATTCACCCGCCCCGGTCGCCGAGAAACGCCGCGCGCGTCGCGTCCGGCGCCTTCGCCAGGCGCTCTGCGTGTTCAACAACGGAACGTCGACGCTCGACGTGACGCTGCGCAACGTCACTCCCCTCGGCGCGCGCCTCCTCGGCGACGGCCTCTACCGCTTGCCGAAGACCTTCGAACTGAGAATCCGCGAAAGCGACGGCGGCTACGAGGCGCGCAAAGCGCGCCTCGTCTGGTCCGCGGCCGAGACCGCGGGAATTCGAGTTCATCGACTGAACGGAACGGCGGCCCGTTCCCTTCACGTCGTCAACCGCGTTGCAATCGCCTTGGCAATCACCGTGCCGGCGCCGCGGGATGATGGACCATCCAGATTTCCGAAATGGACGCGATCGCCACGATGAGCCCGAGCACGACGAAAGCCCCGGCCGCGTAATGCATCGCGGCGAAGCCCAGCACCCAGGGCGCGATGATCATCAGCACGCCGGCGATCAGCGCCACCCAGTCCTCCCACTCGGCGAACTGCACGAGCGCCGCGATCGCCATGACCGCGATCACGATGCCGCCGACCCATGCGGTTCTCGCCGCCAGCATGTCCCCGGAAAAGCCCAGGGCCCACGGCGAAATGAACAGCAGGACGCCGCAAACCAGGTTGACCCAGTCTTGTACGCTCCTGCCCGCGCGCCAAGAAATCTCCATTGCCATCGAAACTTCCTCCGTTTGACGCGGCGTCGATCAACGCCTTGACGTTTTGGCGTTTAACGCCTTGATATTCGAGGTAGTTCCCGATTGCGGAAATTCAAGGAGGCGGCGGACGCGAAGGGCGGCAGCGGAGGGGGAGCCGCGACCTCGCCTCTTTACCGCCCCGGCGTGCGCCCGCTAACCTCTTCGCCCCGCCGCAGGCCCGCCGATGACCCACCCGAAGTCCCGCCGTTTCACCCTCGAGGAACTCCGCGCCTATCTCGTCGAGATTTTTCCGCAGGTCTGGACGCGAGGCGACTACGCCATCGAAGAGGTCGGCCCGATGAGCGCGACGGTGCGGCTGGAGTATCATCCCGACCATCTGAGGCCCGGCGGCACGATCTCGGGGCCGTCGATGTTCGCGCTTTGCGATCTCGCGCTCTATGTCGCGATCCTGCACGAGATCGGGCGGGTGAAACTCGCGGTCACCACCAACGTCACGATCAATTTCCTCCGAAAGCCCGAACCGAGCGACCTCATCGGCAGGGCGAAGCTGATGAAGCTCGGCAAGCGCCTCGCGGTCGGCGAGGTCGCGCTCCATTCGCCCGGGCAGGCGGAGATGGTCGCGCATGCGACTGGAACCTATTCGATCCCGGCGCGCGGCGATGACGCGGTATCATAATACCGCATCGCTGGATGTCGCGGATTTCTTGACGATTTCCGGCGCTCGGACGTTGACAATTCCCGTGGCGCGCCGCTAGAAGCCCGCTGCTCAAAACTTCACGGAACCATCATGTTCGGCAAGACCCATTCGACCAAGACGGCCGACGTCGAGAAGAAATGGCTTCTCATCGACGCCAAGGGCCTCGTCGTCGGGCGGCTCGCGACCATCGTCGCGATGCGCCTGCGCGGCAAGCACAAGCCCAGCTTCACTCCGCACATCGACGACGGCGACAACGTGATCGTGGTCAACGCCGAGAAGGTGGTGTTCACCGGTAAGAAGCGCGACCACAAGGTCTATCACCATTACACGGGCTATATCGGGGGCATCAAGGAGCGCTCCGCCAAGTCGATCCTCGAGGGCCGCTTCCCCGAGCGCGTGGTCGAGAAGGCGGTCGAGCGCATGCTCCCGCGCGGGCCGCTCGGCAGGCAGCAGCTCGGCAACCTGCGCATCTACAAAGGACCCGACCATCCGCACGCCGCCCAGCAGCCGGTCGTGCTCGACGTCGCCAAACTCAATCCCAAGAACAGCCGGAGCGCGTGAACCCTATGGCTGAAATCCTGTCCTCGCTGGCCGACCTCAAGACCTCGCCCGCCGCTCCGGCCGTCGCCGAAGCCCCCGCCCACGTCCAGAAGCTCGACAAGAACGGCCGCGCCTACGCCACGGGAAAACGCAAGAACGCCGTCGCCCGCGTCTGGATCAAGCCCGGCAAGGGTTTGGCGACCGTCAACGGCAAGCCGCTCGACCAATATTTCGCCCGCCCCGTGCTGCGCATGATTTTGAGCCAGCCGCTCGTCGTCGCCGACCGCATCACCCAGTACGACGTGACCGTCACCGTCTCGGGCGGCGGCCTCTCCGGCCAGGCCGGCGCGGTGCGCCACGGCATCGCCAAGGCGCTGACTTACTACGAGCCGGACCTGCGCCCCGCGCTCAAGAAGGAAGGCTTTTTGACCCGCGACTCCCGCGTGGTCGAGCGCAAGAAGTACGGCCACAAAAAGGCCCGCAGAAGCTTCCAGTTCTCGAAGCGCTGAGCGGACGTTCCTGCAGGCGCGGTCGATGACCGCGCCTGCCGCGCTCCATAGGGCGTCCGGAAGGACGCCCGTCTTTCGACGGGCTATCGAGCGCGGCTACAAACGCGCCTTGACCGTGACAGCTGTTTGGACGAAAGACCCCGCGATGATCGCCTGCTCGCCCCTCCGCCGCCGCTGAACGGCGCGATTTTGCGCGCGCGAGCGCGATCCGTTCCTCGGACTGGGACTTTGCGATCATGGCGACCATCTTCATCGACGGCGAAGCCGGCACCACCGGCCTGCAGATCCGCGAAAAGCTCACAGGCGCAGCAGGCGTCGACCTCGCGAGCCTCCCGGCCGAGGCGCGCAAAGACCCGGCCGCCAAGCGGAAACTCTATGCGCAAGTCGACGTCGTCATCCTCTGCCTGCCGGACGAGGCGGCCAAGGAGGCGGCGCATCTGATCGACGAAATGGGGGAGACCGCGCCCCGCGTGATCGACGCGTCGTCCGCCCACCGGGTCGCGCCCGGCTGGACTTATGGCTTTCCGGAGCTGATCGCCGGGCAGGACGAGAAAATCGCCAAGGCGAAGAAGGTTGCCAATCCGGGCTGCCACGCGACCGGGGCGATCGCGCTCCTGCGCCCGCTCACCGACGCTGGCGCCGTCGCCAAGGACACGGCCGTCTCGATCGGCTCGGTCAGCGGCTATTCGGGCGGCGGCAAGTCGATGATCGAGGCCTACGAGAGCGGCCGTGCGCCGGCCTTCGAGCTTTACGCGCTCGGCCTCGAACACAAGCACATGCCGGAGATCCAGCTCTATTCGGGCCTGACCGCGCGCCCGATCTTCGTCCCCTCGGTCGGCAATTTCCGGCAGGGCATGCTGGTCAGCGTGCCCCTGCATCTCGACGCGCTGCCGGGCAAACCGAAGCTCGCCGACCTGCGCGCGGTTTTCGAGAAGCACTACCGCGGCCGGAACCATGTCCATGTCGCGGGAGCGAGCGATATTGGGCGCCTCGAGCCCGAGTCGCTCAACGGCACGAACGACATCGAAATCCACGTCTTCGCCAACGAGTCGCGCCGTCAGGCAGTGCTGGTCGCCAAATTCGACAACCTCGGCAAAGGCGCGTCCGGCGCGGCGGTGCATAACCTGATGCTGATGCTGGGGCGATAGCGCGCCGCGGGGCCGCCGGCGCCGGGGGCTCGGGCAGGAGGCGCGCAAGCCCGAGTCGGCTCGCGCCTTCGCTCTCGGCGGCTCTCCCTGTTCCCACCTGTTTTCTCCCTGATAAGCACGAATTATCTCCCTGCCACGAAAATCGATTTTGGCGGCCTCGGCGACCCCGACTCAATCGCCAACATTTTCACCCATAATGGCGCGCCCGCGGGCGCTGCTTGGCTGTTATCTTCTGGTTCGGGCGCGCTTGAGTGTTGCACGCAAACCACTGATATCGAACGATTTTTCCCAACAGGGCCTGCCGCAAAAGCGCTCTTTCTCCCTGTTATCCCCATGTTAACAGGGAAGAACTACCTCCGCCCCCCAAGCTCGTCGATATGCGCGAGCAGGTCGGCCGGGTCTTCGTAGACCCGGAAGGCGGTGGCCTTCTGCAGCTCCTCGGCGCCGTAGCCGCCGCACAGCAGCCCGACGCCGAGGGCGCGGCAGCGCGCCGCGGCCAGCATGTCCCAGATGCTGTCGCCGACCACCACCGCGGTCTCGATCGGCGCGCCGAGCCGCTCGGCCGCGGCGAGGAACAGGTCCGGATCGGGCTTGGCGTATTTGACCTGATCGCGCGTCACCACCGGCGTCTTCTCCGGATCGACGCCGAGCGCCTTCAGGTTCACCGCCGCGGTCTCCATCCGCCCGCTGGTCGCGATCGCCCAGCGAATGCCGACGCTGGTCAGCCAGGCGAGCAGGTCGCGCGCGCCAGGCAGCGGGCGGATGCGGTCGGCCATGCGGCGGTAGGCGCGGACATGGCCCTGCCGCAGCCGCTCGTCGCGCTCTTCGTCGAGCGGAACGCGGGTCTCGCGGACGAGCTGGTTGGTGAACAGCCCGCCGCTCATGCCGATCTTGCGGTGGATGCGCCAGACCGAGAGATCGATGCCCTCGTCGTCGAGCGCCTCCTTCCAGGCGAGCACGTGTTGATAGACGCTGTCGACCAGCGTGCCGTCGAGATCGAACAGGAAGACCGGCTCGATGCGCATGGCGGGATCCTCGCTTAGGCGACGCCCAAAAATAGCCGATTTGGAATTTGCGAGTTTACTGGCATCGGCTGTTTAGCGGATTCCCGAGTGCGAGGCGAGCGTCTATATCGTGATGATGATAGACGAATCATCCCTGCGCGTCCGGTTTGACGCGCTTCGGCCTTCGCTGGACGAGCGACGCCGGCGGTTGAGCGCGGCGGCGGAGGCGAAGGCGGCGGGCTACGGCGGGATTGCGGCGGTCGCGCGCGCGACGAAGGTCGCCCGGAGCACGATTGGGCGCGGTCTGAAGGACTTGCGGAACCCCGGCTCCTTGACGGGAGAGGTGCGGCGCAAGGGCGGGGGCACTCCTCGGTTGACGGTCAAGGACCCGACGCTGTTGGAGGACTTGCAACGATTGCTCGAGCCGGCGACGATGGGCGACCCGATGCGGCCGTTGCGATGGGTCTCCAAGAGCCACGACAAGCTGGCGACGGCGCTTCGCGCCATGGGTCACAAAGTGAGTTCCTCGACCATTCCCAAGCTGCTGGAGGAACTGAAATATTGTCGCCATTCCAACCGCAAGACCAAGGAAGCCGGCAAACATCCTGATCGCGACGCCCAGTTCGAATATATCAACGCGAAGGTCGAGGCGTTTCAGGCGGCCGGCGAACCCGTGATATCGATCGACGCGAAGAAGAAGGAATTGCTGGGCGAATTCAAGAACGGCGGTAGCGACTATGGGCCGCAGGGCGAACCGATCGAGGTCAACGCTCACGATTTCGAGGACAAGGAGTTGGGCAAGGTCGTCCCTTACGGGGTCTACGACATCGGCGCCAACCTCGGCTATGTCAGCCTCGGAATTCGACCACGACACCGGGGAGTTCGCCGTCAACGCCGTCCGATGCTGGCTCGATCAGATGGGTTGGAAGCTCATCCCGGGATGAGGCGCCTGATGATCACGGCCGACGGCGGCGGCTCCAATGGTTCACGGCTGCGGCTCTGGAAGTTGGCCCTCCAACAACTCGCGGACGAAACCGGTCTGATCATTCAGGTTTGCCACTATCCGCCAGGGACTTCGAAGTGGAACAAGATCGAGCATCGCATGTTCTGCCACATCACGCAGAACTGGCGCGCGACGCCACTCCTCAGCCTCCTCATCGTCATCGAACTGATCGCCAACACCACGACGAAAACCGGTCTCAAAATCCGCTGCGAACTCGATAGCAACACCTATCCAAAGGGCATCAAGGTCTCGGACGCGGAAATGGCGACCCTCAACATGACCCAGACTCTATTCCATCCAGAATGGAACTACAGCATCTCGCCGAGGTTTCACGAAATGAAGCAATAGTTTTTGGGCATCGCCTTAGGGGCGTTGCGGGGATCATAGCAGGATTGCGGCTCCGGCGCTCGGCCGTCGCGGATGGCGAGAGCGCTTTGATCCCGTCGCGCGCCGCCGCTAGATTGCGGGCTCGACCCTCGCCGCAAGAGCCCGCGCGCCCATGTTTCCGCCCGACCTCGCCGCCCGCGCCGCCGCCCTTCTCGACCGCTGCCGCGCCGCCGGGCTCAAGATCGCGACCGCCGAATCCTGCACCGGCGGCCTCGTCGCGGGGCTGCTCACGGAAATCCCCGGCTCCTCCGCCGTCGTCGAACGCGGCTTCGTCGTCTATTCGAACGAGGCCAAACAGGAGCTTCTCGGCGTCCCGGCCGAGACGCTCGCGACGCACGGCGCGGTCAGCGAGGCGACCGCGCGGGCAATGGCTAAGGGGGCGCTCGGCGCCTCTCGCGCCGACCTCGCGGTCAGCGTCACCGGCGTGGCGGGGCCGGACGGCGGCACGGCGGCGAAGCCGGTCGGCCTCGTCTGGTTCGGCTGCGCGCGGCGCGGCGCGGGCGTGGTCGCGCGCGAGGAGCGGTTCGGCGACGTCGGCCGCGCCGGCGTGCGTCTCGCCTCCGTCAGGGTCGCGCTCGAGCTCCTCGAGGCGGCCGCTCAGGGCCCGCGGTAGATCGTGTCGGCGCGCTCCTCGAAGGCCTGCGAGAATTTGCGGAAGGCCGCGTCGAACATCGAGCCCATCAGCGAGCCGAGAAACTTGCTGCGGAACTCGTAGTCGATGAAGAAAGTGACGAGCGAGCGCCCCGTCTCCGGCTCGTCGCGAAATGTCCAGATGTTCTCCATGTGCTTAAACGGCCCGTCGATATATTGGACGATGACCCTCAACCGCTGCTTGTCGAGCACGACCCGGCTGGTGAACCGCTCGCGGATCATCTTGTAGCCGACCGACATGTCGGCCACCAGCGTCTCGCGCCCCTGGCCGTCCGGCCTGCGGCTGCGCACCCGCAACGCGGTGCAGAGCGGCACAAATTCTGGGTAGCGCTCGACGTCGGCCACAAGGTCGAACATCTGATCGGACCGGTGGCGGACGCGGCGTTCGCTGCGAAAAGACGGCACGCCTCGAACCTCCGACGGCCGCCTCGGGCGCTGGGGTTATGGCTTCTGCTCAGGCGCGGCCGGGGCCGCCGGGGCGGCGGGCGTCGCCGGCACGTTCGACTGGCCCTGGAGTTGCTTCAGTTGATCGAGAACGTTGCCGGGGTTGATCGGCTGGGGCGCGGTCTGGCTCGCCGGCGCGACCGGGCCCTTGCCGAGAATGGACTGCGGCGCCCGGCTCCAGCCGGCAAGGATCGACATGAGCAGCGAGGTGGCGAAGAACATCGTCGCCAGAATAGCGGTCGCGCGCGAGAGCGCATTCGCCTGGCCGCGACCGGTCATGAAGCTGCCGGTTCCCCCGCCCGACCCGAGCACTCCGCCTTCGGAGCGCTGCAGCAGCACGACCGCCACCAGGGCGAGCACGATGAGGATATGAATGACGAGCAGGACCGATTGCATGACGGGACTCGAGCGGACGGACGGGCGGGCTCACGGGCCGGCGCCTCAAAAAAGATGGCGCGCTCCTATCATGGCGCAAGAGGCGCGTCCATCGTGTCGAAACCGGAGTTCCGTTCAGGCGTAAGCCGCGGCGATCGCCAGGAAATCCCCAGCCTTGAGGCTCGCCCCGCCGACCAGCGCCCCGTCGACGTTGTCGATCCCGAGCAGTTCCTTGGCGTTCGCGGGCTTTACCGAGCCGCCGTAGAGAATGCGGATTCTCGCACCGGCGGCCTCGTAGATCTCGCCGAGCAGGTTCCGGATCGCCTTGTGCATTTCGGCGACGTCGGCGGGCGTCGGGGTGAGGCCGGTGCCGATCGCCCAGACCGGTTCATAGGCGACGACCACCGTCTCCGGCGCGCCGGCCGGCGGCATCGAGCCCAGCACCTGGCGCGCCACGATCGCGGCCGCCTCGCCCGCCTCGCGCTCGGACAGCGTCTCGCCGACGCAGACGATCGCCGTCAGCCCGGCCTTCAGCGCCGCCTCCGCCTTGGCCCGCACCAGCGCATCGGTCTCGTGATGCATCGTGCGGCGCTCGGAATGGCCGACGATGACGTAAGTCGCGCCGGCGTCCTTGAGCATCGGCGCGGAAATGTCGCCGGTGAACGCGCCGCTCGCCTCGGTGTGGCAATCCTGCGCGCCGAGCGCGAGCTTGCCGCCCTCGAGCTTCGAGGCGGCCTGGGCGAGCAGTGTCGCCGGCGGGCAGACCGCGAGTTCGGCGGGACCGGCCTCGCCCGCGTCGGCGGCCCGGCGCATCGCCTCGATCTCGCCGAGCGACGCCGCAAGGCCGTTCATTTTCCAGTTGCCGGCGACGAACGGGCGGACGTCAGGGGTCATGGGAGGATCTCCGGGATTTCGGTCTGCGGGTTGTTATCACCGCGCGAAAGCCTATGCAAAGCGCGCGAGCGGGGATAGAAGGCGCGTTTCAAACGGCTGGGGCGGAAAGGCGAAGGACCCGAATGCTCGAATCGATGCGCAACGCCGCCAAGGGGGTGGTCGGCAAGGCGATCATGACCGTCGTCATGGGGCTCATCATCGTCAGCTTCGTCATCTGGGGCGTCGGCGACATGCTGCGCGGCTTCACCGCCTCGACCGTCGCCTCCGTCGGCGGCGCGAAAATCTCCGCCCAGGAGTACCATTACGCTTACCAGCGGACCCTCCAGCAATATCAGCGCCGGCTGCGTCAGCCGTTCACCAACGAGCAGGCGCGCGCCATCGGGCTCGACCGCCAGGTCCTGCAGCGGCTCGTGAGCGAGGCGGCGATCGACGACGAGACGCGCAGGCTCGGCCTCAACATTTCCGACGAGGCGATCCGCAACCTGATCACGTCGAACCCGAATTTCCAGGACAAGTCCGGCGCCTTCGACCCGCAGCGCTTCGCCGGCATCCTGCGCGACAACGACATGAACGAGCGGAGCTACGTCTCCGACCTGCGCAAGACGATGCTGAGGCAATTCATCGTGGCCGCGCTGACGACAGGGATCGCGGCGCCGAAGGCCGAGGTGAAGGCGGAGGCCGACTATGAAGGGCAGACGCGTTCGGCCGACTATTTCGTCCTGCGCGCCGCCGCCGCCGGCGACATCGCGGCGCCTTCGGAAGAGGCGTTGAAGGCCTTCTTCAACGACCGCAAGTCGAGCTACCGCGCGCCCGAATACCGCGGGATGGACGTCGTCGCGCTCGAGCCGGAGACGCTCGCCAACCCCGCAGAGGTCAGCGACGCCGACGCCGAGGCCGCCTACGCGAAACTCGCTGGCGAGGATCCGCGCTTCGGCTCGCCCGAGAAGCGCGACCTGCAGCAGATCCTGTTCCCCAACCAGGCGGAGGCCGACGCCGCCGAGGCCAAGATCGAGGCGGGCGCGAGCTTCGACGACATCCTCGAGGAGAGGAACCTGAAGCCGCAGGATGCGGGTCTCGGCGAGACGACGAAGGACGCGATCATCGACAAGGCGGAGGCGGATGCGGTGTTCGCCCTGCCGCAGGGCGGGGTCAGCGGCGTGCTCTCGACCCAGTTCGGACCGGTCATCGTCCGCGTCAAGGGCATCGCGCCTTCGACGATCAAGCCCTTCGCCGAGGTCGCCCAGGAGATCAAGCGGCAGGTGTCGGCCTCGCGCGCCGGCGACAAGATCCAGGCCATCCACGACAAGATCGAGGATTTGCGCGTATCCGGCAAGCCGCTCGCCGAAGCCGCCAAGGAGGCGGGACTGACCACGCAAACGGTTGCGGCGGTGGACGCCCAGGGCAATGATCCGAGCGGCAAGCCGCTCGCCTTGCCCGACAAGACGGATCTCCTGCGCGCGGCCTTCGCCTCCGACGTCGGCCTCGACGAGGCGCCGCTGCAGACCGGGGACAACGGCTTCGTCTGGTTCGCCGTCACGAAGATCGAGCCGTCGCACGACCGCACGTTCGAGGAGGCGAAGCCGGAAGTCGAGGCGCAATGGCGAGCCGAGCAGATCGACAAGGCGCTCGCCGCCAAGGCGGACGACCTCGTCAAGCAGCTTCGCGCCGGCGCGAGCGTCGCCGAAGTCGCCAAGAGCGTCGGCGCCGAAGCCAAGACCGCCGTCGACATCCATCGCGACGAGAAGGCGGGCCTGCCGGAAACCGTCGTGGCCGCGATCTTTCGCGAGCCCGCGGATGGTTCGGGTTCGGCGGCGACGCCAGAGGGACGGATCGTGTTCAAGATCGCCGTCGACCGGACGCCGCCGGTCGACGCCATCGATCCGCGGGTGAAGGCGATGGCTCAGCAACTGGACGGAGCGACCCGCGACAGCCTGCTCGATCAGTATATCGCCGCGTTGCTCCGCTCGCTCGGCGTCACCGTGCACGAGAACGTCCTCCAATCCGCCGAAGGCGGCTGAGCCGGAATGACCATCGTTCCCGATTACGAGGTTTTCGCGCGCGCCTACGAGGCGGGCGGCGCCGGCGTCGCCGTGACGACGCTCGTCGCCGATCTGGAGACGCCGGTCTCGGCCTATCTCAAGCTCGCGCGCGGACGCTCGGGAAACATGTTCCTTCTCGAGTCGGTCGAGGGAGGCGCCCAGCGCGGGCGCTATTCGATGATCGGGCTCGACCCCGACCTCGTCTTCCGATCGACGGGCGAACATGCGGAGGTCAACCGCCGCGCGCTCCACGACCCGGACGCCTTCGTTCCCTGCCCCGGCGATCCGCTCGAGGCGCTGCGAGCGCTGCTCGCCGAATCGCGCATCGAGCTGCCTCCGGGCTTGCCGCCGATGTCGGCGGGCGTGTTCGGCTATCTCGGCTACGACATGGTGCGCCGCATGGAGCGTCTCGCGCCGGCCAAACCGGATCCGATCGGCGTGCCGGACGCGCTCCTGATCCGCCCGACCGTCATGGTTGTGTTCGACGCGGCGCGCGACGAGATGGCGATCGTGACGCCGGTGCGTCCGGCCGCAGGCGTGTCGGCAAAGGCCGCGCACGAGGCGGCTCTCGCCCGACTCGACGCCGTGGTCGCCGCGCTCGAGGCGCCGCTCGACCATTCCGCGGGCGAAGACGTCGACCCGACGCTGAAGGCCGGCGAGCCCCTCTCCAACACGACCGAGGCCGAATACAAGGCGATGGTCGTGAAGGCAAAGGACTACATCGGCGCGGGAGACGCCTTCCAGATCGTGCTGTCGCAGCGCTTCACCAGCCGTTTCGACCTGCCCGCCTTCTCGCTCTATCGGGCGCTGAGGCGGATCAATCCCTCGCCCTATCTCTGCTATCTCGACTTCGGCGGCTTCCAGATCGTCGTCTCCAGCCCGGAGATCCTGGTGCGCGTGCGCGAGGGCAAGGTCGTCATCCGGCCGATCGCCGGCACGCGGCCGCGCGGCAAAACCCCGCGCGAGGACGAGGCTCTGGCGGCCGAACTGCTCGCCGACCCGAAGGAGCGGGCCGAGCACCTGATGCTGCTCGACCTCGGCCGCAACGACGTCGGCCGCGTCGCCGGGATCGGCACGGTCAAAGTGACCGACAGCTTCTTCATCGAGCGCTACAGCCACGTCATGCACATCGTCTCGAACGTCGAGGGCGAGTTGCGCGAGGACAAGGACGTCGTGGCGGCGCTGGCGGCGGGCTTCCCGGCCGGCACCGTCTCCGGCGCGCCCAAGATGCGGGCGATGGAGATCATCGACGAGCTCGAAAAGGACAAGCGCGGCATCTACGCCGGCTGCATCGGCTATTTCGGCGCGGGCGGCGAGATGGACACCTGCATCGTGCTGCGCGCCTCGGTCGTCAAGGACGGGCTCATGCACGTGCAGGCCGGCGCCGGCATCGTCTATGATTCCTCCCCCGCCGCCGAACAGATCGAATGCGTCAACAAGGCCCGGGCCCTCTTCCGGGCGGCCGAAGAAGCAGTGCGGTTCGCGGCGCAGGGGAAGAGGGGGCAGTAAGGGCTATATTGCGGGGACAGTCATTGCATTTCCATTCCCGAATTGAACCTTTTCAATGCGTTGCAGCAGCATTTCCAGCCGACATTCCGACGTTTCCATTCACCGCCGCGATCGGCGCGGCGTGCCGGCCGACCTTCCGCATCTCCTTGGTGGTCCAGCCGATCGCTCCTGTCCGATGCACGCCTCCTCATGCAGCCTCCCGCTCCGGTCGACCCGGTCCGCCCGAGCGGGCTTCATCGCCCGACGCAGCGCAGGGGCGGCTCGAGCAGCGGCGAGCTCCCACGCCCGCCTCTTCTTTGCTTCGATAAAGTCGAAGCCGCTGTCCTTCAAAAAAGCGCCCGGGCGCGATATTAAGGCGCAGCTGACGCGCGTTTTCGCGCAGCGGACGCGCGGAACGCCTTCCAAACCTTTCCATTTCCTTCCATTTCTGGCGCCGAATTCGAGACTTATCAACGCTTTACGGGCGCAAGGCCGGCAAGAATTATTTTCTTTCCCCCTTCCTCCGGGACGAACGGCGGCCTCGTTTCCAGAATTCAGAAGACAAGCACCGGCCTCGCCGTCCTGAAATCCTGCGAGCCAGTTTTTCGCCGCGGGCGCCGACTTTATGCTCCATCCCTGTTTCCATGCCTGCCTCGCAACTCGCGCCAACGACTCGGGGGAAGTCAAATTCAGAACATATCATGAACATCGGCGGTGGGGAAGAAAATGTTTGAGTCTTTTGCGCGCTGACCACGGGAGCGAGCGAGGCGGGGCTGGCCAGCTAGCGCGCCGTCGTCAGTGCGCTTGACCACCCGGCCGCTATGGACGGCGATGGCCGGATCGATGACGTCGCTGCGCAGCGCCCGGAGGCGCGCTAAGCGAGCGATCCTCGTCCGGGGCGGCGAGGCGGCTGAATCCGACACTGGCGCGAGAATCGCGGCGAGTTTCCGAGTCTCCGCCATCGCCCTTGATCTGCAATACGATCCGGGAATCTAGCACAGATACCAGACTGGAGCCGTCCTATCTCGACCGGGGCACCCCTTCAGAGAATGGGCGCCTATATCAGAGAATGGGCGCCTATATTTGTCTATTTGTCGAAGGTCCGCGTTGGGCGGAGAGCGGGCGTTCCCTGGCGATGCCTGTAGGCCCGGAGTCACCCAGGGCAAAATCCTAAATCGTTAAGCGGCGAAAAGGCTGGAGCGGAAGGTTGGGTCGATGCACGCGCGGAGGCGTTTTCGTCGGAGGGAGCCGCGCGTTTTGTCGGCTTTGAGCATATTGTATCCGGCGTGGCGGAAGATGGCGAAGTTCAGAGGGGACGCGTCTTTTCGGGTTCGGCAGCGGTCTTCGTCGAACGTCACGTCCATCGTCCAGTGCAGATTGTTCTCGATGCCCCAGTGGGCGCGCACGGTGGCGAGGATGGCGTTGGGGTCGGCTTCGAGGGAAGTGACGTAGAAGCGGGTCTCGAGGCTTTCGGCGCCGGTCTTCTTGTCGGTGCGCTTGGCGGTGACGGCGGCGAGCGAGCGTAGGCCCGTCCAGCCGGGGTGGCGCTCGGCGAGCCAGCTCGCCTCGGCGACACGGCAGGAGCGCTCTTCGATGCGGCCATGGCCGGCGTCGGTGTCGGCGCTGCGGGCGCAGGTTGCGGCGCAGGCGGGGTCGGCGAAGAACAGCGCCGCGTCCTCGTGCAGGCTCGCCTGATTGCCTTTGAGGGCGAGCACGTAATCGGCGCCCTTGTCTCCGCGGCGGCACGTTTGACCCGCGTCAATCCGCCGGGCGCTACAATCCGACAATCACCGCACAATGTCAGATGCGGCATAAACCCGAATTGGGATGCCCCGGTCGCGGGTTTCTCGGCGATGAGGCCATCGCCACAGCGGCGGTTGTCCAGGCTAGGTATAGTTATCTGGATTGATCATGCATTTATCCCATTCGCTCTTAAAAGCCGGACCTTTTAGGTGCTTTTGGTCAATCTTCGCATGACAAGCGCGAGCCTTTCGCGCCGTCATTACCTGATCAGACCTCACCGAGGCGTAGGAAAAACTTGAGCCGAGGAGTGACAAAA
Source organism: uncultured Alphaproteobacteria bacterium (assembly GCA_963805295.1). Taxonomy (GTDB): domain Bacteria; phylum Pseudomonadota; class Alphaproteobacteria; order Rhizobiales; family Beijerinckiaceae; genus Roseiarcus. The sequence goes on along the minus strand of CAWDTW010000041.1, from coordinate 197,446 downwards.
CGATTGCAAGGAATATTGAAACTCTAGAGCCTCTTGCAAAATTCATCGAACGCGGCGAATTTTCCCTGTGTTCGCGGGGCGGAGCGGCCGGCGCTCAGGCTGGCGCGGGCCTGAGCTGCGTGACGCGGAGTATTTGATCGACCGCGAGTGCCACCACGCCGAACATGAGGTGGCATTTGACCTTGATCGCGCCGCGCACGCGCACGGACCGTGCGCCGAATTCATCCTTCAGTCGGGCGTTGACGCGTTCGGCCAGGGTGCGAAAATTAAAAATGACGTCGTCCGGATCGGGCATATGGATGAGTTTCATGCGCTCGACTTCTTTGGCCCATTCGGCCTTGGCTTCGTGCTGGGCGCGAAAGTTGCGATCGATGATCGGCGCATGGCCGAGCGCCTTGCTGTGGTCATGGATGGCGGCGGCGTCGTAGGCCGCATCCATTAGATCGTAGAGATAGGAGACGCGGGCGCCGGTCATGGTCATCAAGGGAATGGCGACCTGACTGTCGTGGACGGAAGCCGAGGTCAGTACGCAGGAGACCGGGATTTGGCCGCAGGCGACATCCAGATGCAGTTTGTAGCCGATCCAGGTTTCCTTGTAGCCCTTGCTGTTCTTCTTGGAGCCGACATCGCACGCGGTGGGCAGATCGGCGAGCATCTGATCGAGGTTCTGCGTGGTCTGCCGTTCGAGGCGCGTCGGCTCGGGTTTTGGCCGTTGCTCGTCCTTGCGCGGGCGTCCGCGCTTGCGCGTCGGCTGAGCGCCATCGGGCGGCGGCGGATCCTCCTTTTTGTCGTTCGGCTCCGTCTTGACCGGCTTCTCGCGCGCCTCGATCTCGGTGGCGTCGCGCGCGATCACGCCGACGATGCGCCCGCCGAGCGAGCGCTCGATCAGCGCCGCGTGCATCTTGTCGGGCAGATCGCCCTGCGCAAACTCCGCGAAGGCGCGGGAAAAGGTAGCTTCCGACGGCACTTGCGAGCGTCGTTCCCAACCGAGAATGCGACGCAGCGACTTGTCGACATCGAGGCGCTCGATCAGAGCGGTGGTGGTAGGAACGCCCAGCACCGCCTTGGCGACGAAAGCCCTGGCGAGGGCGCGGCGATCGTCAGGCGGGCGGCCGGCGCCTCGGGGCGGTTCGGGAACGAAGGCCTCGAGGCCGATCACGTCGAGGGTCGTGACGAGCCGCCCGAGCGCTTCGGTCATCGGGTCGACTTCCTCGCGAAGCCAAGGAAACAGATAGCCCTGGATGTGGTTCCAGCGCGCTTTCATAGCGTCGAGAGGATCGTCGGTCATTGCTGTTGCTAGGGTTCAGGACGATAAAATTGACACTATATAGAAATATTTCTCACAGTAAAGCGGAATATTTTAAAATATTGCCTTGACAACCGTTAGATGGATTTTAAATATATTGCCTCGATTTGAGAGGGGTTATGAGAGGCGTTCCAAAGAATTTTGCAACTGGCTCTCTAATCATAGGCTTTCCTCCAGTCGCACCAAAAAAACACTTAGCACGGCAGTCAATTCAAGTCAATATCAAACCGTAATTTCGATCGTCGGCTCGAAGCCCACCGAGCCGGGCAGCATGGCGGCGACGGCGTCGAAGGCGGCGGCGGTGATGGCGATGCGGATCATCGGCAGGCATGTAAGCCCGCAACGGGGATTTCGTTCACGCTCGGGTGGCTCAGCACGACCACGACTTAGGAGCAGCAGGGATTATCAAAGGGCAACGCCCTTGGCTGGTTGAATTAACGGAGGGACCCCATGAAGGCGCAGACTGCATGTTAGCGCTGCCGTCTCTCGAAAGCCCCCGGTTTTTGGCCCTGGATGGCGCGGTGCGGACTTCTTCATTTTTGAAATCATACGGAGGACCGCTTCGGGTCGAAAGCAGCCACGCAGGCGTCGACGCTGCCCCAACCCGGCCGATATCTGTTAGACTGGGCGCGCCTACATCAGAGAGACGGATGTCTTTTCCCCAGCTGCCGAGCCGGCTCCGGCTCGTTTTCCGCCTCACCGTGATCAGCGCGACGATCGGCGCAGCCTACTCTCAGCTCCATGTCGTGCAGAACCGCGCCGCATTCTCTGCCGCCTACGGCATGCTGCGCGGCGCCATGATCGGCACGGTGATAGGGAGTTCTTCTGAGCTCCTTTGAAGTCTTCCTTTTGTGGGGGCCGGTCGGGCGCCGCTTCGCCGCGCGCCGTTTGCGGTGCATGTGGCGATCAAGACGCTGATCTATCTTATCGTAATCCTGTTCGCTCTTTCGCTCGGCAGGTGGGTGCTTCCGGCGCCAGGCGAGCGCGGCATCGAGGGCGCGGACGTGCTGTTCTCGCTTGCAGCCTCGTTCGTCTTCGTCTTCATGCTCGACGTGAACCGCCTTCTTGGCCAGAACGTGCTGCTCAACTTTGTCACCGGCCGCTATCATAAGCCGCGGCTGGAAGACCGGATCTTTCTGTTCATAGACATGGAAGGCTCGACCGGATTGGCCGAGCGGCTCGGCCCGCTCGCCTTTCACCGACTGCTCGATCGTTTCGTCACCGATCTCACCGAGCCGATCGTGGCGGCGGGCGGCGAAATCTACAGCTACGTCGGCGACGAGGTGATCGCGACATGGAGACTCGATGAGGAAATCGCCCAAGCCCGTTGTGTTGCGGCCTGTTTCGACGCCTTTGACGAGCTTGCGCGAAAGGCGCCCGAATACCGGCGCGAGTTCGGCGCCGCCGTCCAGTTCCGCGCCGGGCTGCATTGCGGTCCTGTGGTGACCGGCGAGATGGGGTCGGTGAAGAAGGAGATCGTTTTCCTGGGGGACACGGTCAACACCGCGGCCCGCATCCAGGATTTCTGCCGGCAGACCGGCGACCGCGTCCTCGCCTCGGCGGACTTGGTCGATCGCATCAATTTGCCGCCCGGCGTGGCGAAGCGCCCGCTCGGCGACCTCCGGCTGCGCGGCAAGGGCGCGGACCTGGGACTCTATGCCCTGACGAAAACGCCACAAAGAGCGTTTCCAGCAGAAATTTCCGTCAGCCCCGCGATGGGACACGTTTAGCTATCTTTCTGACCTCACTGGCCCCGAACGCGGAGACAGACGCAGCTTCCTCGCCGACGGCATTCTCATCAACGACAGTCGGTCCGAAAGCGCGCACAATTATTATGAGTCGATCCTGCAGAAGCTCTCGACCTAAATTCGGCAGTTGGCTCTGATCGTCGTTCGTGAAGCGGGGTGCGTTTCAATCTGCGGTTGCGTCAAGATGGACATAGGCGCGGTGGCGTGCGAAGGGCGCGGCCTTTGAGGAAGGCTTGGAAGGCGCGGGAGAGTATTTCGCGCCAACGCTGCCAGGGCGTCAACTGCTCCGCATTTGTGACCAACCGCCTTAGGAATAGGGCTACCGCTCGAAGCGCCTTTGCGGCGGGAACGGACTTGGCGTGCGTGCTGGCGATCTTGATCGTCGTTTGTCGCGCATGGCGCACCCGTTCGGCGATGGCGTGCAACAACAATGGTCGGCTCGTGATCGCCTCTCGGTGGCGATCGGGCTCGGCCAATCGCGTGAAGATGTTCCACCAATCGTAAAACAACGCCACGAGGCGGGCCGCCAAACGACAGCGCGCCAGGTCGTGAGTGACGAAGCCGCCCCAGCCCCATTGGTTCTTCAACTCGTCGAAAACATTCTCTCCATCGCCGCGGTCGCGATAGAGCTGGCCAAAGCTTTCCAGAGCCTCGAGGAGCGTGGTCGCGAGAACCTGATATTCCCACATCTCCTCGCTCGGGCCGATGTCGAGGAAGGCGAGCCGAGGCGGTCCATCCTCGTCCATCGCGGGCGTCGCCAGCGCGCCTCTCACGCGCCGCCGCAATATGACGACGCGCCGTTGTCGGCTCCAGCCTTGCAATCGAATCTCGGTCTCTTTGGCTTGCCAACCTTGGCCCGAAATCGACCCAATCGCTCTGCCCCGAAAGACGCTCGATCGCGCGTTTGACCTTGGCGGTCAGCCGTAGCTTGAACAAATACGGCAAAGCGCGCCGCTCGGCTTCCCCCATGATCCCCTCATTGCCGAAGCCCTTGTCGCCGCGCAAAAGAGAAGGCCAACAATCGCGCGGCGTTCGATCCAACAACGCCCACAGGCCAGGCGCGCTGTGATTGGAAGTGTGCTCGTCGCCCGCGCTCACATCCACATCGAGAACCAATCGCGTCCCCGCCATCGAATAGGTGTGATAGCAGTGGCTGGGCCGCCCAGGCTTCTTGGGATTGTAGCCGACCACCGCTCCTTCCTGATGGCCGTAGAGCGGCTTCACCGTCGTATCGACGTCGAGTATCCACGGCTCGCTCAAAAGCGGCTCCACGCAATGGTCGAGATGACCTCGCAGCCAGTTCGCGCCCGCTTCTTCCTCGATCGCCGCGAACGCCCGCCGAACCGCGTCCTCGCTGATGATCTTGCTCATGTCGAGAAGCTCGGGCAACACGCCGTCGCCTCGCAGCGCCGCGATATGCGCGTAGCGCTTGTGCCCGGCCAACATCGACAACATCGTCGTCCCCAGCACGTCGCGCTTCTTGGGCGCGTTCGGGCTCGTGTAACGCAGCGGGCAATCCGCCACGAACGCCTCGAACAGCCCCGCGGTCTTCAGAAAATCGATGAAGAACGGCAATTGCCCGAGCGGCGTAAGCGCCGCTTCATGGTCAAACTCGACCCGAACCGAACCGGCGAAACTGTCGACCACGACGCCCATGCCCGAGGCGTCGGGTTCAACCGCAGATTGTTCACCCGACGGGTGAGCCCCAAAGCGCGCTAAATCTTCTCTCATGCATATGAAAATGAATGATTCTTCACCCCGCGGAAAACACCCAAACCGCCGAATTTAGGCTCGATGGTCTACCGCCCGCAGGACGCCTCCATCAACGAGGTCTTTGGCGGCGTCGCATAGATCGACGCGGGCGTGACCGCGGCAATGGACAACAGTCAAATCCGTCATTCGCCCGTACATTCCGACGCTGCGATCGAGGGTCTCCGGAGGCCGGGCGGCGCGCGGTTTCGGCTACTTCGAGGGCTGGGAGGAGAAGGCGAAATATCCCGGCGACGCCAAACACATCCGCGAGCAGCACTTTGCGTCGTCCCCATGTCCTGACGCAAGGTCAGTGCCGCGGCGGCGCGACATTCAATTGTCACAGGCGGGGGCGGTCGCTATATTTCGCGAAAGGAAAAGCGAGCCAGCATGCCTTCGCGGACAGCGGCGATCTCGGCGGGAGCGATCGGCGCGGCAATTGTCGTCGCCGGCGCCGCGGCGCTCTATGTGGCGCATCCAGGCTTCCTGTGGCCGGCCCCTGTTGCCGTCGTGGTCGCCGATCGCGCGACGTCCCCGCCGCCGGCGGCGACCGAAACGAGCGCCGCGCCGGCGTCGCCCGTCCCAGCCGCCGTCAGGCCTTCCTTCGATGTCGTGACCGTCGAACCGACGGGCGAAGCCGTGGTCGCCGGCCGCGCGGCGCCCAATGCGAAGGTCGAGTTGCGCGACGCGGGCAAGACCTTTGCCGAAGCGACGGCCGACGCCGAGGGCCAGTTCGTCATGATTCCGCCGGCTCTGGCCCCGGGCGGACACAGCCTGTCGCTCGCAACCGGCGCCGGCCAGACGGAGGCGACGTCCAACGCGATCGCGGTCTCGGTTCCCGAGCCGGCGCCCAAACCGGCGGTCGCCGCAGCCGCGTCGTCGAAGCCCGCGGCGACGCCGTCCCCGCCGACGGCCGCAACCGCTCCCCCTCCCGGCCCCGCCCGGGTCGCGATCCAGTCGGTCGAGGCGAGCGCCGGCGGCCGGATGGTCGCCAAGGGCGCCGCGGAGGCGAATGCGACCGTGCGCCTCTATCTCGGCGGCGCGTTCGTGGGCGACGCCAAGACCAAGGCGGACGGCCGGTGGTCGCTGACGATTCAGCATGGGCTAACGCCGGGGGCCTACGCCGTGCGCGCCGACGAGATCAATCCGGCCGACGCGACCGTGGTGGCGCGCGCCGAAGCGCCGTTCGATTTCCCGGCGTCGCCGACGGCGGCTCAGCCGGGCGCTCCCGCTTCCGCGCCGGCCGTCGCGAAGGCGGAGTCGCCGCCTCCCGCCTCGGCCGCGACGTCGTCTCCGGCGGATGTGGTGGTGGATTCGGTTCAGACCGCGCATGTCGAGCGCGGCAACACGCTCTGGGGCCTCAGCCAGACTTTCTATGGCGACGGCTCGCGCTACCAGATCATCTTCGCCGCCAACGCGAACCAGATCCGCGACCCCCACTGGATCTATCCCGGCCAGACGTTCGTCGTGCCGAAGGCGGAGCCGAAGCCTTAGGGGGCCCGGCGTCGACGCCCCGCCTTGCCCGTCGACGCGTCCGGAGCGAAAGTCGCCCCATGCCTCCCGACGACCCCTCCGACCTTCTCTCCCAGCTCCGCCTCACGACGTTCGACGATGAGCTCGGCCGGCGCATCATCGAGACGCACATCTGGGCTGTGCGCGAAGGGCTGCGCGGCGCAAAGGCATATGATCTGTTCGACGGCTATTGCCAACGCCTCGTCGTTCATGGGACGCCGCTATGGCGGGCGCATGCGGCGATGGAGACGCTGCATCCGCAATGGCACGGCTATGGCTACACCTGGCGACGCGACCTCAACGCGATCGAGCCCGAACAATACCCGCACGGCAGCGCCGACGGGGCGGACTTCCTCAACAGTCCTCTCAACGACCTCATTCGTCGGGCCCACGCCGGCGAAGACAATCCCTCGATGCGCCGGCGCCTGGACGCAGGCCCGGACGAGCGTGACTTTCCGGCGCTGGAAGAGTTCTTCGCCGCAGGCGCGACCGACTACTTCGCTGAGCTCTTCATCTACGGCAAAGAGGGCGACCGCTCGCAAGGGTCGGGGGTCGTCTATTCGTTCACGGCCGACCGGAAAGGGGGCTTCAGCGGCGACGACGCGAGGCTTCTGCAAGCGACCCTGCCGGCGCTGTCGCTGGCGATCAAAGCCCACGCCGGCCACGTCATCGCCTCGGGATTGCTCGGGACTTATCTCGGCGAGGACGCCGGACGGCGGGTCCATGCCGGCGCGATTCAGCGCGGTTCGGTCGAGAAGCTTCATGCCGTCATCTGGTACGCCGACATCCGCGGCTTCACCCCGATCAGCGATTCCGCGCCCGGTTCCGTCATCGTCGACCTGCTCAACGACGTCTTTGAAATTCTGGCCGCTGCGCTCCGCCCGCGCGGCGGCCAGGTGCTCAAGTTCATCGGCGACGGCATGCTCGCCACCTTTTCCTTCGAGGAGCCGGATCGGGCCCAGACGTGCCGTCGCGCGCTCGACGCCGCGATCGAAGCGATGCAGCAGCTCGACGCGCTGAAGGAGGCGCGCGAGGCGGCCGGCAGCCCGGCCGCCTCCGTCGATCTCGCCCTCCACATCGGCGAGGTGCTTTACGGCAATGTCGGCGCGACCGACCGGCTCGACTTCACCGTCATCGGCCCCGCCGTCAATGAAGTCGCGCGCATCGAGGCGTTCTGCGAGCCGCTCGACCGCGCTGTTCTCGTCTCGGCCGAATTCGCCGCCGCTGTCACGGACGGCGACCGTCGCCTCGAGCCGCTCGGCCGCCACGCTCTGCGCGGCGTCCGCGAGACGAAGGAGATTTTTGCGCTTGATTTGGGCTCAGGGGCCTGACGTCGACGGCGCCATCCGCGGATCGACGGGCCCGGCAGGGGCGCCATTTACGCGCGCGGATTCAATCTTTTCAAGCCTTTGCGGCGCCATTTCCGCGCGACTCACATTCGGCCCCGTCCACCGCGGACCAAAGACGCCAGGGCGCGGTCTTCCGCATCGACCGGCTCGGCGGGGCGCCATTTCCGGGCCGCAGATTTAATCTTTTCAAGCCCTTGCGGCGCCATTTCCGGGCGACTCACTTTCGGCCCCGTCCGCCGCGGACCGAAGACGCCAACCGGCCGCGGATTGACCTCGAGTGAATGCCGTCAATGCGTTCAGCGCAACGGTCCGCAATTTTCGCTCCCTTCCCTCGCCTCGTCGCTCGAGGCCGCCACCTCGACGAGGGACCGGTCGGCCGACAATCTTGCAATCGTAGCACGGTCTTCAATTTTCGCCAAGAAATTGTTCTCGTTCTGTTCTAGGCCCGTGAGTGCCCTCTTTGACGATGGCTCGCTGGGAACGACACACAGGCCAAGGCGGGCTCCCGGAGAGGTGATCGTCAGACACCGGGAAATACCCTGGATCGCGACCGCACATTCGACAGCCGCGACGACCGAAGGGAATTCGATGAACAGGGCGTCGCCCATTGTCTTGAACAGCCGGCCGCTGCGTTCGGGCTCCATCGCCTCTGCCACCGCGTGACGCTCCCGCACCCCTTGCGCCGTTCCCGCCTCGTCCTCGCCCATGAGGCGCGAGTGGCCGATGACGTCGGCGGCTAGGATTGCGGCGAGCGGGCGGGAGGGAGTGATGGTTCGCCCATCCTAGTGGTCAAAATCTGACGCTTGGTTCCCACGCCGACGGACCGGACTCGACGTATTGCGGACGTAGCAGACCGCGGCCTTGGACGCCTCAATTGGACGGATTGCGACCGTTGGCCGAACGGCTGGAACGGGCAGGATAGCGGGCGTACAAAGGCTGCCACGGAAGGCTTGGTGTCCGCCCAGAGCGCGCATCGATTCTCCAGATGGAAGCCCTCGGTGAGATTGAGACCCCTGGCGGCCTTTTGCAAGATGGAAGCACCGCGATTAAACCGAGGAAAAAGCGCACGCACGCGGTTTCGGCGACAAATCCGTGCCAAAAGCAAAGTCAGTTTTCGCTAGAGTAATGGGGTGAAGGGAATCGAACTCCAGTATGAAGCTTGGGAATTTTATCTGGGTCCATTGATATTTCTGGCAAATCTTGAATTAGTCAAAGAGATCAGTATCTTTCAGCTTCTCCGACGCTCCTCATTGTTCGCAGAAGTTCAAAGCCAATGAGCGAAGACTTTAGCGACTCGCCGTTCCTATGATCCATCACACAGTGTACGATTAGTGGAGAGTGCGAACGGAGCCGATTGATGACACTCCAGCCTTGGGACGACCGCCCTCACCCTGATCGGGGAGACAAGAATGCAAATACTACGTATGCGGCGGTCGGACGCGCGCTCACACAATGGGAATATCTCGAAGCTAAATTGGCCGAGCTGTTTTCGCAGTTAGTTGGAGGGGAGTGGTGGCAAGGTGATGGCCCACCTCATCACCCTGCCGTTCGAGCTTACGGGTCTGTGTTGGGAAGCGCAGCAAGGCTCACGATGATTGAAGAAGCCGCTAAAGCGCATTTTCAATGGTACCCGAACCCTACGTTGGAAAAACGTTTCAAAGAATTGATCAGCACCGAATGTAGGAACTTTGCCGGTAAGCGCAACAACATCGCGCACGGCGTCGTTGAGCTTCAGTTCAGTGACCCGCCTACACTTAAATTGGGCTACTGGCTCGGTCCAAGTCTCTACGCGACGAAGAAACATCCCCTGAAGGGTCCGAGCGCCTATGCTTATACCTCTGCCGAAATAAATTACTTCATCCAAGAGTTCGACCGGCTTTGGGTGAAGACAGGCGAATTGATAAGTGATATCGCGAGAGATCAGCGCTAAAATCCATAGGTCTCAACTTGCGTCACCGCCATGCTCACTCTGATGTCGCACAATGTATATTTTCTGCCGTGACTCTGAGATATTCTCCGGAGTACCAAGCTCATCGAATCGGCCGCTAGCAATTTTAGCTTCCATCTCCTCCCGCGCCTTCACCCCAAATCCGAGCGTGAATATCAACGTTGCCACGCCTTTGTGCGCCGCGATTGCATCGAAGTCGCAGAAACCCCTATAGTAGTGTCCTTCGATCGCATTCAGCACTTCGTCAAGGGCAGCCAGTGCTTCATTGACTTCCTCCTTCTTTGCGCGTTGCAGAGGAATCGCTCTTCCGTCCTGGATAGCTAACAGCAGATCATGGTGTGCGAACCGACGATTTCTCCAATCACGCGCGAATGCGGATTTATCTTTCGCGTATTGCACTAACGCCGTTAGTTGGGACTTGAAACTCGCATCGAGTACCAGATTGGGAAATTCATGACCGTAAGGTTGTCTTTTCCTACGGACATGGGCGCATCAGTCAGCCGGGCGATGTGCATAATATTTGTCTCATATTGCTGTTCCTGTACCATTCGGAAAAAGCCGGGCGCAGAACGATTGAGACGATCGATCCGTTTGTCGTTGGTACCGAATAATTGGAGAAACTCTTTCCAATACAGATGTATTACCGTGACTTCATAAAAACGCACCGAGTACTGCTTCCCAGCACATCCCCCATTGCAGCTATGTTTCGCCGCTCCATTTCGTCATAATTCATGTGTGTTTCCTGTATCGACTTCCTACGCAGACAAAATCACGGGCGGTATCACACGCGTCGTGACCACGCGCGGCATGGTGGAGCGATTCGCCCAACGCGCACAACGCTAATTGCAAAATGCGATGTCGTGTACTCAAACTTGCCATCGCATCAGGACTCACGAAAGGTAAGGAGGCCGAGAGCTTTTTCCTCGGTTTGACGCCTTGAAACGTGGACCGGTCTCCCTATATTAAAGGCGTCTTAGATATTGTTATTCTCTTCCGGGAAACCCGAAATGGTTATCCGGCTTCATATCGAGCTTCGGCTGAACGCGACGGCGCTTATCGCATTAGTCACGTTCATCCAGGCATTCCTCTCTTAAGACGAAATGGGCGCATTCCTGCGCCCATTTTTCCTTACCGCGTATCCTGAAAGGCTTCGTTCCTAGCCTCTTGAAACCGCCGCCGGTCGCACCCATCTGGCGGAAGACACCGATATAGCCGGAGCGTGCGGGGCTACCTAAGGCTCAAAACAAACGCCCCAAAACCGCTGGCTCAACGCGCGATGTCGGCTACGTTAGGACCCCGCGCACGGGAAGAGGAGAGGCAAGTGATTGCTTTTCTCGCTCTCGAAGCCAGCCAGTCGAACGGTAGTGTCTACCGTCTGGTTCTCGGGGTGAAAATTCACCCTCGGGTGGCTTCGATGATGATGCTGCTCGGTCGATTGTTCTAATGGAAGGGCACCTCGGAAACGAGGTGCCCTTTTCATTTCCGCGGCGTCCTGCGAGGAGACTAAAAAGAGACTTTTTATCCTAGGAAACGAGCTAAGTGTTGGAGCGGGCGAAGGGAATCGAACCCTCGTATGAAGCTTGGGAAGCTTCCGTTCTACCCCGCGCTCCGGCCCGCGATTTCGTGATCGTGGGGAAGCTCAGCCGGACGCGACCATGATCCGCTGGGGGGGACCGTGCGATCCGCAATGGTCGCTTAACGTCGATCCCCGACGTTCAGCCGTTCCCGACGAATGTCCGCAAAGGGTCGATTTTACCCGTTCGCCAAGCCGCCGACGACTGACTGCTCTTTGCGCGTTTGAGACATTCGAGGCGTTGTCGCGAATCGACGCTACGCGGCCATTGCAGATTGCGGCCGTGGGCGTCGCAGCTGGGGGGAAAGCCGCCGTACGCGTTGAAAGTGTTCGGACGCGCCGCCATGCGGTGCTCGAGCCCCGGGGCGCGCTAACGCATCATACTTTACCAAGCTCTCTCCGCGATTGCCTTGGCCGGCCGTCACGACTTCCGCTTGCCGGCGTCCTTGCGTAACCTCCCCAGGCCAATTGACTTCGCAAGCGCCGACCTTTGGGCGCCATATTCGACAGCCACCATTGGGTAGTTCTTCGGGAGACCCCATTTTTGCCGGTACTGATCGGGGGTCATTCCGAGGGACGCGAGATGTCGCTTCAGCGACTTAAATTTCTTTCCGTCATCAAGACAATTTAGAGCGGAATCCGATCATCCTGTATCGTGCTCATAACCACAGGATTTGAAGTAATTTGTACATTGCGAGGGCTTGAAGATTTCGGCGCAGGTTTCGAGGGCGCGCATGAGGCCCGCGACGGTCCGTTCGGCGATTTTGCGCAGGAAGGCTTTGAGCTTGGAGAAGGCTTTTTCGATGGGGTTCATATCAGGACTGTAGGCTGGGAGATATCGCAACTCCGCGCCCGCCGCCTTGATGAGTTGCTCGACCCGCGGCCCCTTGTGAGCCGGGAGATTGTCCATGACGACGACCTCGCCGGGCGAGAGCGTGGGGACGAGGCATGTCTCCAGCCAATCCTCGAACCGGGCGGCGTTGATCGGTCCGTCGAAAGTCTTTGCCGCTGTCAGGCCGCGAAGGCGAAGGCCGGCGACCAAAGTCACCGTTTTGTAGTGACTGTGCGGGATGGCCGCCCGCAAGCGGCGCCCGCGCCGGCAACGTCCGCTTTTGCGCGCGAGATTGGTGGAGGCTCCGGTCTCGTCAACGAAAACGAGTTTCGTCGGATCGAGATCGAGTTGCCCCGCGAACCATTCCCGGCGTCGATTTTGGACGTCTGCGCGTTGTTGCTCCTCGGCATGCGCCGTTTTTTTTAAAGGTGATCGCGTGACGGTCGAAGAAGCGCCACAGCACGGAGACCGCAAAGCGCTCGCCACAATTGGCGATCAGCCGCTCCTGGATCTCGAGCAGCGTCTTGTCCGGGCTGCGCCGGACCAGGCCCAAGAGATAGTCGTGATGCGCCTCGATCCGGCCGGAGCGGCGGTCGCCGCCAGAAGGCGCCGGTGAAATTTCGCCCGTGGTCTTGAACCGCTTCACCCAGCGCACCGCGCTCGCTACGCTCACTTTGAAACGCGCGGCCGCCTGATTGCGCGACAACCCGCCCAAGACCACCGCCTCAACCACGCGCTCGCGAAGATCGTCGGAAACAGCCATCCCCGCCGCCTCCCTCTCGCGGCGTGAATGATCAATCAGAAATTAACCAATTCGGGAATCCCCCAACCGATTCAATCCGTTCGGATACCGCTCTAGATACGCAGGTGTTATGGACTGTCTAAACGATACAGCCGGCGTGAGAGCCTGAGGTTCGGGCGCAGCGGTCGCAGAACCAAGTTTTGAGAGAGACGCGTGAACTGTGTGTATCAATTCGGCTAGGCCACCTCTAGGAACGGAATTATAGGAGACGTAGGCGGCGTAACCGTTCACATCCCCCCTTAGTTCGATCGGATGAGGCGGAGACGGTCGCGGTCTGATCGTCGTGAGGGGGCTTGCGCTTTGGCGCGAATGGGATTCTACCCTCGATGTGCCTCGCCAATTCGCCCCAGAGCTGAACGATATCAAGCGCTCCGACCTCGCGGGGATGTCGCGCGAGCAGCTCGAGGAATTGGCTTGGCGGTTGCATGAGTTGGCGCGTTTGTTGGCCAACCGCGCGGGCGAGGATTCTTCGACCAGTTCGCGTCCGCCGTCGAGCGACGACCCCTATCGGCGTGAAGAGCGAGGCAAACCGGTTGCGGCCGACCCGGACGGCGCCGCTGCCAATTCTTCCGACACTGCGCCCGAGAAAGCCGGCAAGCCAGACAAGAACAAGACCGCCAAGGGCTCCGGCAAACAGCCCGGCGCAAAAGGGCATTGGCGCTGTCAGCCGATTGTGGTGAGCGAAGAAGTCGCGCACGCGCCGATGGTGTGCGCGGCTTGCGGCGCCGCCCTCGGCCCCGACCTGAAGCGCCGCTGCGTCAGCGCCCACGACAGCCTCGAACTCGTCCGATGCGACATGGCTCTTCAAGTCACCGCGACCCGACACAGCTACTTCGCTGTGCGCTGCCCCTGCGGTCACGACAACGTCGAACGCCCTCGCGTCGGACTGAGTTCTCTGATCGAGGGGCGCAAACGAAACTTGCGGATGAGCGAGCGTTGCTTGGTGGGCCCCATGCTCGCCACTTTCATCGCCGCGTTGTCGCTGCGCTGCCGTCTTTCGCGGCGCAAGATCCAGGAATTTCTGCGCGACTGGCTCGACCTCGAACTGGGAGTGGCGACCATCGAGCGCTGCATCCACGAATTCGGCCTGGCCAGCGAACCCGTGGTCGAGCGCCTCATTGCGGATGTGCGAGCCGCCGAGATCGTCCATCTCGACGAAACCCCCTGGTATCAGCGGGGCGTCCTGTTGTGGATGTGGGTGGCGGTGACGACCGCCACGATCGTCTACCGCATCGGCAGCCGCCGCAAGGAGGAACTCGCCGCGCTGATCGGCGACGCCTTCCTGGGCTGGTTGGTCACCGACGGCTACGGCGCCTACCGAGATCATCCCCGCCGCCAGCGCTGTCTGGCGCATCTCATCCGCAAGGCCCTGGCCCTCGCCGAAGGCTACTACGGCGCGGGCTCAGGCTTCGGTCGCGATCTGGTCCGCGACCTCCGCCGCCTCATCGTGCGCGTCCACGATGGAGCCGACGCGGACACCCTCGAGCGGCTGACGACCCGCATCAAATGGAACTGCCAGTGCAACCGGCATGAGATCGAGAAGAAGGTTCGCGATCTCGCCGGTGAAATCCTCAACGACTGGGACGCCGTCATCGCCTTCGTCTCGGACCCGAACCTGCCGCCGACCAACAACGACGCCGAACGCGCGCTCCGCCACGCCGTGATCGCACGCCGTATCAGCTTTGGAACCAGGACCGACGAAGGCAGCCGGTTCTACGCCGCCGGTCTCAGCGTCATCGATACTTGCCGCAGGCGCGGCGTCGAGCCCTGGGCGTACGCTTGCTCTCTCATCGCCGCAGCCCGAGCCAACCTCACCCTGCCCATGATCCCCGCAAACGCCGCCGCTTGAACGGCGGGGGGATGTGAACGGTTACTAGGCGGCTACGATATCAGCCGCCAGCGCTAGCTGATCGGACGAATCTGTTTTGGAACTCGGCATTGAACTTCCTCCCGAAGCATCAAACTGCTACTCGAATATCAAATAAAACATACAGATTCACCGCGATTTCTGCATGTCGGGTTTGAAGGATTGGTCGTAAGTGTTGTCAGCATAACTTAGAGACATTTACGACACTGAATCACTATTCAATGTACACACACGATAATGCGCCTGGGCATCGATCACTGCGGCCTCTATGGTTTGCCAAATCTCTCGTCGAAGGCGTAGCCGGAGCCGCGAACGGTGCGGATCGGATCGCGCTCGCGTCCCTTCGACAGCGCCTTCCGTAAGCGCCCGACACGCACATCGACGGATCGCTCGTCGATCTCTGCGGCATGACCCCAGACGCCGTCGAGCAACTGTGCGCGGGTGAACACCCGGCCCGGCTTCTGCAGCAGATATTCGAGCAGCCGGAATTCGGTCGGGCCGAGGTGGATGTCGCGCTCGCCGCGCGTCACCCGGCGCGCTTTACGATCGAGGTCGACGTCGCCGGCGCTGAGTCGATCGGCGATGCGCTCCGGCCGGCTGCGGCGCAGAAGCGCGCGCACCCGCGCCATCAGCTCGGGGACCGAGAACGGCTTGACCACATAGTCGTCGGCGCCGACCGAGAGGCCGCGAACCCGCTCGGCCTCCGCGCCGCGCCCGGTCACCATGATGACGGGCAGCGTGCGGGTCGTCTCCCGCGCGCGCAGCCGGCGGCAGATTTCGAGGCCCGAGACGCCGGGCAGCATCCAGTCGAGAATGACGAGATCGGGCGGGTTCTCGGCGAGCCGCAGTTCGGCTTCGTCGCCCCGCTCCACGCTCTCGACGACGTAGCCTTCCGCTTCGAGATTATAGCCGAGCAGCAACGCGAGATCGGATTCGTCCTCGACGACGAGGATGCGCGGCGCCGAAATCCCGTTGGCGCGGACGTTCTCCCTGCGCATTTGATTCATACGTCGCCCCCGGCGGCCTCGACGTCGATGTCGGTCTCTTGCCGTCCGCGCGGACGCTCGGAAGGCATCGTCTCGCCGGTGACGAGATAAACGACCGTCTCGGCGATATTGGTGGCGTGGTCGCCGATCCGCTCGATGTTCTTGGAGCAAAAGAGAAGATGCGCGCAAAAGGAGATGTTGCGCGGATCCTCCATCATGTGGGTCAGGAGATCGCGGAAGACCGAGTCTTCCAGCGCGTCGAGATCGACGTCGCGCTCCCAGACGTCGCGCGCCCGCTCGGCGTCGCGCTGCGCATAGGCGTCGAGCACGTCCTTCATGAGTTCCGTCGCGACCTCGTTCATATGCTTGAGGCCGACGATTGCGCGCGGCGCCCGCGCCTCGGCGCCGATCTTGATCGTGCGCTTGGCGATGTTCTTGGCCAGATCGCCCACGCGTTCGAGATCGCCGGCGATGCGAATGGCGCCGATGAGCTCCCTAAGGTCGATCGCCACCGGCTGGCGCCGCGCGATCGTCATGACCACGAGATCCTCGATCTCGCGCTGCAGCGCGTCCAGCCGCACGTCGGTCGCGACGACCTGATGGGCGAGGACCGTGTCCGCGTTGGAGAGCGCGTCCATGCAGTCGATCACCATTTTCTCCGCGATGCCGCCCATTTCGGCAATGCGGCGCTCGAGCGTGTCGAGCTCCCTGTCGTAAGCTTTGACGGTATGATCCACCACGGTCTTTGCTCCCTCAGCCGAACTGTCAGCGACGTAAACTTGGGCGTGCATGTTGCGCGGCGACGTGAAGACGGCGTTCGTTTCGCCAAATCATTCCAGAGTTTACCGTAGTACTCAAGGCTTGTAATTTCGAAGCCCCTAACTCGAACGCAAAAGTCCTCCGCTCTCCGCCACGCGTGACCGTGCGCTATGGGTCGATATGGCCCGTTGGCCACGCCGCCGGGGAACGGCCGCTATTTGCGCACTGCCGTCATCCAGTCGGGTAGCAAGCGTTTGATTTTGACCACTAGCGATGCGAGGAGGCCTCAAAACGCCTTGGGCAGGCCGGCCTGGCGCAAAATAGCGTTCGCGGTGTGTCGGCTCGCAATGCCGGCCGGGACGGGAAGTTGCGTCCAGTGATCGGGCTGCGCCAGATTTCATGACTGCCGCGTCCTTGCCGGACGAGAACGCAACCCGTGTCAGTGAGCAATGTTCTCAAAGGCCGACCGAATTGCGGCGCGATTCACGCGGCCGCGGGAACGGCTTCGCGCAACGCCATGATTTGGATGAACATCAACTCCGGAGCGATGTCCGGATGATTGTCGGGCGCAATGTCGAGAGCCATCCTCGATATTTTCTCGAACAGTTCGTCGAGCGTCGCCGCGTCCGCTGCGGCGGGAAGCTCATCGCAATGACCGCTCCAGACGCTCGCCTCGGCGTCCCAGATCGCCGACACTGTGAAGATCACCGGTTTCGCCACGCCGCCCTCGATCCAAGAAACCGCCCCTTGAGGCGGGGGTGCAATTCAACTCGATGCGGAGTAAGCTTTGTCGGAGGTGATTTGGGAGGACGAAGCTGATGACGGGCGCGGATTTGAGCGATGAAGCGCTGTTTGCCTTTTTGCGCAGCCATCCTGACGTTCGAAACCGTGTCGCGTCGATAGCCCTGACGGTAGAGAATAGCGAAGGCGATTTGAAGGAGGCGGACGCTGCGGAAGAGCGGTTGGTCGAGGAGACGCGGCGTTTGGGACGCGAAGCGCTGCTGGGCTGGGCGGAGAGGCAGGCGGAGGTGACGGAGAGAGAAATTCGTCAGCAACCTCAGATGCATCGCCAAGGTGAAAAAAAGTCCGCTGGCATACGAAATTCGGCGAGATAGAGGTCCAGGAGCCGCAATATCGGTTCAAGAACGAGCGTGTGCGCCCGTTTCTGCGCAGCGCGAAAGTCAGCCCCTCGGGCTGTTCGCGCCCCTTGCAACGCGTCATCGTCGACTTCGCCGCCGATCAACCCTTCGCGCAAGTTCGAAGCAAGCTGCGGGAGCATTACGGCTTCGAGATTGGGGAGAGCACGATCCAGCGGATCACGTTCGCCCATGCCCAGTCGATGTTCGAAGCCGGCCGAGCGGATTTGGAATTTCCGGAAGGTCCAGGCCTCAGTAAGCCGATCGTCGTGGAAACTGACGGCGGCATGGTTCCGATCGTCGAGCCGGGTCGGGATGAGAAAGACAAACGCAAGGGCAAGAACCTGTCGTGGCGAGAGGCGAAGCTTTCGCTGGCGCACGCCCAGGGGAGCCGGACGCCGGTCTACGCCGGCTCGATCGAGGGCGGCGCGGAGGCGGCCGGGCGGCAACTGCTGGCCTGCGCGGTTCGCGCCGGCTTCGGGGCGAACTCGCGGGTCCACGCGGTCGGCGATGGCGCGCCATGGATTGTGGGCCAAGTCGAGGAGCAATTTGGCGATCAAGGCAGCTATATATACCTGATCGATTTCTATCATGTTTGCGAGTATTTGAGCGCCGCCGCCGAAGCGATCGCGCCCGACGCCGCCGCGCGGGAAACCTGGATCGAGGCGCAGAAGGACGCGCTCAGAGACGGGAGTCTCGAGATGACATTGCGGTCGCTCGTCGGTCATTGCGAAGCGCCTGAAGTCGACGACGAACACGCGCCGGTGCGCCGATGCCATCGTTATTTGAGCAGCCGCAAGAACCAGTTGAACTATCGACAGGCGCTGGCCGAGGGACTGCCGATCGGATCGGGCGAAATCGAAAGCGCGCATCGCTACGTCGCCCAACAACGTCTCAAGCGGCCCGGCGCCTGGTGGCGCGTCGAGCACGCGGAATACATGCTCGCTTTGCGGATAACCAGAATAAACGGCGACTGGGACGCCTATTGGAAAAACCTCGGCCGAACCGCCGTCCCCGTAGCCAACCAGAACAGCCCCCAAAACTCACAAAATCTCGCCGCCTAATTGCACCACTTTGGTTCGCACCCTTGAGGCGGCTCATCCTTACCACTCTTGCGGGCGAGGCGTAATCTCGCCGACCGCCCCCTCACCTGATCGGCGGGGCGTACTGCAGCCCGCCTTTGCTCCAGAGCGCGTTCAAGCCTCGCTTGATCTTGATCGGCGAGCCCATGCCGACGTTGCGCTCGAACGACTCGCCGTAATTGCCGATCGCCTTGACGATGCGGTAGGCCCAGTCGTTGGTGAGGCCCATCGTCTGGCCGAAGTCGCCCTCGACCCCGAGCAGGCGGCGGATGTTGGGGTTCGGCGACTTCAGCATCTCGTCGACGTTGGCTTGCGTCACCCCGAGCTCCTCGGCGGTGACGAGCGCGTAATGCGTCCACTGGACGATCTCGAACCACTGGATATCGTCCTTGCGCACAGACGGCCCGAGCGGCTCCTTGGAGATGATTTCGGGCAAGACGATGTGGTCGTCGGGGACCGACATTTTCAGCCGCTCCGAATAGAGGCCGGAGGAATTGGTCGTATAGGCGTCGCAGCGGCCGGAGTTGTAGGCCTTGGTCGCCTCCTCGTCGGTCGCGAACACGACCGCCTCGAGCTTCATGTTGTTGGCGCGGAAATAGTCGGCGAGGTTGAGTTCCGTCGTGGTGCCCTGCTGCACGCAGACCGATGCGCCGTCGAGCTTGAGCGCCGAATTGATCCCGAGCTTCTTGCGCACCATGAAGCCCTGCCCGTCGTAGTAGTTGACGCCGGTGAAGAACATGCCGCCGAGTTCGCGCGACATCGTCCAGGTCGTGTTGCGGATGAGGACGTCGATCTCGCCGGAGGCGAGGATCGTCGGCCGGTCCTTGGCGTTGACCGGAATGTACTTGACCTTGCTCGGGTCGTTGAAGAGCGCCGCCGCGATCGCCCGGCACTCGTCGACGTCGAGGCCCTTGTAGACGCCCTGATCGTCAGGCAGCCCGAACCCCGCGAGTCCCGGATTCGCGCCGCAGATCAGCGTCCCGCGCGCCTTGACCTGATCGAGCGTCCCCGCGCTCGCCGCAAGGGCCGACAGATAGCCGAACGCCGCTCCGGCGAGCCAGATCCATGTCGATCGCATCAGATGTCTCCCGCATTGTCGCGCTCGCGATCCTTGCGCTCGCAGAAAAAGCGCTGCCGCCGGCCCGTCAAGGCTTTTCTGTCACAACGCGAAACAACGAGTTGCGCGACGACGCTTGTTCCCGTATTGGGAACATGTTAAGTTTGTTTGATGAGGGTCATTGCCCGAAACACTCTCGTCAACTTTTCGAACGAGCACCCGGATGCGAAGGTTGCGCTGGAACGCTGGTACAAGCTCGTCAGGGCCGCGCGTTGGACATCGACGGATGAGACCCAGAAAGCGGCGCCGAAATCCAAGGTGCTGAACCGCGAGCGCGTCAGGTTCGAAGTTGCTGGAGGAAACTACCGCTTGGTGGCAGCGTTCGATTTTCGTCGGCAAGCAGCCTTCGTGAAATTCATCGGCACGCATGCCGAGTACGATCGCGTTGACGCTCTGACCGTATCGCAATTCTAAAGGAGTCATCTGATGGAAATCCGGCCGATTCGCACGGACCAGGATCACCGTGCCGCACTCGCGGAAATCGACGCATGCTGGGGCGCCCCCGAGGGCACGGAGGAAGGCGACAAACTCGACGTGCTGCTCGCACTTGTCGAAGCCTACGAAGCCAAGCGATGGCCGATCGATATCGACGAAAACTTCGATCCGATCGACGTGCTCAGCTATGCGATCGAAGGGCTCGGACACACGCAGGCCGAACTGGCCGAGCTCTTGGACTCCCGTTCGCGCGCATCGGAAATTCTGTCGCGCCGGCGCGCCCTCACGGTCGAAATGATTCACAAAATCAGTGAGGCGTGGAGTATTCCGGCTGACCTTCTTGTCCGTCCTTACAAGATCGAACGAGCCGCGTGAGAGCGCCGATTTCACCCATATGCCTTTCTTTGGGAGGCGGCCAAGATACGTGGCGCGGCGTGGAGCGCGCGGGAGCCTGCGGTTCCTGCAGAATGCTCCGGCGTAAGCGCCGCGCCTGTCAATTCATCCCGCCGAGCGCCCGTCGTTGTTGGCGTACCCGGTCGGAGAAGTCCATCGGCTGCCGGCGAAGTCACAAAGCCTGGTCGAACGGGCCTGAACGCGGATTGCCTCGGAACGCGCCGTGCTCTAGCCAATGGGCGAGGGCCCGCGAACCGGACTCCGGGGACCAAACGACGCCGATGGCCAAGCTCACCGACGAAACCCGCGCGTCCCTGAAGAGCCGCTCGCGCCTGGTGCATCTCGGACGCGACAGCGTGCAGTCGCAGGGCTTCGTCAATCTGCCGCCCTTTCGCGGCTCGACCGTGCTCTATCCCGACGTCGAGAGCCTAAAGCGCCCCCAGCGATACACCTACGGCAGGCGCGGCACCCCGACGACTGAGGCTCTGAGCTCCGCCTGGACGGACATTTCCGGCGCCGCCGGGACCGTGCTCGTCCCCTCCGGGCTCGCGGCGATCGCCGTCGCGCTGGTGACCGCCCTCGGCGCCGGCGATCACCTCTTGATGACCGACTCGGCCTACGGCCCGGCGCGCGCCTTCGCCAACGCGACGCTGAAACGGATGGGGATCGAAACCACCTATTACGACCCTGAGATCGGCGCCGGAATCGATGCGCTCATGCGGCCGAACACCAAAGCGGTGCTGACCGAGTTGCCCGGCTCGCAGAGCTTCGAGATCCAGGACGTGCCGGCGATCGCCGAGGTCGCCCATGCGCGGGGCGCCTGCGTGCTGATGGACAACACCTGGGCGACGCCCCTCTTCTTCGCCCCGCACGCCCACGGCGTCGACATGACGATCGAGGCGGGGACGAAATACCTTTCCGGCCACGCGGACCTCTTGCTCGGACTCGTCTCGGCCAACGAGGCGTGGTTCAAGAGGCTCCATCAGACGGCCGGCCTGATGGGGATCCCGCCCGGCCCGGAGGACGTCTTTCTCGCGTTGCGCGGGCTCCGCACGATGGACCTGAGGCTGCGCGAAGCCGAGCGGCAGGGGCTCGCGCTGGCGCGCTGGTTTGAGACGCGGCCCGAGGTTCTGCGGGTGATCCACCCCGCCCTGCCCGACCACCCCGGCCACGCGCTCTGGAAGCGCGATTTCACCGGCTCGTCCGGCCTCTTCACGATCGTCCTCGAGCCCGTCCCCGAGGCGGCGGTCGCCGCCTTCCTCGACGGCCTCGAGCTCTTCGGCCTCGGCTTTTCGTGGGGCGGCTATGAGAGCCTCGCCGTCCCCTTCGACTGCTCCACCTACCGCACCGCGACCCGCTGGGCGCCGGGCGGCCCGACCGTCCGTTTCAGCGTCGGCCTCGAGGACATCGAGGACCTCAAGGCCGATCTCGACCGCGGCTTCAAGCGTCTCAGGGCGACGGCGTGAGGCGCGGCGCCATGCGCAACTTTCTCATTGACACCGACACCGCATCAGACGACGCGGTCGCGATCATCATGGCTCTCTCCGCGCCAGACGTTCGCGTGCTGGCGCTGACCACGGTCGCCGGCAACGTCGGCGTCGAACAGGCGACCCGGAACGCGCTCTTTGCCGCGGAGATTTGCCGCTCGGACGTCCCGGTGTTCATGGGCGCGGGCGCTCCGCTGACACGCCCCCTTCAGGACGCGCATTGGTTTCACGGGAACGACGGGCTCGGCGATCACGGCTACCCTGCGCCTAGACGCGCGCCGGAGCACCGGCATGCGGTCGAAGCGATTTGGAGCTTGGCTCACGCGGAGCCGGGGCTCACCCTGGTGACGCTCGGCCCCCTCACCAATATCGCGCTTGCGCTGGCTCAAGATCCCGGAATCGCGGAGAAAATCGGCCGCTGCGTGGTGATGGGCGGCGCGCCTTGCTGCGAGGGCAACGTGACGCCCGCGGCGGAATACAACATCTGGGTCGATCCGGAGGCGGCGCGCGCCGTCTTCCGCTCGGCGCTGCCGATCGAAATGGTCGGCTGGCACGTCTCGCGCGGAGCCTCCGTGCTGAACGACGCCGAGATCGCCGCGATCGAGGCGCTCGGCACGAGAAGAGCGCGTTTCGCCATCGAGTTCGAACAGCCGCGCCCGCGAGGCCTATCATGTCCAGACCGGCGAGGTCGGGCTGTCGCTCGCCGACCCGACCGCCATGGCGGTCGCGCTTCAACGCTCGGTCGGCCTTTCCTGGTCGCGGCATCGGGTGGCGATCGAGTGTTCGAGCGAACTCACCCGAGGCATGACGGTCGTCGACCGCCTCGGCGTCAACTCCGACCCGATCAACGCCGACGTCTGGGGCGCCGCCGCGGGCGAGAGCGTCGGCGCGGACATCCTCTGGACCTTCGACTCGGCGAATTTCAAGGCTATGCTGATGGCGGCCCTCACGGCCTGAGGAGGCGAAGGATCGCGATGGAGACCGACCGAAACCTTCTCGCCGGCGAGACCTCGCCCTATCTTCTCCAGCACGCCCACAACCCCGTCCACTGGCGCCCCTGGGGGGCGGAGGCGCTGACGGAAGCGAGGCGACGCGACTGCCCGATCCTGCTGTCGGTCGGCTACGCCGCCTGCCACTGGTGCCACGTGATGGCGCACGAGTCGTTCGAGAACGCAGAAACGGCCAATCGGATGAACGAGTTGTTCGTCAACGTGAAGGTCGATCGCGAAGAGCGCCCCGACATCGACCACATCTACATGACCGCCCTTCATGCGCTCGGTGAACAGGGCGGCTGGCCGCTGACCATGTTCCTCGACCCCGAGGGCAAGCCGTTGTACGGGGGCACCTACTGGCCGCCCGAGCCGCGCTGGGGCCGCCCGTCGTTCCGGCAGATTCTCGAGGGGGTCAACGCCGCCTGGCGGACGCGCCGCGCCGAGATGGAAGAGAACGGCGCCGCGCTGACCGAGCATCTCGCGCAGCTTTCCGCGCCGAGCCCCGGCCGCCGCCTCACGCCCGACGACCTGACCCGGGTCGGAGACGGCCTCCTCGGCGCGGTCGACCCCGTGCACGGCGGCATCGGCGGCGCGCCCAAATTCCCCAACGCGCCGATCTTCCGCTTCTTCTGGAACGAGATGTTCCGCCGCCGCGATCCGGAATTCGGCGTGGCCGTGCGCGCGCTTCTCGAGGCGATGAACGCCGGCGGCATCTACGACCATCTCGGCGGCGGCTACGCGCGCTACTCGACCGACGACGTTTGGCTCGTGCCGCATTTCGAGAAGATGCTCTACGACAACGCGCAGATCCTCGAATTGCTGGCGCTCGTCTACGCCCTGTGGCCCGATCCGGTTTTCGCCGAGCGGGCGCGCGAGACGGTTCAGTGGCTCATGCGCGAGATGCGCGTCGCCGAGGCCTTCGCCGCTTCGCTCGACGCCGACCAGGAGGGCGAGGAAGGCGCGTTCTATGTGTGGCGCGAGGAGGAGATCGACGCGGCGCTCGGCGAGGCCTCGACGCAGTTCAAGGCCGCTTATGACGTAACGCGCCACGGCAACTGGGAAGGCCGCACCGTGCTGCGGCGCATCGCGCCGCGCGGCTCGACGGACGAGGAGGCGGACCTCGCCACCGCGCGGGAAAAGCTCTTCGCCGTGCGCGAGCAACGGGCCCGGCCCGGCCGCGACGACAAGGTCCTGTCGGACTGGAACGGGCTGACGATCGCCGCGCTTGCGCGGGCGAGCGCGGTGTTCGACGAGCCGGAATGGTTCGCCGCCGCGCGCGCCGCGTTTTATTTCGTCTTCGGGGTTCTCAAAGGGCGTGACCGCCGTTTGCTGCACGCCTGGCGGGCCGGACGCCCCGGCGCGCGCGGCCTTCTGGACGACTACGCGTCGATGGCGCGCGCCGCGCTGGCGCTTTTCGAGGGGAGCGGCTATCCCGGCGAACTCGACGCGGCCCGGCTGCTGGCGGGCGAGGCGCTCGATCTCTTCGGCGACGGCGAGGGCGGCGTCTATTTGACCGCTCGCGACGCCGCCGACGTTCCCGGCGCGCGGCCCCGCCATGCGCACGACGGCGCGACGCCGTCGGGCGTCGGCTTGCTTCTCGAGGTCTTCGCGCGGCTTTGGCATCTGACCGAGGAGGCCCGCTGGCGCGCGGCGGCGGACGGCCTCATCCGCGCCTTTTCCGGCGCGCGCGAGGGGATCGGCGGGAGCCCGCTCCTGCTGATCGGCGCCGACATGCTCGAGCGCGGCGGCTCAGTGGTCGTCGACGGGCCTCTCGACGATCCGCTCTCTCAGGCGCTCGCGGCCGCAGCGCTGCGCGCCCCCGACCCGTCGCTGACCGTGCTGCGCCTCGACCGCCGGCTATGGCCGAACGGCTCGCCGCGCGACGACCTGCCGCGCTCGGCCGGGCCCGTCGCCATGCTCTGCCGGGGCCAGACCTGCAGCCTGCCCGTCGCGACGCCGGAGGCGCTGGTCAAGCTGCTGTCGGGAGGATGAACCATGCCGGAGCAGATTCAGGACGAGACGGCAGCGCTACTCGCGCCGATGCTGAAGAAGACGCTGTTCGTGGCCGCGAACCGCGCAGTCGCCTCGGCTGAAGCGATACGACCCTTCATTGCCAACCACCTCCGCTACATGGATGGTTTGGAAGCGCGCGGCGCGCTGTTCGCGTCCGGGCCCTCCGCCCGCCCGGATTTGGCGGGTCCCGGCCGTTCATCCGAAGGGCCGAGCGATCGAGCAGTTGACCGGGCCATGAGCGTCCTCTCTGGCTAATCCTGCGGTTTGTCGAGCTGACCCTACGCCGCGGCGTCGTTCGTCCGTGGCATAGAGTTCATCTTGGGTCTCTAAAGTTTGTCTCTCCGATCATTCACTTTCGGGCGATGACTTAACCGGCAAAAGTTGGTTGAATTGCGCCGCGAATGAATTAGGCGCTCCGCGCAAGGTTGATCGACGACGCGCGATGTGCGATTTGCTCGGGGGATGCATCCTCAATCAGTGCTTGGTCGCGTCTGGCGAAGGCGCGAGCGCGTGGAACACGTCGTTGCTGACCGACTGCTTCTCAGTCGCCGAGTTCAGATGTTCGTAGCCCGATCCCCAGAAGACCATGCCAGCGGCGATCGCCGGACCGCTGGCCACCGAACCGCCCGACGCGAAGATTCAAAAGCCGCACGCCGAGCTTCGCCTCCAGCCGCCGCACCGCCTCGCTCAGGCGGGAAGCGGAGACTCCGCCCAACCGCGCGGCATCACGAAATCCTTCGGCTTGGACCACCGTCACGAAGGCGGAGAGATCGTTCAGGTCCGCTGCCTTTGTCCATTTTCCCGCACAGCCTGTCCCGATTATGCAGGATTATCGCGCGACGCCAATGCATCCATATGGGGTCTGTTCCAACTTGGAGGACCTGACATGGCCGACATCGCCGCGGCCGGCGTTTTCCCATTGGGCGACCGCACCGTGAACCGTTTTGGCTATGGCGCGATGCAGCTCGCCGGGCCGGGCGTGTTCGGGCCGCCCAGGGCCTTTGAGACAAATTTGGCGGATTGAGGAAGAGAGGATTTCGGGCTCGCTCCAGACGGGCGTTCTTCCGAACGCCCTATTTGGGAACAGGGGTGACTGGCGCCGCCGAACGGATCAACCGGAAGCCGCATCTAAGCCCTACACCGCCGCCGCCGGATCGCGCCTGTTCACCGCCCATCGCGCTTGGGCGATCTCGTGGATCTTGAGGCGCACGTCGCGGTTGTCGCGCATGAACCGGTCGAAATCGGCCTTGCGCAGCACCAGGAGCCGGCAATAGGTGAGCGCCCTCACGTCGGCCACTCGCGGCTCGCCGGTGAGCAGGGACAGCTCGCCGAAGACGTCGCCGCTGCCGAACCGAATGCGCCGGTCGGGAAGGATGACCTCCGCGGCGCCCGAGGCGATGAAGAACAGTGCGTCTCCGGGGTCCCCCTTGCGCACGATCAGTTCGTTCGGCACGGTGAAGCGGGGCCGAAGCAGCTTCTGCACGCTCTCGAGGTGCCGGCCCTCGAGGCCCGCAAACAGGTCGAGGCGCCCGACGAGTTCGCGCGTATCGAGGCCGATGTCGAAGCGCAGCGGAGTGTTGGCGCCCTGGGCGTCCTCGACGCTAGCCACGAGATCGCGATAGACCTCCGCGGGAATCAGACCCCCTTGGTAAAGAGCCTGGTATCGGCCCATCTCGCGCCGCAAAGCCGACTGTCGCAAGAATCGCGCTTCGAGCGCGGCCGCATAGTCCGGGTATTGGCGGCGCAGCGCGTCGAGCGCGGACGTGGTCTGGTCGAGGCGAGCCTTGAGACTGCCGTCGATGAGCGCGGCGATGCGCTCCCCGAAGATCGACCGCGAGCGCTTGGCGGCGCCCCCGGAAAGGTCCTGGATCAAGAGGCGCGTCACCAAGAGCGTCTCGAAGCGGTCGCCGAGGCGATCGGCGAGAAAGCGGCGGATCCCGAAACGGCGATAGAAGAAATAGGCGGCCCGGAACGAGAACGGGAAGGCGAGCGCCGCCTCGGCGGCGCGCTTGTAGCCGAGCCGCCCGCCGCTCCTCGCACCCTCGATGAGCGCTTCGGCATTGCGCATGAGCGCCTGCAGCGCGGCTGGCGAGGCGGCGCGCCGCGCCAGCGTGTCGAGGACCAGCATCCGTTCCTGATTTCCGAGCGCGACCAGGGCGATCGTCAGGCGCTGGCGTTCGGTCAGCTCGCTCTCCGCGGCCGCATCGCGCGCGCCGGCCGCCTTCGTCCATGCCTTGTAGGGCGCGAGCGCGCTCTCCACCGCGTCCGGATGCAGATCGTGCTCTTTCGCGGTCCTGGCGATCATCTCGCTCGTGTCGGCATAGGACAGCTCCAGCACCCGGTCCCTGAGCAGCCGATCGACCGGCGACAGGCGATCGAGCCCGAGGAGATGGATCACCGCCCGCAAGGTCGTGCCGTTGACCAGCAGCGTGAACAGCACGAGGCCGGTCGCGAGCACCGCGACGAAGCGGCGCACCTCGAGCGGCAGCGCGGGATTCTCGGTGACGCCGAGCGCGAGCACCAAGGTGAGGGCGCCCCTCAGACCGCCCCAGGCGATCGCAAGCTTGTAGGCGGTGCTGATCGGCTGGGTGAGCCTCGCGAGGCTGAGCGTCGGCATGAGGAGGAACAAGACCGCGAGCCGAGCGGCGAAGGCCGCGACGATCAGCGCGGCCACCAGGATCAGGTCGCGCAGGCGCACGTCGAACAGCAATCTCGGGATCAGGATGGACGCCAGGAGGAACACCAGCGAATGCGCCCAGAACGCGATCTGCTCCCAGAGATCGGTGAGGAAGGTCCAGTTGTCCGGCGCGATGCGGGTCCGCCCGAAGGCGCTGACCGTCATGCCGGACGCCAGCACGGCCACCACCCCGGAGACATGGAAGAGACGTTCGGCGGCGATGAAGGCCAGATAGGCGAGCGCGACCGTCAGCGTTCCCTCGGCGAGCCGGTCGTCGCGCGTCCAGGGAATGACTTGCAGGAAGGCGCGGCCGGCGAGCAAACCCAGCGCGCCGCCGCCGATGAAGGAGCGGACGAATTCGATCGCGTCGCTTCCGACGACGGGCGGGCGTCCCGAGACGATGATCCCGAGCAGGACTGTATAGAGCACGATCGCGGCTGCGTCGTTGAGGAGCGCTTCGCCTGCGACGAGCCGCGTCAGGCGCGCGGGCGCCCCGACGTCGCGGAATACCGCGATGACCGCGGCGGGGTCGGTCGTCGAGACCGCCGCGCCGAGCAGCAGGCAGACGGTGAGCGGCGCCCCGGCGAGCGGCCAGAGCGCCAGGCCGACGATGAAGGCCGTGACGACGGTCGCGATGACCGCGAGCATGAGGATCGGCGCGGCGTCTTCGAGGATGCGCCGCACGTCGCTGGTGAATGCCCCCTCGAAGACGAGCAGCGGGAGGAAGACGTAGATGAACGTCTCGGAACCCAGCGGCAGATCGGCGAACAGCCTGTCGACCTCGACGAACCGGCTCGAAAGCGGGCTGTGCAACAGAACGCCCGAAACCGTGCCGATCGTCGCGCCGATCACGGCGAGGAGCACGACAGGCGACAGCCTCAGCCGGCCCGCGAGCGGCTGGCTGAGAGCCACGACGACCAGCAGGCTCGCGAATACGGCCAGAACGACGACGATATCGAGCATCTTCTCGCGGTCGGCGCCGGCGCCCCGCGCCCGGGAGCGGCGCCGTCAGGCGCCATTGTCGCGTTCACGAGTTTTGCTTGTCAACCGCGGCGCGCGGAGGGGCGACCTATATCCAAAACGGACCACCGGTTATCGTGATCCGTACAGGGAGAGCGCGACGAGGCGAGCCGCTCACTCCGCCGCCGGCGCGGCGGCCAGCGGGGCGGGCTTGCGCCGCTGTTGGCGGCTGCGTTTCGGCGCGACGAGGAAGGTCACCTTCCGCGGCTCCTTGAGGTACTTTTGTGCCTGTTCCTCGATCAGCCGGTCGGCTTTCGTCACCCGCGCGCGCAGGAGCTTCAGCTCGAGCAGCGACTGGACGAGGAAGGTTTCGACCACCCGGCCGACGTCGGCCGCGTCTTCGAAGACGTTCCAGGCGTAGGCCCCATCGCGTTTGCGCTCAAGGCCGATTTCCCGCATCAGGGCGAGGAACGGCGCCCTGTCCTTCGGATCGATCCGGTATTCGACGGTGACCAGGATCGGTCCCTGGTCGTCGTCGACCCGCTGGACGAAGACCGGGGTGCGCCAGTGCATCGAGGGCGAAAGGTCGAGCGCCGCCGCGGTCTGCAGCTTCCACCCCCAAGTCGCGATCATGGCGAGGAACGCTCCTGCGGCCGCGGCGTAAAACGTCATCGAGCATCCTTCGGCGCTCGCGAACTTGCCCCAGATCGCGCTGCCGAACGTCATCGCGCCGAAATAGACCGTCAGGAAGATCGCCAGTCCGCGTCCGCGCACCCACTCGGGAAGCGCCACCTGCGCGGAGACGAACAGCGTCGTCATCATGATGATCCAGGACGCGCCGGCGACGAGGCTCGCGGCGAAAGCAAGGCCCGGCGTCTTCGCCGCCCCATACATCGCGAGCGCGGCGACCGTGCCGACGGTCGCCGACGCCGCCAGCCGATCGGGGCCGAGACGCGCCTTCAGCCAGTTGAGCCCGAACGATCCGATGATCGATCCCAGCCCGATCATGCCGAGCAGAAGGCCGTAGATCGCGGGCCCGTTATGCATTTGGGTGCGCGCGACCAGGGGCAGGAGCGCCCAATACGCGCTCGCGAACGGGAAGAAGGCGACGGCCCGGATCAGCGTCGCGTCCATGTCGCGGTTGTGGCGGACGTAGCGCAGCCCCGTCTGCACGGCGCTCGTCAGGCGCTCGGCCGGCAGCGTCTCCCGGCACCGGCGCGGAGCGCGCCACCACAGGACCGCGGCGGCGAGCGCGAGATTGCCGGCGCAATAGCACCAGAATGGGAAATCGATGCTGAAAGCCGCGATCGTGAATCCTCCGAGCGCCGGACCGATCGCGCGGCTGACGTAGTAGCTCGTGTTGTTGACGGCGATGGCGCTGTCGAGGTCGTCCTTGGGGACCAGCATCGGGGTGATCAGCAGCCATGCCGGAGCGGCGAGCACCCCGGTGGCGCCCAGAGCGAAGCTTGTCGTGAGAAGCGCGGTCGGCGTCGCCAAACCCAACGAGACGACGGTCGCGAATGCGATCCCGATCGCCGAGAGCGCGAGCTGAACCCCGATCAAAAGGCGCCTCGCGTCCACGATGTCGGCCAGCGCGCCGGCAGGCAGGGTGAGCAGGAACATGGGCAGAGTTGTCGCCACCTGGACCGCCGACACCATCATCGGATCGGGATTGAGGCTGGTCATCAGCCAGCTATTCGAGGTGTCGAACATCGCGACGCCGAGGTTCGAGACGGAGCTCGCGATCAGGATGACGGTGAACGCCTGATAGCCGAACACGCCCCAGCGCGGTTCTGCGCCCATGGACGGGTTCGATCCGACGCTGGATTCGCTGGACAAAGGGCACTCCGCCCACGGGGATCGAAAAACGCCAAGGGCGCGTCAGGTCTGCTGCTAAATGGCGGGCGGTCCGATAAGTTTCAAGGCGCTACCCAGTGCGTGGCCGGAAGCGCCGAGCGCGGGTGGCGAGAACTGCGCCGCGTCGCTATATTTTTAAGCGCGGCTTGCGTTGCGGGCTTCGAGGCCCGCGCGGCCGCGGAGTTCCATCGGGTTCGGGGGGAGCGCGTAAGCAATGCGGACAGTGAGGATGGGGTTCGCGGCGCGGGCGGTCTCGTTTCTGAGCATCGCCGGTGTCGCATCAGGCGCATCTTCGCTCGCAGCGCCTTCGGAGGTCCAGATGGCCGAAACCGCAGTCCAGTCGTTTGCGTCGAAAGCGAACGCCGAGGCGTTCCTCTCGGACGCTGTTCCCGCCGCGACCGCGGCGAATCCCAAGTACCGCACGCCGGGCGCCGACACCGAGAGGCGCTGGCTCGTCAAGACGATCGAGTTTTCCCGCAGCGAAGGGGGCGCGATCGTATCGATCGACGAGGAATTCGAAGACGATCGCAACGGCGCGCTCGTCTCGCGCGGCACGCATGAGGCGAAATTTGCAATCGACGACGTCGCGATTTCGCTCGAAACGACCGACGACGTCGCCGACACCGGCGCCAGGGCGCAAGGCGTCCTGTTCAAGTGCGTCGGCCCGCCGTGCATCGAGGCCGTCTGGGACGGACAGAAGTCGGTCAGCGCCGCGACGGACATCTACATCCGGGATGAGAGGCGACGCGACCAAATCCTTGCCGCATTTCGGGCTTTGCAAGGGAAGGCTGAACCCCGATAGCGGGCCGGCGGCGCATTTCTGGAGCGTAACGGAGGAATGCTTGGCGTTCTCCACTCTGCTTGCCTGCCTGCGAGTTGATCGCTCGAACGCCGACCTGCTCGCCGTGGTCGGCGACGTGGCCGGTCGTTTCGGCTCCGCCGTCATCGGGGTCGCGGCGAGGCAGGCCTCGACCCACGCCACCATCAGGGGCGCAGGCCCTTGCGAGCCGCACGAGCATGACCTGCGCAAGTTCAAGGAGCGCGCCTCGGCCGCCGAGAATGAATTTCGCGCCGCATTGTCGAAGGTCGAGACTTCTCGGCTGGCGAAAGAAAATCACTCTGGGACCGGCCTATGAGCATGTCGCCAACGAGGCGCGCGCCGCAGATCTCGTCGTCGCGCCGGCCGACCGTCACGATCGGTTCTTTTTTCCCTCCGGCCAGGCGCACGTCGGCGATCTCTTGATGCGCCTCGGGCGGCCTATCCTCGTGACGCATGCCGGCGCGACCGGCCTCGAGTTCGACCAGGCCCTCGTCTGCTTCAAGGATGCGCGGGAGGCGCGCCGCGCCGTCGCCGACTCCCTGCCGATCCTGCAGGAGATGCGGCGCGTCAGCGTCGTGGAGATCGTCGAAGCCAAGGCCGTAGACGAAGCGGGGCGGCGCCTCGCCGACGTCGGGGATTGGCTCGCCCGGCACGGCGTCGCGGCGACCTGCTCGGCGGAAGTCGCGCACGGGACCGAAGCCGAGCAACTGTCGGCCGTGGCGCGGGACCTGAAAGCCGACCTGATCGTCGCGGGCGCCTTCGGTCACAGCCGCTTGAGGGAATGGGCGTTCGGCGGGGTGAGCCGAGACCTGCTGCTTCGGGGCGAACGCTGCGTGCTCGCCTCTCACTAAAGCGGGATGCGAAAAATGGATGCCGGTTTTTCGCAATAATCCCGCGTTTTCAAGGACTCTAAAGCATGATGCGATTCGACGAAATCGCATCATGCTTTAGGCGAGCCCCGCAGCGAAGACGCGAAGGACAAATCGAATGGCGCCGCCCGCCGCTCAAACGCCCTCGATGGATCAAGCATCGTGGCTCGGCGTTTTCGCCCAACCGGCCTTCGCGGTCGTCTGGGTCGCGAGCACGATCGCGCTCATCGGGATCGCGATGTACGACACCGCGTCGGGCTGGCTGATGACCACGCTCGACCTCGAACCGTTCGACGTTTCGCTGGTGCATGCGGCGACGAACCTGCCGATGTTCCTGCTCACCCTTCCCGCCGGGGCCCTCGCGGATATCGTCGACCCCCGGCGGCTCATCATCGCCGTGTCCTGCGCGATCGCGGCGCTGATCGCGATCTTCGCCGGGCTCGTGTCGTTCGACCTCGCCTCGCCGGTCCTGCTGCTTCTGACGACGTTCCTTCTCAGCGCCGCCTGGTCGCTCAACTTGCCGGCGTGGCTGTCGATCCTGCCGGTCCTCGTGCCGAAATCCGACCTGCCGGGCGCAATCGCGGCCAATGGCGTCGCCTACAACCTGAGCCGCACGGTCGGGCCTGCGCTCGGCGGCTTCGTGATCGTCAATTTCGGCATGTCGACGCCATTCTGGGCCTTCGTCGCCGCCAATCTCGGGGTGATCGCGGCCCTCATGTGGTGGCGGGCCTCCACCAAAGAGACGGCGTCGCTGCCGGCGGAGCGCCTGAGCGGCGCGGTGCGCACCGGTCTTCGGCACGCCGCCAACAACCGTCGACTCCGGGCGACGATGGTCCGCACCGTGGCGATCTATCCGTTCGTAGCGGCCTACTGGGGGCTCATGCCTCTCATTGCGCGACGGACCGGCCAGGGCGCCGAACATTACGGCATGCTGCTGAGCATGATCAGCGCCGGGGCGATTTTCGGCTCGTTCGCGCAGCGATACCTGCGTGGGCGGATCAACCTCGACTGGATGGTCGTCTTGGGAACGGTCGGCACCGCCGCCGCGCTCGGCCTGTTCGGGTGGACCCATGAATTCGTCATCGTGCTCGCCGCGTGCTTTTGCGCCGGCGCCGCCTGGGTCGTGGTCCTGACCAGCCTCTACGTCTCCGCTCAGAACGTGTTGCCGGATTGGGTTCGCGGCCGGGGACTGGCGGTCTTCCTGACCGTGATTTTCGGCGCGATGACCGTCGGCAGCGCAGCGTGGGGACAGATTGCGGGCAGGGTCGGACTGGGGGAAGCGCTGCTGCTGGCGGCCGCCGGCGTGCTCCTCGCCATCCCGCTCTCCTGGCCGTGGAAACTGCAGGACGGCGAGGCGCTCGACCTTTCGCCGTCGCTGCATTGGAAGCCGCCGCAGGCCGCCGAGGACGTCGCGGGCGATCGCGGCCCCGTTCTCGTCAAGATCGAATACTGGATCGATCCGAACGATCGCGCGCGCTTCCTGCGCGCGATCGACGAGCTCGGCGAAGAGCGCAAGCGCGACGGCGCCTTCGCCTGGGGCATCTTCGAGGACATGGCCGAGTTCGGACGGTTCGAGGAAGGGTACTTGATCGAATTCGTGGCTCGAGCTCATGCATTTGCGCGAGCGCGTCACCAACGAAGACCGCATGCTCGAGGACGAAATCAGGCAGATGCTGATCAAGCCGCCGCACATCGAGTTTCTCGTCGCCGCCGAGCGCCAGCCGCTGCGCGGCAGGCGACGCGATGCGCCGGCCGGAGCCTGACGCCTTGCGCGTTCTCGTCGTCTACGCCCACCCGCTCGAAACGAGTTTCCTCGTCCGCGGCGCATGCGCGGGTCGTCGAGACGCTGCGCGCGGGCGGACACGAGGTCGACGATCTCGATCTCTATGCCGAGAAGTTCGATCCCGTCCTGTCGCCCAAGCAGATGCGGAGCTATGTCGATACGAAACTGAACACGCAGCGAGGTCGAGACCTATGTCGAGCGTCTGCGCGCCGCCGAAGCGCTCGTGCTGGTGTTTCCGGTGTGGTTCGACGGCCTGCCTGCGATCATGCAGGGCTATTTCCAGCGCGTGTTCCTGCCGGGCGTCGCCACCGTCATCGACGAAAACGGCCTGTTTCACCCCAATCTCCAAAACCTCAAGCGGATGGCGGCGGTGTGCGCGTATGGCGAAAGCCGCTCCGACGTGGCGAAAAAGCACGACCCGCCGCGCCGCTTCGTGCGCGACAACATCGGCGCGCTCATCGACCCGAACGGCCGTTTCGAGTATCTCGCCCTCTATGACATGAACTTCTCGACCGCGCACCGGCGCGCGGCTTTCTTGAGGTGCGTCACGCGCGCTTTCGCCGCGTGGTAGGCGCTCACGGCGCCAACTCCGCCGCATCGAGCGAAAAGCTCGCCGTCAGATCGCGCTCTTGCGCATTGAAGCCCGCAGTCATCCGGTAGGCGCCCGCTGCGATCCGCCAGCGGCGCGTCGACTCGTCGAAGGTCGCGAGCAGACGCGGATCCACGGAGATTGTCGCCCGACGCTCTTCGCCGGGCGCGAGATCCATTCGGGTCCAGCCGGCCAGCCGCAGCGGGATTTTGGCGCCTTCTGGTCCCGACAGATAGAATTGAGGAATCGCCGCCCCCGCCCTGCGGCCCGAATTCCTGACGGTCACGCTCGCCGCCACTTTCGCGCCCTCGACGCTCACCGTGAGGGCGCTGAGATCGAACGTCGTGTAGGACAGTCCGTACCCGAAGGGAAACAGCGGCCGCTCGCCACGCTCTGCGAACCATTTGTAGCCGACCGCCGCGCCTTCGCTGTAATCGGCGTCGAAAATCCTGCCGTAGCGGCCGCCCCGCCCCAGCGGCCCGATCGGCGCGCCGTTCGGATCGCCCTGGATTTTCCGGTGCGGCAATTGCGCTTCGCTCGCCGGGAACGTTAGAGGCAGCCGTCCCGACGGATCGACCGCGCCGGAAAGAATGTCGGCGATCGCTTCGCCGCCCTTCTGGCCGGGATACCAGGCTTCGATGACGGCGGCGGTCAGATCGAGCCAGGGCATGAGGACTGGCCCGCCCGTCTCGAGCACGACCACCGTACGGGGATTGGCGCGGACGACGTTCTCGATGAGCCTGTCCTGCCCGCCGGGCAGGCTCAGATTCGGCGCGTCGGCGGTCTCCGTCGAATACTGGTCGGCGAACAGGACGACCGCATCGGCGCCGGCTGCGGCCTTCGCCGCGCGTGCGGGATTGCTGCCGTCGTCGTAGTCGACGCGCGCGCGGCGGAACTGCCGGCGGAGCGCGTCGAGCGGCGAAGACGGAGCGAAGATCATCGCCCGATTTTTCCCCTCGGGCTCCTTGAGCGCGATCCCGCCGCGCGGGATCACCTGCGACGAGCCGCCGCCGGCCGGCACGCCCCGATCGGCATGCGCGCCGACCACGAGGAGGCGGCCCGCGTCCGCCGGGAGCGGCAGCAGGCCGTCGTTGCGCAACAGGACCGCGCCTTCCTGCTCGATGGCGAGCGCGGTTGCGTCGCTCGCGGCGAGGTCGGCGGGATCGGAGGCGACGCCGTCGTCGGCAAGCCCGCAGGCGAAGATCGACGTCAGAATCCGTCGCGCCATGTCGTCGAGACGCGCCTCAGGGACTTCGCCCTTCGCCACGGCCGCGCCCGAGATCGTCGAAAAAGTTCCGCGTGTCGAGCTGTTCGCCCAATTCCTGGTCGAGGCCGGCCAGAGCGGACCGGACGGTCGAATGGACCGCGCCCCAATCGGACATCACGAAGCCCGGATAGCGCCAGTCGCCTTTCAGGACCTGGTTCAGGAGCCAGTCGTTCTCGCAGGAATA
Organism: uncultured Alphaproteobacteria bacterium; assembly: GCA_963805295.1. Taxonomy (GTDB): domain Bacteria; phylum Pseudomonadota; class Alphaproteobacteria; order Rhizobiales; family Beijerinckiaceae; genus Roseiarcus. The sequence continues at coordinate 161,354 of CAWDTW010000041.1, read as the reverse complement.
GACGCCGTTGAGCTGATTGTAGGCGCACATCACGCTGCCCGGACGGCCCCGTTCGATCCCGATCTCGAACGCCAGGAGGTCCAACTCGCGCGCCGCGGCAGGGTCGATCCGCACGTCGAGCACGACCCTGTCGGTCTCCTGATCGTTGAGGGCGAAATGCTTGATGGTCGAGATGACATGGCGGCTCTGCGCGCCCTTGATCGCGGCCCCCGCCATCTCGCCCGTGAGCAGGGGGTCCTCGGAAAAATATTCGAAATCGCGGCCGCCGCGCGGGTCGCGGACGAGATTGGCGGCGCCGCCGAGCAGGACGTTGAAGCCCTTGGCCCGCGCCTCCGCGGCGACCGCGGCGCCTTGGCGTCCGGCGAGCGCCAGGTCCCAGGTCGAGGCGAGGGCGAGATCGGACGGCATCGCCGTCGCCGTGTCGCCGCGCCGGATGTTTCCCGGATTGGCGACGCCGAGTTCGGCGTCCGTCTCCTGCAGCGCCGGAACGCCGAGCCGCGGAATTCCCGCAACATAGCCCGCCGAGCCGATCGCGCCTTCGGGCTTCGGCTTCCCGCCCCACGGCGCGGCGAGAACGCCGTGCACGAGCGACAGTTTCTCGCCCTGGGTCATCCGCCCGAGCGTAACCTCAGCCCGTTCGGCCGACCTCGCCGATCGATCGCCGCACGGTTCGTCCGCGGCCGCGCCGGTCGCTGTCAACGAAGCGACGATCGCCACGACGCGGCGCAGATGAGCCATGGGTCAGTCGAGCGCCGGCCGCCGGCTCACCGGCGTCGCGAGGCCGCCCGAACTCGCCGTCTCCGCGCGATCGCCGGGCGAAAGGCGGCGCGAGACCGGCGGAAGCGCGAGATGAAGCGCGCGCGCGAACGGGAATCGCGTTGTCGAGAGGGCCGCGCTGAACCCTGCCGGTCTCATGACGCCCTCCTCATCGGGCGGCGGCGAGCGCGGGCGTCGCGCTCGACGACGAACGCGCCGCTCGCAGGCGCGACGGAGTCGGTTCAACACTATCGCCTGCGGCGCGGCCGAATCAAACCATGCCTGCGCCCCGTCATGGCGGCGATGCGATCGCACGACGCGGCGTCTTCGAGCGAATGCTCTACACGGGCGAGGTGGAAATCGACCGCAATTCCACCGCGTTGATGATCGATCATGTCCCGACAGCCGAGAAGGAGGAACGACATGCTGCAGATCGGTCAGATGGCGCCCGATTTTTCCGCGCAGACGACGGAAGGACCCATTCGATTCCACGACTGGATCGACCGCTCCTGGGTCGTCCTGTTTTCCCACCCGAAAGACTTCACTCCCGTCTGCACGACGGAACTCGGCGCGATGGCGAAGCTGAAGGGCGAATTCGACAGGCGCGGCGTCAAAGTCATCGGGCTGTCGATCGATTCCGTCGAGGACCACGTCCGCTGGTCCGCCGACATCGAGGAAACGCAGGGCGCGGCGCCCAGTTTTCCGATCATCGCGGATACGGATCTCTCGATCGCCAAGGCCTATGGCATGCTTCCGGCCTCCGCCCCCGGCAACTACGCAGGGCGAACGCCGGCCGAGAACCAGACGGTGCGCACCGTGTTCGTCATCGGTCCCGACAAGCTGATCAAGCTCATGCTCGCCTACCCGATGTCGACCGGCCGCAATTTCGCGGAGATCCTGAGGGTCATCGACTCGCTCCAGCTCACCGACAGGCACAAAGTGTCCACGCCCGCCGACTGGAGCTGGGGCGAGGACGTCATCATTTCGGGATCGCTCTCGGACGAGGACGCCCGAACGCGCTTTCCGCAAGGCTGGCGGACCGTCAAGCCCTACATGCGCGTGGTCGCTCAGCCTCGCTAGGGCGCCGGCGATGCCGGCTCTAGCGCCGACCCGGAGCCCCGCGGCGCAGTCCGAGCGAGGCTCGAACCGGGGCGCAGGCGTCGTCGCGACGCTCATTCCCGCCAGGCTCGAGCGCCTTCCCTGGGGCCGGTTCCATGTTCTCGTCGTCGTCGCGCTCGGCGTCACATGGATCCTCGACGGCCTCGAGGTGACGCTCGCAGGATCGGTCGCCGGCGCGCTGAAACTCAGTCCCGCGCTTCGTTTCTCGGACGCCGAGGTCGGCTTCGCCGGCAGCGCCTATCTGACCGGCGCCGTCCTCGGCGCGCTCTTTTTCGGCTGGCTGACCGACCGGCTGGGACGCAAGAAGCTGTTCTTCATCACCATCGCCGTCTACCTGACCGCGACCGCGCTCACCGGCCTAGCGTGGGACGGGCTGACGTTCTTCCTGTTCCGTTTCCTGACCGGGGCAGGCATCGGCGGCGAATACGCCGCCATCAATTCGACGATCCAGGAGCTGATCCCCGCCCGCTATCGCGGCCGGCTCGACCTGATGATCAACGGAAGCTTCTGGGTCGGCGCGGCGCTCGGCGCGCTGGTCGCCGCCGCGCTCCCCGCCGTCGTCAACCTCGAACTCGGCTGGCGGCTCGCCTTCCTCACCGGCGCGCTCCTCGGCGTCGTCGTCTTTGCGATGCGCATGTGGATTCCGGAGAGTCCGCGGTGGCTTGCGATCCATGGCCGCGAGGCCGAGGGCGAGGCCGTCGTCGCCGGCATCGAGAAGCGGTTCGCCGACGCCGGCGTTCACCTGCCTCCGGTCCCCGAGAGCGCGGCGATCCGGCTGCGCCCGCGAACGCACACGCCGCTCATCGAAGTGTTCGACGCGCTGCTCAACCGCTTCCGGCTCCGCGCCTTCGTCGGCCTGACGCTGATGACGGCGCAGGCCTTCTTCTACAACGCCATCTTCTTCACCTACGCGCTCGTGCTGACCAAGTTTTACGGTGTGAGCGCGGGCGACGTCGGCTGGTACATCCTGCCCTTCGCGGCCGGCAATTTTCTCGGACCCGTCGTGCTCGGCCCCCTGTTCGACACCCGCGGCCGAAGGCTGATGATCACCGCCACCTACGCCCTCTCGGGGCTGTTGCTGGTCGTCGTCGGCGCGTTGTTCGAGCGCGATCTCCTCACCGCCGTCACGCAGACGGTCGGCTGGATGATCGTCTTCTTCATCGCCTCGCCCGCGGCGAGCGCGGCCTATCTCACCGTCAGCGAAACCTTCCCCCTCGAAATCCGCGCGCTGACCATCGCCGTCTTCTACGCGCTGGGCACCGGCCTCGGCGGGGTCGCGGCGCCCTACGTGTTCGGCAACCTGATCGAGAGCGGCTCGCGGGATAGCGTCTTCGGCGGCTACGTCTTCGCGGCCGCGCTGATGTTCGCTGCCTCGTTCGTCGCCGCCCGCTTCGCCGTTCCGGCCGAGCGCAAGCCGCTCGAACAGGTCGCGACGCCCCTGTCCGCCGGTTTGACGCCGAGCGCCGGCGATCGTTTTCATGTCATCAAGCGCGCATCCGGCGGGTTGTGCGCCGATTAAAGCTCGGGAGGCTCCGTTGAGCGTCAATTTCCTGCCGATGCTGACCGGCTCTTTCGCCATGCCCGCGGCGGAAAACCCGACGGTCGCGATGGTCGAGGCGGCCTATCGCCACCATCGGATCGCGGCGCGCTACATCAACTGCGAGGTGCCGCCCGAGCTGCTCGGCGACGCCGTGCGCGGCGCCCGGGCGATGGGCTGGGCCGGGTTCAACTGCTCGATCCCGCACAAGGTCGCGGTGATCGACCATCTGGACGGGCTCGGCGAGTCGGCCGCCCTCATCGGCGCGGTCAACACCGTCGTGCGGCGCGGCGACAGGCTGATCGGCGAAAACACCGACGGCCGCGGCTTCGTCGCCGCGCTCAGCACGGTCATCGATCCGGCCGGCAAAAAAGTCGTGATCTTCGGCGCGGGGGGCGCGGCCCGGGCCGTCGGCGTCGAGCTGGCGCTCGCCGGCGCAGGCCGCATCGTCGTGGTGAACCGCGGCCGCGACCGCGCCGAGCCGCTTCTAGACCTCCTCGACGCGCGGACGAACGCCGAGGCCGAATTCGTGCTCTGGCCGCAGGCGTTCCGCGTGCCCGAAGACGCCGACATCGTCGTCAACGCGACGTCGATCGGGCTCTATCCGGACATCGACGGACGGCTCGATCTCGACGTCGACTCGCTCGGCCCCGTCCATGGTCGTGGCCGACGTCATCCCCAATCCGCCCCGCACCCTGCTCATCCAAAGCGCCGAGGCGCGCGGCTGCCGAACGCTGGACGGGCTCGGCATGCTGGTGAACCAGGGCGTGATCGGTGTCAAATACTGGACCGGCGTCGACGTCGACCCAGGCGTGATGCGCGCCGAGCTTGCGAAGAGGCTCGGCGTCTGAGGCGGTCTACGGCCCGACCGGGATCAGCTTGCCGACGAACACCGGCGGGCCTGACGGCTTGCCGTTCGGCGAGCCGCCGGGCGGCTCGACGGTGACGGCGTAGGTGGCGCCTTCGACCACGGCGCGATCGTAAGCCGCAAGGCTCGCCGCGCGCGTCGCCTCGCCGATCACCCCGAGCGAGCGCGGCGCGCCGAGTTTCGGGTCGATGATCCAGAGTTCGTAAGCCTTGCCCGGCGGGGTCTCGGCCGCGACCGGGCGCACCGTCAATTCCTGCCGGTCGAGGTCGACCGTCACCTCGAAGGCGGGCGAGGCGGCGTCCTTCTGCAGGATCGCGACATATTCGCGCGGGGTCCGCTCCCCCGTCGTCTCGCGCACGGCGAGGCCGATCGCCAGCAGCGCCGCGAGAGAGGACGCGGCGATCGCCGCGGCGCGCCAGCGCGCGAGGCTCCGCCGCAAGGAGACGACGCCAGCGTCCGGTCGCGGCTCGGCCTCCGGCGCGGGCGTCGCTGCGGACGCCGCCGTCCCGATGCGCGCCTCGATCGCCGCCAGATAATCGTCGGGCGGCTCGATCGGCGGCGCGGCCTCGGCGAGCGGTTGGAGACGCGCCTCCCAGGCGCGGATCGCCGCGTCGGATCGGGCTCCCGGAGACGCCGCGCGGCCAGGGTCGCGCGCTCGCTCGCGCTCAGCGTGCCAAGCGCGAATTCGGCGGCGGCGAAATCGTCGTCGGGGGTCATGACGACAGGCAATCCCTCAATTGCGCCAGGCTTCGGTGCAGCCAGGTCTTGATCGTCGGCACGGGCCGCCCGAAACGCTTCGCCAGCGCCTCGCGGCTCGCGCCGTGATAGTACGCGAGCAGCACGATGGCCCGCTTGTCCTGCTCGAGCGCCTCGAGGCACGCGATGAGCGCCGCCAGCCGCTCGGACCGCTCGCGCGAAGCGAGCGGATCGACAGGGTCGGCGGCGGGCTCAAAACTCTCGGGCATATCCTCGAGCGAAGGCGGACGAACCCGGCGCACTTCGTCGAGCGCGCGGTTGCGGGCGATCGTCGCCATCCAGGCGAGCGGCGAGCCCTTGGCGGCGTCGAAATCGCCGGCCCGTTCCCAGATGCGGACGTAGGCCTCCTGCAGCGCCTCGGCGGCTACGTCCTTCCGGGGAAGGATGCGAAAGACGATTCCGTAGAGTTTCGCGCTGGTCTGCCGGTAGAGCGCCCTGAACGCCGTCTCGTCGCGCTGAGCGACCCGGCGCATGAGGCCCGCCAGATCGTTATCGCCGGCCTCCGCCCCGCCGCCCGGCGCGTTCGCTCCGATGGTCATGGGGCGCGATCCTAGAATGCGGCGCGCTCCGCGCGCAACCGCGGCCACGGCCGCCGCCGCGAAAAAGCGGGCGCTGCGAAAGCGCCCGCTCGCCGCAAGCCGAGGATGGGCGGGAGGAACGCTCAGCCCGGCAGCAGCACCTTGTTGATGACCTGGATGACGCCGTTCGACTGCATCACGTTCGGGATCGTCACTTCGGCCTTGTCGCCCTTGGCGTCGATGACCCACAGATGCCCGCCGCCGTGCTCGAAGACGAGGTCCTCGCCCTCGACCGTCTTCAGCATCGCCTTGCCGCCGCCTTGCTTGATCATGGCGTCGATGTCGGCCTCGGTGAGGCGGCCGGGCACGACGTGATAGGTCAGGATGGCGGTTAGCTTGTCCTTGTTCGCGGGCTGCAGCAGGGAGTCGACCGTTCCGGCAGGCAGACGGGCGAAGGCCTCGTTGGTCGGCGCGAAGACGGTGAAGGGCCCTGCGCCTTCGAGCGTGTCGGCGAGGCCCGCGGCCTTCACCGCGGCGACCAGGGTCGTATGGTCCTTCGAGTGGATCGCGTTTTCGATGATGTTCTTGCTCGGATACATGGGCGCGCCGCCGACCATCTTGGTCATTTCGGCGAAAGCCGGCGCGGCGAAGACGACGCCGGCGGCGAGCGCCGCGGCGAAAAGCGAAATCCTGGCGTTCATGCTGGTCTCCATCGGTTCGAGCCGATCGGCGCCTTGGGCGTGTCGATCGGAACGAAGCTGTTACGGAGCCGCCGGCGCGGAGTTTCAGCCGCCGCCCCAAAAAATCGCCAAAGCGAACCTAGTCGGCCAATTCATCTAAAGCACGGGGTATAGGTGCTTGAGCTTGATGCGGGCGTCGTCCGTGGTGAAGCGCCAGTCGGCCTTGGCGTGGCGGAGGTTGCGGTGTCTGACCCAGGCGCCGACCTCGCGGATGAGGGTTTTGTGGTCTGGGATGCGCCGATCGAGGCACTGGGAAGTGAGGACGGCGAGTTCGGATTCTGCCAAATCGAGCCAGGAGCCATGCTTGGGCGTGTAGACCCATTCGAAGCGGTTGACGAGGCGGCGAGCCTCGGTCGCGGGGAAGGCTTCGTAGAGAGAAGACTTGGCGTGGATGTTCAGGTTGTCCTGGAGCAAAGTGATGATCTTGGCATCGGCAAAGTGGGTGTCGGAGATGTCCCTTAAGACGTGCGCGTAGTCGATGGCCGTGTGGCGGTCGGTCACTTTGACCTGTCGCCAGCCTTCGAGGGGAGCGAACATCATGAAGAGGTTGGCGACGCCGTGGCGCTCATATTCATAGTCGTGACGGGCGGGGCTTCCCGGCTTCATGGGGATCGGCGTGCGCGTCTCGGCGACCAACTGCTTTGACGTCTCGTCCAGACAGACCAGTGGTCGCTCAGGATCATGCGGCCGCATGTAAACAGCCAGCACATCCTCCATCGCCGCTACGAAGGCGCTATTCGCCTCAGGCGGGATGACCCAGCACTTTTTGCGGTGGGGCTGGACAATGTTTTTTTTAGCACACGACCAATCGTGCTGTCGCTGGCGCGGTCGACGATATTGAGTTCGACGACCTTCTCCTCCAATAGCCGCAAGCTCCAGCGCGCAAAGCCTTCCGGAGGCTGGGAACACGCGAGGGCGATCAGTTTGGCTTCCTTCTCGCCGTCGAAAATCCGCGCCACCGGCGGCCTCTCCCGGACTTTGCGGCTCAGCACCGCGTCCAACCCCTCCTCAACCAGTTGCTTTCGCACGCAGTAAACCATCGACTTGGTCGTATCTAAGGCCCTGATGATCTCGCTGTCGCTCCAACCTTCACCCGCGTCCGAGACGTCCGCCTTCAACAAAATCAGCGCCTTCGTCAGCCGCCTCGCCGGAATCTTTCCCTTGGTCCTCAGCGCCTCAAGCCGTTCGCGCTCCTCAGCGCTCAGTCGAACCACGTACCTCTTTACCGCAACTTCCCGCGCAGCCATCCTCGCCTCCGTCCCTAAGGGTGCCGAAGGCAGTGAATTGATCAAAGGTTGCGAATTAGTTGACGCGGCCGACTAGCCTACGCGAAACTTTCCCGCCCGCGCGTCCGTATCCGGTGAGAGCGCCAGTCTTTGCGGAGATCAACGCCATGGCGTCCATTCCTTCCGCTTCCTCGGCGCGGCCGGTCGCCGCCCCCCGCGTGGTCGTCCGGCATTCGGCCCTGGTGCGCGTCTGCCATTGGGTCAACGCGCTCTGCGTTCTCATGCTCTTGATGAGCGGGCTGCAGATCTTCAACGCCCGCCCGGCGTTGAGCTGGGGTGAGGCGACCCAATTCAAGCATCCGTTCCTCTCCTTTTCGGCGCGCGAGAGCGTCGACGGCGACCTAACCGGCGTCACCACGCTGTTCGGGCGCTCGTTCGACACGACGGGGCTCTTCGGCGCCTCGCTCGGGACTGACGGCGAGGTGGAGGAGCGCGGATTCCCCTCCTGGGCGACCCTGCCGGCCGAACAGGATCTGGCGATGGGCAGACGCTGGCACTTCTTCTTCGCCTGGCTGCTGGTCGTCAACGGCCTCGTCTATGTCGCCAATCTCTTCATCGGCCGCCATCTCGGCGACCTTCTGCCGACCTGGGCCGATCTCGGGGCGATCCCGCGCACGATCCTCGATCACGCGCGCCTGCGCTTTCCCAGAGGGGACGCGGCGCTCCGCTACAACGTGCTGCAGAAGCTCGCCTATCTCAGCGTGGTCGTCGCGTTCGCCGTGCTCGTGCTGGCGGGGCTGACGATGTCGCCGGCGATGGACGCGGCCTTTCCGTGGCTGGTCACGCTCTTCCACGGGCGCCAGTCGGCGCGCACCGTGCATTTCGTTCTGGCGGCTTACCTCGTCGGCTTCGTCGTCGTGCATATCGCGATGGTGCTCGTGTCCGGCGTCGTCAACAACATGCGCTCCATCATCACCGGCCGATACCGGATTCCGGAGGAAACGCCATGAGCCGCGCCCGTCTCGTGAGCCGCCGCTCGATCCTGCGCGGCCTTGCCGCCGGCGGCCTGCTGCCGCTCGCCGGCTGCAGCCTCGATTCGCGCGACCCCGCGGTGATGTCGATCCTCGACAAGGCCGAAATCCTGACCGAGGCGGCCCAGCGCGCCCTGCTCGCGCCGCGGCTTGCGCTTGCCCGCGAATATCCGCCCGGCGCGATCACCCCATATTTCAAGCCGAACGGCTCGATCGATCCCGACGATCCCGACTATGTCGCGCTCAGCCAGCGCGGCTTTTCCGACTGGAGGCTCGAGGTCGGCGGTCTCGTCGAACGGCCGATGAAACTCTCGGCCGCGGATTTGCGCGCCCTGCCGGCGCGCTCGCAGATCACCCGGCACGACTGCGTCGAGGGCTGGAGCTGCATCGGCCAGTGGAAGGGCGCCGAGCTCTCGGCCCTGCTCGCCGTCGCGGGCCTGAAGCCGCAGGCGCGCTATATCGCCTTCTTCTGCGCCGACACGCTGGAGGAGACGCTCGACAACAACGGGCGCTATTACGAGACGATCGACCTCATCGACGCCTTTCATCCGCAGACCATCCTCGCCTACGAGATGAACTACGCGCCGCTGACCGTCGAACACGGCGCGCCGCTGAGGCTCAGGGTCGAGCGCCAGCTCGGCTACAAGATGGCCAAATACGTGATGCGGATCGAGGCGATCGAAAACTTCGCCGGGCTCGGGCGCGGCCGCGGCGGCTTCTGGGAAGACCGCGGCTACGAGTGGTACGCCGGCATCTGAGCGCCGAGGGTCATCCTCCTCCCGCCTTCGCCGCCGCCGCCAGAAAGGCGCGGCGGGAATCCGGCAGCGGCTCGCCGCGGGTCGCGAAGAGATCGCGCAGCAGAAAGAAGCCGGTCATGCGGAAGCCGTCGGCGATCTCGTCGGCGCTGGGGCGCGCCTCGAGTTTTGCGCCCTCGCGCAGGAAGGCGGGCAGCGGCAGGAGGCGGTCGCGCCAGGGCGCGCCGGCCTCGCGGCTCACCGCCCTGCCCGACCGCGGCGAGACATAGGCGAGGCTCTCGCTCGTTCCGGTCGCGGCGCAGCGGGAAAGGTCGAGCCGGAACCCGCATTCGGCCAGAATCTGCGCCTCGAACCGCGCCACGAGCGGCGGGGCGAGCGCCTCGTTGTCGAGCCGTTCGGCGATCAGCGTCAGCGCCTCGTAGACCGCCTCGTGCGGATCGCGCTCGGGCAGGAGCCGCGCCAATGCGCCGAGATAGTTGATGCCGGCGAGCGCCATCGCGCTCCCCATCAGGCGCCCCGCTCTCAGCGCCAACGGCTCGACGGCGAAGGCGCCGAGATGCTCGTCGAGCCGGGCCCGCCAGACGAGGCCGAGCGTGTTGCCGGGCTGGAGCGCCGCGTTGAGCCGCGCCGAGCGTCCGCCGCGCACGAGGCCCAGATGGCGGCCGTGCGACCGGGTCATCGCCTCGACGATCGCCGAATGCTCGCCGTGCCTGCGGACGCCGATGACGAGCCCTTCGTCGCGCCATTCCATGGGAGCGCCCCTAAAGCCGCCAGTGCGCCGGCGGCGGCACGCGCATGAGCCGCAGCGCGACAACGAGCGCGAGCACGGCGAGGGCGCCGACGAACGCGGCGACGCCCGGCCATCCGGCCCGGGCGAGGACCCAGCCGCCGAACCAGCCGGCGAGACTCGAGCCGAGGTAATAGAAGAAGAGGTAGAGGGCGCTCGCCTGCGCCCGCGCCTTCTCCGCGCGGAGCCCGATCCAGCTCGAGGCGATCGAGTGCCCGCCGAAAAATCCGGCCGTCACCAGGCCCACGCCGAAGAGGGTCGACGGCAGGTTGTCCGATAGCGTCGCAAGCGCGCCGAGCGGCATCAGAACGATCGCCGGACCGATGACCCGCCGCCGGCCGTAGCGCCCCGCGAGTTCGCCCGCCGCCGCCGAGGCGACGGCGCCGACGAGATAGATGACGAAGACCAGGCCGATCGAAGCCTGGCTCAGCGAGAACGGCGGCGCCGCGAGGCGAAACCCGATGTAATTGTAGGTGGTGACGAAGGCGCCCATCATGAGAAAGCCGAGCGCATAGAGATAGCGCAGCCCCGGGTCGCCAAGATGGATCCGGATCGACGGAAGGATAGCGAGCGGTTGCGCCTTCGCAACGATCGAGCGCCGCGGCGGCAGGGACAGCGCGAACGCGACCGAACAGGCGAGCGAGAACGCGCCGATCGCGCCCACTCCGGCGCGCCAGCCGCCGAGTTCGGCGATCGCGGCGACCGCCAGACGCCCGCCCATGCCGCCGAGCGTGCTGCCCGCGATATAGAGGCCCATCGCCAGCCCGACCGCCGAGCGATCCATCTCCTCGGCGAGATAGGCCATGGCGACGGCCGGAACGCCCGACGAGCGCGAGCCCGGTCAGCGCACGCAGCGCGATCAGCGCGGGCCAGTTCGGCGCGAAGGCGATGGCGAGCGTCGCGGCCGCCGCGGCGGCGAGCGAGGCCGCCATGACCGCCTTGCGCCCGAAGGCGTCGGACAGCGCCCCCGCGCCGAACATGGCGAGCGCCAGCACGCCCGTCGCCGCCGACAGCGAGAGGCTGGCTGCGGCGGGCGAGACCGAAAAGGTCCGCGCGAAGGTCGGCAGCAGCGGCTGGACGCAATAGAGCAGCGCGAAGGTGGCCAAGCTGCCGATGAACAGGGCGAGGCTCACCCGCCAGAACCGCGCCTCGCCGCGCCGCGTCAGCGGCGGATCGGCGGCCGGGGCGGCGAAGCCGGAGATCGAACTGCCGGAGGTCATGACCCATGCCTTTCCGCCGGCGGCGCTGAAAGGCAAGTCAAATCCGGGCGAGCGCCGGACGTCGAAGTGGGCGCCGGCCCGGGGGTCTCAGCTCCGGCCGGCCTATTGGTTTTCCTTGCCCATCACCGCCAGCACCTGTTCGAGCGGCGCAGAGGAGACGAGAAAGACGCCCGAATAGGGATTGCTGAGGTCGAGGATCAGTAAGACGGCGCTCGCGGCCGCGGTCGCGCCGAGGGCCATGGCGACGAGAGAGGCGAGTCCGCCTCCGGACAACAGGCCGTAGCCGAAAAAGAGAAGCGTCGCCCATCCGGCCACGATCAGCACGAGCGGAAAGGAAACGGGATTGGTCAGTGCGAGGGACATCTGCAATCGCGACTGAGCGATTGACTTTATGGCCGACGTCGCGGCGGCGAGCGCCTGCTTTTGCGCGTCCGTCGAGGGATGGAGGCTTGCCAGGGAGGCTTCCCACTTGTGCTGGCTCCGAATGGCGGCGGTGAAGTTGTCGGCCGCGAAGTTGCTGTCGCCTCCGCTGGCCCCCCAGACCTGGTCGATGGCATGCGCCACACCCTGTCGGAATTGTGCGCGCACAGTGTTCGCCTCAGGCCCGTAATCCGCAAGGGCGAGGTCGAAGTCCAAGGCCTTCGCGGCAAGGGTCTGAATCGCGACGTTCTGGGCCGAATAGACCCCGTAGGCGGTCCAAATGAGGAGGCCGAGGACCAGAGCCGACAGCAGCGTGAGGAGGCCGACGACCGCGCCGACCATGTCCTTGCCGCCACCGGTCACGTGCTTCTCCGGCAGAGTGGCCCGCAGGACGAGACCGAGCGCTCCGCCGGCGAAGATGGCGACGGCGACGGCGAACGCGAACTTTTCCGGATTCATTCTTGTACCCCAGCAGGCGATCGAGGCGAAGCCGCCGCAGTTAGCGCTTGCGCGGAGCGAACGCAACCGCATGCGCGTCAAGGCCTTTCCCGGCGCTGCCGGCGCGAAAAGGAACATCGCCACGGCGGCTTGCCCTCGGACCGGCGCACGATTATATTAGCAACTTCGAATATAATGGAACGGCGAGGCCGCATGACCAACATCACCCTCCTCGGCTCCGGCTTCGGCGCGCTGACGGCCGTGCGCGAATTGCGGCGTCTCAAAGTCGAGGCGGAGATCACCGTCATTTCGCCGCGCGACGAGCTCCATTACCTCCCGAGCACGATCTGGATTCCAACCGGAGTGGTCAAGGCCGAGGACCTGAGGTATCCGCTGAGGCGCTTCTTCGAACGCAAGAAGGTCGATTTCGTCCAGGCCTCCGCGACCGCGCTCGCCGAGGGCGGCCGCGCCGTGCTGACCGACGCCGGGCAAACAATTCGCAACGACCATTTGATCGTGGCGACGGGCGCCGAATTCATCCGCAAGTTGCCCGGGATCGAGCACGCGCTCGTGCCCTGCGAGGGAATCGCGGTCGCCGAGGAGATCGACTGGCGGCTCAAGGCGCTTCAACGCGGAACGATCGCGGTCGGCTTCGCGACGAATCCCAACGAACAGGGCGCCATGCGCGGCGGCCCGATGTTCGAGTATCTGTTCATCATCGACTCGCTCCTGCGCAAGCAGGGCCGGCGCGAGAGGTTCGAAATCGTGTTCTTCAGCCCCGCCGCGCGTCCGGGCGCGCGCCTCGGGCCGGAGGCGGTCGACGGACTGCTCGCCGAGATGGCGAAGCGCGACATCCGCATCAATCTCGGCAACAAGATCGTCCGCTTCGAGGAGAGGAAGGTCGTCACCGAGGGCCGCGATTTCTTCGCCGAGCTCATCCTGTTCATGCCGGGACTCACCGGGCCGGCATGGCTCGACAAGGCGGACCTGCCGCTTTCTCCCGGCGGCATGATCGCGGCCGACGCGCTCTGCCGGGTCAAGGACCGGCCCAACGTCTGGGTGGTCGGCGACGCCGGCAGCTATCCCGGCCCGGACTGGCTCGCCAAGCAGGCGCACCAGGCCGACCTGCAGGCGAAAGCCGCGGCCGCCAACATCGCCGCCAGCCTCGCCGGACGCGAGCCTGCGACCGAGTTCAAGGCCGAACTCGTCTGCATCGTCGACACGCTGAAGTCGGGCATTCTCGTCTATCGCAGCCCCGCGCGCAATTTCGTCAGCCCGCAGACCCGCCTCTTCCATTGGGCGAAGCGCGCCTTCGAGAAGCAGTACGTCATGGCCTATCGCTGAAAAGGGCGCGCGCCGGCGCCTCGCCCGGTCTTGACGTCCGGCCTTGCGTCGCACATATTCGAAAAATGGAATGTATCTTGGAGTCCTGAGGATGCCGATATTCGCCTACCGCTGCCGCTCCTGCGGCGAGGAATTCCAGACGCTGGTGATGTCCGGCGAGACGCCGCTGTGCAAATCCTGCGAAAGCGCAGACCTCGAGCAGCAGCTTTCGCTGATCGCTTCGCCGAGCAAGGGCGGCGACGCCGGCGCCGGGTTCGGCGCGGACTTCGGGTCCTGCTCGACCGGCATGTGCTGCGGCGGCGGCGCCTGCGGCGCCTTCGCCGACGCCTGAGTCTCCCCCTCTCCCGCTGCGGCCACGCTGCGGCCAGAGGGGTCGGCTGCTATTGGTCTTCGGCCGAGAGGATGACACCTTCCGACGGCCGCAATGCGATTTCGCCGTCGACCCTCTCGCTGTCACGGTCGAGCCACGAGGAGAGGAGAACGCGGGACGGGCTCGGCAGAGCGAGGCTCGCGGGTTCATCCACGAGGTTGAGCGCCACGATGATCCGTTCCGCTCCCTCCCGGCCGCGTTCGAGCACGAGGCACCCGCCCTCGAATCCGATCCTGCGGTAAGGGCCGGTCTGCAACGCCTTGCGCTCCCGGCGCAGCGCGATGAGTTCGGCGGTAGAGCGTGAGGATTGACCGGGGATCGTCGCTCATCGCCGCGACGTTGCGCGTCGTCCGATCGGGATGGACGGGCAGCCACGGGGTTCCGGTGGTGAAGCCTCCGTGCGCTGACGCATCCCAGGCCATCGGCGTCCGTTCGGGATCCCTGCCTCGGCCGGGTTCGCGCCGCCCGAGAGGATCCTGAACGCGGCCGGGAGGAATACGGCCATGGGGCATGCCAATTTCATCGCCATAGTAGAGCGTGGGGGTGCCGCGCAACGTCAGGAGCGCCATGGCGGCGAGCCGCGCTCGCGTTTGACCCAACCGGCTGGCGATGCGTTTCTGGTCGTGATTGCCGAGAACCCAGTTCGGCCATGCGCCCGGCGGCAGGGCCGCCTCGTAATCCTTGATCAGCTTGGCCAGCGCTTCGGCGCGCCACTCCGCCGTAATGAGATGGAAGTTGAAGGGCAAATGCGCGCCCCGCGCCTCAGCGCCGTAATAGAGCGCCAGCCGGTCGAACGGCAGGTAGAGTTCGCCGATGAGAACCCGCTCCGGATATTCGTCGAGCGTCGCCCGCATCTCCGCCACCGCGTCGTGAACCTCCGGGCGATCGCCGTTGTAGAGCGGCAGCAAGCGCCCGCTCGCCGGCTCGCCCCGGCGCCAAGTAGGATTGGGCGGATTGTCGCGCAGCCGATCATCCTCGATCAGCGCCCAAAGCGCATCGACCCGAAAGCCGTCGACGCCGAGGTCGAGCCAATAGTGCAGAACATCCAGCATCTCGCGGCGAACGGCGGGACTGCGCCAATTGAGATCCGGCTGCTCGGGCAAAAACGCGTGATAGTAGTACTGGCTCGTCGCCGCATCCCATTCCCAGGCGTCGCCGCCGAACAGGGAGATCCAGTTGTTGGGCGGCCCGCCGTCGCGCGACGCGCTGCGCCACACGTACCAGTCGCGCTTGGGGCTCGCCTTCGACGCGCGGCTTTCGATGAACCAGGGATGCTGGTTAGAGGTGTGATTCGGAACGTAATCGAGAATGACCTTGATCCCCGCGGCGTGAGCGTCATCGACGAGGCCCTTCAGGTCAGAAAGGCTGCCGAAAATCGGATCGACGTCGCGGTAGTCGCTGATGTCGTAGCCGAAATCGGCCATAGACGAGGGGTAGACCGGCGACAGCCAGACCGCATCGACGCCGAGCCATTGAAGATAGCCCAGCCTACGCCGGATTCCGGGAATGTCCCCTATCCCGTCGCCGTTCGAGTCCTGAAACGAGCGAGGGTAGATTTGATAGATGACGCCGCTTCGCCACCACGCGTCTGCAACCATGGAGATCCCCGCGTTGCGCCGTCACCGTGTCGGGAAGCACCATAACTCGGTCTGTTCGGTTCGGCGATCACGCGGATCGCCTCGGGGCGTGCTTCGAACTGCGCCGCCGGGAAGCAAGGCGAACCTGGGTCGAACAACGCTCACGCTCGCCACGCCTCAGCTGCGGCCTGCGCCCTGCCCGCCGCCCGCGAAACATATTGCCGCGTCACGCTGTCAAGCCTGTCGTTGAGCCACTCGGCCATCGCCTGTTCTTCCTCGCAGGACTGGCGAAGGAGCAGAGCCGCGTCCGGCGCCCCGGCAAGCTCCGCGACGGCGATGAGCGACTTTTAGGCGGCGAACTCGTAGTTCTCGAAGGCGAAGCTGGCGAAAGAGTTCTTCAGGACCTCGTCGCTCGCCGGCATGTTGGCGGCGCCCGCCATGTTGCCGAGGAAGGCTATCACTGTATCCTTGAGGGTCGAGGCCTGCGCGCTCATCGAGCCCAGGATAGGCTCGAGCCGCTCCTGCTGGCCCTTTGTCTCGGTAAGATGTTGGCGCATCCGGTCCCTCAGCTCTGGGTAGTCGTCCAGGCGCTCGATCTGCCGCTCGAGAAGCTCTTTCGCCTGAGCCTCCATCGCGCGCGCGTTGCGAAGTCCTGTCGCGAAGATCGAGTTTACGCTGTCTTTGGCGTCGTCAGCGTCCGTCATGGCACACTCTCCACCGCGGGCAATCCGCTGGTTGCGCCAGCGATGGGCTCAACCGGCGGTGTTCGGCTTTGTTCCCGAGAGGGTGGAAATCAGAGGAGGACCGAAGACCGGCGGCCTGGACGATGCGGAACGCTGCCTGCTGCATCCCTTTTCGAAGAAGATGCGTGAACTTATTGAAGAAGCAGCGCGGACGCTCGCTGACATTCAAGGGTCGAGAGCCGTCATCCCGCGCCTGGGCTCCGCTGCGCCCCCGGCCGGCTCAGCAGATAGGACAGCAGCGAGCGCAACTCGGCCGGGCGGACGGGCTTTCTGAGGAGCGTCATCTCGGCCTCCTCCGCTTCGCGCTGGGCGGCGTCGGAATGGTCGGCGGTCACCAGCATGGCCGGCGTCGCGGCGCCGACTGTACGGCGGACCTTGGCGACGGCGTGGGGGCCGCGTTCGAAATGGTCGAGATGCAGGTCGGCGATGATCGCCTGCGGGCATCGCATTCGCGCGAGGTCCGCCGCCTCGTCCCCCGAGGGCGCGACTGCGACCTCGCAGCCCCAGCGGGTCAGCAGCGCCGACATCGCGCTTAAGACCGCCGCGTCGTTCTCGATGACGAGCACGCGCGCGTTGTGCAACGGGCCGAGCAAGGCGATCGAGGGCGCGGCGTGAGCGGCAGCAGGCTCGGCCTGGCGCGGCTCGGCGAGCGGCAGCGACACCGAGAACATGGAGCCCCTGCCGACCCTCGATCTGAGGCCGATCGGGTGTTCGAGCGCCAGCGCGAGGCGACGCACGATGGCGAGGCCGAGCCCGAAACCCTGCCCGCCCTGCTCGCCCGCTTCGCCTCGCTGGAACTCCTGAAAGATCGCGTCGCGCCGCTCCTCCGGGATGCCCGGCCCGGTGTCCCACACTTCGACGATCCACCGGTCGGCCCGCGCGCGCCCGCCGACCAGCACGCCGCCGCGCCGCGTATAGCGGAGCCCGTTGGCGATCAGATTCTGAATGACCCGCCGCAACAGCAGCGGATCGGACCGCACCATGCGCCGCGCGCCGAAATGCCTGAGCTTCAACCCGCGCTTGGCCGCGGCCTGCGCCTGCTCCTTGACCAGCGAGGCGATGAGGTCGTCGATCGCAAAGGCGTGCAGGTCCGGCGTCATCACGCCGGCGTCGAGCTTCGACAGATCGAGCAGCGTGCGCAGGAGGTCATCGAGCGTCGCGAGGCTCCGGTCCGCCTGATCGACGAGGCCCGCGGGCTCCCGGCCCATATCGAAGCTCGTCAGCGCCGAAAGCGCGAGCCGCGCGGCGTTCAGCGGCTGCAGAAGGTCGTGGCTGATCGAGGTGAGGACCGAGGATTTCAGGAGATTGGCCGCCTCGGCCTGCTCCTTCGCCCTCAAGAGGTCTTCGTTCGCCCGCTCGACCGAGCGCAGGGCCTGCTGCACCTCCTGCGTGCGGCGGCGGACCTTATTGTCGAGCGCGATCGCGGTCTCGAACAAGGCGTAGGCGTTCGGGCTCTGATCGTAGGAGCGTTCGACGCGAGAGATGAGCTTGGCGTTGATCTTCTGGAGCTTGGCGATCTCGCGCCGCAGCTCCTCCGCCTCGCCCTGAGTTTGTTTCACGGCGCCCGCGCCCGCCTTCGCCCGATCGCGACGCCGGTGAAGGTCTGATTGACGTGCATCGAGGTGAACTGCTCGCCATACGTGTTGAAGCCGACGACCCGCTTGGCGCGATAGAGCTTCGACATCGGCTGGGCCATCTGCTCGCGCTCGGCCGCGAGGCGCCTGAGAACGCAATCGAAGCCGAGATAGAGATCGACCTCGCCGAGTTCGTCCTCGATCCCGCCGAACAGACGGCTGAGGCTCTCCATCGGATCGAGCCGTTTGGCGGCGGTGAACACCAGCCCCTCGTCGATCGCGCAGAAAAAGCTCAGCGACCCGTCCGGATTGACCCGCTGGATCGAGCGGGCGAAATACTCGCCCCCGACGCTGACCAGCACCGGATGGGAGGCGAAGGAGAAGGCGTCGAGCGTCGCGTCGAGGATGCCGCAGACGCGCGCGTATTCCTTGGCCGCGGGCTCGGCGTTGAGCTCTTTCACGATCCGCCGTTCGGAGTCGGCCTCGGTGACGACCATCTTGATCGGCGTCGGTTCGTAATTGTCGTTGCGGAACGTCTTGAACGGCAGGTCGGTCGCCACCAGCGTCAGCACCGCCGCGTCGGTGTACGCCTTGCCGCCGTGGATGACGAAGGTGCGCTCGAACCTGAGCCCGTCGCCGGCCGAGCCGCCGACGATCGGAATCTCGTCGAGGGCCATCTGGAGGGCCGAGACGACCGCCTCCTCCCGCCGGCACATGCCGTCGACGAGCAAAATGCCGAACAGGTCCTTGCCGGCGAACCCCGGCCGCAGCGCGCTCAAGTCGGCGCGCAGCTTTTTCGTCAGTTCGCGCCCCGCCTCCACGTGGAAATTGGCGAGATCGAGGATCGGGCGGGCGAGAAAGGCGAAGTGGCGCCTGAGAAAGCCGATCGCCACGACCGCGCCCTCGCTCCACCCTTCCGGCGTGATCTCGCCGGCGGTCGTGCAGCCGACGACCGGCGTCACCCCGAAACGGCGGGCGATTTCGGCAGCGAAGGTCGTCACGTCGTAGTCGGGCGAGATGAAGACGACGAGGCCGGAAAGGTCATCAGGCGCAAGCTGGCGCGCGATCTCGGCCGCCGCCGCCTCGGCGCTCTCGCTCCATGCCGCCGCCGCGACGACCCCGCTTCCGTCCGCCCGATCGGCAAAACCCAATGGCGATCCCTCCGTCGGCGCCGTGGACCCGCGCCGCTTATGCGGCTGCATACCATGAAATGGCCGCACGCGAGAAGCCGCGGAGGAATGTGCGGGAACGCGGGCGGGCGATCGTCTCTGCCGGGCAATCCGGCAAAGACAGACTTCCCTCGCCTTAAGGCGAGAACTTCTGATCGCTGAGCGGCGACACCGACGGCAACGTGGTCGGCGTTTGGATCACGATGAAGCCGAGACCTGTCGCCGTATGACAGGCGTTGCAGGATTTGGTCAGGCGCTCGAAGCCGGTGATGAACGCCGCTTCGTTCTTGCCTGCGATCGCCGCGTCGAGAGCCGCGAACGCCGGCTCGGCGTCGGATTTCAGGAGATCGGAAAAGCTTGGATAGGCTTTCGCGCCGAACTCGGCCGCCAGCTGGAAACTCGTCTTCATTTGCTCGATTTCATAGTGGGCGAGCGGCCAGTTGGCGAGGCTGCCGCTGAACCACAGCTTGAAATGCGTGAGCTGCGTTTCGCTCATTAAATAGCTGACCTGCGGGGTGTAGACGGGGGCGCCGCCGGATTTGGCCTCCTCCGCCCGCGCCGCCGCGACGGCCGCGCCGAGGCAAGCCGCGGCGATGATGATATGCGAAGAAGTCCGCCCCTCATGCCGGCCCCCCAGGAGAAATCCCGCGAATCCGCGCGGGGATACGAATTCGAGACTAGAACGGGACCGGGCCGCAGTTCAATGCGTTTCGACGTCGTGGAAACGCACCGCCAACGAAAATGCGCTCGACGGCTCAGCAGCAGCCGCGAAACCGTCCCTTGCCGACGGCGTAGCGGGCCTCCTGACGCTCGCGGAAGAACTCCTCGTAGGTCATCACGGGGAGGCCGGGATGATTCTGCCGCCGATGCGCGACGTAGGTCTCGTAATCCGGCACGCCGACCATCAGGCGGGCGGTCTCAGCGACCCTCTCGCAGACGAACTTGGCGCGCGTGTAGAGGGCTTCGCTCATTCGGCCGCCACCGCTGCGCCGCCGATTTCGACGGCGGTGCTCCTCCTGTTGCGCAACGCCTTGCGGGCCTCGATGACGCCGTAGACCACCATGGCGATCACGATGGCGGCGAACAGCCCAGCCAACGCCGCGTCGACATAGTCGTTGAAGACGATGCGGCCCATCTCGCTAAGCGTCTTGGCCGGCGCAAGGATCTGCACGGCAGTGGCGGCGTCGCCGAAGCGCAGCGCATGGCTGACAAAGCCAACCCGGGTGTCAGGACTGGCGACCTTCTCCAACCCGGCCGTCACCGTGCACACCACGAGCCATACGGACGGGACGATCGTCACCCCGGCGAACTTCTCGCGCTTCATCTTGAACAGAACCACCGTGCACAGGATGAGCGCGATCGCCGCCAGCATCTGGTTGGCCGTGCCGAACAGCGGCCACAGCGTCCAGATGCCGCCGAGCGGGTCGATCACCCCTTGATAGAGGAAGTAGCCCCAGAGCGCGCAGGACAGCGCCGAACCGATCACGTTGTTCGTCCAGGATTCGGTCGCGCTGAACGCGGGGACCACGTTGCCGATTAGGTCCTGGATCATGAACCGGCAGACCCGAGTGCCGGCGTCGACGGTGGTGAGAATGAAAAGCGCCTCGAACAGGATGGCGAAGTGATACCAGATGCCCGCCAGGGCCGGGCCGCCGACGAAGCCGGACAGGATGCTCGCCATGCCGACGGCCAGAGTCGGCGCGCCGCCGGTGCGCGACATGATGGAGGCTTCGCCGACGTCATGGGCGACCTTGGTGAGGATGTCCGGCGTCACCGCGAAACCCCAACCGGAAATCACCTCGGCGGCGTGCGCGGGATCGGCGCCGATCAGAGCGGCCGAACTGTTCATCGCGAAATAGACGCCGGGGTGGATCACCGAGGCCGCAATGATCGCCATCATCGCGACGAAGGATTCCATCAGCATGCCGCCATAGCCGATGAAGCGGATCCGGTTCTCGTTCTCGATCATTTTCGGCGTGGTGCCCGAGGCGATCAAGGCATGCCAGCCGGACACCGACCCGCAGGCGATCGTGATGAACAGGAACGGGAACAGGCTCCCCGCCCAGACCGGGCCGGAGCCGTCGACGAACTTGGTCAGCGCGGGCATTTGCAGATCGGGCCGCACGATGACGATGCCGATCGCCAGCAGGAGAATGGTGCCGATCTTGAGGAACGTCGACAGATAGTCGCGCGGCGCCAGCACCAGCCAAACCGGCAACACCGAGGCGACGAAGCCGTAGCCGATGACGATCAGCGCCAGGTCCGGCCCGTTCAGGGTGAACCAGGCCGCCAGCGCGGGCGTCTCCGACACGGTTCGGCCGTAAACCAGCGCCGCCAGCAACAGCGCGGCGCCGATCAGCGACATCTCGCCGATTCGGCCGGGCCGGATGAAGCGGCTGTAGACGCCCATGATCACCGCAATCGGGAGGGTCGAGAACACCGTGAAGGCGCCCCACGGGCTGCCCTTCAACGCATTGACCACCACGAGCGCCAGCACGGCCAGGATGATGACGCAGATCAAGAGGACGCCAATGCCGGCGACGCCGCCGGCGACCGGCCCCATCTCGGACCGGATCATGTCGCCAAGCGATTTGCCGTCTCGCCGGACGGACAGGAACAGCACCGTCATGTCCTGCACCGCGCCGGCGAACACCACGCCCGCGAGGATCCAGAGCGTGCCGGGAAGGTAACCCATTTGCGCCGCCAATACCGGCCCGACCAGCGGCCCGGCGCCGGCGATCGCGGCGAAGTGGTGTCCGAACAAGACATAGCGGTTGGTCGGGACGTAATCGAGCCCGTCGTTGTGGCGATAGGCCGGGGTGACGCGCCTCGCGTCCAGGCCCAGCGCCTGAGCAGCGATGAAAAGCGCGTAGAACCGGTAGGCGATGAAGTAGATGCAGACCGACGCCGCCACCAGCCAGGCGGCGTTCACGGGCTCGCCTCGGGTGAGCGCGACGACGGCGAAGGAAATCGCTCCGACGACCGCCACCGCCGTCCATATCAGCTTTTCGCGCAGCGTCATTGTTTCCTCCCGAGTTGGCGCCCGGGTTCTAGACGCGTCCGCGGAGCCGGATTCTCCGGTCAGACCTTGGTGACATTGATAGCATGTTCCGCTGAAGGATTCAGCAGGTCATCGAGGCGCCCGATTTCCGAGCTTCAGCGCCTTTGCCGCGGCGATGCGCAGGCGCGAAAGACCTTCATCGACAAGATCGCGCCCGCCGTCATGAACAAGTTGTTCGAATGCGGCATGATCCCGTGAGCGCTGCGGCGCCGCTGGGATTGATCGGCGCAGCGATCCGAGAAATATAGTTTTGGCGGCGCACGGGAACCAAGCGAACCTCTACGTGCGGAGAAAGATTTTCGGCTTTGCCGCGGTCGTGGAAGTCGGAACCGGTCTCGCCCTTATCGTCGACCCGGCGCTCGTCATCCGGCTGTTGCTGCATACGAATGAGTTCGGGCGGCTCATGCCGCTCGCCCGCTGCTTCGGCATCGCGCTCATCGCGCTGGGGCTCGCCTGTTGGCCGAGCCGGCCGAGGGCCGGGAATGGCGCCCCGGCCCTCGGCGGGATGCTGACCTACAATGCGTTGATTGCGTCGTTCCTCGCTTATCTTGGCGCAATCGAGCGCGTCGACGGCTTATTGTTGTGGCCCGCCGTCGGCCTTCATGCCCTCGTGGCGGTCTTGCTTGTCGGGTCGTGGCTTGCCGAGGCCCGCAGCAAGACGGCCCATTAGCTAACGGCAGACGCGCCGTCCGTCGATAATGCGGCAATGGGGCGCGACCACGACCGCGCCGGCCGGTTTCGGCGCGACGACGACGGCGCTCGCGGGCGGACGACGGACACAGCCCGCGTGATAAACGCCTGCTGCGCAATAGACGACCGCGTTGGCCTCAGGAATAGAGAAGGTCAATATCAAGGCAATGATGGCATATTTCATTTGAAACGCTCTGCTGCAAAGTTGATTGCCCGGCCACGCTAGAGCGGAAATTTGGCCTTGATAGCTCCGTCGCGTTCACAATTCTCAACAGTTTTGCAATGCGGCATTCGACATCAGCGCATAACGCTGGCTCGAGAGTCGCGCGCCGCCCCGCGGAGCAGACATTTCTTTCCCAAAAGTCGCCGGGGCCCGCGCTCGAATTACGTCGACACTTTACCCAACCCCTTAATGGACCTACCCTGTCCGCTGTCTCCGATCCCCGAGCGATCCCATGGCCCGCATCGCCCGCTTTGTCGTCCCTGGCCGTCCCCACCCTGTGACGTGAGCGCGGCGCCCGGCGCGAGCGGGTGGACTTCGGCGACGGCGATGACGAGCTTTACCGCGATCTCCTGGCGAGCCGGCGCGGCAGGCAGGGCGTGGCGGTCTGGGCCGCCGCCGCAACCGGCCGCGATCCCCGCCCCAAGCGTCGCGGGCCGAAACCGAGAGCCGAGCATTGGGGGCTTGAGTTAAATGCCACTGGAATGCCCAATATCGCGGCCAGGACAACGGTTCCCAACCTCGGCGCCAGTGGAGCGATCGCCGCGGTGATGGGCGCGTTTCTCATCACCTACCCGCGCGATCAAATTCGCACGGTTCTGATCATCGGGTGGCTCGTCCGCGTCACCTTCATACCGGCTGCGCTCTTGATCGGGTTTTGGTTTCTCATCCAGCTTCTCAGCTTTGGCGTCGTCGCGAACGTGCAATCGGGAGGCGTGGCCTATGTCGCTCACATCGCCGGCGTGATTTTCGGGGCCGCTGCCGCGCGTCCACTGGAGGATCCGCGCCGACCCGTCAAACGAGATGAAGGCTAGTGTTGTGTCTTTAACGCTTCGACCCCACGCCGTGCCGGGAAAGTCGCAGGCTCCAGAGTACGAACACGGCGCTTTGCGTTAAATTCACTACACTAGGGTGGGTGGGTGATGGGATACCGTGGCCGGGTTGATGAAGATTTTCGGTATCTGGTCATATCAGATATAGTCCTACCCATCTCTGGGTATTGGCAACAAGGACCGGTTCTGCTGTGTTCATGTAAAACCAATCTTCTCGAAACATCATGTCGGCTTTCCCCCATGTCCCTCGAAGCCGCGCCTTACCCATCGAAACAGTGCAACAGTTCCCCACGCGATGAGCCACGCGGGGACGATTGGCCCAAAGCTGACAAGCTCCGCCTGTTCCGTTGTTCCTTTGATACTCAAGGCCCAGCTTTTCATAAACTCGTCTGAACAACGCTCCACCGGCAAGCTTGGCGGCCTTAGACAAAATTCTTGCATGGCGCTCGCAAAGTCGTGCGCCTGCGCAAACCTTGTGTTATTTGTATAAATCCACCCTATCGGAATCCACGCAATAGATAGGATGACGCCGATGCGCATCCAACCGCCGATACGGGCCATTCTTGGCTTCCTTATTGTCGGACATTATGTCCAGTTGCGAGGCCGATAGCGGACAAAATATCTGGTTGTCAACGGGCCACCTCGGACGCCCTCTTTCATCATCTCGTCGCTGCTCCATGCGTTGTGACACCATCTAGGCGCGCCTGCGTCAGACCCCGCACACCCTGCCGGTTCCTACTCTTGCCGGTAGTCGCCCTAATGTGTAACTAGTTGGGCACTCGCAATATGTACAAGCGGATGCGCCTCCTTGCTCGTGTGCTACCTCGATGACAGTGGGAAAGACCCACAGAACCAAGCTACCACCTTGGCCGGTTACGTCGGGGACGAGGAGTCCTGGGCCAACTTCGAGGCCGAGGTCGAACCCCTGTTCACGAAATACGAAGTGCGCATCCTGCACGCGACGGATCTACATGGCACGAGGGCCGACTTTGCGGGCTGGACAGTTTTAAAAAAGCAGTCGTTCGTCGCACAGTTTTGTGGGACTCTCTCCCGTCATGCGCTGCTCGGCGTCTCGATGTCCGTAGCAAAGGGCGAGTACAAAGCAGCTGCGGATCGAAGCACGCGGAAGAAAACCGTCACACCATACACGTTCTGCTCGAACGTGATCCTGGACTGGCTGCTCGCGGACGTCCGGGTCGGCAAGAAGGCTAACGAGGAAGGCGTAGCCTTCGCTCTGGAGGCGGGCCACCATAATAACCCCGAAGCCGAGTGGAACATTGGCGTGGTAACCGACATGTTCGACCTAGCGGAGAAGATCAAATCGGTCGCATTTCTGGCAAAAGCCTCCTGCCGCGCGATCCAAGCAGCGGATCTCCTCGCATTCTATTCGCGTAGGCACGCCAATGAGTTGCTCAAAGCGTCGCCGCAAGAGCGGGCGAAGCTTTTGGTCGATCCGGGACAGATGCTGAAGATAATCGCAGAGAACCTGCCGCATCGTGCATTTGTCGCCAACGGCTTCGAGAAACCACGAGCCGACATGCCGTATTGGCGGCCCCCGCTAGTACAAGCGGAAAGTCGGTAGGTAAGCACAGCATGCCCGAACTGCTAGTGTACCGACTCTAACGCAGAGCGCCCTATCCGGAGTTTGGAGCCTACGAGTTTCCGGTGGCCGCGTGGGGTCCAATTGTTAAAGACACAACACTAGAACCCAGAATCACAGTTCGGCGAAACATGGCTTGAGGCGTTTCCTGTGGACTTCGGATTTGATCCGGATGAAGGGCCGAGCGGTCTGGTTGGCGCCGGCGATGAAAGCGTCGATGTGGGCGACGAGTTCGGTGACGCTGGTTCGGTGACGCTGGCGAAGGACGCGCCGTCAAGCGATCTTTCGGCGGGCGCCGAGAACCAGATTTCGATGGGATTGAGTCGAGAAGCGGGCGTGGGCGTGTAATAAAAGCGCACGTTCTTTTGGCGCCTGAGCGCTTGTCGCGTTTGGGCTTGTGGAGATTGTGGGTACGAGGCCGACGCCCCTGTCCGTCGAGAAGGCCTCAGGCTGGCGTCGGCAACCAAAAGCAGCAGGAGGCCTCGATGAGCAAGTTTGTCGTGGTTGTCTTTCCCAGTGACGAGAAGATCCCCGAAGCAATCCACGCGCTTCGGACCATGCACGGAGGGGAGGGCGTCAAGCTCTACGGTTCGGCCGTCGTTGCAAGGGACCCGGGCGGAAAGCTGTCGGTGCAGGAGATCACGAAAGAAGGGCATGGCGGCGCGGCCGTCGGCGCTTTGATCGGCGCGTTGGCGGGGTTGCTCGGCGGTCCGCTTGCGGCGACGATCGCCGCTGCTGGCGGCGCAATTCTAGGCCAATCGGCCGACCTCATCAGCCAAAGAGCCGACGCCGGGTACGTTGAAAAGTTTTCGCGCGAATTGACGCCGGGCAAGGCAGCCGTGGTCGCCGATGTCGCCGAAGACGGGGCGCCATCCTTCGAAGCGCTGATGGAGTCGATCGGCGGCGCCGTGGTCCGCAAGTAGCGGACCGACTCCCCCGAGCGGCCCTCGCCTGCCAAGCCTAATGCCTGACCCCCAATCACGTCCATCTGATCCTCGTTCCCGAGGACGGCGCGGGGCTCGCGCGGGCGCTGTCGTGGGCGCATCGGCTCTACGCCGGCTTCGTCAAGGCGCGGGCGCGCCAGACCGGCCATCTGCTTCGGGGACGGTTCGGCTCGGTCGCGATGGACGATGACTGCCCAACGGCGGCGGCGCCCACCGTCGCGCTGAACCCGGTCTGCGCGCGGCTCATCGAGCGCGCGCAGGACTGTCCCATTCGAGCGTGCGCGCGCATCTTTCGGCCCGCGACGATGGGCTCGTCGACGTGCGGCCGCTTCTCGACCGGGCGCCGAACATCGCCGATCTTCTCGATGCGGATGCCGACGATCCCGGCTTTGGCTCGTGCTGCGCCGCAACGAGCTGATCGGCCGCCCGCTCGGCGACCGCGCCTTTCAGGACACGATCGGCCGCCGCCTCGGCCGCGTCGTCACGCCAAGCAAATGCGGGCCGAAGCCGAAACGAACCGGCGAGCCGCCGTCGCCTCGTGAATAAAGATCCGCGGCGGGCTTCAATCGATGCCAATTCCTCCCGGCTCGCGCCGCGAGAATTTGACGCGCTTTGACGTTCCGTGCAATCGCTGCTCGATCGACCAAGATCAATGCAAGACCTTCCTTTTAGCGGTCAGTTGTCGTCAATTCATTCAGGCGAGGCGTTTGATGCGATATTACAAGAAAGTGCTTCAGCCAAAAGAAGCTGTGAAATATGTTGGAAAATTGCATTGGATCATCTACGGAGAGTCCTAACTAAAGATAGGCTGGAAAACAGCGAGTTTTGCGGTGAGGTTTTCGAGATTGTCATGCAGATGATGGTATAGCCTGAGGGACAAGTCGACCATTTCCGTGCTCTTGGAGACGACCTTTGTGCGGCGGCGAAAGCGCGCCAAGAAATGGCGGATGTTGCTGTTGTCCTGCTCGATGGGAACGGTCAGATCCTTGCCGGTGAAGAGCTGAGCCTCGGGGATGAGGCGATGGTAGCCGTCCCAATCGTCGGCGACGAACGTCTTGCCCTCGACGCCGATCTTGTCGAGGAGTTTTTGGCATGTGGCGTCATCACGATCACCAACAACCCAGGCGAGGGTTCGCCGAGCCACAGGGTCGTAGGCCCGCCAAAGCCAGAGTTTGCGAGTTTTTTTTGGAGAAAATGCCACATCTCGTCGAGCGTTATGATCACCTGCTCGGCCTTGATCGCAGGCTCCGGCAACTTGCGGGCTTCATTGCGGATCCAGGTGAGAACGGTGACGTCGCTGACGCCGAGGAGGCGGGCGATCGAACAAAAACTCATGTTGCCCATGGCGTAGAGCAACAGCGCCAGAGCTTTCATCGCGGGCGGCTTGCCGCGCGGGGGCGTCATTGTGAAATTGCATCCACAGGAGTGACAGAAATAACGTTGCGTCCCGCGCACAATGCCGTTTTTCCTGTAGTCGCTCGCGCCGCATCGCTTGCAGCAAACATCGCTCATGGCGGCATCCTTTCGCATTTGCCGCCAATGAGTTACGTCGAATATGGTTAATGCTATCTTAAGCTAGGACTCTCCATCTACGGAAGAGCAGTCTTCTGGCTGTTCTTGGCGATTGCAGCGTTCGTATCAATTTTGCTTTTTTATAATAGCGACAATTACGCGAGCGGCAATGTCAATCTGCAAGAGGCGCTCCTAATCCTGCCACCAATACTAGTCTTAATTGCGATCCTAACATTTATTCCGGCATGGGTCATTCGTATGACCACCGAGATTGTGGTCACCGACAAGCGGGTTATTCACAAGATCGGCTTGATTTCTCGGGCGACCGAAGAGATGAATATAAGTCAAGTCGAAACAGTTGACGTCCATCAAAGTATATTAGGTCGCATTCTTGGCTATGGCGCCGTTTTTATACGTGGCTCGGGTTCGGGCTGGGAGCCGCTGAGGATGGTCGCGTCGCCACTTCAAATGCGGAATGCAATTATTGTTGGGTAGCAGCCGTAGAACGCAGCACGTAGTAATACGCTCCCACCGCAACTGCGTTCATCGTAGTGGACTGGCGCCACCCGCTCCTCGCCGGCCTCCCGGCGCACCGTCGCCGTAATCCGTCACCGTAATCCAGGATGACGATCGGCGCCGGCGAACGGAAGATCGATCGTCGGCGTCCCTTGCGCGCCGCGCGCTTCGGCTTCAGGCTTGCCCGCAAAATCGAACTGGCGCAAGGTGACCGGCGGACCGACCGGCATCCGTCCATTCGGTGGTTTCCCCCGAACAAGCGAGGCGAGGCTATGGCTGTCACACGTCAAGTCATCACGTCACTGCAGCGTGACGGAACCGACATGCTCGGCACCAAGAATATCGCCATCAAAATCGTCGACGAAAGCATCGTTTCCGGATCGCTTCTGACGGTCGAGAGCAATCATTTCTGTGTGCTCAAGGCGCGCGGCGCCGTCCTCAACGTCTACGAGACCGGACAATATGCGCTGACGACGCCCGACAAGCCGCTTGTCGGCTCCATCGTCCAGGGCTTCTTCGGCGGCGCGTCGCCCTGGGTTTACGAAGTCATCTACGTCAATCGCGCCAAGCTCCTGGTGAGCAACAGGGGCATTGCGACGAGCGCGGAAATGGCCGAAATGGCCTATCAGGTCGATTATTACATCCATGTCGACACGCGAGAAGCCGCGCTCGACCTCATCACCCATCTGCCGTTCAACGGCCATGTCATCGATACGCGCGAGATCGCCGAATATTCCGGGCCGGCGATCGAGCAGGCGATCAATCAGGTGATCCAGGTCACCAAAATGGAAAGCATCAACGAGCATATCGGGGAGCTTCGCGAAGCGGTCAAATCGCATTTGACCGACTTCCTCCGAACCTACGGCATCATGCTGAACGATCTGAAGATTTTGGTCCTGCCGAAGGACGATCGCATGCGCGAGTTGATATCGTTGCAGGCGCTGGGCCTGACGCCGATCGAAGCCGTGCGCTATTATCTCGCCTTGCGGATGGCCGAGAAGGGGCTCGTGTCCGCGCCCAACGCCGCCGCCGGCGTTCCCTTCCAGATCGGCGGGCAGCCGCCGGTCGGCTTCTATCCCCTAGGGGAACAGACGGGTTTGACGGGGCCGACCTGATGCCCGGCTCGCGCTTCTACGACCTCGAAGGGATCGACCAGATCGCCGTCAATCTGTTCTACGGCTGGGGCTATAATTTCTATCGCCTCGAAAACCAGCTGCGCGCCGACGACATATTGGTTCGCGGCAAGGTGGGTTGGCTGCTGGGGCTGGCGCGCGCCTCCATCGAAGAGGCCGAAAGCGCCTATCGGCGGGCGTTCCTCCCCCTGCCGAGTCGGGAGAAGCCGCGGCCCGACGCCAACGCCCTCGCCGAGGCGCAGGCGCTCGAAGTCCTTTCGCGCGCCATCGGCGCGATCGAGGGGCAGGTCCGCGCGCAGCCGGCGCCGGAGAACGACCGGATGACGCAGCGCTACCGTGAAGAAGCGCCGACGCTTCAGCGCCTCATCGAATGCGATCAAAGACTGGTCGGCCGCGCCGAACTCTTGCGCGCGACGCTGGAGAGGAAGGACGGCCGCTGGCTGGTCGCCAACGCCGTCGAAATTCAGGAGGGGCTCAAGGCCATCGAAGCCTCCTTGAGGGAGCGACAGGCCGCGCTGTTCTTTTGAGCTTCGTGTTGATCACGTCAGGGCTCGGGGCCGATGGGGTTCGCTATTCCTTCATCGTAGTGGACTGCCGCCACCTACTCCTCGCCGGCCTCCCGGCGCACATCGCGGTAGGGGCGCTCATTGCTGAGCGCCCCCCGCACAGACCGGACGGGCCCGATTAAGGCAATCCGGCTCCCACCTTGGATGGTTGACGGCGAAACGTACGGCTTGCCGCACGCGGTCCAGGCCGTGGGACGCGCCTTGCCGGCTCGGTGTCCGGGGCGTGCCGTCCTGTTGCGCGTTCTCCTTGGCCCCCGCCCTTGGCTCCGCGAACTCCTCTGCCGGTCGCCC
Organism: uncultured Alphaproteobacteria bacterium; assembly: GCA_963805295.1. Taxonomy (GTDB): domain Bacteria; phylum Pseudomonadota; class Alphaproteobacteria; order Rhizobiales; family Beijerinckiaceae; genus Roseiarcus. The sequence goes on along the minus strand of CAWDTW010000041.1, from coordinate 131,040 downwards.
GGCCTCGTTCGCTCGCTTCACAGCTACCTTGGCGGAGTTCTGACCCCTCGTCCCCGTGCATCATCGGCTTCGGCTCGTCGCCTTCCCGATGCGGACCGCTCACTTCACGCGCGGCCAAGGTCGAGGTCTCGCGGTTTCCGGTCGAGGAGCTTACGTACATGCCAGGGTCTTCGACCACGCAGGGCCGGAAATGCGCTCGCGTTGACGCGCACTCCCGTGTTGCCTTCCGCCGTGACAAAAGCGTCAGCGTCCCGATTGATAATTTCGCGGCTCAATGGCTGGCCTATACGCACCCCTGCCGACGCTTCGCCCCCGGCCTCACGGCCGACGACGCACGGCTCGGGGCCGATGGGGTTCGCTATTCCTTCATCGCAGTGGACTTGCACCACCTACTCCTCGCCGGCCTCCCGGCGCACTGTCACCGTAACCCCCACTGTCACCGTAACCCCGCTGTGGATGAACGGCGGGAAGCTCAAGCCTAGTCAATCTCGAAGCCACGCAGAGGGCTTCCTTCAGAGGGTAGCGAGTGTCATTAGTGATCTTATTGGGCGTGTCCGCTGGAGCCGGGCCTATTGGACACGACGAATTCTCCGGTAGAGCGCCGCAGCCCCGAATGGCGGCTACGTAGAATCCGGACTAAGTTAGGACCCAAGCCATCCACTCGCGGAGATCGGGATCGTGTGATGTTCAAGAGCTTACAAGTATCGAACTTTCGCTCGCTCCGCGACGTAAAACTGCAGAAACTGAAACGGCTCAACTTAGTCACCGGCAGTAACGGAGGCGGAAAGACCTCTCTGCTCGAAGCGGTGTTTCTCAATGCGGGTGCGGCGAACCCGCACCTTGCGCTTTCAATTAACAGCTTCCGTGGTGACAACATAATCACGCCTTCGAGCGACCATACGTTTCGGTCTTGGTTTTGGGAATTGGACCAAAGGAATCCAGTCCGGATCGTCTCAGATGTGCTTGCGCAGGGGCGAACCAGGAGCAGGACTCTTCTGATCGATCCTTTGCTGCGTTCGCAGTTTACACCTGGCCGATCGGACAGCGAGGCAGCGATATCAGGTGTACGGTTCAACTTCACGGGGCCTTCAGGAAAGACTACTGGATCGGTTCAAATCAATCCGCCCTTGACCGCTCCACAGCTTCATGGGCAGTCTCAACCCTTGCAGTCGCCGGTCTCAATCGAGGGAGATCCGGTGAACAAGGACACAATCCTTGCGCAGTTTATATCGCCGTATATTCGCGACATGTACCAGGAAGTGAGCGACCAACTAGTAGAAGTTATTAAGAGTAAGAACACTGAGTCTCTGATTGACGCTCTTACGATGATAGAACCGAACGTTAAAGGGATTGTACCTATAACAAAATTGGGACAGCCAAACATATATATAGATACCGGACTTCCACGTCTTTTACCACTCCACGTTCTCGGATCAGGATTTCTTCATATTCTTAGGCTTTCACTCGCCCAGTTGGCAATTCAAGACGGCATAATCATTGTAGATGAATTAGAGGATGGACTTCATTTCTCTATAATGCCTAAGGTAGTAAAGCGTATCATTGATTCTGTTGAGCATAGCAAAGCGCAATACTTTATAGCGACACATTCATCTGATTTGCTCAAAATATTTATCGACGTATCCAACGAAACGCAATTTGACGATATATGTTTAGTCAACTTGATAGGGGGATCGGGCGGCGTAAATACGAGATATTTTGACCATAGCGAGCTGGCGTTGGCAGAAGAATACGGAGCGGAGCTTCGCTGATGCCCGTTAGTTACTATATTCCAGACACAAGGTTGGACGCGAAGCCATTGACGACGCGGGTGTTTCTTGCCGAGGGTGAGGCGGAAGTCGGCCTTATCGAAGCTTGTCTCAATTCCGTCCAAGCGAATCCTGAGACAATAACGATTCTTTGCTTCAAAGGAATCCGCAAGTTGGGGCGCAACGCGGAGACCTTCGTCAAGTTCTTGGCCCCCCGCAGAGAGGATTTAGCTAAGATTGTCGGAGTGGGTCTAGTCGCCGATTCCGAGGATGATCCCGACGGGCGTATAAACGCAGTCATCGATTGTACTAAAGCCTTCGGTTTTCCGAGGTGCGGTAAAGATTTACGAGATCGAGGAATGCATGATCATGGGGGGAGGAGGTTCGCCTTTTCGCTATCACCTTCAAATATAACGTCTGGTCGGATTGAGGACCTCATTCTCTTGGAAGTGGCCACTACCCCGCTGATGGCTTGTATAAACACGAGTTTTCCGTGCATCACAAGTGTGACCGGAAACCCAGTAGATCAAAAGGCTCAAGTACAGATGTTTCTGAGCGCCGCTATGAACAACTCAGCCGCAGGCATTCGGATAGGGTTCCAATCTCAGGTATTCGATATCAATCATAGTGCCTATGAAAGGCATATGGCTACCGTCCGAGCAGTCCTCGAAGGAGTGTGACCGAGCGCCCCGTACTCCTCCCCGTCATGAAGGGCGTTTACGAGTTATCAGAATAAAGATGGGGGAAAGAGAAGATTGTTTGTCCCGTACGCCCCTCTAACTCATCCCCTCATTTTTCGCCGTATGTTGAGAATCGCAATGAAATCAATATGTTAATGGTTATCCGTGGTATTTCTCTAACTTGATGAGTTTATTGATGAAAATCGACATGAGGGGATTCTTAGCGTACGCCCCCCCTTCCCCCCTGGTTTTCGTTCCGAAAAATTTGGATTTGCTTCAGTCTGGCTTGGATTTGCTTCAGTTTGGCTTGGAATTCGTTCAGTGCGGCCAGGAGGGCCGGCCACGCTCCGGGGAATTCCGGTGACAGTGCACTCTATCGGGGATCGCTCCCGTGAGGGCGAGGCGGCGCGGGACGGTTCGTGCGCGTCCTCATCCGGCATATCGTCTGCCGCCGATGCTTTTTCGAACATTTGCTTCCGAAAAACCGAATCCTCCGTTATCATGGGTCCCATGGATGTGATCGACATCGGCGATGCGCGGACGGCGGCCGGCGCGTGAGGCTCGACCGAGGGCCTATGCCGTGGCCGTCCCCGGACTTGATCCGGGGATTGATCCGGGGATTGACCCGGCCATCCAGGCCGTGTCTGCCCGGGGAGACGCGCGGCGGAGGCACTTTCTCCGAAAATCGGTAACCGGGGCAAATTCCCGGGCAGGAGCGCGGGAGGAAAAAATTCAGAAGGCCGGCGCTCGCGCAAGCGCTTGATAAGATTCAATCTCGCAACTGCAGCATTTTGCTTTGTGCAGTTGCGTGCCCGGGAATTTGCCCCGGTTACGAAAATCGTGTATAACCCCTTGAAAAGTCTCGTTTCGCGGAAGGAAAAAGATTTGGTTTTCGTTCCGAATAATTTGGAATTCGTTCCGCCCGGTTTGGAATTCATTCCGCCCGGCTTGGATTTCGTTCCGCGGGGCTTGGAATTCCTTCAGTGCGGCCGGGAGGGAAGGCCACGCTCCCGGCCTTTCGGTCCCGCCGGGGACAGGCGCCTTGGAGAAAGGTTCAGTTTTTGGGTAACCGGGGCAAATTCCCGGGCAGGAGCGCGGGAGGAAAAATTTCAGAAGGCCGGCGCTCGCGCAAGCGCTTGATAAGATTCAATCTCGCAACTGCAGCATTTTGCTTTGTGCAGTTGCGTGCCCGGGAATTTGCCCCGGTTACGTTTTTGGCGCCTAACGGCTTGAAATCGTTCGCGCGCCTTCCAAAAGTGTGCTCTTGCTTCCTAAACCGGCGGCACGGCGGCGCGCGCCCGAAAATGGCGTCGCAATCCGTTGAAAAGCTTCGGTTCGCGCCCGGAAACGGCGTCCCGCGCCGGGACGCGCGCCGGCCGCCCGCCGAAATTCTGGACAGCGTCGCCGATTGCCGCCAAGGTCGCGGCCGTCGGTTCATCCTGAGCGCCCCATGATCCCCAACGCCCCCCGCTCGTTCGACTTCGACCTCGGCGAGAGCGCCGAGATGGTGCGCGAGAGCGCGAAAACCTTCGCCGAGAAGGAGATCGCCCCGCGCGCCGCGGCGATCGACCGCGACAACCTTTTCCCGCGCGACCTGTGGCCGAAGATGGGCGCGCTCGGGCTGCACGGGATCACCGCGCCCGAGGACTACGGGGGCTTGGGCCTCGGCTATCTCGAGCATTGCGTGGCGATGGAGGAGGTGTCGCGCGCGAGCGGCGCTGTCGGCCTCTCCTATGGCGCCCATTCCAACCTCTGCGTCAACCAGATCGTGCGCAGCGGCGACGAGGCGCAGAAGGCGCGCTACCTGCCGAAGCTCGTCGCCGGCGAGCATGTCGGAGGACTCGCCATGTCGGAGGCGAACGCGGGCTCCGACGTGGTCTCGATGACCACGCGGGCCGACAAGAAAGGCGACCGCTATGTGCTGAACGGCGCGAAGATGTGGATCACCAACGGCCCGGTCGCCGAGACGCTCATCGTCTACGCCAAGACCGACCCGGCCGCAGGCGCGCGCGGCATCACCGCCTTCCTCGTCGAGCGCGGCATGAAGGGTTTTTCCAACGGGACGAAGCTCGACAAGCTCGGCATGCGCGGCTCCGACACTTCCGAGCTGGTCTTCTCCGACTGCGAGGTTCCGGAGGAGAACGTGCTCGGCGAGGTCGGCAAGGGCGTCAATGTGCTGATGAGCGGGCTCGACTACGAGCGCGTGGTGCTCTCGGCCGGGCCGCTCGGCCTCATGCAGGCGGCGCTCGACGTCGTGCTGCCCTATGTGCACGAGCGAAAACAGTTCGGCCAGCCGATCGGCACGTTCCAGCTCGTCCAGGGCAAGCTCGCCGACATGTATGTGACGATGAACGCGTCCAAGGCCTACGTCTACGCCGTCGCAAAAGCCTGCGACCGCGGCGAGACGACCCGAGAGGACGCCGCCGGCGCCATCCTCTACGCCGCCGAGCGGGCGACCCAGGTCGCCCTCGACGCGATCCAGATTCTCGGGGGCGCCGGCTACACCAACGACTATCCGCTCGGGCGCCTGCTGCGCGACGCCAAACTCTACGAGATCGGCGCCGGCACGAGCGAGATCCGGCGCATGCTGATCGGGAGGGAGCTGTTCGAGAAGACGGGGTGAGGGGAAACGTCAAAACCTCCGCCACACCGACAGCGCGGCGCCGCGCTCGGTGTTGGTCTTGACGGCGAGCACGCTCGTGAAGCCGCCGACCTGAACCGACCAGCGATCGACGAGCGGGACGACGAGGCTCGCCTCGATGACCGACGACCGCCATGCCGGGAACTCCCGGTTGGTCGAGGCGGTCGAGACGGTGGTGAAGTCCTGCAGCAACAGAATGAACCCGGGCGCGGGCTTGAGGCCGACCGTCAAGTCGCCATGCCATTCGTCCGGCGGGCCGGCCGTGCGCAGGCGATAGCCGAGCTCGGCGTCGACAAAGCCGGGCCATTGTCCGAAGCTGAAGTTCGTCCCCGCGAGCAGGCGCGCCTCCCCTGCCCCGCCGGTGTTTCCGGCCTGAGCCGCCGCCGCCGGGTTGCCGGCCCCCGGCACGAACACCGTCGTCTCGCCGGAGAAGACCCATTCGCCGGTCGACCAGAGTTTTGCCCTGACGCCGGCGGCCGAGTAGTCGAACCCGGTGTAAGTGTTGGCGTCGGCGGGCCCAGCGCATAGCGCTCGAGCGCCATCTGGCCGAAGACCGTCACGTCGTCGTTGAGGCCGTATTCGACGTAGGTCTGGGCGTCCGCTCGCTGTTGCTTGACCGCCGGATTGCCGCCCCAGGGCGCGCCGTCGCCGGTCCAGCCGAACAGGGTCTCGATGAGGAGGCCGCTTCCCCCCGGCAGGGTCCACGCGCCCGCCCATGCGACGGCGGGCGCGCCGACGATCAGCGCGCACGCGCAGGCCAGGATGGCGGCGGGCCCGAGCTTTCGGGCGCATGCGGTCATGGCGCCGCCCTCCACAACGCAACAGAACTGTCGTCCCCTTTCACAGAAGACGCGACGGCTTACGTTCCGTCAAGACAAGAGTTTGCATCGTCAACGCGCGGGCTCGTCGGGCCTTGCCGATCGAGGCGCTCGCGCGGCCCTGCGCCCTTTGCTACAAGGCCGCGTGTCCAATCCCAGGCTTTCGCCGCGCCCGCCCCTCCTCGCCTCACCCGGCGCCCCGCCGGTTGAATGGCGCGTTTCGCCGGGACCGGTCGGCTACAAGGAGGCGCTCGCGGAGATGGAGGCCGTCGCGGAAGACATCGCGGCCGGCCGCGCCGACGAGCGGGTCTGGCTCCTCGAGCATCCTCCGCTCTACACGGCCGGAACGAGCGCCAGGCCCGATGACCTCATCGAGGCGCGGTTTCCGGTCTTTCGCGCCGGCCGCGGAGGACAGTTCACCTATCATGGGCCGGGACAGCGCGTGGCCTATGTCATGCTCGACCTCAAGCGCCGGCGCCCGGACGTGCGCGCCTATGTCGCGGCGCTCGAAGGCTGGCTGATCGACGCGCTGAAAACGTTCGGCGTCGAGGGCGTGACGCGCGAGGACAGGGTCGGCGTCTGGGTCGCCCGGCCCGACAAGCCGCGCGGAGCCGACGGGGCGATGGCGGAAGACAAGATCGCCGCGATCGGCGTCCGGGTGCGCCGCTGGGCGACGTTTCACGGCGTCGCCCTCAACATTGCGCCGGACCTTGCGCATTTTTCCGGCATCGTCCCCTGCGGCGTCGCCGAGGCCCGTTACGGCGTCACCAGCCTCGCCGACCTCGGCCGGGCCGCCACGTTGGCTCAAGTCGACGCGGCGCTGCGCGCCTCGTTCGAGGCGATGTTCGGGCCGACGGTCGACATGCGCGAGGCGGCCGCCGTCTCCGCTTCGGCCTGACCCCGGGCCACGCGGAAATGCCGTCCTCCCCATCGTCGCTGGCGCGCCGCGCGTTTTGGAGCCGCCTCTATGCGCGCCGGCGGCTCGGGACCGAACGGGCGCACGCGCTTGCGCCCCTGCATTACGCGCTGATCGGCGAACGGCTCGGGTATCGGCCGAACGGCTTTTTCGATCCGCGTTTTTTCCGGGGACGCATGGGCCTTGGCGCAAGGGCGAGCGGCCTTCTGGAGCTCTACCTCGCGAGGGCCGAGGCGGGCGCCCCATCGCCCTCGGCCGAGTTCGACCACGCCTGGTACGTCTCGCAGAATCCCGATTGGCGCCGAACCCACCCGCATCCGTTCCTGCATTTTCTCGAGGCCGGATTGCCGAGCGGCCGGCGGCCCCGGCCCGACATCGACATGGCGTTCGTGCGCGACGTCATCCGAGGCAAGGGCGGGTCGATCGGAGAAGCCGCGCTGCGCGTCTTCGACCCCAAGCGCCGCGACGGCGACATGAAGCCGCCGCTGAGCCGCCAGGAGCTGAAGGCGCGGCAGGACCGTTTCTACGCCGACGCTCGCTTGCGCGTCGAACGCGAGGCGCCCGCCGGCGGCCGGAGGCTTCTGGTCTTCGTCCAGTGCGGCAAGGGCTTCGACGCGAGCTACCTCGGCCGGCCGCGCGGCTACGACGTGCTGCTGAACTATTATCAAGAGGCCGAGGCCAATCCGCGCGCGGATACAGCCGCATTCCAAGCAGGAACCAAGACGACGGCGATCCGCCGCCTCCTCGAGCAGCGCCCCGACCTTCTGATGCGTTACGAGGCGGCGCTGTTCCTCGATGACGACGTCGAGATCGGCGCCGAGGGGATCGACGCGCTGTTCGCCGCGATGGCGCGGGAGCGCCTCGACCTCGCTCAGCCGGCGCTCACCGCCGATTCCAACTCCGCCTGGCCGTTCCTGAAAAGGCCCAAGGCGGGGAGCGGGATCATCCGCATGTCGACGGTCGAGATCATGGCCCCGCTCTTCACGCGGCGCGCTCTCGAACGGGTTGGCTGGGCTTTTGACGAAACCGTCAGCGGCTGGGGGACGGACCTTGTTCTCGGCCCCGCCGTGCGCGCTTCGTTCGGGCCGGAGAGCGTCGGCGTCGTCGGCTCGGTCGCCGTCAGGCACGCGCGGCCGGTCGACACCAGGGGCGGCGCGCTTTACGCCCACCTGCGCCGCTACGGAGTCGATCCGGCCCACGAAGCCAACCGCGTCGTCGCAGACTTCGGCGTCGAGCGCTACTTGCGGCCGCTCGCGCCGGGAGAGACCGGGCCGGTTTGCCGGGCCGAACGGCCGTCGCCTCGCTGACACGCCCTCGTCAGCCGAGGCCGCTCGCCTCGTCCTCCTCGATCGGCGCGAGCCCGAACCGCGAGCATTCCCGGAAGACGCGCAGCGGGCATCGGCTGCAGAGGTCGTAGTCGAGCGTCCCGTAGATTTCGCTCAGCGCCTTGCTCTTAGTGAGAAACACGTTCGACCGGCCGATCTCGTCGACGTAGCCGCCGCGCTCGAGAAACTCGAGCGGTCGTTCCTTGATGTTGATCAGATAGAGGCCCCCGCCGCGCGCCCTGAGCCGGCGCGCCTCGATGGCCAGGGCCTCGGCCCCCGCGAGGTCGATGAAATTGACGCCCCGCATGATGACCGCGTAGCGCTTGCATGACGGCGTCTCGCGCTCGAAGGCGCTCAGCGCGTCGCGGAAAGCGGTGACGGCGCCGAAATAAAGCGAGCCGTCGAGCCGGGCGAGGCGGAATTGCGGACATTCCGGCGCGTCCGGCCCGGCGTCGACGAACTTGCGGGTTTCGTCGAAAGGGTCGGGAACGCGCGGGCGCAGTTGCGGATTGGACGTGCGGTAGAGATAGACCACCAGCGACAGCACGACCCCGGCGAGGATCGCCGCCTGAATCTGGATGAACAGGGCGACGCCGATCGTCGCCAGCAGCACGCCCCGTTCGGTCGCGCCGCTGCGCCAGATGCGGGAGAGGCTCTTGCGGTCGATCAGGCTCCAGCCGACGAGCTCCAACGAGGCGGCCATCGCCGCATGCGGCAGATACGCGGCGAGCGGCGCGGCGAATACCAGGACGGCGGCGAGAATGAGCCCGCCGAACACCGCGGACATCTGGCTGCGCGCGCCCGACTCGTAGTTGAGCGCGCTGCGGTTGAACGAACCGGACACCACGTAGCCGGAAAAGAACGAGCCGATCAGATTGGCGAGACCCTGGCCGATGAATTCCTGATTGATGTCGAGCCGCTGCTCGGAGCGGATGGCCAGCGCCCGGCCGATCGAGACGACCTCGTTCAGCGCCGAGACGGCGATGGCGAGCGCGGTCGGCAGGAGCAACCCCCAGGTGGCGGGATCGAAACTCGGCGCCGACAAGGGCGGCAGGCTCGCCGGCAGCGCGCCGACCGTCGAAACCGACCCCGGCGCGATCCTGTTGAGCAGGAACCCGGCGAGACCGCCGGCGAGAATCGCCGGGATCATGTAGGGGACCTTGGAGGTGAAGTTCCGCGCGGCGACGCCGGCGACGAGCGTTGCGAGCGCGACCGCGGTCACCATGAGCGACGCCGTCGGCAGCGCCAGCACGCTGCCGCTCAGCGCTTCCCAGAACACGCTGGTGCGCGGGATGTGGAACCCGAAGAAATTGCGCAATTGCGTCGTCATGATGAGAATGCCGACGCCCGCCGTGTAGCCGACCACGACCGTGTGCGAAATGAAGTTGACGAGCGCGCCGAGCCGGAAGAGGCCGAGCGCGAGCGCCATGACGCCGGCCATCGCGGCAAGCGTCATCGCTAGCTCCACATAGCGCGGCGTCCCGGCGGGCTCGAACGCGCTCAGCGAAGCGAACAGAACGAGGGACGCCGTCGTGCTCGGCCCTGCGACAAGATGCCACGAGGAACCGAACAGCGCGGCGATGATGGTCGGCACGATGCTGGCGTAGAGTCCGTATTGGGGCGGCATGCCGGCGATGGTGGCGAAGGCGACCCCCTGCGGCAGCACGACCAGCGCTCCGGTGAGGCCCGCGAGCAGATCGGCGCGCATCTGGGGCCCGGACATCGTTTGGGGCCAGGCGAGAAAGGGGAAGATCGCGACAGGGTCCAAACGGCGCCGCGGGGTTGTTGCGGATTGCGACATTCCGGACTTCGAACCCTCCCGGTCAGGACCAGCGCGGCGCGATCGACGCGCCATCTGAATTTAACGCTATAGCGTCCTCGTCCAACCTATGATAGACATATTCGCATATTTTGAACTATACAGGCTGAAGGCCCGCGCCCGTCGGCCGCCGCACGTCGGCGGCGGACGATGGCGTCGGCGAGTAGACGCTCCTCCGCCGCCAGGCGAATGAACCGCAAACGCGCGGGGGAGAAGGTTTTGGGGCGCGGCCCGCAGGGAGGAGGATCGATGGGAACGGGTTTGAGCGGCGCCGGTCCGGAAAGCCAAATGATTCTCGTCGTCGGCGGGGGAATCGCCGGTGTGACGGCGGCGCTGGAAGCCGCCGAGGCGGGTCAGGACGTCATCCTCATCGAACGCGAAGCGAGCCTCGGCGGCCGCGTGACGAAGCTCAATCGTTATTTCCCCAAACTCTGCCATCCGACCTGCGGGCTCGAGATCAACTATCAGCGCATTCGCAAAAACCCGCGGCTCCGGGTGATGACGATGTGCGAGGTGACCGGCATTTCGGGCGCGCGCGGCGCTTACAAGGCGTCGATCAAACGCCACGCGCGATACGTGAACGAGCGGTGCACCGCTTGCGGCGAGTGCGCAAAAGCAACCCAGACTTTGGTCGACAATCCGTTCAATTACGGCCTCGACAAGGTGAGGGCGGCCTACTTGCCCCACGAGCACGCCTTCCCGATGCGCTATGTCGTCGCGCCGGAAGCGATCGCCGCGGGCGAAGGAGAAAAACTCAAGGCGGCCTGCGCCTACGGCGCGCTCGATCCCGACGACAAGGGCGAAATCTTCGACCTGCACGTCGGCGCGGTGATCTGGGCGACGGGATGGAAGCCTTACGACCCGAACAAGCTCGACGGCTACAGCTACAGCCACAGCCGCGACATCATCACCAACGTCGAGATGGAGCGGCTGGCCGCCCACGACGGGCCGACCCACGGCAGGATCCTCCGCCCCTCCAACGGCGAACCGGCGAAGAAGGTCGCGCTCATCCAATGCGCCGGGTCGCGCGACCTCAACCATCTGCCCTATTGCTCGCGCATCTGCTGCCTCGGTTCGCTGAAGCATGCGGCCTACGTGCGCGAGCAATATGCAGACGCGGAGGTCCATATCTACTACATCGACATTCGCGCCCACGATAAGCTCGAGGCCTTCTACAATCGGGTGCGATCCGATCCGCAGGTGACCTTCATCAAGTCGAAGCCGGCGCACATCCGCATCGGCGACGACGGCCGCCCCGTCCTTCACGGCGAGCGCACGGTCGAACGCGAAATCTACTCCGAGCCCTACGATCTCGTGGTGCTGGCGACCGGAATGCAGCCGAGCGCGGTCTCCGGCTACCGTCCCGCGCTCGACATCGTGTCCGACGAATACGGCTTCCTCGTTCCCCGGGAGGGCGACGAGGGCGGCATTTTCTCGGCCGGCGTCGCCGCGGGGCCGCTCGATGTGTCGATGTCGGTGCAGTCGGCGACCGCCGCCGCGCTGAAGGCGGTGCAGGCGGTCAGAAACCCCTGAGGCGAGGCTGGCCGTCCGCAAAGCGAAAGGCGGCTCCAACGAAACGTTAACGGCGGCCGGCAGCGGCGCCGAAATGGGAGACGGAAAGGTGTCCGAGAGAAAACCCGGCGTCTATCTTTGCAAGGGATGCGGCATCGCCGACGCCGTCGACGTCGACGCGCTCGAGAAAATCGGTAAGTCGGAGTTTCGCATCGGCCATTGCGTCTCGAGCCAGGCGCTCTGTTCGCCCGAGAGCGTGGCTTCGATTCGCAAGGACATCGACGACGGCGCGGTGAACCGCCTGGTCGTCGGCGCCTGCTCGCCGCGCGTGATGGCGGACAAGTTCCGTTTCGACGGCGTGCCGGTGGTGCGCGCGAACCTGCGCGAGCAGGTCGCCTGGTCGCAGCCGCCGCACGCGGAAGACACCGAAATGCTCGCCGCCGACGCGATCCGCATGGCGGCGGCCCAACTCTCCAAGACCGAACAGCCGCAGCCCGCCGCGCTGGGCGAAGTCGCGCGCTCGATCCTCGTGGTCGGGGCGGGCGTGACCGGCCTCACCGCGGCGCTCGAGGCGGCCAAGTCCGGCTACGACGTCGTCCTGGTCGAAAAGAGCGACGCGCTCGGCGGCTGGTCGGCCAAATGGTCGATGCGCGCGCCGCACGCGCCGCCCTACCGCGACCTCTACGCGAACGACATCGACAAGCTCATCGCCAAGGTGAAGGCCGAGAGCCGGATTCGCATTCTGACGGGCGCTCTGGTCGCGAGCACCTCGGGCCAGCCCGGCGCGTTCAAGGCGACCATCGCCCGCGCCGGCGAGGAGATCATCGAAACGGTCGGCGCGATCGTCGTGGCGACCGGCTGGCGCCCCTATGACGCGACGAAGCTCGGCCATCTCGGCTACGGCGCCTCGCCCGACGTCGTCAGCTCGGTCGAGTTCGAGGCGATGCTCGCCAAGGGCGCCGCCAAGCGCCCGTCCAACGGCGCGCCGGCGCGCAACGTCGCCTTCGTGCAATGCGCGGGCAGCCGCGATCCCGATCATCTGCCCTATTGCTCGTCGGTCTGCTGCTCGGCCTCGATCAAGCAGGCGCTTCAGGTCGTCAAGGGCGACAGGGACGCCTCGGCCTACATCGTCTATGAGGAACTGCGCACGCCGGGAACGGCCGAGGAGTTCTATCGCGAAGCCCAGCGCAACGGCGTCATCTTCATGAAGGGCAAGGTGAAGTCGGTCGACGGGAAGGACATGACGATTTCCTACGCCGACGAACTTTTGGGCCAGGACGTTCCGCTCGCGGGGCTCGACCTCATCGTGCTGGCGACCGGCATGGTCCCGAATTCGACCAACGTCGACGCCCCTGCGATCGAGCCGGAAAAGAGCGCGGCGCAGCTCGCCGACGACATCAACCCGGTGACCCGGATCATCGTCGCAGGCTACGCCAAGGGCCAAGGCTCGGCTTGGCCGCATATCGACAAGGGGATTCCACCCGGCGGCCCGATTCTCAACCTCCAGTATCGGCAGGGACCGCATATCCCCATCCTCGCCGACGGCTTCTCGGACAGCCATTACATCTGCTTTCCCTACGAGACGCGCCGCACCGGCATCTATACCGCCGGCCCCCTCCGCCGTCCGATGGACATGGCCGAGAGCGCCGAGGACGCGACGGGCGCGGTTCTGAAGGCCATTCAGGCGATCGACGGCTCGGCCGCCGGAGCGGCGGTGCATCCGCGTGTCGGCGACCTGACCTATCCCAAGATCGGCCACGAGAAGTGCACGAAGTGCGGGCGCTGCACGATCGAGTGTCCGTTCGGCGCGATCGACGTGGACGAGCAGGGCCGCCCGGTCGTCAATTTCGGGCGCTGCCGGCGCTGCGGAATCTGCATGGGGGCGTGTCCAGTGCAGACCATCACGTTCGACAATTATAATCCGCAGATGGTCAACGAGATGATCGAAGCGAACGAGATCCCCGACGAGTTCTCGGAAAAGCCGCGCATTCTCGTGCTCGCCTGCGAGAACGACGCCTATCCGGCGATTGACATGGCCGGGATCGCGCGCTCGCAATGGTCGCCATTCGTGCGCATCGTTCCGGTCCGTTGCATGGGGTCGGTCACGCTGCAGTGGGTATCGACCGCGCTGCAGAAGGGCTACGACGGCATCATGCTGATGGGCTGCAAGTCGGGCGACGACTACCAGTGCCATTTCGTCAAGGGTTCGGCGCTGGCGCGCGAGCGCCTGTCGAAAGTCGGCGAGACGCTGAAGAGCCTCGCGCTCGAGCCGGAGCGCGTCACGTTCGAGGAACTGTCGATCGCCGAACTCGTGCCGGGCGCCGACCGTGCTCGACGCCTTCGCCAAATTGATCGGCGCGCTGCCGCCCAACCCGATGAAGGGCTTCTAGCATGACGACGTCCGCTCCGACCGCCGCCAAGATCTATGACCTGTCTTTCGCCAGATGGGTCAGGGACAACGTTGAGGGCGGCGACAAGCTCAACCTGTGCATGCAGTGCGGCGTCTGCTCAGGCTCGTGCCCGATCGGCGTGCAGATGGATTACGGCCCGCGGAAACTCTTCATGATGATCCGCGCCGGCATGAAGGAGGAGGTCCTTTCGTCCAACACGCAGTGGAACTGCACGAGCTGCTACCGCTGCGTGGTGCGCTGCCCGCGCGGCGTGCCGGTCACCTACATCCTGCAGGACCTCGCGGTGAAGTCGGCGGAGCTCGGCTACGCCAAAGGACCGCATGAGAACAAGAACTTCGCCAAGTCGTTCTGGTGGTCGACCAAATCGTTCGGCCGCACCGACGAGCGCCTGGTGACCGCGCTCTACTATTTCTCGCTCGGCCTCGGCGAAGGCTATAAGCGCGGGATGGCCAACCTCAAGATCGCGCTCGGCATGGTCAAGACCGGGCGCATGCACCTCGGCATGCCGCACCGGATCAAGGATCGCAAGGGGCTGAAGGCGATCCTCGCCAAGGCGCACGAGATCGAAGAGCGACACTGAGCGACGAGGAAACGGACATGACCGACAAGAAGACCATGACCTATTACCCCGGCTGCTCGTCGCAGGGCAGCGGCCGGCATCTCGACGAATCGCTGCGCGCCGTCATGCCGGAAGTCGGCGTCGCGCTCGACGACATCGACGACTGGAACTGCTGCGGGGCCTCGGTCGGCCATATCGGCGGCGGGCAATTGCCCAATCTCGCCCTCACCGGACGCAACCTCGCCCAGGCGCAGAAGAAGGGAACGCAGGACGTCGTGACCGGATGCGCCGCCTGCTACCTCAACACCCACGGCGGCAACGAGAAGATCAAGGCCGACGTCGCCAAGCGCGCCGCGGTCAACGAGGCGCTCGAGGCGGGCGGGCTCAAATACGACGGCGACCTCAAGGTGCGGCACGCCTGCGAGGTGCTGGTCAACGACGTCGGCGTCGAGGCGATCGAAAAGCGCGTTGTCAATCCGCTGACCGGCTTGAAGGTGGCGGGCTATGTCGGCTGCCAGACGGTGCGTCCCTTCGCCGCCACCCAGGCCGGGGGCGAATACGATTGCTACGACGATCCGACCTTCCTCGACGACTTCACCAAGGCCTGCGGCGCGCGAGGCCGTTCCCTTCGCGCACAAGACCTCGTGCTGCGGCGGCTCGGTCGCGGTGATGAGCCCGGACCGGACGCTGCACCTGATGAAGGCCATTCTCGAGGAGGCGAAGAAGCAGGGCGCCGACGTCATCTCGACCCCCTGCCCGCTCTGCCAGACCAACGTCGAGATGTATCAGCCGCTCATCAACGAGAAGTTCGGCACCGACTACAAGATCCCGGTCGTGTTCTACTCGCAGCTGATGGCGGTCGCCTTCGGCATGGACGGGCAGAAGGACGCCGCGCTGCATCGCAACACGATCCGGGCGGAGAAGCTCGAGGCGATGGCGAAGAGCCGCAAATAGGACTCCGGGTCTGGCCAGCCGGCGGACGCCCCGCAGGGGGCGCCGTTTCCGGCTGCGCCGCCAATTCCACGCTCCTCATCCTGCGGCGCTATTTGGCCGTGTCGAACACGGCTGCGGTAAAGTCGAAGCCGTCATCCTTCAGAAGCGCGCCCGGACTCGCCGCATGGCGCAGCGAAAGCGCTTTTTTGCGCCAAAGCGCCGCGCAAAGCCCTTCCAAAACCTTTCCATTTCGTTCCATTCTTGGCGCCGAATCCAGAGTTATCAAGTTGTTATGGGCGCGAGGCCGGCCCAAAATTATTTTCTTTCCCCCTCCCCCGGACGAAGGCCGGATTCGTTTCGATGATTCCGAAGACGAGCATCGGCCTTGCCGTCTTGGCCATGCCGCAGGCCGCCTTTTCGCCGCCGGCGCCGGCTTTGTGCTCCATCCCAGCTTCCATGCCTGCCCAGTTTCCATGCCTGCCCAGCTTCCATGCCTGCCGGCGCCGCGCGCCACGCTCGGGGCGACGCCAAGGCGAGAACATAGCATGAACACAGCAGGCTGGCGAGAAAATTCGCCATTCAGTAGTGGGGCAATTTGAATTTTTGGTTCGGCCCGAAGCTGTGGATCATACGCCGACCCAACCGGCTGTGATTGGGGGGATTCCGGTCATTCGCGACCAGGACATGCAGAATGAAACAGGTAAAAGGTCCCCCCGCCAACGACACCCGCCTGCAGGCTGAAGCGAGACAGCCCGGCGGGGATCTGATACCGTTCACCGTTCGATCAGACACTGAGCAGGTAAGGCAGCGAATCCAAGGTTTCCAGCCAAAGCGAAGGGGAGGAAGCGGAGCCGAGCATGCCATCAATCGAGGATTGGCTGAACGGTCTCGGTTTAGGCAAATATTCCAAGATCTTTGCCGAAAACGACGTCGACCTTCGCGCCCTGCCTCACCTGAACGACGCCGACTTGCAGGCGCTCGGCGTCTCGCTCGGTCACCGCAAGGTCACGCTTGCGGCCATCGCCGAGTTGCACCACGCCGAGAAAGCGGAGCTTGAGTTCGAGACGAAGCATGAGCGGCTGAGGCCGCTCGGTCATCTGGCGCCAGAACCTGGCGGGGCCCGGCCGGGGGGCGAGCCCGGTCCCGACCTCAGGCTGCTCAGCGTCCTCTTTTGCGACATGGTCGGGTCCACGAGCTTGTCGGCGCGGTTCGATGCGGAAGAGATGCATGAGCTCATCAGCATCTATCAGAAAACCGTCGCGGGCGCGGTCAGGCGGTTTGGAGGCTACGTCGCGAAGTTTCTTGGCGACGGCGTGCTCGCCTATTTCGGCTGGCCGATGGCCTATGAAGATCACGCCGAGCGGGCGATCCGCGCCGGTCTTGCTGCCATTGCTGGAGTCGGGAGCCTCAAGACGCCCGCTGGCGCGCCGCTTCAATCGCGGGTCGGCATCGCCAGCGGCCGTGTGGTCGTCGGCGATCTTGCCGGAGGCGGCGTGCTCGACCGCGGTCAGGTGGCGGGCGAGACTCCAAATCTCGCTGCGCGCCTCCAGGGGGTCGCCGAGCCGGGCCAGATCTTAATCGCGGACAATACCCGCCGCCTGGCCGGACACGCTTTCGAATTTGAAGTTCTTGGCGCCCGCGAGCTCAAGGGCTTCCCCGATCGCGTGCCCCTGTTCCGGGTCGCCAGCGAACGCGACGTTGAAAGCCGCTTCGACGCGACGCGCGGCAAGTCCCTCTCGCAATTCGTTGGGCGCAATAGCGAAATCGGCATCCTCCTCGACCGGTGGGAACTCGCCAAGAGCGGCCAGGGCCAGGCGGTGTTTGTGAGCGGCGAGGCGGGAATAGGAAAGTCCCGCCTGGTGGAAGCGCTGACGGAGCGCATGCAGGATGAGCCGCACGAGTCGATCCGCCTGCAATGTTCGCCCTATCACGCGACGTCGGCCCTTTATCCGGTCATCTTGCGGCTGAGCCGCTCAGTTGGCCTCGCCACGGACGACGATGCGGCGACGCGCGCCGAAAAGCTCGACCGCCTGATCGCGAAATATCGAGAAAGCCCGGGCGATGTCCGGCCGGTCTATGACGAACTCCTGTCGCTCGATCTGGGCGACCGCTCCAAACTGGCCGATCTTTCCGCTCTGCAACGTAAGGAACTGACCCTGCGCACGCTCGCAAATCGCGTCTTCCTCGCCGCGAAGCAGGCCGCCGTGCTGCTCGTGGTCGAGGACGCGCATTGGATCGATCCTTCGACCAGCGAGCTTTTAAGAGACATTGTTCTCCGCATCCACGCGTCGCCCATTTATGTCGTGATGACCCATCGGCCTGACTGGTCAGCGGATTGGGCGCAAGACCTTTCGCAGGTGACCACGGTGGCGGTCGGCCGCCTCACCAGCGAGCAGATGCGCCTGTTCATCCAATCCATATTGGGCCCTGTTTCCGCTCGGCTCGTCGAACGGATCGCCGAACGGACGGACGGCGTGCCCCTGTTCGCCGAGGAGCTGACCCGATCGATCCTCGAGAGCGGGACCGACGCGAACGAAAACATCGAAATTCCTGACAGCTTGCAAGGCTCGCTGATGGCCAGGCTCGACCGCCTGTCTGGGCCGTCAAGGGAAGTCGCGCAAATCGCCTCCGTCATCGGCCGCGAATTCGACCGCAGCCTCCTGGCGCAGGCCGCCGCGCTCGACGCGCCGATGCTCGGCGACGCGCTGCGTCAACTTCTGGCGGCCCAGCTCGTGGTGATGGGCGGGACGTCGCAGCAATCCCTTCTCTTCCGCCATGCCTTGATCCAGGACGCGGCCTACCAATCCCTGCTGACCCGCAAGCGCCTCCACTATCACGACAGGATCGCCAACGCGATCGTCCAATCGCATCCGGATATTGCCGACACCCAACCGGAACTGATCGCGCGCCACTATACCGAAGGCCGACGCGAGGATCTTGCGTTGCCGTACTGGAAGAAGGCCGGAGAAAGGGCGCTGGAACGTTCGGCCAATTACGAGGCGACCGATCACTTCTCGAACGCGCTTGCCCTCGCCGAGCGGCTTCCCGACGGGCCGGGGCGGCACATTGAAACGCTCGCCGCGCGTCTTCGGCTAGCCGAATCTCTCATCAATGTGGGGCGGTTCAAAGACGCCGCAACGCACTACCTTATCGCCGCCGACCAAGCGCGCGGGGCGAACGACACAGATAGCTTCGTGCGAGCTGCGCTCGGTTACGACTCCGCGCAGTTCCTTCTCGGAATGCCGCTCGACCGGTCGGTCGCGCTCCTCACGGAGGCGGAGGCGAAGATCGCCCGTGACAACGACAAGCAACGCTGCCTGATCCTGTCGGGGCTCGCGCGAGCACACCTGCTCCTCGGCGATGCGCAGAAGAGCGAGAGTTTTGAAGGACGGGGAACCGAGCTGGCGCGACGGCTGGGGGACCGTCGCTCCCTGTTCGACCTTTTTTCAATCGCTTCCTGGTCTCGCGGCAGATCATGTCGTTGAGCGACGCGCAAAGACGGCTCCGGGAGGCAAGCGAACTGGTCGAGCTTTCGCAAAGCGTCAACGATGACGGGATCAAAGGGCGGGCTCTTTCTCTGGATGCCTATATCTCGGCGGAGCTTGGCGATCGCGCTCGCGTAAACCGATCTCTCGCCGCGGTGAGTGAACTGGGCGAGGTCCGCCAGCATCTCAATCTTCAGTGGGTTTCGCGCCACGGCGCGGCGATGCTGGCGATCCTCGATGGGAACTTCGCCGCTGCGGAAGACTTTGCGAAAGAGGCGCTGAAACTCGGGCGCCTGATTCTCGGCGACCAGGTCGAAGGCGTCTACGGCATCCAGATGTTTTCGATCCGCCGCGAGCAGGGACGGCTCGCCGAGGTGGCGGCGGTCGTCAAACGTCTCATCGACGAGAAGCCGGACCAGAAAGCATGGCTGCCCGGCTTTGCGCTGATTGCCGCCGACCTCGGTTTCGAGGAGCCGGCGCGGCGGCGTTTGCGCGAGTTGGCCGAGACCGGCTTTGACATGCCGTTTGACGCAAAGCGCAGCACTTCGCTCTCCTATGTCGCCGAGGTTGCCTTTCTTCTCGGCGACAGCGGCGCCGCGGAGCGCCTCTACGAATTGATGTCGGTCTACCGACACATGACGATCACCGCCGGCATCGTCACGGTGTGCTATGGCGCGGCGAGCCGCTATCTCGGAATGCTCGCCACGACGCTTGGCGAGTTCGACAAGGCGGAGGCGCATTTTGAGCATGCGCTGGAGATGAATGAGCGCATCGGGGCGCGTCCATGGCTCGCCCACAGCAAGGCGGAGTACGCCCTGCTTCTCAGGCGCCGCGGCGCGAGGGGCGATAGTGAACGCGCAGAAGCGCTGGCGAACGAGGCGTGGGAAATCGCTGCCGAACTGGATATGGTTTTGCTGAAACGGCGGCTTCAGCCGAGGGTTCATTGAGGTTGGGCTGGACTGCGCCGCCCACGAATTCTGGCAAAGGAGAGACCTGCATGCCGCGTTATATCGTCGAGCGAAACTTTGCCGAGCAGCTCGGTCTGACGAAGGATGCCATCGAAAGCGTCAATCGGGTCAACGAGGAGGAGGGCGTGGCATGGATTTTTTCCTTCCTCAGCGCCGACAAGAAGAAGACCTACTGCCTCTATGAAGCGCCGAATCCGGAGGCGATCCGCGCCGCGGCCCGCCGCCTAAACATACCAGCCGACGCCATCATCGAGATTGGCGGAGAAATCGGCCCCAACATGTTCGGCTAGCGCCCCGCCGAGAATCGAGCCGAGCCGATTCGTTAGCGTTTCTTTCTTGGGAGGAACGACATGAACGACGAAGCCATCGCTAAATTCGCTCAAGGCCTTCGCGGCCCGGTTATCGGGCGCAACCATCCGGAATACGAAGAGGCGCGAAAACTCTACAACGCAATGATCGACAAGCGGCCGCTGCTCATCGCCCGGTGCGCGGACGTCGCCGATGTCATCGCGGCGGTGAATTTCGGCCGGGACAACAAGCTCCCCATCGCCATTCGCGGCGGCGGCCACAACGGTCCGGGTCTCGGCAGCGTCGATGACGGCCTGGTCATCGACCTGTCTACGATGAAGGGCGTGAGGGTCGATCCCAAGCAGAAGACGGTGAGGGTGGCCCCGGGCTGCACGAGCGGCGACGTCGATCACGCGACCCAGGCCTTCGGCCAGGCCGTGCCGTTCGGGGTCATCTCGACGACCGGCGTCGCCGGGCTCACTCTGAGCGGCGGTCACGGCTACCTCAGCCGCCAGTACGGCCTCGCCGTCGACAGCCTGCTCGAGGCGGACGTGGTTCTGGCCGACGGCAGCTTCGTCACGGCTTCCGAGGCGGAGAACGCGGACCTGCTGTGGGCTCTGCGCGGCGGCGGCGGAAATTTCGGCGCCGTGACCAGCTTCCTCTTCCGCACCCATCCGGTGAGCATGGTTTATGGCGGGCCGATCGCCTTCGACCTCGCCGACGCGCCTACCGTGATGAAATGGTTCCGGGAGTTCCAGCCCAGCGCGCCGGACGAATTCTACATTTTTCTGGGGCTGCATACGGTCCCGCCCGCCGATCCTTTTCCCAAGGAGCATTGGTTGAAGAAGATGTGCATGCTCGTCGCGTCACACAACGGGCCCATCTCGGAGGGCGAGAAGGCCGTCAACGCGGTCCGCGCGGCCCTGCCGAAGCCGATCATCGACTGGGCCCAGCCCATGCCCTACACGGTGATCCAGACGCTGTTCGACCCGCTGCTGCAGAAGGGCCTGCAATGGTACTGGAAGGGCGATTTCGTGAACGACCTGCCGGACGCCGCCATTGACGCCCACGTCGCGCACGCGGCAAAGTTCCCGAGCGTCCTCTCCGCAATGCACGTCTATCCGGTCGACGGCGCGGTCCATCGGCAGAAGAAGGACGCGACTGCCTGGGGCTACCGCGACGCCGCCTGGTCGCTGGTGATCTTCGGGGTCGATCCGGATCCGGCCAACGCGTCGGCGCTCAAGCAATGGGCGCAGGACTATTGGACGGCGGTTCATCCGTTCAATCTCCCCGGCGCCTATGCGAACTTCATGATGGACGACGAGGGCGAGGCGCGCGTGAAGGCCGCCTACGGCGGCAACTACGACCGGCTCGCGAGCCTGAAGAAGAAATATGATCCGGCGAACCTGTTCCATGTGAACCAGAACATCCGCCCGGCGGCCTGACGCGGGCGAGAAACCCCGCGTCGCCGCAGAGGCCTGCCGAGCCAGAGGACGGGGACTTCCTGAGCCGTTTCCCCTTACAAGAACTCGCTGCGCTCCTCGGCCTGCGTTTTTCGCCGCTCTGCACGGCCGTAGCCCTCGAAATTCCGACGCCTCTTAACAGGCCGTGGAGTTCTCACACAGCCTCGGTCGCGAGCGGCCACATCGAGACGATCCGCAAATCTCGACTCAAGATCGAGCCTTCCCGATCAGGCGGCCCTCCGAGCGGCCGCCGCCGCAGGTTCGGATCGTCAGGAAGCCATCGTCGCCGCTCGCCAGAGGACTCTTTCGCCCCTTGCGCCACCGGCCCCGCTTCGCCAAGTTCGGGCTCTGGAGTTTCGATGAACGCCCCGCTCGACATCGCGCGAAAACCCTCCGTCTGCCCGCATGACTGTCCGTCGGTCTGCGCGCTCGACGTCGAGGCGATCGGCGGGAGCCGCGTCGGAATTTCAGGAATTTCGCGGGAATTCCGGGTCGCGGTAGGGACGGTGATTACTCACCGCCCCCCGCGCAGATCCCGGCGTGCGGCTTTCCCGCACCGGGCTCCTGCCGAAGGTCGAACGTGACCGGTGTTCGGGGGCTTGGCAGCCCATGCAGTTCCGGTCCGCAGGCAGGCGACGCCGGTGACGTGCGTTGTCCGGCACGGGGTCCGGGGCATGCCTTGCCACCTACCCTCCCTTCAGCCGGGCACCTTCCCTCCACCCCCTCCGCCGCCGTTCATCACGGGTTTGTTCGGGCGCTTCAGCGGTACTACGAGCCCGTCCGACTCCTCGCCTGTTCCCCGACAGCTTCGTCTCCTCGACTTCCTGTCGCGGCCCGGGATCGCCGTAGCGACTGCGGGCCAAGCGAGGTCTCCCAGGTTCCGGCGTGATCCTTTCATGCGCGACGGGGTCTTCGACCACGGCAGAGCGACGGCGCCTCGCAATACCGGCGCCGCCCATGTTGCCTTCGGCAGTGTCAACGGCCCCGGCCTCTGCGGTTTTGCACTTTCGCGGCTCAATAGCCCACCCCACACAATCGCTGTGCACGCTTCGCGACGGTCGTCAGCTTCCGCCCCGCAACACTCGCTACTAAGCAGGCGCTACCCCTTACTTAGGTTGGTCTTCCACCAACTGGATCACGCCAGCTTCCCTGGCGCACTGACGCTTGCATACTTCCCAAAATGAGGCCACTCGCTCGAACCCTGCTGCAGCCGGTGTTCAAGCAGTTCGCGGAGGGCGCGGACACGGCAGACCTGAAGGCGGCGGAACGCGTCCTGGCTGAGCTGGCTTAGCCTGCGGCGACGGGGCAGGCGCCCTCCGCAGTAACCCGGCGCTTGCCCGAAACGCAAGAACGGGCGAACGTCGTCATCGGTTCGGCGGCCGTGCGGAAAGTCAGCCCAAATGACCGCTCCAGTCTGACGACGGCTCGCCTTAAGCGCCGATTCGTGGCGCTTCGCGAAAACGGCGGCGGCAGTCGGTCAGCAACGTGGCCGCGCGACGCGGAGGGAACATGCCCTTGAGACGCATTGGCGTGGCGATCGCCGGTATCGTCGCCCTCTTCGCGCTCGGGCGCATCAGCAGCGTCGTGGTCGATTGGGCGTGGTTCTCGTCGATCGGCTACGCCGGCGTCTTCTGGACCGCGTTGGCCACGAAAGCCGCTCTCTTCGTGGTTGTTTTTGCCGTCTCGACCCTGCTTCTCTGGGCGAACGCGAGCTTGGCGCTCCGGTTTGCGTCAACGCCGCGGCTGCGGCTTCCGGCAGTCTTCAGTCCGAGCTTTGCGACCTTTCAGGCGTCGCCGGGGCCATGGTCGGGACTTCAGCCTTCGCCGCGGGTGTGGCGTTTGCTGTGGCGTTTGCTCGTCTTGGCGGTTGCGATCATCCTCGGACTCCTGATCGCTTGGGGGGAGACCGGCAGGTGGGACCTCATCCTCCGGTTCATCTATCAGGCGCCCTACGGCCGGAACGATCCGCTGTTCGACAAGGACATCGGCTTCTACCTCTTCTCGCTGCCGGTCTACGTCGCGGTCAAGAACTTGGCTCTGTGGATCCTTCTCATGGCCACGCTGATGGCCGGATCCATCTATTTCCTGCACGACGACATCAGTCTGGACACTCGGCCCAGGAGGGTTTCATCCGCGGCGATCGCCCATGGCTCCGCGCTGCTCGGCCTCTTTTTCGCGATTAAGGCCTGGGCCTACGCGCTGGACCGCTACCTCCTGCTCTACAACGACAACGGCGTTGTCGTCGGCGCCGGCTACGCCGATGTTCACGTCGAGCTGCCGGCGCTCTGGCTGCTCATCGGCCTTGCCGCCGTCGCGGCCGTCGGCGCCTTCGCCAACGTGCGGCTGCGCGCGCTCCGCCTTGTCGTCGCAGCGACTTTGCTGGTGTTCGGTTGCTCGCTTTTATTTGCCGAGGCAGTCCCTGCGCTCATCGAGCGCTTCTATGTCAAGCCGAACGAGCTGCAGTTGGAGACGCCATACATTCAGCGGAACATCGCTCTGAACTCGAGAAGCGTACAACCTCGGCCAGATCACAGTGAAGCCATTCCCCGCGGAACAGGATCTCACCTTTCAGTCGCTCAAGGACGACAGCGGGACTGTCGAGAACATCCGGCTATGGGACTGGCGACCGCTGCTGGACACCTATGCGCAACTGCAGGAGATCCGCACCTACTACCGGTTCCTCGACGTCGACGTCGATCGCTACCATCTCGACGGCTCCTATCAGCAGGTCATGCTCTCGCCGCGCGAGCTTTACCCTTCGCTGCTGTCGCCCAACGCCCAAACCTGGGTCAACCTGCATCTCCTGTTCACCCATGGCGCCGGGGTGGTGATGTCCCCGGTCACCCAGAAGTCCGCCGAGGGCTTGCCGATCTTTTACCTGAAGGACATCCCGCCGGTGGCGACCGGCGGTCCGCCGATAACCGAGCCGCGCATCTACTTCGGAGAAAGCGGCGCCGGCTACGTGATCGTCAAAGGCGCCACGCCCGAGTTCGACTATCCCAAGGGAAAAGACAACGCCTATACGCGTTACGATGGCGCGGACGGCATCCCGATCGGCGGGATCGCCTGGAGGTCCCTGTTCGCCTGGACTTTCGGCGACGTGAACATCCTGCTCAGCGGCTACATCGCCGGCGAGAGCAAGATCATGTTTCATCGCAACATCAAGGATCGCGTCGAGACGATCGCGCCGTTCCTGCAACTCGACCGCGACCCGTACATGGCGATCGGCGAAGGGCGGCTCTACTGGATTCAGGACGCCTACGCCACGAGCGCCTGGTTTCCCTACGCCAAGCCGGAACCGGGCGGCGGCGATATCAACTACATTCGCAATTCAGTGAAGATCGTCATCGACGCCTACAACGGGACGGTCACATTCTATGTAACGGATGCGGCCGAGCCGATCATCGCGACCTACCGTCGAATCTTCCCCTCGCTGTTCAAGCCGTTCGGCGCCATGCCGCCGGATCTGCAAAAGCACATTCGCTACCCCGAGGATCTTTTCTATATTCAGGCTCTACAGTACCGCGCCTATCACATGGACGCGCCTGAGGTCTTCTACAATCGCGAGGACCTCTGGCAATTTCCTCGCGAGCCGACCGCTCTCGACGAGACGACTGGCGGCGGCGAGACCAGGATGGCGCCGTACTACATCATGATGCGCTTGCCCGGTGAAACGCGCACCGAGTTCTTCCTCATGCTGCCCATGACGCCGAGCCAGCGAGAGAACATGATCGCCTGGTTGGCCGCGCGCTGCGACCTGCCCGAATACGGCAAGCTCATCGTCTATGAGTTCCCGAAGGAAAAGCTGGTGTACGGGCCGTTCCAGATCGAGGCCCGCATCAACCAGAACACCGAGATCTCGCAGCAAATCTCGCTTTGGAATCAGATGGGCTCGCGGGTCATTCGCGGCAATCTGCTGGTCGTGCCGATCGGGAACTCGATCCTGTACGTGTCGCCGCTGTACCTCCGCGCGCAGTCCGGCCAGCTGCCGGAACTCAAGCGGGTGATCGCGGCCTACGGCGAGCGTGTGGTGATGGAGGAGACGCTCCCTGCGGCCCTCGCCGCATTGTTCAAGCAATCCGCCCCGGTCGCAGGCTTGCCGGCTGTCGCCGGTTCTCCGCCTTCGGGCCCGGCGGATGAGCGAGCCCGGCAGGCGCTCGCGGACTATGATCGGGCGATTGATCGGCTAAAGGCCGGGGACTGGGCCGGTTTCGGCGCCGAACTCGACGCGCTGCGCCCGCTGCTCGAGGAACTAAGCCGGCTGCCGGCTGCACACTAAAGTCTAGACCCAGTTCCCAGCCTTGGGCGCATCGACAACCGCGACCATTGTGTTCCTCCCGCAATGCTTTCAATTCTCAACGTTGGAGCGGCTGCCGCGCCGCTATGAACGCCCTGCTCGACATCGCGCGAAAACCCTCCGTCCGCCCGCACGACTGCCCGGTCTGCGCGCTCGACGTCGAGGTGTTTTGCGGGAACCGCATCGGGCGCGTACATGTCGCCGCCGGCCATCCATGCACGCGAGGGGTCGTGTGCCACAAAAGCGGCGCGCTATGCCGAGCGCATTCGTCACCCCGACCGACTGACGGGGCCCTTGCGGCGCGTCGGCCCGAAAGGCTCGGCGCAGTTTGTCCCGGCCTCCTGGCGCGATGGCGCTCGCGCCGCGGCGCAAAAAGCCTGCCGGCTGAGGGAGCCCATGAACGGCGAAGCGCGCCGTCTTCGCTTGACGATTGCCCCACAGGTCGAAGGCGATCCTGCTCACAGGACAAAACCAAACGCTTGGCGCCCAAGCGATCGGGCCGCTTTTCGGGGGAAACCGGCCGGTCGAAACGGCAAATGCGCCATAGTCCGGCCAGCGGCGCCGCAACCCCGACCGGCTGCGCTCCCCGCGCTTGCTTTGAGGCCGACCACGAACTAACATTCGAACCGAGCCAGTCCTTGGGGGCCGATAACCGCGAGGAGGGATTCCGATGAAAGCCAAAGAAACCGATGCGCGCCGCGCCGCAGAGCTACGCACGCCGACCGACCTGAGTTCGAACGCGACGCGCGACGTTTCGGCCGCGTTGAACCTGATGCTGGCAGATGTTTTTGCGCTCTATCTGAAGACCAAGAACTTCCACTGGCATATGTCCGGTCCGCATTTTCGCGATTATCATCTGCTATTGGACGAGCAGGGCGATCAGATTTTTGCGATGACCGACCCGATCGCGGAGCGCGTGCGCAAGATCGGCGGCCAGACGCTGCGCTCCGTCGGCCATATCGCGCGCCTGCAGCGCGTGCTGGACAACGACGCCGACTTTGTCTCGCCGCTCGATATGCTGGCGGAGCTGCGCGACGACAATCAGCATCTGGCCGCGTCCATGCGCGAGGCGCACGGGGTTTGCGAGGACGCCGAGGATGTCGCGAGCGCGAGCCTGATCGAAGTGTGGATCGACGAAACAGAGCGCCGGACTTGGTTCCTGTTCGAGGCGACCCGACACGCCGACGAGCCGGGGCGGTAACGGGCGGCGACGCTTCGGTCAAGTCGCCGCGCCGCTGGCCTGGGTGAGGGCGTGGCGGCAAGGATCGGCGGCGCCGGTTTTTCAGGCTGTTGCCGCCTTTGGCCGCAGCGGCCGGAAGCGTGCGTTCGGCGCTTGGCTATGAACGTCTGCAATCGGCCGACGCCGCTCGACCCGAAGGGGGAAGCGGGCGTCGGCGCGACTCCGTTTCCTGCGCTTCCATCCCGCAGGCGCGAGGACGAAATTCCCCCGCTCGATTTTGATCCGACGACGAACTCTCAGGGCGTGACCGTCAAGTCTTTCAAGCTGAGGCCAGAGTTGCGGGACGCACATCGCGTCTGCGCCAAGGGGGACGAACGGAGGGGATCGCGGCGGCGCCAACGTGATCCTTCATTTGCGGGGCGGCGTCAGGCGTTGACCGCTTTGGCGACGGCCCCCGGCGCCCGGCGCCGCATCTCGCTGGCGACCTTGTCGAGACCGATCGGCGCAAGAGCGTGGCTGTCGACGCCGACATCGAGGCTGAGGCCCAGCGGTTCGCGGTCGAATTTTCCATGAACATGGCCGTAGAGGTGCCACGCCCCGCGCCAGGCGTTGGGCCATTCCCGCAACGGGTAGTGGCAGAGGAAGATGCGCTGTCCGCCGATGGCCATTTCGCGCATTACGCAAATCGAGGAAAAGCGCCCGGTCGCCTCCATCTCGCCGCGATCGTCGTTGTTGCCCAGAATGAGATTGAGGCGCCCGTTGAGCCGTCCGAGAACCTCGGCGAGGGCCGTATGCCCGGCGTGGGCGACGTCGCCCAGATGGTAGACTTCGTCGTCCGCTCCGACCGTCTCGTTCCAGCGCGCGATCAGCATCTCGTCCATGGCTTCGAGCGAGGCGAACGGCCGCTTGCGCTTGGTGAGAGCGAACATGTGCCCGAAGTGGGTGTCCGAGGTGAAATACATCTTCCGCATTCGGGGCCGCTCTCAAAAAGATGCGCCGACGCCGCCCTCCCAGACGGCGCCGGCGCCGCTAAAAATCGATACCGGCGGGACTTCGCGCCGAGCACCGCTCCATCACGTTCCGCCCAGTCCCGCGCGGGCCTTGGCGATCGCCTCGTGCAGCACGTTCTCGCGCAAAGGCAGGGTCGGCTCGTTGAACAGGATCGCCCGCAGCCAGTCGAGCGCAAGCTGCAGCAACGTCTCGTCGTCCGTGGCGAGTTGCGGATGCGTCTCGGGGTCGATGGCGTAGCGCTGCAGGAAAGACGTGTCGAAAACGAACTTACGAAACGCGTCCAGATCGGTCGTCGCCATGAGGAACATTGTCTTCGTGCGCTCGTCCGGCTCCTTGCCCCAGGGGCCGCCCAGCGCCTTCCACGAGGCGAGCTTCATCAGAATGTGAATCCAGCCGCGATTGCGCTCGTCGTAGGGCTCCACGCCCTGCCCGGCGCGGAACTCCGCGACCGTCTGCTCCCGCGGCTCCTCATGCCCCTTGCAGTGCGCCTCCTTGACGAGGAAGTAGAAATCCTCCGGCGCGTCATGGCCCTTCATCTTCACCGAGGCGAGGCCGAGCGGATAGTAGCGGCAGGCGGCCGGACGATCGGCGTAGATGGTGCAGCCTTCGACCGGATCGAGGAACACGCAGGGCCGCTTCGGCTCGCCATTGTCGACGCGCTTGAGCTTGAGGACCGGCATGCCAGACGCCTCGTGGACGGCCTCAGTCCCGAACATGCGCGCGGCTTCGCCCGAGGTCATGCTCAGCGCGCGCCCGATGCGGATGAGATCGTAAGGCGTCAGCGTGATGTCGGTGTCGTGACAGCACTCGTTCCAGCAGGAAACGCCCTTGTGGCAGTCGAAGCAGAACGAGTGCGACGCGGTGAGGCGCACCGGCACGACGGGCCCTTCGGCCCCATCGCGCAAGGCGGTGACGATCGGCACGTCGAGATCGATTTCCGCCTGCCGGCGGCGCGCTTCGTCGTCCGGGGGGCTCAGCTCATCGGCGTCGCGATTTGCTCGACGGTCCTCGTCGCGCGCGGGCTCGTTGGTCAAATTGATCCTCTCAAATCGGCGCGCCGGCGGTCGGCCCTCCGACGCGCGCCTTTTGGCGTTAACGGTGACGGCTCGCGATCACAGTCTCGCGAAGCACATTGACCTCGTCGCGCGATTCCTGCAATCGCCAGGACATGACGTCCCTGATCGAAAGCATGCCGACGATCTTCGCGCCGTCGACGACCGGCAGGTGGCGGATCCGATGTTTGCCCATGAGCTTCTCGGCGTCGCTCATGCTCGTGTCCGGCCCGCAGGTGACGACCTCGCGCGTCATCAGATCGCGAACGCGCCGCTCGACGAGCCTGGCGCCGTCCTTGGCGAGGGCGCGCACGACGTCCCGCTCGGAGATGACGCCGACCAGCACTCCATGGGCGCCCGCGACGGGCATCGCGCCGATGTTGAGCGTGTCCAGCTGCGTCGCGAACGCGACGATCGACTCTTCCGGTATGCAAGTTGCGAGAGTTTGCCGGTTCGATTCGAGCGCATCCGACACCTTCATGTCATTCCTCCCAAGATAGCTTTTCGCCGCCAGCTTGCGGCCGAAGTACGACTGAAAAAAGACCGGGGGCCGACGAGGCCGGCCCCCGGAACGCTTTTCGATCAGTGCTTCGCCGCGCCGTAGGTCTTCGGCACCAGGTCCATGTGCGGAACCTTCTTCAGCGACCAGGTCTTGGTTTCCGGGTCGAAGCGCGAATTGACGAACACCTTCCAGTTGGCGTCGTCGAGCTTGGGATAGTCCGCCCGGTAGTAGAAGCCCGGATAACGGGTCTCCTCGCGGAACTGGATGTGGCGCATGTGCGCTTCGCCGGTCCACAGGCGGTGGTAGTTCTCCCAGGCGCGCAGCAGTTCGTGCAGATCCTTGGCGCGCATGTTGACGCTGTCCTCCTTCAACATCGCAAGATAATGCGTCGCGCGCCTCAGCATCTCGCCGTTGGTCTGGTAGTAGGTCGCGACGCCGGCGACATACTCGTCCATGATTTTCTGCAGGCGCATCTGGAACATGCGCGGCGTGATGTAGAACGGATTGATGTCCTCGGCGGTCGTCTTGTCCTTGTGCTCGAGGTAGTTGCGCACTGGACGATAGATTTCGTCGGTGATCGCCTGGATGTCGCCCTTCAGCGCCGGCTTGTAGTCCGGATGGTCGAGCACGAACTTGACCATGTTCTTGCCGGCGATGCGGCCTTCCGCGTGCGAGCCGGAGGAGAACTTGTGACCCGAGGCGCCGACGCCGTCGCCCGCAGTGAACAGGCCGTTGACGGTCGTCATGCGGTTGTAGCCCCACTGCCATTCCGGCGGCGCGATGTCCGGCGGACCGGACACCCAGATGCCGCAGCAGCCGGAGTGCGAGCCGAGCAGATAGGGCTCGGTCGGCATCAGTTCGGAGACCTGCTGTTCGGGACGGATGTTGAGACCGGCCCAGACGCCGGCCTGGCCGATGCACATGTCGAGGAAGTCTTCCCAGGCTTCGGCTTCGAGGTGCTTGACTTCCTTGGGCGTCAGCGTCTCGCCGAGCTTCTTCATCGCGGTCGGCGTATCCATCAGGATCGGGCCGCGGCCTTCCTTCATTTCCTTCAGCATCGCGTGGTTGCGCAGGCAGGAAGGAACGACGAACGCCT
Organism: uncultured Alphaproteobacteria bacterium; assembly: GCA_963805295.1. Classification (GTDB taxonomy): domain Bacteria; phylum Pseudomonadota; class Alphaproteobacteria; order Rhizobiales; family Beijerinckiaceae; genus Roseiarcus. Next base: position 100,318 of record CAWDTW010000041.1, on the reverse strand, counting down.
TGTCATAGGGGGCGAACTCGGTGAGCATGCCGGCGTTCTTGACGACATAGTCCTCGCCGAAGGCGTTGGTCGCCTTCGCCTTGAACAGGAGGAACCATGCGCCGACCGGGCCGTAACCGTCCTTGAAGCGGGTCGGGACGAAGCGGTTCTCCATCATCGTGAGTTCCGCGCCGACTTCGGCCGCCATCGCGTAGGTCGATCCGGCGTTCCACACCGGGTACCACACGCGCCCCATGCCTTCGCCGGTGGAGCGCGGACGGAACACGTTCACCGCGCCGCCGGCGACGTTGAGGATGGTCTTGGCCTTGAACACATAGAGCTTGTGCTCGCGCACCGAGAAGCCGACCGCGCCCGCGACCTGGTTGGGGTTGTTGGCGTCGAGCAGGTACTTCACGATGAAGACGCGCTCGAAGATGTTCTCCATCCCCAGAGCCTTCTTGGCCGCCTCTGCGACGATGGTCTTGTAGCCTTCGCCGTTGATCATGATCTGCCAGCGGCCGGAACGCACCGGCTTGCCGCCGTCCTTGAGGCTTTTGCCGCCCTGCTTCTGCCAGCTCGCGCCGTCGACGCGGCCGCCTTCCATTTCCTTCCAGATCGGCAGGCCCCATTCCTCGAACAGGTGCACGGAATCGTCGACGTGTCGGCCGACGTCGTAGACGAGGTCGTCGCGGGTAATGCCCATGAGATCGGCCGAAACATAGCGGCAGTAGTCCTCGGGCGTGTTCTGGCCGAGATAGGTGTTGATGGCCGAAAGACCCATGGCGACCGCGCCTGAGCGATCCATCGCCGCCTTGTCGACGAGGGTGATCTTGACCTTGTCGCCGCCCCAGCGGCGAGCCTCGAAGGCCGCGCCGCAGGCGGCCATGCCGCCGCCGACGATCAGAATGTCGGTTTCGTGCTCGATGATCTCTGGGTTGCCGAAGCTCGCTTCACTCATTTTGCCTAAACTCCCGTAACGCGACTCCAGGCAAACACGGCCCGGCCCACGCGTTGAATAAGGTTATCGACGGTTTCGGACGCGGACGTCCTATTGGGCGAGACGCGCCAGCTCCTTGCCTTCCTCGGTGAAGAAGCGCTGGTCAGCGAGGTCGCCGGCCTGCGGCTTGTTGCCGTAGGGGTCGATCGAGCCGACCGGCGTGGTGCGGACCGGGAACTTGAAGCGCTTGATTTCGCCGTCGCGGAACTTGATCGTCCACATGATGGCGTTGTCCGTGCGCAGCGGGATCGCCGCGCCGCCCATCGGCACCCAGTCCGCGAACGAACGAACCTCGATCGCCTGCTGCGGGCAGGCCTTCACGCAGCACTGGCACTCCCAGCACTGATCCGGCTCCTGATTGAAAGCCTTCATGCGGGTCGTGTCGAGCTTCATCAGGTCGTGCGGGCAAATATACATGCACGCGGTGACCTGACCTCCCTTGCAGCCGTCACACTTCTCCGTGTGGACGAATGTCGGCATTTAAAACCTCCCTGACAGGACTGACCAGAAATGAGGCGCAGTATTCTCAAGGCCCGGATCGCGCATGGTCTCGCCGCTCACCCGCCAAGGCGCCAGGGGGCTTTATATCATGATTCCCGTATATGACAATATGTAAATATCCGCGACTTCGCGCCGCATGCCACACAACGGCGCCTCATCACCCAGCGATCCCGGCCTAAGGGGTTCGGCTGGCAGGCTTGCGCGGCCGGCGGCCCGGCGCTGGGGCTGGCGCTCGGCGTCGAGGCGGAGCCCGCAACGCGCCCCTTTCTCCGGCAAACGGCGTCGAAAGACGCCCGTCTCGCGAGGGGCTACGCGGGAGAAGGGAACGCGCGCTGTCCGCCGGGCCTCGAGGATTACATGTCGACTGCGTCCATAAGGGCGGGGCGGGAGCTCGGCGGGAGCGGCCGCTCGTGGGACTTGGATGGTAATGGCGCCGCAAGCCTTTGGAATCGCCAGAAACGGCGATGAGAATGGCGGGCCGGCCTCAAAGCGTCTGCGGTTCGCCGCCCCCTGCCCGCAGCCGCTCGCCGGCCATCAGAAGCTGCGCGGCGGTCGAGGCGGCGATCACCGCCGGGTCCTTGCCTTCGAGGCCCCGCAGGCCGATCGGGCAGACGAGTTTCGCGAGAGCCGCCTCCGTGAGCCCGGCCGCCCGCATCTGGCTGAGGAAGCGGGCGCGCTTGGTCGCCGATCCGATCAGTCCCACATAGCCGAATCGCTCCGAGCGCAACGCCAAGGCGACGATCTCGAGATCGATCGCGTGGGAATGGGTCATCACCACGATCAGCGCGCCGTCCGGCGCATTCGCGAGTTCGGCTGCGGGCTCGGGCGCATGGATCAGCGCGACGTTGGCGGGCGCATAGGCCGGGAAAGCCTCGCGCCGCGAGTTGATCCAGCGCACGGCGAAGGGTAGCGGCGCCAGTGCGAGCGCAAGCGCGCGTCCGACATGGCCCGCGCCGAACAGATAGACGGCGAGGGCGCTTTCGCCGAGCGGCTCGCTCCAACCTCCCCCATCCGGCAAGCTCTCCGTCAGGGCCTCCCCCCGCTTGACCGCTTCCAGCTTTCGTTCAATTCGCCCCTCGCGCCCGATTCGCGCCCTCAGCGTCGCCGGTCCGCCGTTCTCGGCGGCCGCAATGACGGAGAGCTCATCGAGGTCGCTTCGATCGAAAGTCTCGATGCGCCACTCGACCCGCCCCCCGCAACATTGCGCAAGCTCGGGTCCCAGCGCCAGCGAGCGGCGCGTCGCCGGCCCGCGGCCTTGGTTCAACGCGGATTGCGCCGCCTCGAGCGCGGCCCACTCCAGCGCGCCGCCGCCGATCGTGCCGTTAAATCCGCCGGACGGCCTCACCACCATCCGCGCGCCCGCCTCGCGCGGGCTCGAGCCTTTGACCCGGGCGAGCGTCACCAGCGCCGCCGACCCTTCGGCTTCGATCGCGTCGACGAGGCGGCGGAAGGCCAGCATGGCGCCGCCCTCACGCGGCCCCGTTCAGGGAGCGGATCGCGTTGAGAATGGACTCCGGCGTGCACGGCGCCTCGAGCCTCGGCTGGCCCTTCGGGTTCGTCGCCTGGACGGCGTCGAGGATCGCCGAATAGACCGAGATGGCGAGCATCAGCGGCGGCTCGCCGACCGCCTTGGAGCGAAAGATGCTCGGCGTCGGGTTGGGTCGCGGATAGAGCCGCGTTCTGAAGATCGGCGGAACGTCGGAAGCGACAGGAATCTTGTAGGTCGCCGGCGCGTGCGTCGCCAGCCGTCCCTTGGCGTCGTAGACCAGCTCCTCGGTCGTCAGCCAGCCCATGCCCTGAATGAAAGCCCCCTCGATCTGGCCGACGTCGAGCGCTGGATTGATCGAGGCGCCGACGTCATGCAGCAGGTCGGCGCGCAGCACCCGCATTTCGCCGGTCATCGTGTCGATGGCGACTTCCGAGCAGGCCGCTCCATAGGCGAAGTAGAAGAACGGCCGTCCTTGCGCCTTCGCGCGATCCCAATGGATTTCCGGCGTCCTGTAATGGCCGGCGTGCGAGAGCTGCACGCGGGCGACGCGGCAGGCTTTGGCCAGCGCGCCGAAGCTCATCGAGTGGTTGCCCGCGAAGGCGCGCCCGTCGCGGAACTCGACGGCCTCGGGAGCGACGCGCCAATGCTCGGCCGCGAACCCGGCCATCCGCTGCTTGATCGCTCCCGCAGCGATCTTGGCCGCCATGCCGTTGAGATCGGTCCCCGATGAGGCGGCGGTCGGCGAGGCGTTGGGAACCTTCGCGGTATTGGTCGCGGTGATGCGCACGAAGTGCAGAGGCACGCCGAATTCCTCGGCGACGATCTGCGCGACCTTGGTGAAAAGCCCCTGCCCCATCTCCGTGCCGCCGTGATTGAGATGGATCGAGCCGTCCGAATAGACATGCACCAGCGCGCCGGCCTGGTTCATCGGGATCAGCGTGAAAGAAATGCCGAACATGACCGGCGTCAATGCGATTCCGCGCTTGAGGTAGGGGCTCGCGGCGTTGAAGGCGGCGATGCGCTCGCGGCGCGCGCGATAATCGCTGGTCGATTCGAGTTCTTCGATGATGGCCCGCTGGGTCTCGTAGTCCTCTACGACCTGTCCATAGGGCGTGCGCTCGAAGCCCGGGCGCAGGAGATTGGCCTTGCGCACGTCGAGCGGATCGAGCCCGCGCTCGCGCGCGATCGCATCCATCACCCGCTCGATCGCGACCATGCCTTGGGGGCCGCCGAAGCCGCGAAAGGCGGTGTTCGAGACCGTGTTTGTCTTCAGGCGCCGCGAGGCGATCGACACGTCCGGCAGCCAGTAGCCGTTGCCCGCATGAAACATCGCGCGGTCGACGACGCCGGGGGAGAGATCGGCCGAGCAGCCGCAGCGCGCATTCAGCATCACGTCGTAACCGGAGACCACGCCCCTGTCGTCATAGCCGACCCGCCAATCGGCGCGGAAATCGTGGCGTTTGCCCGTGAGCATGAAATCGTCGTCGCGGTCGAGGCGGATCTTGCAGGGATGCCCCGTCACGCGCGCGGCGAGGGCCGCCACGGCCGCCCAAGTGCAGGCCTGGCTCTCCTTGCCGCCAAAGCCGCCGCCCATGCGCCTCGTCTCCACCGTCACGAAAGCGTCCGGGACGCCAAGAACGCGGGCGACGATATGCTGCGTTTCCGTTGGATCCTGGCTCGACGCGTGAACCGTCATCTCGTCTCCCTCGCCGGGTATGGCGAAAGAGGCCTGGCCTTCGAGATAGAAATGCTCCTGGCCGCCGATCGATAACTGGCCCTCCAATCGATGGGCCGCCTTCCCGATCGCGGCGCCCGCGTCGCCGCGCGCATAGGCGTAATCGTCCTGAACGCGTCCGCCGGTCTTCAGCGCGTCGTCGACTGTGACCGAAGGCGGCTGCTCGTCGATATCGATTGTGGCGAGCCGGGCCGCTCGCCGAGCCTCGTCGCGCGTGCGAGCAACGACGGCGAAGAGCGGCTGGCCGTGGAACATGACCTCCGTGTCGGCGAAGAGGGGCTCGTCGGCGAACACCGGCGCGATGTCGTTCTTGCCGGGAATGTCCGCCGCCGTCAGAACGGCCATGACCCCAGCCGCCGCGCGCACTGCGCTCAGCTCAAGGCTTCTCAGCTTGCCGCACGCCTTGTCGGACATTCCGATCGCGACATGCAGCGTTCCGTCAGGTTCGCGGATGTCGTCGACGTAGGTCGCCGACCCTTGCACATGCAGGCGGGCGGAATCGTGCGGCAGCGGCTTGTGGACGACCGAGGTCGGAACGGCAAGATCGGCAACCTCACTCGGCGGCATGGAGCGCTCCGATCCGGGTCGGCGGGCCCGCGCCGGCAATTTCGACGAGCGCCTTTTCCAACAAATTCGCGGCGACGGTCATGCGATAGGCTGCGCTCGCACGCTGATCGGTCAGAGGGGTGAAGTCGGATGACAGGGCGGCGAGCGCGGCTCGCCAGCTCGCGGGCTCGTCGAGGTTCCCGCCGACCAGCGCCTTTTCGGCGTCCGCAGCGCGCTTTGGCGTCGCCGCCATGCCTCCGTAGGCGACGCGCGCGGCGACGACCCGCCGGCCCTCGACTTCAATGCGCGCGGCCAGCATGACGGCGGAAATGTCCTCGTCCAAGCGCTTCGAGACTTTGAAGGCACGGTAATGCTGACCGTCCGCGAGCCGCGGCGCCTCGACCGCCAGCACGAATTCTCCGGGCGCACGGTCCTGCTTTCCGTAGGCGACGAAAAAGTCTTCCAGCGGCAGCGCGCGCATCGCCGCGCCTTTGCGCAGCACGACCCGCCCGCCGAGGGCAATGAGCGCCGGCGCGAGATCGCCGATCGGCGACCCGTTGGCGATGTTGCCGCCGACTGTGCCGCTCACGCGCACCTGGATCGAGCCGAACCGCCGCATGACCTCGCCGAGGTCGGGATGGATGGCGCCGAGCAGCGGCCCGGCCTCGGCGAGCGTCACGCCGGCGCCGAGCGACAGCGCGCTATCGGCGGCTTCGCCGACTTCACTGAGGCCCGCCGTCCGGCCGAGCCAAATGACGCGTTGCAGATCGCGTAACTGCTTGGTGATCCACAGACCAACGTCGGTCGCGCCGGCGACCAGCGTCGAATCGGGAAAGCGCTCATAGAGCGCGGCGAGCGAGTCGAGGCTCGCGGGCGCGGCGAAGAAGCTCTCCTCGTCGCCAGCAAAGAGGTCGCGGTCGTCTGCGAGCGTAAAAAGTTCCGTCGTGCGTTCGTTCGCCGTCGCAGCGAAGCGATCGGTCGGCGCGCCGTCGCAGGTCGCGAGCGCCGCATCGAGGATCGGGCGATAGCCGGTGCAGCGACACAGATTGCCGGCAAGCTGGTCGCAGAGGCTTGCGGCGCTCGCACGCGCGCCGGAATGGTAGGCGGCGAACAGGCTCATGACGATGCCCGGCGTGCAAAACCCGCATTGCGAACCGTGATGGTCGACCATCGCTTGCTGCAGCGGGTGCAGCGCTTCGCCCTCGGCGAGGTCCTCGACTGTAATAAGCTCCGCGCCGTCGAGTTGACCCAGCAACAGAATGCAGGCGTTCATCGCGTCGTAGGACAGCCGGCCGCCACGCAAGCGGGCCAACACCACTGTGCAGGCGCCGCAGTCGCCCTCCGCGCAGCCTTCCTTCGTTCCCTTCGCCCCCGCCTCTTCGCGCAGCCAGTCGAGCACGGTCGCGCGTGGCGAAAACCGGTCGAGCGCAACCTCGCGCCCGCGAAACCGGAAGCGCAGCGCGTGACGGAAATTGGCCGGCTTGTCGTCCGGAACCATCGCCGCTCCTCGAAGCCGATCGCATCATGCAGCGTTTGCGCGCGCAACGGAAGCCTAACGCGCGTCACAAGTCCACGGGTCGTCTATGTATATCCGATCGGACGGCCCTTCAAACTTCCCGGCGAAGTCCTCCTTTCCAACCACCGCTCGGTCAGAGGCGAAGTTGCTTGCTTAAGAAGGCGATAGTCACGGGCGTTCGGGACCGCGCGGCGCTCTACTCCCGCAAGTCCGGCGGCAGGGCCTCGCTGACCATGGCCTCGATCGCCTCGTCCGCGTTCGTGATCGTGTGTGCGTTCGAGCCCAACCGGCGCACCGAGACAGTGTTCTCGGTCGCCTCCTTGCGGCCGACGGCCAGCAGCGCCGGGACCTTCGCCAGCGAGTGCTCGCGCACCTTGTAGTTGATCTTCTCGTTACGGAGATCCGTCTCGACCCTCAAGCCCCGCTTCTTCGCCTTGGCGGCGAAGCGAAGGGCGAACTCGTCGGCGTCGCTGGTGATCGTGCACACGACGATCTGAACCGGCGCGAGCCACAACGGCAGATGGCCGGCGTGGTGCTCGAGCAGGATGCCGATGAAGCGCTCCATCGACCCGCAGATGGCGCGGTGAATCATGACCGGCGTCGTCTTCTCGCTGTTGGCGGCGATGTAGAAGGCGCCGAAGCGTTCGGGCAGGTTGAAGTCGACCTGGGTCGTGCCGCACTGCCAGTCGCGGCCGATCGCGTCGCGCAGCGCGTATTCGAACTTCGGCCCATAGAAGGCGCCCTCGCCGGGGTTGAGGCTGGTCGTCACGACATTGCCGTGGCGCGCCTTGATCTCGTCGAGCACGCGGCTCATCACCGCTTCGGCGTGATCCCACATCGAGTCCGTGCCGACGCGCTTGTCGGGCCGGGTCGAGAGCTTGACCTCGATCTTGTCGAAGCCGAAATGGCTGTAGACCGAGAGGATCAGCTCGTTGATCTTGTGGCACTCTTCCGCGAGCTGCTCCTCGGTGCAGAAGATATGCGCGTCGTCCTGGGTGAAGGCGCGCACCCGCATGAGGCCGTGCAGCGCGCCCGACGGCTCGTAGCGGTTGACTGCGCCGAATTCGGCGAGGCGCAGCGGCAGCTCGCGGTAGCTTCGAAGGCCATTCTTGAAGATCTGCACGTGGCCCGGGCAGTTCATGGGTTTGATCGCATAGATGCGCTCGTCTTCGCCCTCGGCGTCCTCGCCGGCGGGCCTCGCCATGAACATGCTCTCGCGATACCAGCCCCAATGGCCGGACACCTCCCACAGCCGTTTGTCGAGCAGCTGCGGCGCGTTGACCTCCCGATAGTCGTCGGCGAGGCGCCGGCGCATGTAGGCGACCAGCGTCTGGAACAAGGTCCAGCCCTTCGGGTGCCAGAAGATCGAGCCCGGCCCCTCCTCCTGGACGTGGAAGAGGTCCATCGCGCGCGCGAGCTTGCGATGGTCGCGCCGCTCGGCTTCCTCGAGCCGCTCGAGATAGGCGTCCAGCTCTTGCCTGTTGGCGAAGGCGGCGCCGTAGATGCGCGACAGCATGGGCTTCGAGGAATCGCCGCGCCAGTAGGCGCCCGCCACCTTCATCAGCTTGAACGCGTCGCCGACCTTGCCGGTCGAAGTCATGTGCGGCCCGCGGCAGAGGTCCGTCCACTCGCCCTGGCTGTAGAGCTTGACGTCCTCGCCCGGAGGAATGGCGTCGATGAGCTCGACCTTGAACGCCTCGCCCTTCTTCTCGAAGAAGCTCTTGGCCTCCTCGCGCGAGACCACTTTCTTGCGGAACGGCTCGTCCAGCGCGACGATCTCGCGCATGCGCTTCTCGATCGCCGGGAAATCCTCGGGGGTGAACGGCTCGCGGCGGTAGAAGTCGTAGTAGAAGCCGTTCTCGATCACCGGGCCGATGGTCACCTGGGTCTCCGGCCACAGCGACTGCACCGCGTCGGCGAGCACATGGGCCGCGTCGTGGCGGATGAGCGCGAGAGCCCGGGGATCGTCGCCGGAGATGAATTCGAGGCTCGCGTCCGTCTCGATCGGGTCGGCGAGATCGACGAGCTCGCCGTCGCGCACTGCCGCGACCGTGCGCTTGGCGAGCGAGGGAGAAATGGATTTGGCGATGTCGAGGCCGGAAACGCCCGGCTCATAGGCGCGCTCGGCGCCGTCGGGAAAGGTGACGTGAATCATCGAGGCTCCTCATGCTCACTCGCCGATACCAATCGGCGTAAGCCGCGCAAGCGTATAAACACGGTCCGCCTGGCGGGCAATGGCCCTCATCCGGCGCTCCGCGCCACCTTCTCCCGCAGGCGGGAGAGGGGATAAACTGTCCCGCGATGACCGAAGACACGCTCGTCCGCCGCGTCCACGTCGAAGGCTTCGTCCAGGGGGTCGGCTATCGCGACTTCGTCCGCCGCGCGGCCCTGAGGCTGCGCATCTCCGGCTGGGTGCGGAACCGCTGGGACGGGACGGTCGAGGCGCTGATCCAAGGCGCGCCCGCCGCCGTCGAGGCGATGCTCGCCGAGATGCGGCGGGGGCCGCGCGGGGCGACGGTGACCAGCCTCAGGCTCCTCGATCCGGATGGCGCTGACGAAGCAAAGACGGGCGCCTTCGTCATCCGCTCGACCCTGTAGCGCAGTTTTGTCGAGGCCCGAGCGTTTTCAGGAGGACAGGCGCCAAAATCAGTCCTTCTGCAACGCCCGCGCCGCGCGAACCGCAACGGCGCGTCCTCCGGGGCCGCCTCTCGATCGGCGCGCCTCCTTCGGCGGGATCGAAAGGCCGGGGCCGGCCGACCTTCCAGGCCGGACGGAACAAAATCCAAGCCGATCGGAACGAATCCCAAATCCGTCCGAACGAAATCCAAGCCGGATGGAACGAAATCCAAATTTTTCGGAACGAAATCAAAATCGAATTCCTTCCACGAATTGATATTTTCCAATGGGTTAGCGCCCATTTCCCGAGTCATCGGAGCAACTTTTCGGGCAAGAGTGGACGCGTCATGGCCGCTGGCCGCGCATGGCCGATGTCGATCGCATCCATGAGGCCATGGCGCCACGGATTTCGGTATTTTGCAAGAAAATGTCGGCGGAGCGTTTCGGCCGTCGAGAGCGACGGTTAACGCCTCAAGTTCAGGGTTTCGCGAGCCGCGAAGCCGTCACCCGCGCCGCCCCTCGGGCCGGCGCTCGCGTGGCGTCTTCGCCGTCCGCTCGTCCGGCGCGCCTGCCGAAGTTCTTGTCGTCGGAAGCGGATCGCTTGCGGGAAACGAATCCTCGATCGCCTCGTCGAGCTGGCGCTCGGCCTCCGCGCGGCTCTCGCGCCGCTGCGCCTTCACGGGGTCTTTCATGCTCGAAATCTCTCCGGCGCGCGGCCCTGCCGGCCGCGCCGTTCGTCAGCGACAAATGATACGCATGGAGGGAAGCGGAAGTGAGGCGGCGCGACGCGAGCGCGCCGGGCGGTCACCCAATGCGCCCCGGAAAAACTGCCGGGGCCGCCGTCCCAAGATTTATGCTACAGATGGAAATTCGATCGAGCGCGCATGACCATCCTCACGGTAAGACATCTCACGACCTATTCCTATGCATCGCCCGTGCGGCTGGGCGAGCATCGGATGATGCTCCGCCCGCGCGACAGCAACGATCAGCGGCTTCTCAAGGCGAGCCTCGAGATTGAGCCGCGTCCTCACCGGCTTCGCTGGATCCACGACGTCTTCGACAATTGCGTTGCGATTGCGGATTTTGCCGGAGAAACCCGGCGTCTCGAGGTCGAGAACAACATCACGCTCGAGCACATCGCGTTCGGCGAGCCGGAATTCCTGCTCGAGGACAGAGCCCGATATTATCCGTTCTCCTATGACGCGGAAGAGATGCCCGACCTCGCCCGGGCGATCGAGCGGCATTACCCCGATCATTCCGGCGAACTCGACCACTGGGTTCGACAGTTCGTCAACCAGGGGCGTCCGACCGAGACGGGCGCGCTCTTGATGACCTTGACCAATGCGATGAAGGAGGGGTTCTCCTACGAACGTCGCACCGCAAGGGGAACGCAGACTCCCTTGCAGACGCTTGCGTCGCGGCGCGGCTCCTGTCGCGATTTTGCGACGCTGATGATGGAGGCCGCGCGGACGCTCGGCTTCGCCGCCCGCTTTGTCTCCGGCTATCTCTACGTGCCCAGTCGCGACTCGGGAAAGGGCCATCTCGGCGGAGGCTCGACGCATGCGTGGTGTCAAATCTATTTGCCAGGATCGGGCTGGGTCGAATTCGACCCGACCAACGGCATCGTCGGCAATCGAGATCTCATCCGGGTCGCGGTCGCGCGCGACGCTCGACAGGCCATTCCTCTTCACGGGTGCTATTTCGGCAACGTCGAGGACGAAGAGGGAATGGTCGTGTCCGTCAATGTCCGACGTCTGCCGGAACAAGAACCCTCCGCCCATGTTCTCGATGACGCGGAAACATGAGGTTTTCTGACCCGGCGCCAACGTTCGCGCAGCGCGCATTGGTTCGGCCGCGCGGCCTCGATCGCCCCAACACGAGGATTGCCCAATGCTGATCGAAGCGGGCTTCGACATCGCATTTGAATGTCCGGCTCAGACGCCGATGCTGCTACAGCTCAACGTCCATCCCTCGCGTGACCCTGACCTCCTCACGCCGGACCGGATCGCCTCCGACCCCCCTCTCTCGATGCGCGCCTATCTCGATCTTTTCGGCAATCGGGTCACGCGCGTCGAGGTTCCGGCTGGGCTCGTCACATTCTCCAACCGCTTCGTCATTGCACGACTCGGGCGAGCCGGACGAAACGCCGCCCGATGTGCGGACGACGCCGATCGCCGACCTTCCCGACGACGCGCTGCTGTTCCTGGTCTCGAGCCGATATTGCGACAGCGACAAGCTCGCCGATTTCGCCTGGTCGCGGTTCGGAAAACTGTCCGGCGGTACGAGGGTCGTGCAGGCGATCTCCGATTTCGTTCACGCGAAAATCCGCTTCAACTACGCGGACGCCCGCTCGACCCGCTGCGCCAGCGATTCCATGCACGAAGGCATCGGCGTCTGCCGCGACTTCGCCCATCTCGCCATCGCGCTCTGCCGCTGCATGAACATCCCCGCCCGCTATTGCACCGGCTATCTCGGCGACATTGGCGTTCCCCCCGATATCAACCCCGGGGATTTCAGCGCCTGGGGCGAGGTCTTTCTCGACGGGCGCTGGTGGACGATGGACGCGCGTCACAACCATCCCCGCATCGGCCGCATCGTCATGGGCCGCGGCCGCGACGCCGCCGACGTCGCCATGTCGACCGCCTTCGGCGTCGCCAATCTGAAGCGCTTTGTGGTGGTGACCGACGAGAAGGTCGAGGGGCGATGATTGTCGCGGCGGGGCCGTCCGTTTCAAGCCGTCATCGCGAGCGTCAGCGAAGCGATCCAGACGCCGAGGCGGCGGGGGCGGCCCTGGATCGCCACGTCGCTTCGCTTCTCGCGTTGACGGCGTTCTCCAGTGGTCGAAATCAAACGTTTGGCGCCCGGCTTAACGGCCGGAGTGCGCAAGAAGCGGTTGTTCCCCGATGGCGCGGCGAACCGATCATGTCCGACCCTTTGCTGCCTTTCCCGAGTTGGTTGCGGTCCGGGAGGAGAGCGCCACAAACGGGTGTTCCCGGAGCAAGCTCGCAGCGCCTCAGAGCGTTGAAGCGATCGCGTTTTCGAAAGTCGCTTGCGAATAGTGCAAGCGGAAAACGCCGCGCGGCACGAATATGATCGGAGCCACCTAGTCGCCCGAGTCATTCAAAATGAGGGGTAGAGCCTCTTGAGCTTCACGCGGGCGTCGTCTGTGGTGAATTGCCAGTTGGCTTTTGCGTGATGCTTGTTGCGGTGGTCCTCCCAGGCACGCCGTTTCGCTCGTATTCGTAATCGTGCCGGACGGCTCGTCCGGGTCTGGCCGGAATTGGAGCGCGCGTCTCGACGATCAACTGCTTGGAGGTTTCATCCAGACAGACGAGGGGGCGATCGGGATCGCGCGGCTTCTGGTAAGTATCCAGCACGTCTTCCATGGCGGCGGCGAAGCCGGCGTTGGCGTCCGGCGGGATCACCCATTGCCGATTGCGGTGGGGCTTGAGGACGTTTTTTTTAGAGTCCTTCCGATCGTGTTGTCGCTGGCCTTCTCGACGATGTTCAATTCGACGACCTTCTCCTCGAGCAGGCGCAAACTCCAACGCGCGAACCCCTCGGCGCCGGCGAGCAGGTCAGGGCGATCAATTTCGCCTCCGCCGCCCCGTCGAAAATCCGCGGCCGGGCGGAGTTCGGATTGTATTTGCGGGTCAGCGCCGCCGCCATCCCTTCTTCGACCAGTCGACGCCGGGTGCGGCCGATGTTGTTGATGCTGGTGTCCAACGCCGCCGAAATCGCGCTGTCGCTCCAACCTTCGCCCGCCTCCGACACGTCCGCCTTCAACAGGATGCGCGCCTTCGTCAGCGACTGCGCCGGATGCTTGCCCGCGCAGATCATTGCCTCCAGCCGTTCGCGCTCCTCGGCGCTCAACTTCACCACATATTTCTTGACCGAAATCTCCCTGCCCGCCACGAATCACCTCCATCGCCGCATCGCCGCGACAGAGATTTAGAAAAACACCACAGATTTAAGGACGCTGGCGACTAGCCCGCATTATGCAGCGGCGTGAGGTTTCCGCGTCGGTCGGCGGCGCGTTGTGGTGATTTTTCGGAACCGCGCTTGCTCGCGGACGCGCGGCATCGTCTCCGGCTTTGGGCCTGAGGGGGGAGTGGAGGGGGTTTGCGGGTTGAAGGGATGGGTTTGACGTTCGGGGCCGCTCACGCCCCGCGTTTTAGGTGACGAGGCGCGGGATGCGCTGGAGGGCGAAACGCAGGATTTCCTGGCCGGGGCACGAGGTCGGCAGATGGACGCGGATCATGGTTTTCATCTCGACGACGCGGGCGGCGATCTTGACGAGGCGCAGGCGCAACGTGTCGAACTGCGCGACGCGCCACATCGAACGCCTGGGCATCGATGCGCGCAGGCCCCACATCAGCCAGTAGGCGCCGGCGTGCAGGAAAAGCCGAAACTGATTGGCGGTCGCCTTGGTGCATGAGGTGCGATCCGCCGCCAGATGCGTCTTCCAGGATTTGATGTGGTTTTCGGCCTGGCCGCGCCGGCAATAGACGTCTTCGTAGAGCACGCGAGCGTTGCGCTTGTTCAGATTGGTGACGACGAAGCGCGTGTCTGATCCTTCCGCGCCGGCTTCGACGCGGGCGATGATCCGCTCGACCCGGCTCCAGCTTTGCGCGCCGTCGAAGAACTCTTTGAAACGACGAAGCTTGCCGTCTCTGGGCGCGGCTTCGAACCGTGCCTTTACGCTGGCTTCGAGACTTTCGACATGCCGGCGCAACGTGGTAGTCGGCGCGACGCCGAGGATGTAATCGAGGCCGCTCGCCCGACACCAGTCGAGAACCTCGGGGCCGCAATAATGGCTGTCGGCGCGCAGAAGGATCTCGGTGTTGGGCCAATGGGCTCGGATCGCGCGCAACAGCCGGCGGAGGAAGGGTTTGATCTCCTTGCCGCTCGGCCGCTTGGCGGGACGAAGCACGGCAGTGACGAAGCGGCCCTCGCCGTCGAAGACGACGATCGGCTGAAATCCGTATTCGTCGTAATGGGCGTTGAACAGCCGCAACTGTTGGCCGCCATGGACCGCGTCGAACGTGTCGTCGATGTCGAGCGTGATGCGTTTGGGAACCGCGGGAAAGGACTCGCAATAGAGATCGACCATGGCGCGGCCCATCCGCAACAGGGCGCGAACGTCGGGCAGATTTTCCAACCGCGAGATCGTCGACTGCGAGCACAGTTCGCGATCCGACGGCGTCAGATCGAGCGCCATCTTGAACATCGGATCGCTTCGCAGACAATTGGCGTCGTTGCCGTCCTCATAGCCCGCCGCGATCATCAGCAGCCGAAAGCGGATGATCTCCGCCAGGCTGTGGGTGATCTGATCGGGCGCGCGCCGGTCCACCATGCAGGCGGCGAGCCGATCGGCGACGCGAAGGCGCTGGTCGACCTCGCGCAACGCCAGAACGCCGCCATCCGACGACAACAAGCCGCCGTCAAACTTGACCTCGACGCGCTTGCCCGAAACAGGTGACAACCCAGGCAACGGCAACATAGGATCGTTCATGGCGGGTGTGCCCTTCCTGAAATCGCGCGAATCGGCCTCGATAACCAGATTCTACACGAAATCAGATATTTAAGCTACATCCGCCAGCCCGCCGGGTGCGATCCAAACTGATGCAGTCACGCGGTACGGCGCAGTGATTTTTGTGGGCTGTTGTCATTGGCGACGGCGGAGTTGGGTTGGGCGAGGGCTTTCCAATAGGCGTTCCAGTCGCCGTTGATTTGGTTTATCCGCAAGGCGAGCATGTATTCGGCATGCTCGACGCGCCACCAGGCGCCGGGCCGCTTGAGGCGTTGTTGCGCAACGTAGCGATGAGCGCTTTCGATCTCGCCCGAGCCGATTGGCAGCCCGTCGGCCAAAGCTTGGCGGTAGTTCAGGTGGTTGGCGCGAGCGCTGAGATAGCGATGGCAGGTTCGCACGGGCGCATGCTCGTCGTCGACTTCGGGCGGCTCGCAACATCCGGCAAGCGCCCGCAGAACGGCGTCGAGACGGGGCGCGCCGTCGCCGACCGCGTGAACCTGGGAGTTCGCCCCGAAGCCTGCGCGAACCGCGCAGGAAAGCAGCTGACGCCCGGCCTCTTCGACCCCGCCCTCGATCGAGCCCGCATAAACCGGCGTCCGGCTCCCTTGAGCGTGCGCCAGCGACAGCTTCGCCTCCCGCCAAGACAACGTCTTGCCCTTGCGCTTGTCTTTTCCCTCGCAACTCGGCTCGACGATCGGAACCATGCCGCCGTCCGTCTCAACGACGATCGGCTTGCGCAGGCCGGGCGCTTCCGGAAATTCAGAGCCCTCGCGACCAACTTCGAGCATGGCCTGGGCGTGGGCGAACGTGATCCGCTGGATCGTGCTCTCGCCGATCGCGAAGCCGTAGTGCTCCTGCAACTTGGCGCGCGCTTGCGCGAAGGGCTGATCGGCGGCGAAGTCGACGATGACGCGTTGCAGCGGCCGCGAACACCCCAACGGGCTCACCTTCGCCCCGAGCACGAAAGGACGCACCCGCTGCGTCCCGAACCGATATTGCGGCTCTCGGACCTCTATTTCGCCAAATTTCGTATGCCAGCGGAGTTTTTTTCACCCTGGCGATGCATCTGAGGGCGTTGACGAATCTCCCGCTCCGTCGCCTCCACTCGGGTCTCGGCCCAACTGTGCAGCGCCTCCCGTCCCAGAAGACGCATCTCCTCCACCAAGCGCTCTTCCGCAGCGTCGGCTTCCGTCAATTCCCCCTCGTCGCCTTCGACCGCCAGCACGATCGATGACACCCGCTTGCGAAGCTCGGGATGCGCCCGCAAAGCCGCCATCAGCGCATCATCGCTCAACTCCAAGCCCGCCATCCAAATCCTCCCGCCAAATCAGTCCAAACCGAACCTACTCTGCATCGCTTTGAATCGCACCCCAGCCCGCCATGCATAATGCGGGCTAGGTGCGTCTCCACCTCCACCTTCTTCCAAACTGGGTATCCCTCGCTGACAGCAACGTCGCACACGGTACGCGGTATGAAGCCAGCCTGTTGGCGTTGCTCGTAGGCCAGCTTCAGCAAAATTGGCGCAAGCTGTTCGACGGGCATGCGTAACAAGTCCTCAGCCTTTGGGATCAACTCGAGTCCCCTTCGTCGGAAAGTGCCGCGGCGAACAAGATATTTCAGCGCCACACCGACAGCGAGTTGTACGTGTGCGGTTCAGCGCTGCCGGGCAGGTCCTGGCGCACGAACGTATAACGCCCGCTCTCCGCCCAATTGAAGCGTCCAAGTCTCTGGTCTGCTACGCCCGCAATACGTCGGCACCGGCCGTCGGCGCGGGGAACCAAGCGTTAAATCTTGGCCACTAGTTCTGCGCCAGCCACCCCGCCATCCGCTCATAAACGTCCCGCCGGCTCAGCAGATCGAGGTGCCCCGTCTCGCAGGCGATCCATTGCCGGTCCGGGGCGAGCTTCAAATTCTTCGCGGGATCCTTGTGGCGGCCGAGGGCGCTCATGACGGGGACGAGGCCGTCGCCGAGGAGGCGATCCTTCGAGGGCGCCGGGCGAGGCGGCGGCAGTGGCGGCGATCGCGTAGCAGGCGACGCCTTCGGGCAGGGGAACCGGGCGGCGCGGGTCGGGTTCGCGGGCGAAGCGGTCGCGGTTTTGCCAATCCTCGTCCATGAGGTTGCCGTAACGCAGGTCGGTGACGCCGGCGCTGCGGATTTTTCCGAGTTTTCCGAAGGCGGCGGCGTAGGGCGTCTTGCCCAAAATGACGTCGACCCAATTGCCGATGCGCTCGAGCGGCGCGCCGTGATGGGGCGTGCCGAGAAAGATCAGCTTGCTGAGTTTCTCGCGCCACAGATGCCCCGCCTCTTCGCCATAAAGGCAGGCGCTGCGCGCGACGAGGCCGCCCATGCTGTGGCCGATGACGACGAAGTTTTCGATTTCGACGGGCCATTGGGCGACGAGCGCCTCGAGCGCTTCGGCGAAGCCGCGCCCGTTGACCGAGATGTGCAGGCCCGAATTGTACGAGAGGTAGACGGGCGTGAAGCCAAGCTCGTGGGCGAGCGCCGCGCCATGGTCGTGGTTTTGCCGCGTCCATTGCAGGTCGCTGAAGCAAAGCCCGTGCAGGAGCACGGCGAGCCTGCCGGTCGCGTCCGGGAACGCCTCGGCGAGGGCGCGCCGCTCGAGCGCGAGCGGCCGCCCGTCGCGGCGAAACCGCATTTTCAGCGCGAGCGGATTTCTGGGTTGCGGCGAGATGGTCGCCGACGACGCCGTTGAGTGCGGCGACCGCGGCCTCCCGGCCCCGCGAAATCGGCCGATCGTCCCGCGGCTCGCCGAGGTGCGCCGCGGCGGCGCCGACGCCAGCGCCGGCCAGCCGGAACGCGCCGCGGACGCCGCGATAGACGAGGCGCGTCGCGCCGCCCGTCACGCCCTGCGCTATCGGGGCGAGGCCCGGCGTCTCGAGGATGGACATGTGCATGTGCTCGATGAGGCCGGTCAGGCCGTGCGCCGCGTCCGCGGCGAGCCGGCCGAGGCCGAGGACATCCGAAAGCGAGAGGGCGGCAGGCTTGGCGGGCATGGAATCTTCCTTTGAGTTGTGCAGGCGCGAACTTTGATCCCGTATGGGCTTTTGAGCAAGCGAATGCGCCGCCTGACATCGCGTGGAAGGCCGGGGAGTGCAGGTCGTTTCCGTCCTCTCACAGCACGAGCATAGCACGCCAATGCGCAATATGTTGTGTATTCCGCTTGGCTCGCGATGGCGGGGCGAGTATTATTCGACGCCAAGGCGCGGACCATGACGAAGGTCGAAACCAATGTCCGCAAGGTGATCGAACGTCTCAAGGCGGATGACTGGACCAACATCGGGGGCGGGAGCCATGACCGCTTCGTCCACAAGGACCGTCCCGAGATGATGATCGTCGTCCCGCGTCACCGTGAACCGTCGCCCGGCGTCGCGCGGTCGATCGCCAAGGCGGCGGGCTGGCTGTGAAGAGACGAGCGAGGCGATGACCCATTATGTCGGCGTTCTCGACGGAAGCGGCGAGGTCTGGGGCGTCCGCATTCCGGACATTCCGGGTTGCGTCGGAGGCGGCGCCACGGCAGAGGCGGCGATCGCCGACGCCGCCGAAGCGTTGCGCGACGTCGCCGCCCACAGGCGCGACGGCGGTTTCGCCCTGCCCCAGCCCTCGTCCCTGACCGAAATCATGGCTTCGGGCGAGGTTGGCGGAGGGAGAAAGCGCGGTCATGATCCCGCTCCTGCTCAACTCCGGCCGGACGGTGCGCGCCAACATCAGCCTCGACGCTGCGCTGCTCGACGCCATCGACGCCGCCGCCAAAGAGCGCGGCCTCAGCCGCTCGGCGTTCCTCGCCAGCGCAGCGCGCGAGAAGATCATGGCGCGGACGTGACGCGCGGCGAACCCGTCGCTTGACGGGGCCGTATGCGCGTCGACCGCGATGGACGCGACGCGAGGCAAAGACTAGCCTTTGTTTAAGGCCGTGAAGCCTGGCGCTTGGGCTCATCGCCGACGCTTTGGTTGAGGGCGCGCGCGTGACCCGATTGGCGATCACTGCAAGACTGGCCGGCGCCGCCTGCTGCATCAGCCTCGGGCTTCCGGCGGCTGATGCGCAGACCGCAGGACCGCTTCTTTCTTATCCGTCGGCGGCCCCGGCAGGCCGAACGATCTTCAACGTCGCCAACCGGTTGGCCATCCTCAATCTCGTCAGCGCTTACGCGCTCGCCCTCGACTATTCCGACGCCGACGCCTGGTTCAAGCTGTTCACCGACGACGCCGTCTTCGCCGCCGGAACGCCCGACGCTCCGCCGGTCGTCCTCTCCGGGGCGGAGTTCCGAAAAAGTCTCAGCGATCGGATCGAGGCGCTCAAGACGGCAGGCGCCAGGCGGCGGCACCTGATGAGCAACGTGGTGATCTTGGAGGAGACGCCGACGAAGGCCCATATCAACGTCGTCGGCCTCTTGACGATTACCGAGGGCGACAAGACTTTCAAGCCCGTCGCGACCTTCAATGATGAGGGTTGGCTGGTGAACCAGAACGGGGAGTGGAAAATTCAGCGGTGGAACGATTTTCCCGATTCCGTCGTGGAGTGAGCTTGCGCCGGCCAACGCGATGGACGCGGCGCGCAGGACCTCTTATCGTCCCGCGATGCCCGTGAAGAGCCCGCTTTACGACCGCGATTTCTTTGCCTGGAGCCGCGAGCAGGCCGACCTGCTGCACGCGGGAAAGCTGGCTGAGGCCGACATCGAGCACATCGCCGAGGAAATCGACAGCATGGGGAGAGCGGAAAAGCGCGAGCTGGTCAGCCGCCTGAGCGTCCTCCTGCTTCACCTGCTGAAATGGCGATACCAACCGGACAAGCGTGGGCCAAGCTGGGAGGCCAGCATCCGGGTCCAGCGCAACCGCGTCGCCGACCATCTGGACGACAACCCGAGCCTCAAGCCGCTTCTCCCACAAGCGCTCGCCTCCGCCTATCGCGACGCGGCGCTGGAGGCGGTCGTGGAGACGGGGCTGGCGGAGTCGACGTTTCCCCAAGCGTGCCCTTGGACGGCGGAGCAGGTGTTGGGCGCCGGGTTCTGGCCGGGGTGAGCCCCCTCTCCCGAACGGGACGGGGGAGTTGCGGCGCCGCTCCCCTATCCCTTCTCCCCCGCGATCTTGGCGATCTCGCGCATGATCCTCAGCGTTCCCGCGAGCCGGTCGGCGAGTTTGTCGAAGCCGCCAGCGACGACGCCGATGTCGGCGGGGACACGGACGAGGGAGCCTTGGGCGGTGGGGACCGCTTCGACGGGCCCCGGGCGGGTCACCCCATCGAAACGCGATCGCCTAAGCTTCGGCGACAGCGGACTCGTGCGGATGGCGGCGGTCGCCGCGTCTGTTGCTGCGCCGCACGTAATTGATCGTCGCTTCCGGTTTTTGGAATTTCACCTTGAGCGCGGCGATCAAGGCGTCCTCCGCCGATACGGTCACGCTTCGCCGCACGCCGGCGATGTTCATGCCAACCGTGAATTCGAGCATCATTCCCGGATCTCCTTGAGAGGCCTCCTGAAACTTCGCGGCTCAGGCGGATGGACGGGTCCAGGGGCGAACGCAAACCGTTGTCGAAGCCGGATCAGAGAACCCATATGGACCCCCGGCCAGTCCATCCCCAGCATAGCCGCGAACTTGGGCAACGGAAGCGCTCTGACCGACGATGCGGAGCGAAAACCGTCCGCCGGTTGAAATCCTTGTCGTAGTCTACCCTTTCTTCCCCGCGATCTTGGCGATCTCGCGCATGATCTTCAGCGGCCCGCCCAGCCGATCCGCCAGCCTCTCGAAATCGTCGGCCACCACGATGCGCATGTCGGGGCGGACGCGGGCGACGAGCCCTGGCTCGCGACCCATTTCAACAGCGCCGCCGGGGTGGCGAAGGCATTGTTGCGAAGGGCCGGCGTCACGCCCTTCGGGCCGGCGTCGCGCGTCTCGACATTCACGTTGCAGCAGAGCGCCTTGAAGCAATCAACGCGCCCCAGACTTCTTGAGCGCCGCATTGATGCGGGTTTGCCAGCCCGCGCCAGTCGCTTTGAACCTCTCCACCACGTCACGGTCGAGCCGAAGCGTCACCGAAACCTTGCGATCGGGTTTCAGTGGACGTCCCACCCGCCTCACAATGCCCTCAACCGGCTTCGACAGATCGGGCGCTGCGTCGGGATCAGCAGCAATGCCGCGCGCGATCCGCGCGTCTTCTTTGGCGTTAGGGCGACCGAGTTTCTCTCTCATAGAACGCAACCTCGCGGCTGTTGGCTTTTCGGGCGGAAATGATGCGGCGCTCGCCGCCGCGCTCGACGTAGACGACAACGTGCAGTCGGGCGCCAAGCGGCGCGATGGCGATCAACCGCGTCTCGCCATAGTTCTTGCGCCGGTCCTCGAAAATCAGCGCCTGTTCCCAATCCACACCTTCGAGATCCCGAAAATCAACCCCGTGGATGGCGAGGTTCTTCAGCCGCTTGTTTTCGTCCCACGTCGCTACATATTTCCGTAGCTACGAAAAATATGGGCGTCAAGGATGATCTGATCAGCTCCGTTCGCGCGGGCCGACATCAGGCGCGTCGCCGTGCAAATTGCGATCTGGCCAGGACAGAAAAGCGCGAGCTGATCTCGCTATCCCTTCTTCCCCGCAATTTTGGCGATTTCGCGCATGATCCTCAGCGTTCCCGTGAGCCGGTCGGCGAGTTTTTCGAAATCGTCGGCCACCACGATCCGCATGTCGGGGCGCACGCGGGCGAGCGAGCCCTGGTTTGCGACCCACTTCACCAACGCCGTCGGGTTGGCGAAGGAATTCTTGCGGAAGGCGAGCGTCACGCCCTTCGGGCCGGCGTCGAGCTTTTCGACGTTCGCCCTGCGGCAGAGCGCCTTGATGAGGACGAGCTTCATCAAAAGCCCCACTTCCGGCGGCGGGGGGCCGAAACGGTCGACGATTTCGGCCCCCATCGCGTCGATCCCGGCTTCGTCCTCGAGCGCGGAGAGTCGGCGGTAGAGCGCGAGCCGCGTCGGCAGGTCCGGGATATACGCCTCGGGGATCGTCACCGGCGCGCCGAGCTGGATGGTCGGCGACCACAGGTCTTCCGCCGGCGCGTCCTCGCCCGACTTGATGCGCTCGACCGCCTCGCGCACCATCTGCTGATAGAGTTCGTAGCCGACTTCCTTGATATGGCCGGACTGCTCTTCGCCGAGCAGGTTGCCGGCGCCGCGCAGATCGAGGTCGTGGCTCGCGAGCTGGAAGCCGGCGCCGAGCGTATCGAGCGATTGCAGCACCTGAAGGCGCTTCTCCGCCTGCGGCGTGATCTTCGCCCGGGCGGGCGTGGTGAAGATGGCGTAGGCGCGCAGTTTCGAGCGCCCGACGCGGCCGCGCAGCTGATAGAGCTGGGCGAGGCCGAAAATGTCGGCGCGATGGACGATCATCGTGTTGGCGCGCGGAATGTCGAGGCCGGATTCGACGATCGCGGTCGAGAGCAGAATGTCGTACTTGCCGTCGTAGAAGGCGCCGATCTTGTCCTCGAGCTCGCGCGCCGCCATCTGCCCGTGCGCCGTCACGAATTTCGCCTCCGGAACGTTCTGGCGCAGGAAGGCCGCGGCTTCGCCGAGGTCCTCGATGCGCGGGCAGACGTAGAACGACTGGCCGCCGCGATAGCGCTCGCGGAGCAGCGCCTCGCGCACGATCAGCGCGTCGAACGGCGAGACGAAGGTGCGCACCGCGAGCCGGTCGATCGGCGGCGTCGCCATGATCGAGAGATCGCGCACGCCGGTCATCGCGAGTTGCAGCGTGCGGGGAATGGGCGTGGCGGACAGCGTCAGCATGTGCACTTCGGTGCGGAGTTCCTTCAGCCGCTCCTTGTGGCCGACGCCGAAATGCTGCTCCTCGTCGACGACGACGAGGCCGAGGTCCTTGAAGTTCACGGTCTTGCCGAGCACCGCGTGGGTGCCGACGACGATGTCGACGCCGCCTTCGGCGAGGCCCTTCTTGGTCTCGCGCTGCTCGGCCGCCCCGACCATGCGCGATAATTGCCCGACGCGCACCGGCAGGCCGGAGAAGCGCTCGCGGAAAACCTGGGTGTGCTGGCGTGCGAGCAAGGTCGTCGGCACGACGATCGCGGTCTGCTTGCCGTTGATCGCGGCGGCGAACGACGCGCGCAGCGCCACCTCGGTCTTGCCGAAGCCGACGTCGCCGCAGACGAGCCGGTCCATCGGCCGTCCGGCGGCCATGTCGTCGAGCGTCGCTTCGATCGCGTTCGCCTGATCCTGCGTTTCGTCATAGGGAAAGCGGGCGCAGAATTCGTCGTAGAGCCCTTCCGGCGCGGTGAGGCGCGGGGCGGCATGGGTCATGCGCTGCGCGGCGACGCGGATCAGCTCGCCCGCCATCTCGCGCACGCGCTTTTTCAGCCGCGCCTTGCGCGACTGCCAGCCCGCCCCGCCGAGCCGGTCGAGCTCGCCCGTCTCCGAGCCGTAGCGCGACAGGAGTTCGAGGTTCTCGACCGGCAGGAACAGCCGGTCGCCCCCGGCGTAGTGGATCTCGAGGCAGTCGTGCGGCGCGCCCGCCGCCTCGATCGTCTGCAAGCCGACGAAGCGCCCGACGCCGTGGTCGATGTGGACGACGAGGTCGCCCGCCGTCAGCGCGCTCGCCTCGGCGAGCACGTCCTGCGCCCGGCGCCGGCGCTTCGACTGGCGCACGAGCCGGTCGCCGAGAATGTCCTGCTCGCCGATGATGGCGAGGTCCGGCGCCTCGAACCCCTGTTCGAGCGCGATCACGGCGAGCGGCAGCGCGCCCGCGCGCGCCGTCTTCGCCTGATGCCAGGAGGAGACGAGCTCCTGCGATTTGAGGCCATGTTCGGCGAGCACGTGGCTCAGCCGCTCGCGCGAGCCGTCGCTCCAGCCTGCGACGATCACGTTGAGTCCGCGTTCGCGCAGAGCCTTGATGTGCGCGACCGCGGCGTCGAACACGTTGGCGTTCTCGTTCCGCCGCTCTGGCGAAAAGTTACGACCGACATGTCCGCCGCAATCGACGATGTCGGCCGCGCCGGGCGCAGCCTCGAAAGGGGTCAGGCGCGCGAGCGGAGAGGCGGCCAGCCGCTCCTTCCATTCGTCTTCGGTGAGGTAGAGGCGCGCGGCGGGAAGCGGCTTGTAGTCGGCCCTGACCGGGTCTTGGGCATAGGCCGCGCGCCGCGCCGCGTAGGCGTCGGAAACTTGCGCGATGCGCTGGCTCGCCGCCTCCTCGGCGCGCGCGTCGAGCACGAAGGGGGCCTCGCCGACGTAGTCGAACACTGTGTCGAGCCTGTCGTAGAGCAGTGGCAGCCAGTGCTCGAGGCCGATCGCGCGCCGGCCCTCGCTGACGGCGGCGTAAAGTTCGTCGTCGCGCGTCGGTGCGCCGAATTCGAGCGCGTAAGCCTGGCGGAAGCGGCGGATCGTCTCGCTCGTCAGCCGCGCCTCGCTCATCGGCACGAGGTCGAGCGAGCGGAGCTGGCCGACGCTGCGCTGGGTCTCGGGATCGAAGGTCCGGATCGATTCCAGAGTGTCGCCGAAGAAGTCGAGCCGGATCGGCGCGGCGGCGCCGGGCGGATAGAGATCGAGAATCCCGCCGCGCGAGGCGTAGTCGCCGACGTCGCGGACCGTGCTCGCCCGCGCGTAGCCGTTCGACTCGAGCCAGAGCGCGAGATCGTCCATCCGAACGCTGTTGCCCGGCGCGGCGGAGAAGGCGGCCGAGGCGACGTACTTCAGCGGCGGCGCGCGCTGGGTCAGCGCGCTGACGGAGCCGACCAGAATGCGCGGCCGCTCGACGGCGCCGCGCGTGCGCGCGAGCCGCGCCAGCACCGTCATGCGCTCGGCGGAAACGGCGGCGTTGGGCGAGACGCGGTCGTAGGGCTGGCAGTCCCACGAGGGCAGATGCAAGGCCTCGATCTCGGGCGCGGCGAAGCCGAGCGCGTCGATGAAATTCTGCGCCCGCACGCCGTCCCGGGCGACGAAGACGAGCGCAACCGCGCGCTCTTCGCCCGCCTTGGCGAGCGCACGCGTCAGCTCCGCTGCGACGAAGGCGTCAAAGCCTTCGGGGGCGCGGCAAAGCGTGACCGCGCCGCCTTCGGCGAGGCGTCGGACGGCGGGCGCGAGGTTCGTCACGGGGCGGCTTGGGCTCTCGCCAGAGCCTCGCGCGGGGCGCTCTTCAGGCGCGCGAGGAGCGGCGTGTCGAATTCCTCGGGCGTCGGCGCTTCGCCCGTGATCCAGGCCAGAACGTCCGGGTCGGGGACGTCCATGAGGCGCTCGAACTCGTCGAGTTCGGCCTCGCCCATCGCCGGCAGATTGGCGTCGGCGAACGGACCCATGACGAGGTCCATTTGCCGCAATCCCCGCCGCCGGGCGCGAAACAGAATTCTTCGCCGCCGCTCGTCGAGCGCGGCGCTGCTCAACATCGAGCCGGACATGAGGGGCCTTTCACACTAGAATTGCAGGCTGCCGCTCCAACGCCGTCATCGCCGTCCCCGGAGTTGGTCCGGAGATCGATCCGGCCATCCGCGCGCCGGGGCTGCGTGGAGCGGCCCCGGCTTTGCCGGCGCTTATAGCGGCGTGACGGATCGATGTCAGCCCTCGTTCGCTTGACGCATAGTAGCCGCGCTCGCTGAGCGCGGCCAGGCGCGATCAGCGATCGCGCCTACAGCCCCAGAACCCTCCGCCACGTTCAGGGCGATCTTTCGAAACCGCTTCGCGACGCTCGAGGACGAGGCGCTTCGGGTTCGATCGTGTTAGACGGAACCGCCCGATTCCCGTGAACCCGATTGCGCGCATGCCCTTTTCGCCCGTTCCCGTCCTGACGCCGCACCGCGCCCTGCGTCTCGAACGGCGGGCGGCGGAATTTCCGCTCGACGACGGCGTCGCCGACCGCCTCGGCGCCGCGTTCGCCCGCGGCGGCGGGCACGGCCTGCTGCAACTCGGCGCGGCCGAAGCGGGAAGCCGTCTTTCGCCGGAGCTCGGTTTCTGGCGAACCTTCGCCATGCGCTTCGTCGCGGCGGTCTGCGCCGGCGGAGAAACGGCCGCGGGCGGCGCACCGCGCGTCGCCGAGCCTGCCGAACAGGAATTGGACGCGCTCGTCGACGAGGCGCCGCCGATGCGCGGCGGCGAATATCTTGACGTCGCTTGTCTCGCCTCGCTGTGGCGCTCGCTCGAGCGCGCGCTCGACGGCCGAACTCGCGGAAAGCGGCCTGCCGATCCAGGCCTTCCTCCAGAGCCGGGACAGCCGATGGCGGCTCGTCGGGCGCGTGCATTTCAACCTCGCCGAGAACCGCAAGGACCCCGACCGTCCTTTCGCCTTCCTGGCGACCTACGCGTCGTCGCTAGGCGCGCATGGCGCCCTTCGCCACCTGGGGCTCGGCCATGCGCTTCGGGAATACGCCGGCGCGGGCGCAAAGAGCGAACTCCTCAAACTGCTGGAGCCGGTCAACTGCGCGAGCGAAAGCTGCTCTTGGCTGAAAGAGATCGTCGATTCGGGCGAGATCTTCCACCCGCTGCGCTGGACGCCGAAGGAGGCGATGCGCCTGCTCGCCGACGTCGAGACGCTGGAGCGCGCCGGCGTCGTCGCCCGCATGCCGGCCTCGTGGCGCATGAACCGGCCGAGACGCCCGTCCGTCGAAGCGACGGTCGGGACGAAGGCGCCTTCGCTCGTCGGCGCGCAGTCGATGCTCGACTTCCGGGTCGAGGTCAGCCTCGACGGCGAATCTCTGACCCGCGAGGAAATCGAGCGGCTCGTCGCCTCGACCGACGGGCTGGCGATGCTGCGCGGCAAGTGGGTCGAGGTCGACCACGAGCGGTTGAAGGCGACGCTCGACAGAACTCGACGCGATCGAGCGCCTCGCCAGCAACGAGGGCGTCTCTTTCGGCGAGGCCATGCGGCTTTTGGCGGGCGCCGATCAGACGACCGACGCATCCTGGGGTCGCGTGACGGCGGGCGAATGGCTCGCCGAAACGCTCGCCGCCTGTCGCCGGCCCGAGAACCTTGCGGCGACCGATCCGGGCGAGGCGCTGAAGGCGACGCTGCGGCCCTATCAGGAGGTCGGCGTGCGCTGGTTGGGTTTCCTGGCTGAACTCGGCCTGGGCGCCTGCCTCGCCGACGACATGGGGTTGGGCAAGACCATCCAGGTGTTGGCCCTGCTGCTCGCGCTCCGCCGGCGGGCGGGAGAATCCCGCCCGAGCCTCCTCGTCGCGCCGGCTTCGCTGCTCGCCAACTGGGCGGCGGAAGCCGCGCGCTTTACGCCGTCGCTCGGCGTTTTCGTCGCGCATCCGTCGTTTGCTGCCGCCGACCGCCTCAAGGCGCCGGCGGTCGAGGAACTCTCCCGGAACGATCTCGTCGTGACGAGCTACGGCTCGGCGCTCCGGCTCGACTGGATCGGCAAGACGCGCTGGCGGCTCGTCGTGCTCGACGAGGCGCAGGCGATCAAGAATCCCGACGCCAAGCAGAGCCGCGCGGTCAAGGCGCTCCTCGCCGACAGCCGAGTCGCGCTCACCGGCACGCCGATCGAGAACAATCTGCGCGACCTCTGGTCGATCTTCGATTTCCTCAACCCCGGGCTCCTGGGATCGTCGAAGGCCTTCGCCGATTTCGTCAAGCGTCTCGCCGCCAAGGAACCCGTCTCCTATGCGCCGCTGCGCAAGCTCGTCGGGCCCTACATCCTTCGCCGCCTGAAGACCGATCGCACCGTCATCGCCGACCTGCCGGACAAGACCGAGGTCAAGGCCTTCTGCGGGCTCTCCAAGAAGCAGGCGGCGCTCTATCAGGCGGCGGTGGACGAGTTCGACGAGCGGCTGCGCTCGGTCTCCGAGGACATGGCGCGGCGCGGACTGGTGCTGGCGACGCTGATGCGGCTGAAGCAGATCTGCAACCACGCATCGCACGGCCTCGGCGGCGTCGGCTGGGACGAGAAGGACAGCGGCAAGTTCGCGAGACTGACCGAAATCGCCGAGACCGTCGCCAGCCGCCAGGAGAAAATGCTCGTCTTCACCCAATTCAAGGAGATCATCGAACCGCTCGGCGACCTGCTCGCCGCCGCCTTCGGCCACGCCGGCCTCGCGCTCTCCGGCGAGACGCCGGTCGGCAAGCGCAAGGACCTCGTCCAGGCGTTCCAGGAGGACGAAAGCATCCCCTTCTTCGTGCTGTCTCTGAAGGCCGGCGGCGCGGGGCTCAACCTGACCGCCGCCTCGCATGTCGTACATTTCGACCGTTGGTGGAACCCGGCGGTCGAGAACCAGGCGACCGACCGCGCGTTCCGCATCGGGCAGAAGCGCAACGTTCTTGTGCACAAATTCGTCTGCCGTGGCACGATCGAAGAACGAATCGATGTACTCATCGAATCGAAGCGGCGAATGGCTGAGGACGTGCTGAGCGGCGGGGGCGAAATCAACCTCACCGAACTGAGCGACGGGGACCTGATGGCGCTCGTCAGGCTCGACCTCGACGCCGCCACGAAGGAGGGATGACGCGATGGGCTTCTACGGCTTCCGACCCTACGTGCCGGTCGCACAACGCCGCTGGCAGGCGCAGAAGGAGATGGCGAAGCTCAGCAAGAACGGGCGCGTCGTCGCTCCGATCGCAGTCGAGGGCCGCAAGATCGCGCAGAGCTTTTGGGGCAAGGCCTGGTGCGACAATCTCGAACGCTATTCGGACTTCGAGAACCGGCTTCCGCGCGGGCGAACCTATGTCCGCAACGGCTCGGTGATCGATTTGCAAATCGAGCGCGGCAAGGTCGAGGCGCTGGTCAGCGGCTCGGAGATTTATAAGGTGAAAGTCGACGTCGCCGTCGCCGCGCCGGCGCGCTGGAAGGCGATCTGCCGGGATTGCGCGCGGCTCGATCGGCTCGCTCATTGAACTGCTGCAAGGCAAATTGTCGAAGAACGTGATGGAGCGGGTCTGCCGCGAGGCCGACGGCCTGTTCCCGGCCCCGCCCGAGATCAAGATGTCGTGCTCCTGCCCGGACTGGGCGGACATGTGCAAGCATGTGGCGGCGACGCTCTATGGCGTCGGCACAAGGCTCAACTCCAATCCCGACCTCCTCTTCACCTTGCGCGGGGTCGACCGCACGGAACTCGTCTCGACGGTCGGCGCCGACCTGCCGCTGACGGAGGCTGCGGCGGCGAGCGAACGCGTGCTCGCCGACGACGATGTCGCGGCGCTGTTCGGAATCGAAATGGCGGCGTCCCTGCCGTCGCCGACGGAGCACAGCGTCGAGAAGAAGAGGCAGGCGCGCCGGAAAACTGCCGCGAGCGCGCCGATTCCGCCAAAGGCGCTCGCCCCGAAGGCGACCAAGTCGGGACCCGTGCGCGCGGAGGCGCCGGGCGCACGGCTTACGTCGAATCGCGCAGCGAAGACGACGGCCGCAGTCGTTGCGCCGGCCAAGGCGCCGACGAAAGCCACCAAGAGCGACGCGCCGAGAGGCGCCGCAAGGTCGGCGCCAGTAGTGAAACCGCGCGCCGCTGCTCGGCGGCCTTGACCGCTGGAGGTTGCCGGCAGTCGGGTTAGAGGGCGCGGCGAAGGGTCAGGTTGATCCGCATGCGCCCGAGCTTCGGGTGGCGGCCGTCCTTGAGAGCGGCGACTCCGTGGTAGCGAAGCCGGGAGGGCCCGCCCCATACCGCGACATCACCGTGGCGAAGCGGATATTTGGCGACCGGATCGCTTCGCTTCAGGCCGCCGAACTGGAAGATCGCCGGCACCCCGAGCGAGACCGAGACGATCGGATTGGCGAAATCGCGCTCGTTCCTGTCCTGGTGCAGTGAGAGCCGCGCGCCCGGCTCGTATCGGTTGATCAGGCAGGCGTCCGGCGCGAAGCTTCGATACCCCGCTTCTTCCGCGGCCTCGGCGGCGAGGCGGAGGAATGAGCCCGGCATGTCGGGCCAGGGCATGCCGGTTTCGGGATCGTTGCGGTCGTAGCGATAGCCGGTCCGGTCGGTGACCCAGCCGGCCGCGCCGCAATTGGTCATCGCGACCGACATGACGAAGCCGCCCGGCGTCACCATGCGCCGGAACGGCGCGCGCTCGGCGATAGCGGCAAGAGCCGCGATAAGCTCGTCCTCGAACGGCAGAGCCTTGCCGCGCAGGAGGACCGCGCCTTCGCCCATTGTCTCACGGACGGGATCGGGAGCTTCGATATCGGCAAAAAGATCAGCGGTCATGCAGGAAATGCGTTCCAAAAAGTAACTCCCCGCCTGCCTACCTCACCCTGAGGAGACGCGCGAGGCGCGGCGTCTCGAAGGGCGAGGGCTCCATTTCGCCAGACGAGTCACCCTTCGAGGCCTTTTGCGTCTTGCAAAGGGCTCATAGGGGTGAGGTCGGTGGAGTTCGGGACTGCAGCCGAGCCGCGGCGACATATCATAATCTGCACATTTTATGCTAATCTGCTGCTCCAGTCAGTCGGAGAACCATGCCCATGAACGTGTCGATCGGAGAACGTTGGGAAGAATTCGTCGACCGCATCGTCAGAAGCGGGCGCTACGGCTCGGCAAGCGAAGTCGTGCGCGAGGGACTGCGGCTGGTCGAAGAGCGCGAAGCCAAGCTTGCCGCGCTCCGAGCGACGCTCGACGCATCGATCGCGGCAGGCGGGGAGGTTTCGGACGAGGAGCTTGACGCCGCCATCGCCGCCAAGAGCGCCGAGCTGCGCGCCAAAGGCCACGCCGCGTGAGGCGGGCGACATTCCTCGCCTCCGTCCGCGCCGATCTTCTCGACATCCTGACCTATGTCGCCGAAACCGGTGGGAGCGTCGCTATCGCGCAAGCCTTCGTCTCTGAGCTGCGCGCGCAATGCCACAAGCTCGCTGCGCTTGACGCCACGGTGGGCCGGCCGCGCCCGAGTTGCGCGCGGACATTCGCAGCTTTCCTTTCAAAGGCTACGTGATCTTCTTCCGCTACCGCGCCGGGCGCTTCGAGGTCGTGAACATCCTCGAGGGCCATCGCGACATCGAAAGCTTTTTTGGCGACAAGGGCAAGCGCTGAGCGGGCGGTTCTCGGCCTGACTAGGCCGCTTCCACGGCATGCGCCTGAATCTCCACGCCGAGCTTCTGCGGACCACGCGGACGAACAACGGGCGCGGTCGACTTCAATTCACTGATCTCTGCGTGCCAGGTGATTCCAGCCGCCAAGTTGCGTCCAGACATTGATGACATGGTCCATGATCTTCTGAAGTTCTGCCCGCAATGTTAATGGGTCTTTTAAGTCCCAGCTGAACCCGCACTCTCTGGAAATCGGCGTCTTCATAGTAAAAGTCGTGATGCCGGTAGGCTGCCCTAAGCTTGGCGAATAGCGCCGCACTACCCTCCCCATTCATGAAAGTGGCATACGTCCGCGAACCTCCGTTTTCGACACGATCAAAGCTCAGCCCGAGATGGCAAGCGCCATTCCACGGTTCCGGCACCCAGATGCGAGCGGTGAGCCACGCCCAGTTCCCATCCCATGCATTTTTCATCCCATCGGGATTGTAGTACGGCCAGACGCTGTCCGGCTGAAGCCCTTGCATTCCTATCGCGCTCGCAAGTTCTGGTAGTCGAGCCTTCAAAACTTCGACTGCGACATCGGTGACCCTCCGCTTGAACCGACTAAGCGCAAATACAGCGTCAAGATAACTAGGAATCCCCTCGCGAATGAGGCTATCCATTGCCGTTTGTTTGTTAACTTCATTCATAGTCAGTTCCTCCGATGAAAGTTTTTAAGTGCGATAGCGTGGCAGAGGTAAAGGAATTTTCTTGGACGGAAAATCGGAGAAGGTTGCTTTCAATCGCCGCGACCACCATAAGCGTTATTGCCGACGCCAACAGTCGTTGGTCCAGCCAGCTAATCGCTAGCCGGCGGAGATTACGGCAAACCTCATCGTATGTCCTGACTTCGAAGCCGGCAACTTCCGTGTCGTTCGCCGAAGTTACAAGGAGGATGAAAGCCTTCGGCAAACTGCCAAACTGCTTCTCGACGGATTTTCTATAGCCTCGTTGTTTTTTCGTGTCAGCGCTTTCCGCGTCGCCCTTTTTTACCTCAATCGCAACGTCGGCCCAACCGCCCAACGCTAAGATGAGATCGATTCTGCCAGATTGGCCTTCATGACCCTCCTCAACCACCGGCTCCCTCGCAACCCGCACCCGCTCCCGGGCCTGTGCCTCGCCACTCGGGCTCAGTTCATGGATGCTGAGGACCTTAATGTGCTCCCCCGCATTCATTTCTTCGAATAGCCACTTAAGCCAGTCCGAATACGCTTCCTCCCGCGCGCCCGCGAGCCAGCGATTGAGGCCAATCCGCTGAGCCAAGGGCTCGCCCAATGGCTTAAGACGTTTATCACTCTCTCCGACAACCTCGGTTAGCTCGTTGACCTCAGCGACTCGTAGCGCCTGCGCGTGGAGAAGCAGCGGCGCAAAGCTTTCGCTAAACGATAATGCCGTCCACTGCAGCCTCAAAACCGCTCCCAATCCTGACCATTGACGGAGCGTGCTCGCCGAGCTGCCGTCCGACCTCAACTCGCTCAATCTTCAGCTCCCGTTTGCCGAGTCCCAATCGAGTTCGCTTTTTCGATGTACGCCGGAACCTGGCCAGACAAGGCAGTCACGTGGTTACAAGGTTATCAGTAATTCTCAGCTACCCCACTTCCTGCCGCCCGTCCTGGCGCGCCTGCGCCGCGCTCTCAAAAGTGTGCGGAGCGACGCCGCGCTTTTTCAGCGACTCTCCGAGCTTCATGCGCAAAAATCCGCTCGTCGTACAGCGCGAGACGCCGGAATAGTAACGGTCGACCAGCTTGCGCACCATGGCGGTGTATTCGTCGAGCAGTTCCGGCAGGATGGTGAAATTGTCGTAGTTGACGATGGCGTAGACGCGCTCGCCGACCGGCTCGAGAATCGATTCGACCATTTTCCCGATCGCGTCGATGTCGTCGCGGCTGTGCAGCGAAAACCGCTCGAGATTGACGAAAAAACATTCTGCAGCGGATCGTAGGCGAAGCGCTGCTCGAGCGGGATGCCAACGAGATCGGCCC
This sequence comes from uncultured Alphaproteobacteria bacterium, assembly GCA_963805295.1. Lineage (GTDB taxonomy): Bacteria > Pseudomonadota > Alphaproteobacteria > Rhizobiales > Beijerinckiaceae > Roseiarcus. The sequence continues at coordinate 67,446 of CAWDTW010000041.1, read as the reverse complement.
TGAGGCCCATCGGCTCGGGCCTGAAGATGCGCGCGTCCATCTCCGCCGGATCGCGCGGGATCAGCGGCTTGAAGTCCATGCGGGCGAGGATGTCGACCCCCGGCGCAACCTCGATCAGTTCAAGGCCCTCGGACCTCAGCGCCAGCACGCAGCGCTCGGTCACATAGAGCACATTCTGCCCGCGCTTCCCGGCAAAGGCGCCGCTGAAGGTAACGTGCTCGACTGCGTCGACGAATTTGCGATGCGGGGCCTCCTCGTCGATGACGAGCTTGCCCTCGCGTGCGCCGATGAGCGACAGCCGTTCGCCGAGCAGAATTGCGCCGGCGAGGGCGGCGAAGCGCGCGGCGAGGAGGCGCGCGGCGCCAATTGGCCGGCCGCGTTCTCCTGCGCCGCGAAGGTTACATCCTACAGACAGGCGGTCGTCACCAGCACGGCGTCTGCGCCGAGCCGGCTCATGCCGGCCGGGCCCGCAGGGTCGGATTTCAAGCCTCAGACCTGCTCGATCTCGACCAGGGTCCCGACGAAACCCTTCGGATGCAGGAACAGCACCGGCTTGCCGTGCGCGCCGATCTTCGGCTCGCCGTCGCCGAGTACGCGCGCGCCTGTCGCTTTCAGCCTGTCGCGCGCGGCGATGATGTCGTCGACCTCGCGGCACAGGTGATGCATGCCGCCGTCCGGATTGCGCTCCAGGAATTTCGCGATCGGCGAGGACGCGCCGAGCGGATGCAGGAGCTCGATCTTGGCGTTCGGCAGTTCGACGAACACTACCGTGACGCCATGGTCGGGCTGCGCCGTCGGCGCCGAGACGCGCGCCCCGAGCGTCTCGCGATAGGTTTTCGCCGCTTTCTCGAGGTCGGGGACGACGATGGCGACGTGGTTCAGTTTCCGGATCATTGTTTTCTCAACATTACGCTTACGAATGGGCAGCGCCGAGCTTCGCCCGCTCAACGTCGCGGCTCACGACCGCGAATCCGATCGAACCCCTCCTTGATTGCGGCGAAACGGGCCTCGATCAGCGGCTCGAACTCAGCGTCCGTGAAAATGTATGGCCAGTCGTTCTCAACGCCTTCACGGACCAGTTCGCCGACATAGGACGGATCAATCCCACTGGAGACGCGTTCGCGGAACATCTTGGCCATTTCCGAGGATTCAAGTTCGGCCAACCGCTCGTTGGAATTGCGATCGAAACGTTCGGGCAGGTTGCGCCAGTAGTCCATGATCTGGGTTCGGATGAATCCGGGACACAGCACAGACACGCCGATCCCCCGCGGAGCGAGTTCGCCGCGCAGGCCTTCCGAAAGCGCAACAACGCCATATTTGGATACGCCGTACGGAAGAATGCCGCCGGAGGAGATCAGTCCCGCGATCGACGCTGTGGACACGATGTGTCCGCCCTCGCCATGCTTTTCGATCAAGGGACCGAAAATTTCGATTCCCCAGATGACTGCCATCAGATTGACGCCGAGGGTCCAGTCCCATCCTGCGTCGGTCCATGCGCCGTAAGACCCGTCACCGCCCACGCCCGCGTTGTTGACGAGAATGTGCACCTTGCCATAGCGAGCGATGGTGGCTTCGGCCGCCGCTTTGAGGTCGGGCTTGAGCGAGACGTCCGCCTTGACGCCGTCGACGTCCGCGTTGGTGAGCTTCAATCCCTCGACTGCCCGAGCGAGCGCCGCTTCCTCAATGTCGCAAAGCATGACCTTCACGCCCGCCTGCGCGAGGGCGGCAGCAATCCCCAGTCCAATCCCTGACGCCGCGCCCGTCACGAACGCGGTTTTTCCAGCCAAGTCTTTCATCCGAGTTACCTACCTCAAAAGGATTTTATCCCAATTTCTTTCCTGATTACGCGGCAACGTCAGCCAGTTTTAGCAAGCGGTAAGGCATCGGGGCGGTCCTCAGCGCAACGAATGCGAGGCGGGGAATCATGGTCCCGAGATCGTATCGGCGATTAAAATGATATTCGAACTCCGCGAGATATCGAGGGACGTGCTTTTCTCGCACGGCTCGGTAGGTCCCCACGAGGGCGGCTTTGATATTGCCCAACGCGGTATTGACCCATTTGAAAGCAGGGGTGCGAGCCGCTTGCTTGCCGCTTCCGGTCTTTATTGAGGTGTGCAGGCATCCGGCCTGGGTGACAGCGGCGAAGCATGCCAGACCGTCGGAGACGATATTGGAGCCGGGGTTGAGGGCGGTGCTTGCGAGCTTTCGGATCGCAAAGCTGCTGAAGGCTTTGACGGGCCGAAGGATGATTTGATCTGGCTTGCCATCGTCCGTTGTTGCGATCGCAGCGACGAACGGCGTCTTGCCTGTTGCGCCTCGCCCGCGGCGGCCGGACCGGGCGCCGCCGATATAGGCGTCGTCCATCTGGACGTTGCCTTTCAAGCGTTTGCTCGCGTTACGCTCCAGCATGACTTGAGCGAGCTTGTGCTTCATCATCCAAGCAGCCGTCTGGGTGACGCCGAGGCGTCGACCGAGTTCGATACTGGAAATGCCCTTCTTTGATTGCGTGACCAGGTAGATCGTCTTGAACCAGATGCGCAGCGGCAGCTTACTCGAAGCGAAGATCGTTCCCGCTTTGACAGAGGTCTGCTTGCGACACGCGTTACACTGGAATAAACGCCGCGCGCCGCGCGTGACGACGCAGTGATCGGCGCCATTGCACTCAGGACATTCGAACCCGTTCGGCCAGCGCCATTTGACCAGCGCCGCATGACATTGCTCTTCGGTTCCGTAAATCTCGGCAAACGGGCCTCGCTGAGGCCTTTCTGGAACTGCACCTGATTGCGCGCCATCGGAGAACCCCTGCGAAAACAGCTTGTTCGTTGTTTGTTCTATCCAACATTTAAGGCTGACGCAAGCGCGTAATCAGGATTTCTTTAGAGGCTATCGCGGCTACCTCAGAGCCTCTTGCAAAATTCATCGAACGCGGCGAATTTTCCCTGTGTTTGCGGGGCGGAGCGGCCGGCGCTCAGGCTGGCGCGGGCCTGAGCTGCGTGAGGCGGAGTATTTGATCGACCGCGAGTGCCGCCACGCCGAACATGAGGTGGCATTTGACCTTGATCGCGCCGCGCACGCGCACGGACCGTGCGCCGAATTCATCCTTCAGTCGGGCGTTGACGCGTTCGGCCAGGGTGCGAAAATTAAAAATGACGTCGTCCGGATCGGGCATATGGATGAGTTTCATGCGCTCGACTTCTTTGGCCCATTCGGCCTTGGCTTCGTGCTGGGCGCGAAAGTTGCGATCGATGATCGGCGCATGGTCGAGCGCCTTGCTGTGGTCATGGATGGCGGCGGCGTCGTAGGCCGCATCCATTAGATCGTAGAGATAGGAGACGCGGGCGCCGGTCATGGTCATCAAGGGAATGGCGACCTGACTGTCGTGGACGGAAGCCGAGGTCAGTACGCAGGAGACCGGGATTTGGCCGCAGGCGACATCCAGATGCAGTTTGTAGCCGATCCAGGTTTCCTTGTAGCCCTTGCTGTTCTTCTTGGAGCCGACATCGCACGCGGTGGGCAGATCGGCGAGCATCTGATCGAGGTTCTGCGTGGTCTGCCGTTCGAGGCGCGTCGGCTCGGGTTTTGGCCGTTCCTCGTCCTTGCGCGGGCGTCCGCGCTTGCGCGTCGGCTGAGCGCCATCGGGCGGCGGCGGATCCCCCTTTTTGTCGTTCGGCTCCGTCTTGACCGGCTTCTCGCGCGCCTCGATCTCGGTGGCGTCGCGCGCGATCACGCCGACGATGCGCCCGCCGAGCGAGCGCTCGATCAGCGCCGCGTGCATCTTGTCGGGCAGATCGCCCTGCGCAAACTCCGCGAAGGCGCGGGAAAAGGTAGCTTCCGATGGCACTTGCGAGCGTCGTTCCCAACCGAGAATGCGACGCAGCGACTTGTCGACATCGAGGCGCTCGATCAGAGCGGTGGTGGTAGGAACGCCCAGCACCGCCTTGGCGACGAAAGCCCTGGCGAGGGCGCGGCGATCGTCAGGCGGGCGGCCGGCGCCTCGGGGCGGTTCGGGAACGAAGGCCTCGAGGCCGATCACGTCGAGGGTCGTGACGAGCCGCCCGAGCGCTTCGGTCATCGGGTCGACTTCCTCGCGAAGCCAAGGAAACAGATAGCCCTGGATGTGGTTCCAGCGCGCTTTCATAGCGTCGAGAGGATCGTCGGTCATTGCTGTTGCTAGGGATCAGGACGATAAAATCGACACTATATAGAAATATTTCTCACAGTAAAGCGGAATATTTTAGAATATTGCCTTGACAACCGTTGGATGGATTCTAAATATATTGCCTCGATTTGAGAGGGGTTATGAGAGGCGTTCCAAATAAATTTGCAACTGGCTCGGTTCTTAAGCGTGCCAATCTGGAGCGCCCCTCCATCAGGCATGTCGCTCAAGCGCAACTGGGACAACACCGAAGCCGGCAGCGTAACTGGAGCTTCGTCACGCTCGCACCCGCGGAGGTGCGCCCGAGCGTCTTCGACGCGCATAGCGATATCTCTCCCGTTAATAGCTCACCCTCGGAAATCTTCGGCCATCGCGTCCAACGAGGATTTAGTTTACTCCGCCAAAGGCCGCATAGGCAGTGCTTGAGAGCGCATACGAGGGAGAGAACTGCCCTCACTCCGCCCTAAGGCCAAAGCCGCGATGCTTTTTTTTTGCTCCATCCCCAAGCTTCGTCAACAATATTCGTTTTTCGCGCCGTGGTGATGATGGAAGGCGTAACTGGACGGCGCCCTTTCGGTGAGACACGCTAATTGACTGATAGCGCTTCGTCCCGGTTTTGCGTTGGCGCGACCGGGAAGTCGCTGCGGCCAGCGGCACCGTCAACCGCGCCGCCGCCGGCGCCCTCAAGCAGCGGCCGATGGGCTCCGTGCTGGAGATCGCCGGATCGACCGACAACACCGACGATCGGGACGCCAATGTCGCACGGTCGCAGATGCGAGCCAAAGCGGTACGCGACGTCCCATTAAGGCCGGCGCACCATCGAACATGCTGGTCGCAAGCGGCAACGGCAGCGCCCTCCCGATCGCCAGCAGCGACGATCCCAACGGCCGGTTCCGCAACCGCCGCATCGAACGCCACGTGACGAAGGCACCCGAGACTTCGCATTGCCGCGGCGCCATGCCGGCCAATCGGCGCCCGGCCGCCCGCCGCCGGGGTCCGGCTCGACCATTGACAGTGGAGCCGCCGCGCATCACTCTCAAGGCAGGGAGGGCACATCCCCATGTCGGCTCTGATGATTCTCATCATTCGCCACGCCGAGAAGCCGGGCGAGTCCTGGCCGGGTCCGGGGTTGACGGCGGAGGGGGTGGACGACAAGAAATCCCTAGTCGTTCGCGGCTGGCAGCGCGCGGGAAGCTGGTCTGCGCTGTTCGGCGCCGGCCTCGGAGGCGACGACTTTCCAGAGCCCGCCGTCATCTACGCCGCCGACCCAATGGCCCAAACCGGCGATGACCCGAGCCAACGGCCGTTCGAAACCATCGCGCCGCTGGCGGCGAGGCTGAACCTCAAGCCGATCGTCAGATATGCGCTGGGGCAGGAACCTGCCCTCGTCGCCGAGCTCATCGCAAAGACCGGAACCGTCCTGGTCTCATGGGAGCACAAGGCGATCGCCGCCGAGATGCTTGGCCGCAAGGTTCGCCTCGACCTCGTCTGATGGCGGCGAGCGCGTCCGTCTCTGGCGGAAACGGCAGCGCCGAGCTATGGTAATACCTGTCACGCAATCGGTATTACGGAGGCCGCGAATGGCTGTGACGGTGACGCGCAAGGGACAGGTGACAATTCCGAAACCGGTTCGTGACCGGCTCGGCATCCACCCGGGCAGCAAGGTCGACTTCGAAGTCGCCGAAGACGGTCGCGCTTTCTTGCGCAGAGTTGGCAAGCGCGCGGTCAAGCCGAGCCGCTTCGAGCGGATGCGCAGCACGGCGACGGGCGGCCTCACCACCGATGAGATCATGGCGCTGACCCGCGGCGAGACTTGATGACGCTCGTCGACACCAACGTTCTTCTCGATATCGCAACCAACGATTCGAGATGGGCGACGTGGTCTTTGCAACACCTCGATGCAGCCGCCATTCGTGGCCCGGTTCTGATCAATGCGGCAGTCTACGCCGAGTTTTCCGTCGGCACCGTGCGCATCGAGGAGGTCGACAAGGTTCTTGCGGATGTCGGTCTCGTCCTCGCCGAAATCCCGCGTGCAGCGCTCTTTCTGGCGGGCAAATCGTTTCAGCGATACCGTGCCCAAGGCGGCGCTCGCACGGGCGTGCTGCCCGATTTCTTCATCGGCGCGCATGCGGCCGTCGCACGGTTCCCGCTGCTGACACGCGATCCACGCAGGTACAGGACTTACTTTTCCGGCATTGCCCTTATTGCGCCGGATGAAACAGAAGCGGTTTGAATGCATGGGCGCGAGCCGCAGCCAGATCGGCCGCCCGCTCGACCCGAGCGACGGAAACGTGACCCTCGCCACGCTGCGACGCGCCGCCGAGATGCTTGGCCGCAAGTTTCGGCTCGACCTCGTCTGACGGCGTCGAGCGCGCCGGCCGATTTCGATTGCTTTTCGGGCTGCCCTGGCCAACGGCTGATGGAGTTAGGCCCACTCACCGGCGCCGCGTTGTCCCGTCCGCGCCCCGGCCCGCCCTCGCAAGGGGGGCGGGAGCAGGACGGGACCGGATACATCATTGACAGAGGAACCGCCGAGCGACACTCTGACGCAGGGAGGGCACATCCCCATGTCGGCTCTGACGATTCTCATCATTCGCCACGCCGAGAAGCCGGGCGAGTCCTGGCCGGGTCCGGGATTGACGGCGGAGGGGGTGGACGACAAGAAATCCCTAGTCGTTCGCGGCTGGCAGCGCGCGGGAAGCTGGTCTGCGCTGTTCGGCGCCGGCCTCGGAGGCGACGACTTTCCAGAGCCCGCCGTCATCTACGCCGCCGACCCAATGGCCCAAACCGGCGATGACCCGAGCCAACGGCCGTTCGAAACCATCGCGCCGCTGGCGGCGAGGCTGAACCTCAAGCCGATCGTCAGATATGCGCTGGGGCAGGAACCCGACCTCGTCGCCGAGCTCATCGCAAAGACCGGAACCGTCCTGGTCTCATGGGAGCACAAGGCGATCGCCGCCGCGATCCTTCCCGCCCTTGCGCGCGGCCGGACCATAGACGGAATGCCGAGCAGATGGGACGGAACGCGCTTCGACGTCGTGCTTCGGTTCGATCGCAGCGCCCCCGGAGCGCCCTGGTCGTTTCGCCAGCTCTTCCCGCGTCTCCTGTCCGGCGATAGCGATACGCCGTTGACCTGAGGCCGGGGCTCGAGCTCTTCACCCCGATCACCGTATCGCGCTCGTAATCGGCGCAGACACGCCCGCTTGCTTCCGTCGCCCAGGCGCGGATTCGACAGCTCGCCGACGGCTGTTATACACATCGTCTCGCAGTCATGCGCTCGCCCGTGCCGGAGGGACGATGAATTCGACGTCTTCGACGTTGAACGCGTTGCTGATCGGCGTGATCGTGGTCGCGATCATGTATTTCGCTCGCGACGTGCTGATCCCCCTCGCGCTCGCCGGCATTTTGAGCTTCATCCTCGCGGTTCCGGTGCGCGCGCTGCAAAGGCTGCGGCTGCCGCGCCCGCTCGCGGTCGTCGTCGTCGTCGCCGTCGCCTTCGCCGCCATCTTCGGGCTCGGCCGGATCCTGGCGCGGCAGGTCGAAGACCTCGCGAGCGACCTGCCGAAATACCAGGCGACGATCCAGGAGAAGATCCAGGGCCTGCGGGGCTTGCAGAAGAGCGGCGCGGAAGCGCTGGAACGGGCGCAGGTCGTCCTGAGGCGGCTCGACCGAGAGCTCGAGGAATTGCAGAACCCGGGCGACCTCACGCAGCCGGCGAGCCCCGCGCCGATCGACCGGAACCTGATCCCCGTCGCGGCGCCCGAGCCGCTCGGCGGACCCGTGCGGACCCTGATCGGGCTCGTCAGCCCGTTGCTGGCGCCGCTCGCCACCACGACGCTCATCATCGTCTTCGTCATCTTCATCCTGATTCAGCGCGAGGACCTGCGCGACCGGGTGATCCGCCTCGCGGGCTCGACCGACATTCCGCACGCCATCGCCGCCCTCGACGACGCCGCGCATCGTCTCAGCCATCTCTTCCTGACGCAGATTACGATCAATTCCGGCTTCGGCGCCCTGATCGGGCTCGGCCTGTGGCGAATTGGCGTCCCCTCCGCCATTGTCTGGGGCGTGCTCGCCGGGATTTTGCGGTTCGTTCCCTTCGTCGGCGCCCTGCTCGGTCTCATTTTCCCGCTCGTTTTGGCGGTCGGGGTCGGGTCCGGCTGGTCCATGGCGCTATGGACGGTCGCCCTGTTCGCCGGAGTTGAAGGAATGACCGGCCAGGTCGTCGAGCCGGTGTTTTTGGGGCGGACGACTGGCCTGACGCCCCTCGCCATCGTCGCCGCGGCGACGTTCTGGTCATGGATCTGGGGGCCGGTCGGGCTCGTGCTCGCGACGCCGTTGACCGTCATCCTGGTGGTGCTCGGGCGCCACGTCGAGGCGCTCAAATTCTTCGACATCCTGCTCGGCGACGAGCCGGCGCTTTCGGATTCGGAAGCGCTCTATCAGCGCATGCTCGCGCACGATCCGATCGAGGCCATCGAGCACGCCAAGACCTACATGACCAACCGCTCGCTCGCCGCCTATTGCGACGATGTCGTCCGGCAGGCGCTCGCCCTCGCCCGCAAGGACGTCGAGCGCGGCGCGCTCGAGGGCGAGACTTCTCGCGGCGTTCCGCCAGACCGTCGAACACCTGTTCGCAGAGATCGCGCATGAACATTGGGTCTCGAGACGCGAGAAGCGCGCCCGGAAAGACGCGCCCGGCGGCCTGCCGATCGTTCCGGCCGACGCGCGGATCGGCGGCTGGACGTCGGCTCGGCCGCTCGTCTCGATCGGGGCGCACGACCCGCTCGACGAAGCGGCGGCCTGCGTGGTCGCGACGCTCGCCGAGACGCACGGCATCCCGACGCGGATCGAAAGGCCCCACGGTCTCGGCGCCGCTCAGATCGAGGCGCTCGACCTCGGCGACGCGGCGCTGGTCTGCCTGACCTCGCTCGACCTGAAGACTCCCGGCCGCGTCAAATATGCGGCGCGCCGCATCCGGACGAAGGCCCCGCAGGCCAAGCTTATGCTCGGACTCTGGACCGCGTCCGACGATTCCGCGGTCGAGTTGCTCAAGGATTTGGTCGAGGCGGACTTCGCGTTCAGGAGCTTCGGCGACGCCGCGACTGCGATCCTCGAGGAGGCGACCGGGAAACCGCCGCGGCCGGCGCCGCCGCCGACCGCCGCCGGCGACGGAAAAAAATTCGCGGACGCCCCGGGCGGCGGCTCGGCCGAAGGGTAGAGCGAATCTCCTCCCCCCTTGTGCCCACAAGGGGGCGGGAGCGCAGGCGCGCCGTCGCCAATTCCACCAAATTGTATAATGCTTTAGACGCTGCCGATCAACGCAGCCGCCGAGACGTCGCGCGAACGCCGATTGGCGGCGGACGAACGGCGCCGGCGGAATTGGCCTGCGCTCAGCCGGCCGGCGTCTCCTCGAGCCGCACCTCGTAGCCCCACAGACGGCGGATGTGGCGCAGCGTCGCGTCGCGCCCGGCTTCGGCGAGGCCGACGCCCTTGCGCGTCGTGTGGCGCAGGATGAGCGGACGGTCGCCGAGAAGATCGACGTCGACGATCTGGATGTCCGCCTCGTTCGCCGCGACGTCGTAGCTGTCGGCGAGCGCCGAGCGCACGCGGCGGTAGCCCTCGGCGTCGTGGATCGCCTCGACCCTGAGGCTCGACTCGGAGGCCTTGTCGGAGAGCGCGAACAGCCGGAACTTGCGCATGAGACGGGGGGAGAGGAACTGCCGCACGAAGGATTCGTCGCGGTAGTTGGCCCAGACGTCGCGCAGCACGGCGCGCCAGTCCCCGCGGCCGGCGATGTCGGGGAACCATTCGCGGTCCTCGTCGGTCGGCGCCACGCAAATGCGCTGAATGTCCTGCATCATCGCGAAGCCGAGCGCATAGGGGTTGACGCCGCCGTAGCGCGGATCGTCGAAGTCGAACTGCGCGACGACGTTGGCGTGGCTGTGCAGGATTTCGAGAAGCGCGCCCTCCGAGATGAGGCCTTTGTCATAGAGCCGGTTGACGATCGTGTAGTGGACGAAGGTCGCGCAGCCCTCGTTCATCAGCTTGGTCTGACGCTGGGGATAGAAATATTGGGCGATATTGCGCACGATGCGCAACAGCTCGCGCTGCCAGTCGCGCAGCACCGGACTGTTCTTCTCCAGGAAATAGAGCAGGTTCTCCTCGGGCAGGCGCAGGCGGCGCTTGCGTTCGCGCGCCTCCTCCTCGCTGAGGTCGCTCGTGCGCGCGGACGCCGCTCCGGGCACGGTGCGCCAGAGGTCGCAATAGTCCCGCGCCTCCCGCTCCAGCCGCTCGCGCCGTCGCCGCTCGTACTCGGCTAGCTTCAGCTTGGCGGCGCGGCGATAGCGGAACACGCCCTGGCCCATCAGGGCGTGCGCCGCGTCGAGCGTCGCCTCGACCGCCGCCACGCCGTTGCGCTCCTCGCAGGCGGCGACGTAGCGCTTGGCGAAATCGAGATAGTCGAGAATGCCGGTGGGGTCGGTCCACTGCTGGAACAGATAGTTGTTCTTGAAGAAGTGGTTGTGGCCGAAGGCGGCGTGGGCGATGACGACGGTCTGCATCGCCATCGTGTTCTCCTCCATGCAATAGCTGATGCACGGATTGGAGTTGATGACGATCTCGTAGGCGAGCGCCTGGTAGCCCTTGCGGTAGAGGACCTCGTCGCGGACGAAGCGCTTGCCGTAGGACCAGTGCGCGTACATCAAGGGCATGCCGACCGAGGAATAGGCGTCGAGCATCTGCTCGGCCGAGATGATCTCGATCTGGTTCGGATAGACGTCGAGGCCGAGCTCGTCGCGCGCGATCGCCTCGATCGCCTCGTAAGCGCGCCGCACCGTCGCGAAGTCCCACTCGGCGCCGTCGAAAAGGCAGCCGCGGGTGGAGGATTTGCCGGGGCTCAGAGTTGTTGCGGTCATGGCGACCTCCCCTGCTTCGCCTGCTTGGCGAAGAGCTTGCGGAAGACGGGATAGATGTCCGCGCGCCCGGCGACGCGCGCCGTCGCGAAATTGGATGCGGCCTCCTTGAGCCCGGCGTAGGCGCGCCACAGGTCTTTCTGGCGACCCCCGTCGTCATCCCTCGCGCCCTCGTCGGCGATCTCGATATAGGCGTAATATTGGGTCGACGGCAGGATCGCCCCGGCAAGCAGCGCGACGCACTCGCGCGAATCGCTCCCCGAATTGTCGCCGTCGGAGGCCTGGGCGCAATAGACGTTCCAGTCGGCTATGGGATAGCGCGCCTCGCGCGCGGCGATCATCGTCTTGAGCGCGGAGCTGACAACGGTGCCGCCGGTCTCGCGGCCATAGAAGAATTCCTGCTCGTCCACTTCCGCCGCCTCGTGCGTGTGGCGGATGAAGACGATGTCGACGCGCTCGTATTTGCGCTTGAGGAAGAGGTGCAACAGGATGAAGAAGCGCTTGGCGAGGTCCTTCTCGCGCTCGCCCATCGAGGCCGACACGTCCATCAGGCAGAACATGACCGCCTTGGCGCGCGGAACGATCGTCGGCGCGAAGCGGCTGTAGCGCACGTCGATCGGATCGATGAACGGGACGGCGCGCTGCCGGCGCCTGAGGCGCTCGATCTCGGCGTAGAGGTCGCCGATGCGCTGTTGGTCGGCGACCTCCGGGGCCGCCTTGGCGTGCAGCGCGGCGAGTTCCGCCTCGAGCCGCTCGACCTCGGCGTCGGTCGGGCGGCGAAGCGCGAGGCGGCGGCTCATGCTGACGCGCATCGTGCGCAAGACGGCGAGGTTCGGCGTCGCGCCGTCGTTGGTATAGCCCGCGCGGCGGAACTGGCGCGCGCTCACGTCCTTGAGCGAAGCCTTGACGAGGTCGGGAAGCTCCAGGTCCTCGAACAGGATGTCGAGGAACTCGGCTTCGCTCAGCGCGAAGGAAAACGGGTCCTCGCCGCTGCCGGAGTCCGAGCCCTGCCGGCCCGACCCGCCGGCGCCGCCGCCCTTGGGCTTGGCGATGCGGTCTCCGGCGACGAAGTCCTTGTTGCCGGGCAGGACGTATTGGCGCTCGCCGCCCTCGCCGGCGAGATGGAATTGCGGCTCGCCGAGGCCGTCGTTGGGGATCGAGACCGAGCCGCCCTTGCCGGCGTCGGCGATGGAGCGCTCGGCGACCGCCTTGTCGACCGCGCGCTTGACCTCGGCGCGGGCGCGGCGAAGGAAACGCTGGCGGTTGCCCAGGCTCTTGTCGCGCGGATTGAGACGGCGATCGACGAACTGGGCCATGGCCGCTTCCCGTTCTCCCGGCTATCCGGCCTTGTTGACCCGCATGTACCACTCGACGAGCCGGCGGACCTGGCGCTCGGTGTAGCCGCGCGCTTTCATCCGGTCGAGGAAGTCGGCGTGCTGCTTCTCGGTCTTGGAATCCTGCTTGGTCCCGAAGCTGATGATCGGCAGCAAGTCCTCGACCTGGCTGAACATGCGCTTCTCGATCACTTCGCGGATCTTCTCGTAAGCCGTCCACGACGGGTTCCGGCCCATGTTGGCTGCGCGCGAGCGGAGCGCGAACTTGACGATCTCGTTGCGGAAGTCCTTCGGGTTGGCGATGCCCGCCGGCTTCTCGGTCTTGGAGAGCTCGGCGTCGAGCACCTGCCGGTCGAAGACCTGTCCGGTGTCGGGGTCCTTGAAGTCCTGCTCCTCGATCCAGGCGTCGGCGTAGGCGATGTAGCGGTCGAACAGGTTCTGGCCGTATTCACTGTAGGACTCGATATAGGCCTTCTGGATTTCGCGGCCGATGAACTCGGCGTAGCGCGGCGCGAGAGTCGACTTGATGAAGTCGAGATAACGGTCCTCGACGTCCTTCGGATGCTGCTCGCGCTTGATCGCCTGCTCGAGCACATACATGAGATGGACCGGGTCGGCGGCGATTTCCTCGTTGTCGCAGTTGAAGGTCTCGGACAGAACCTTGAAGGCGAAGCGGGTGGAGACGCCCGTCATGCCCTCGGCGACACCCGCGATCTCGCGATATTCCTGCACCGATTTCGCCTTGGGGTCGGCATCCTTCAGGCTGTCGCCGTTGTAGATCCGCAGCTTCGAATAGAGCGGCGAGTTCTGGTGCTCCTTGAGGCGGGTGAGGATGCAGAAGCGCGCGAGGATTTCGAGCACTTCCGGCGCGCAGGGCGCCTCGCACAATTCGCTGCCCTCGAGGAGCTTGGCGTAGATCATCGCCTCTTCGGCCACCCGCAGGCAGTAGGGCACCTTGACGACGCAGATGCGGTCGAGGAACGCCTCGTTGTTCCTGTTGTTCTTGAATTGCTCCCACTCCGATTTATTGGAATGGGCGAGCACGATCCCCTGGAACGGCAGGGCGCCGAGATTCTCGGTGCCGGCGTAATTGCCTTCCTGCGTCGCCGTCAGCAGGGGATGGAGCACCTTGATCGGCGCCTTGAACATCTCGACGAACTCGAGCAGCCCCTGCGTCGTGCGGTTGAGGCCGCCCGCATAGCTGTAGGCGTCCGGGTCGTGTTGCGAGAAATGCTCGAGCTTGCGGATGTCGACCTTGCCGACGAGGGTGGAGATGTCCTGGTTGTTCTCGTCGCCGGGCTCGGTCTTGGCGACGCCGATCTGGCGCAGCTTGGACGGGTAGAGCTTGACGACGGAGAAGCGGGAGATGTCGCCGTCGAAGGCGTCGAGGCGCTTGGCCGCCCAGGGCGAGCAGATGCCGGTGAGGCGCCGCATCGGAATTCCGTAGCGGCTCTCGAGGACGGCGCCCATCGTCTCCGGGCGGAACAGGCCGAGCGGCGATTCGAACACCGGGCTCATCTCTTCGCCGGCGGCGAGCACGTAGATCGGCTGGGTCTCCATCAGCGCCTTGAGGCGTTCGGCGAGCGAAGACTTGCCGCCGCCGACCGGGCCGAGGAGATAGAGGATCTGCTTGCGCTCTTCGAGCCCCTGCGCGGCGTGCTGGAAATAGCCGACAACGCGCTGGATCGTCTCCTCCATGCCGAAGAATCCGGAAAGGGTGGGATAGAGCTTGATCGTGCGATTGAGGAAGATGCGGCCGAGCCGGGGGTCCTTGGCCGTGTCGACGACGACCGGCTCGCCGATGGCGGCGATCATGCGCTCGGCGGCGCTCGCCGTCATGCCGGGATCGTCTCGGCATCCCTCGAGAAAGTCCGTCAGGCGCATCGCCTCGCGTCGCTCGCGCGCATAGGCCGACGAGAACAGGCTGAAGATGTCCCCGCCCCTGCCGGAGGCGGCGAGCGGGGCCTCCTTCGAACCCGGTTGCGCGAAGGCATACGCGGTCTCGGCATTCATTGCGGATCTCCGGCGTGCATGGGCTCTTCTTCCATTCGAATCAATCTGGAGACGAATTATTAACGAAAACCTCCGATCGTTCCAGATTAGGACGACGGAGATAACGCTCGCGCTGTTGACAGATCTTGCTGAAGTCTGATGAAATCAATGCCTTATGCAAAGCTGAGAATCTTGTGTACAGCACCAACTGCGTCGATTGGCCGCTTCCCGTTAACGCTGCTGCAACAAAATCCTTCGAATTGGGACCCTGATTCGAATTGCCTGACGGCGAATAGCCGACATGAGCGAGTATAGAAAGAGTTACCACAGGCGCGAAGTCGGCCAACAGAAACAAAACGCTCAAATCGACCTCATTTTCGGTTGCGCGCGATGTTCGGTTTCACGCGGTTGGCCCCACGTCGCGACAGATGACGCATCGCGGCGTCGCGGGGATCGCCGGACTGCGACGAGGGCCGAAGCGCGGTTGCGGGTCCGACCGCCCGGTCGAACTTTCGCAAGAACGGCGCCACGGACGCGCAGGGTCGCCCTGGCGGCGTCGACGCCGGATCCGGATCGAAGCCCCAAACGCCGGAGCGGAGGGCTTGGCCGCCGCTCCTTTCGCCGCCTCGAGCGTGCTCGCGATCGGCGTGGCGGTGGTCATCTGCGCGGGCGACCGCCGGGGAGGCGCGCCTCCAGCCTGCCGGCGGCGTCGATCCCCTGCATTCAAGTCCTGGCGCGTCGCGGGCGGTCGCGCAATCACAAAACGGCGTTCCTGTGCTTGGACCGCTCACGCTCGCTTCGTGGCAGCCTTCGGACGGACCTCTATCAACCTTTTAACCCGTTTGTCTATAAATTAATCATCCCCTCGGGAACAGCCGCAGGCTGTCGTATAAGCTCTAACCGCTTTGCCTAGAAAAGAAGCAACCTCCGGCGATCGGTCGGACGCTGTGACAAAGTGGCGCGGCGCCGCCCACGCCCCGTCGGCAGTTCCGCCGCGAGCGCGTTTGCCGTCGGCATGACGATCGCCATTTTGCCGACGCCGCCCGGCGCGGGTTCGATGGCGGCGGCGACATAGGGGGCTTCAGCGGTGGCGACTTCGGCGACGAGGCGCGTCTTCGGCTTGCCCGATGGGTCGAGTCCCCGCCCGTCGCGCTGCTCGAGCGCGTTTCACGACGAAAGGGTCCCGATTTGCGGCGGCGGCGACGTCGTCACGCTCGGAACCAAGCCCCGCCCGCCGAACGCGGTCGATGCCCCGCGCGCTCGCGTTGTGGTGTTCTCCCGAAGCGGCTAAACGCGCCCTCGACCGCACTGCTGGTCGGGACTCCCCTGTTCGCGCTGCTCGATCTTATTTTGTCGCCGCCCCGCAGGCGCTTTACGAATTATTAACAGCTCTTTAATCGTTTAGTATCAGAAGTTAAGGGGCCTCCGGCGATCGCGCCGGAGGCGCACGCTTGCTATCTAGCAAGCGCGTCGATTAGCATCAGAATTGCTACCACAAGTGTGAGTAGCGCGATCACGATAGACAGGTTCACCGCTGTACTCCTTACCGAGCCGGCGTTGAAGGTCCGCGCGCCCTTCGGATGCGAACTCGCGGGGCGCGCGGTCCCCAACGCCAGATCCAAGTGTGGCGACGAATCATTAACGAAAACCTCCGATCGTTCCAGTTTGGGA
Source organism: uncultured Alphaproteobacteria bacterium (assembly GCA_963805295.1). Classification (GTDB taxonomy): domain Bacteria; phylum Pseudomonadota; class Alphaproteobacteria; order Rhizobiales; family Beijerinckiaceae; genus Roseiarcus. The sequence goes on along the minus strand of CAWDTW010000041.1, from coordinate 51,379 downwards.
CGACGGAGATAACTCCTTCGCTGCTGACCGATTCTGCTGAAATCTAATGAAATCAAGGTCTTATGCAAGGCAGAGATTCTTGTACACAGCATAAACTGCGTCGATTTGCCGGTTCTTGCTAACGCTGCCGCAACGAAATCCTTCAACCTAAATTCGGCAGTTGGCTCTGATCGTCGTTCGTGAAGCGGGGGGGGTTCAATCTGCGGTTGCGTCAAGATGGACATAAGCGCGGCGGCGCGCGCAGGGCGCGGCCTTTGAGGAAGGCTTGAAAGGCGCGGGAGAGGATTTCGCGCCAACGCTGCCAGGGCGTCAACTGCTCCGCATTTGTGACCAACCGCCTCAGGAATAGGGCTACCGCTCGAAGCGCCTTTGCAGCGGGAACGGACTTGGCGTGCGTGCTGGCGATCTTGATCGTCGTTTGTCGCGCATGGCGCACCCGTTCGGCGATGGCGTGCAACAACAATGGCCGGCTCGTGATCGCTTCTCGGTGACGATCCGGCTCGGCCAAGCGCGTGAAGATGTTCCACCAATCATAAAACAACGCCACGAGGCGGGCCGCCAGACGACAGCGCGCCAGGTCATGCGTGACGAAGCCGCCCCAGCCCCATTGGTTCTTCAACTCGTCGAAGACATTCTCTCCATCGCCGCGGTCGCGATAGAGCTGGCCAAAGCTTTCCAGGGCCTCGGCGAGCGTGGTCGCGAGAACCTGATATTCCCACATCTCCTCGCTCGCACCGATGTCGAGGAAGGCGAGCCGAGGCGGTCCATCCTCGTCCATCGCGGGCGTCGCCAGCGCGCCTCTCACGCGCCGCCGCAATACGACGACGCGCCGTTGTCGGCTCCAGCCTTGCAATCGAATCTCGGTCCCCTTGGCTTGCCAACCTTGGCCCGAATCGACCCAATCACTCTGCCCCGAAAGACGCTCGATCGCGCGTTTGACGTTGGCGGTCAGCCGTAGCTTGAACAAATACGGCAAAGCGCGCCGCTCGGCTTCGCCCATGATCCCCTCATTGCCGAAGCCCTTGTCGCCGCGCAAAAGAGAAGGCCAACAATCGCGCGGCGTTCGGTCCAAGAGCGCCCAAAGGCCAGGCGCGCTGTGATTGGAAGTGTGCTCGTTGCCCGCGCTCACATCCACCTCGAGAACCAATCGCGTCCCCGCCATCGAATAGGTGTGATAGCAGTGGCTGGGCCGCCCAGGCTTCTTGGGATTGTAGCCGACCACCGCTCCTTCCTGATGGCCGTAGAGCGGCTTCACCGTCGTATCGACGTCGAGTATCCACGGCTCGCTCAAAAGCGGCTCCACGCAATGGTCGAGATGACCTCGTAGCCAGTTCGCGCCCGCTTCTTCCTCGATCGCCGCGAACGCCCGCCGAACCGCGTCCTCGCTGACGATCTTGCTCATGTCGAGAAGCTCGGGCAACACGCGGTCGCTCCGCAGCGCCGCGATATGCGCGTAGCGCTTGTGCCCGGCCAACATCGACAACATCGCCGTCCCCAGCACGTCGCGCTTCTTGGGCGCGTTCGGACTGGTGTAACGCAGCGGGCAATCCGCCACCAACGCCTCGAACAACCCCGCGGTCTTCAGAAAATCGATGAAGAACGGCAATTGCCCGAGCGGCGTAAACGCCGCTTCATGATCAAACTCGACCCGAATTCGAACCGGCGAAACTGTCGACCACGACGCCCACGCCCGACGCGTCGGGTTCAACCGGAGATTGTTCACCCGACGGGTGAGCCCCAAAGCGCGCGAAATCCTGTCCCATGCATATGAAAATGAATGATTCTCAGCCCCCGGAAAACGCCTCAACCGCCGAATTTAGGTTCAACGAAAGGGTGCGCCCGCGGTCGATTAGCCCGCCGCCCTTTTCGCCACCTCGAGCGTGTTGGCCATCAGCATGGCGATAGTCATTTTGCCGACGCCGCCGGGCGCCGGCGTGATCGCGCCGGCGACCTCGGCGGCTTCGGCAAAAGCGACGTCGCCGACGAGGCGCGTCTTCGGCCGGCCGGCGGCGTCGAGCCCCTGGCCCGCCACGCGGTTGATGCCGACGTCGATGACGATTGCGCCCGGCTTCACCCAGTCGCCCCGCACCATTTCCGCCCGGCCGACCGCCGCGACGAGAACGTCGGCGCGGCGCGCGACGGCGGGCAGATCGCGGGTGCGCGAATGGGCGATCGTCACCGTGCAATGGCGCGAGAGCAAGAGCTGCGCCATCGGCTTGCCGACGATGTTGGAACGCCCGATGACGACCGCCTCCTGGCCCGCGAGCGTCATCCCCAGCGCCTCGCAGGCCTTGTCGATCATGATCATCGCGCCGGCCGGCGTGCAGGGAACGAGCGTCCGGCCCGTCTCGCCGATCGAAAGCAGGCCGACATTGATCGGATGAAAGCCGTCGACGTCCTTCTGCGGGTCGATCGCTTCGAGCACGTGCGCCGAATGGACGTGCTTGGGGAGCGGCAGCTGCACCAGGATGCCGTGGACCGCAGGATCGGCGTTGAGCGCCTGGACGAGCCCCAGCAGCTCGGCTTCGCTCGTCTCGGCGGAAAACGTGTGCTGCAGCGAATAAAATCCGCAGCTCCTGGCGGCCTTGCCCTTGCCGGCGACATAGGATCGGCTCGCCGGGTCCTCGCCGACCAGCACGACCGCAAGGCCGGGTGTCACGCCGCGCGCGATGAGCTCTCGCGTCTCAGCCGCGACCTTCTCGATCACGCCGTCCGCAATCGCCTTGCCGTCGAGCACGAACGCCTTCGCCATGCTTAAGGTCCCTCGAGGTTCGGCGGCTCACGCCGCCCGATAGACGAAGCGCGCCTCGTGCCGCGCCCGCCCGCCGGGGGCCAGCACCCGCATCGACGGCTTGTCGAAGAGGTCGCCGGCAAAGCCGTCGGGATCGCCGTATCCCGTCCACGCTTCGAGGCAGAGAAACGGCGCGCCCGGCCGCGTCCAGAGCGCGGCATGGGCGAAGCCGGGAAACTCCATCGCCATCGAGGCGCCCGAGGCGTCGTGGAAGGCGAGCGAGCGGCTCCGGCAATCGAGAAATGAGACCGCGTCGTTGGCGAAGAGAGCGTCGCTGAGCGGCAAGTCGCGGCCCGCCAACGGGACCGGCTTCATGGTTTTGCCGATGAGGCCGCCCGGGGCGATCGCGGGAACCTCGCGGCGCTCCGGCTTCTCGAAGCGTACGAACGCCCCGTCGCGCCCTTTCTCTCCGAGCGGCCAGCGGAAGCCGGGATGAAGGCCGCAGGCGTAGGGGACGGGCTCGCCGCCGGGATTGGCGACCTCGATCGCCATGCCGAGCGCGCCGCCGCTCAAGGAATACTCGACGGCGAGCGCGAAGGCGAAGGGATAGACGGCGCTGGTGCGCTCGTTGTCGCCGAGGACGAGGCGGACGAGGCGGACGAAGTCCGGCGCTCTGCGCTCGACGGCGAAAGTCTCAAACCTGGCGAAGCCGTGCAGGCCGAGCGCGTATTGCCGGCCGCCGACCCGCGCGCCGTCGCGCGTCCAGCCGACGACCGGATAGAGGATCGGGCTGACGTCCGCCCAGATCGCCGGATCGCCCGGCCAGAGAAGGTCGCGGCCCGCGACCCGCCACGCGCGCGCCTCGGCGCCGACGAGCGCGATCGTCGCCCGCGCTTCGCCCTTCGTCAGCGCGACCACGCTCAAAGCGCGATCCCCTCGATCGCCGCGGCCGAGATCAGCGCGTCCTTGACGCCCGGCGCGCAGGCGATCAGCGGATTGCCCTTGGTGAGCCCCTCCCCGCTCAGGAAATCGCTGACGTAGCCGCCCGCTTCATGGACGATGAGGATCGCGGCCAGGCAGTCCCATGCGTTGACATGGCATTCGACATAGCCGTCGCGCCGTCCCGCCGCGACATAGGCGATGCCGAGCGCGCCCGAACCGGTGCGGAAGGGCGCGGCGCCCCAGAGCGCGACGCGCCGCACGAGATCGAGATATTTCGCGACCCCTGCGCGCATGTTCCAGCCGACCTCGACCGTCGAATTGGCGAGCGCGGTCGCCTCGGACGGCTTGATCGCAGCGCCGTTGAGCCGCGCCCCGCCGCCCCGCCGGGCGGAGAAGAGCTCGTCGCGCATCGGGTCGTAGATCGCGCCGACCTCGACCCTGCCGCCCGCGACGCAGGCGATCGAGACGCAGAAATGCGCGACGCCGCGGGCGAAATTCGAGGTGCCGTCGATCGGATCGACGACCCATACCGCCCCGCCCTCGCGCGCAGGGCGCCCCGCCGTCTCCTCGCCGATGAAGCCGTCGCGCGGGAAGGCGTCATGCAGGCGCGAGGAAATCAGCTCTTCGGTCTCGCTGTCGACCTCGGTCAGATAGTCCTGCGGCCCCTTGAAGCCGACCTTGAACGAGGAATCGAGAAAGCGGCGGCGCGCCAGCGCTCCGGCCTCGCGCGCGATCGCTTGCGCCGCGAGCAGGCGCATCTGGGTGGGATCGGCGTCTTTCATCCAATCGTCCTTCAGAAATGGCTGTACGAGCCGCGCCGAAACGCAACCGCGCCGCCGTCGGGTCCGACGAAGCGCGGCGGAGCGTAGCCCGCGACCGCCTCGCAGACGAAGGCGACCGGCACGCCCGCGGCGGCGGCTTCCGCCTCGAAGGCGGGCGCGGATTCGGGCGCGATCGAGGCGAGGAGTTCATAGTCGTCGCCGCCGGTCGCGGCAACCGCGAACAGGTCCGGATTGGCGGCGATCGCCGCCCGCGCGGGGAGCGACAGCGGCAGGCGATAGATCGGCACGCGGGCGCTGACGCCGGAGACGGCGAGCATCTTGGTCAGATCGCCGACGAAGCCGTCGGAGACGTCCATGCCGCCATGCGCGTGCGCCGCCATCGCCGCCGCAAGCGCGACGCGCGGCTGGGGCGTAAGGTAGCGCTCGAGCAGGAAGTCCCGATCGGGATTGCGGGATGTCGGGGCCGCGCCCGCGCCGGATCATGAGGCCGATCGCCGCGTCGCCGATCGTGCCGGTGACATAGAGCCGGTCGCCGGGCCTGACGCCCGAACGCAGGACCATCCGACCCGCCGACACGGCGCCGAAGGCCGTCACCGACAGCGTCAAGGGCCCGGGCGTCGCGACCGTGTCGCCGCCGGCGAGCGCACAACCATAGGCGGAAGCGTCGGCGCCGAGGCCGGCGGCGAAGGCGTTCAGCCAGTCCTCGCGCCAGTCGCGGGGCAGCGCGAGCGACAGGAGAAAGCCGAGCGGCCGCGCGCCCTTGGCGGCGAGATCGGAGAGGTTCACCCTGAGCGCCTTCTTCGCGATCGCGTCAGGCGGATCGTCGGCGAAAAAATGCACGCCCGCGACCAGCGCGTCGGTGGTCAGCACCAGGTCGTCGCCGGGCGGGGGCTTCAGAAGCGCGGCGTCGTCGCGAAGACCGAGGCCCGCAGGACCCGCGAGCGGCGCGAAAAAGCGCGCGATGAGTTCGTCTTCGCCCGGACGGGAGGACACTGCGGCTAAAACCCAGATTCTTTGGGCCGGGCACCCGGCCGCGGGTCTGTTAGCCTATTCGACGGATTCTGTCGCGCTGCGACCGGACAACGCACTTGAACTAGTGTTGTGTCTTTAACGCTTCGACCCCACGCGGCGACCGGGAAGTCGTAGGTTTCAGAGTCCCGACAGGGCGCTTTGCGTTAGATTCACTACACTAGGGGCCGCCATCGCATCAAACCTGAAACGGTTCGGAATTCCTTGCGATGAGGGAGTGGTCTGATGAACCGCGGGCACCCGATTGACAACCCCTTCCGCCCCTATATGCTGAACTATGCACAATTACGAGGACGGAAGCCGGTGCAATTCCGGGACGGTCGCGCCACTGTGATCGATTCGCTCGCCTAGGCGTCGTGTCGTGAGTCAGACCCCCTTCGTAATAAGGCACACCTCGAACGGGACGCGAATTCCCAGGAGTTTCAGCGATGCTCGCCACAACCTTTGCGCCAACTACCCAACCCGTTGCAATCCCAGTTCGCGAAGCCCTTCCCTGGGTCATTTTCGGTGGCCTGATTCTTATGCTCGCGGTCTATTTCGTCGGGGCTGAAGAAGGCGCGATTTCGATTTTTAAAGGCATGTACGTGCACGAGTTCGTGCATGACGGGCGTCACCTTCTCGGTTTCCCCTGCCATTAGACGCACGTCGGCCGTATCGCCGATCGACGCATTTTTCGGAATTCAGAGGCGGATTCATCGTTTCGGGATCGCCGAACGATCGGACATGAATTTGCATTCCTCGTGTAGGACGCACTGCCATGGTTGGAACCCTGCTGATGCGCGGGATGCTGATTGGCATCTTCGCGGGACTGTTGTCGTTTGGCTTTTTGAAGATTGTCGGCGAGCCGGCGGTCGACCGCGCCATCGCATTCGAAACCGCGATGGACGAGGCGAAGGTTAAGGCGAAGGCGGACGAGGCCGTTGCCAAAGGCATGTCCATGCCGAAGGAAGAGCCCCAACCCGAGTTGGTGAGCCGGCCGGTTCAAGCCGGCATCGGCTTGTTCACGGGCGTCACTGTTTACAACACCGCGTTCGGAGGGCTCTTCGCGCTGGTGTTCGCCCTCTGCTACGGGCGCATGGGCGGCTTCGGCCCGAGAACCACGACCGCTCTGCTGGCGCTTTCTGGCATTGTCGCCGTCTATGTGATTCCCAACCTGAAATATCCGGCCAACCCGCCGTCGGTTGGCGATCCGGAAACGATCACGACGCGGACGGAGCTATATTTTGCGATGATCGCGATTTCCCTCGCCGCCATGGTTGCTGCGTGGATGCTGCGCAATCGCCTGGTGTCGCAATATGGGGGTTGGAACGCAGCAATCATCGCCGCTGCCGCCTATCTGGTCATTGTCGTCGCGGTGGCGCTTGCGCTGCCGAATGTCAACGAAGTGCCCGAGGGCTTCCCTGCCGTCGTGCTGTGGCAATTCAGAATGGCGTCCCTAGGAGCGCAAGCGATCATGTGGACGACGATCGGGCTCGGGTTCGGCGCGCTGACGGAACGAGCGGCCAAGACGAGCGGGAGCGGCTTGCGGCTCAAGACGGCGGGGCTTTAGGCCACGCGCCCGCCTGTCGAGACTCGCGCCATGCGTGGCGATGGGGCCAAGGGATGACGACCCGCCTCAAGCTGATTTGCCATGCATTGACATCGGCGGTTCGAACGTCGGCATTCCCGTCCGACGAGCCGCTCGAACCTCAGGGGCGGCGAAAGCTCGCCTCTTCCTCGTATCGCACGCTCCACGCGGATCGATATTTGACGAGCCCTGCGCTGCGGGCGACCGAAACCGCCGCCGCCCTTAATTCGACGCCACTGTCGAGCCGATGCTCAGAGAATGCGACTACGGGAGATGGACCGGGCGCTCCCTTGATGAGGTCCAGGCCCAGGAACCCGACGCGATCGCCGAATGGCTGCAAATTCCGGGTGTGGCTCCGCACGGAGGAGAATCAATGCTCGCGCTGATGACGCGGGTTTCGGCCTGGCTCGAAGCACTGCAAGCCACGTCGGGGGGGATTGTAGCCGTCACCCATGCGTCGGTGATCCGCGCTGCTATCGTTCACGCCATCGAGGCGGAGCCTCGTTCGTTCTGGCGCATCGATGTCGCGCCGCTTTCCATCACGCGCCTCAACGGCAACAACGGCCGCTGGACGTTGGTCTCGATCGGCGCGATGAACGCGGAGCCGACCGAATCATGATCGCAACGCAATCCATCGGCGCGCGCGATCGGCGGGAAGCCTGGCGTCTTCTGGGCCTTTGTCTATCGTTTGCGGCATTCGTCTTGTTCGCCGCGCTTCCCACGCAAGTCTGGGCGCACCGCGAGGCCACAGGTCGCCAAGCCCCGGAGGAACTCAATCTCCATTCCTAACCTTTCGCACGGGCAGATGGCGGTGATCGCCGCCAATCGTTCGACAATTCTCGATCTTGCCGCTCGGCAAATTTCCCACCGATCCAACCATGAGGCGGCTTGAGGGGTTCATCAATCTCCAGTTCTTCGACTGCATGTGGGGAATGGTTCCCGGAAGCGTGGAAGACGAGAACAGCCCGTTCAACGAATGCTCTCACGCCTATCTGGCGGCGACGCGGGCGCTCCTCATGCACTTGCAGACAATGCCGGGAGATCGAATGGCCGTCCGCACGCTCATCGCCAAAATCGAGCGCGAGATGTTAGACAACAACGCTTCCCTCGTCATGTGTCGCTATAGCGACGAGCCGTTCAACACGGCAGAGAGAATTCAACCGCATTGGCGCGACATCCCCTTTCACCTTCCGAGTTTGATGACATTCGGAGGGCTGGCATTGCTGGCTGTTGGCTGCGCGGGAATCCAGGCTCGACGACGTAGGTCATTTTCATAATTCATCCGTCGCCGACCCGCCCGCGCCCAAAAGAACAATCGAGCCCGGGTTTGGGTTCCGCCCCCGCCCCGCGCGCCGGGTTGCGCTCGGCCCGGTGCTTCCCTAAAGCACGGGCCCACGATTTTTCCGTAAGGACACAAAGGCGTGACCGACGCGTTCCAGCCCCGATCCGATTTCCTGCGCGTCATGCAGGAGCGCGGCTTTATCCATCAGTGCTCCGATCTTCCGGGGCTCGACGACAAGGCGCGCTCGGGGTCGCTCGTCGGGCTACATCGGCTTCGACGCGACGGCCCCCTCGCTGCACGTCGGCTCGCTGGTGCAGATCATGATGCTGCACTGGCTTCAGGAGACCGGCGGCAAGCCGGTGGCGCTGATGGGCGGCGGCACGACCATGGTCGGCGATCCGTCCGGCAAGGACGAAAGCCGCAAGCTGCTGACGGTGGACGCGATCGAGGCCAACAAGGCCGGCATCCGCAAGGCGTTCACGCGTTTCATCCGCTTCGGCGATGGCAAACACGACGCGATCATGCCCGACAACGCCGACTGGCTGGCAAAACTCAACTACTTCGACTTCCTGCGCGAGGTCGGCCGGCATTTTTCGGTCAACCGCATGCTGGCGATGGACTCGGTCAAACTCCGGCTCGAGCGCGAGCACGAGCTGACCTTCCTCGAATTCAACTACATGTGCCTTCAGGCCTACGACTTCACCGAGCTCCATAAGCGCTACGGCGTGACGCTGCAGATGGGCGGCTCGGACCAGTGGGGCAACATCGTCACCGGCCTCGATCTCGGCCGGCGGATGGGGCTCGAGCAGTTCTATGCGCTGACCTCCGAGCTCATCACCCTGGCCTCGGGCGCCAAGATGGGCAAGACCGCCGCCGGCGCAGTGTGGCTCGACGCCTCGATGCTCGGCCCTTACGACTACTGGCAGTTCTGGCGCAACACCGAGGATTCTGACGTCGGACGGTTCCTAAAACTCTTCACCCTGCTGCCGCTGGAAGAAATCCGGCGTCTCGAGAGCCTGTCCGGGGCCGAGATCAACGAGGCGAAGAAGGCGCTCGCCAACGAGGCCACTGCGCTTCTGCACGGGCGCGAGGCGGCGGAGGCCGCCGCCGAAACGGCGCGGAAAACCTTCGAGGAAGGCGCGCTCGCCGAGAGCCTGCCGACGGTCGACGTTCCCGGCGCCGAGTTCGACGCGGGGCTCGGCGCTCTCAACGCCTTCGTCCGCGCCGGCCTCGTCGCCTCGACCGGCGAAGCGCGCCGCCAGATCCGCGGCGGGGGCCTCCGGGTCAACGACGCGGCGCTCGGCGATGAAAAGGCGCTCATCACCCGAGAGGCGTTGCAGGCGGGCGGCGTGGTGAAGCTCTCGCTCGGCCGCAAGAAGCACGTGCTGCTGCGGGCGGTGTAGCCGTCGGCGGCGGCTCAGGGAAACTGCGCTTCCACGTCGAACGCGTTCGCGCCCTCGCCGGAACCGTCGCCGATGGTCCACAGATCAAGGGATCAGCAGCGCTCTTCCCGGAGCGTGGCGACGCACGTGGTCGAAGGCTTTGGGCGCGTCGCGAAGAGGCGTCCGGATTCCGATCGGAAGAGAGAGCCGACCGAGCTCGACGAGCCGCGCCATTTCCGAAAGCGCTTCGGTTTCCGGTCGAAACAGGATCCACGCGTGATTGCGCGCTCCTCTGGGCAAAGCGGCGCGCGTCTTCCGCTTTTGTCGGATAACGGCAAGGGCGCCGCCGATCCAACCCCTCTCGTCGAAGCTTTGCACCAAAGGATGGACGGTGGTCGCCTGACCCAGCGCGCCCTCTCGCAGGCACGAGAGCAACTTCGACTCATCGTCCCAAGCGGCGAAGTTGAGCGTCGCGTCGAACCGGCCGCTCAAATTCGCGAACGGATTGTCATCGCGGTCGACGGCTTCCACGGCGCCGGCTTGGAGACAGTCGGACAAGTCCGCCGCCTTGGCGACCGCGGTCACCTGAGCTCCCCAAGCAGAGAGCGTCTGCAAGGCCAATCTTCCCAAGCCGCCGGCAGCGCCATGGACAAGGATCTTTTTTCCCTCGGCGACCTGACGCGTGATCCCAGCCCCCGCCGCAGCCAGCCACATCGCGACGAAGCTGTAGGGCAAGACGGCGAGGTCCTGAAGCTCCCGGTTCGCCGGCGCCTTGCACACGGTGGCGGCCTCCGCCAGCACATGCGAGGCGTGCGTCCCGTCGTTCGAAACAGGTTTCACTCCGTAGACGCGTTCTCCGATCGCGAAGGCCGACGCCCGTCCCGAGCCCACGGCGACGACCGCGCCCGCGAAATCATTGCCGAGCGCCATCGGAAACCGCGACGCTCCCATGAAAGACAGCAGTCGCCGGCCGTAGCCTGCGGCGCGCCTTACGTCGATCGGATTCACCGAAGCGGCCTCGACCGCAATCTCGACCTCATCCGGTCCAGGTTTGCGACGCGGGACCTCACGGATATCGAAGCCGCCCCCCGCTTCGGGGCCGAGGCACATCGCAACCAGGCGAGTCGGCATGCTCACCATTCCGGATCCCTCCGGTTGACCGTCATCCCTCAGTCACCTCTGACCGGAAAGCGTATCGGTCGAGAGCCTCTTTCATCTTCTCCGCGCCTGCGGCAGCCCTGACGATCGCCCTGAGGCCAACGTTGGGATCGCGATCGACCGTGACGGAAATGACCGTCGCCCCGACGCGCTCCGCCTCGGCGCGGACGGTTTCCTCGACCTCGCGCTCGACCAGCGCCGGCTTGAACAGTTTCCCCACCGCCGTCAGCGGCAGCGACGGGGAGATCCTGATCCGCTTCGGGATCGCCGCCCGTTCGGGAATGGTCAGCGCGACGTGCTCCATAAGCTCCTGCTCGGTGACCGTTGCGCCCGGCTTCGGCTGGACGTAGGCGACAGGCATCTCGCCGGCGTAGGCGTCAGGACTTCCGATCGCCGCAGCCAGGGCGACGCCCGGATGGCTCGCCAGCGCCTCCTCGATGGTCCGGGGATCGATATTGTGTCCTCCCCGAATGATCAGCTCTTTCTTGCGCCCGGTGAGCCAGAAATAACCGTTGGCGTCGCGTCGGCCGAGATCCCCGGTGTTGAGCCAGCGCTCGCCGTCGATGTCGATCCAGACGCCGGCGTTATGGCGGGGGTCGAGATAGCCCTTGAAGACATTGGGCCCGCTGATCGCGATGACGCCGACCTCGTCGACGTCGGCTGCTCGCTGAAAGCGCCCGTCGCCGTCAAGCACGACGGCTTCCATCCGCTGATAGGGGATGGGCAGGCCGATCGAGCCCGCGCGCCGCTCGCCGGCGGCCGGATTGACCGACGAAACGCAGGCGCCTTCCGTGAGGCCATAGCCCTCGAGAATCTTCACTCCGGTCTTTGCTTCGAATGCGCGGATGAGGGCCGCCGGCATCGGCGCGGCGCCGCAGATCGCGAAGCGGAGACTGGAGATGTCGCTGTCGCCCACCGGCGTCTGCATCAGGGCTGCGTAAAGGGTCGGAACGCCCGAGAACGTTGTAACGCGGTAGCGCGATACGATCTCCCAAAATCGGGCGATGACATTCTTTCCCCGATAGCCCTCGGGCGTGGCGATGACGACACGGTCGCCGCGCATCCACGGCTGAAGTCCGGTGACGAGCTGACCGTTCACGTGGAATAAGGGCAGGCCGCAGAGGACGGTCCCGGGCGGGCCATCGGTCTCCGTCGCCTTCGAAGCGGCCCAGGAGTCGAACACCTCGCTCCGATGCGTCCGCACGGCAATCTTCGGCGCCCCCGTCGTTCCGCCGGTGCAGAAATAGGAGGATATGTCGCCGGCCTCTATCGTTCGCGGCGGGACCAGCCGGTCGGACGGGTGCCCGCGCATCGCTTCGCGCAAGTTGACGGCCTTTAACTGCGGGCCGGCCGCGGCCTCCTCAATCGAGGCGCGCGCGGCCCCTCGCTTCTCGCCGTCGAGGTAATCGGCCATGTCGACGAAGGCGATCGCGCTCAGGTCCGGCAGCGAGGCAAGCTCATCGGCGAGAGCCGACCACGCCCTGGGGTTCAAAGCCGGAGCGAGCGTGACGAGGATCGAAGCGCGGGCGAAGCGCATGATGTCCGCGACCTGTCTCGGTTCGAGCATCGGGTTGATGGCGAGCGCTGCGCCGGCGGCTTCGCCGCCCCAGATCGCGAAGTGGGTCTCGGGAAGGTTGGGCAGGACGTAGGCCACAGGGCGGTCGGCCGCGACGCCGAGGGCGGCGAAGAGGTTCGCCGCGCGCGTCACGTCCGCGACGAGCTCGGCGTAGGTCCAGACATGCGCCTCGTCGAGCCGGTCGGCCGACAGGAAGAAGGAAAGCGCCTCTGCGTCGGGGCTCCGCTTCGAGGCGTCGACGAGAGCCGCATAGGAACTCTCGGGCAGCGCCCGCTCCGAGAGCGAAATGGCTTCGATCGCGGCGATGTCGGACTGGCTTCGGATCGGCAAGTGAGGTTCCTCTTTAAAAAGTCGGCCGCGGCCGCGCCGAGGCCGCCGACGGGAGAATCACCGCCATGGGCGGGCAGGCTTCGCGACGCTGCTTTTCAGCGCGAGCATCTTCTTGAGCCGCGGCCTGTCGCTGACCGCCAGCTTGAGCACGTTGAGGAGCCGGCGCGGCGTGAGCTTGGCGTCGATGAAGTCGTCGGGCAGGTCGGGGCCCCACTGATAGAGGCCCTCGCGGTCCAGCACGTGATAGCCTGGCGGCTGCGCGGCGTCGAACAGGTCTCCGTCGGCGTAGTGCTCGTGCTTCTGGCCCCAGGGATCGCGCCAGTAGTCGAAGATCTGGCTGCCGAGTAGATGCCGGCCGACCCCCCAGGCGTGGCGGTAGCGTTTCGCCATCAGGATTTGCTGGCCCATCTCCACCGCATCGAGGTCGACGACCTCGAAGGCGACGTGGTCGACCTTCGAATTCGAGGCCGGTCGCGACGAACAGCGTGTGATGGTCGCTCGGCTCGGCGCCGCGGTCGAGCCGCATGAACGATTCGACGGGCGTTCCGTCCACAAGGCACATGACATCGGACGGAATGAACCCCAACGCGTCCATGTACCAGCGTGCGCTGCGGTCGAAGTCGGGCGTCTCGAGCACAAGGTGTCCGAGTTTCGTCACCTGCGGCGGCGCCAGCGCCGGACGCTGCGTATCGTTAACCCGGACCGTCTGGTTCGGAGCATTGTGGGGAATGGGCGCGCGAACCGGCTGCGGCGCGGCCGCGGCGAAGCCATGATGGACGCTGACTGCCACGCCGAGCGGGTCGACGAGGCGCACGACGGAGCCCCCGCCGGGGCCGTCTGCCTGTTCGACGGGAAGGCTCACGGCCTTCGCCAGCGCCTTCAGGTCGTCGGCGGAGGGGACCGACAGTCCGAAGCCGATGAACCGCGCCGCGTCGCCGCGGCTGACGCGATAGATGTACGGCGTCGAGCCGGCGCCGCGCAGGAAGAGTTCGTCCTCGCTTTGCGCGACGACCAGCAACCCGAAGTCGACGAGATAGTCCCGCGCGCGGTTGAGGTCGGGCCGTTCGAAATGCGCGTAGAGCAGCGCGTTCGCCTTCACCACCGGCGCGCGGCTGCGCGGCAGTTCGATGGTTCCCGGACCCTGCCGAACATTGGGCGAATGAACCATGGACGTCTCCTCTTTCGTATGGGTTCAGGCCGCGACGCGCGGGGCGGCGGCGGTCGGGGCGGCGGCGAAGGGCTGAAGAACGTCGAGGTCCCTGCCGGAGGCGAGCCGCGCGGCGATGAATCGGTCCGGCCGCACCAGAACCCCGCGAACGTCGCGGCGCCGCGCCCAGTCGGCGAAGGCCGGATCATCGCAGCTGACCGAGAGGGTCCTGGCGTTCCTCGCTTGACCGTTGAGGCAGATAAAGCGGGCGCCGAGCGCCTCGAGGATGGCGAGATCGCGCGCCGACATCATGGTCGCCGGATCGACTCCGACGCCCAGCGCCAGCCATTGATGGCAGCCAAGGAAGCGATCGAGCGGCGAAGCGCCCTGCCCCGCCGAGACCGTCGGCTGCGGCGCCATCTGCCCGATGAGCGCGTCGCGCTCTCCGCCTGTCAAGGCGCTGCGATGGATCGCCGGCTGCGGCACGACGCCGCCGCGGCGGATGAAGGCGCGAAAGCGGCCCGACAGGTTGAGACAGGCGAAGACGAAATCGCGTGCGGCGGCGGCGAGCCGGCTCGTCGGCATGATGATCGAGCCGAGCCGGCGGGAGACCTCGACCATTCTGCGCATGATCGGCGCGCGCTCGATCTCATAAGTGTCGAGAATGTCGTCCGGGGCCAATCCCCGCAGGACGGAGACGAGCTTCCACGACAGGTTCGCGGCATCCTTCATGCCGCCGTTCATGCCCTGGCCGGCGAACGGGGGCATCAAATGGGCGGCGTCGCCCGCCAGAAACGCGCGGCCGCGCCGCCAGTGGTCGGCGACGCGCGCGTGGAACGTGTAGACGGCTTTCCGCTCGATCTCGAACGAGCGGACGCCGGAGGCTTCGGCGACGAGAGCGCGAATGGTTTCGTCCCGCTTCAGCGTCTCCTCGCTCTCGCCCGGAAGCTGCATGAACTCCCAGCGCACGCGCTCGCCGACCGCCGGCAACTCGACCCGAGGCCGGCGCGGGTCGCAGTTGAAGGTGATCTGCCTGACGCCGTGGTTCTTGACGATCGCGTCGATCACCAGCCAGCGCTCGGCGTAGGTCGAGCCGATCAGCTTGACGCCGAGAATGTCGCGCATCCGGCTTGCGCCGCCGTCGCAGGCGACCACGTAGTCCGCCAGAACGGTCTTCGCGCCGTCGGGCGTCGAGACATTGAGGACGACGCCGTTCGCGCGTTGCTCGAGGTCCGTGACCGCGTGCTCGAAGGCGATCTGGACGCCCTCGAAGCGAGACAGGCCCTTGAGCAGCGCTCTCTCGAAATCGGGCTGGTAAAAAGTGCCGAGAGAGGAATGGCCGTAGGGTCCGCGGGGAAAGTCCGCCGCCATCAGGGTCGCGTTGCGGGCGTTTAGGTGACGCACATGCGGGTCCTGAACGAGGCCCGGGGCGATCTCGTCATAAAGGCCTGCCTGGCTGAAGAGCCGCAGCGTCTCGGCGTCATAGGCGATGGCGCGCGGCAGGCCGAGGAGTCCGGCGTTGCGTTCGAGCACCAAGACCCGGACTCCTCCGAGCCCCAGAAGATTTGCGACCATCAGTCCGACCGGGCCCGCGCCCACGACCGCGACTTCCGCCACGAGCGGCCGGCCGGCATTCTCTGACATTTCCACACGCTTCACAGCTTCCTCCCGATCAAATGGCCAGCGGCCAAATTTTCATGTTGCACTTATCCGTCAACACGACTAAATAGTCAATACGAAAAATTCAGCAACCCGCAATTTTCCGGGAAGGAGTGAAGGGATGGCGACGAATCTGATGCGCTACGAACTCGACGGGACGTCCCGATGGGGAGTCGCGACCGCCGCGGGCATTGCGCCTCTTGCCGGCGAATATCCGACGACGGCGGCTCTGATCGAGCATGGCGAGGCCGACTGGCGCGAGGCCGCGAAGCGGGCGCCGACCGTGCCGAAAGAATCGGTCAGGATTTTTCGCCCGTGACCACGCCCTGCCGCGTTTACTGCCAGGGGGCGAACTATCGCCAGCACATGATCGAATCCGGCATGGACCCGGATGCGAAGCCGTTCAACATGTTCTTCACCAAGTCCGACGCGTCGGTCGCCTCCGCGAAGGGGACGGTCAAACCGCCGAAGCACGTCTCCCTGCTCGACTTCGAAATCGAGCTTGCGCTTGTCTTTCGCCGGCCGATCTCGTCCGCCGTGACCGTCACGCGCGACCAGCTCAAGGACTATGTCTTTGCGGTCGCGGTCGCCAACGACCTCAGCGCGCGCGACGTGCAGCTTCCTCAGATGCAGTTCTTCAAGGGCAAGAGCTATCGCGGCTTTTGTCCGATCGGCCCGTGGCTGACCGTTCTCGACCCCGAGGAGTTCGGCCGCCTCGACGATCTCGAGCTGCAACTGACGGTGAACGGCGCGGTGCGGCAGCGGGACTCGACGAAGAATCTCCGTGTTCAAACCGGCCGAGACGATTTCCGAGTTGTCGACGTTCGCCAATGTCGCGGCGGGCGACGTACTGCTGACGGGCACGCCGAGCGGCTGCGCGCTCCGTCTCCCGCCGGCGCCGATCCGCCGCATCGTCCAACTCCTGCCCGAACGCCAGTTCTGGAAACTGTTCCTCAAAGCCCAAGGACGCAGGCCGCAATACCTCAAGGCCGGAGACGCCATCGCGGCGCGGATCTTCAGTCGGGACGGCCGCGTCGATCTCGGCGAACAACAGACTGTCGTTCTTGGCGAAGCGTGAGCCGATTCCCGCCCTGCGCGGCCGCTCTATACCTGGCGTGCGAGTTCCGCGCCGGCGGCCGTGGCCCGCCGTTTGACTCGCGCGAGCTTCGCAACGGTTGACGCCGCCTCGCGGCTTCCGACGCCGATCGCGCCCAGCACAGCGCCGACCGCGGGCAGCCGGTCGTCCGCGGAAAGGCGTCCCTGTCCGATCGCGGCCAGCACCTGGAGCACGACCCCGAGCGCGACTTCCTGCGCCAGATCGACGGAGACGCGCGGGCGCGGCGAGTCCTCGAGGACCTGTTGCAGGTCCTCCCGCAGCCGGGCCCGCGCGGTTTCGCCGACGCTCGGGTAGGAGCGCGCCATCCGCGCCAGGAGCGACGCCCACTCGGGATCCTCCAACGCCTTCTCGATGAAGGCGTCGCAGCCGAGGGCGATCCGCAGCAGCGCATTGGACGTCGAGGCGCGCTGAGGCTGGATGAGCTCGTCGAACGATCCGATGAGATCGTCGGCGACGGCGGCGGTGAGGGCGGGCATATCGTCGAAATGCACGTAGAAGGTTCCCTTCGCGACCCCCGCCTCGCGGACCAGGTCGTCGATGGTGATGGAGGTCCACGGGCGTTTCGAAAAGAGGACGCTCGCCGCCGAGACGAGTTGCGCCCGCGTCCGGGCGCGCTTCTCCTGTCCGATCTCCGCCCGACGCTCGAGATTGACCCTCGCCATGCGGCTCCTTGCCTTTCGCCTTGATTATAGGCTATAAGCTCATAATGACCAACTAGTCATTTCGTTGAATTTGCGATCGAGCCAGCCTACGGCTTAGGGAGGCTCGCGACGGAAGCAGGGCAGTCGAATTACCCGGCGAAATCGCCCCGCCCCGGCCCCAGCGCGACGGCCTTGACCTGCGCGTGGACGCTTGTTCCCACGGCGAGGCCGAGCAGCTCCCAGGATTTTCGCGTCAGGCGCGAGAGGACGCGCGCGCCCGAGCCGTCGGCGCCGAGGGCGACCACGGCGACGATCTCGTTGGAATTGACCGGCCGCACGGCGACGACGCGCCCGGGCAGGATGTTGAGGATGGAGCTCGGCCCCGGCGGCTCGCGCGCCAGACTGACGTCGCGGGCGACGATGCGGATGCGGCGATGTTCGCCGACCCGGGCGGGCGGCGCGGGCGCGACGAAGCGGCCGCCGCTGACCTCGAGCGTCAGCAGCCCATAGCGCGCGTCATGCGCTTCGATCGCCCCGTCAAGCGTGACCGCCGCGTCGCGCGCCACCGCCAGCGGCAGCGACGGATCGCTCTGCAGGGCGGCGAGCGGTCCCGTCGCGAATGCGCGGCCCTTCTCCATCAGGACGACCTGATCGGCGAGGCGCTCGACCTCGGCGATGTCGTGGGTGATGTAGACGATCGGCAGGGAGAGGCGGTCGCGTAGCCGCTCGAGAAACGGCATGATCTCGTCCTTGGTCGTCCGGTCGAGCGCCGACAGCGGCTCGTCCATCAAGAGGAGCTTCGGCTGCGACAGGAGCGCGCGGCCGATCGCCACCCGCTGCCGCTCGCCGCCGGAAAGGTTGCGCGGCGACCGGTCGAGCAGCGGCGTCACGCCGAGCAGCTCGACGACCTCGTCGAAGCCGACGCCGCCCCGCGCCGGGGCGCCGCTCTTCCGAGGCGCGCCGAACATCAGATTGCGGCGCACCGACAGGTGCGGGAACAGGCTCGCTTCCTGGAAGACGTAGCCGAGCGGCCGCTTGTGGGTCGGCAGAAAGGCGCCGTTTCGGTCCTGCCATACCTCGCCGTCGATGTCGCAGACGCCGTGTGTCAAGCGCAAAAGGCCCGCGATGCAGCGTAAAACCGTGGTCTTGCCGCAGCCCGACGGGCCGAAGAGCGCGGTCACGCCCTTCGAAGGCGCGGTGAAAGCGGCGTCGAGCGCAAACTTGCCGACCGGTCCCCGGAACGCCACGCGGATCGTGTGCTCCACGCTCATGCGCGGGCCCGCGCGACGCGCTTCTCGATGAGGATCATCGAGAGGATCACGGCGAAGGCGAAGACCACCATGCCTCCCGCGAGGATGTTCGCCTCGCGCCACTGCATCGTCTCGACATAGTCGTAGATGGCGGTCGACATGACCTTGGTGCGGCCGGGGATGTTGCCGCCGATCATCAGGACGACGCCGAATTCGCCGACCGTATGGGCGAAGCCGAGCACCGCGCCGGTGAGGAGGCCGGGGCTCGCGAGGGGGAGCGCCACTGTCCAGAAGGCGCGCGTGGGCGAAGCGCGAAGCGTCGCCGCAACCTCCAGCGGCCGGTCGCCGACGGCGGCGAACGCGTTGCGGATGGGCTGCACGACGAACGGCATCGAGGCGATGATCGAGCCGATGACGAGGCCCCAAAAGGTGAAGGCGAGCGTGCGCGCGCCCCATAGGCTCGCGAGCGCGCCGCCGGGCGCGCCGGGCCCGAGCGCGATCAGGAGGTAGAAGCCGAGCACGGTCGGGGGCAACACGATCGGCAGCGCGACGACCGCCGCAACGACCTCCTTCCACCAGGCGCGCGAACGCGCGAGCCACCAGGCGAGCGGCGTGGCGACGACGAGCAGCGCGAGCGTCGTGATGGTCGCGAGCTCGATCGTGAGGCGGACCGGCTCCCAGATGTGGGCGAAGGCTTCCAAGGGTCCGCTCAGTCGAGTGCGTAGCCGAATTTCCCGATGACGGCGCGCGCCTCCGGGCCCTTCAGGAATTCGAGGAAAGCCTTCGACGCCTCGTCGTTCTCGCCCTTCTTCAGGAGCACGGCGTCCTGCCGGATCGGCGCATAGAGATTTTGCGGCACGAGCCAGCGCGTCCCCTCGGTGACGCCGTAGAGCTGCGACAGGGCGACGAAGCCGAGTTCCGCGTTCTTCGTGTCGACGAACTGGAAGGCCTGGGCGATGCTGGCGCCCTGCACGATCTTCGGCCGAATGGCGTCATAGACGCCGAGCGCCTGCATCGTCTCGATCGCGGCGGCGCCGTAAGGCGCGCCGGCCGGATTGGCGATCGACAGTTTCGAGAAGGCGCCCGCCTTCAGCGCTTCTTCGCCCTTGGTCACATCGATGACCTTGCTCCACAGCACGAGTTTGCCGATCGCATAGGTGAACTCGCTTCCGGGGACCGCGAATCCCCCTTCGATGGCGGCCTTTGGCCGCTCGGCGTCGGCCGACAGGAACGCCTGGAACGGCGCGTCATGGGTGATCTGTGTCAAGAACGGACCGGAGGCGCCGAAGCTCAGGATCGCCTCGTTCCCCGTCTTCTGCTTGAAGAGGCCGGCGATTTCCTTCGCCGGCTCGGTGAAGTTCGCCGCGACCGCCACATTGGTCTGGCCGGCTTGCGCCGCCGCGCACGACGACACGAACGCCGCGATCGCGACGACGAAGACTTCAGCTTCGACATGGTCTCCACCTGCGCTTGGATAGGCCTGAGGCGCCCGTGCATGCCGTTTCGCCTGGAGCCTATCTCCGCCGTTATATCCTGTGATACTAGTCGGTGGCGACCCATTCGCAATCGTCAATAGGGGGACTCGCATGAAAATCAGCGCGCGCAATCAGATTCACGGAACGATCGTCGAGGTTCAGAAAGGCGCCACCACGGCGCATGTCCTCATCGACGTTGGCGGCGCCGTGCTGACGGCCTCGATCACCAACGAATCGGTCGACGCCTTGAAGCTCATCAAGGGCCAAAGAGCCTATGCGGTCATCAAGGCGTCCGACGTGATGGTCGGCGTCGACTGACAAAACTCCGTGCGGTCAGAACTGGGGCCGACCGTCGGTCGGCGTTCCGGGTGTGTTGAGATTTGGCGATATCATCGGCGCGTCTGCGACCGCGCTCGGCGCTTCCTCAATCGGCGGAGCAGTCCTGACAGCCCCAATCCGTTAGGCGGGCAAGAACCTCTTCCGACCCCACAGCCCCAGGCCCAAGAACCCGGTCGCAAGCAGCGCCCAGGTCGAAGGCTCGGGGACCGCGTTCGCGGCGCCGGCAACCACGTTGATGTCGAGATAGTCCGCGCCGATCGTCTCGTCCAGAAGCAACGAGCCCAGGTTGTTGCAGCCCCACACGCCGCCGCCTTCGTCGATGCACTCGGCTCCGTCGAAGGACAGGGTGCGGAAGTCGTCGGTCGGAACTCGTGAAGGTTAAGCCGCCGAAGCCGAGAATATCGAAACTGTCGCCCGCCGCGAGTGTGAAGCCATTCGTCGGGTCGAGCGCCAAGCCGCCGGCGTTCGTGGCCAAGCTGGTCACCGAAAACGACCCGTACTGCCCCAAAGCGTCGCCGGCAAGCATGAAGTCGAGGATGCCTGCGCTCGTCTGAGTGAAATTTCCGGTGACGGTTTCGGGCGCCGCGAGCCGCAGCACCCCTTCGTTGGTCACCGTCCCGCTTCCGCCGTTGACGACCACGTTGTCGGCCAGGAACGTATTGCCGCCGGCGAAAGTGAGGTCGCCATTGCCGATCGCGATCGTGCCCCCAGTGAAGCTGCCAAAGATCTCGCCTGAACCTCCGGTGACGGTGACGCTCCCCTGGTTGAAGATCTTGACATTGCCTATGATCTGGCCGCTGTTGGCGATCGGCCCGATCGAGCCGGTGCTCTGGATCGCGTCGCCGTCGCCGCCGCCCGAGCCCAGATACCCCCCGACGAGGTCCTTGCCGCCTCGCCCGCCGCTGATCGTTCCGCTGTTGGTCAGCGTCGCGATCGTGCCGGCGTTCGACACGCCTGCGCCGCCCGAGCCGCCATGGAAAAGGCCGAAGCCGCCCCCTCCGCCGCTAATCGTTCCGGTTGCCTGGTTGGTGAGCAATCTGATCGTTGCGCCCTGGGAGTTCGACACGCCGGAGCCGCCATCGCCACCCGCGTGGGCGAAGTAGCCGCCGCCTCCGCCGCTGATCGCGCCGCTATTACTCAGCGTTGTGATCGTGCCGTCGTTCGACACGCCCGCGCCGCCCGCGCCGCCGCCGAAAAGGCCGGTGCCGCCGTTTCCGCCGCTAATCGTTCCCGTTGCCTGATTGGTGAATGATGCAATCGTTGCAGATTGAGCGTTCGACACGCCCGCGCCGCCCGCGCCGCCCGCGGTGCCCGTGATAGCGCCGCCGCCGTCGCCGCCGCTGATCGCGCCGCTATTTGTCAGCGTTGTGATTGTGCCGGCGTTCGACACGCCGGCGGCGCCGGCGCCGCCGTCCGCGCCGCCTCCGTAAATGCCGGTGCCGCCGTTTCCGCCGCTAATCGTTCCGGTTGCCAGATTGGTGAGCGATCCGATCGTCGCGTTCTGGCCGTTCGACACGCCCGAGCCGCCCGCGCCGGCCTCGCTTCCGGCGGATTTGAAGGCATCTCCGCCGCCGCCGCCGCTGATCGCGCCGCTATTTGTCAGCGTTGTGATTGTGCCGGCGTTCGACACGCCGGCGGCGCCGGCGCCGCCGCCCGCGTCGGTGACGCCGGTGCGGCCCCCACCACCGTTACCGCCCCTGATCGCGCCGCTGTTGGTCAGGGTCGCAATCGTGCCGGCGTTTGACACGCCCGCGCTGCCAGCGCCGCCGGAGCCGCTGGGGAGGCTCTCGCTCCCGCCGTTTCCGCCGCCGATCGCGCCGCTGTTGGTCAGCGTCGCAATGGCGCCGTCGTTAAGCACGCCGGCGCCGCCCGCGCCGCCACTGAATCCGTCGCCGCCGTTCCCACCGCTGATCGCGCCGCTGTTGGCCAGCGACGTAATCGTCTCGGCGTTGGCGACGCCCACGCCGCCGACTACGCCGCCGACTGTACCGGAGGCGCCGTTTGCACCCGTGATGGTCCCGCCCGCCTGGATCGCGAGCGTGGTGATCGGGCAGACAAAAGCGTCAACGCCGTCGGGACCGCCCAGGATGCTCCCGCCGCCTGTGACCGTGATGGCCTCGCCGTTGCTCAAGATCGGGCCCGACGCGGGCGTTGAGATGATCTGAGCCGTTGGAACACAAGCAGCCCTCGCCGCGCCCGGCGCGCCAGTTACCGCGAGCGCGACGATAGAGGCGCTAGCGAGCAGAACTGCGCGAGAGAGATGTGCAACATTCCGTCCGGCGGCTGCTTCCGCGCGTCTTGCGGCGACCATACGGCTGTTGGCGTTCCCGCCCATGGGGTTCTCCCCCTGAAACTCGCATCAAACCCCGTTTTTTGACACAAACCATACTTAATTATGTGTCTTTTCTAAGACAAATTCTTACTGTGAATGACCGTTCTGCCGCCCCCGCCTTCAAGCCCGCCGATCGAGGTCGGCAAAGAAATTGAGTGCGCTCGCGCCGCATGGCGCGCGGGCGACGCCGATCGGGCCGAGTTGGCCTGCCAAAAAGTGCTCGCGGTCTGGCCGGGTCAAGCGGACGCCTGCTATCTCCTGGGATTGATGGCCTACACTTTCGGCAATCTCGATCTGGGGATCGCCCACTTGCGTCAGGCCTGCCAGTCGCCGCGCGCCCCGGCCGCCTATTTCAGCGACTTCGCTGAGATGTGTCGGCAGGGCAGGATGCTCGCCGAGGGCGAGCAGGCGGCGCGGCGAGCGCTCGCGCTCGATCCAAATCTCGGCGGCGCGTGGAACAACCTCGGCATTATCTTGCAAGAGGAGCTGAAGCTGGACGAGGCGCGGGTCTGTCTCGAACGGGCGCTCGCGCTCGAGTCAAACAATCCCGAGACGCTCAATAACCTCGCAAACACCTTCAGGCGGCTGGGCCTGGCGGCGGAGGCGGAGAGGCGCTGGAACGCAGCGCTCGCCATCAACCCCAACTACGCAGAGGTCTATAGCAACCTCGCCAATCTGCTCCTCGACCAGGGCGAATACGGCCGCGCCGAGGCAATGGCGCGACGGGCGATCGAACTCAGTCCTCGCCTCACCGACGCCTATATCAATCTCGCCGCCGTTGCGACCGCGCGCCATCGACACGGTGAGGCTTTGCGCACGCTCGATGCTTTGCTGGCTTTCGCGCCTTCCCATCCTCGCGCCCTCGCGGCGCGAGCGTTTGCGCTGAAGGAGCTCGACCGCCTGGATGAGGCGCTGGATGCGGCGAACCGTGCAGCCCTCCAGGCGCCGGCAAGCCCCGAGCCGCACAACGCCATCGGCCAGGTGCTTCAGGCGATGGGCAGGTTCGAGCCGGCGCTGGCGGCCTACGACCGCGCTGCCGCCCTCCCGGGACCCGCACAGCAGGACGCGGTCGCGAACCGGGGCCTGCTCTTCATGGAGTTCGGCCGTAAGGCCGAGGCGCTAACTGCGCTGGAGGACGCGGCGAAAGCCTTCCCCAATTCGGCAGGGATTCTGTTGAGCCAGACGGATCTGAGGCGCTTTGCGCCCGACGATCCGCTGATCGTCCGGATGCAGGCGCTGCTTGCGCGCGAGGGGATATCCGTCGCCGATCGGACGACGCTCCACTTCGGCCTCGGCAAGGCGTTGCTCGACACTGGCGACTCGGAGGAGGCGTTTCGCCACTACAACGAAGCCAACCGGCTGAAGCGCTCGACCTTCGCCCACGACCCGGACGCCAACGAGCGCTGGATGGCGAGCATAGCCGAGGCCTTCTCCTCCTCGCTTCTCGAGGCGAAGGCGGAGCAGGGCGCACGCTCGAGCCTGCCGATCTTTGTGGTCGGCATGCCCCGCTCGGGTACGACGCTCGTTGAGCAGATCCTGGCCTCGCACCCGATGGTCCATGGGGCAGGCGAGCTGCGGCGCCTGCGAACGCTGGTTGACGGGCTCGGTGACTTTCCTGCCTACGCGCCAGACCTATCCGCCGCGCAAATGAAGGCGCTGGGCGAAGCTTATCTCGCCGACGTTGCGCCGATGTCGGCCGGTCGGCGCCATGTGATCGACAAGATGCCGTCGAACTTCTCGCTCTGCGGCTTGATTCGGCTCGTCCTGCCGGACGCGCGCATTATCCATTGCCGCCGGGATCCGATGGACACGTGCCTGTCCTGCTACACCAAGCTCTTCGCAGGCGAGCAAGCCTTCGCCTACGACCAAAGGGAATTGGGCCGCTTTCACCGCGCCTATCAAGCGCTGATTGCGCACTGGCGCGCGATTCTGCCGGCATCGCATTTCCTTGAGGTCGACTACGAGGCGGTGGTCGAGGACATCGAGGCGCAGACTCGGCGGATGCTCGATTTCCTCGGCCTGCCGTGGGACGAGGCTTGCCTCCGCTTCCACGAGACGGCGCGCCCGGTGCGCACCGCGAGCGTGAACCAAGTCCGCGAGCCGATCTATCGGGGCTCGGTCGGTCGCTGGCGCAGGCACGCGGCGCAACTGGGGCCATTGTTCGAGACCCTGGGCCTTCGCCCTCCTCAAAGATTCTTTCGATACAATGAGGCCGCAGGTCCGCTCATGGCGGAACCAAGCCTTTGCCGCGCCCGTGCTCAAGGACCGGAATCCGCCAAGTCGGGCGCAAGACCTGCTGGCGCTCGACGCGCCGTTGATGAAGCGCATCGAAATCCAGCCGCAAGCGCTTGAAAGACCTGAGCTTGCGCACGCTGACTTGTTCGTCAGCCCGGCCATCGGAAGCCTGCGCGGCGCCAAGCGTCCGAACGTGCGGGCGACGCTCAATGGAGTGATCGCCTGTTGACGCCGATCGAGGCGCTTCATCGGCCGCTGCTCGCCGCCTCGATCGACGCGCTAAGCCGCAAGGCGTCGGTGATGACGATAGCGTCCGCGCCGCGCCCGCCGCAGTTTTGGATATTCCCAGCCACGTCCATCAGCGGTCGGGGGGCTAGCGCCCTTCTCCTGTCGCCGAGAGCAGCCCTCGGCGTCCCGCGATCAGCCTTTGACCGGCATGACCTCGGCCGGGGTCCGCTCCGGCTCCGGCAGAGCGCGTTTCCCGTCCGGCCCGAGAGCGTCGCGGAAATATCGCCGCCAGATTTCCAAAACCGCTTCCGCGTTGCCGGCAACGTCCCGATAGGACGAGTTGACGAAAGCCGACATCGTTCGGCCGACGTCCTTGGCGTCCTTGTGGGTTGCGGCGCTGAAAAGCATCTTCTGCGTATTGTCGAACAGTTTCTTGGAGAGAACGACGGAACTCGACGCCGATGTCGTAGAAGGCGACGATCGCAGCGGTCGCGGAAGAATTGCCGATCGCCGGCGGCCTCGAAGCGATCTCTTTCAGTTCTCTGCTGTCGTGAATCATGGAAGACCTTCTCTGTCGGAGCGCCTGTCGGCAGGCAACGTCTGTCAAATGCGTCGGCGCCGTTCAATGCGGGATAATACGTAGTCGCCCCGTCGCGCCGTTGACGCAATTCTGCGCTTGTCGAGCGTCACCGCCGAATCGGCGGAGCGACCCCCGCTTCGCCCGGCGTGATCGCGCCGCGCGCGCCCGTCCCGTCCACCACGCCGAGGATCTTGCGCAAGATGCCGGGCGCGATGGCAGAGAGGGGATTGATCGTCAGTTTCGGCTCGGCCAGGGCCCCCTCCACGCGGTAGGTGACGCCAAAGACGCCTTCGTTCTGCCCGCCCCCGAGCAGCACGCCGACGAGCGGAATCTTGGTCAGGATATTGTTGACCGAATAGGCCGGCACGAATGTCCCGCTGACGTCGATGTCGCCGCGAGCGAAATCGATGGTTCCCGCCGTGGTGAGCCCCATGTTGGGATTATAGATGACGGCGTCCTTGATCTCGATCGCGCCCGGCGATCGCGTGAAGGCGATCGTCATCTTCTCGAAGCGCGCCAGGCTCGGATCGACCGCCGCGCCGGGCGCGTGCGCCGGGGCCGCCGCCACGAGCTTCCGGAACGCCGGCTCGTCGCGCAGGGCGAAGCTCGTCACGGTCGCCGAACCCGCGCTCGAGTTGCCGGCGGTGCTCAGCGTGAGGTCGAGATTGCCGCCCTCCATTCGGGGGTAGAGGTCGGCGAATTTGGCCAGGGCGCCCGCGTCGGTCGAGGTGAGGTGAAGATCGCCGCCGGCCCCGAGGCTCGCGCTCACGTTCCCCTGCCCCAAACGCCCGCGCAATACGGTGAGACGGTCTTCCCCGCCGCGCCGCGAAAGGTTGAACTCGAAGCCGGAGATCGACTGTTTGTACGCGCCGGTCACGGCCGCGATCTTCATGTCGATGTCGAAATCCTTCCCGCCCGCCTGCGACGGCGAGCCCTGCTCGGTCAGCGACTTGATGAAGGGCCGCGCGTCGAGGGCCGCGCCGCGCACGGTCGCCTTGACGACATTGGCGCTGTTGACCACGTCGACCCGAAAGTCGTCGCCGGCCGAAATGCGCGCTTGCGTGATCTTGGCGGCCAGAACGGCGCCGTCGACGCCGACGTCGGCCGAGCCGCGCACGAGGGCGGTTCCGAAATCGACCGCGACGTTGCTCAGCGTCGCGCCGTCGGGCGCGGACTTGACCTCGAACGTCGCCTTGCCGGGCCTGCCGGCGGCCTTGACGACGCCGGGAACGGGATTGTCGATTCCGGCCTGAGTGAGATCGATTTCGACGTCGGCGCTCGCACGGCTGAGCGGCGCCTTGAGCTTGATCGGCAGCGGGCCTGTCAGCCAGCCGAGGTTGAGGCCTCGCTTGGCCCGCGCGGCCTGGTCGAATGTCAGGGCCAGGGTCGCCGATCCTTCCTCGCCCGGCGCGCGGCCGGCGTCGATGTGGGCCGCCGCCCCGAAAAGCTGGCCGTCGCCGCTCATTATCATCGTGTCGCGATCAGCCTCGAAGGTGAAATTCGCCTGGTCGAGCTTCTCCTCGCCGATGAACTTCTCGAGCGTCAAGTTGGTCAGCGCGCCCACGGCGTGGAACTGGGTGTCGTCGGGCTTGGCGGTCTTGCCGAGCCTGAGGTCGAGGGCGAGATCGCCCGCCGCCTGTCCCTTGATCGTCGCCGGATCGATCTGCAGGCCGGCTTGCTTGCGCAGCGGCTCGCGGCCGAGCAGATCCGCGAGCGCGTCGGCGGTTCCGCTCAGGTGGGCGCGCGCCTGAGCGTCGACGATCGCCCGCGGCGCGGTGTCGGGCACGGCGAAGACGAGACTGTCGGCCTCAATGCGGCGCGTCGGCGTGAGAGTCATGGTCGCGCGATCGCCGGCGACGGTGAAATCGCGTCCGGTGAACGTCCCCGACCCCGCGCCGGTCGCCATCATCGGCAGGCCGGGCAGCAAATCGACCCCGACAGCGTGGGTCGAGAACGTCCCGTGAACGCTGTCGCGCGAAACCGCGCGCTTGTGGTCCATCGCGTCGAGATCGGCGGCCGACCAGTTCGCCGCCATCGTTCCCTCGATCTGCCCGCCGTGAAGGTTGTGCGAACACCAGTCGCGAACGTCGGGATTGATGAACTGCGGCCAAAGGCGCATCACGTCCTGGGTGACGCTGGGATCGATCTTGATATCGAGCTTCAGCGACACGCCGGGGCCGTCCGGCGCGATCTCCGCCTTGAGGCTGCCGCCGAAAGTCGGGCCTTTCGCGGCGAAGTCGTCGACGATGAAGCGCGATTCGACCGGCAGAAAACGAAAATCGGCGACCATGGAGCTCAGCGCAACCGACTTCTCGCCCGGGCGCTCCGGTCCGAACCGCGCGTCCTTCGAATTCGAGGCGGCCGGTCCAGGCGCCGGCGCTCTCGGTCGGCGGCGTCACCCAGCCGCGCGCGGCGACGTGCGTCTCGCCAGCGAAAATCATGAGATCGTCGATGCGGAGCCTTTTCGCGGCGTCCTCCCAGCCGACCCTCCCCGACGCCTCGTCGACCAGGAACGGGAGCGCGTCGGGGCTGTTGAGCCGCACTTCGCCAGCGCCCATCGTGAAGCGCCCGGTCAAGCTCTGGATCGTCTTGTCCGAGGCCAGACGCGCGCCGAACCTCAAGGCGATCGGCCCTTCGGCGGACAAGGGCGGCGGCTTCTTGTCGAAGGTCTCGAGGTCCGCGAGGCTCACGTCGTGCGCCTCGACCGCCAGCGTCGGCGTGTCGCCGGCGCTCGCTTGCGCCTCCATCGTCCACGGCCCGGAGGGTCCGACGGCCGAAATCCGGGCCCTCGCCTCGTCGCCGGAATGATCGAAAACGAGGTTGAAATCCTTGTAGGTCACCGAGCGCCGAGTCGCCTCGTTGTCGATCTCGAAACGGCCTTCAGCGAGCGTCAGCCGGTCGATCGCCTGGCCGGCGCCCGCCATGGCCTCCGCGCCGGCGCGCACGAGGGCGGCGAGGTTCGGGCTTTCGAGGCCCGAGGCACCGCTCGGCAGCGCGATCGGCGCGGCGCTGTCGTCGCCCGAGACGGCGATCGACAAGGCGCCGTCCGCCGCGACCCTGAGGCGCAGGTTGAGACCGTCGAGCTCCACGCGCCGAGCCTTCACCTGCGCGACGAGCAGGGAGAACGGATCGAGCCCGATCTTGCCGGCCGGCGCGGAGAGGACCGTGCGCCCGGCGGCGTCGCGCACAGTGAGACGGCGGAACCCGAGGCCGACCCCCCAGGAATCGTGCATGAGAAAGGTCGGGCCGAGGTCGATCGCGTACCGCTCGCCGGCCCGTTGCTGCAAACTCGAGGCGATCCTGTCATGCAGAAACTGGAGATAGATCGGCCTGTTGGCGAGGCGCACGGCGAACGCCAGCGCGCCGACAACCGCGAGCAGGACGGCGGCTTCGGCGACATGGATGAGAACGTGCGCGATTCTTCGGGCGCCGGCGCGTCGTCCCGGCGACGGAAGCCGCGGCCCCGCGGCGCTCTCCGCCATCCGCCGCATGGCGGCGTGCGCGCGTCCGCGCGTTCCGACCGCAAGCCAACCGACCAATCCGGGACCATCCTCCGTTGGCTCAAAGCGGCATGACACGCCTTGTTCGTTGATTCGATAGCGTCGAACGCGTCGCCGTTCCCAACCCACGCCCCTCGCCGCTTGAAACGGGCCGCGCCGCGGGTCACACTTGACGCAACGGCGCGGCGGGTTCCTGCACGCGCATTGAAACGACAATGAGACAAAACGAGGGCGACATGGCCAAGGAACTCGACGCCGGCGATCCCGCCCCGGATTTCGCGCTGCCGACCGACGGCGCCGGCCACGCGCGCCTCGCCGACTTCAAGGGCAAGACGGTCGTCCTCTATTTCTATCCGAAGGACGACACCTCGGGCTGCACCGCCGAAGCGATCGCCTTCAGCGCCCTCAAGGCCAAATTCGACGCCGCCGGCGCCGTCGTCGTCGGCGTCTCGCCCGACAGCTCCGCGAGCCACGACAGGTTCAAGAAGAAGCACGACCTCGCCGTCGCGCTGGCCGCCGACCCCGAACGATCGGCGATCGAGGCTTACGGCGTGTGGAAGGAAAAGAGCATGTACGGGCGCAAATATTTCGGCGTCGAACGCTCGACCTTTCTGATCGACCGCAAGGGCCGGATCGCGAGGGTCTGGCGCAAGGTGAAGGTGCCTGGGCACGCCGAGGAGGTCTTGGCCGCCGCGACGACGCTTTGAAGACGCCTCGCGCCAACGCGGAAAGGCCGCCCGATGGCGGTCTTCCGTATGCAGACTGCGCATGATCGGCGTATTTGCAATCGGTTAACCTAAATCGTTTTCATTTCCGCCGCAGTCGCCCGGATCTCGGGGGACGGAGCGCCGATCGATGTCCTTGCGAGAACGCCGCCGCGGTCCGGGGCTGCCGACCAGCCACTATTTCCTTTCGGTTTCGCGCGGCGACTCGATCCGGACCGCGACGCTGAGACCGGCCGTCCTGTGGGCGTTGGTCGCGCTGACGCCGCTGTCGCTCGCCTTCGGCCTCGCAGGCGCCGCCGATCTCGCCTTCCATGACCGCCTGACCGCCGCGACCGCCGCGAGGGAAACCGCCCGCGAGGATCGGCTGGACGGAGCGGCGAGCCGTCGGGTGACCGATCAGGACGCGCTCGAAGACCGGATGCGCGATCTCGCAGCGCGCCAGAACCGCCTTGAACGGCGCGGGGCGATCGTCGCCGAGCTCGCCGCCGAGGCCGCGCGCGCGCCCTCGTCCCCCGCCCCGCCCACGGCCGCCAGGCTGGGGTCTGACGCCCTCGGCGCGATCGAAACCCTCGGCCCGAGATCGCGTCCCGGACAATCGCCGTCGGGCCCCGTCGACGGCGGCGCGGCGCGCGCCTACGCGCCGGCCGGCTCGGGCGCGGCCCCCAGGGCGGCCAGGGCCCCTCCGCTCGACGAGACGCTCGCCGACCCGGGGTTCGCGCCAGGCCTCGCGGCGGCCGCGGCGAATCCCGATCTCGACCCGCCTGCCCGTCTCGACCTTGTCGGCCGTTCGCTCGACCGTCTGGAAGGCGGCCTGATGACGGCGCTCGCCGCCATCGACCGCTGGGCCTCGCGGGCCTCGGAGGGCAACGCCGCGGTCCTCGCCGAGACGGGCCTCGATCCGGTGAAGCTCGTCGAGCCGAAGCCGCTGGCGAACGCGGGCGGCCCCTTCATCCCCGTCGACGCCGACCCGAACGCGCCCGCGTTCGACCGGGCGGCCGCGCATGTCGCGCGCGACGTTTCGTTCGCCGAGAGGCTGAAGGCGCTGATGCCGTTCGTGCCCCTGCGCATGCCGCTCTCGGGCGAAGCGAGCGTCACCTCGCCCTTCGGCTATCGCGCCGACCCCTTCCTCGGCCGGCTGGCGCTTCATACCGGGGTCGATCTCCTGCAGCCGTACGGCGCGGAAATTCGGGCGACCGGCGCTGGCCGCGTCGTCCACGCAGGGCCGATGGGCGGCTACGGAGACATGGTCGAGATCGACCACGGCAATGGCCTCGCGACCCGCTACGCCCACATGTCGGAAATTCTGGTCGAGGAGGGCCAGGAGGTCGCGCAAGGCGATGTTCTCGGCCGCCTCGGCTCGAGCGGCCGCTCGACCGGCCCGCATCTGCATTACGAAGTCCGCGTCGACGGCGAGCCGGTCGACCCGGAGCGATTCATGCGCGCGGGGCTGGGCCTGAGCGAGGC
This sequence comes from uncultured Alphaproteobacteria bacterium, assembly GCA_963805295.1. Lineage (GTDB taxonomy): Bacteria > Pseudomonadota > Alphaproteobacteria > Rhizobiales > Beijerinckiaceae > Roseiarcus. The sequence continues at coordinate 19,908 of CAWDTW010000041.1, read as the reverse complement.
TGAATAGCGCTTCCCGGTTCCCCTTTCGCGCGAGCGCCGCTAAACACGCGCGGCATGGACGTCCTGCTCTTTCGCGCCCTCGGCCTGCTCGGCCTCGCCATCCTCGTCGCGCTCGCGGCGCGCCGGCTGCGGCTGCCCTATACGGTGGGGCTTGTGCTCGCAGGCGCGGCGCTGGCGCTGTTCCGGGTCAACGCCGGACTCGCGCTGACGCACGACCTCATCTTCGACGTCGTGCTGCCGCCGCTGCTGTTCGAGGCCGCGCTGAATCTCCACTGGAGCGAGCTCAAGCGCGATCTCGTCCCCGTCGTCGCGCTGTCGACCCTCGGCGTCGGCCTCTGCGCGGCGGTGGTGGCGGGCGGGCTCGTCTATTGGCTTGGCTGGTCGGTCGAGGCTGCGCTCGTGTTCGGCGCGCTGATCTCCGCCACTGACCCGATCGCCGTGACCGCGCTCTTGCGGGAATCGGGGGTGACCGGCCGGCTGAGGCTTCTCATCGAGGCCGAAAGCCTGATCAACGACGGCGCGGCGGCGGTGATCTTCACCCTCATCCTCGCCTGGGCCGCGCATGATCCGACGACCGCGGGCGGGCCGTTCGAAGCGGTCAAGGCCTTTGTCGCGATCGCGGGCGGCGGCCTGCTCGTCGGGCTCCTCGTCGGCCTCGCGGCAGTCGTCATCGCGGGAACCTCGGACGATCATCTGGTCGAGACGGCCCTGACCGCGATCGCCGCCTTCGGCTCATTCCTCATCGCCGAGCGCTTTCACGCTTCCGGCGTGCTCGCGACCGTCGCCGCGGGCATCGTCATGGGCAATCTCGGCGTGCTCGGACCGAAGGAGGGCTTCGGCCTGGCGCTCACCGCGCACGGGCGCACGTTCGTGCTCGAATTCTGGGAATTCGCCGCCTTTCTCGCCAACTCCCTGGTGTTCCTGCTGATCGGCTCGGCGATGGCGACCATCGATTTCGCCCGCGAGGGCTGGCGGGCGCTGGCGCTCGCCATCCTGCTCGCGCTCGTCGGCCGGGCAGTCGCCGTCTATCCGATCTGCCTCGCGTTCTCGCGGTCGCGCTGGGCCGTGCCGATCAACGAGCAGCACCTCCTGTGGTGGGGGGGCTTACGCGGCGCGCTCGCGCTCGCGCTCGCGCTGTCGCTGCCGGCCGATCTCATCCAGCGGGAGGACATCCTCATCGTCGCCTTCGCGGTCGTGGCCTTCTCGGTCATCGTCCAGGGCCTGACCGCGCCGTTCGCGCTGCGACGGCTCGGGCTCGCGCCGGGGAAAGGCAGTCGGCAGCTGTAGCCGCGGTCGCCGACCGCGGCTACAAATGCGCGGCCTTACGTCGAATCCCCCAACAGCACGCCGGCCTTCTCGACCTTCGCCCCGCGCAGCCGCGCCACTTCCGGCATGTCGGCGCCCAGCATCGGGCGCAGGTAGTCATAGAACGCCGCGGTGACGTCGTTGCCCGCGTCGTTGATGAGATGGTCCTCCATGACCCGCGTCTTGCCGGCGACGGCTTCGAGGGGGATCAGCGGATAGTCGACCGCGTAGTCGGCGACGCGGCGGATCGCCACCGAACCGTTGCCGTGTCCGCCCATGGCGTATTGCACCGCCTTTTCGCCCACCTCGCGCGCTTCGCGCTGGTCGACCTTGCTTACGCAGCCGACGAACGAGCGCTGAAGATAGCCAAAAGTGTCGCCGCGCACGCGCTTGATGCCGAGCTTGGACCTGACCTCCTCGCACAAGAGGTCGGCGAGCGCGCCGGTGCCGGAGAGCTGCACATTGCCGTGGGCGTCCTTCTCCGTCTTGCCCATGAGCTTGGTGATGATCGCCTCGCCTTTTTCGTCGTGGACGCCCTCGGAAGCCGCGATGATGCAGCGCCCGTAGCGCTCGAACGTCTCCTTCACGTCGGTCAGGAACTTGTCGACGACGAAGGTGCGCTCGGGCAGATAGATGAGGTGCGGGCCGTCGTCGGGAAATTTGCGCGCGAGCGCCGAGGCGGCGGTCAGGAAGCCGGCGTGGCGGCCCATCACCACCGCGCAATAGACGCCGGTCAGCGCGATGTTGTCGAGATTGACCCCGGCGAAGGCCTGGGCGACGAAGCGCGCCGCCGACGGATATCCGGGCACATGGTCGAAGCCGACGAGGTCGTTGTCGATCGTCTTCGGGATATGGACGGCGCTGAGGGGATTGCCGGCCTTTTTCGCCTCCTCGGCGACGATGCGCACGGTGTCGGAGGAATTGTTGCCGCCGATATAGAAGAACGTGTCGATCGCGTGCGCCTTGAGGACCTTGAAGATCTCCTGGCAGTACTTGAGGTCCGGCTTGTCGCGGGTGGAGCCCAGGGCCGCCGCGGGGGTGGCCGCTACCGCTTCGAGATTGGCGACCGTCTCCAGGCCGAGATCGACGAGGTCGTCGTTGACGATGCCGCGCACCCCGTGCAGCGCGCCATAGACGTTGGTCACGTTGGAGAACCGCCGCGCCTCCAGCGCCACGCCGGCCAGCGACTGGTTGATGACCGCCGTCGGTCCGCCACCCTGGGCGACAAGAATCCTGTGCAACATGGAACCCTCCCTCTGCTCAATCTCGGTCGCCGAGCAGAACCGCTCGGCCCGCGACAGGCTTTAGGCGCCGCGCGCGTCGCGCGCAAGTCGCGCCCGGCCGCCCGGACGGCGGGCCCGCGCAAAATGCGGGCGACATGTTGACGCGGCCAGGAAGCCCCGGCGTCCCTACCGCGCGAACACGGCGCAGTCACCCGAAGGGCCGGAGCGAAGCAAAGGAGGCGCGCCAGCGCCTTAACCGCGACGGGCCGACGTGGCCAGCCCCGACGCGACGCTTGAAGAAGCCGCCTCAGTGTGACCCGTCAAGCCCCTTCACGAACTCCCGTATGGCGACCCCGATTTTGTCGGGAGAATCCTCCTGGACGAAGTGGGTGCCCTCGACCGTCACTTCGCGCTGGTTCGGCCAGCTGCGGCAGAAATCGCGGCCGCGTCCGACGAGAATGGCTCCGGGCTCGGCGCTAATGAAAAGTTTCGGAAGCCTGCTTCCCGAAAGCCATTCCCCATAAGCCTCGACGATCGCGACCACATCGGCAGGTGCGCCATCGATCGGCAGTTCGCGCGGCCAGACCAGCGTCGGGAGGCGCGCTTCGCGATCCTGATACGGAGCGCGGTAAGCCGCCATTTCCTCTTCGGAAAGCTTCCGGATGATGCTCCTCGGCAGGACAACGTCGACAAAGAAATTCTCGTCCAGCACCATGCGCTCGCCCTGCTCTGACCGTAGCGCCCGAAATATCGCGTCTCGCCCGGCCGGAAAATCCTCCCATCGCCGCGGTTGGACGATCGCCTCCATGTAGGCGATCGCGCGGACTTTTTCTCGATGACGAAACGCCCAGTGAAAGCCCAGCGCGGAGCCCCAATCGTGCAGGACGAGAACGATGTTGTTCAGGTCCAAAGCGCTGAACCAGGCATCAAGGTAACGCGCGTGGTCGACGAAACGATAGGCGCGGGTCGGCGACTTTCCGGACTGTCCCATCCCGACCAGATCCGGCGCCAGACAGCGTCCGCAGTCGCTGACATGAGGAATAATGTTCCGCCAAAGGTACGACCAGGTGGGATTGCCGTGGAGAAAGACGATGGGAGCGCCGCTCCCCGTATCCACGGTGCTCATAAAGGTGTCGAGCGCACGCACGGTTTTTCGCGGATGCGGGTCGGCGGCGCTGATTTCTGTCTCACTCATCAGGACTGCCTCTCCTTGATGCCGATACGCTGACGCGCGCTGTCGGTCTCCGCCGTCACCGCGGCGCGCGTTCCCGCCTTGGCCAGGCCGATCAGCGGCATGCCGCTGTAGAACGCCTCATACTCGCCCGCGCGCATGAGGTAGGTCTCGTGCCAGATGCCGACGTCGCCGCGCGAGTGTTTCATCCGCCGGTTGAATTCGACCCAGGCGGGCCAGTGCTCCCTGTCCGGCGCTCGCGCGTAGCGTTCCAGATGGTCGAAGCTGCGCCAGTACTGGACGAGCGTCGCAAGGCCCGCGCTCATATAGCCGAGGAACCCGACCTCGGGCGGCGCCGCCTCCAGTTCCTTCAGCATCCTCGGCATCGCCAGGGCGACCGGCAGCCACTGGTGAACTTTCCAGGGCTTGTTGATCCGAAATCCAATGAGAAAAACGACGAAATCGCCGTCGATCCGGGCCGTGGCGCGGCTGTCCAGGATGGCGGGCATGGCTGACCTCCGCCGGCTGAGCCCCCCGGGCGAGAGATACGTTCGCCTCCCCCCGACGGCAAGACGGAGGCCGCGGGTCAGCCCGCGTATTACCGGGACACTTGCATGTTTACCTAATAGGTTGAGAGTTCCCCCCCGCCCGGCCTTGCCGGGCTGGCAGCAGGAGTTTGACGTTTTCGGAAGTCCGGCGAGCCAATCAGCGTGCCGCGAGCGCAAGTAGGACAATACCGCATCCTATGACAAGCACAGCCATCCAGTGCCCAACTGTTATGGATTCATTGAAGAGGACATGCCCCACAACGACGGCCGCGACATAGGATGACGCCGTGCAAGGGAGGGCGACGGAAAGAGGGATACGGCGCAAGGCCGCGGTGTAGAGCAGCGCGGCGAATCCGTACAGCGCGAGTCCACCTAATGTGTGCGGATCGAGCACTTGCGAAAGGAAACCTTGCGCTGCCGATTTGCCGCGTGCGCCTGCTTTTAGAAGCGTCTGCCCGAACACGCTGGTGAGGATCGCGCTCCACAGAAAGAACCAATGAACCGTCATCGTGGCGACATCGTCAGGTTACCCGAGCGAGCGGAAAACGATAACGTCTCAGTCTGTCTCGACGCTGGCGCGACATTGGCGACTCACGTCCTCGGAATGCCGCAGAAAATCATGGGTTCGAGCGTTTTGCAAAGGGCCTCCTCTAGTGTGACTCACGCTGCCCGAGCCCGCAGAAACATCTGCTTAGCTAGCGGTTTGAACGGCGATTTGAGGTAGGCGGCGATCAGCGCGGGATGGACAGGCGCCCGCGATTTGATTGTCAAAGGCAGGAAACGGGGTCGCGTCTCGATCACCCGATAGCCGTTGGCGACCAGAAAGTCTGCAAGACTTACATGAGAATAAACCGCGACATGGGTATAGTCGTCGAAATATTCGCGATAGGCGTAGCGGTAGTTTGGCTGCAGGATATTGAGCGTGCCCTCCGGCGACAGTTTCCGCCGCAGGGCGGCCAGCGTCGTGGCGAAATCGGCCTGCGTCAGGTGTTCGAAGAGGTTGCTGGCGAAGGCGAAGTCCACGACGCCATCCTCCAGGCGGTCGAGGTCGGTGACGCTCGCCACGATGGCTTCGACGCCCGGAGCCACAAACGCCGGAAACCCGTCCCAACTGTCGAGCGCGATGCGCCGTCGCGCCTCCACGCTGTTGATGAACTCGCCATAGCCGCATCCGAGATCGAGGACGCAGGCCGAGGGCGGTACGATCGCGCTGAAATGGTGACGCCACAGGGTCCGCCAGAGCACGAGTCGCCGCGGATCGCGTGTATGGCGAACCTCGTGGTATGCGTTCACGATGGGTGCTTCCAGTTCGTGACGATGCCCATGATCATGCGCAAGCCGACCGCCAATCCGCGCAGATTGCTCTTGTTGCCCCCCTTGCTTTCGCCGACCCGCTGGTGAAAGGTCACCGGGCATTCGACGATCGTGAGGCCTTCGGCGAGCGCGAGGTCCATCAAGTGCGCGTTGAACTCCAGGTTGATGGCCGGATTCAGCCTTGGCAGCAATTGCAGCAGCGCTTCGCGACGACACAACTTGTAGGTCGCGCCGACGTCGGTGATCGTTCCCAGCCCGAGATGCTTCGCCTCGAGCAATTTCCCGACGAACACGTTTCCATAGTACAAGAAGGTGGTGAGTTGCGTATTCCGCTCTCGGAGCGGTTCAACGGTCCGCGTGCCGTTGACGATGTCGCAATGCGGGATGTAGGCGACCAACTTTTCGATATCGAGAGCGCGGAACGTGCGATCTCCCTCGCACAGCGCCACTAATTCGGTGTCGTCATAGCGGGCCGCTTCGGTCAGACAGCGCGACACGCACCGCCCGTAACCCTGCGCCTCTTCGTTCAACGTGATCGCGCCTGCGGCCTGCGCCCGCTCGAACGTGGCGTCAACGCTGTTGTTGCTGACGACGATCACCCGCCTCACCAAGGGGTGGGCTCGGAAATCCTCGACCGCCGAGGCGATGCTCAATTCGTCATTGTAGGCGGTCAGCGCAACGGTGATGGACCGGTTTTGCGGCGGATCGTAACGAACCCTCGCGGCCGGCCGCTTCCGTTCGAACAGGAAGGCGAGGTCGGCGGCGGCCAGCGCGACGCCGGCGACAATCGGTACGCCGCTATACCAGACAATCCACAAACTGACCGGTTCGAGCACGGCGTTGAGGCCGAGCAGGTAGCGGGGAAAGACCAGAAGCACGCCGAACAGATATGCGGCGATCCCGAAGCAAAAGCTCAGCGCGCCGAACATCAGAAGCGGCAGGCGATGCAACGCCCGCGACGCGCCGCGGGTCTTTTCGCGGGCCTTCGGGTCGGCTTCGCCGGCGTCCAGGCCCAGCGACAGGAGCGCAGCGCTCCGAAACGCTCGGATCGCCGCATCGTGATGGTCAAGCATGAGAATAGCCCCGAAACGCTTGTCGAGGCTAAAGTAAACTCGTCAATTAAATGTATACGAGCGGGGTCCGGAGTAAACCTGTGGCGCCAATTTAACGGACGGTTGACGAAGTCGTCATCGACTGATTCCGTCCGAACATTGAGATTCGGGCGGGGAGTGGCGATGGCGAATCGGCGCGAGGAAAAGATTCAGGACGGCCTCGTCGCGATGTGGGCGGAGATGCAGCGCTCCCTGACTTGCCGTTATCTGCCACGGCGCGCACGAATATCCTAAATGGAGCGGCCAAACCGATGCGGGGAGAAGCAAACATGAGCCACGAGTTGACCGGGATCAGCTGTGATAACGCACTGGCTTCCAAACGCCGGGCGCGGATAAATCCATTCATCGCGACCTGCTTGCTTATGCTGACCGGACTGCCCTTTATTTTCTTTGCGACCTTCAGGGGACTACCGCTGTATGACGATGAAGGAACGCTGATTATTACGTTTCGTCAGCTCCTGAATGGCGACATTTTGTACCACAATAATTTTGCATTATATGGTCCTTTCTACTATTTTACTGTCAAACCGATCTTCAGTTTGTTTAATGTTCCTTTGACCCATGATTCAGCGCGATTGGTTACAGCGATCTTGTGGATTTGTTGCAATGTTACGTTTGCGACTCTCGTGTGGAGGCTTACAGGCTCGGGTATAACGAGAGCTTTTACGCTGATAGTAACGCTTTTTTTCTGAGGCTTTTTGGCAATTCCGCACTGCACCCGCAAGAGCTAAGCTTTCTTATAATCGGAGTTTTTCTGCACCTCCTTGTGGGTATTGAAAGACAACGGCCGACGCAAGTGGCCTTGCTTGCGATCGGAGCCATCGTTGGCGCATTACTCCTCACCAAGGTTAATCTTGGCGTGTTTATTTTATTTCCATTGATGCTTGTGGCGCTGCGCGCCACAAGCAACGAGAACTTATGGCGGAGAATTGACGCAGTCGCACTGGCAGCCGGTCTCCTTATGCCAGTCATTCTGATGGCCCCGTTACTGCGCTTTGAATGGGCAATCCATTACTGTGTATTCGCGGAGGGAACAATCCTCGCCGCGTTCTTTGTCTGGTCGTCAATGTTCATTCCTAAGTTATTTGGTATTCGAGACTGGGGATTTGTCATCGGCGGACTTGCAATGGTAATGATTTTGATTATCAGCGCAACTATGGCCGGCGGGTCAACGCCAAGTGAGATCTTAAACGCAACAATCCTACAGAATTTTAGATTTGCGAAGAATTGGTATATGCCAGCGCCTGTTGGCGCTGGGGCCATTCTTGTTACTGTGGTTTCTACATTAATCGCAATGACCTTTGCCCTTTCGCGGACCCATGGAATGAACTAGCAAGCCGCCATAGGCCTCATGGTAGCGCTGCTGAAGGCAACAATCGGATCCTTAGGCTGCATGGCGATTGTCGTGACAGTGTTCTTCGGATTCTCCGGGATGATAATTTTGCGCTCAATGATGTTCGAGTTCGTCGTCCCCTTCTCGTGGCTTTTGATGGTCACTGATGAAACCTCTGCCGAACCCCGTCCACTCGTTCGCGCAATGCTGGGCCTGATGGCGGCATTCTTGTCGCTTTACTCATTTCCAGTCAGCGGGATTCAGACCGCACTCGCGAGCCTCTTGCCCACTGTAATGCTGCCGGTTCTATGAAACGACGGGGTTAGGCATCCCGATATTCAGCGATTCTTGAAGGGATGGCTACCCGCGGCCTTGAGAAATCGGCGTTGGCACGCTTGGCAGATATCGGCTATGGCGTACGCGTTGATGCTGGCAATGCTGGGCAGTCAGACGATGTCGGAACTTGAACGCTATCAGTCCTTCGAGCCGCGTAATCTTCCTGGGGCATCCCTAGTGCGCGCCGATCATAGCACTGCGCAGCTTTATCGCTGGGCGGTGGGCGAGTTGGTTAAGTGCCCCGCGGTTTATTCACTGCCAAATTTTTCGAGTTTATACTTTTGGACCAACCAGTCGCCCCCGACAGGAATACTCAACAACGACACACTGGGCTTACTATCGTTTGAGCAGCAACAACGAGTCATAAAGGATCTCGAACCGCACAAAGAATTGTGTATTTTGTTGTTTCCGAAGCTTATGGACTTCTTTGACCGCGGTCAACTGGTCACCAGACCGCCACTCCTCGAATACGTAAAAGACAATTTCATTGAGGTCGAATCCAACGGCCCGTTTCGATTGCTGCACCGCAGGGAGTCGAATAGGGAGCCGGCAAAGCCTAAATCCAACTGAAGCGCAACCATGCACCCCACGAAGTCTCACGGGTTATCCGCTTCACAGTACAGTCTTCGCTTACTCTTGCGGTATCATAAACGTTTGAGGGGACGGTTTCGATAGCCGACGCGCCCGGAGGCGCGGCGATCGGCCTACGCCTATTGGCGACGCAGCACACGGATCGCCCCCTCCTCCGCCAATATTCGGTAATCGTCGAGGAATCCGGGCTGCAGAGCATTCAGTTCCGGCGCGAGCCAAGAGAATATCGGCCGCATGTCCTCAATGATGATCTCGGGCCGCTTGTCTCTGATGTCGCGAAGGATGGCCTCGAGATCGGAGCGATGATAGGCGAGCCACCGCGCCTTTTGGTCAGGGGTCAGCGCGTTCGAAGTCAAGGCGAATCGCGTGTAGCGCGCGATCCATTGGCTATGCGTGTGGCCGACCCATACGGCGCCGATCCGGCGGGCCAAGGGAAAGGATGTGTCCTCTATGGGCGACACGGCGAGCGCCCGGGGATGCGCAAGCGCTTTCGCCCATGTCAAGTCGCGCATCTGAGGGCGACCGTCGGCGAACCCGATGGCGAATAGAACGGCGATCACGCAGGCGGCGAGGCCATATACGCCCACTGCGGCGACGCGTGCCGGAAACGACGCCTCCCCGAGGCGACTCCACTCTCGGAAGACGACGACCCAGGCGGCGAGGGCGCCGAAAGGGGCGGCCGGGTACGCGTGATAAGAGAAGTACTTGCCTTGAATGAATACTGCGACGAGGAAACCTGCCGCCACGACCGCCGAAATCGTCGCCGCAGGCGCGCCGCTTCGTAAGGACAGGATGAGGGTAATCCCCAGGCAACACAGGACCCCGAGACAGCCTCCGTCGTATACGAACCCTAGAGCGGATCCACGGATGGGGACGTAAACGTCCGTCATGATCCCGGACATGTTGCGCAGGTAGTCCGGGAACGCGGCGAGCGACGCGGCGGTGAGGGCTAGTCCTATCGCGGCTGCGGCGACGAGGCCGCTCGGGAAAAGGAACGAAAGGCTTCGCGTCCGCGCCCAATAGTAGAGGCCGACCAAAACGCCTGGCAGGGCGAAAAGCGGCGGCTTGACGGCGATCATCAGGCCGCCGAGAAGGGCGGCGAGGGCCCGATCCGTCAGGGCGGGCCAAGAATTCGTCATCGGCATGGCGGATGAAGACCGCGGTCATCGGCAGCGCCCAAGCGGCGGCGAAATATTCGCGTTGCGCGAACGCGTCACTCGGAAGAATGAAGAGCACCACGGCGACGGGCGTCAGCGCCACCCAGGCCGGGACGCCATCAGAAAGGCGGCTCGGCAGAATGCGAGCCGCCAACCAGAGCGATCCGAACGCGCAGGCGTAGGCGAAGGCGAAGGTCGCCGCTTCGGGCGTCCCCCCGATGAACTTCGCGAATAAGGCGCCCGGCATGTAGAGCAGCATCGGCACAGGCGGGGTGGTCTCGATGATGTCGACATACGCGCGCTCGCCGTTCAACATGCGCTCGCACATCGTTATCAACCAGCTCACGTCCGGCGTGGCTTCGCCGCGAAACGCAACGGAAGCAGCGCCCACGACCAGCATTGCTGCCAGGAACACGCCGCGAGACACGTGCTGATGAGCGAGGAGAGGATTTTCGGCGTCGGCCGGCGACTTCGGAATCATTGCGCTTTATTCATGGCAGAAAATTGCCAACAACAACTCACACGCAGAGTCAAATTGAACGCTTTTCGACGCGCCTGCGCGCGAACGGCGCCGGGCGGGCGGATAGATTAAACATACAACCACTGTTATATATGTTTCTGCCCCCAAAATCGAGGCGACGCTAAGCCAGGTCCTAACCGCCTGAATCCATTGCGGTCCGCCGCTAAATCGGCGCTAAGTCGGGCCTCAAGCGTTCCGGGCTTCGGCGCAGGCTTCTCGCCGTCCCCGTCATCCACACCCCTTCCCCGCCGCCTCTCGACCCCCGGGCGCGGCCTTGCGACAATGGCCGCAAATGGAATCAACCGTCCTCAAGGCCGTCGGCTTCGTGCATCTGCATGTGCACAGCGCCTTCTCGCTGCGCGAAGGGGCGCTCACGATCGAGACGCTCGCCAGGCTCGCCAAGGCCGACGACATGCCGGCCCTCGCCATCACCGACACCAACAACCTGTTCGGCGCGCTGGAGTTCTCGGAGAAGATCGCCAAGGCAGGCGTGCAGCCGATCATCGGCGCGCAGGCGACCGTCGATTTCGGCGATGCGCCGCCCGCCTCCTCGCGCCTCGCGGAGATGCGCATCGCGCGCGCCCCGATCGTGCTCCTCGCCCAGTCCGAGGCCGGCTACCGCCATCTCATGCGGCTCGTCTCGAGCCTGTGGCTCGATCCGAAGGACGGCGACGAGCCGCACATTCCCTTCGACGCGCTCGTCGGCTGCGACGGCCTCGTGGCGCTGACCGGCGGGCCCGCCGGGCCGATCGATCGCGCGCTCGCCCATCACATGGCCCACCTCGCCGAGAGCCGCCTCGAGCGCCTCGCCGCGGCCTTCGACAATCGCCTCTACCTGGAGCTCCAACGGCACGGGCTCGATTCCGAGGCCTTGACCGAGCCGGCGCTGATCGAGCTCGCCGACCGATACGGCCTGCCGCTGATCGCGACCAACGAGGCCTATTTCGCGGCGCGCTCCGACTACGAGGCGCATGACGCCCTCCTCTGCGTCGCCAAGGGCGCGCTCCTCTCGACGTCCGAGCGGCGCCGTCTCTCGCCCGAGCACCGGTTCAAGACTCGCGCCGAAATGACGGCTCTGTTCGCCGACCTGCCGGAGGCTGCCGAGGCCAGCGTCGAGATCGCCATGCGCTGCGCCTACCGGCCGCTGACGCGAAAACCCATCCTGCCGCGCTTCTCCATCCCCGGCGGCGAGGTCGTGGATGAAGTTGAGGAGCTGCGCCGGCAGGCGCGCGAAGGCCTCGCGACCCGGCTCGCCCACCATGGCCTCGCGCCGGGGCACGCACGGGAGGATTACCACGGGCGCCTCGCCTTCGAGCTCGACGTCATCGTGAAAATGAAGTTCCCCGGCTACTTCCTCATCGTCGCCGACTTCATCAAATGGGCGAAGGCGCACGACATTCCGGTGGGGCCGGGGCGCGGCTCGGGCGCGGGCTCGCTCGTCGCCTGGGCGCTCACCATCACCGATCTCGACCCGATGCGCTTCGGCCTGCTGTTCGAGCGCTTCCTGAACCCCGAGCGCGTCTCGATGCCGGATTTCGACATCGACTTCTGCCAGGACCGGCGCGATGAGGTGATCGCCTATGTCAGCGAACGCTACGGCGCCGACCGGGTGGCGCAGATCATCACCTTCGGCTCGTTCCTCGCCCGCGGCGTCATGCGAAACGTCGGCCGCGTCTTGGAAATGCCGCTCGGCCAGGTCGACAAGCTCGCCAAGCTCGTGCCGCAGAACCCCACCCATCCCGTCACGCTGAAGCAGGCGGTGGCGGACGAGGCGCGGCTCCAGGAGGCGGCCAAGGCCGACGAGCGGGTGGCGCAGATGCTCGCCATCGCCGAGCGGCTGGAAGGCCTCTATTCCAACGCTTCGACCCATGCGGCGGGCGTCGTCATCGGCGACAGGCCGCTGACCGAGCTGGTGCCGCTCTACCGCGATCCGAAGGCGGCGATGCCGGCGACCCAGTTCAACATGAAGTGGGTCGAGCCGGCGGGGCTCGTCAAGTTCGACTTCCTCGGCCTCAAGACGCTGACCACCCTGCAGCGCGCGGTCAACCTCATTGCGCGGCGCGGGATTGCGATCGATCTGAGCAAGATCCCGCTCGACGACGCGAAAACCTATGAAATGCTCGGCCGCGGCGAGACGGTCGGCGTGTTCCAGGTGGAAAGCGCCGGGATGCGCAAGGCGCTGGTCGAGATGCGCGCCGACCGGTTCGAGGACATCATCGCCCTCGTCGCGCTCTACCGGCCCGGCCCGATGGCCAACATCGCGACCTATTGCGCCCGCAAGCTCGGCCACGAGAAGCCGGACATGATCCACCCGATGATCGAGCCGGTTTTGCGCGAAACCTTCGGCGTCATCATCTACCAGGAACAGGTGATGCAGATCGCGCAGACCCTGTCCGGCTATTCGCTCGGCGAAGCCGACCTGCTGCGCCGCGCGATGGGCAAGAAGATCAAGAAGGAGATGGACGCCCAGCGCGCCCGCTTCGTCGACGGCGCGGTCGCGCGCGGGCTCACGAAGGCCAAGGCCGACGAGATCTTCGATCTTCTCGCCAAATTCGCCGACTACGGCTTCAACAAGAGCCACGCGGCGGCCTATGCGCTGATCGCCTACTGGACCGGCTGGTTCAAGGCCAACCACCCGGCGGAATTCCTCGCCGCCTCGATGACGCTCGACAAGGGCAATACCGACAAGCTCGCCGAATTCCGCGCCGAGGCGCAGAGGCTCGGCATCCGGGTCGCGCCGCCCTCGGCCAACGCCTCCGAGGTCGATTTCGACGTGCGCGCGGGCCCCGACGGGAGACCGACGATCGTCTATGCGCTCAGCGCCATCAAGGGCGTCGGCGAGGCGCAGGCCGAGGCGCTTGTCGCGGCGCGCGAAAAGCGGCCGTTCGCCTCGCTCGCCGACATGGCGAGCCGGCTCGATCCGCGCCTCGTCAACAAGAAGGCGCTGGAGAGCCTCGCCGCGGCCGGGGCGTTCGACGAACTGGAGAGCGACCGCGCGGTCGTCTTCGCCTCGATCGAGCCGATGCTGGCGATCGCCAACCGCGGCGCCTCGGAGAAGGCTTCGGGCCAAAACGCTCTCTTCGGCGAGGCCGAGGCCGCGCCGCTGAAAGTCCGGGCGGCGCCGTGGACGGAGGCGGAGAAGCTCGAGCGCGAGTTCGAGGCGGTCGGCTTCTTCCTGTCGGGGCATCCGCTCGAAGCCTACGATTCGGCGCTGAAGCGGCTCAGCGCGACGCGCTGGGCCGACTTCGCCCGATCCGTGCGCGCCGGCGCCTCGACCGCGCGCCTCGGGGCGAGCGTCATCGACCGTTATGAACGGCGCACCAAGAGCGGCGCCAGGATGGGCGTCGTCCAGCTCTCCGACCCCTCGGGACAGTACGAGGCGATCCTGTTCCAGGAAGGGCTCAACCAGTTCCGCGACCTTCTGGAAAAAGGCTCGGACGTGCTGGTGACGCTGCAGGCCAATGTCGAGGGCGAGGACGTGCGCGCCCGCATCGTCAACGTCGAGCGGCTCAACGACGCCGCCGCCAAGGTCCACAAAGGCCTGCGCATCTTCGTGCGCGACGAGAGCCCGCTCGCCTCGATCGAGAGCCGGCTGCGCGCCTCCGGCGACGGCGAAGTGTCGCTGGTGGTCATCCTCGGGCCGAAGCAGGGCGAAGTCGAAATCCGCCTGCCCGGCCGCTACGCCGTCAGCGCCGCCATCGCCGGCGCGCTGAAAGCCGCGCCGGGGGTGGTGGCGGTCGAGCATGTGTAGGGCGGGCCGGGCCGCGATCTTGCGAAAATCGGCGTTATCGCCGCTTTAGCGCCAGTTTAGCGGCGGCCTCCAATGATTTCAGGGGTTTATGACCCCGTTTAGCGTCGCCACGACAATTCGGCTCCGCCCGCCGTGCTGGACGCCCGCGCCGCGCCGATGGGTCGGCGTCCGGCCGGCGCGCACGAAGGGCCGCCGACCGGGCGGCGGTGCGCGCGTTCGGCCCCTTCAGGGGGACCCGCGAATCTGGCGGCAACTCAACCTTTTCAATTGCTTGGGTGCCAAATTCTGCAACTTTGTAACTCCCCGGGCAGGCCGCCTCCTCCCCCGGCGCCTCACGCTCGATGAGCGCGCGAAGCCGGGCGTCGATCGGCGGCGCGTCTCGAAGAAACTGCCCTGAGCGAAGGAGGCTCCAAGCGCGCTCGCCGGCTCCGGCGCGCCGACGCTTGCGCCGGGCAGAGCATCGGCCTGCCCCTTGGCGTCCGGCCGTTTCAAAAGACGCACCACATGCGCGGCCTGGCGAAGATTGAAGGCCAAACAAGCCCCCAAAGCCCCTTCAATTTCCTTCAATTTCCTTCACTTTCTTTCCGCCAATCGAGCCTTATCAAGGGTTTGCGCGGTCACCCGGGCCAAGAAAAAAATTCATCGCCCCTCTTCCGGGCCAAAGCCGCATCGGACCTGGCGTAGGTGGGGCGGGGATGATCCAAAATCATCATGAAGCATTGATCCTCTCTCTGGCCAATTCCCTCCGAGCGACGGTCAGGTCGAACGCCAAACACCCAAAGCCTCCCCTTGGGAGTTGCGCAACTTTTGCAAGGCCGGCGCCGCAGGCCATCGCGCTTCGCCAGCCGCCTGTTCGCTGCGCCGCAGCGTCGCGGTCAAGCCGACGGCTCATTCGCACGGCTCCCCGCCCCCGCAACCTTCGCGCCGGTCGAACAGGGTCGCGCGCGGACCGCTCGCCAAACGAAATCGCTTCTAAAGGGTAGCACGGATTCCATGGTCTGTACATCTTTTGTTCTCGCTGAAGGACAATGCGCTGAAAATGCGTAAGGATTCGGCCGGCGCGCTGTTCGCGCCGCCGCCCCGAGCGAGCAGGGGCAGCCGTCGCGGCGCCGATCCCACGAATTGCGGGCGACAGACCTTCGGGCCGGCGATCGCATCCAGGCGCACGGGACGCCCTTGGGCCATCCCCCTTCGGGACGCGGCGCGCGAGAGGCTTGCGCGCGCGCCTTGGCTTCGCTATGGACGCCGCCTGTGCTTGGCGATCGCTTCGCCCGATGCGCCCGTTGGGGGATAGTTCAACGGTAGAACTGCGAACTCTGACTCCGTCAATCTTGGTTCGAATCCAGGTCCCCCAGCCAATAATTTCAATACATTATGGGGAAGCAAAGCACCCGCGACGCCTTCGGGCTACCACCCGGCTACCATCCCCGAAAGCAGATCAACCGGCGTCCGGCGCGGCGTCCTTCTTCGCCTTCCCCGCCGCTCGCACCCAATGCCCTCCAGCCCCATCGGCGGAGGTCAGGGCGTAGACGAGGAGTGCCCTCGAAACGAGTCGGCCGCGGCCTCCCCGAAGCGGCGGCCGTCAGCGGCCTTCCCTGAATAATGGCGCTTATGGCGAACTGCCTCGACTTCGCCCGCCGCTTCACGATCAGGAAGCGCGCTCGACCGGCCGATCTTCAGTAGAGTACGATTGTGACCAATCTGATCTCCCATTGGACAGGCCTCTTTTCAATGCCGAACCCACCACGCCGCCAACATTTTATCCCGCAGTTCTGGCAAAAGCGGTTCTCCCACAACGGCACCAACATGGTGTGGGCCTACGATGTCGAACGCCACCGGGTTGAAGAACGCTCGATCAAATCCCTAATGCAGATTTACGATCTCTATACCGAGGATCCAAGCGCGCCTTCGAGCGAGTCTTGTTTCGCCTTGGCCGTCACAGGCCATTCCAGTGACCCGGAGGGGCCTACTTGACCTTGTTCGGAGGGGTCCGTCAATGCCCAGTGCGACACCGACTGTGCAGCGGCTCCACATGTAGACCCCACTCAACCCGATATCGTCAGAGACTTAGCGCGCCGATCGGCGTTCGTACCCCGCGCCAATCACACGATCCCTTGCGGCCCCGTTCTCGCGTCACCATGTCTCACCGAATTTTCGCGCTGAGGAAAGCATTGAAACCCATCGTCACGCGCTTTCGCGCCTATCAGCTCGGCTGCGCCGGCTCGTCGTTCTCATACTTCGCGGACGGCCGCCTCACGCTTATCGAGGCGAGGCTGAACGATACAAACGCGCCGTCGGTCGCGAGCGAAATGGCGGCTTGCGGCGTGGAAACCGCAGGCCGGCTGCATATCACGAGTTGGGATACGGATCATTGCTCGCCCTCCGAGCTTCCGGCGCTGCTCGAGAAGCTGCAGCCGACCGCTATCGAGTGTCCGGGCTATGAACCCTCCTCCGATAGCGGCAGGGAATGCCGCAAAATCATCCGAGGTTACGAGGCGGGAAAGCGCACGTCGAACCGCGCGGTCAATGTCCGATTCATCACCCCGGATTATATCGACAGTCTAGGGAGCCAGTTGCAAAATTATTTGGAACGCCTCTCATAGCCTCTCATAACCCCTCACAAAACGAGGCAATGTATTTCAAATCCATCCGACGGTTTTCAAGGCAATATTCTAAAATATTCCGCTTTACCGTGAGAAATATTTCGGTATAGTGTCAATTCTATCGTCCTGATCCATAGCAACAGCAATGACCGACGATCCTCTCGACGCTATGAAAGCGCGCTGGAACCACATCCAGGGCTATCTGTTTCCTTGGCTTCGCGAGGAAGTCGACCCGATGACCGAAGCGCTCGGGCGGCTCGTCACGACCCTCGACGTGATCGGCCTCGAGGCCTTCGTTCCCGAACCGCCCCGAGGCGCCGGCCGCCCGCCTGACGATCGCCGCGCCCTCGCCAGGGCTTTCGTCGCCAAGGCGGTGCTGGGCGTTCCTACCACCACCGCTCTGATCGAGCGCCTCGATGTCGACAAGTCGCTGCGTCGCATTCTCGGTTGGGAACGACGCTCGCAAGTGCCATCGGAAGCTACCTTTTCCCGCGCCTTCGCGGAGTTTGCGCAGGGCGATCTGCCCGACAAGATGCACGCGGCGCTGATCGAGCGCTCGCTCGGCGGGCGCATCGTCGGCGTGATCGCGCGCGACGCGACCGAGATCGAGGCGCGCGAGAAGCCGGTCAAGACGGAGCCGAACGACAATAAGGGGGATCCGCCGCCGCCCGATGGCGCTCAGCCGACGCGCAAGCGCGGACGCCCGCGCAAGGACGAGGAACGGCCAAAACCCGAGCCGACGCGCCTCGAACGGCAGACCACGCAGAACCTCGATCAGATGCTCGCCGATCTGCCCACCGCGTGCGATGTCGGCTCCAAGAAGAACAGCAAGGGCTACAAGGAAACCTGGATCGGCTACAAACTGCATCTGGATGTCGCCTGCGGCCAAATCCCGGTCTCCTGCGTACTGACCTCGGCTTCCGTCCACGACAGTCAGGTCGCCATTCCCTTGATGACCATGACCGGCGCCCGCGTCTCCTATCTCTACGATCTAATGGATGCGGCCTACGACGCCGCCGCCATCCATGACCACAGCAAGGCGCTCGGCCATGCGCCGATCATCGATCGCAACTTTCGCGCCCAGCACAAAGCCAAGGCCGAATGGGCCAAAGAAGTCGAGCGCATGAAACTCATCCATATGCCCGATCCGGACGACGTGATTTTTAATTTTCGCACCCTGGCCGAACGCGTCAACGCCCGACTGAAGGATGAATTCGGCGCACGGTCCGTGCGCGTGCGCGGCGCGATCAAGGTCAAATGCCACCTCATGTTCGGCGTGGTGGCACTCGCGGTCGATCAAATACTCCGCGTCACGCAGCTCAGGCCCGCGCCAGCCTGAGCGCCGGCCCCTCCGCCCCGCGAACACAGGGAAAATTCGCCGCGTTCGATGAATTTTGCAAGAGGCTCTAGGGGCTGCGGAGAAGCTCGCGTTCAACAACGTCTTCTACCACCCGCGTTGGATCGACCCGGACTGCGCGAACAACAATTCGACGGTGAAGTTTTTCCGCGAGGGGAGCTTCAACGTGCTCAGCCTCGGCGATGTCGAAAGCGACAACCTGTCGGCGCGGCTGAGAAGGGACAAATATCTCTGCCGCGAGGTCGACGTGATGATCCTCGCACACCACGGCGCGGACAACGGCTTTACGAACAAGCAACTCCTCGATCATATCGAACCCCAGCTGGCGATCTGCTCCTCGGAACACGACAACCAATACGATCACCCGGCGGAAGAGATCCGGAAACTGCTCTATGATCACGGCGTGAAGTTGATGACGACCAAGACCGGAGACGTCATCATCCGATCGATCGGCGACCACACCGGGGCGTTCCGCGCGACCAATCTGATATCAGGTTCGACCAGGGTGTCGTCGGATACGATTTCAAAGCGAAGAAGGCAAAATTGCTGTCGCACAACGCGGACACCATCCGGCAGCTTTATTCGTCCACCCCGGCTTATCGGAAACTTTGAGCCCTGGGCTCGAAACGGCGCTGCTGAGTCAGGCGGCTTGCCACGCGAACGATCTCGGGAAGCGGTCGGGAGAATACGTCGTGAGGACGGCGTTGGCGACCTCGTAGCCGTGGCGAGAAATTCCGTCGAAGCTGTCTTCCGTAATGACGGTGAGGTCGGTCAGATAGCGGAACGCAAGCGCCACATCGCCATCGGCCTGAAATGCGTCATAGGTCTCCGGCGGCCGTAGACGCCCCGCTTTCACATCGACGTCGCGCACTGAATTGCCCATGCGGAGCAGTGCGCCACTTACGCTTCCGCCTGTCAGCGACGCCATGAACATCCTCGTCCTCAAAGACCTAATCTGATCGCTGCAGATGTCGAACAGCCGCGGAGAGGCCAGACGCCCTTTCGTCAAAGCCAAGACCGGAGACTCGGATGTGTCGGACAGCGGGCCTGAGGCGTCGCTGCAGATGAGGAAGTCGCAGCCTAGAAGACCCTGCTGCGGCTTATACAGGCTTTCGAGCCCGAGATTTTCGTACGCACCCCCGTCCCAGAGACGCACGGAAGCCGTCGGCGGAGCGCGCTTTTCAAGCGGCCGACGAGTGGCCGGATCGGTTCGGTACCATCCGTCGGCGGGGAGCTGTAAGACCAACGCGCCGATGACATACGGAACGGCGGCCGACGCGGCCGAGGCCTCAGCGAGGCGAAACGGCGGGTCATAATGGCGGCCGAACTGCCAGTCGCCCATCTCCCGTTTGCCAAACCGCCAATTCTTGCCGGTCTCCAAGACAGGTGGCATTGATCCACCACCCTGGCCGGTCCGGAAGGTCCCTGATCGCGCCATCGACGCCCCAGCGTTCCGCGAGGCATTCGGCAAGCACCCGAGCGCGCTCGGTTAACAGCCTGTAGTTGAAACGAAAGAGGCCCTTCCACCCGATCGCCCTGAAACTAAACAAATCCCTGGTCGTAAGGAGATGACGCAATTCGAGGTAG
>CAWDTW010000040.1:0-9743 GCA_963805295.1 uncultured Alphaproteobacteria bacterium | reverse complement strand
CACCCGCCGCTTTCGTTGCCGGCGATGCTGCCTAGGCCCGAAGACATCGCCCCGATCACGTCGTACCGTGTGCAGTCGGCTCGCCACCTTCAGGCTTTGTTCACGTAATTCATCAACGATCCGTTTGGCATGGAAAGGGAGATTGCAGGTGCGCGTCTTGCTGGTCGAGGACGACGCGGGGATCGCGAAAAGCATCGAGCTTATGCTCAAGGTCGAAGAAATTCATGTCTACAGAACCGACCTTGGCGAAGAGGGGGTCGATCTCGGAAAAATCTATGACTATGACATCATATTGCTCGATCTAAATCTCCCCGATATATCCGGGTACGAGGTGCTTCGTTCCCTACGTTCTGCGAAGGTTGTTACGCCAGTCTTGATCCTTTCTGGGCTCGCGAGCATCGAGGACAAGATCAGGGTCTGGGCCTTGGCGCTGATGACTATCTGTCCAAGCCTTTTCACAAGGACGAACTTATCGCCCGAATTCATGCCCTCGTACGCCGCTCAAAAGGCCATGCCCAGTCGGTCATCGCCGTAGGCGATCTTATCGTCAACCTTGAGGCCCGAAATGTGGAACTCCACGGCCAGAAACTGCACCTCACGGCCAAGGAGTACCAAATGCTCGCACTCCTCGCCCTCCGCATAGGCTCGACTTTGACCAAGGAAACGTTCCTCAACCATCTTTACGGCGGCATGGACGACGAGCCGGAAGCCAAGATCATCGACGTCTTTATTTGCAAGCTCAGAAAGAAGCTCGCTAACGCCAGCGGCGGTCAGGATTACATCGAGACCATCTGGGGGCGCGGCTACGCCTTGCGAGAGCCAACCAAGCAAGCGATCGCAAGCTGACGCAGCGAGGTCGGTCGCAACCTTGACCGAACAGTAGGCGGGCGTCAGCTCGCCCAGCCGAGGGACAGCGTAAGGGGCGGCAGGTCCGAAGAATGAGGCAGGTCGTGCAATCAATTGCAATTCTATCGAACCGACTACGTGACCTCGGCTTCGTCGGACAACGTCCTCAACTCGTGCCCGCCAGGGCCGCGTGGACAATAAAGATCACAACTAGCGACCGTCCGATACCTGCGCCGATCAAAGTGTCCTCTCCGGCCAATGGCGGTCGCCTATAAGCCACATAAGCGGCCGTCCCAGCCGATCGGCGCTCCCCCCTTCTGCGGGGAGCTGGACGCGACTATGCGGCCTGCTAGCGGGTTCCGCTAAGCGTTGAAGTTTAACTTCAATCCCGGACGCGGCCATCGGGTCTTGTACAGACGGCCGGTGCCGGACGCGGTAATCCATGCGTCCTGCATATCGTCGCCGCCGAAGCATATATTGGTCACAATCGGGTCGGGAACGGCGAAGTGCTCCACGGTTCCATCCGCTGCGAATGCGGAAATCCCGCCATTGAAGATTGTGGCCACGCACACCCTGCCGGACGCCTCCACGGCAAGGCTGTCCACGAATTGATAGCCAGGCAATGTGCAGACTACGCGCCCCGGAAAAGTGGGCGACAGTTGCGCCGTCAATTGGCCAGGGGCCTCGACGTCGAATGCCCAAAGTCGGCCGGTTATAGTGTCCGCCACATAGACCGATTTTTCGTCCGGTGAGAGCCCCACGCCGTTCGGCGACAAGAGGCCATCGCGGGCGCAAGTAATTGTGGTGCCGTCTGGCGTCGCATAGAAAAGACCGCCATAGACCTTGTAGGTGGCGTAGCGGACGCCGTAGTCGGTGAACCAGAAGCCGCCCTGCTTGTCGAACACAAGATCGTTGGGGCCGTGCAACGCCCGGTCGCCGTAGTGAGTGTAGAGGGTGGTTACCGCGCGGGTATTCAGGTCGATGCGTTGGATCGAGCCGCCCTTGTGATCCGGGGCCGCAGGACCTGGTCTATTGATACCGTCGCGAACATAGAACTGAAACCCGCCGCCGTTGTTGGTGACGTAGAGCGCGCCATCGGGTCCAACCGCCAGTCCGTTAGGGCCACCGCCCGTTTCTGCGACGACACTGATTTTGCCGTCCGGGGTGACGCGAACGACGCGCTTTCCTTCGATTTCTGTCAGGACCAGCGAACCGTCGCTCATAGCAACCGGCCCTTCCGGGAACTTCAGTCCCTCGGCCACCAAAGTCAGCTCAAGCTCGGCCATGACCACCCCACCCGAAGGACCGTTCGCAGTCCAATCTGCGCTCCATTTCTATTCTGCTCAAGGGACACCTGCGGCACGCAAACGATCCGAACCCATCGTGTTCAGGCTTGGTCGCATTGGTGCCCCTGGCCTCGGGCGGTGCCTCAGTGCCACGGCTGTCCAGGCCGATCGGCGCTCGGCGGTCTTCGGGCGGTTTCTGTGCTATTCTGCATGACGCATGAGGAGGCGCCATGGCGGGGACCCGGAAACTTGCGGCGATCCTGGTTGCTGATGTCGTCGGCTACAGCCGGCTCGCCGGAGCGGACGAGGATCGCACGCTGTCGCGGCTGCGGGGATTGCGGAGCGATCTGATCGACCCCGCCATCGACGCGCACCACGGACGCATCGTTAAGCGAACCGGCGACGGCAGCCTCATCGAGTTCCGAAGCGTGGTCGACGCCGTGCGTTGCGCCGTCGAGGTGCAGAACGGCATGGTCGAGCGCAACTCCGGCTTGCCGCCGGAGCGCCGCATCGAATTCCGCGTCGGCATTCATCTGGGCGACGTCGTCGAGGAGAGCGACGGCGACCTGATGGGCGACGGCGTCAACATCGCCGCCCGGCTCGAAGGCATTGCAGCCCCCGGCGCGATCTGCTTGTCCGAGGACGCCTACCGTCAGGTGAAGGGGCGGCTCGATCTCGCCGTGACCGATCTCGGCCCGACGCAACTCAAGAACATCGCCGATCCGATCCGAGTCTATTCGCTTGAAGTGGGCAAGCCGGCGGAGGCGAAGCCCGCGCCCGCCCCGGCGCTCGAAAAACCCACCCCGCCGCGCCTCTCGATGGTTGTCTTGCCGTTCGCCAATCTCGGCGGCGACCCGGAGCAGGAGCATTTCGTCGACGGGGTCACCGAGAGCCTGACGACCGATCTTTCGCGCATTCGCGGCGCCGTCGTGATCGCCCGCAATACGGCGTTTGCCTACAAAGGCAAGCCGCTCGACGTGAAGACGATCGGGCGCGGGTTGAACGTCCGCTATATCCTCGAAGGCAGCGTCCAGCGCGGCGGAAACCGCTTGCGCGTCAATGTCCAGCTCATCGACGCCGAGAGTGGCAACCATCTCTGGGCCGAGCGGTTCGACAAGCCGCTCGCCGATCTCTTCGACATGCAGGACGAAATCGTCGCGCGCCTGGCAGGCGCGCTGAACACCGAACTCGCCGCCGCCGAGGCGCGGCGTGCGGAACAGGCCCCGAACCCCAACTCGATGGACCTCTATTTTCAAGGCCTGGCTTGGTTCAATAAAGGTACGACCCCTGACCACGTCGCGCGAGCGCGCAGCTTTTGCGATCGCGCGCTCACGATCGATCCCGACAATGTCGAGGCGCTCATTGGATCGGCGCGCGCGGACGCTATCGAGGGCGCATTTTTCTTTGCGACCGATCCAGTAACGGCACTCGCGACGGCCGAAGCGAAGTTGACCAAAGCCCTGTCGTCGGTCCCGGACCATGCGCGTGCCCATATGGTGTTAGGAGTCGTCGAGATATTCACCAAGCGCGCTGCACAGGGGATCGCCGAATGCGAACATGCGTTGGCGCTGGATCGAAATCTTGCCCACGCCCATCACTTTATAGGGCTTGGCAAGATTTTCATCGGTCGCGCCGAGGAGACAGAGACTCACGTTGCTGAGGCTCTGCGCCTCAGTCCGCGCGATACGCTGGCTTACAGGTGGATGACTTACGCGGGCATTGCGAAATTGCACCTCGGCAGTTGGGCGCAAGCGGTCGCGTGGTTGCGGCGGGCGATCGAGGCCAACCGAAACTATCCGCATTCATATTTCATGTTGGCCGCCGCGCTGGCGCAGCTTGGTCGGCTGGACGAGGCGCGTTCCGCCGTCAAGGCCGGCCTCGCGCTCAACCCGACCTTCACCTTCTCCCGAGCCCACGCCGCCTGGACGGCGACCAGCGACGACCCGACGTATCTGGCCCAGCTTGAGCCCATATTCGAAGGCCTGCACAAGGCCGGGGTCCCCGAACAATGACCGCCGCCCGCCGCTCTGCTGCGATCCTTGCCAGTTAGGAGAGGCCGCATTTACGGTGTATTGAATTCGTCCGCCCGTGCATTCGGGGCGCGCAATTCCGGGTAAGGCTCATGGCAACGCCCAAGGTCACTCCCGCGACCCCGCGCGGACTTGTCGCGGTCACCGGTGGGTCAGGCTACATCGCCGGGTACTGCATCGCTCAGCTTCTCAACCAAGGCTGGCGCGCTCGCACGACAGTCAGGAACCTCGACCGGGCCGAGGAAGTGCGCACGACCATGGGCAAGATCACCGCGAATGCCAGCGCAATCGAGTTCAGGGCGGCCAATCTCAATTCAGATGTTGGCTGGGCCGATGCGGTCGCAGGGGCTGAGTATGTGCTCCATGTCGCGTCGCCTGTCCCGAAAGTGGACCCGAAGTCTGACGACGAACTGGTTCGACCGGCGCGCGATGGAACCTGCGATCATGACAATGTCAGATCGGGCGCAACGCAACCTCCAAGACGTCACCGACGCGGGTTGATTTGCCTATCTGAAAGTTCGGGCCGAGGCTGGCGTGTTTGCCCCGGCCCGACTTTTTTGGCGGCCCCGAGGATGTCCGATCGCACCCATGGACATAAAAGGCAGGGCGGACCTGCCGGAGGGGTAGCCGAAGGCCCCGGAAGCCTGCCAGCGACTTGCAAAATCGCTTTCAGCGAGCTTTGCGGGAGCCTGTGGATAACTTGCCGCTCAACCGACGCAATCTAACGGCGCGTGATGGACGAACCCGGCGTGAACATGCGTTAAGTAACAAGTCGGTCAGAGCAGCTCCAAGCTGCCGATCAAGGGCGGAAGGGTGACCCAATGGCGATCGGTCTGTATGTGATGCAGGACGGGATGGTTGCGGTCTCCTTCGGAGCAAGGACAATACAGATTTCTTGCGCGCAATACAGGGCAAACGGCTACAAACCCGCACTGGCGAAGTTGGTGGCGAAATCGCCCGCCTCATGTCAATCCAAGGTCCGCCAGCCCGCAGGGCGAGCGACAAGGCCGCCCCTTCACGAGGACAGCCCAAGTTCCGGCGTCTACTATACCAACTCTGGCACAACGCACCGACGCACTCGCTAACCCGGCTACCGCGCTCTTCAGATCAGCGCCGATGCAGCTAACTGCACCAGGGACGGGACCGAATGCGTCCGCCCCGTCACTCCTTGCCGCCGCAGATGACCTGCGGTCGCAGTAGACCTCAGCTTCACCGTCTCATGTTCGCCAGGGCCGCCGCAGGACAGCCCAGCGGCTTCGCGGCAGGCGAGGGGCAATCATCATCAATCATCAGCATCACGGCGCTGGGGGCCTATCTGGCCGTCTTCAGGGGTCTGGCGGTCAATGCCGGCGATTACCTTCCTGCCCTCCAAGGACTTCGCGCCCATCATGGTCGACGATCCGAAAACCGGTCGCTCGCGGCGGCCAGGGCGTGTGAACCGCTTCGCGTATGGCAGTTGAAACGGCCGCTACGGATGGCCGTCGACGAGCGAGCGTCTCCGCGTGGTCGCGGCAACGTGTCGCACCTCAAACGGACATGTTGGTAAAATTTCGCCCTGAACTTCTGTCAATATGACATTCAATCAGTAGGGAGGGCGCGCTATGTGGATATTCGCGCCGAAGTCGCAAATGCGCTTCATTGGGATGTCGCGATCCCTCGTCACAGGGTAACCGCGAATGTGGCCGGCGGTTGGGTCACTCTGCAGGGCGTAGTCGACTGGGCGTACCAGAGGTCACTCGCCGAGGCGGACGTGCGCCGAGTGGCCCGAGTGACCGGCATAACCAACGAAATTGCACTGCGTTGGGTGGAAAAGTCGAGTTAGCCGGCCTTGCATCTCTGAAGCCGCTTCGCCACGATCTCGGCCATGATCTCATCGGCGTTGTGCGTCCGCTTGCGTCCGTGGAAGCGGAGCGCGTCGGCGAGGTCGCGCGGGTCGGCGGGCGTCAGCTTGTCACCGGGGTCGCTCATGCGTCCCACGATAGCTTGAAGTCGTGAACGCAACAAGAACAAAGGCGATGCTGACGTCGGGCATCAAAAAGGCCGCCCGAAGGCGGCCATGTCTTTTCCCCGTCGTCGTCCCCTGCGGCGCCTATGCGCGCAGCGCCCTGTTGACGAAACTATTGCAACCGGCTGGGTTGTCAACAGGATTTTGAGGCGCGGCGGAGTGCCAAAACGAAAACCGCCGCCAAGTCGCCCCGGCGGCCGATCGTCACTCGTTGCCGCGTACCAGCATCCGCGTCGCCGTCTGAGGCCGACTCGCTTCCCCGTCATGCGCGCGACGATCAGCGCGACGCGCCGCCAGTGCGCGGGCGTCCGGCCGGCGTGAGTTGTCCCGTCCGGCAGGATCATGGCGCGTCGCGCTGCCGAGCCTCTGAATGGACCTCGACGCCGTCGTCGCAGCTTAGGGCCTCGTCTGCTCGTTTTATGGCTCCGGACCCTCCCACTCAAGGTGACGCCTTATCTACAGCTACGTTACGGCATTGACTGAGAGTCAACTAGGGTATACCATTTTCATTCGGCGGCCCGATGGCGGCATAGCCGAGGAGGTACGCATGAGATTATCTGCATACTCCGCAACTTTAACGGCAATATCAGCGTTCCTAGGTCTTGCAGTCGCGGTTAGTGATGCCGAGGCAGGAAATATCAATCTTGCTACCGGATTGGACATCGCCGGCAACCTTCAGACAGCGAACAACTCGATCGACGCCTTTTCGAAACCGCAGGCGGCAACACCCCGATTATGTTGCCGAATGCGTATGTTGTCGGGCCGGGCTCGGCCGACGATGGGACTTGTTGCGGCTGGCCTGCGAATGGTCCGAACTCGGCGTGGATCGCGGTAGACCCGGATAGCGTTTCCGGCAACGGGTTGATGTCTTTTACGCGGACATTCTGGGTGAACACCCCAGGAACAGCCTCAATCAGCGGGGGCCTATGGGCGATCGACGACAACGGGACACTTGTCCTCAACGGCACCAATATCTCGTCTCTTTTTGCTAGTAGCGGCTATACGATGTTAAATCCAACCGGAACCGGCGCTGGCGACTTCGTTCATGGTTGGAACACTTTGGTGATGACGGTGGTCCCCCCGACGGACGGTTCTATGAGGCCGCGCGGCTTGAGGGGAGCGTGATCGGCGCCGGTGTGCCGGAGCCCTCAACCTGGGCGATGATGGCTCTCGGCTTCGCCGGGCTTGGCTACGCAGGCTATCGCCGCGGCGCGAAGCCTCGCCTGGCGATCGAATAAGGCAATCGGCTCTCGAACATCGAAAGGCCGCCTTCGGGCGGCCTTTTTAGTTGCGCGTTGCGCAGCGACTGGGTCGTTTGACCAGATGCGCCTTTACAAGTCCGGACCCTAAGCGCGGGCGCCGGCCTTGTGCCCGGTCCGCTTCGCCACAATGAGCGCGATGCGCAGCCAAAACAGGCCTTCGTGTGCTCCCTCGGCCGCTACGCCGACAATCGTGACAACCGGAGACGGGGCGACCTGAAATATCCCGCGCTCGCCTGATCCGGATCAATGCCGCTCGCCGCGAAGCCCGTAGGGTGCAGCGAGTTATGGGCCTTGCGTTGGAACAAAGGGCAGCAGTCGCAGCAGTCGGCTGTTGATGCTCGGGCTCAACTATGGGCCAAGCATTCCCTTGCCCGACCGCCCGATCACTAGAAGCGAAGCAAGAGTAAAATGGAGCAAAGTATCAAACCGAACGTCCGGCAAAAGCGGCCTTGAAACACATTCCGCGCCGAATGCGCTATCTGTTCACTTCATGACCTCTACAGAGTTGGGGATTGGCATTTCGTTATCAAGCGTTTTACGCCCATTCGCACAGCTGGCCACGTGTGATGCGCCTGCCTAGGGAGGGTATCAATGTTCGAATTGATTGAAATAGAACTGACCAGAGTCCGCAGAATGGCCGAGCATGCAGATGATAGATTTCTGCTCTATCTCATCGACATTGCAATAATAGAAGCGAACGCCAAGGCGCGCTCGACAAAGAACACGTTTGAAACAATCGTTCCGGTTTCTCTAGAGCACGCTTACAAGCCTAACGAGCGAAAGCTGTCGCAGGTTATTCAGATGGTCGGCCGAACGCTATATTTACAGTCGTCAGCTCGGACATTCTCGTAACAAGTTCGATAATCGCATCGCGCAGCGCGGGATGCCGAACATTCATGAAGGCAAGCATTAAGCGATGCCCTTCTTCAGGACTTGGCCGGTCATCCAAATCCGCCAAGTCGTATTGTCCGCTGTGGACGGAAAGACTAAGTTACTGCCTCAATTCTTTCCATTCTGACCCCCTCCGGTTCATTAGCTGGCCGGTCATCTTGTTAACGTTCGCTAAACGCTCGGCGGTACGCAATGCGTATTTCTACTTAGAAGGCAAAGCGGGCCGCTCGGTCGCTAGCGCCCGTTCAGGCCGCCTGGAAGTGCTCCATGAAGTCCTCCTCGGACTTGAAGGGCACTTCCCTGACGTGGATAACCTCGGTCCTGTTGGAGCCGGCCACGACAATCTCCTTCAA
The DNA here is from genome assembly GCA_963805295.1 of uncultured Alphaproteobacteria bacterium. Lineage (GTDB taxonomy): Bacteria > Pseudomonadota > Alphaproteobacteria > Rhizobiales > Beijerinckiaceae > Roseiarcus. The sequence goes on along the minus strand of CAWDTW010000040.1, from coordinate 1,070 downwards.
GTAGGCGCCGTCGAAATCGGAGGTGACGTTGTAGGGGCCGGTTCCGTCAGTGAGCGGGCCGGTCCACCGCACCACGTCAATCTTCAGACCGCCGGCCCAAAGCGGGTCGCGCCTGAGCTGAAAGCCGAAGCTGAATTTGCGCGCGTGACCCTTCACCGTCACCCGGAAAAATCCGGGATGTCCAGGGCCGGCCACAAATAAGAACTTCAGCGGTGTCGAAGGGTTCCGATCCGAAAAAGGGCATCACTGTTTGCTCCAAAATGAGTTCGGGACAAATTCTTCGAATGAGAGGACGGGGCACACGAAAGAAGGATGGCGCTTAACCTTTTGCGCGCGCGGCTCCACAGCTGCGCGTGCGCGGCGACTTTTTGGTCGGGCGAGCAGCCCGGCTGCAGCCGGGCCGATTGAGGGTCAAACGGCCGTGACGTTGATTGTTGTCGCCGCCTCGAAAATTGTCACCTTAGACGGAACGTGCTCCCCCGGCCGGGACAGAACAAACGTTTGTTCGTATTCCACTTGGGTTGGGGTGACGTGCTGCGGTTCGATGCCAGTTGGAGGAACAACCGTTAGGATCAGCAATAATGTAGCGGGGTCAGTTCCCGGCACATCCACATGAGTAAGGGTCAACTTGTAGCCGGGTGTCGGCTCCTGACACACACCCTTAACTGTCAGCTTCGTCGTGTCGATGCTGTGGGTCGTTGTCGCCGTCCAAGTGCATGCATCTGTCCGGTGGGTTGGATATGACATTGGTCTTTATCCTCTTTCGAAGTGTTGAACAATATTTACCTCCTCTCGGCGCGACGGGCATGTATTCAATAATCACGGAAGCGGCTTGTCGCTTCCCTGACCCACCGCGGCTAGGTGGACCTGGGATTGGCCACATTCGGCTCATCTTTGGTCGGTTTTGACTATACAGCCTGACCAGGCCGCCCATCTGTGATCCTAATCACACCCCTGCCGAGCCTCGGCGTCGGCTTGTCTGCGGCGTCGGAGCCATAACAGTATTCACCTGCCCTCGTGACCGCGGCCCGCGCCTACCCGCTTGCCCGTCATGCGCGCGGCAATGAGCG
>CAWDTW010000039.1:0-18287 GCA_963805295.1 uncultured Alphaproteobacteria bacterium | reverse complement strand
CGCGCGGGTCGGTGAAACGCAGATCGACATATTTGACGTCGTTGTCCTTGATCGCCTTCAGGACATCCTTGGCGGTCTTCATGGTTTGCCTTTCCTTAAGATTGAAGTTCGCTTGTTCCCGCCCGCCGCCGGCGCGGCTGGTAGCCCTTTGATCCGTTTGCATTCGCCATCAAACCGCGTCCGCGCCGGTCTCTCCGGTCCGGATACGGATCGCTTCCTCGATTTGCGATACAAATATCTTGCCATCCCCGATGCGCCCGGTTTGGGCCGCATTGCGGATCGCCTCGACCGCCGCGGGAAGGTTCTCGTCGGCAACGACCAGTTCGATCTTCACCTTAGGCAGGAAGTCGACCACATATTCGGCGCCGCGATAGAGTTCGGTGTGTCCTTTTTGGCGGCCGAAGCCTTTGGCCTCGATAACGGTGATGCCTTGGATTCCCGCTTCTTGCAGGGCCTCCTTCACTTCATCGAGCTTGAAGGGCTTGATGATCGCCTCGATCTTCTTCATTGCGGCGAAACTCCGGTCGGCGCGTTCTTCGGCGCCATTAGACGCCGCCGGCTGGCGCGCGAGGGGCTCATAGCATCCGGTTGCGGATCGCGCTATGGGCGCCTCTGAACTTGTCGCGAATGGCGTCAGCATCCTTGCGTCGCCTTTTTCTTATGCAAATCGATGAAAAAATCGGCCGCTCGGTCACACCGTCGGGCTCCATTCGCCAGAGCCAAAAATTCGCCAGGACATGAGGCCAGCCTTGGCGACCACAATGCGGCCAGATTTTGCGACCGCCACAAGATGGGCAAAAACTTGGGATGGCGCCAAGCCATTGGTTTTCCGGCGCACAAACGGCCCGGTATTCGTCGGTATCCGGGTCCTCCATGAGGATTGTGCCCACCAGATCCGGCCTCAATCGACGGGAAAGATCTCGGCGGGTCAGCCATTCGCACTCGAACTCGCGGCAGACCAGCGGGCGGTCGCTGTAGATTGTGCAGCCGCCTCCGAGGCAGCAGTTGACGCACAACGGGCCGGCGGATTTTTTCAGTTCCGCAATCTCCAGCGCGGAACAGCACATCGTACATGGTCCGCAGGCCTTGCCCGGCGCGGCAGTCATCAGTCAACTCCCGTCTCGGCCGATACACTCGAATTGCACAAGCCGAAGCGGCCTCCGTATCATCCTTAGGACCACGGGCAAGAGGAGAAACGCATCGCGAATAGCGGCACTGCAACGGCCCGCGAGACGAGGGATCGGTATCCAAAAGTTCGTCCCTCGCGTGGGACCTTCCCTTGACAGCGCCGGCGAACCTGTGTCTTTCCGCGCGCGGCAAAGCGGGGTTCTTCATGAAAACGGCCTTGGTGTTTCCGGGTAAGGTCGCAGGCGGTCGGGATGGGTAAGGCGCTCGCCGACCAATTTCCGATCGCTCGGGAGGTTTTCGAGCGCGTCGACGCGGCGCTGTCGCAGAAGCTTTCTCAACTCATGTTCGAGGGCCCGGACGCAGAGCTGACCCTGACCGCGAACGCTCAGCCCGCGCTGATGGCCTCGAGCATGGCCGCGCTCAAGGTGCTGGAAAATGAAGCGGGCTTCAGTATCGGAAAGGACGCGGCCTTTGTCGCCGGCCATTCGCTCGGCGAATATTCTGCGCTTTGCGCGGCCGGATCCCTGAGGCTAGAGGATACGGCGCGGCTACTGCGCCTGCGCGGCGAGGCGATGCAGAAGGCGGTTCCCGTCAACGAGGGCGCGATGGCCGCGATACTTGGCCTGGATTTCGGCGTCGTGACGAAGATTGCGACCCGGGCGGCAAGCGATTTCTATTTGACAGGCGCCGTCTGCCAGGCCGCGAACGACAATGGCGGCGGACAGGTGGTGATTTCGGGGACGAAGGAAGCGGTCGGGCGGGCCCTGGAGCTCGCCAAGCTCGCCGGCGCTAAGCGCACTCTGCCGCTGCCCGTATCCGCGCCCTTCCATTGCGCGCTGATGCAGCCCGCGGCGCACGCGATGGAGGCGGCGCTGAAGCATGTCGAAATCCATCGCCCGATGCCGTCCCTCGTCGCCAATGTCACGGCGTCGACGGTTGACGAGCCGGAGCGATCCGAACCGGTCTTATCGCGCAGGTGACCGGTACCGTGCGTTGGCGTGAGAGCGTCGCGTTCATGAGCGCCCAGGGCGTGGCACGCTTCATCGAGGTGGGAACGGGCAAAGTGCTTGCCGGCCTCATCAAGCGCATTGCGAAGGCGCGACAACAATAAGCGTCGGGACGCCTGCCGACATCGCGGCCTTCAAAGCCTCAGCGGAGCACTAAGAACCACTGGGAGGCGGAGCTGTGTTCGATCTGACAGGCAAGACCGCGCTGATCACCGGCGCTTCCGGCGGCTTGGGCGGCGCGATCGCGCGCGCACTGCATACGCAGGGCGCAACGATCGCGCTTTCGGGCACGCGGACCGATGCCCTTGGAGCGCTCGCCGCCGACTTGAGGAACCGAGCGCATGTGACGCCTTGCGATCTGTCGGATACGGCTTTGGTCGAGGCGCTTGTTCCCGCGGCGGAGCGGCGCTCGGATCGCTGGACATTCTCGTCAATAACGCGGGCGTGACGCGCGACAATCTCTTCATGCGCATGAAAGACGCCGAATGGGACTCGGTCTTAGCAATCAACCTAACCGCCGCATTTCGTCTGTCCCGAGCAGCGCTGAAGGGCATGATGAGGCGCCGCCATGGGCGGATCATCAACATCACGTCGATCGTCGGCGTTACCGGAAACCCGGGTCAGGGCAATTACGCGGCGGCCAAGGCCGGCATGATCGGGATGTCCAAGGCGCTCGCCGCAGAGGTCGCCTCGCGTGGGATCACCGTAAATTGCATCGCGCCGGGCTTCATCGCCAGCCCGATGACTGACGCGCTGAACGATAAGCAGCGCGAAGCAATTCTCGCCTCGGTGCCCATGGGACGGCTCGGCGAGGGCGCCGACATCGGCACTGCAGCTGTTTATCTCGCAAGCTCCGAAGCGTCCTACATTACCGGTCAAACGTTGCACGTGAATGGCGGAATGTCAATGATTTGAGCTGGTTATGGTTTGCGCTTAGGCTGCCGAAAGGCGCCGGAAGCCCTCTCGCCTTGACGAAAAAGATATGCTATCGACCGCGTTCGTCGCTAGGCGCCGGAAGGGCACCGGGGAGGATTTTCGAGCGTCGGCGTCACCGGAACCCGTACGAAACTCGAGCCGCGTCGCGAGGAGCGGAGCGGACGGCCGAACGGTTGACGTCCCGAGCGGGGGTCGATCGGAGAACATCAACAACGCGGGCGGCAAGGCCCGACGTATAAAGGAAATAAAGAGATGAGCGATGTCGCAGAGCGCGTAAAGAAGATCGTCGTGGAGCACCTCGGCGTGGAAGCCGACAAAGTCGTCGACAGCGCCAATTTCATCGACGATCTCGGGGCCGATTCGCTCGATACGGTTGAGCTGGTCATGGCCTTCGAGGAAGAATTCGGCGTCGAGATTCCCGATGATCAGGCCGAGACGATCGTCACCGTTGGGGACGCGGTCAAGTTCCTGGAGAAGGCCTCGGCGAATAAGTAATTGTGTCTCGGCGAAGGCCGCTTGGCGGCGCCTCTCGTCAAGACCTGTTGCGTTAAACGCGCGAGGGCCGGCGTTCCGTCCGGCCCTCATCGCGTTCCGGCTCTGGCGCCGCAGGGATCGGCGCGCCTGGCGATTGTCGAGCGATTTTGGAAGTACGGATGGAGCGTATGAGGCGGGTCGTCATCACTGGCCTTGGCATGGTGACGCCGATGGCTTGCGGCGTCGAGGCGACGTGGCGGCGGCTTCTCGACGGCGAATCGGCTGCGGCGAGGGTCGAAAATTTCGACGTTTCTGACCTCCCTTGCCAGATCGCCGCGCAAGTGCCGCGCGGCGCCGCTCCGACGCCTTCAATCCTGACGACTGGATGGACCCGAAGGAACAGCGCCGCGTAGACGACTTCATCATCTACGGGATGAGCGCGGCAACGCAGGCTTTGCTCGACGCCAATTTGGCGCCCAAGACGTACGAGGAAAAGATCGAGACAGGCGTGCTGATCGGCTCGGGAATAGGAGGCCTGGGCGGAATCTATGACGCCTCGATAACCCTGCACGAAAAGGGACCGCGCCGCATCTCGCCGTTCTTCATTCCCGGCAGGCTCATCAATCTGTTGAGCGGACAGGTGTCCATCGCCAACAATCTCAAAGGTCCGAACCACTCCGTCGTCACCGCATGCTCGACCGGCGCCCACGCAATCGGCGACGCCGGGAGGCTTATTGCGCTCGGCGACGCTAATGTGATGCTGGCGGGAGGCGCGGAATTGGCGGTCAATCGCCTTTCGCTTGCTGGCTTTTGCGCCTGTCGCGCGCTCTCGACTGGCTTTAACGATCGACCGAAACAGGCGTCTCGCCCCTACGATCGCGACCGCGACGGCTTCGTCATGGGCGAGGGGGCCGGTTGCGTGGTGCTCGAAGAATACGAACACGCGAAAGCGAGAAGCGCGCGCATTTATGCCGAGCTCGTGGGCTATGGCCTCTCGGGCGACGCCTATCACATCACTTCGCCCGCGCCGGACGGCGACGGCGCCTTTCGCGCCATGAGCGCCGCGCTCAAACGGGCCGGGATGTCCGCTGCCGAGATCGACTACGTCAACGCCCACGGCACCTCCACGCCGGTCGGCGACGAGATCGAATTGCGCGCGGTCGAGCGCCTGCTCGGCAACTCCGCCGGCAAGACGACGATGTCCTCGACCAAGTCCTCGATCGGCCATCTTCTGGGAGCGGCGGGAGCGGTCGAGGCGATCTTCTCCATTCTTGCGATCCGCGATCAGGCTGCGCCGCCGACCCTAAATCTCGACAATCCGTCGGTGGAGACGGCGATCGATTTGGCGGCGCATGCCGCGCGCAAGCGGTCGATCCAGGCGGCGCTGTCAAATTCGTTCGGGTTCGGCGGCACGAACGCATCGCTGGTTTTCCGCGCGATGACTTGAGCCGCATGACCGCGACGAAACGTCATTTCGTCAAATTGCGCGGTCATGTAGAGTTCCGTTCGGTCGCCGTAAGCGCAGGCGGGGCAAGCTTCGCGCCCGCTTGACGGCATATCGGTGCGGCATCAATCGGGAGGCCGGCGGACGGCATGAACGGACAATCCAACGACGGCAGCCGGGACCCGCGGCCGCGCGCGAGCCTGTTCGGCCGCGGCCGCAGGCCGGCGTCCGCGCTCGGCGATCCCTCGCCGCCGCCGGTAAAGGAGCCGAAGCGGCCCCGCCGTTCGATCCTTTCGAGCGTCAGCGCGTTTCTGACCTTCGTACTGGTCGGAGCACTTCTGGCGATAGGGTCAGTCGCCTGGCTGATGATGGAGTCGCGAAGACCAGGGCCGCTCGCCGCCGACAAGGTCGTCAATATCGTCCGTGAGGACGACGGCGGCAGCATCGCCGAACAGCTCGAACGCGCCGGCGTCATCGACAACGCGGTCTGGTTCAACCTGCTCGCGCTGCTCGACGGCAGGCGGAGCACGCTGAAACGCGGCGAATACGAGTTCAGGGCGGGCGTAAGCATGAACGACATCGAGAGCGAGCTCGCCGCCCACAACGTAGTGCAGCACAAGCTGACCATTCCGGAAGGGCTGACAAGCGAGCAGATCGTGCAGCGCCTGCACGACGACGACGTTCTTGTCGGCGACATCAAGGAGATTCCGCGAGAGGGCTCGCTGATGCCCGACACATACAAGTTCGAACGTGGCGACACCCGCCAGGCTCAGCTTGCGCGCATGGCCAAGAAGCAGGCCAAGGTCGTCGACGAAATCTGGAGAAATCGGGCGCCGGACCTGCCGATCAAGTCGCCGGGCGAGATGGTGACTCTGGCCTCGATCGTGGAGAAAGAGACCGGCAAACCCGACGAGCGTCCGCGTGTCGCCGGCGTGTTTATCAATCGCCTGCAAAAGCATATGAGGCTCGAGTCCGACCCGACGATCGTCTACGGCCTCGTGTTCGGCAAAGGCACGCTCGGCCACTCGATCACCAGGGCGGAGCTCAACCAACCGACGCCTTACAACACCTACCTCATCGACGGCCTCCCTCCGGGGCCCATCGCCAATCCCGGCAAGGCTGCGCTGGAGGCGGTCGCCAATCCTGTCCGCAGCAAGGACCTGTATTTCGTGGCCGACGGAACCGGAGGACACGTCTTCGCCGACACGCTCGACCAGCACTTGAAGAATGTCGCGCGCTGGCGCCAGATCGAAAAGGACGCCAAGGATCGGCTGGCGCCCGACGTGGTCCCGCCGCCGGCGATCCACGGCGAGATCGAACCCGTCGATCCCGCGACGTTCGGCGCGCTCGCGGCGCCCACGCTCGCGCAGCCGGCGCCGGCCGCGGTTCTCGCCCGCCTCGCCAAGATCGGCGCAGGCCGCCACGCGATCGATTCGGCCCTGGCGTCGCTGTCGCCGGCGGCCTCGGGCGGCAAGTCGATCGAAGACCTCGGCGCGGTCGTCGCGGGCGTCAATGACTTTCCCCCTGAGGGCGAGGCGTTCGCTGACGAGAGCTCGGCGGCGAAAGGCGCCGATGATTCCATCACCTCGGTTCCGCTTCCGCCCGCCATGCTCGCCGATCAGAAGGCGCGCGAGGCCAAATACGGGACGCCCGCGGTCGCGAGCGCCGACAACGCGGCAGCCGCGGACGCGACCCCGGCCGCTCCGCAGCCGACGACGGCCTCCGGCCGGCCGCGGATCTATGACGCGTCCGAAGGGACGAAGCTCGATCCGCTGCTCAACAAGACCTACGATCTCAGCTACGCCAAGGTCGTGCCGACGCTGCGTCAGTGAGCCGCGCCCGCGCTTAACGCGACAGCTCGGCCGCGAGACCGTCGAGAAACGCAAGGCAGGCCGCGAGTTGGGCCTCCTCCACGAATTCGTCGGGCTTGTGCGCCTGATCGATCGACCCGGGGCCGCAAACGATCGTCGGCAGGCCGGCCGCCTGGAAATGGCCGGACTCGGTGGCGAACGAGACCGCGATGGTGCGGTTCGAGCGGGTGAGCCTCAGCGCCAGCGTCTCGGCCGCCGATCCAGGCTCGGCGGCGAGCGGCGGCGCGTCGACCTCGATCTCGGTCGTAATCGTCGGGCTCGCGACGAAACGCCTCAGCCGCGGCAGCGCGACCGCCTCGACGAAGGCTTGCACTCGCGCCACCGCCTCGGCGCTGGTGACGCCGGGCAGCCCCCGGAACTCCCAGTGGAACGCGCATTGGCGCGCGAGGATGTTGCGCGCCGTTCCGCCGTGGATCATCCCGACATGGAGCGTCGAATAGGGCGGCGTGAAGCGTGGATCGAGCGGCCCGCGCTCGTATTCGCGGGCGAGGCGGCCGATCTCGCTGACGACGTCGGCCGCCGCCGCGACGGCGTTCGCGCCGAGCCCCGGCAGCGCCGAATGGGCCTCATGGCCGGTGACCAGCGTGCGCAGGGTCGCCACGCTCTTGTGGGCGTCGGCGACCTCCATCATCGTCGGCTCGCCGACGACGACGGCGCCAGGCCGCGGTTCGTCCTGGCCGAACCAGGCGATGACGTCGGTAGAACCGAGGCAGGTCGTCTCCTCGTCGTAGCTCAGCACGATGTGGATCGGGCGTTTCAACGCCGCCCTCTGGAAGGCGGGGACCATCGCCAGCACGCAGGCGTCAAAGCCCTTCATGTCGCAGGCGCCGCGGCCGTAAAAGCGCCCTGCCGCTTCGCGCAGCGCAAACGGGTCGCTCGACCAGGCCTGGCCCTCGACCGGAACGACGTCGGTATGGCCCGACAGCGCCACGCCGCCGTCGACGCGCGGCCCGATCGTGGCCAGGATCGCAGCCTTGTCGCCCGAGCCGTTCGGCGCGCGGCGTGCGGCGACGCCGTGCGAGGCGAGGGTGTCCTCGACGAAGCCGATGACCGGCAGGTTCGACCGGTCGCTGACGCTGTCGAAGGCGATGAGCCGCGCCAGCAGCGCTTTGGCCTTTGCGAGACGTTCTGCGCTCATCGCGCGGCTTCCTGCCCGGTTCCGGAGGGCGCGCGGCCGAACGAATCGACAAAACCAGTGGACGCGCCGCCGCCCGCCGCTACAATGTCGAACCCATGTACATGGCGGTCACGCATCAGGTCAAAGTCACCGTCGAGCCGACCTTCGAGCCGGACCGCTCGGATCCGAACGAGGGCCGCTATTTCTGGCGTTACGACGTCGAGATCGCCAATCTCGGCGACAAGCCCGTGACGCTCCTCGAGCGCCATTGGCGCATCACCGACGCCGAAGGGCGCCAGCAGGAGGTGCACGGCCCCGGCGTCGTCGGCGAACAGCCGACGATCCGGCCGGGCGAGGCCTTCCGATACGCCTCGGGCTGCCCGCTGGCGACCCCGAGCGGCCTGATGGTCGGGGAATATCGCATGGTCAGCCTCGACGGGGAAAGCTTCGAGGTCGCGATCCCGGCGTTCTCGCTCAATTCGCCGCACGGCAAGCGGGTGCTGAATTAGAACCGACCGCCACTGCTCGCCCTCGCTGTTCGGGGCGCAACGAGGGAGCCTGCGCGGGCGACCGGCCGAGGCGCTTGTCGCCCTTTAGCGCGGCTTTAGCGGCGGGCCTCTTGATTTTCAAAGGCTTGCGACCCGGTTTAGCGTCGACCCGAAATTCCGGCGTCTCTGGCGCCTGCGCGGCCGGCGCGTCCGGGCTGTCGCGCCTTTCGCCGAATTGGGAAGGCGCGCCCCCAACGCGTCGGACCGCGCGCCCGGACCGGGAGCCGCCCGGGCGCGGCCGACCGCGAAGCAGGGAAGGCTTCGCCGGCCCGCCGAAAGGAAACGCAAGCCCGGCGGAACGAAACCCAAGCCGGGCGGAACAATTTCCAAATCTGCCGGAACGAACTCCAAATCCGGCGGAACGAAATCCAAATTTTTCGGAACGGAATCCAAATGAATTTTCTTCCGCGAATCTAGGTTTTTCAAGGGGTTATCACGGACTTCGGCGCAAAACGGCCTTCGCCGCGCCTTTGCCTTCCCATAGACCCCCCCAAACCGGCATGCGCCCTCGGTCGAGCCTGACCGACGGCGCCGGCCGCGGTCTCCGCACCGCCGATTTCGATCACGCCCATGACGAGGACATTAGCACGAATTCTGATTTTCACGGAGAACTTGTCGCGGGTCTTTCCTCGCCGCCGAGCGGTTCCGCGAACAGACCGTCAATCGCATCTGATCACACGCCGATGAGACGCAGAATTACGGTGACACGCCCGTCTTTACCCTTTTGCCTCGGCGCCCGTGACATCGCCCTTGGGCTTGCGTCCCCGCTTGCGGGGCATGACGACGCGGTTGAGGCGGCGGCTGATTGCGTCGAGAAACGCCTCGTTGCCGCGCGGGCGGCCGATCGACTCGGTCCGCTGCAGCGCGGCGAAGGCCGGGTCGTCCGCGTCCCGTGTCGAGAAGATCGGCGAAGCGCGGCGCGCGGTCGATGAGCGGCTGCACGCTAAACGAGCCCGTCGTCGCGGCCGGATGAGATGCGCGCTTAACGCTGGAATGGGGCCAATCCCAGGCGCGCCCGACCCGTCGTCGCGGCCGGATCGAGCGCCCCGGTGCGCGCCGCCGCCATCAAATGGTCCTCGTTCATGGCGACCGAACCGAACCGCCCCCGAAACAGGCGCCCCGTCCGGAGCGCCCGCGCATTGACAAAGCCCGCGGTGAGCCGGCGCCCCGAGACACGACGGCGCCCAACCGACCCACGCTCGCCCCATAGCATCTGCACAACAGCGGACTCGACGGCTGCTGACTTCCAGCTCGTGCCATGGCAGTGGAGGATCGCGATAAATACGCGGTCTTCGCGAATGGCAGGCGCTGTGCTAAAGCACACCCTCACCCCGACGCGACCTTCGTAAATTCAGTTGATTCCCGGAGAAAGCCGGTGGAATCCTCTTTTCCGCGGAGGTCCGGGTACACAGTCAAGTAAAGGAATCTTGTCATGGTATTACGCCGGCTAGGCGAGAACCCGAAAATTGGCGCGATAAATCACGCGGAAATTGTCGGTGATTCGGTCGCAGAAACGGCTCCAGTGTCTGGGCACGGTATACCGCAGGAACGTGATGATCTCTGTGCGGAACTCCGGGAAGGTCTTGTAGTCCCGATTGTGGGTGACGTTTTCATGCATCAAGGCCCACAGCCTCTCGATCGGATCGAGATGGGGACAGTACTTTGGAAAGAAACGCACCACGCATTTGCGCCCGGCCGCCGCAAGCCACTCCTTGACGATGCGGGCTTTGTGATATTTGGCGTTGTCGACGAAGACGTGGATGAGGCGTTCGCGAGGATGGGCGCTCTCGACCTGTCCCAATAGCTTGATCAAGCTCTCCGCGTCGACCGTCTCGACCTCGAGGATCTGCGTCCGGCCGGTTTCCAGATTGATCGCGCCGTGGATGTTCAGCCGCTGACGGCCCGTCGTCTGCTCCACCGCGATCGTGACGCCCTTGCGGGCCCAACAGCCGACCGGCCTGACCTGATGGGTCGGATGAACCGCATCGACGAAGACGACCGCCTCGTCGACGCCCATCGTGTTGAGCAGGTTCTCGTATTCGTCGATGAAGGCTTGCTGTTTGGCGTCGTCGAGGCCGCGCGGCATCCGTTCCGGCTTGCGGTAGTCGAAGCCCAGACGATGCAGCAAGGCGATCAGCCCCGACCGGCTGTAGCTCAGCCCAAAGCTCCGCCTCAACCAGGCCCCGACCTTCCGGATGCTGTGGGGACAGTGGGCGTCGACCCATTCGCTCAACGCGGCTTCCTGATCGCTGCTGAGGTGGCTGCTGCTGCCTTCGTGGCCGAAGCTCTTCAGCTCTTCGACGCCGCCGCGCTGATAAGCGCTGTGCCAGTTGCGGACCGTGTCGTCGTCCAGCAACAAAGCCGCCGCGACGCGCTCGCAGCCCCAGCCCCGGTCGAGAAGGACGATGGCGTTGGCGCGCCGGGCCACGCGAGCCTCGGCAAGCCCGTCTCGCGCAATCCCGATCAGGGCGCGCCGGTCGTCCGCCGAGAGAAATCCACCGCAAATCATATCTCTCAGCCGAATCCCACTCGGCCGTCCTGTCAAGCAATTCTTCGGCTCTTCAATGAGTCGGGGTATAGCGATCAAACCCATTCAGCCTGCGGCCGGCCCGACGGGCTATGCTGAGCTCGTGGCCGAGCCTCTAAAACCCGCTTCCGGTCCCGCCGCGACGGAGCGAGCGTTGGAAAAGTTCCACCCCTGCACCGCTGACCCCGGCGCAGTGGCGGCGATCGTTGGCGCCTACCACAGCACACCTTTCGACATCCTGGGCATTCATCCGCACGCCGTGGATGGTAAGCCGGCAATTGTCGTTCGCACGTTCCAGCCCCAGGCTCTGGCGGTCTCCGTCGTCCGCGGTGACCAGCTGTATCCCATGCACCGTGCGCATCACGACGGAATCTTCGAGGCCATCATCCACAATCAATCCGATTTCTTTCTTTACCGCCTAGCCATCACCCTGCCCGGAACGGACGGCGGCCGGCAGCAAACCTACGAAATTGAGGATCCCTACTGCTATCCGCCCGTCCTTACAGATTTTGATCTGCATCTCTTCGGTGAAGGCACCCACTTCCGGCTCTATGAGAAGCTCGGCGCGCGCGTGATCGAGCATGCGGGTATTAAGGGCGTCTGTTTTGCGGTGTGGGCTCCGAATGCCGAGCAACTCAGCGTCGTCGGCGACTTCAACCAATGGGACGGCCGCCGCCATCCGATGAGGCCGCGCGGCGGATCGGGACTGTGGGAGATCTTCATCCCAGGGTTGCAGCAGGGTGACCTCTACAAGTTCGAAGTCAAGTCGCGATACCATGGCTCTCTAGCGGTCAAATCGGACCCCTATGCTCATTTATCGGAAATGCGCCCCAACACGTCTTCGGTCATTTGGGATCTGAACCGTTACCAATGGCACGATCAAGAGTGGATGGCCACGCGGAAGCAATCGCAGGGACTCAACTCCCCCATTGCGATCTACGAAGTCCATCCCGGCTCCTGGAAACGCAAGGACGACCCTATCGGCATGCGCTGGCTCAGCTATCGTGAGCTGGCCGACGAGCTGGTGCCCTATGTCCGGGAGATGGGCTACACCCATATCGAGCTGCTGCCCATCACCGAACACCCCTTTGACGGGTCCTGGGGCTATCAGTCCATCGGATCCTTTGCGCCAACCTCGCGTTTCGGCTCCCCGGACGACTTCCGCTATTTCGTGGACAAGGCTCACCAGGCCGGCATCGGCGTCATCCTCGATTGGGCCGGCGGGCATTTCCCGAAGGATGGCCACGGACTCTCTTTCTTCGACGGCACGTGCCTTTACGAGCATGAGGATCCGCGCAAGGGCGAACATCAAGACTGGGGCACCCTGATTTACAATTTCGGGCGCAATGAAGTCCGCGCTTTCCTGCTCTCCAGCGCGGTGTTCTGGCTGGACAAGTACCATGTCGACGGCCTGCGCGTGGATGCCGTCGCCTCCATGCTCTACCTGGACTACTCGCGGCAGCCGGGCGAGTGGATCCCCAATGAGTTCGGGGGTCATGAAAACCTGGAGGCGGTCGCCTTCATCAAGCAGTTTAATGAGGTCGTCCATCTGGAGTATCCGGATGTGTTGACCTTCGCCGAGGAGTCGACCGCCTGGCCCCAGGTCTCACGCCCAACCTATCTCGGCGGCTTGGGCTTCGACCTGAAATGGAACATGGGGTGGATGCATGACATGCTCGAATACATGGAGAAAGACCCTATCCACCGCCGTTATCACCAGAACAACCTGACTTTCTCGCTGCTCTATGCTTTCACCGAGAACTTCGTTCTGCCCTTCTCGCATGATGAAATGGTGCACGGCAAAGGCGCCATGCTCAGCAAGATGCCTGGCGACTACTGGCAGAAGTTCGCGAACCTGCGAGCTCTCTACGGGCTCGCGCATCCCCTCATTCAGGCGGGGCCGAAGGTTTGTGTGAAGACGTTGTTTTGATTTAGGAGTTCTTCGTATTTTTCAACGAGCGGCCTTAAGCGTCGCTCGGGCATGTTGGGAATGAGATCGTAGAGCAGGCAGCCCTGGCGGAACAGCGAATGGACGCGGCGTTTGATCGTGCTGGTTCTGAGCGATCGGTCCATGCCGAGGCTTTCGCCGGCCGCGCCGAGCAGGGTCAGGAGGAGGATCGCCAAGGCGTTGAGCAGCAGCAGACGGTCGCGCCGTTGCGGATCGCCGATGCGCAGGACGCTCAGGCCCATGCCGAAACGCAAATCCTTGGTGTCGCGGAACCCCGGCTCGATCGTCCATCGTTTGGCGTAGAGGTTGACGATCTGGGAGGCGCTCGCGGTCGCATCGCTGGCGGCCAGATGCCAAGCCTCCTTCATCCCCTTGGCGTGGACGCAGACCGCCGCGCCGACCTTGTGGCGCGCAGCGGTGAGTTCGGCGCCGCGCAGAAGGCGCGCGCTCCCTTTCTTGCCGACCCAGTCGGCGGCCAGGCGCGTCTCACCGTCCGCCGCGGTCACATGAACGTTGCCGCGAAAGCGGATGACGTAACCGAAGCCGAGGCTTTCGAGGAATTCGAACAGTTTGACGTCGCCGAAGCCGCGATCGGCCAGGATCGTCACCGCCACGCCCTCGGGCAGGATCGCCTTCAAACGCGTCAGGCAGAGGTCTTCGAAGTCGTTGCGCCGGTCCTTCAGTTCGTCCTTGTCGACCGTCAGCCACAGGAGCGGCGTCGCCCGGCCGTGGCGCGTGATGAGGTTCAAAGCGAGCGTGGCCTGATTGTCGGCGTCGAAATCGGTCCAATCCATCGCCACGACGATCGCCTTGCGCTGGCCCACGACCTCGCGCGCCCATGGCGCGAACAGGTCCCATACGACGACCCCGGCGTTGCTCAGCAGGCGATCGACCTGTTTGATCGCGTGTCTGTCCATCAGACCGCGCGCTTGCGCCAGCGCGTGCCCGATGACCGAAGCGGCCAACGACGCCCCCGTCAGAACCCCCAACGTCCCATTGGCCAGCGAAAAATCCGCTTGGCGTGCAAACTCCCCGCAAACGCGCGCTTCAGAAAATCATGAACCAATTCCATCCGCTCGATCGACTTGCGCATCCCCGCCTGCCCGCACGATTCGCCACATCGTCATGCGCGAAAATCAAAAATTCAGGCGTTTTCAAGTCCTTCAAAATGAGGGGATTCGTGAGCTCTACGGGTATATGTACGCCCATCCCGGCAAGAAGCTGCTCTTCATGGGAGGGGAGATCGGCCAATGGAGCGAGTGAAATCATGACTGGCAGCTCGACTGGGCGCTCCTCGATCACGACTACCACCGGAAAATTCAAGCGTATGTCAAGGCACTCAACAAGCTTTACATCGAGGAGCCTGCGCTTTACGAGGTCGATTTCAGTTGGGGAGGCTTTCAGTGGATCGACTTTCACGACGTGGACCAGAGCGTGGTTTCGTTCATCCGCCGCGCCAGCGATCCCAGCGATTTCGTCCTGACGGTGGCTAATTTCACGCCGGTGCCGCGCGAGGGCTACCGCGTCGGCGTGCCTGCACCAGGGTTCTATCGCGAGCTCTTGAATAGTGACGCGGCCTGTTTCGGCGGCGGTAATCTTGGAAACGCCGGTGGCCGGTACTCCGAACCGACACCCTGGCAGGGCCGACAGCATTCGATCCTGCTTACGGTCCCGCCGCTAGCCGTGATGTTTCTGAAGCCCGACAAGGAAGCGCCAGTCGCGCCGATCTGATGAAGGCTGCCTTCGGCGACGCCGTGGTACGCACGGGCATTTTCGATGCCCGTGAGATGCCCCACGGCGCGACGGGGGCGCGGACCGACACCTATTTCATCCTGCACGCGCCGCACGCCGCCTCGGCAAGCCTGGTCCTGGTCGACGAGGCTAGCTCGGGGGGACCAGCGCGGGTGATGATCCCCATGAGCCTGACCGGTGAGACGTTTTACCCCCTATTCATCCGAGCTTCGCGAAATGGCGCTGGCGCACACGATCGGCAACAAGGCCGACGCCGCCTATCGGCGTGGCGATGTGCTGGAAAAGCGCCGGGCGATGATGGAAGCTTGGGCGCAATGGTGTGAGCCCCGCGCCGGCTCCAACGTGGTCGAGTTCAAGAAACCAGCTGGTTCGGCCGCCTGATAGGCGTTCCTGCGCGGCGTCCTATTCGTCGCGCCGAGGAGGCGAGCGCCAAGCATCACCGCTCTATTAGCCGCTCATTGCCGTCCCTGTCAGAAGTCGTGCTCCAGGATCTCGGTCGCACGCCGGCAAATCTCGCGCCCGTAGTCGACCCAAAGTCCTTGCCCCCAGTAGCGATAACAACTCGTCTGGGATGCCAGCAGATGAAACAGGCAGTTGCGCGGCGCGCCAAGCAAACAATGACCCCATCCGCACTCATCCCGCGTTGGGCTGCGAATTACGGTGACGCGACCGCAATTGCCCTTTTCGGGCTGCTTCACGCCCTGGCGCCTCTGACCTTGCGCATTACCGTGACGCGCCCGTCTTTACCCTTTTGCCTCGGCGCCCGCGACGTCGCCCTTGGGCTTATCGTCCCCGCTTGCGGGGGGTGACGACGCGGTTGAGGCGGCGGCTGATTGCGTTGAGAAACGCCTCGTCGCCGAGCGGGCGGGCGATCAACTCGCTCCGCCGCAGCGCGGCAAAGGCCGGGTCGTCGTGGCGGGCCCCTTCTCCCATTGGGAGAAGGTGGCGCGGAGCGCCGGATGAGGGGCCCGACGCCGGACGAGTTGGGTGATAGGATGATGACGGCCAGGTTCCCTCATCCCCGGCCCTTCTCCCGACGGGAGAAAGGGGCGCGCTCTCCCGCCTGCGGCCACTCGTATCCCTTGCGTGTTGGGCGTGAGGCAATAAGCTTAAGCAGGCGACGCCGAAGCGGCGGCGCGATTCCCCCAGCCAGTCCTTGTAAAGACGATAGTCCTCGGGCTCGAAGACTATTGTCTCGGCGCGATTGCCGCGCTCATGTCACGTGATGCGGCAGGCCGGGCGCGACGATGCGGGCTATGCGGGTCATACGACAACGTCGCATGGCTGAACAAAAAGGTAAAGGCGGGCGCGTCACCGTAATTGCGCTCTTGTTAACTGCCCTGAGATGTCGGACAATTTGGGTGCAGGGCTGCACCCCCTTATGGGAGACGAGCCATGGGAAACCCAGAAATTGGTTGGATCGCCGCCATTATCATCGGCGGGGTTGCAGGCTGGCTGGCTGAGCAATTCATGAAGAGTGACATGGGATTGCTGATGAATATCGCGCTCGGCATCGTCGGAGCGGCGATTGCCAGCGCCATTTTCAGCTTCTTTGGCATCGCCCTAGGCGGATGGATCGGCTACCTGATTGCTGGGTTCGTCGGCGCGTGTTTGTTGATCTGGATCGTCCGCGCGTTCCGGGGCCGGACCGCGTGAGGACGCGGGCCGCCGAACCCGGTATCCCCAGCGGGAGATTGGCGAGGCAGACGATAACCGCCCCTGAAACAGATGGCCCCGTCTGAAGCGCCCGCGCATTGACAAGGCCCGCGGTGAGCCGGCGCCCCCTGGCCAGCGCGAGTCCGGCCGGGTCGTCCGGCGTCAGGATCCGATGGACGTGGTTGGGCGTCAGGCAATGAGCTTAAGCAGGCGACGCCGAAGCGGCGGCCGGCGGGTCCCCCCTTCTCCGCGAAGCGGGGAAGGCGCCGCGCAGCGGCGGATGGGGTGCGGAAAGCAGGTTTGGATCGATGCAGGTTTGCGGTGACGGTTGTGCAATCCGACCTGGCCCGAAGCAGCGGACCACACCCCATCCGGCGCCATAGCCCGTCGAAAGACGGGCGTCTCTCGACGCCCTATGGCGCCACCTTCCCCAGCAAGCTGGGGAAGGGGTCCGCGCGGGGCTCGAAGAATATTTTCTCGCCGCGATTGCCGCGTTCACGTGACGTGATGCGGCAGGCCGGGCGCCACGATGCGGGCTCTGCGGCTCATAGGACAAGATCGCATGGCGCACAAAAAGGTAAAGGCGGGTGTACTGCCCCCCGAAAGTGAGACAGCCGAATTGGAGTGACAGAGCCTGTTAGGAGGCTCCATGTCACAGCAAGGGATTGCGCACATTTTCGACAGAGTTCAAGAAAGCGGTGGTTCTTCGGCTCGAGGCTGGGGAGCGGATAGCGGCGGTTTCGGAGGAGCTGAAGATTAAGCGCAAGCTCCTTTACGAGTGGCGGGCGGCCTATCGCAAGCTTGGCGCGGCCGGGCTGAACCGCAAGCGCGGATTGCCGAGCTCGAGCGCAAGATCGGCAAGCAGCAGATGGACCTCGATTTTTTTCGCGAAGCCTTGCGGCTCATCGACGCGCGGGACCGGTCGTCTCGCGCGACGCCATCTACGCGGTCATTGAAGAAATGAACGCGCAGGAGACGCAAGGCGCCCTCTCGATCGAGCATCTGTGCCAGCTCGGCAGCGTGTCGCGCGCCGGCTTCTATCGCTTTGGCGAAGTCCGAGAACCCAAGCGGACGGAAGCGGATCTGCGCGACAAAATCCAGACGATCGCGCTCGACAACCGCTTCTATGGCTATCGGCGGGTCTGCCGAGACCTCTGGCGCATCCATGGCCTCAAGGTCAATCACAAGCACGTTCTGCGCCTCATGCGCGAGGACAATCTGCTCTGCTTGCGGCAAAAGCCGTTCGTTCCTTATACGACCAACAGCCGGCATGAGTTTCCCATCGTTCCCAATCTGACGCGCGGTCTTGTCCCGACGGGGCTCGATCAGATCTGGGTCGCCGACATCACCTATGTCCGGCTGGCCGGGCAGTTCGTCTATCTGGCCGTCGTTCTCGACGCCTTTTCGCGCAAAGTGATCGGCTGGGCGCTCGCCGACCATCTGGAAGCGAGCCTGGCCATCGAGGCGCTCGACATGGCCCTGTCCGCCCGAAACCCCGAGCCCGGCCTCATCCATCACTCCGACCGGGGCGTGCAATACGCCTGCGCCGACTATGGCGAAAAGCTCGCGGCGCGAGGCGTCCTGATCAGCATGAGCCGCGCCGGCAACCCCTATGACAACGCCAAGGCCGAGCGCTTCATGCGCACTCTGAAGGAGGAGGAAGTGAACGGCAAAACTTACGCGTCGATCGACGAGGCCCGAACCGATATCGGCGCCTTCCTCGAAAACGTCTATAATCGAGGCCGACTGCATTCCGCGCTCGGCTACAAACCCCCGGTCGAGTTCGAAGCCGAACTCCGCCAACTCGAAATCGTCTGAAAGGACACAACCAAAGCTCTGTCACTCAAATCCAGTGTCTCAGCCGAGGGGTGCAGTTCAC
>CAWDTW010000038.1:0-98501 GCA_963805295.1 uncultured Alphaproteobacteria bacterium | reverse complement strand
AATGGTATGGCCCCGGCAGCCTCGGTACCCCCAGCTCCCAGGGCCTGGCGCGCCACGACCGTCGCCCTAGGGCAGGGGCGGGTGGCTCGCCCTACCCCTTTCGCAACTCGCCTCTCATAGCCGACGATGAACCGCTGGCCGACACGGGCGCCGAGCTTCGAACCTCACGTCTCTGCGTCGGCCACCATATTGTCGCCGTTTGTCAGGGACCCGGACGACTCATCGAACCTTTCGTGCGGACGTCCTGAACAGGCCCAGAGTCAGGGGTAGCTCAGTTCGAGGATCAGCAGCACCGCGCTCGCGACGCAGATCGCTCCGAGCGCGGCCAGGACGATCGTAAGCACGTCGACATCCGATAGCAGACCGTAGCCGAAGAACAACACGCACGACCATCCGAGAACGACGGCGAGCAACAGGGACGGAACCCGATCGACGAGGGCTCCGAAATATCGTCACTTGCGTTTCCACGAGAGCCAGTTGCAAAATGATTTGGAACGCCTCTCATGACCCCTGGATCGAGGCGAAATCGGATGTTTGAATCCATCCAACGGTTGTCAAGGCAATATTACCAAAATATTCCGCTTTCTTGAAAAATATTTCTATATAGTCTCAATTCTACCGTTCCTGTAAAAATCCCTAGCAACAGCAATGACCGACGATCCTCTCGACGCTATGGAAGCGCACTGGAACCACATCCGGGCTATCTTTCCTTGGCTTCGCAGAAGTCGACCCGATGACCGAAGCACTCGGGCAGCTCGTCACGACCCTCGACGTGATCGGCCTCGAGGCCTTGTTCCCGAACCCGCCCCGAGGCGCCGGCCGCCCGCCTGACAATCGCCGCGCCCTCGCCAGGGCCTTCATCACCAAGGCGGTGCTGGGCGTTCTACCCCCACCGCTCTGATCGAGCACCTCGATGTCGACAAGTCGCTGCGTCGCGTTCTCGTTCGGAACGACGCTCGCAAGTGCCGTCGGAAGCTACCTTTTCCGCGCCTTCGCGGAGTTCGCCGGCAGATCTGCCGACAGGGTGCACGCGGCGCTGATCGAGCGCTGCGCTCGGCGGGCGCATCGTCGGCGTGATCGCGCGCGACGCCACCGAGATCGAGGCGCGCGAAGCCGGTCGAGACGGAGCCGAACAACAAAAGGAGATCCGCCGCCGCCCGATGGCGCTGAGCCGACGCGCAGGCGCGGACGCCCGCGCAAGGACGAGGAACGGCCAAAACCCGACCCGACGCGCCTCGAACGGCAGACCACGCAGACCTCGATCGATGCTCGCCGATCTGCCCGCCGCGTGCGATGCGCTCCAGAGAACAGCAAGGCTACAAGGAGGACCTGGATCGGCTACAAACTGCATCTGGATGTCGCCTGCGGCCAAATCCCGGTCTCCTGCGTTCTCGACCTCGCTTTCCGTCCACGACAGTCGAGTCGCCGATTCCCTTGATGACCATGACCGGCGCCGCGTCTCCTATCTCTCGATTAATGGATGCGGCCTACGACGCCGCCGCCATCCATGACCACGAGCAAGGCGCTCGGCCATGCGCCGATCATCAATCGCGACTTTCGCGCCCAGCACGAAGCCAAGGCCGAATGGGCCAAAAAGTCGAGCGCATGAACTCATCCATGTGCCCGATCCGTACGACGTCATTTTTAATTTTCGCACCCTGGCCGAACACGTCGACGCCGACTGAAGGATGAATTCGGCGCACGGTCCGTGCGCGTGCGCAGCACGATCAAGGTCAAATGCCGCCTCATGTTCGGCGTGGTAGCACTCGCGGTCGATCAAATACTCCGCGTCACGCAGCTCGGCCCGCGCCGGCCTGAGCGCCGGCCGCTCCGCCCCGCGAACACAGGGAGGATTCGCCGCGTTCGATGAATTTTGCCAAGAGGGCTCTGATCTCACCCTCTGGATAACGCAATTCCGCCACGGCCAACTGAAGATGACGCCGCCAACTCTTTTGTGTCTCAGACGCGATCAACCGTCCGGAGTTCCCAAGCTGTTTTCTGCGGACCCTTTTGTATGCGACCGCGAGCAAAGGGCGTGTTGTCGAAAGCATGTTCTTGCGGGTTCATCACCCGTACGGAACCTATACATTTGATTTCTGGGGGCGCGCGGAAAGTGGTAAGCTCACGCTTGGCAGTGGTCTATTCGTCGGCTCGACCGGTGTTGCTGCGGATCACCATTTCAACCCCGGCACGACGCGCACCAATTCATTTTTGCTTCTGGAGAATACCGTGTTGAAATTTTCGCCGCTCTTGTAGGTCAGACCGCGCCCAAGAGGCTGATGGAGGTGATTTTCTTGGTGGATGGGCGGCGGATCGGCCGAGTTGATCAAGTTATTCGATGTACAGCTTTGGCTCTTTTGGAATGCAGAGAAGCGAAGCTATTATGGACAGATTAATCGTGGCCCCGGGGTTCCCGCTCCGCCGTCTTGGGGGCATTTTCCGGGTCCGGCGACAACCGAGGGACGAACGATCCCTTGGGGAAAGGTGATCACGCCGCCGCGCTCATTCCCCGCGGTCGACGACATGACGATGCGAGCACGTTCCGATGGGCGCGGACCGCTCGCGTCGAACTCGTATGATGCTTGAAGCGCTTGGCCCTCGCGGCTGCAATCGCGCTATCCCGGCAGTAATCGCTGAAATGCGAATGCGCCGGCACGGAAGACGAGGCCGGTTTCGTAGTGCCGCGGCGATCGGCTCGGCGCGCGATGCGCGCTGCCTTTAGCGGTGCCGCCACCAAAGGTAATAGCCAATTAATCCGACGACGGCGATGACAGTAAACAAAAGAATAATAATTATCACTCAGTAGCTGGTCGGGTATGCAAGTGAAGCTAGGCTTACGGGTAAGCACAAAAAGGCCATCGCTGCGACAAACGAAAAAAATCAGATTCTGAAGTGCTTGGACCTCCGGGGGTTGCAAAGCTTAAGGATAATCCGGATATAGTAGCAATACAACAGCAGTGCTAGTGTAACGACTAGACTGACAACGACAGAAACGTGCTTTACCCGTTCGCTCTTACCTATAAGCACAGGCCGCAAGGCGATCGATAAAAGCAATCCGATGGCAGCACGAGGTAACTCCCTTCGGACTGGTGATCATCAATATTGTCCCTACCACTCGAAGCAAAGGAGCAACCCACTGACCGAAAATCACGAAAATGGCCAGGAAGAAAACTTTCGAGTTTGCGGCCGATTTCATCGGTCATTGAGCACTATCTTGGGCCGGAGACGAATACGGGAATGTCCACCGAGGCAACAATCTCGTGTTCTTGATGAAAAAAATGGTTGGTCGCGTAAACAAGCTTCGGGTTCTTAATGTCATTGACATTAAACCTTATTTCATTTTGCGTTCGTTTTTTATGTGGCGGATTCTGCGCACTGTAATCCCTGGCTAAGACCTCGGCGGGCCCAACAAACGCAGGGGCGACGGTAACCACGCTCGGGTCGCCGCTGCTATTGTCTAAAGGACTGAGTGTATACCTGAAATAACTCGTGTAGCTACCGTCTCCAACGATTACTCCCGCCTGGCCCTCGAGACGAAGCATCGTTTTTTCAGCATATTTGGCGATCGAAGGAAAGTAGTTCGTCACTGACTGAGTAATATTGATCACTTCTCCTCACCGCCCTTCGTTTCGCGAACGGCATGCGCAATCTCCGCTGCAGCCTGCCGGCAACCAACATTCTTCTCGTGCTCCACTCCCTTGGCTTCTTCATCGTCAGCGAGGAAGCTTGCCTGAATGAACTGGCTCTGATTGCCATATTCAAGACGACCATCTTTTTGCTGGCGGCTTTTCCCAACTTTAGCTCATGTGAGGGAAGCGGTAAGTCGGCTTGGAGCCAACCGTTGATACCTGGAACAAGCCGTAGCACGCTCAAGTCGGGGGATAAAGGTGGCGGTGGTGTATTGACAATACATGCGGTCTTGACGAAAGGATACTGACCACTAGTAGTGGCATGAAGGTTTTGCTCGATAATGGAATTTGTGTAGAAGTGGAACGGTGTAAGCGGATGATCTTGACCGACTGGCCAGGACATGCGTTACCCGCACCCGCAGCCCAGGAGGAGAGCGGAAGCGCGGAAAAAAATATCCAGGCTGAGACAGCCGGCAACGGATTGGTTCGGGAACGACTCATTCGATATCTCTCCCAGTCCGCAGTCGGCACCTTAAACGTAACCGGACAGCTATGTAAACCGTCGGTTTGACGGGGCCTGCCCTCAGGGTAGGGCATGGCAAGCCGGACGAGCACCCGCCGGCGGCCAGTCTCATGGTTTTTTCCTTTGGCGCGCGCCGATCGTTACAGCGCGTGCCGTGTGCATGTCGAGTAAAGCCGGCCGAATCCCCGCAAATCTCTGATACGTGATCAAAGTGCCATCTAGGCTTAGAGCCGGCCGACGTCTCGACCGCCGGCCAGCGCGCCGGCCATCCTCTTGATGTTGGCCGTCGTCACGCCGATCGCCGTATCGATCTGCGCCATGCTCGCCTGGATTCCGCCAGCCATAGCCTCCGCCTTCGAGGTGACAAAGGCGCCGAACGCATTGCCGAGGCCCGCGAACCGCTTTTCGAGCGCCGCGATCTGCTCCCCAATGGCTGTGAACCGCTCGGCAAGGCGGAGCAGGATCGGGCTAATCCGGTCCTCGGCGACCAGTTCGGCGCCGACCGTAAAGGAGCTAATCAAGGCGCCCTCGCTTTTTCGCAGATTGCGACATAGGAGACGGATTCCATTTGACGACGCGTTTAGGGGTTGTTGCGCGATCGGCGCGACGAACCTTGAAGCGGCGCGTATTCTGGGCTGCTCGCAGGAGGAGTTCGAGGTTTGGCTTGGGGCATGGCCGGATCAGAAGGCGGCATTGGAGAAGGGTCGGCGCGAAGCGTCACCATCCGCGCGGCGATTGTTGCGTGCGCACGCTGAGCGGCCGACGGCTGCGGGCGTGAAGGCCGCAATGGCACGCCGCGCGCGCCCTCAGCCTCTTGATGTAGCGGCGTTGCCTTTCGGAGTTGCTCAGGGCCATTTTGGCCGCGTCCCTAACAAATATTCAGCGGTTAGCTTGTCGTCTAACAGACTACCACCGGTTAGTTTACGACGGAAGAACAGCCGAAGCCCATATTTCAAGAGATTATTCCGCGAGCGAACGCGTACACCATGCCGCAACCCCTTATATTCCCTGGCCTCGCGCCCTCCTCCACACTCGGGATTAAGCCAAAATCGTTCGCCCCGCGTCGGAAATAAATCCAAAATACGTCCAATATCGCGCAACGCCTCACATTCCCTGGCCTCAGCCCAAAAATCACAAAAATACGAAAAAATACAAAAACCATGGATACCGCGCGACGTACTGGCGCAGCGATTCCGTGAGCGATGTTCAGTTGTAAACCGCCCGCCCCGTCTCGATTGGTTCGAAGGTCGAGCCCTTCATCAGAACCGCGATCCCGAGCCTCAGGGATGCGTCAGGACGGTCGAGATCGGGCAGGGGTGGATGCCTCGAAGCCCTCGAAGGCCGTCCTCCGGTGACGGAGCGTCAGCAGCGAGCCTCTTGTGCTCGTCTGCCGTGTGCGTCTACCGCGAGAGCCATCGAGGTCGAGGCGAGCCTCTGGACGGCCTCAAAACCGGGCCTGACTAGCGGATATCGTATCCGACACCCAGCCTATTATGTCAACGAAACCAACGCCGTTGACAATCGTGTCGCTCGCATGTCGCGTCAGGACGCGAGCAGCATCCGCTCGTAAATCAAGCTGCCGCGATACGGCTCAGGCAGAGCGGACGCTCGCTTGCGTAGTGCGTCGCCCTTGACGCCAGGCGGCGGATTGTTGCTCGTCAGCATCTCTCGCGCGGCTTTGCTCAGCACGTACGGCGCCTCGCCGACGGCCCTTACGTTCGCCCGGCGGGGCTGCTGTTCGGGCGTCCAGCCCTCGGCCTGCCCGTTGTCCTTCGGTTCGCGCTGCGGGCCGGATTGAACCGGTTCTCGACCTGCGACAGGAGCCTTCGCGCCGGTCGCCAAAACGCCCTGGCCAGGCAGTCCGACCCTGCCGCCGCCGGCCTCGATGCGCTCGGCGAGAAAATCCTTCGGCGGACCGACGCTCGGCGCCAGCATGCCGTAGACGCTTGCGTGACTGTGCCCGACACGAAACGCATCCAGAAAAGCGTTGTAGGTCTCGTCATGCTCGGCCTGCCGCAGCCCCATCAGCGCGCCGTCAATCAGCAAATCAGCCTGCGGTTCGGGCGACATGCCAGGCGCGCGCGTAATCCGCTCGGGGTCAGCTCTGTTCGCGTCGGTCAGCGTCCCGTAATGCGTCTGGTTCATCTCGCGCTCGTTGGCCTCGTCGAGACCCTCGGTGAAAGCCTTCATAAATGCCTTGCGGAACTCGTCCATTGCCTTTCCCTTCCTCATCTCGGCGCCGTCGACAAGCGACACAAACCGCCGGCCGACGCGCAGCGCGATCAACACACCGGCGCGAACCTTCTTGATGGCAGTTTCGTCAACCACGGTTGCGTCAACCATCACCCGACCATCATGCACGCGGAGCCTGTCGAACTCGACCGGCGGCGGACCCGCCCGACATCTCACGCAACGGCCCTGGCCCGTCGCTGTAAGCCACGACCGTCTCGTCGAGGTCGTTGGCGTCGTCATCAGGCGTCAACGTCCCGCGAGCTTGTAGCCGCAGGCTACCATCGGCCTCACGTTCACAGCTGGTGATAGGCGCGAACATGCGGCAAGTCTACCATAGGCGCTGCTGGACCAGCAGGTTCGCCCAAGGTTTTGCTAGGCAGGCGACATACGCGTAGCTCGCCCTTCAAGACATGCGAAAGTGTGTGAGCTGGTCATCGGTCCCTCTCTCGTCGCCTACGCGTAGCTCGCCCTTCAAGACATGCGAAAGTGTGTGAGCTGGTCATCGGTCCCTCTCTCGGCGCCTACGCGTAGCTCGCCCTTCAAGACACGCGAAAGTGTGTGAGCTGGTCATCGGTCCCTCTCTCGGCGCCCGCTCTTGGCGAGACCTCGCACGTGGTCTGGCGCCCGAGGCGTTAGCATGCGTGTGGCGCATCGCTTAGTTGGTGAGTCATGCGTTGGGCGCGTTGGTGCGGGAATTTGTTCCACGGTGACAAATCCTCGGGCGAGGGGTTGGCGGTGCGGCGAAAGTTCGGCGCGGGACGTCCGGGCGCGCAAATGGCGTAAGCAGGGTTCTGATTGCTGTCTCCAGGCTGTAGCGGCACCCTTCATCACGGCGGCGTCTGGCGGGTATGGTCGGTCTCGCCTTCCTGCTCCGGCTGTCGGTGGTCCGCCCTCTGACGCCTCCTCCTTTCGGGCGTCGGGGGAGCGGGAAAGCGGGGCGTCGCACGGGGGTGTCATGTCTCTCATACGGCGCTTCCTTCCGCGGTCAGCCCTTCAGGCGGCTCAAGACAGCCTTAAGCCCGGTTTGGGCTACCGGGGGCGCCGCCGCGCCGCCAGCATCCAAGGCCATCTGCGGGGCAACTACGGGGCCGGCGATTGGCTCTCGGCTCGCCGTCTTCGCCGCCAGGCTTTCGGCGAGCCGCTGCTTCCAGAGGGCGACTGCGATTTGGATTTCGCCCGGCGCCGGCTCGGCGACTTCAAGCTGGCGGGGTCGAGCGCTCGCCATTTTTTCAGCCGCAGTTAGGATGACCTTCGCCTTGGCGCGGTCGGCGTCGGTCTGCGCGGCCGTCAGGATGCCCATCCCGTATTCGGCGACGGCGCCGGGCACGGCGATGAGGGCGAGCTTGGCGGCGCGGAAGCGTTCGAGGTCTCCGGGCCAGCGGTCGACCAGCGTCTGATGTTCGGCGGCGTATTGTTCGAGGGTCCCGGCAAGGGTCTTCGTGGCGTCGGCGGGTTCGGTCTGCATGTGCGATTCCTTTGCTAGTTGTGTGAAAGCGAAATACGGGCGCGGGGCGGGCTTTTCAAAACGGCTCCCACGGCTCGTCGGGCGTAGCGGCGCTTGCGGCGATCGCAGCTTCGATCGTCGCAATGCTGCGGTCGAGCGCCTCGATCTTCGAACGAACCCACGAATGATCGATCGGGTCTATAGCCGGGAGGTCGCGCTCGAAGCGCTCCCGGCGCCAGGTGCAAGCGCAACTCACGTCCCTTGCGTCCTGAAGGCTCAGCTCTACGGTCACTGCATCGCTCACTTGACGGGCCCTTTCGGGGTTTCAGGCTCGGCGGCCGGCAGGCGGACCATGGACAGGGCGACAACCTTGCCGTTGCGGCGCTGCACGCGCTGCTCATAGCCCTCAGCGACAAGCGTCCAAGGCTCCCAGCCGAGAGATTCCTCCCGAGATATAGAGGTAGTGGGGGTTTCCCGCACCGGGGCCTTAGTGGGGGTTTCCCGCACCGGGAAATGGTCGTTTCCGGTGCGCGTTTCCCGCATCGGCGCCAGTGGGTTTTCCCGCACTGGGATTTAGAGCGCCGGCCGCCAAAAGCTGGCGTTCCCGCCGCACCCGCGCAGGGTGACCTCGACAAAGCCCAGCGCCACGGCCTCACGAATTGCCGGAGCGATAGCGTGCCGCTCGATCCCGTACTCGACGAAGTGCTCGAATGTGCAGGCGAGCTTTCCGTTTTCCTCGGGCTTGCCGCCGTGATGATAAAGCTCGACTTCAAGTCGAGACATAATGCGGTGCGCCGACAGGCTGAGGGCGCGGTACGCGGGGCTCTCAAGCATCTCGATAAGGCGCCAGGCGAATACGCCATTGATCGATCCGCGTTCTGGGCGGTTCCTACTCATGGCGGGCCGCCTTCTGCCCGCGCCTGGACTGCTTCAACCCATGACAACGTAGGATGGTCGGCGAGGAAGGCGTGCACCCACTCTTTGAGATCAGCAGGCGGGACGATCTCCTCCCGCTCCAGCGCCGCCAGGGCTTGGTTCACGGCCCGCCTGGTCTGGGCGCTGCGCTCGAATAGCCGGTAGGCGTCCTCCAGATCGCTGGCGTCGGGCACGACCTTGCCGACGCCGTGCTCGGCGAGCTTCTCCTCCAGCCAGGTGACGAACACCGGCGCGACCATCGCGTTCAGTTCGACGCGCTGGCCGAAGCCGGGCGGTCCGGTCAAAAGGAACTCGATCTCGCGTTTCGTCGCGCCGTTGATCTCCAGCCGTTTGCGGATCGCATCCTTGCTTCTCTGGCCAAAGGATACCGGCTCGGACTGAAGGTCGAGACGCTCAACGTCCGTGAGCCGAAGGCCGAAGTCGACGACCTTGAAATCCTCGCCGGAGATGCTTGCGTACTTATACCGACGATTCGTTTGGTGCAGCGTGCTCGCGATCGAGAAGCCGGCGACGTCGAGATCGTGTGCGATGAAGAGCGGGAGCTTGAACCTGGCGCATGTCCGGTCGACAAGCTGGCGCGCCGCGGTGACGCTCATTCCTTTGCACGACATGATCGCAAGATCGTGCCGGGCGCCGATCCGAGCCCGCTTCATCAGTGGATCAATCCTTGCTTTTCGATGTAGGCCAGACTGCCGTATCGCCCTTCAGGGCCGGACGTCGAAACCTCAGCGCCGGCGAAGCTGCCTTCGACCAGTCTCGGCTTGGCGTAGCAGAGGACATAGTTCCGAACCTCCAGAGTGCCGAGGCCGATCTTGCGCTCGGTGTGCGGCTCGGTGAGATGGCCCCGATCGTCGAACACCACGTCCCATCCCGAGCATTGCTCCGGATACTCATTCATGTAATCGACAAGAGGGCCTTGGGTGAAACTATTGCCGTCGATGTCGCTCCTTTCAGTCAGGCGAAAAAGCTCGCCTCGCGCCGCGTAAAAGATTTGTCTGGCGTTCGCCGGCAGCCTGCCGTTGTCGCTCGCCTTGGCGTAAGCCTCCGGCATGACCGAGAAAGCGGCGGCCCGGAGCGACATCGGCTTTGATTTGGCGGTCATGGCGTCGAGGCGACGGCGCTCCGCGTTCTTGTCTTTCTCTTCGGCCTTGCGCTGCCTGCACCAGCCGTCCGTCACATGCCGGGTGGCGGCGATGATCGCCATGTTGACCTTGTACGGCAGGGAGGCGATCGACTTGCCCTTGTCGAGGAAAGTTGCGCGCGGAGTCGCGACGTGCAGGAAGAAGGCGATCGGCTCGTCTGGCCCTGCGCGCTGCTCGGTCAGGATAGACCCCAGACTCTGGTAGCTTAGGCGCTGAAACGGATTGCCATTGACTGGAGCAGACCAGTTAAGGGCGGCGATGATCATGCGGACTCCGCCTTCCGGACGGTACCCGAAGCCGCATTCGATCAGATAGGGAACGCCATCGACATCAACCGCGTCCTTCTTGTACTGTTGCGCCGAAGGCGCGCCTCCGACCATGTGGAGCACATGCTCCTTGCCGATGATCCCGAGATCGCTCGGCTTGACGGGCCGGCTCTGCGCCTTCATTTGCGCGAGCAGCTGACCGATGGCGCCGTCGCCCCGAGCGAAGAAGGTTTCGAGAGATTCGCGCGTGGCGCCGACGGCTTCGCAGATGTCGCGCCGTTTGGCGGTGCCGGAGAGCCCGCGAAAGTCGGCGATGAAGTCGGCGACCGTCCGCTGAGGAGTGCCGTCGCGACGGGCCTTGTTGATCTCGGCCGCCATCAGGGTCTTGAGCGACTCGACGTCGTCCCAATGGACGCTGGTCGGGTCTGTCGGCAGCCACTTCCTCCAGCTCGGGTCCGTAGCCTCCGAATAAAATTTAAGGCTCTATTGGCGTTTAGTATTGATTCGGGCTATTCTTGGCGCGTCTGATTCGAGGAGGCGTTGGTGGAGAGCCCGGAATTTGAGGATTGGCTGGGCGGGATCGGTAGGTTGACCCCAGCGCAGCGGCGACAGGCGGTGAAGGCGCTTTGCAAGGCCGAGGAGGCCGATGAGGACGTTGCGTCGGGCTTTGGCGAACCGGTCGAGGCGGCGGCTCGAGGATCGGAGGACGCGCCGGCGGCGCTTGCCGAGGGGGACGCGCGCAAGCAGCGCCGGGTTCGCGAGGACGCGCTGGGGGACATCGGCCAGGCGAAGGTGGAACGCCGGGGTTGCCCCCATTGCGCGGGGCGCGACATCGTCGCCTGGGGACGGGCGAACGGTCTGGCGCGCTCCCGCTGCAAGAGCTGCGGGCGCACGTTCAACGCCCTGACGAAGACGCCGATGGCGGGGCTGCGCAAGAAGGAGCAATGGCTCGACCACGCCCAGGCGATGATCGAGGGAACCAGCGTGGCGAAGGCCGCCGAACGTTGCCACGTCCACCCCACCACGGCCTTCCGCTGGCGACACCGGTTTCTCGGCTCGCCCGCGCTGGACAAGCCCAAGACGCTGAGAGGCATTGTCGAGGCGGACGAGACGTTCATCCTCAAATCGTTCAAGGGCCGCAGGTCCGGTCTTCCCCGCCCGCCGCGCAAGCGGGGCGGCAAGGCCAAGCACCCGGGCCTCTTCTTCGAAAACATCCCGATCCTGGTGGCGCGCGACCGCGAGGGCGCAACCACCGACGCGGTGTTGCCCAATGTCGACCGCGCCTCGATCGCGGCGGCGCTGGACGGCGTGGTCACGCCCGCCAATCGGTTCGTCTGCGACGGCGGAAAGGCGATCGTGGCCTTCGCCCACAGGGCGAAAATCCGGTCCATGTCGTTCCCGCGCCGGGCAAGCCCAGCCCCGAGGCCCCCGACCTCCATATCAACAACGTCAACGCCTATCACGGCCGGCTCAAGGAATGGATGCGCCGCTTCCACGGCGTCGCCACCAAGAACCTGCCCAACTATCTCGGATGGAGACGAGCGCTCGAGGCATGGGGAGACCAGGCCACTCCGCAAAACTGGATCCTCGGCGCCATCGGGATGGGGCCTTATCAACAGATAACGTCATAAGAGCCAAATTTAACCATCTGGCGCCGCGAAGGAGAGTGTGAGGTGCGGGTTCACCCAAGTGAAATCAATCGCGATGTTGTGGAGTTTGACGACCGCGTCCTGATCGAGCCGCTCCGGCCAGAGGAGGACGATCGTAGTCCCTGTCACGGCGCGAGGGTCTGGTCGCTGCTCATGATCAAGGCGCGGCTCGCGCGAGATCGGGTCGATGTCGAACGCGATCCGATGCCTGACTCCGCGGCTCTTGATGATGGTGATCCCCGGCCTGCCGGAGAGCGCGTGAGCCATGGCGAGCGCTGTCTGAAGGGCGTTGCCCTGCTGGCCGCGCGTGGGCTCACGTAGGCGCTGTTCGACGACGTCCGGTAGCCGTAATCGAGAATTCGTTCGACCGTCTCTGGCGCCAGCCCAGGGCCATTGTCGCCGACGCTGAGGAACCCTTGGCCGACGGCGATCCTGGCGACTGGCGCGACGCCTTTACGCTCGCAAGCGTCGAGCGCATTGTCGACGATCTCCTTCAGCGCTGCGATCAGCCAGGCTTTCGGATCGTGCCCGATAAGTCGGGTCAGCTCATCCTTACTGGCAAACTCGGCAACGCGCGAAGTTGTAAATTCGGAGCGCCGCAGGACCGCCGAGCCTTGCTTCCGACCTAGCTCCGGAGGCGTCGCGGCGGGCGCCGAATTCCTTACAAGACGACGCGTCGTTCATCCGCGTCGCCCGCCCGTAAGCACGCCGACCGCCATCGGGTATGAGCATCGCGCGATGTGCGCGACCAGGCCGATCACATCGCCAACGGCGCCGTCGCAGTTAAAAAGCTGTTTGTGCGTGTCGACGGACAAGCGATCGGTCCCGCCGCACGTGGGACACGGACCCGAAAATTCAGTGGGAGAAACGCGCTTGAGGTTCGCGCCATGCGTACGCGCGACTTCGAGAATGTCCGCCGAACGAGCAAGCGCGATCCTCTCGGTGCCGGTCAATGAGCGGCCCCTGGGCGGCCCTGATCCGCTGCCGGTTTGTTGACAATTTCGGTGCGGTGAAGTAGCTGTGGAATCGCCAGAGCCGGGAAGCTTTTTGGCAACGCCAGGAAGGTCGCGCTCAGCCTGCGCGGCCTTCTCCGCTTCGGAGGACCGCATTCATTCCGCCGGCGCCGACGCCTGCGCGGGTTTGCCGCCGCCTAAAATATGGCCGCGGAGCCGACGTTCGGTCGATACGAGAATTGCGCCGACCTTGTCGACCGGGATCAGCCCTTTCTCGGCCAAATAGTAGACCCGCCGCGGCGGCTGATTGATCACCTTTCCGATTTCAACGGCACCCCACCGCAATTTGTCTAGTTCCAATTCCAAACTCACGTCGCTGCTCCATTCGAGAACTCGAATGGAACGATCCTTTCACGGCCGTTACGCGAACGCGTGCGGAATAAAAAGGGGCGCTGAGAATTTTGGGGCTGGTTGGCGGCCGAAGCGATGCTCGATGATCGGTCTCAGGACTGTTTCAAAAAATCGGGTCTCGTCGCACTGCTGGCAGTTGAGCGAAGCCTGACCCAAGGCGAATTCGAGCGATGGCGCAGCCAAAGCCACGCCCCAGGCCATTGCCATGCGCATCAGCCATCCGAAATCGTCGGCGCTTCCCTCTTTCATGAGGCGCCGCTCCTTGCGCGCCAGGTCGTCGGCTCTACAATGGAACGCCGAGGAATTGCGGCGCTTCCCCTTGGTCGCCGCGCGGTTCCCGCGCACGTCCAACTCGTCCGCATACTTAAACCATACACCAGCGTCGTCCGGCGACTTGCCAACGAGCGCGCCGTAGCGGACGGCGGATAGCGCAAGCGCAATTCCGCGCGCGGGCAGCTCCGGGTGGAGCCCGCATTCCGCCACGTAACGCGCGACCCAGAAGCGCTCCGGATCTCCGCGAAGCGGGAGAGGAGGTCGGCCCTTTGGGCGTCCAGTTGCCTTCGTCATGTCGCGTGGCATGTTGCACGGAACGGCCGGTGTCAATTGAGAGCTGTTGAAAATGTTGTGGAATATCTCGCAACACGACGCAACATGAAAAGGCCGCCTTTGTGGGGCTGCCGTTTCGTTAAGTCTTTGATGAAGCTCGCTTAAAAGGTGGTGCCGGTTGAGGGACTCGAACCCCCGACCCACGGTTTACAAAACCGTTGCTCTGCCAACTGAGCTAAACCGGCTCCCGAACGGTTCTTGGCTAGCAGCGGCCTCGCGCCGACGCAAGGCCCGGCTTCAGGCGCCCGCCGGGACCGTCGGCGTCCACGGGCCCTCGACCGCGACCGCCTCGTCCCTGCCCGGCCACGGCGGCATGGTGATCGCGAGAAAGGCGAGCGGTTCGGCGCCCTCGGCGCGAAACTGGAACGCGACGCCGAGCGGGATCGTCACCGCGACGCCGGGCGCGATCGGCTCGATCCGCTCGCCGGCGTCCGAGCGTCGCCATAATGCGCCCCGGCCGGAGAGCACGTACCAAATCTCCTCGACCGTCCGGTGGGTCATGGCGTGGGACACCGCGCCGGCCGGCAGCTCGAAATGCGCCATGCTGCCGCCGCCGAGGCTCAAGAGCAGCCGGACGGCCGTGCCGTCGGGGGCGGTCGCGTCGGGCTCGGCGCCCAGGGGCTTCGTTGCGAAGGGCTTCGTTGCGAAGGGCTGGGGCATGATGGGGGCTCGGCTCGAGGGGCCGGCCGCGGCTTGGCGGGGCGAGCGGCGGCCTGCTAAGACAGGGGCATGACCGCGACCTTAACCGCCGATCAGGCGCTTGACGAGTTCCGCGCCGCAGGCGCGCTGCTCGAGGGCCATTTCATTCTGTCGTCCGGCCTCCATTCGCCAGTGTTCCTGCAAAAGATGTTCGTCTTCCAGGACCCCGCCCGCACCGAGCGCCTGTGCCGGGCGCTGGCCGAGACGGCCCGCGCGGCGTTCGGCCCGATCGACGTCGTCGCCTCGCCCGCGGTCGGCGGCATCGTGCCCGGCTACGAGACGGCGCGCTGGCTCGGGGCCAGGGCGATCTTCGTCGAGCGCGTGAACGGCGTCTTCAGGCTCAGGCGCGGCTTCTCCATTCCGCCCGGCGCGCGGGTGCTGATGGTCGAGGACATCATCACGACCGGCCTCTCGTCGCGCGAATGCCTCGACGCGCTCGCCGAACATCCGGGCAAAATCGTCGGCGCCGCCTGTCTCATCGACCGCTCGGGCGGCAAGGCGGACATCGGAGTTCCGCGCGTCGCGCTGGCGACGCTCGACATCCCGGCCTACGCCGCCGACGCGCTGCCGCCGGAGCTCGCGGCGCTGCCCGCAATCGAGCCGGGGAGCCGCGCGCTCGCCGGCGCCGCCTAAAGAGGAGGGAACCGATGACCGCGCTTCGCCTCGGCGTCAATGTCGACCATGTCGCGACGGTGCGCAACGCGCGCGGGGGCGCTTCGCCCGATCCGGTCCGCGCGGCCCTCGTCGCCATCGAGGCCGGAGCCGACGGCATCACCGCGCATCTGCGCGAAGACCGCCGCCATATCCACGACGACGACATGCGCCGGCTCAAGGCCTCGATCGGGAAGCCGCTCAATTTCGAGATGGCGGCGACCGAGGCGATGCTCGACATCGCGCTCCGCATCCGCCCGCACGCCTGCTGCCTCGTGCCGGAAAAGCGAACCGAGCGGACGACCGAGGGCGGCCTCGACGTGGTCGGCGGCTTCCGCGCGCTGAAGCCCTTCGTCGCCGAACTCGGGAAGGCCGGGATCCGCGTCTCGATGTTCATCGAGCCCTCGAGCGAGGCCTTGAAGGCGAGCGCCGATCTCGGCGCCCCGGTGGTCGAACTCCACACCGGCGCCTGGTGCGACGCGCTGGCGCGCGGCGATTCGGCCCGCGCCGACTATGAGTTCGGCCGGCTCAGGGTCGCCGCCGCCCAGACGCCGACGCTCGGGCTCGAATGCCACGCCGGCCACGGGCTCGACTACGATTCGGCGGGCGTTATCGCCGGCCTGCCGCAGATCGTCGAACTCAACATCGGCCATTTTCTCGTCGGCGAAGCGATTTTCGTCGGTCTCGCCGAAAGCGTGAAATGCATGCGCGCCGCGATGGAGGAGGGGCGGGCGATCGCAGAGGGCCGGCAGTGATCGTCGGGGTCGGCAGCGACCTCTGCGACATCCGCCGCATCGAGCGGACGCTCGAGCGATACGGCGAGCGCTTCGTCGACCGCTGCTTCACCGAGACCGAGCGGCGCCGGTCGGAGGGGCGGGCGGGGCGCGCCGCCTCCTACGCCAAGCGGTTCGCGGCCAAGGAGGCCTGCGCCAAGGCGCTCGGCACCGGCCTCAGGCGCGGCGTGTTCTTGCGCGACATGGGCGTGGTCAATCTGCCCTCCGGCCAGCCGACCATGCGCTTGACCGGCGGGGCGGCGGAGCGGCTCGAGGCGATGCTGCCGCCGGGGACCGAGCCTTTCATTCACCTGACCCTCACCGACGAGCCCCCGCTCGCCCAGGCCTTCGTCGTCATCGAGGCGCGGGCTCCCGCGGGGAATCCCTCTCCCATCGGGAGAGGGGCAGGGGTGAGGGGACCGAGCGCATGACGTCTGAACGCCGTCAATTCGCCCGCACCCTGCGGAAACAGATGACGCGCGCCGAAGAGCTCCTTTGGGAACGACTGCGCGGCTCGCGGCTGAACGGCGCAAAATTCCGCCGCCAGGTTCCGTTCGACTGTTACGTCCTCGACTTTTATTGTCATGCCGCCAAACTCGCGGTCGAAGTCGACGGTAACCAGCATGACTGGTTTTCCGAATATGACGCCGGGCGAACCGAAGTCCTCGAACGCCTGGGCGTGCGGGTGATTCGCTTTACGAACGTGGAGGTCTGCGACGACCTCGACTCTGTTCTCGCCCGCATTCGCGCGGAGCTGCGGTTGCCCTTTGATTGATAGGCGCGGCACCCTCACGCCCGGCCCGCAAGCGGGAGAGGGGAGGCGCGAACCCCTCTCCCAGTGGGAGAGGGGCAGGGATCAGGGGACCGAACGCAAGATGTCTGAACCGCGAGAATTCCCCCGCGCCTTGCGCAAGCTGATGACGCGGCCGGGAAAATCCTCAGGGCGCAGCTCGCGGCTCACGCGTCAAAGGTGCGAAGTTCCGCCGCCAAGTTCCGCCGCCGCTTCAGTCTCGGCGCCGATTCGCGCGGAACTGCGCCTGCCCTTCGTCTGAAACGTACGGTTCCCTCACCCCCGACCCCTCTCCCGAACGGGAGAGGGGAGACCCGGCCCGTTCACCCACAGGTTAACGTCTTGTTAAGACGGCCGAAACCCCCGTGGGAGCCCGGCCGGAGCCAGGAATCGTGACCTTTATGCAACATGGTCGCAGGAAAGGCGTTTCCAAGGCGATTTCGAGACGATTTCCAGTTGAGCGGCGGCGCAAGGAGGGTATGGTGAGGCGTGTGAACGGGAGAGTCCCGGTCGCGGACGGGTCGAGGCGCCAGCTCTCAGGGACAAAGCGCCGAGGTCCGGAACCATCGGGAAGAGGGGGCTGACCGCCTTCGGTTTTTTGGTTCGCAAGCGGGCCGCCGAATCGAGAGTGAGAAGAACCAACGCCCATAAATGTCAACTGGAGGTCAAAATGACGCTCACTAAGAGCATTCTGCTCGGTTCGGCGGCCGGCATCGTCGCCGTCGCCAGCGCGCAGGCGGCCGATCTTCCCACCCACAAGGGGGCGCCGGTGCAATATGTTCAGATCTGCAACGTCGGCGGCATCACCGGCTGGACTCTGCCGGGCTCCGACACCTGCGTGAAGTTCAGCGGCTATATCACCGCTCAGTTCGTGGCCGGCAACGTCAACACCCAGTACAACTACGGATCGATCGGAGACGTCAACCCCGCTCTCGCCAGCAGGAACCCAGCGGCCGCCCTGGGCGGGTTCACGAGCGACTTCGGCCCCGCCTTCGGGCCCGCCGCCACTGCCGCGTTCAATGCCTCCTTAGCCGCTGCGGGCGTCTCGGTGGCTACCGCGACCCCGGCCCAGATCATACCGCGAACGCGGCCGGGATCGCGGCCGGGAACGCGGCCGGGAGCGCGGCCGGGGCCGTGAGCACCCTCACAGCTGTGGGCGTCCAGCCGGGTGTCGCGGCCGTGCTCGCGGCCGCGGCCGCCCTCGATCCGCGCGCCACCCAGCGCGTTCTCATTGCGGCCAGCCCCTTTCAGCAGAACACGAACTTCTTCCGCAGTGAGACCGGCTGGACGGGCCGAGCCAACTTCGGCTTCGACCTGGCCTCGAACACCGCCTACGGCCCCCTGATCGGGCATTTCGACCTCAATGTCGACGTCGGCAGCGGCTTCGACCCGCTTCAGTATCCCAGCCCCTCCAACATCGCTTATCTGAATCTCGGCTACCTGACCTGGGCCGGCATCACCGCCGGCAAGGCGGCGTCGTTCTTTTCGTTCATCGGCGGCGGCGACAACTTTGCCAACATCTTCTCGCCCGACCAGAAGGGCTTCAACCAGCCGGTGCTGATGGCCTATACCGCCTCCTTCGGCGGCGGCTTCTCCGCCTCGCTGGCGGCGCAGAACCCCGGCTCGGAAGGCGCCTCGGGGGGCGGCACCGATGCCACCGGCGCCTATTTCAACACCAACAGCGGCCCGCTGGCGGCCACCTTCAACCCCACCAACATCACCTTCGGCGGCCAGCGTTGGCCCGACGTCGTCGGCCAATTGCATGTCAAGCAGGGCTGGGGCGAGGCCCAGGTCTCCGGCGTGCTGCACGACGTCAACGTGGAGGCCGACGGCTTCAACGACGTGATCGGCTGCGGTCTTCGGCCTTTGGTGTTGCGGCTATCTTCGCCTGCAACGGGCAGGAAACCAAGACCGGCTGGGGCGTCGACGCCGGCGTGAAGCTCAACCTGCAGAATGGGTGGGGGGGCTTTTGGGGCTCGGGCGACAACATCGTGGTCACCGGCGCCTACAGCGAGAGCGCGGTGTGGTTCTCCGGTTTGCCGGAGGGCATGTGGACCGACAACGGCGCGGTCAACGGCAACGGCCAGCCGATGTGGCTCGCCGACGCGTTCTTCAACCCGCTGACCAACCAGTGGTCGACGCCGAGCGCCTGGTCGGTCACATCCATACTCGAGCACCACTTCACCCCGCAGTTCTATGTCGATCTCGAAGGCTCGGTCGGCGGCATCGAGTGGAGCAACATGGGCGGCGGCTGCAACGTCTTTTTCCTTGGCGCCACCGCCTGCACTCTCGGTCAGTTCGGCGAACGGCCCGATGTCGGCGCACGCGACGAGCTGGATCATCGGCGCCGACCTCGGCTGGACCCCGGTCACCAACCTCAACTTCGACCTCGAGCTGATGTACCAGGACACGAACCAGGCTCGGCCGAGCGGCTTCCTCGGCACGATCTACAACTTCAACCCCGGCCGCCGGACCGTCACCACGGAATCCCAGTCTTGCTCCGGCGACCGCAAGCGGAGTTCTTCGTGCCGGGCGCGTGGGAAGGCAACTCGAGCGGCTTCCAGGGCCGTATCCGCATCACCCGCTACTTCTGATCGCAACCCGATCGGCTGGGGGCAAGGCCCCGGAGCGAAAGCTCCGGGGTTTTTTTATCCAGGTTAAGCGTGGAGGAGGAGAAGGAGCGCGAACCCCTCTCCCATCGGGAGAGGGGCAGGGGTGAGGGGGCCGGCGTGAGAAAGGTATGCTGATGGCCTCCGAGCGGCGTGAATTCGCCCGCGCCCTTCGCAAGCATCCGACGCGCGCGGAGGACATTCTTTGGGCGCGCTTGCGCGGCTCGCGCTTTCACGGCGCGAAGTTCCGACGGCAGGTCCCGTTCGACCGCTATGTCGTCGATTTCTATTGTCACGCTGCGAAACTGGTCGTCGAAATCGACGGCGTGCAACATGAGTGGTTCAAGGCTTATGACGCCGGGCGGACCGAGGTTCTGGAGCGCCTCGGCGTGCGTGTCCTCCGCCTCGCGAACGCCGAGGTCTGCGACGATGTCGGTTCCGCGCTGGCGCGGATTCGCGCGGAATTGCGGGCGCCTTTCGACTGACGCGCCGGTCCCCTCACCCCTGCCCCTCTCCCCACGGGAGAGGGGAGCCCCACTTTTAAGCTTGCGCGTCCGGCATCCGCGGCCGATGATTATTCGAGGCCCTCGCGGAAAGCGTGCGGCAAGACGCGTCCGGCCCGGGCCGGTCGCCTTTTCGCGCCTTTTTTAGTCCAGCGGGATCGTCATGGACCGCGCCGCGGGCCCTCCCATGAGGATGTCGGCTCGAGGAGAACGGTCGAGGCGCTTCCGGCGATGATGCGGCAATACGAATTGGTGGAACGGGTCCGCCGGTACAATCCCAAAGCCGACGAGGATCTGCTCAACCGGGCCTATGTCTTCGCCATGAAGGCGCACGGAACCCAGAAGCGCGCCTCGGGCGCCCCCTATTTCTCCCACCCGCTCGAGGTCGCCGCCATCCTCACCGAACTGAAGGTGGACGACGCGACCATCGTCGCGGCCATGCTGCACGACACCATCGAAGACACCGCCATCACCCGCGAGGACGTCGACAAGGCCTTCGGCGAGGAGATCGGCGGCCTGGTCGACGGCCTGACCAAGCTCGGCAAGCTCGATTTCGTCACCAAGCACGCGCAGCAGGCGGAGAACTTCCGCAAGCTCCTGCTGGCGATCGCCGACGACGCGCGCGTGCTCCTGGTGAAGCTCGCCGACCGCCTGCACAACATGCGCACCCTCAAGTTCGTGCCGGAGGAGAAGCGCGCCCGCATCGCCCAGGACACCCTCGACATCTATGCCCCGCTCGCCGGCCGCATGGGCATGCAGAGCATGCGCAGCGAGCTCGAGGACCTGTCGTTCCGCTGCCTGATGCCCGACGCCTACGCGCTGATCGTGGCGCGCCTCGACGCGATGAAGGCGAAGAACGGCGCGCTCATCGCCCGAATCGCGGCCGAACTCACCGACCAGTTCGTGCGCCGCGGCATCAAGGTCGAGGTCAAGGGCCGGCAGAAGGCGCCCTATTCGATCTGGAAGAAGATGGAGCGCCGCTCGATCGCCTTCGAGCAGCTCAGCGACATCTACGGCTTCCGCATTCTCGTCGACACCGTCGCCGACTGTTACGCC
Organism: uncultured Alphaproteobacteria bacterium; assembly: GCA_963805295.1. Classification (GTDB taxonomy): domain Bacteria; phylum Pseudomonadota; class Alphaproteobacteria; order Rhizobiales; family Beijerinckiaceae; genus Roseiarcus. The sequence goes on along the minus strand of CAWDTW010000038.1, from coordinate 77,629 downwards.
GCGGTCGGCGTGGCCCATACCACCTGGCCGGCCGTGCCGGGGCGCTTCAAGGACTACGTCTCGACGCCGAAGCAGAACGACTACCGTTCGATCCACACCACCGTCATCGGGCCGGGCAGCCAGCGGGTCGAGCTGCAGATCCGCACCCACGAGATGCACGAGATCGCCGAATACGGCATCGCCGCCCATACGATCTACAAGGACGGGCGCGCCGAGACGCCGGGGGTGAGCGAAAGCCGCGCCTACCGGGGCCTGAGGCAGACGATCGAGGCGCTGGCGAGCGACGATTCGGAAAGTTTTCTCGAACACACCAAGCTCGACCTCTTCCACGATCAGGTGTTCTGCTTCACCCCCAAAGGCCGGCTGATCGCCTTGCCGCGCGGGGCGACCGCGATCGATTTCGCCTACGCGGTCCATACCGACATCGGCAATTCGGCGGTCGGCTGCAAGATCAACGGGCGCATCGCGCCGCTGATTTCGGTGCTGCAGAACGGCGACGAAGTGCTCATCTCCCGTTCCGAGCGCAGTTCGCCGCCGGCCGCCTGGGACAGCGTCGTCGTGACCGGCCGCGCGCGCGCCGCCATCCGCAGAGCGACGCGCGAGGCGGCCAAGGCGCAGTTCGGCGGCCTCGGGCGGCAGATCGTCGAGCGCGCCTTCGAGCGGGCCGGCAAGAAATTCGCCGAGGCCAAGCTGAAAGCCGCGCTGCCGCGCCTCGCCCGGACCTCGATCGACGACGTCTTCATCGGCGTCGGGCGCGGCGAAATCTATTCGACCGACGTCGTGCGCGCGGTCCATCCCGACTTCAAGGAGGAGCGCAAGGCCGGCCCCGCCGTGCCGCGTAACGAGGCCGGCTGGTTCGGCCTGCGCAAGGCGGTCGCTCTCGTCTTCCGCGTGCCGGGCAAGTCCGACCCCGCCTCGGCCCTGCCGGTTCGCGGCATCGACATGGAGACGGCGGTGCGCTTCGCCCCGAAGGGCGGGGCGGTGCCGGGGGAGCGCATCGTCGGCATTCGCGGGCCGGAGGGCATCACCATCTACCCGATCCACTCGCCCGCGCTCGCCCACTACAACGAAGAGCAGGATACCTGGCTCGACGTGCGCTGGGACCTCGAGAACGCCGACAAGGCGCTCTATTCGACCCAGATCGTGATCACCATGCTCAACGAGCCCGGCGCGCTCGGCGTCATCGCCACCGCCATCGGCGAGTACGGCGCCAACATCGACGCCATCTCCTCCTCGGCCAACGGCGCGGACTTCCGGGAGCTGCTGATCGATCTGCAGGTGCGCGACATCCAGCACCTGAACGGGATCCTGTCGGAGCTGCGCGGCAAGAGCGTGGTCAGCAAGGTCGAAAGGCTCAGCGGTTAGCATGCCGCTCTACTTCGCCTATGGCTCGAACATGAGCGCCGAGGCGATGGCCCGGCGCTGCCCGCGCTCGAAGGCGCTGGGGCTCGCGCGGCTCGAACGCCATCGCCTCGCCGTCATGAACGAGGGCTGGCTGACGGCGGCGCGCGACCCGCGCTCGGCGGTGCACGGCGTGCTGTGGGATGTGGCGCTCAGCGACGTCGCGGCGCTCGACCGCTACGAGGGCCTGCCGCAGGGCCTCTACGCCAAGGCCGCGCAGCCGGTCGTCACCCAGGGCGGGGCGAAGCGGGCGCTCGTCTATTTCGGCGCCAACGCCGGGCCGGGAACGGCGCGGCCGGACTACATGGCCGACATCATCGCCGCGGCCCGCGGCTGGCCCTTGCCGGCGGAAGGGATTTTGGCGCTGGAAAGGTTACGGCAGTCGGCGGTAGGCCTGCTGCCTGCTGCCTACTGCCCATTGCCCTTCAATTCGTCGCCGCTTCCGCAGGCGCCGCGCCGGTCGCGCCGCCGAGGCTCAGCCACACGTTCGGGTCGTCCTGAGCCTGACGCTTGAAGAACTGGTAGCCGGTCGCGCTCCACGGACGGACGTCCTGCGCGAGATTGTCGAGGATGAAGTCGCCGCGGTCGGTCTTGACGGTGAGCACCGCATGGCCGTCGCCGTCGAGGTCGCGCACGATCGTCATCAGGAGCGCCTGCCGGGGAAACCCGCGCTCGATGAGGAGCTTGCGCTTGAACAGCGCAAAGATCTTGCAGTCGCCCTTGCCGTCGACCGGATAGTCCCAATGGTCGAGCGTCGTGCCCCAGTGGTCGAGGTTGCTGATCGGCTCGATCGCGGTATTGGCGAAAGCGTTGACCTCGTTCAGCGTCTTCCAGACCTGCCTGGTCATGTGGACGTCGACGGGATTGAGCTTGCCGAGCGTGCATTCCTCGGCGTGGCGGTTGCAGAAGTCGACCCAGCCGTAGGGAATCGCGGTCTCGGCCCCGACCGGCGTCCATGTCGCCCGCGGCAGGCCCTGCTCCGAGGCCTGGCCGAAACTGTTCCAGGCGAGGCCGCAAACGACCGCCGCGGTGACGAAGCTGAAGAACCGGTTGAACATGATCGCGCCCGTTGGTGTCCGATGGGGGCAACATCGCGGCTTCCGCTTGGCGAGGGCAGAAAAAATTCCTTCGAATTTTATCGATCGGCGCTCTCGGACAGAGTGAAATTTCTTAATCTTGACAATGGGTTTGCTTTACTTGCGGTTTACCTTCCGACGTTGGGGAACGTTTACCGAAAAACGCGGTGGCGGGCGCTTGTCAGCGTCAAGGTTTTGTTTCACTCGACGTTTATCAAGGAACGGCGGCGGGGCGCGCGGCCCCTCGAGGGGAGTACGGCATGTCGAACGAGGCGACCGGCGCGCAGACGCAACCGAAGGGGCGACTCGCGCTCGCCGGCCTCGCCGCGCTCGGCGTGGTGTTCGGCGACATCGGCACGAGCCCGCTCTATACGCTGAAAACCGTGCTCGACTACACCGGCCCCCATCCCGACCCGGCAGCGGTGCTCGGCGCCCTGTCGCTGATCGTGTGGACGCTCTTCCTCATCACCACCGTCAAATACGTCAATTTCGCCATGCGGTTCGACAACGACGGGGAGGGCGGCATCATCGCGCTGATGACGCTTCTCGGCGTCAAGAAACATCATCAGCCGATCATCGTCGCGGTCGGCCTCTTCGGCGCGTCGCTCATTTACGGCGACGGCGCGATCACGCCCGCCATATCCGTTCTCAGCGCGCTCGAAGGCGTGGAGCAGATCGCGCCGGCCCTTCAGACCTACGTGCTTCCCGCGGCGACCGCGATCCTCATCGCGTTGTTCGCGGTTCAGCCGTTCGGCACGGCGGCGATCGGCCGCGCCTTCGGTCCGATCATGCTCATCTGGTTCCTGATCATCGCGGCCCTCGGCGTCTACGGCGTTTTGCAGCACCCGGGGGTCTATGCGGCGCTCAATCCGCTCTACGGCGTCGACTATCTCATGCGCGGCGGCGCGACCGGCTTTCTCGTGCTCGGCGGCGTCTTCCTCTGCGTGACCGGGGCGGAGGCGCTCTACGCCGACATGGGGCACTTCGGCCCCGGGCCGATTCGGCTCTCCTGGAGCTTCGTCGTCTTTCCGGCCCTCGTCCTCAACTACGCCGGACAGGCGGCGATCGTGCTCGCGGGCGCGCCGACCGAAGGCAACATCTTCTACCGGCTCTGCCCCGGGCCGCTGCTGACGCCGCTGATCGTTCTGGCGACGGTCGCGACCGTCATCGCCAGCCAGTCGATCATCTCCGGCGCCTATTCGATGACCCGCCAGGCGATCCAGCTCGGCTGGATGCCGCGCATGATCATCAAGCAGACTTCGGAAGAGGGCTACGGCCAGATCTATGTCGGCACGGTGAACTGGCTTCTGATGATCGTGACGCTCGGCCTCGCGATCGGCTTCGGCAAGTCCGACAATCTCGCCGCGGCCTACGGCATCGCGGTCTCCGCGACCATGCTGATGACGAGCGTGCTCCTGTTCATCGCCATGCGCGAAGTCTGGAACTGGCCGGTCGCGGCGGCCGGAGCGGTCGCGGCCTCATTCATCGTCATCGACGGCGGCTTCTTCGCCGCCAACATGGCCAAGGTGATGCAGGGCGGTTGGGTCCCGCTGCTGCTCGCCTCCATCGTCTATGGCGTGATGTGGATCTGGCACCGCGGCGCGACGGCGGTGCAGAAACGGGTCGAGTCCGAGGTGACGCCGCTTTCGACGTTTATCGAGCTGCTGCAGTCCGGCAGGGTCGCGCGCGTGCCGGGCTCGGCGGTGTTCTTCACCCGCGCCATGGATCAGACCCCGCCGGTCCTCGCCTGGCACGTGCGCCACAACCGTGCGCTGCATCAAAACGCGTTGACGCTGACGATGACGGTCGTCCCCATCCCGCGGGTCGATCCTGAAGAGCGGTTGACGGTGAAACGCGAAGGCGACCATTTCTGGCGCGCGGAAGCCAAACTCGGCTTCATGGAGCATCCAAACATTCCCGACATTCTGTCTAGCTGCAAGATGAAGGGGGTGGGCATCGACCTCGACGACGTGACCTACTACGTCGGGGCCGAGACCATCGTTCCGGCCGAGGACGGGAAAGGCCTGCCGCGCTGGCAGGAGGCTTTGTTCGCGGCGATGAGCCGCAACGCCGCCCGCTTGAGCGACTATCTCCAGCTCCCCTACGACCAGGTGGTCGAGATCGGGCGCGAGATCGAGATCTGAGCGGCGCGAACGCTGGCTTTCGTCGCGAATAGGCGGTCTCCGCAGACATCCGGCGGCGGGTTGACAACCACCATCGCGCCACTAACATGCCAGCAACGCGCGCGAATGGGCGCGGACGGCCGAAAATCGGGTCGTCGCGCAAGAGCGCCGCGAGCATGCAGAGGGACGGCGCTCCGATGCATGAGGCAGGAAACGCAGGTTCGGGCGCCCGACAGCCTCCGGGCTCTGCGGTGACGACGGACGGGAGCGACGCCACCGTCCTCGAAGCCGTCGGCGTCTCCAAATCGTTCGGAGGGATCGCCGCGCTCGCCGATGTCGACTTCGATCTGAGGGCCGGCGAGGTGCATGCGCTCGTCGGCGAGAACGGCGCCGGCAAGAGCACCTTGATGAAGATCCTCGCCGGCGTGCACGTCGAGTACGACGGCGTCATCCGATTGGCGGGCGCGCCGGTCAAATTCGCGGGCGTGCAGGACGCCGAGCGTGCGGGCGTCGCGATCATCCACCAAGAGCTCGATCTCGTTCCCGAACTGACGGCCGCCGACAACATCTTTCTGGGGCGCGAGCCGCTGATCGCGGGGACGATCGTCGATCGGCGCCGCATCGCGAAGGCGGCCGGGGCGCTGCTGAGGCGGCTCGGCATCGACATGGACCCGCAAAGCCGCGTCGCCGAATTGCGAGTCGGCGAACAGCAACTGGTCGAAATCGCCAAGGCGCTGTCGCTGGACGCGCGGATCCTGATGATGGACGAACCCACCTCCGCGTTGTCCACGTCGGAGTGCGAGACGCTGTTCAAGGTCGCGCGCCAGCTCGCCGCAGCGGGCGTCGCGATCATCTTCACCTCGCACCGCATCGACGAGGTCGTCGCGCTCGCAAATCGGGTCACCGTGCTGCGCGACGGCCGGCGCGTCCTGACCGCGCCGATCGAAAGACTTTCGTCGAGCGCGATCATCTCGGCGATGGTCGGGCGGAACATCGTTCTGACCCATCGCGAGCTCATGGCCGCGGAGGGCGACCCGGTGCTTTCGGTGCGCAATCTGACGCTCGACACGGTCAGCCGCCGCGGCTGGCGGCGCGTGCTGCACGGGGTGAGCTTCGATCTGCGGCGAGGCGAGATCCTCGGCATCGGGGGGCTTCTCGGATCGGGGCGCACCGAGATCCTCGAATTGATTTTCGGCGCCGCGCGGGGTTGGCGCGGTGGGGAAATCAGGATCGACGGGGAGCGGGCCGTCATCAATTCGCCGACCGACGCCTTCAGACTCGGGGTCGCGCTGGTGACCGAGGATCGAAAGGCGCGCGGATTGCTCCTCGCGTCGACGGTTCGCGACAACGTGGCGCTTCCCTCGGTCGGCGCGCTGTCGCGCTTTGGCATTCGCAGCTTCGCGCGCGAAGCCGCCCTCGCGGCCGACATGGTCGAAAGGCTCTCCGTGCGCTGCAACGACGTCGATCAGATCGTTTCGACTCTGTCGGGCGGCAACCAGCAGAAGGTCGTCATCGGCAAATGGCTCGGTACAGAGCCTCGGGTGCTCCTGCTCGACGAGCCGACCCGCGGAATTGACGTGGGAGCGAAGCAGGAGATCTATCAGCTCGTTTTTCAGCTCGCGGCCCATGGTCTGGGCATCGTGACCGTGAGCTCGGAAATGCCCGAACTACTGCTGTTGTCGGACCGGGTGTTGGTCATGTGCGAAGGGCGCCAGACCGGCGTTCTCTCCCGCGCGGGGGCGACCCAGGAAGCGATCATGCGCCTGGCGGCGCCGGGTTTAGGCGAGCGCGCGGAGGAAGCAGCCGGATGAACCCGCTTCGTCTTCTTTCGCGCACAAAACTCTATTGGGGCTTAGCCCTCATCTGCCTGATCGGCGCGCTCGCCTCGCCGCACACGTCCTCGGGCGCGAACATCTTCCTCTCATACCAAAATCTGACCGACGTGTTGCGGCAGGTGTCGATCACCGGCCTTGTCGCGACCGGAATGACCATCGTCATCCTTCTCGGCGGCATCGATCTGTCGGTCGGCTCGGTGATGGGCTGTTCGTCGGTCATCTGCGCGATGCTTCTGACCAAGCCGGGATGGACGCCCGCCGCGATCATGGGCGTGCCCGCCGCGACGATCTCGATCGCGCTCGCGGTCGGCTTTGTGGTGCGGTTCGTGTTCAATGGGCTCGAGCGCGGCCGCGACGTCGACGCCGGACGGCGGCGCGAGATCGTGTTGGGCGCTTGGCGCGGCTATCGCATTCCGGCGCTGCTCGGCCTTGCGGCCGGCGCCGCGGTCGCCGCGTTCGCCGCGTCGCAGGTCCTGACGAAATTCGGGGTCCTGGCGGTGCTTCTAGTGACGCCGTGCTTTGCGCTCGTGCTTGGCGCGACCAACGGGGCGCTCATCGTCAAGGGACGGCTTCAGCCCTTTATCGCGACGCTCGCGATGATGGTCAGCGCGCTCGGCATCGGCCGCCTGACCGGCGGCCAGGACTTCGCGGTCATCGCCGTCTACACGGGAACGAACGCCACCGAGGCTTTCGACCGCCTCCGCTCGATGGTCTGGGGCCTCGTCCCTATGCCGAGCATCTTCTTTCTCGTCGCCATCACCACCTTCGGCGCAATTCTGCGCTTCACCACCTTCGGCCGCTACGTCTACGCGATCGGCGGCAACGTCGAGGCGGCGAAGCTTTCCGGCGTCAAGGTCGCGCAGGTCCAGTTCGCCGCCTATGTCATTTCAGGCATGCTGGCCGGACTCGCAGGCGTTCTCTTCGTCGCCCAGTATCGGCAGGGAAAGCCGGACGCGGGCTCCGGCCTGGAGCTCGATGCGATCGCCGCAGTCGTCATCGGCGGAACGAGCCTGATGGGAGGGCGCGGCGGACTCGCAGGCACCTTCGTCGGCGTTCTCATCTTCGGCCTCCTCTCCGACATTCTTCAACTTCAGAACATCGACTCCAACGTCCAGCTCCTGATGAAGGGGCTGATCATTGTCGGCACGGTGCTCGTGCAGGAGCAGAATTTGGGTCAGCTGTTGACGCGGTGGCGAGGCGGTCCGGCCGCGCCAGCGCCAACGCGGACCGGATCGGTCGAGGCTGCTCGGCCGCTGAACGCCGCAAAGGCGTCAACCGTAAGGGAGGACATCCATGAAAAGACGTGAATTTCTCAAGCTCTCCGGAACGATCGCGGGCGCCGCGACGACGCTCTATCTGCCGGCCGGCTGGACGCCGGCAAGGGCGGCGGCGAAATGGAAGGTCGGCTTCAGCCAATGCACGACGCTCGAGCCTTGGCGCGTGCAGTTCAACAAGGACATCGAGGCGGAAGCCAAGAACCATCCCGAAGTGGAGCTCATCATCACCGACGGACAAGACAAGACCGAGAAGCAGGTCGCAGATACCGAGAATCTGATCGTGCAGCAGGTGAACGTAATCCTCATCTCGCCGAAGGAGTTGGCGGGCCTGACGGGCGTGGTGGAGAAGGCGATCGACGCCAAGATTCCGGTGATCGTGCTCGACCGCAACGTCGACACCAAGCGCATCACCCAGTTCATCGGCGGAGACAACGTGCTCATCGGCAAGGCCGCCGGCGAGTATGCGGTGAAGCTGCTCGGCGGCCCGGGCAAAGCTGAGGGCAATGTCGTCGAGATCTGGGGCGGCATGGGCACGGCGCCCGCGCACGATCGGCACGACGGCTTCCACGCTTTCACCGACAAAGAGACTGGGATCAAATATCTGCTCAATAATCAGTCCGGCGACTGGAAGCAGGACAAGTCCTACAACATCATGACGACTGCGCTGCGCAACAACGAAAAGATCGACCTGGTCTATGGCCACAACGACCCGATGGCCTATGGCGCTTATCTCGCCGCCAAGGACGCGGGGCGCGACAAGGACATCAAGTTCATCCTCGGCATCGACGCGCTTCCCGACGAGGGCGTGACGTGGGTCCACAAAGGCTATCTCACGGCGACGTTCCTCTACGCCACGCCGGGCGCCGAGGGCTTGCGCCAGGCGGTCAAGCTCTTGAACGGCGAAAAGATCCCGCCGGTCATCACCCTGCCGACCATGCGGGTCGACAAGGACAACGCCGACGACATTCTCAAGAAGAACGGCCTGCTCTGAGCTGCGCTCCCGGGATTTGGCCGAAAAAGAACCCGCCGGCCGTTGGTCCTCCAACGGCCGGCGATTGCGAACCGAGATTTGACTGCGCCAGGGGCAGCGACTACTCCGCCGCCTCCCGGGCCTTGCCGCGTCCCTTCGGCCCGGCGGCTCCGGCCGGCGCCAGCGACTCCTGCGCTTCGGGTTCGGAGAGTTCGTCGCGCGCCGTCAGGCTCGCCTTCAGAGGGTCCTGAGTGGGCGCGGGCAGGGCGAGGCCGGGCAGGCCGAGGACGGCGTGGAAGCGCTGCACCAACTGGATGGTGCTCGGCTCCATTTCGTCGACCGAGCCGGCGATGAACTCGACCACCTCCATCGCCCGCTTGCGGTCCTCCATCTCGGGCAGCAGGTCGGGCAGCGTCTTGATCGCCGAGTTCGGGCTCGAACTCGGCGATGACCGACTGCTCGTGGATGAGCGCGGCGCGCTTCTCCGGCCCGAGCGAGGCGAACGGCTCGTCGTGGCCGAGCACCTTGGCCGAGCGTTCGAGCCGGTCGCGCCGCACGGTGCCGCGCGACTCCGCCATCAGGATCAGCATGCGGATGACCGCCTCCTCGAAGCCGCCGCGGTCGACGCCGAGCAGGATCTGCTGCACCTCGGGCAGGAAGCGCAGGAGCTTCGGATCCTTGCGGGTGCGCTCGAAGGCGAACGGCTCGCCGAGACGCAGCATGAGCGGCGAACCGTAGATCCCGAAGAAGGTCGCTTCGTACATGGCGTCGCGCCAGTCGCGGATGAGGTCGAGCGTGTTGACGACGCTCGACGCCCAGAGCTTCTCCGCGAACAGGAACGGGTTGTTCTTGTCCGCGGGCCGCCGCTCGGCGAGCGCCCTGGCCGCCTGATCGCGGACGCTCTTCATGAAGGGATTGGCGTCGCCGAACATCGCGCGGCCGACGCGGCCCGGATGCGTCTTGCGCAGAAGCTCGGCGACCTGCGGGGTGATCCACGACTGGATGAGCGGACGCGCCCAGATCTCGTAGAGCTCGGTGTTGAGCTCGGAGAACCGCTCCACCGCCGCGAAGTCGCGCTCGTCCGAGCGGTCGTTGTTGTCGATGGCAAGAATGTCGGTGAGCTTGCGTTCGTGGAAGCTCACCGTGAAATGCGCGTCGACGCCTTCGCCGATCTGCTCGTCGATCGTCATCTCGTAGAGGCCCGGCGACAGGGCCTCGATCGTCTTCATGGTCGAAGTGACCTCGGCGTGCTCCTTCTTGGCGATCGAGGAGGAGACGAAGATGCCGAGGTGACCGACCTTGTCGTGCACCATGTAGACGATGCGCTGGCCGCGGATCATGATCTCGTGCTCGTCGGCGTAGGTGTCGACGATCCAGTTGAGCGCCTGCTGCGGCGGGGTGATGTTGTCGCCCCAGGACGCGAACACGATGATCGGCGAGCGGATCGCCTTCAGGTCGACGGGGCGACCCGGCTCGAGGTTCGCCTCATGGCGCGCGAGCTTGTTGCCGATGAACAGGTTCTCGACGATCCAGTGGATCTCCTGCTCGTTCATGAAGTGGAAGCCGCCCCACCACTTCTCGAACTCGAGGAAGCTCGCTCGCGAACGCTCGGGCGCGGCGAAGAGATCGTAGTACTTGCCGAAGTAGTTGCGCCCCGGATTGAGCATCTCGAAATTCGTGACGAGGTGGGCGCCGTCGAACTCGCCGTCGCCGAGGTCGGACGAGGACGAGCGCCGGCAGCGCGCCGCCGAGCAGTCCGCCGTTGTAGCGCATCGCGTTCTCGCCGAGCCGGCCCGACCAGTAGGCGAGCGGCGCGCCGTTGATGACGAGCGGCCCGCTGATGTCGGGATTGGCGGCGGCCATGATCATCACCGCCCAGCCGCCCTGGCAATTGCCGACGATGATCGGCTTCGGCGCGTCCGGGTGACGGCGCCGGATTTCGGCGACGAATTCGGCCTCGGTGCGCATCACGTCGGCGAGAGTCTGGCCCGGCTCCGGGATGCGGGCGGAAGACCACGAAATAGACCGGATGGCCGTCGCGCAGCGCGACGCCGACCTGGCTGTCGGTCTTGAAGCCGCCGATGCCGGCGCCGTGGCCGGCGCGCGGATCGACGATCATGTACGGGCGCTTCCAGTCCATCACCTTGACGCCGTCCGGCGGAAGGATCTTGAGCAGCACCTTGTTGGTCGGCCGCGGCAGCGTCTTGCCGTCGAGGACGACTTCGTGATCGTAGATGAGCACCGGCGGCGTGCCGGCCGCTTCGTGCGCGGCGTCCTGGTCGGCCCGCTCGCGCAAGACGTCGAGGGAGAGCGCGAAGCGCTGCGCAGCATCGGTCGCGTAGGCCTTCGCGTCGTCGGCGAGGCGGCCCTCCTTCTGCGATTCGGCGAAGCGGCGCTGCGCTTCGGCCGCGTCCGTCCAGAACTGTTGGAGCCGCTTGCCGTGGTCGTGGGAGACATGTTCCGCCCGCCGGCTGAACGCGAACAAGAGCTGCTGGTACTGGTGGGCGGCCATCGCGCCGTCCTCGGTCGCGCGCTGGGGCGCGTTCAAAGGGCTGTATGTGGAAGTCATTGTGGATCCCTTCTGTTATCCTGAGACGGGTTTGGCCTCTTCCTTGGCGATGCCCGCAGTCACGACCGTGTGTTCGGCGATCATCTGCTCCTCGTCGGTCGGAATGACGAAGACGATCGTCGGAGAATGCTTCGAGCTGATGATCTGGGCGTTGGCGCGGTTCGCCTCAGCGTCGAGATCGGATTCCCATCCATTCCATTCCGTTGAGGACCGCTTCGCGCACGCGCCACGAATGTTCGCCGATGCCGCCGGTGAAGACGATGGCTTCGATCCGTCGACGGTCGCCGCAAGTCCGGCGAGTTCGCGTCGGATGCGGGAGACGAAATAGGCGATGGCGTCGCGCGCCGCCGGGCTGTCGGACGCCTCGAGCTCGCGCATGTCCTGGGAAATGCCCGACATGCCCTTGAGGCCGGAGTTCTTGCAGAGAAGATCGGATATCTCGTCCGCGCTCATCTTCTTCGCGGCCATCAGATAGAGCACCACGCCCGGATCGAGCTGGCCGCAGCGCGTGCCCATCGGCAATCCGTCGAGGGCGGTGAATCCCATGGTCGAGGCGATCGAGCGGCCGTCGTGGACCGCGCACATCGAGGCGCCGTTGCCGAGATGCGCGATGACCACGTCCTCGCGCGCGACCTGCGGCGCGATGCTTGGCAGCTTTCGCATGATGTACTCGTAGGAGAGGCCGTGGAATCCGTAGCGGCGAACGCCCTCGTCGTAATAGGAGCGCGGCAGCGCGAAGGTGTCGGCGACGAACGGATGGCTGCGGTGGAAGGCGGTGTCGAAGCAGGCGACCTGCGGTATCGACGGAAACGCCTTCATCGCCGCCTCGATCCCGGCGATGTTGTGCGGCTGGTGCAGCGGCGCTAGCGGAATGAGCCGCTTCAGCTTCGCGATTACGCGTCTCGTCGATCAGCTTCGGCTCGACGAGATCCGGCCCGCCGTGCACGACGCGATGGCCGACCGCCGCAACCGAACTGTCGTAGCCGGCTCCGCGCGCAGCCAGCCGAGAATGGCGCCCATCGCCGCCTGATGGTCGACGCGGCCCAGCGATGGTTCGAAGACGAGATCGGTCTTTTCGCCCGGCGGCCGCCTTGACGGCGCCCTTCGGCGTTGCGCCGATCCCCTCGATCTGCCCCGAGGCGAGCTGGTTCAGCGCGCCGCCGTTGGCGGCTGCGAAAGCGGCGAATTTCAGCGAGGACGAGCCGGCGTTGAGGGTCAGGACGATTTTGTTCAAATGGGTCACTCCGCGGCCTTGGCGACCGTCGGCTCGTCGCCGAACGCCCGGCCTTCGCGGCGATAATACTCATAAAGCTGCGCGAGCGCGCAGGAGGCGAGGCGCGCGCGATCGTTGTCGGCGCGGCTCGTCAGCATGACCGGCGCCTTGGCCCCCAGCACCAGCCCCGCCGCCTCCGCCCGCGCGACGAAGGTGAGTTCCTTGGCCAGCATGTTGCCCGCCTCGAGATTGGGCACGATCAGCACGTTCGCGCGGCCGGCGACCAGCGAGGCGATGCCCTTGGTGCGCGCGGCCTCGAGGTCGATCGCGTTGTCCATCGCCAGCGGACCGTCGACGTCCGCGCCGCGAATCTGGCCGCGCTCGGCCATCTTCGAGAGAACCGCCGCGTCCAGCGTCGAGGGGATGGCGGGGTTGATCGTCTCCACCGCCGAAAGAATGCCGACCCGCGGCTTTTCGAGGCCGCAGGCGCGGGCGAGATCGACCGCGTTCTGGACGATGTCGACCTTGGTCATGAGGTCGGGGGCGATGTTGATCGCAGCGTCCGAAATGTAGAGGATCTCGTCGAGGCTCGGCACGTCGAGCGCGAACACGTGGCTGATGCGCACGTGCGTGCGCAGGCCGCCGTCCTTCTTGACCACTTCGGCGAGCAGCGCGTCGGAATGGATCGCGCCCTTCATGATCGCGTTGGCCTCGCCTTCGAGAACCATCGCGACCGCGCGCGCCGCGGCGGCGTGGGGATCCGAGACGGCGACGAGCGCAAAGGGCGAAATGTCGGCATCGAGCTCCTTCGCCGCCGCCTGGATGCGACCGGGGTCGCCGATCAGGATCGGCTCGATGAGCCCGTTCCTTCGCCGAAAGCAGCGCGCCGCCGAGCGAATTGCGATCCTCGGGGCAGACGACGGCGGTCTTCAGGGGCGGCAATTTCGCCGCGAGCGCGACGAGCTTAGCGAAATGATCGACGGTGTCGACGATGAGCGCCGGCAGATCGCGCGCTTCGGTGATCTGGGTGACGCTCGGCGCGTCGATCTCGGCGGTTCCCTCGCAGACCACGTGGCCGTAGACGTCTTCGACCTTCGTGTCGAACACCGCGATCGGCTCTTCGCGCTTCTCGCGGCAGGTCACCGTGACCTTGACCTTGTCGCCGACGTGAACGCGGCGCAGGAAGCGCAAGTCCTGCGCGCGATAGAGCGTTCCCGGACCGGGAAGCAGATTGCCGAGCACGGCGGAGACGAGCGAGCCGACCCACATCGAGGGCGCGACCGGCTCGGTCTTCTCCGGCGAGCCCTCGGCCGAGGGCAGCATCAGCGGATTGAGGTTGCCCGAAACATGGGCGAACAGGAAGAGATCCTGCACCGAGCAGCTTCGCTCGAGGCTGGCCGCATCTCCAACCTGGAGCTCGGCCCAGGTCTTGTTGCGGATCGCGGGTTTGGCGCTCATGTCGGCCCCTACGCTTGCCCGGGCGACCAATCGGCCGGCGGGCGCCTGCGGCCGTCGCAGCTCCGTCCATCGAGTCGAGCCTATGTCCGGGTCAGGAATTGTGCAATGCACAATCTATCCTCCCGGCATGACAGTTCGGTGAAATCCGCGCCGTCCCCGCGACGGAAATCCTGCCGCGCTCGCGCGCGGCGAATGGACGCATTCGGCTTCGAGGGAAGCGGTTCGCCGGCGCGGGCCGAATATTCGCTCGGACATTCTTCTTGATTCTGTCATGCGCATCCTGTCTTAGCTGGACCCGCCGCGACGGCGCGAAGCGCGCGCCTCGACCCGCCCGGGGCGACCATCGATGAATTTCTTCCAACGCTTCACCTTTCTTTTCTCCGCGCCGATGTTCGACGCCGACGATCTGGAAGGCCTCAGGGTCAACCAGATCATCGCGGCCATCGAGCGGATGGGCTTTCAGGTGATCAAGGCGCGCCGGGTCGAGGACGCGGAGATCGCCGTCCAGACCGACGCCGCGATCGGCTGCATGGTCGTCGACTGGGGCAAGAAGGGGATCGAAGGCAAGGCCGCCTCGCTGATCAACCTCATGCGCAGGCGCGGCCTCGACATGCCGATCGTCATTCTGGTCAGGCGCAAACGCTTCGAGGACATTCCGGTCGAGGTGCTCGACTTCATCGACGGCTACGTGTTCCTCGCCGAGGAGACGCCGGAATTCATCGCCAAGAACCTCGTCTCGCGCCTCAAGCAATACGCCGAGACGCTGAAGACGCCGTTCTTCGGCGCGCTGGTCGATTACGCCGAAGAGGGCAACCAGCTCTGGACCTGCCCCGGCCACAACGGCGGCATCTTCTACAGCCGCAGCCCGATCGGCCGCATCTTCATGGAGCATCTGGGCGAGGCGGTCTTCCGCGACGACCTCGACAATTCGATCCTGGAGCTCGGCGACCTCTTGACCCACGAAGGCCCGGCGTTGCAGGCGCAGAAGGAGGCGGCGGCGATCTTCGGGGCCGAAAAGACCTATTTCGTGCTCAACGGCACGTCGTCGTCGAACAAGATCGTGCTGACCAATCTCGTCGCGGAGGGCGACCTCGTCCTCTTCGACCGCAACAATCACAAGGCCGCGCACCAGGGCGCGCTGCTGATGAGCGGGGGCATACCGGTCTTCCTGTCCGCCGACCGCAACGCCTACGGCCTCATCGGCCCGATCCGCCCCGAGGATTTCGACGAGAAGGCGATCCGCGAGCGGATCCGGACCAATCCGCTGGTGAAGGACCCCGAGGCGTGGAAGCGCGAGCGGCCGTTCCGCGTCGCGGTGATCGAGCAATGCACCTACGACGGCACGATCTACGACGCCCAGCGCATCCTCGAGCGGATCGGGCGCCTCTGCGACTACATCATGTTCGACGAAGCCTGGGCGGGCTTCATGAAGTTCCATCCGATCTACGAGCGCCGCTACGCGATGGGGCTCACCGGCCTCGACGAGAATTCGCCGGGCATCGTCGCCACCCAGTCGACCCACAAGCAGCTCGCGAGCTTCTCGCAAGCCTCGCAGATCCACAGGCGCGACAGCCACATCAAGGGGCAGCGCCGGCGCGTCGAGCATCGGCGCTTCAACGAAGGCTTCATGCAGCATGCCTCGACCTCGCCCTTCTATCCGCTGTTCGCCTCGCTCGACGTCGGCGCGCAGATGATGAAAGGCCGCTCGGGCGAGGTTCTGTGGGACGACACCATCCGGCTCGGCATCGAACTGCGCAAGAAGCTGCGCGCGGTCCGGCGCGAATTCGAGGAGAAGGAGCGCGATCCGGCTCGGCGCTGGTTCTTCGATCCCTTCGTGCCCAACCGGGTGTCGATCCGCGACGCGGCGCAGGAAGGCGGGACGCACGACGTGCCGTGGGAGAGCGTGTCGACCGATCTGCTCGCGCGCGACCCACGCTATTGGGCGCTGGCGCCGGGACAGGCCTGGCACGGCTTCAAGGCGCTCGAAGAGGGATTCGCCATCACCGATCCGGCCAAGCTCACCCTGTTGACGCCGGGCTTCGACCGCAAGACCGGGGAATACGAGGCGCACGGGATTCCGGCGCCGGTGGTCGCGCAGCACCTCCGCGAGAACCGCGTGGTCGCCGAGAAGAACGACCTCAATTCGCTCCTCTTTCTGCTGACGCCGGGCGTCGAATCGAGCAAGGCCGGAACGCTGGTCTCCGCGCTCGTCGCCTTCAAGCGGCTGCACGACGACAATGCGCTGCTCGACGACGTGATGCCCGAATTCGTCGCCAAGCGGACGGCGCGCTATCGCGGCAAGCGCCTGAGGGACCTCTGCGCGGAAATGCACGCCTTCTTCCGTGAGCACGACGTCAGCGGCCTGCAGAAGGCGCAGTTCGCGCCGAAGCACATCCCGACGATGGCGATGACGCCGCGCGAAGCCCAACGCCAGCTGGTGCGCAACAACGTCGATTACGTGCCGCTCGAGGAGCTGGAAGGACGGGTCGCCACGACGCTGTTCGTCGTCTACCCTCCGGGCATCGCGACCATCGTGCCGGGCGAGCGCCTCGACGAGCGGGCGCGGCCGATGATCGACTATCTGAAGATGTTCGAGAAGAGCTCCAACGTCTTCCCCGGCTTCGAGTCGGAAGTCCAGGGGCTCTACCGCGAAGTCGACAATACGGGCGCCATTCGGTTCTATACCTATGTCGTGAGGGAATGATTTGCCGGATTTGACGATGGACGCAGAAATGGATTCCGCGGCGGCCGAGTCCGTGGCGGCTCAGGGCGGGCCGAGGCCGGCGTCGGTGCGCAACTCCCGCGACAGCGATGTCCCGGCGATGCTCGCCATCTACCTGCATCACATTCGCCGGGGCGTCGATCCGGGTCTCGACGACGCGTTCGAGATGCCTGACGCCGAGGACCTCAAGCGGCGGCGCAAGTCGATGCAAAGGCGGAAGATGCCCCACATCGTCGCGGAGGACGACGGCGTCGTGGTCGGCTACGCCTATGCCGTGCCGTTCCGCAAGCGCCCCGCCTATCGCTATTGCGTCAAGCACTCGATCTATGTGCACAACGATCATCTCCATCGCGGCATCGGCCGGCAGCTGATGGGCGCGCTGATCGACGCCTGCGCAGCAGCCGGGTTCCGGCAGATGATCGGCTATATCGACGCGGCCAACCGCGCCTCGCTCGGGCTGCACGAGGGGTTCGGCTTCCGCCAGGTCGGCTTTCTGCCCTCGATCGGCTACAAGTTCGGCCACTGGACGGATACGGTGATGGTCCAGCGCTCGCTCGGACCGGGCGGAACGGAGCCGCCGCAGAGCTGACGCTCTTCCGGATGGTCAGGACTTATCCTGCCCTGGCACAGCGCCGAGCCTCGCCAGTTCCGCGGCCCTCTTGCCGCTGAGAATCCGGAATGAGCGATTTCAATGATTTAGCCAAGAACTCGTTATTTGAGAAAGGACACCAAATTTGCGAAAGTCGCCCGGCTCGAGACGCCTTATCTGAGAAATCTGCTAGTTGAGCGTTGAGATTCAACTTTTGGCGAAAGGTGTAAGAAGCCGTCTGAGCAATTGTCGCCGAACTGCCAGCGCCACGCGCAATTCAGGTCGGTGCCCTGGGGCTATTTTCTTCCGGAATTCATGTGGTTGCAAAGCTAAGGCGCAAGAGGGCAAGGTCGCTCGCCATTTTTCCCGAGGCCTCAACCATCAGCGCGACCTCTGCTCAAAAAAGTCATCTTACTTGAAAATCTCTGAGGTGGATTCGCAAATAAGATGGCTTTCCAAGAAACGAGACGCGGCTTTCTCAGCTCAAAATGTATGTCGACAGCCTGATCGGCTTGGAACAGTCGCGCAGCCAAGAGATCAGCGGCGAGGTTTGACCGGGGATGCCCCAGTCACAGCGCGCCGACATGATTTCCGTTTAGCCGTAAACCTCAGCCGTTCCGCAATTCTTCGGACAATTGCAGCCCGTTTCACGGACATTGCGATCACCGGCGAATGCCGCTAAGGCGACGCCCAAAAATAGCCAATTCGGAATTTGCGATTTTACTGGCATCGGCTGTTTAGCGGATTCCCGAGTGCGAGGCGAGCGTCTATATCGTGATGATGATCGACGAATCATCCCTGCGCGTCCGGTTTGACGCGCTTCGGCCTTCGCTGGACGAGCGACGCCGGCGGTTGAGCGCGGCGGCGGAGGCGAAGGCGGCGGGCTACGGCGGGATTGCGGCGGTCGCGCGCGCGACGAAGGTCGCCCGGAGCACGATTGGGCGCGGTCTGAAGGACTTGCGGAACCCCGGCTCCTTGACGGGAGAGGTGCGGCGCAAGGGCGGGGGCACTCCTCGGTTGACGGTCAAGGACCCGACGCTGTTGGAGGACTTGCAACGATTGCTCGAGCCGGCGACGATGGGCGACCCGATGCGGCCGTTGCGATGGGTCTCCAAGAGCCACGACAAGCTGGCGACGGCGCTTCGCGCCATGGGTCACAAAGTGAGTTCCTCGACCATTCCCAAGCTGCTGGAGGAACTGAAATATTGTCGCCATTCCAACCGCAAGACCAAGGAAGCCGGCAAACATCCTGATCGCGACGCCCAGTTCGAATATATCAACGCGAAGGTCGAGGCGTTTCAGGCGGCCGGCGAACCCGTGATATCGATCGACGCGAAGAAGAAGGAATTGCTGGGCGAATTCAAGAACGGCGGTAGCGACTATGGGCCGCAGGGCGAACCGATCGAGGTCAACGCTCACGATTTCGAGGACAAGGAGTTGGGCAAGGTCGTCCCTTACGGGGTCTACGACATCGGCGCCAACCTCGGCTATGTCAGCCTCGGAATCGACCACGACACCGGGGAGTTCGCCGTCAACGCCGTCCGATGCTGGCTCGATCAGATGGGTTGGAAGCTCTATCCCGGGATGAGGCGCCTGATGATCACGGCCGACGGCGGCGGCTCCAATGGTTCACGGCTGCGGCTCTGGAAGTTGGCCCTCCAACAACTCGCGGACGAAACCGGTCTGATCATTCAGGTTTGCCACTATCCGCCAGGGACTTCGAAGTGGAACAAGATCGAGCATCGCATGTTCTGCCACATCACGCAGAACTGGCGCGCGACGCCACTCCTCAGCCTCCTCATCGTCATCGAACTGATCGCCAACACCACGACGAAAACCGGTCTCAAAATCCGCTGCGAACTCGATAGCAACACCTATCCAAAGGGCATCAAGGTCTCGGACGCGGAAATGGCGACCCTCAACATGACCCGAGACTCATTCCATCCAGAATGGAACTACAGCATCTCGCCGAGGTTTCACGAAATGAAGCAATAGTTTTTGGGCATCGCCTAAGTCCGCGCCGCCCATCGATGGTCAGGGAGAATGCGACAAATGTTCGATTTATCTCGCTCAATCGAAGCCAGCCGTCATTCGCCCGTTCGCGTCGTCTTCGCGGCGCTCGCAGGCTCGGCGCTGATCGCCGTCTCGGCGAAGGCGCATGTCCCGTTTTGGCCGGTGCCGATGACGCTGCAGGTGTTGGCGATCATGGGTCTCGCCGTCGCCTTCGGGCCGTCGATCGGGCTCGGCATGGTCGCCGCCTATCTCGTCGAAGGGACGCTAGGGCCGCCGGTGTTCTCAGGAACGCCCGAGCGCGGCATCGGCGTCGCCTACATGCTCGGGCCGACCGGCGGCTATCTGCTCGGCATGCCGATCGCCGCGTGGGCGGTGGGCCGCTTGGCTGAGGGGCGATCGGCGTTCGGGCAATTCGCGGCGATGCTCGTCGGTCTGGCGCTCATCTACGTCCCCGGCTTGTTGTGGCTCGCGCGGTTTATTCCGTGGTCCGGCGTCCTCGCGGCGGGGTTCACGCCGTTCATTCTCGGCGATCTCGTCAAGATCGCGCTGGTCGCGGCGGGCGCCGAGGCGGCTCGGCGCTTCGCGGCTGAACGCCGTTGAGCGACGGCGCGCCGCGCCATGATGGGCTTGAGCGCCCGCGCATGAGCCCCTCACGATCTCAGCGCCGCCTGACGGCCCGCGACATCCGCGCGCGAAAAGGCGGCGAGAAGATCGTCTGCCTGACCGCCCATTCCGCGCCGATCGCCGCGCGCCTCGACGCTCATGTCGACATCCTCCTGGTCGGCAATTCGCTGGCGAACACCGTCTATGGATTCGCCACGACTCTGCCGGTGACGCTAGAGACGATGATCGCGCACGCCGCCGCGGTCGCGCGCGCTTCGTCGCGCGCGCTGGTCGTGTTCGACATGCCGTTCGGCAGCTATCAGGAGTCGCCGGAAGCGGCGTTTCGCGCCGCGGCGCGCGCATTGGCCGAGACCGGCTGCGGCGCGGTCAAGCTCGAGGGCGGCGAAGCGATGGCCGCGACCATCGCCTTCCTCGTGCGCCGCGGCGTGCCCGTCATGGGTCACGTCGGCCTGACGCCGCAATCGGTGAACGCGCTCGGCGGCTATCGCTCGCAAGGTCATGACGCCGAGTCGGCCGAGCGCATCGCGGCCGACGCGCACGCCGTCGCTGAGGCGGGCGCGTTCAGCCTGGTCATCGAAGCGACGGCGGAGCCGGTCGCGCGGCGGATCTGCGCAGAGTCGCCGATACCGACCATCGGCATCGGCGCGTCGCCCGCCTGCGACGGCCAGGTTCTGGTGACTGAAGACATGCTCGGCCTGACGCCGTCGCCGGCGCGCTTTGTCAAACGCTATGCGCAATTAGGCGAGGCGATCGAAGCCGCCGCGGCGGAATTTGCCGCGGAGGTTCGCTCCGGGCGATTTCCCGCCGGCGAACACCTCTATTCGCCGAGCGCGGCGAGAAAACCGTGAGCGGACGGCTGGGCGTCGAGCGCACGATCGCCGGCCTGCGCCGGCGCATCGCCGAACTGCGCGCAAAAGGACTTTCCATTGGCCTCGCGCCGACAATGGGGGCGCTGCACGCCGGCCATGTCAGCCTCGTCGACGCGGGAAGAGCGCGTGGCGACGCCGTCGTCGCGACCATCTTCGTCAACCCAACCCAGTTCGGGCCGAACGAGGATTTCGCCGCCTATCCGCGCGACGAAGCCGCCGACTTCGCCCTGCTCGAAAAGTCCGGCGCAGCGCTGGTCTTCGCGCCGGACGTCAGGGAGATGTATCCGGAACCCGGCCTGACGACCGTCCATGTTGCGGAGCTGACCAGCGGGCTTTGCGGCCCGTTCCGCCCCGGCCATTTCGACGGCGTGGCGACGGTGGTCACCAAGCTCTTCCTCGCCAGCCTGCCCGATCGCGCCTATTTCGGCGAAAAGGACTACCAGCAATTGCAGGTCGTCAGACGACTGGCGCGCGACCTCAAACTGCCGATCGAAGTCGTCGGCTGTCCGACGGTGCGCGAGAGCGACAGTCTCGCCATGTCCTCCCGCAACCGCTATCTCAACCCCGCCGAACGCGCCGCAGCGCCGGCGATGCACTGCAGTCTCATCGCGCTCGCGGAGGCCGTGTCGGCCGGCGCCGACTGCCGAGCGGCGGAGGTGGAGGCCAGAGCGACGCTGCTCACGGCCGGCTTCGGCCCGGTCGACTATGTCGCCGTGGTCGACGCCGAAAGCCTGGCCCCCGTCGATCGGGTCACCCGGCCGTCGCGTGCCCTCGCCGCCGCCCAACTCGGCAAGGCGCGGCTGATCGACAACGTGGCGGTCGCGGCGGCGGCAAGCCGGCGTTAGACCGCATTGCGTCGAGAGGGAATTCGTTCCTTTCGTCATCGCGAACGGAGCGAAGCGATCCAGGGGCCATGGGGCTTAAGCCCTCACCTCCTGGATCGCTTCGTCGCTTCGCTCCTAGCGATGACGGCGCGTCAAAGTGAACGCTATGCGCTTTAGCTGAATAAACAAACTGCGCTCGGCGAGGTTGATCCATGCCCTTGCCGCACGATCAGACGAGCGGCGGCGCTCGCACCGAGCGGACCGGCGAAGCAAATGCGGTCACAAGTGGCGGCGTGGATCGATCAAGCGCCGCATGCGGCGCCGGGATTGTCGCGCGCATGACGCCGCGATAGTCATGCGCTCCGCTCTTCATCACACTCGCTCTACGGCCACGCATGATCCGCCACATCGTCCTATTCACCGCCAAGAACAAGGCCGAAATCGACCGGATCGTCGATGGCCTCTCGGTTCTCGCCGCCATCCCCCACGCGCGTCGGCTCGAGATCGCGCGCAACCGCAAATCGGACCCGCTCAGCGACGAGATCGACGTCGTCGTCTACGGCGAGTTCGACAACGACGCCAAGCTCGCCGCCTACAAGGCGCACCATCTCTACCAGGAGTCGATCATGCGGGTGCGCCCGCTGCGCGAACTTCGCTTCGCCGCCAACTATGACTCTGCGGCCGTCGCGCCGCCGGCCAGATGACGTCCCGAGCTCTCTGGAGCGAGCCTGCCGCGGCGGTGCGACGTTTCGCGCATCTGCCGCTGTCGACGGAAATATTGCCGAGAGCATGATTGGCGATTTAATGCTTTAGCCTAGACTCGTTATTTGAAAAGGACACCAAATTTGCGAAAGTCGCCCGGCTCGAGACGCCTTATCTGAGAATTCTGCTAGTTGAGCGTTGAGATTCAACTTTTGGCGAAAGGTGTAAGAAGCCGTCTGAGCAATTGTCGCCGAACTGCCAGCGCCACGCGCAATTCAGGTCGGTGCCCTGGGGCTATTTTCTTCCGGAATTCATGTGGTTGCAAAGCTAAGGCGCAAGAGGGCAGGGGCGCCGCCATTTTTCCCGAGGCCTCAACCATCAGCGCGACCTCTGCTCAAAAAAGTCATCTTACTTGAGAATCTTGAGGTGGATTCTGCAAATAAGATGGCTTTCCAAGAAACGAGACGCGGCTTTCTCAGCTCAAAATGTATGTCGACAGCCAGCTCCGCGGCCGGCGCCGCTGCGAACCTGATCGCGCGCCGCGGCCCCGCATCGTCGAAATGCGGCATCACGTCTCCCCGAATCGCCTCGCCGGATGTCGCCTCGAATGAGGCGGCTGATCATGGATTTTCCAAGGAACGAAGCCCGCCGACGGCCGAAGCCTCCACATGGGCTGGCTCCATCGGGCTGGCGCGGCAGCGCGTTCAAGCCTGAGGGTCGTGAAGAACCGCGCGAACCTTTTCGGCCAGCTCGTCGGCCGTATAGGGCTTCTTGAGCCACGCGCCCGCCTTCAGTCCGAGACGGGCGATCGCTGGTTCCGCGTAGCCGGATGTGAAGAGGATTTTGACGCCGGGCTTTACGGCCAAAGCCGCATGCGCCAAATCATTGCCGGTCATGCCGCCAGGCATCACCATGTCGGTGAAGATCAGCGCGATTTCCGGTCGAGCCGCGAGCTGATCCAAGGCGGCTCTGCCGCTCTCCGCCTCGATGATCTGGTAACCCAGGCTCTTGAGCCGCTTGCCGAGGACGCGGCGCAAACGCGGGTCGTCCTCCACCAGGAGGATGGTCTCGGATCCCCGCGGTAAATCATCGGCTCGCGCTTCGACCGCCGTTGGCGTCGCGCCTGTCCCGACGCCGTCTGAAAGAGGCAAGAAAACGCGCACGCTCGTTCCCCGCCCCGCTTCGCTGTAAAGCTGGATGTTCCCGCCCGACTGCTTGACGAATCCGTAGACCATGCTGAGACCGAGCCCAGTGCCGGCGCCGGTCGGTTTGGTGGTGAAGAACGGCTCGAACGCCCGCCGGCGCACCTCTTCCGACATGCCTGATCCGGTGTCGGTGACCGTAATGAGGACATAGCGGCCGGTACGGATATCCGGGTATGTCTGCGCATAGTCGGCGTCGAGACGCGCGTGGGTTATTTCGACCGTCAATTGTCCGCCGCGAGGCATCGCATCCCGGGCGTTGATCGCAAGGTTGAGCAACGCATTGAGCAGTTGCGAAGAGTTGACCACGGTCAGATGCGCGGATCCCACGACCAGGATCCGGAGTTCGATCGACTCGCCCAACGTCCGCCGCAAGAGGTCTGCGAAATTGGAGACGAGCGGACCGATGTCGGTCGATTTCGCATTGAGGGGTTGACGTCGACCGAAGGCAAGGAGTTGGGCGGCGAGCTTCGCGCCATCCAGCGCCGCGTCCTGAGCCTCTTTCGCGAGCTCGCGTTGGTCCGGATCGCTGAGGCGAGGGGTGAGCATCTCCAGATTGGCGGTGATCACTGTCAGGAGATTGTTGAAATCGTGAGCGACGCCGCCGGTGAGCTGGCCGACGGCCTCCATCTTTTGCGACTGCCGGAGTTCGTCTTCCATCTTCTGGCGGCTGGTGAGGTCGCGGACGAATCCGGTGAAAATTCTCTGTCCGTTGGCGCGCGCCTCCCCGACAGCCAATTCCATCGGGAACACTTCGCCGTCCTTGGTCTGGCCTTTGACCAACCGGCCATAGCCGATGATTCGCGCTTCGCCGGTCCTGAGATAATTGCCGATGTAGCCGTCATGCTCGGACCGGTAGGGTTCAGGCATCAGCATCCTGACATTGCGGCCGATGACTTCTTCAGCGCCGTACCCGAACAATTTTGCGGCTGCGGCGCTGAACGAAGTGACCTGGCCCTGCTCGTCGATGACGATCATCGCCTCGGGGACGGTATCGAGGATCGAACGCAGATGCGCCTCGCGCGCCGCCAGTTCGGCCTGAGCCCGCTTCAGTCCGGTAATGTCGTTGTTGGTCTGAAGCACGAAACGGATGGGGTTGTCCTCGGACTTTCGCGCGACCCACTGGCTCGCGATCGAAACGGCCGATCCGGCCTTCGTCCGGTGTTCGATTTCGCCTTCCCAACTGCCGCTTTCGCTGAGCGCCGCGACGATCTCGCTCCGCGGGAGACGATATTCGGTCTTCAGAAGTTCATGGACGACTTGTCCGACCGCCTCCTGCCTGGTCCAGCCGTAAAGGCGCTCGCAGCCCGCCGTCCAATGAAGAATTTTGCCCTCCACGTCATGGATGATGACGTTGGCCAAGTCCAAGATTTCTGAGAGAGAGGCGAATTCGGCGCTCGCAGCCCATCCCCTCCCTCGGGGATCGTCTTCACGTTCGCCGCCCGGTCGAACGAAGTGCTCGACCAGGCGCCCGAAAGGCCACGTCAGGCTTGTCATTGTCCCCGACGCCGCCAAGGTCCTGGGGCCAAGACGCTTTGCGATATCCTGACGCCCCGCGGATAACCCGCTGTCATTGCCCGCACTGATCCCATGATGCATCCCGAACACGACGCTGCTATTGCTCCCGACAAGCCGAAGCGGCGGTCGCCTAAGGCCGACCTCGGTCGAAATCCAGCCTTGCGACAAACCCAGAAACGCCTGATGCGAAAATGAATCCCGACTTCGGTTTTTCTATGAAGCCGCCCGCGAAAATAGACGATCGGCGTGATCGGGGGAAGTGTCCCCCGAAGGCGTCGAGCGAAGCGGAGCATGACGAATACGAGACGGAAGGTTCATGCGGCTCGCCTTGCTCGAACGGGACCCTTTCGCGGTCGAGCCGGTCGAGTTGAAGGACATTGCGATCTGGGGCAGGGTGTTCGAGGGCGGGGTCGATCCCGTGGCGCGCGGGGTGGAGGCGCGCTCCCGAGGAGGACCCATGAAGATTGCATTCTTCGGCGCCGGCCTGATGGGGGCCGGCTTCGTTCGCCGCATGCTGGACAACGGCCATCGGGTGAACGTCTGGAACCGCGATCCGGCCAAGGCGAAGGCGCTGGAGGCCGACGGCGCCAAGGCCTTCGCCGGCGCCGCCGAGGCGATCGAGGGCGTCGAGCGCATCCATCTGTCGCTGTCGGACGACGCCTCGGTCGATTCCGTGCTGGAGCCGCTCGCCGACGCCATCCCCGCGTCGACCTTCATCATCGACCACACGACGACCGCGCCGACGCCGACCGTCGAGCGCATCGCGCGCTGGGCCGGGCGGGGCAGGGTCTTCATTCACGCGCCGGTGTTCATGGCCCCCGTCAACGCGCGCGAGGGGACGGGCATCATGCTCGTCTCGGGCGATCCCGCCCAATGCGCCGCCGTCATGCCGGAACTCGAGACAATGACGGGAAGGGTGATCAATCTCGGGCCGAAGCCCGGCGTCGCCGCGGCCTTCAAGCTCTTCGGCAACCTGACGCTGATCGGCATGATGGGCGTGGTCGGGACGTCGTGCGGCTCGCCCATGCGGCCGGGGTTGCGCCCGCCGACGCGGTCGGGTTGTTCAGGAGTTCAATCCCGGCGAGTTCCTGGCGGCCCGCGCGGCCAAGGTTGCGTCCGGGCCCTACGAGCCGCCCTCCTTCACCGCGGAAATGGCGCGCAAGGACGTGCGGCTGATGATCGACGAAGCCGCGCGTCATGCCGTTTCGCTCGCCGTCATGCCGAGCGTCGCCGCGCTTTATGACGCGGCGATCGCCCGCGGCGAGGGCGGCCGCGACATGAGCGCGGCGTTCCGCTATCCGGTCGAGGGGTGAGGCGCGCGCCGGGCGGGCGCAGATGGATAGCGCATACCGACGCTGATTCCGCCGACGCAATCGACTATGATCCGGCCCCAGAATCACTTGGCGGGCGGGAGCCTCGAATGATCGTTGGCGAAATCCGGAACCAGATCGACAGCATCTGGAACGACTTCTGGTCGGGGGGCTTATCCAATCCGCTCAGCGTCATGGAGCAGATCACCTATCTGCTCTTCATCAAGCGGCTCGACGAGTTGCAGACGGTCGAAGAGCGCAAGGCGGCGATGCTGAAGCAGCCGCTGGAGCGGCGCATCTTCCCCGAGGGTCGCGACGGGCGCGGCGACGAGGAAATGCGCAAGCTCGGCGGCAGACCCTATGACGACCTGCGCTGGTCGCGGTTCAAGACCTTCGAGCCGAAGGAGATGTTCAAGGTCGTCGACGAGCACGTCTTCCCCTTCCTGCGCGACAAGGTCGCGGGCGGGGGCGACGTCGGCAGGCACATGAAGGAGGCGCGCAACGCCATCCCGACGGCGGCGCTGCTCGCCAAGGTGGTCGACAAGCTCGACGCGGTGAAGATGGACGATCGCGACACCAAGGGCGACGTCTATGAATATATGCTCGGCAAGATCGCGACCGCCGGGCAGAACGGCCAGTTCCGCACCCCGCGCCACATCATCAAGCTGATGGTCGAACTGACCGAGCCGACGCCGGGCGACACGATCTGCGATCCCGCCTGCGGCACCTGCGGCTTCCTCGTCGCGGCGGGCGAATTCTTGCGCGAAAAGCATCCCGAAATGCTGCGCGATCCGAAGCTGCGCGCGCATTTCCACAATGGCGCGTTCCACGGCTTCGATTTCGATCCGACGATGCTGCGCATCGGCTCGATGAACATGATCCTGCACGGCATCGAGAATCCGGTGATCGAGGCGCGCGACTCCCTCTCCGAGGATATTTCGGGCGAGAAGGACCGCTACAGCCTCGTCCTCGCCAATCCGCCTTTCGCCGGCTCGCTCGATTACGAGGCGACCGCGAAGGACCTGCAACAGATCGTCAAGACCAAGAAGACCGAACTCTTGTTTCTCGCGCTGTTCCTGCGGCTCCTGAAGGTCGGCGGGCGCGCGGCGGTGATCGTGCCCGACGGCGTGCTGTTCGGCTCGTCGACCGCGCACAAGGCGCTGCGCAGAACATTGGTCGAGGACCACAAGCTCGAGGCCGTCATCTCGCTGCCCTCGGGCGTCTTCCGCCCCTACGCCGGCGTCTCGACCGCGATCCTCGTCTTCACCAAGACCGGCGTCGGCGGCACCGATTTCGTCTGGTTCTACGACGTGAAGGCGGACGGGTTCTCGCTCGACGACAAGCGCCAGCCGCTCTTGCCCGACGACAAGCAGGGGCCGACGCCCGCGGCCGAACTCGACGAGGCGGAGCACGACAAGAACAATCTGCCCGACGTGCTGATGCGCTGGGAGGAGCGGGACGGGGCGGAACGCGAGCGGGCGCGCACGGCGCAGAGCTTTTGCGTGCCGAAGGCGGAGATCGCGGGGGAGGGCGGGTACGATCTGTCGCTGAACCGATACAAGGAGACGGAGCACGAGGAGGTGCGGCACGAGAGCCCGGCGGAGATCATTGCGAAGCTGAAGGCGCTGGAAGGCGAGATTGCCGAGGGGTTGGCAAGCTTGAGGAGATGGTGGGGTGAAGACATTATCCCTCGGCGATATATGTGAAATAATATATGGCAGTTCCCTTCCGGAGCAAACGCGGAGGTTCGGCAAGGTGCCGGTCTTCGGCTCAAACGGACAGGTCGGATTGCATTCGGAGGCTCTTACGGATGGTCCAACCATAGTAGTGGGCAGGAAGGGTTCGATAGGAAAAGTTAACTTCACGCCTGAACCTTGTTGGCCGATCGATACAACATACTTAGTTGATAGCTCGACATCAAAAGAGGACATTCGGTGGCTGGCGTATGCGCTATCGAGCCTCCGGCTAGACGAACTGAATAAGGCGACCGGCGTTCCCGGCTTGAACCGTAATGACGCATACCAGAAGCAGTGTACGTCCCTCCGCTCGCGGAACAGCGGCGGATTGCGGCGATCCTCGATCAAGCCGACGCCCTGCGCCGCAAGCGGCGGGAGGCGCTGGCGCGATTAGAGGAGTTGCGGCGCTCGGTATTTGACGAGATGTTCGGTGATCCTGTCCTCAACCCAAAAAATTGGGAACGGAAAAAGGCCGAGGCGCTTTGCGAGCGAATAACGGTTGGCATCGTCGTGAAACCAGCATCCTACTATAGAGAGCGGGGTATTCCAGCCATCCGGGGAACCAACATCAAAGCTTCAGGCATTGACCTGTCAGACGTCTGTTCGTTTCTAAAGAAGACAACTCAACTAAACTGCGCAAGACAAGGATTTGGAAGGATGATCTGATTATCGTACGAAGGCTTCTCCCCCAGGCTCCGGGCCTACGATGGGTAGTGACAAGGGCGGGCGCTTGGAGTAGGAACATAACGTGAACATTGAGTTCGCTTGAAGGCCCTGCCATGCCCGACTTTCCCGCCTCGCTGGTCGAGTTCCAGCGCCAATTTCCCGACGACGAAGCCTGCGCCGCTTGGCTTATCGCTGCGCGCTGGCCGTCCGGGTTTCGATGTCCGGCATGCGCCGGCGCCAAGGGTTGGCCGCATGGCGGAAAGCGCTTCACCTTCGAATGCGCCGCCTGCGGCAAGCAGACCTCGGTGACGGCCGGCACGATCATGCATGGTTCGAAGCTGCCTTTGCTCCGATGGTTCTGGGCCGTCTATCTCATGGCCACCCATTCGAATGGGATTTCGGCGCTGCAATTGCAAAAGCAGCTCGGGCTCGGCTCCTACAAGTCCGCCTGGCTGCTGTGCGCCAAGCTGCGTTGCGCCATGGTCGCGCCGGGCCGCGCGCCGCTTGCCGGCCTCGTCGAGGTCGACGAGACCGAGATCCCGTTGCGGACCAAGGCCGATCCGGTTTGCGGCGGCGGCGGCCGCTCGCCCCAGGGCAAAATGTTGGTCGCCGGCGCCGTCGAAGTCGAAAACGACGCGCCCGGACGCCTTCGCCTGGCCGCGATCAAGGACTTCTCCGCCCTCTCGCTGCATGGCTTCGTCGCCGCCAACGTCGCCCCGGGCGCGACGATCAAAACCGACGGCTGGCCGTCCTACGCCCGAGCCCCCGACGTCCGGCATGAGCCCCATGTCGTCGGCGCCATGGCCGCCCATGTCGTTCTGCCCTGGGTCCACCGCGCCTTCTCCAACGCCAAGACCTGGGCGCTCGGCGTCTATCACGGACTGCGAAGACAACATCTCCAAAGCTACCTCGACGAATTCGTGTTCCGCTTCAACCGACGCCGAACCCGCCACGCCGCCTTCCGCTCCCTTCTCGCAATCGCCATCGTCCACAAGCCGCTAACCTACAACACGTTGATCATGCCGGAAGCTCAGGTATAAGCCTCATCGTACGTTCCGGTCGTCCAGGGTTAACCGCGATTGTCACCAAGGAATTAGATGGAGCAAACTCAATTGACGTTCTGATCGCAACACTAAGGCGACAGAAATTGACCGCAATTCTTAAGAGACTTCCTGAATTCCGAAGGAGGTAGGCGCATTATTTTGGCGGACGAAGCAGGGGTCAAATTCAATACAACATTTCAATGTCAGCTCACTTTCGGATGCTCTTAATTATGCGCCACCGTTGGATCATTCAGGACCAGTATGTTTCAGCTCTCGCTCGCCTCAATGGCGTCGTTGGCAACGCGACCAGTTCCCAAGTGAAACTCGACTCCCTCTTCGCCTCCCTCCGGCATCGCGCCTTTCGCGGCGAGCTCTGACCGTGCGCTTCGAGTTCGATTGGGACCCGGCGAAGGCCGAGAGCAATCTCGCCAAGCACGGGGTTTCCTTCGAGGAGGCGATGGCGGTCTTTCATGATCCGCTCGCGCTCTCGCGGCCGGACGAAGACCATGGCGCGAATGAGGAACGGTGGGTTACACTGGGCCAGGGCCGGAAAGGCCGGCTCGTGCTGGTGGTGCATACTTATGCCGAGATCGACGAGGATCGCGACGGCGATCCGCATCATTTCGGTGCGCCGGCCGACGAAGCGCGAAATCCGGCAATACCGAAGAATGGTACCTCTCCATGAAGGACGAGTATGATTTTTCCGCCGCGGCGCGCGGCAAATTCTATCGGCCGGACGCGCAATTGATCCCGCCGGTCCATCTCGACCCCGACGTGCTCGCCTGGCTCGCCGACCGCGCGAAGGCGCGCGGCGTTTCGCTCAGCGGGCTTGTCAACGATCTCCTGAAAAAGGACATCGCCTTGATCGAAGCGGTGAAGTGAGGCGGGAAAAGCGAGGCGCCGTTGCGGGTCTCCGTCCTCGAAGGCGAACCGGAGCGACTCCCCGGATGCGCGATGAGGCGTTCGACCGCAGCGCGATTTTGCGAATTTTCACTTTCGAAGTGGTAACGTATATGATACCAAAATGGCCGAGCTTAAGATTCTCGTCTACGCGGACTCCCGACGGACGAGCCCCGTTCGAGAAGCTGGTTCCGTGAACTGGACGCGCGGGCGCAGGCCAAGGTTACGGTGGCGCTCGATCGTTTGAAGCGCGGCAATGTCTCAAACGTCTCCGGCGTCGGCGAAAGCGTTTTCGAGTTGAAGCTGGATTGGGGTCCCGGCTACCGCCTCTATTTTGGCAGAGACGGCGACAGGATCGTCATTCTGCTTCTCGGAGGAACCAAGAAGCGTCAAAGTCGCGATATCGCTTCGGCCAAGAGCTTCTGGCTCGATTACAAGTCGCGCAAGCCGGCGCGGCCAAATTGAAGGACGAGGGCGTAATGCCGCTCACCCGCAGCTTCAACGATTTGATCAAGTCCCGCGTCGAGGCCGACCCCGCGTTTCGGCAAGCGCTGTTGCAGGAAGCGGTGCAGACCATGCTCGACGGCGACCTTGCCACCGCCAAATCCGTGTTGCGCGACTACATCAACGCCACGATCGGCTTCGAGCGCCTCGCCGCTGGCGACCGGGACGCCGGCCAAGAGCCTGATGCGGATGCTCGGTCGCCAGGGGAACCCGACGGCGGAAAATCTCCTTGGCGTCATCAGCGTGCTGCAAAGGCGACACCGGCGTGCGCCTCGAAGTGGCGGCTGTCGCGAACGCGGCGTAACAGGCTCCGGAACGACGTCGTCCATGTCGCAATTCGCCTTCCTCGCCGCCGAATTCCCCGCCGTTCACGAACACGCCGCGCGGGCGGAAGACCTCGCCCATGCCGACCCTCGCGCCGCCTGCTTCTATGCGCGCTTCGCGCTGGAAACGATGGTGCGATGGCTCTACCGCCACGATTCGAGCCTGCGCGACCCTTACGACACGACGCTCGCCGCGCGCATCCACGAACCGACGTTTCAGAAGCTTGCGGGCGCGCCGCTCGTCGCCAAGGCGCGGATCGTCAAGGACCTCGGCAATGCGGCGGTTCACGACGCGAAAGCGGTGAGCCCGGCGCAGGCGATCACGGCGCTGCGCGAACTCTTCCATCTCTCCTATTGGCTCGCGCGCACCTACGGCCGCACCGCGCATCCCGACGCAAAACTCGTCTTCTCGCCCGACGCCTTGCCGCGCACGTCGTCGATCGCCGTCGCCAAGCTCGGCCAGTTGCAGGAGATCGCGCGCCGCTTCGCCGAGACCGTCAAGGCGCGCGAGGAGGCGGAGACAGCAGCGCCTCGCCTCGGAGACCGAGCGCGAAAAACTCGACGCCGAGATCAAGGCCTTGCAGGCGCAGGTCGCCGCCGCGAAAGCCGCCAACGCGAAGGCGCCGGATACGCACGACTACGACGAAGCGACGACCCGCGACGCCTTCATCGATCTTTTGCTCGCTGAAGTCGGCTGGACCTTCACCAAGCCCGGCCATGACACGGAATACCCGGTCACGGGCATGCCCAACGCTTCGGGCGAGGGCTTCGTCGATTACGTCCTCTGGGGCGACGACGGCAAGCCGCTCGGCCTCGTCGAGGCGAAGCGCACCAAGCGCGACCCGCGCGTCGGCCAGCAGCAGGCCAAACTCTACGCGGACTGCCTCGAAAAGCAATTCGGCCAGCGGCCGGTGATTTTCTACTCCAACGGCTACGACCATTGGCTGTGGGACGAGACGCGCTATCCGCCGCGCCCGGTCTCGGGTTTCTTGAGCAAGGACGAGCTGGAGCTCGCGATCCGCCGCCGCTCGACGCTGAAGCCTTTGGGGTCCGTCGACGTCGACCCTGACATCGTCGAGCGCTTCTACCAGACCCGCGCGATCCGGCGCGTCGGCGAGGCGTTCGAGCGGGACAATCTGCGCCGCGCGCTGCTCGTCATGGCGACCGGCGCGGGCAAGACGCGAACGGTCATTGCGCTGAGCGATCTCCTGATGCGCGCCAACTGGGCGCGGCGCGTGCTGTTTCTCGCCGATCGCATCGCGCTGGTGAACCAGGCGGTCAACGCCTTCAAGCGATTTCTGCCCTCGGCCTCGCCGGTGAACCTCGTCACCGAGAAAGACGCGACGGGGCGCGTCTATGTCTCGACCTATCCGACGATGATGGGGCTCATCGACGAAGCCGCCGGCGGCAAGCGCCGCTTCGGCCCCGGCCATTTCGACCTCGATCGTGATCGACGAGGCGCATCGCTCGATCTATCGCAAGTATGGGGCGATCTTCGACTATTTCGACAGCCTCGTGGTCGGCTTGACCGCGACCCCGAAGGACGAGGTCGATCGCGACACCTATCGCCTCTTCAATCTGCAGCGCGGCGTGCCGACCGACGCCTATGGTCTCGACGAGGCGGTCAAGGACGGGTTCCTCGTTCCGCCCAAAGCGGTTTCCGTGCCGCTGAAATTCCCGCGCGAAGGCATCCGCTATGACGATCTGTCGGACGAGGAGAAAGAGGCGTGGGACGCGGTCGAATGGGACGAAGACGGCAAGCGTTCCGGCCCAGGTCGAATCCGCCGCCGTCAACAAGTGGCTGTTCAACGCCGACACCGTCGACAAGGCGCTCGAGCAGCTGATGACCGAGGGCCTGAAGGTCGCGGACGGCGACCGGCTCGGCAAGACGATCATCTTCGCCAAGAACCACGATCACGCGGATTTCATCGTCGAGCGCTTCGACGAGAACTATCCGCATCTCAAGGGATCGTTCGCGCGCGTGATCGATTTCAAGACCGAATACGCGCAGTCCCTGATCGACGATTTCTCGCAGCCCGACAAGCCGCCGCACATCGCCGTCTCCGTCGACATGCTCGACACCGGCATCGACGTGCCCGAGGTCGTCAATCTCGTCTTCTTCAAGATCGTGCGCTCGAAGACGAAATTCTGGCAGATGCTCGGCCGCGGAACGCGGTTGTGCCCCGACCTGTTCGGCCCGGGCCGGCACAAGGAATACTATCTCGTCTTCGATCTCTGCCAGAATTTCGAGTTCTTCAATCAGAACCCCGAAATCGCCGATGGCGCGACGGGCGACTCGCTCAGCAAGCGCCTCTTCGCCGAGCGCGTGTCGGCTGATCGTCGAGATCGACAAGCAGTTCAAGCCGATCGAGCCCGAAGGGAGACTACGGGCGACTATCAGCAAGTCCCGACGCCGGTCTCCCATGCCAGCGAGCCGGGCTCCGCGATCGACGTCGAGGCGCAGCATCGGGAGTTGCGCGGCGATGTCGCCGAACGGCTGCGCGATGAAATCCTGGCGATGAGCGTCGACAATTTCATTGTCCGCCCCAAGCGCCGATATGTCGAAAAATTCGCCGAAGCGGAGATCTGGTCGAAGCTCGGGGCGAACGAAAGCGACGAACTTATCGAGCATGTCGCCGGGCTGCCGAGCGCGCTCGAAGACGACGATCTCGCGGCGAAGGAATTCGATCTCCTGATCCTGCGGACGCAACTCGCCGTCTTGCGCGCCGAACCGGCTTTCGCGGGCCTTCGCGACAAGATCATCGCCATCGCCGGGCTGCTCGAGGAGATTTCCAACGTGCCGATGGTCGCGAAGGAATTGGAGCTGATCCTCGAAGTTCAAACCGAGGACTTTTGGCAGGACATCGCCTGTCCGACCCTTGAAACCGTTCGCCGCCGGTTGCGCGCGCTGATCAAGCTGATCGAGATCAAGCGGCGGCCGATCGTCTACACCGATTTCGAGGACGAGATTGGCGCGAGCGCCGAGATCGAAATTCGCGGCGTCAATGTCGGAACCGACATGGATCGGTTTCGGGCGAAGGCGCGCCACTTCCTGAAGGAGAACGCCAACCGGCTTGCGGTCCTGAAGCTGCGCCGCAACGAGCCGTTGACGCCGACGGACCTCGACGAATTGGAGCGCATCTTTGTCAACGCCGGCACAGAGCCCGCGCAGATCGAGGCAATCCGCGCCGAGGGCGGACTCGGCCTGTTTGTTCGTTCGCTGGTTGGACTGGACCGCGAAGCCGCCAAAAAGGCCTTCGCCGGTTTCCTGGCGGCGCGAAAGCCGACGGCGGACCAGATCGAGTTCGTCAACATGATCGTCGACCATCTCACCGATCGCGGCGTGATGGAGCCCCGGCTGCTCTATGAAAGCCCTTTCATCGACATCAACCCCTTGGGCGTCGAGGGCGTTTTCGGGCAGCAAGACGCGGCCGAGGTCATTTCGATCATCGACAGCGTCAATCGGCGCGCGGCGGCGTAGGCGCGGTTGGCCGGGACTTCGCGTAGGCCGGGAGTTGCTTTAATAACGCGAAGTTAGTGTATAATACCTCGCAAGAGTTGCAGATTTTGGCGCCTAACGCTTTGAAAAACCTGCCGCGAAGGCAAATTCTCCGGGCGATGCAAGACGACGACCGGGCGACCTTCGAGCCCACGCCGGCCATGCGGCGCTGCGGCTCTTGGAGCTGCCTCAGCCTGCCCCCAGCCTCTTCAGCCACGCCTTCGCCTGCCGCTTGACGTTGGCCGGCGCGGTGCCGCCGTAGGACGTGCGGCTTTTGACCGAGCGCTCGACGCCGATGACGCCAAAAGCGTCCGCGGTGATGCGCGGCTCGATGCTCCTCATGTCCTCGAGCGAGAGCTTCTCCAGCGCGACGCCGCGCTCGGCGGCCAGCGCCACGATGCGGCCGGTGACGTGGTGCGCCTCGCGGAACGGCATCTCGAGCGCGCGCACGAGCCAGTCGGCGAGGTCCGTGGCGGTGGCGTAGCCTGCGCCCGCCGCCGCCTTCATCCGCTTGGCGTCGGGCGTCAGGTCCTTGACCATGCCCGTCATCGCGGCGAGGCAGAGCGACAGGGTTTTCAGCGCGTCGAACACCCCTTCCTTGTCCTCCTGCATGTCCTTGGCATAGGCGAGCGGCAGGCCCTTCATCACGGTCAGGAGCCCGACGAGCGCGCCGACGACGCGGCCCGTCTTGCCCCGCACGAGTTCGGCGGCGTCGGGGTTGCGCTTCTGCGGCATGATCGAGGAGCCGGTCGAGAAGGCGTCGCTGAGTTTGACGAAGCCGAATTGCGGCGTCGTCCACAGGACGATCTCCTCGGCGAAGCGCGAGAGATGGGTCGCCGCGATCGCCGCCGCGCCGAGCGCCTCGAGGGCGAAGTCGCGGTCGGCGACGCTGTCGAGCGAATTGGCGGTCGGACGGTCGAAGCCGAGCGCTCTGGCCGTCATCTCCCGGTCGATCGGAAACGAGGTGCCGGCGAGCGCCGCCGCGCCGAGCGGGCATTCGTTGAGGCGTTCGCGCGCGTCGCGGAAACGGCCGGCGTCGCGCGCGAGCATTTCGACGTAAGCGAGCAGATGATGGCCGAAGGTGACGGGCTGGGCCGACTGGAGATGGGTGAAGCCCGGCATGACCATGCCGGCGCCTTCGAGCGCGCGCGTGGCCAGCGCCCGCTGAAGCCCGGCGATCTGAAGAATCAGCGCGTCGATCGCGTCGCGCACCCAGAGGCGGAAGTCGACCGCGACCTGGTCGTTGCGCGAGCGCGCGGTGTGCAGGCGGCCGGCGGCGGGGCCGACGATGTCGGCGAGCCGGCTCTCGACGTTCATATGGATGTCTTCGAGCGCGCGCGAGAAGGCGAACGTCCCCGCCTCGATTTCGCCCTTGACTTGAGCGAGACCCTTGGCGATGGCCTCCGCGTCGGCGGCGCCCACGACGCCCTGGCGGGCGAGCATGGCGAGGTGGGCCTGCGAACCGGCGATGTCCTGGGCGGCGAGCTTGCGGTCGAAGTCGATCGAGGCGTTGATCTCCTCCATGATTTCGGCCGGGCCGACGGCGAACCGGCCGCCCCACATCGCGTTGCTCATGAGTTTTCGCCCTGGATGGTTCGAGAATGACGACAACCGGAAACCCGCCGCGCCGGCGGCTTCTCCTGCCGGCCGCGCTCGGCGTTCTCGCAGCCGTCGTCGCCGGCGCCGTCCTATACGGGACGCTTACGCCGCCCGGCAAGGTCGCGGGGACCTGTCCCGCCGCCTCCAGGGCGGTGGCGGCGAAGCTCGCGCCGCTCGCCAGGGGCGACGTCGCGGCGGTGGCGATCGCCTCGGAGCCCCGCGAAGCCTTGCCGCTCGCCTTCCAACGGGAAGACGGCAGCAAGGCGGCGCTCGCCGACTTCCGCGGCCGGGCGGTGCTCCTGAACCTGTGGGCGACGTGGTGCGTGCCCTGTCGCGCCGAAATGCCGGCGCTCGACAGGCTGCAGGCCGAGGCCGGCGGCAAGGGCTTCGAGGTCGTGGCGGTCAATGTCGACACGGCGCGCCTCGAGCGCCGCGCCGCGTTTCTCGACGGCGTCGGCGTCAAGGCGCTCGCGCGCTACGCCGACCCGAGCGGCGACGCCTTCGAGACCTTGCGCAAGGACGGCAAGGCGCTCGGCCTGCCGGTGACGATGCTGATCGACAGGGATGGATGCGAGATCGGCGCCGCGGCGGGCGCGGTCAAATGGGATTCGGCCGACGCCGAGGCGCTGGTCGACGCGCTGAAAGGCGGGTAGCGGGCGCTCGCTAAGCGGCCGCCATGGCGCGACGACCGCCGCGGCCGACGAGCGCCGTCGCCTCCGGCCGCGCGAGCGGCCGGCTGAACAGGAAGCCCTGCACTTCGGCGATCGTTCCGAGCTGCTCGATGACGCGCATCTGCCGTTCCGTCTCGACGCCTTCGATCAGCACCGACATGCCGAGCTTGCGGCTCATCGCGGCGACGCTGTCGACCAGGATCGAGGCGCGTTCCTGAATGCCGAGGCCGATGGTGAAGGAGCGGTCGATCTTGACGCGATCGAGCGGGAAGCTCAGCAGATAGCTCAGGCTCGAATATCCGGTGCCGAAGTCGTCGAGCGAAATGCGGCACCCGCGGCCGCGGAGCGACTCGAGCGTGGCGCGCACGTCGCCGCGATCGTCGAGCAGCGTCGACTCGGTGATCTCGAGGTCGAGGCGTTTGGGCGACAGGTTCGCCGCCTTCAGGGCGTCGGCGATGATGGACTCGATGTTCCCGCTGCGGAACTGCGACGGGGAGAGATTGACCGACACGCTGATGTCCCTGGGCCATGAGGCGCAGGCCGCGCAGGCGCGGCGCAGGATGCCCGCGCCGAATTCCTCCATGAGGCCGATATCCTCGACGATCGGAATGAACTCGGCCGGCGACACGGCGCCGCGCGCCGGGTGGCGCCAGCGGGCAAGCGCCTCGAACGACACGATCTTGCGCGTCTTGACGTCGACGATCGGCTGGAAATGGACGTCGATCGCGGCGGAGGCGACGGCTGCGCGCAATTCGAGCTCGATGAGCCGCCGCACCTGGATCTTGGTGTCCATCTCCCTTTCGAACGCCCGCCAGCCGCGCCGCCCGTCCGCCTTGGCCGCATAGAGGGCGATATCCGCGTTCGACAGAAGCGCGTCCGGCGTGACCCCGTCGTCCGGCGCCGAGGCGGTGCCGATGCTCGCCCCGACGATGACCTCGTTGCCGTCGACGACGACCGCGCGGCCGATCTCCTCGATGATGCGCCTGGCGAGCGCGGGCGTGTCCGGCTGGCCGGCGCCGTTGCAATGGAGGATCACGAATTCGTCGCCGCCCCAGCGAGCGACCAGATCGCGCGGCCCGATGATGCTCCCAAGGCGGCGTGCGATCTCCACCAGAAGCTTGTCGCCGGTGCGGTGGCCGAGGCTGTCGTTGACCTGCTTGAAGTTGTCGAGATCGAGGAACATCACGCTCAGGCCGGCTGCCGCCGGCCGGTCAAGCCGAAGCGCGAGGGCCAGTTCCTCCTCGAAGCTTCGGCGGTTCGGCAGGTCGGTGACGGCGTCAAAGCGCGCCATGCGGTTGATCTCGATCTGCGCGTTGCGCCGTTCGGTGACGTCCTGAATGACGACGACGGATCCTTCGCCGCTCATTCGGTGGACGGTGATCTCGAAGGCGCGCCCGTCCCGGGCCTCGAGCGGAACGACGAAGTCGGTCTCGCCGTCGTCGTCGCGAAACAGGGCGTTCGCAAGGCGGCTCAACTGGGGCGCGGCGACGGCGCCGCTTTGGCTGAGACCTCTGAGGATCGAGCTGACGCTCGCTCCGACGAGGTCGTTCTTGGGACGGACGCCGAAAATTTTGAGCGCTTGCTCGTTGGCCAGGATGAGCCGCCCGCGCGCGTCGATCATGCAGAGGCCATGCGACATGTTGTTGAGCGCCGTGTCCAACCGGGCCGCAAGGGTCGCGGCCTTCTGTTGGGCCGCGATCACTTCGGTAAAGTTTGCTTTCAGCCGCTTCGCCGAGCTCTTCATGTAAAAAACTAGTGGAAGGATTCCGACGATGATTCCCAGAGGGTACCAGCCCCCTGCGACGATCATGGCGGCGCTCAGCGGAACAAACGCCACGAAGAGCTGCTGATTGACGCCGCGGAAAATCGCGTAGCTGCGCGACATCAGGCTGAAGGCGTAGGCGATCGTCATCGTCACGCCAATGAATTGGGCGAAACTGTTGCTGGTCACGCAGAACGCAAGCAAAGTCCACAGCGAGAGGCCCAAGAGACTGGCGAGGGCGCCGCGGGCGAAATTACGTTCTTGCTTGCGGGCGATCTCGACCGAGGGGCTCGGCAAACTCCTTGCGTGGCGCTTGGCGAAGTGAAGTCGAACGGTCGCGATCAAGAGTTGAGAGGTCGCCGCGTACGCCAACAGGGGCTGTCCCGCGGCGAAATCGCCGCGGCGATTTCGCC
The DNA here is from genome assembly GCA_963805295.1 of uncultured Alphaproteobacteria bacterium. Lineage (GTDB taxonomy): Bacteria > Pseudomonadota > Alphaproteobacteria > Rhizobiales > Beijerinckiaceae > Roseiarcus. The sequence goes on along the minus strand of CAWDTW010000038.1, from coordinate 38,218 downwards.
GCACATGACCGCGACGGCCGAGAGCCCGATCGGCACGATGATGTCGGTCACAAGACCATCGACAAAGGCGATATAGATCTCGTCCGGCAGATCGCCGGCCGGCGCAGTCGTCTCGCTGCGTCGCGCGCCCGCCATTCGTTTTGCCAAATTGTCACACGCTTGGCCGCTAATATCGGGTTCAAGGGCTAAAAAGTCTCTTAAACAGATAGACGGCTTGGGTCGGCGGGGCGTTCGATGCTCAACGCTCGGAGCGCACTCGCATCACCGGACCAAGATCGAAAAATCCTCATCCGGCGGGCCGGCACAAGGGGGGGCGCCGGTCGCCCCCGAGCCTCCGCACGCGCCGTAATCAAGGATCGCCAGCCCTTGGAACGAGTGCACACTTGCCAGGATCATTTAAAACGGTTACTAAAAGGTTAAACTCGTTAACTTCCGGCTTGCGGGAAAGTCCGATGGAAGAAGCGAATGGTGGGGCCCAAGGTTTTTCCGAGCAGGTTCTGAGGTTTCTGGAAAGGGTCGAGCATCGGGTCGCGACCGCCACGTGGGAGCGGGAGGCGGCGTTCCAGCTTCGCTGCGAGGCCTATCGCAGGGCCGGATTCCTGAAATCCCGCGACATCGACAAAATCTACGATCCGCGTTACGACGACGACCCTTTTGGTTGGACAACTATGACGTTCGTGGACGGCGAGCTTGCGGGCACGGTCAGAGTCAATGTGGGGTCTGACGAGCACGCCGTTCTTCCCGGCCTGCAGGTCTACGGCGACGTCCTCCTTCCGAAACTGCGCGCGCGGCATGTGATCGTCGAATTCACCCGTCTCGCCGCGAAACATCCGCTGTCGAGCCTCTTTCCGCAACTGGCATATGTCATCATGCGTCCCGGATATATGGCCGCCGAGCATTTCGACGCCGATTTCGCGGTAGCCTCGCCGCGCGCCGACCATATCGCTTTCTATCGGCGCACATTCGGGGCGGCGGTGTGGTGCTCGCCGCGCGATTATCCGGGTCTAACGGCCAAATTCGCGTGCATGGGCGTCGATTACCGCGCCACCCGCAGCCGCGTCGAAGCGCGCTATCCGTTCTATAAGTCGACCCCCGCTGAACGCGAGGCGCTTTTCGGACGCCGCAAGGACAATCTCGAGCGTTTCGGCGCCGCGATCGCCGCGATCGCCACGACGCCCTGCGACGACGAGCTTGGGCTGGGCGCGGAATTGTCAAACTGCGCGTGATCGGGGTCTAGGCCACCGAACGCGACTTTTGGCTGAGATCCGATTGCGCGGCGAAAGCGTCGAGCGCTGACTCGCTCCGGCGGAGGTGGTGACGTGCGCACCATTCCAGGAACGCTGCGAGGCTGACCGTTACGAGCTTTGCGTCTTCGCCGCCGAGCGAGCGCCCCATGAACATCCCATACCGGTAGTCGAGCCAATCGTCGTAGCTCGAGTGATCCGACAGCCCGGAAATCAGACCGCGCGCGATCTCGAATTCCGCCGCCGAGAGAATCGCTATTGAGACGTTGCTCATAAGGAACCCGCCAATGTTCGTTCTCCGGCTGCTTCGTTGCGTCTTACTCCATCATGCAATACTGTAAACTTGTCAGCAAACCGTTAACGGCGTCGACGAGCCTAGTTCCGGACTCGGCGCCGGAAAGGCGCCCCGGCGTTTCCGGCCCCATCTTCGCCGGCTCCTCCATCCCCCCACGACAAAGCCAACGATCAAACCCTCCTAATACTACAGCAGTGATGATTGTAAATTATGTCATTGTCACGACGGCGCTGGAGACGATCGAAAAGATGGAAGCATAACGCTACGGCATAGGGGCGCCAGTTAGAGCACAATGCGCTGCGATGGAATCGGCGAGCGCAATCTCCCCTTGCGCCCGGTGCGGCAAATTCGCTGCTCGCGCGATTGTCGCCGCATGAATTCCCTGCTCCGCCGAATCAATCCCCTGCTCGGTTCGCGTAGGGAATTCTTGCGCAAGTTGCTGTGATCAGGCATCTTTTTGAGGCGTATTCGGCGCGAAACCGCCGAAAGACGAGAAATTCCGGGTATTATGGCGCAGCCGCCACGAGAATTCTACGGCCGCCGGCCTCATATTCTCCCTTATGAACGACAATGGCAATTGGTACGCGCTCGCTAAGACCGTAACACTCTTGTCAAAGCGCTCGCGGCGGTTGCGCCATAATATCGGAAATTCCTTTTTTCCTGTCGGCAGGGAAGACCGGCGAGCCTGCCGCCGCGCCAGCGTCGCCGGGGCGAACGACTTCGATCTCCAACTCGGCCCACGGGCGAGTTCTCCTCCTGGGCCCGGGCGGCCGGAAAGAAGATCAGCCGGCCGTACTGCGGTCCGGACTCGAGTAGGCGCTCATGCCCTCGCGGGCGAGCCTGTCGGCGCGCTCGTTGAGTTCGTCGCCGGCGTGGCCTCTGACCCACAGCCACTGGACGTCGTGCCGCTCGGCCGCGGCGTCGAGCCGGCGCCAGAGGTCCTCGTTCTTGACCGATTTTTTGTCGGCGGTGCGCCAGCCGTTGCGCTTCCAGCCGTCGAGCCAGGCGGTCACGCCGCCGCGCAGATACTGCGAGTCGGTATGCAGGCTGACCGCGCACGGGCGGGTTAGCGACTCGAGCGCCTCGATCGCCGCCGTCAGCTCCATGCGATTATTGGTGGTCAGCGGTTCGCCGCCCTTCAGCTCCTTCTCGTGGGCGCCATAACGAAGCACCGCGCCCCAGCCGCCGGGTCCGGGGTTGCCCGAGCACGCGCCGTCGGTCCAGATCGAGACCCTTCGGCTCATCGCGCGAGCCCGTAATCGGCGGCCGTCTTGACGCGCTGGTGGAAGCGCAGCTTGTCGCGGTATTCGAGCGGATTCTTCGGCGCGACCTTGGCGCCGGGCGGCACGTTGAGCCAGTCGACCAGCCTCGTCAGCATGAAGCGCAGCGCCGCGCCGCGCGCCAGGATCGGAAGCGCGGCGATCTCGGAGTCCTCCAACGCACGCACGCGCTCATAGGCCGAGATCATGGCTTGGCCCTTGGAGACGTTGAAGGCGTTGTCCGGTTCGAAACACCAAGCGCTGAGACAGATCGCCAGATCGTAGGCCAACGCGTCGTTGCAGGCGAAATAGAAGTCGATGAGACCCGACAGCTGCTCCCCGAGGAAGAACACGTTGTCGTTGAAGAGGTCGGCGTGGATGACGCCGCTCGGCAGCCCGGTCGGCCAATTCGCCTGGAGAAAGGCGAGCTCGTTCGCGCTTTCCTCGCGCAGGCGCGGCGCGACTTCGTTCGCCCGGCCTTCGGCGGCGTGGAACAGAGGCGGCCAACCGGCGAGCGACAGCGCGTTGGCGCGCTTGAGGCCGAAATCGGCGCCGGCCAGGTGCATGCGCGCGAGCGCCCGGCCGACCTCTCCGCAATGCCGGACGTGGGGCCGCCGAATCGAAAGCCCGTCGAGAAAGGTGACGATCGCCGCCGGGCGGCCCGCGAGAACGCCGAGCGGTTCGCCGACCCGATTGCGCACCGGCTGGGGACAGGTGACGCCGCGCTCGGCCAGATGCTCCATCAGCCCGACGAAGAACGGCAGATCCGCGGCCTTGACCCTCTTTTCATAGAGCGTGAGGATGAAATGGCTCCTGCTGGTGCGCAGTAGGAAATTGGAGTTCTCGACCCCCTCGGCGATCCCCTTGAACGAGACGACGTCGCCGATGTCGTAAAGCGCAAGGAAGTCGCTCAACGCCTCATCCGAGACTTCCGTGTAGACAGCCATGTCCTGTCATGATCTCGCGCGAAAGGGGACGGGCGACGCGCTCGATTAGCCGTGCGGTTCTGACCCGTCAATCGGCCAGGATTCCAGCGCGGCGGGGAGCTGCGGTTCGATCGGGTCCGCCGGTCGGCGGCTCAGTGGAGAAAAAGTGTCATCGAGCGGCGATATTTGAAAAAGAAGCGGGCGCCAGCCGTCGCTCGGGGAAGGTCAATCACTGTGACGCCGCAGGGCGGCGACAGCGAAATGACCTGTCGATGCTGACGACTGCCGGTCTTGGCATCCAAAGAGAATCGGCTATCAAGGCGCGGTAACAGTGTAACCTTGACTCTGCGGGGCTCCATTCGATGCGTATTGTCATGATCGGCGCCGGCTATGTTGGACTCGTTTCGGGAACCTGTCTCGCCGACTTTGGGCATGAGGTCGTCTGCGTCGATACGCAGCAAGACAAGATCGGGGCCCTGCGCAAAGGCCACGTCCCAATCTATGAGCCGGGTCTCAACGAACTGGTGCTCGCCAATCAGAGCGCGGGCCGCTTGTCTTTCACGACGAGCCTGAAGCAGGCCGCTCGCGGCGCTCAGGCGATTTTCATCGCCGTCGGCACGCCTTCGCTGGCCGAAGTCGGCTACGCCGACATGCACTACGTGCACGACGCCGCCTGGGGAATCGCAGAGGTCCTCGAGGACTTCACCGTCGTCGTCCTCAAGTCCACGGTTCCGGTCGGCGCGGGAGACGAGGTCGAGCGCATCATCGCCGAGCGCGCCCCGCGCGACCGCTTCGCCGTCGTGTCCAATCCGGAATTTTTGCGCGAGGGCGCGGCCATCGAGGACTTCAAGCATCCCGATCGCGTCGTTATCGGCGTCGAAGACGAGCGCGCGCGCGAGGTCATGCGCGACATCTATCAGCCGATCGAGCGCGTCGGCGGTCCGATCGTCTACACGTCGCGGCGCAGTTCGGAGATGATCAAATACGCCGCCAACGTGTTCCTTGCGATGAAGGTGACCTTCATCAACGAGATTGCGGACCTCTGCGAACGCGTCGGCGGGGACGTGCTGGACGTCTCGCGCGGCATCGGACTCGACGACCGCATCGGCGCCAAGTTTCTCAACCCCGGTCCGGGCTTTGGCGGTTCGTGCTTTCCCAAGGACACGCTGGCGCTCACCAAGCTCGCCATCGAGGCCAAGGCGCCGATCCGGCTCGTCGAGACGCTCGTCGAGGTCAACGACAAGCGGAAGGTCGCGATGGCCCGGAAGATCGAGGCCGCGTGCGGCGGCTCGGTCGCCGGCAAGCGGATCGCCGTGCTCGGCCTCACATACAAGCCCAAGACCGACGACATGCGCGATGCGCCGAGCCTCGTCATCGTGCCCGAGCTGCAGGCGGCCGGAGCGACGGTCGTCGCGTATGATCCCGAGGGCGTTCGTTCGGCCCGGCCGCTGCTGCCCGGGGTCGAATTCGCCGAGAGCGCCTACGCCTGCCTTGCGGGAGCGGAGGCTGCGGTGGTCATCACCGAATGGGACGAATTCCGCGCGCTCGATCTCGCCCGCGTGAAAGCGTCGCTGGCCAAGCCGATCATGGTTGACCTGCGCAACATCTATCCGGCAAAGACGATGAAGGCGTTGGGATTCCGTTACGTCTGCGTGGGCCGCGGCCTCGGCGGCGAAGGCTGACGCGCCGCGTTCTCTCCGGCGCCGTCGCGCTTCATCGAAGAAAGGCGGCTGGGCCGTGCCCGCGGCTCGCGAGGGCGAAAGACGCAGGGGGCCCGCTTTAGTCTTACTGAGTCAGAAAATTTCAGGCGGAACCTGAGTCAGAAAGTCGCGGGCCACCTGCGCTGCGAATCAGCTACGAGGCGAGATTCGATCATCAGCGTGAAGGGGGCTGTGAGATGGCCAGGCGATCGACAGACGGCAGCGAGTCGCGATTTGCGGCATATGTCCGAGCACTCGTGAGTGTGATCGGCCACGCGGACCGCGCCGGCCCGTTGCGTGATTATTGCCTGGCCTGATCATGCCCGGCGAGCGCAAGCGCGTCGAGCCGATGGCGGCGGTGACGGCGCCGGAGAGGACCGCGGCGCAGCATCAGTCGTTGCTCCATTTCGTCGGCAAGTCACCGTGGTCGGACGAGAAGGTGTTGACCAAGGTCGGAGCGACGGTCCTGCCGGCGATCGAGAGCCACGGGCCGATCGAAGCGTGGATCATCGACGACACCGGCTTTCCCAAACAAGGCAAGCATTCGGTAGGCGTCGCTCGCCAATACTGCGGCCAGCTCGGCAAGCAGGACAATTGCCAGGTCGCCGTATCGCTGTCTCTCGCCAATCACCATGCCAGCCTACCGGTTGCTTGGCGCCTCTATCTGCCGAAGGAGTGGGCGAGCGACGAGGAACGTCGGCGCAAGGTCGGCGTGCCCGAGGAGATCGAGTTCCGAACCAAACCCCAGATCGCCCTCGAGCAGATCGAAGCGGCCTGCGAGGCGGGGCTCCCGCGCGGCGTGGTGCTGATGGACGCGGGCTACGGCTGCAACACGCAACTGCGTGCGGGCGTCAGCGCCCTCGCGTTGACCTATGTCGCCGGAATCTTACCGAACACCACGGTGTGGACATCCGACACGGAGCCGCCGCCGCCGAAGACATGGTCTGGCCGCGGCCGGCGAGCGAAGCGCCTCCGTCGCGACGACGGGCATAAACCGATCTCGGTCGAAGAACTCGCTCTCGGCTTGCCCAGGCGCGCTTGGCGCAAGATCACGTGGCGCGAGGGCAGCTGCGAGCGGCTGTCGTCTCGCTTCGCCCGCGTGCGCGTTCGCGCCGCGCATCGAGACTACACTCTCACCGAGCCTCGGCCGGAAGAGTGGCTGTTGGTCGAGTGGCCCGAAGGCGAGGAGAAACCCACCAAATACTGGTTCTCGACGCTTCCGAAGAATATTGCTTTCCGCAAATTGGTGGACATCGCCAAACTGCGCTGGCGTATCGAGCGCGATTATCAGGAACTGAAGCAAGAGGTCGGGCTCGGTCACTTCGAAGGGCGAGGTTGGCGCGGCTTCCATCATCACGCCACGTTGTGCATCGCGGCCTACGGATTCCTGGTCTCCGAGAGGGAGACGATTCCCCCCTCAGGACCTCGTTCCACTGCGCGGTGCGAAGAACCTGCCGTTCCCCACGGTGACGGATCCCGACGCCCTGCCACTGCGAACCGCGCGTCACGTACCGAACTCCATCGCGACGATGCGCAGACGATTGGTGGTCGCGCTCGTCGATACGCTCTCACGATGTCCCTGTTGCGCCGCGCCGATCGCCAGGCGCTCGCGGCGTGAGAACTTGTGACGCAGTAAAATTAGCCGCCTGCAGGTAATTCCGGTGCGGGTTGTGCGTTGAGGCCGTCGCGTGCGAGTTATGCAGCGAAACTGTAGACCCGTCGACGCTCGCCGGCGGCAGGCGGACTTGGAAGCGCTTTCTAGTGTAGTGAATTTAACGCAAAGCGCCCTGTATGGACGCCGGAGCCGACGAGTTTCCGGTCGCCGCGTGGGGTCGAAGCGTTAGAGACACAACACTAGCAGCCTGTCGGACTGGGGGTGCCTCTGATCGCCAACATATTGATATCATTGCAGTTTTCCGTTAGGCACGAAAAAGCAAACTGCAATTAAATCAATGACTTAGAGTTTAAGTCCGACAGGCTGCTAGTGTAGTGAATCTAACGCTTGTCGCCCACGGGCGACTTTCTCAAGGATGTCGGCGGCTGGCGCGGTCCAGACGAAGGGCTTGGGTGCGGCATTGTGTTGCTCAAGGTAGGCTTCGATGGCGGCGTTGAGTTGGGCGACGCTGTGGAAGACGCCGCGTCGAATGGCGTCGTCGGTGATCAGGCCGAAGAACCGTTCGACGAGATTGATCCAGGAGGCCGATGTCGGGGTGAAGTGAAGGTGAAAGCGGGGGTGGCGCTTGAGCCAGGCCCTGACCTTGGGGTGCTTGTGGGTCGCGTAGTTGTCGACGACCAGATGCAAATCGAGCAATTTCGCGGTGTTGCGGTCGATGGTGCGCAAAAAGCGCAGAAACTCCTGATGGCGATGGCGGCGCATGCATTCGCCGATCACCTTGCCGGTGGCGACGTCGAGCGCGGCGAACAGGGTCGTCGTCCCATGGCGCTTGTAGTCGTGGGTCATCGTGCCGGCGCGGCCCTTCTTCAGCGGCAGTCCCGGCTGGGTGCGGTCGAGCGCTTGGATTTGGCTCTTCTCGTCGACCGAAAGCACCAGCGCCTTGTCCGGTGGGTCGAGGTAAAGCCCGACAATATCCTGAACTTTCTCACAAAACTTGGGGTCGCTCGAGAGCTTGAAGCTGCGCGTCAGGTGCGGCTTGAGCCCATGCGCCGCCCAGATGCGCTGCACGCTCGAATGGCTGAGACCGACCGCCTTGGCCATCTTGCGCAGAGACCAGTGCGTGCCGCCCGGCGGCTTCTCGTGCAGCGTCTTGTTGACGACCCGCTCGACCGTCGCGGCGTCCAAAGGCGGCTTGCGGCCAGGACGAGTGGCGTCGCGTTCGAGCCCCGCAGCGCCGCGCGCAAGATAGCGCTCACGCCATCGATCGACGGTTCGTTTGGTCTTGCCGGTCGCCCGAACGGTCTCCCTCACGCCGGCCCCTTGCGCCCACATCAAGACGATCCGCGCCCGCCAAACCAGCTTCTGCGGCGTGTTTCGGCCCGCCACCCAGCCTTCCAGCCGCGCCCGATCCTCAGGAGACAACCAGATGCATGATTCGTTTTCCATCCCCCTCGACTCGCACGATCGCGCGCCGCTGGGAATCCTTCCGTTAGTTACGGAACACTAGGGGAGGATCATGAAAATCGCGGTCTACGGTTTGGGATATGTCGGCCTGACCGGCGCCGTCTGCCTTGCGAGCGAAGGGCACGACATGATCGGGGTGGACGTGAGCGACGACAAGGTCCGAAAGGTCGCCGTGGGCGCCTCGCCCATCAAAGAACCGGGAATCGACGGGATGCTCGCCAAGGCGCTCGCCAAGGGCCGGTTACGCTGCACCACCGACCCCGTCGAGCTGATCCGCGACTGCGACATGGCGATCGTGTGTGTAGGAACGCCGAGCGCTCCAGACGGCTCGCATAACATGCGCGACATCGCCGAAGTCACCCGTCAGATCGCCAACGGCCTCCGCGCGCTCGATCGCGAGGAGAAGCTCACCGTCGTCTACCGCAGCACCATTCGTCCAGGCACCGTCGACGGATTGATCCTGCCGATCGTCAAGTCGGCGGTCGGCGACGCGGTCGACCTCATCGAGATCGTCTACAATCCCGAATTCCTCCGCGAGGCGACGGCGGTGCACGACTTCTTCAATCCGCCGAAGGTCGTCGTGGGCACACGAGACGGCAAACCCTCGGCCCGCGTCGAGGAGATGAACAAGAGCCTCAACGCGCCAACGTTTACGGTCGGCTTTCGCGAAGCGGAACTGACTAAGTTTGTCGACAACAGTTTCCACGCCCTGAAGGTCGCCTACGCCAACGAGATCGGGCGCATTTGCGTGACGCTTGGCATCGATGCAAAGGTCGTGCATAAGATCTTCGTCTCGGACGCCAAGCTGAACATCTCGCCCTGTTACCTGCGCCCCGGCGGGCCGTTCGGAGGGTCGTGCCTGCCCAAGGACGTCCGCGCGCTTCAACACATCGCAATGGACATCGGCGTAAACACGCACGTCATCGACGCATTGATGCGCTCGAACGAAGAGCACAAGCACTTCCTGTTCACGCGCGCAGCCAAGGGCTCAAGCCGGGCGCGAAAATCCTGATGCTCGGCCTTGCCTTCAAGTCCGACACTGACGATCTGCGCGAGAGCCCGAATATCGATCTGGCGCGCAAGCTAATTCGGGGCGGCTACGCGGTGTCCATCTACGATCCCGTGCTCAAACCCGAACATCTGGTCGGCCAGAATCTCGGCTACGCCTTTGCGCACCTGCCCAGGTTGCCCGATCTCCTTGTGAGCAAGGATGTCGCGGAAGACGATGACTTCGATCTCGTCATCGACGCCAACGGAGGCTCGCGCGGTTTGTCGCTGAAATGCCGCGACGTCATCGATTTTCATGCGCTGTGACGGACAACCGGCGAGGCTCGCTCCTTCGCCGGCGCCGAGCGCGTAGTGGGGATGCCTCTTGCGCATGTCGATCCTTTCCGAGCAATGCGCGTCGAAGCAACGAGCGCCGTCAAGGGATCAAGGACGGAGTAGAAAATGACGCAGCGCGTTCAGCTGTCGACGCTCTACGACAAGGCCGCGTTGACCGGCAGGAAAATCGTCATCATCGTCGAGAACCTGCCGGTGCCGTTCGACCGGCGCGTCTGGCAGGAATCCTTGGCTCTCGTCAGCGCCGGCGCCGAGGTCTCGGTCATCTGCCCGAAGGGCAAGGGATACGAGGCCGACCATGAGGTCATCGAGGGCGTCAACGTCTACCGCCATGCGCTGCCCACGGAAGGCGATTGCGCCGCGGGCTATCTGCGCGAATACGCGAGCGCGCTCCTGCATGAGTCCCGGCTCGCCTGGCGGGTCTATTTCAGCCGCGGATTCGACGCGATTCACGGATGCAATCCGCCTGACCTGATCTTTCTGGTCGCCTTGCCGTTCAAACTTCTCGGCAAGAAATTCGTCTTCGATCATCACGACATCAATCCGGAGCTCTACGAAGCGAAATTCGACCGCCGCGGGTTCTTCTGGAGCCTGCTCGTCGTGTTCGAGCGGCTGACCTTCTTTTTCGCCGACGTCGTCATCTCGACTAACGAGAGCTACCGAAGGATCGCGCTCGAACGCGGCCGCAAGCGCCCCGAGCGCGTGTTCGTCGTCAGGAGCGGACCGGACCTTCGCAGCGTGCGCCCGATGCCGGTCGATCCGAGCTGGAAGAAAGGCCGGCAATACCTTGTCGCCTTCGTCGGCGTGATCGGCGATCAGGAGGGCATCGATCTCTTGCTCGCGTCGGTCAAGCACCTCGTGCGCGCAATGAGTCGAACGGACATCCAGTTCGTGCTGGTCGGCGACGGCCCGAGCCGGAAGCGGATGGAGGCCATGTCGCTCGAGATGGGTCTTGCCGATTGCGTGACCTTTCTCGGCCGAGCGCCCGACGATCAGCTGTTTTCCGTCCTTTCGTCCGCCGACATTTGCGTCAATCCGGACCGCGTCAATCCGATGAACAATCTGTCCACGATGAACAAAATTCTTGAGTATATGGCGATGAAGAAGCCGATCGTTCAATTTGACGTCGTCGAGGGGCGCGTGTCGGCGGCCGAGGCTTCGCTCTACGCCAAGGCGAACGATCCGGTCGATTTCGCGCAGAAGATTGTCGACCTTCTCGCCGATCCGGCATGGCGCGAACGGGCGGGCGGGATTGGGCGCAGCCGCATCGAGAACGAACTGTCCTGGGCGCACCAAATCCCGAAACTGATCGAGGCCTATACAACCGTGTTTACGCTGCAGCGCGACTGCTCCTCTCGACGCCGCGCGCCGCCGCGCTAGAGAGCCGGGGCGCGTTTGCGAAATGGCGTCGAACGGGCTCTGGGTTGTCATCACGCTTCTGGCGTCGAGCGCGCAGACCCTGCGAAACGCCATGCAGCGCGACCTCATCGGCGCGCTGGGGGCGGTCGGGGCGGCGCAGGTGCGCTTTCTGTTCGGCCTGCCCTTCGCGGTCCTCTTCTTCTTTGGGCTCCTGGCCGCGACCGGCCTCCCTCCGCCGCCGCTCTCCCTCGACAATCTCGGCTGGACGGCGTTCGGCGCGTTTGCGCAGGTGATCGCGACCGCGATGATGCTGACGGCGATGCGCACGAAGAGCTTCGTCGTCGCGGTCGCCTACACCAAGACAGAGCCGGCGCAGATCGCCCTTTTCGGCCTCCTCGCGCTGAACGATCCGCCGACGCCGTCGCTCGTCGCCGCGATCGCGGTCGCGATGATCGGGGTCGCGCTGATGTCGGCGCCGAGTTGCAGGGAGCTCGCGCGCGACTGGCGCTCGGCCGTGCTGGGTCTCGCGTCGGCGACTTTCTTCGCTTTCGCCACGATCGGCTTCCGCTCGGCAGTGATCGGAGTTGAGACCCCGTCGCGACCGCTCGCGGCGTCGGTCGTCCTGGTCGCGGGCCTCGCGATCCAGGCGGCGACGCTCGCGCTCTATCTCGGCCTCTTCGACCGGGCCGGAGCGCGCTCCATCCTTGCGGCGTGGCGCTCCTCGCTGTTCGCCGGCTTCATGGGCGCGCTTGCCTCGCAGTTCTGGTTCCTCGCCTTCGCGCTGACCGACGCGGCGCGGGTGCGCACGCTTGGGCTGATCGAGGCGCCGCTCGCGCAGGTGGTTTCGCTGAAGGTCTTCCGCGAGCCGATGTCGCAGCGCGAGGGGCTCGGCATGAGCCTCATCGTCGTTGCGGCGGCGATTTTGATCCGGGCCTCGGGGTGACGGCGTCAGACCGCGTCGCGCAAGTCGCGCGGCAGCGGGAAGGCCATCGATTTGCTGGCCGTCGTCAGCGTCTCGAACGCGATGTCGTAGCGCGCCTCGAGCGCCGCGAGGATGCGCGTCACCAGCGCTTCCGGCGCCGAGGCGCCGGCGGTGATGGCGACCGAGCCGACGTTCTCGAGCGCGCTCCAGTCGATGCCGCGCTCGTCGGCGACGAGCTGCGCGGCGCATCCCTCGCGTTCGGCGACTTCGCGCAGGCGCTGCGAGTTGGAGGAATTGGCCGCGCCGACGACGATGACCGCCTCGACCCGCCGCGCCGCGGTTTTCACCGCCTCCTGGCGGTTGGTCGTGGCGTAGCAGATGTCCTCCATCGGCGGGGCATGGATCGAGGGAAACCGGCGCTTCAGCACCCCGACGATCTCCCGCGCGTCGTCGACCGACAGCGTCGTCTGCGTCAGATAGGCGATCGGGCGGCCGTCGTCGGGGGCGAGCCGCTGGACGTCCTCGATCGAGCTCACCAGCGTCACCGCGCCCGGCGGCAACTGGCCCATCGTGCCGATCACTTCGGGGTGGCCGACATGGCCGATGAGGATGATCCGCCGCCCGCGCTTGAAATGGGCCTGGGCCTCGCGGTGAACCTTGGTGACCAGCGGGCAGGTCGCGTCGATGGTGAAGAGATTGCGGGCCCTGGCTTCCTCGGGCACCGCCTTGGCGACGCCGTGGGCGGAGAAGATGACCGGATGCGAGCCGGGCGGCGCCTCGGACAATTCCTCGACGAACACGACGCCCTTGGCCTTGAGCGAGTTGACGACGAACTTGTTGTGCACGATCTCGTGCCGCACATAGACCGGCGCCCCATAGATCCGCAGCGCCCGCTCGACGATGTCGATTGCCCGCACCACGCCCGCGCAAGAGCCCCGCGGCGCGCAGAGGACGACGCGGAGGCGGGGTTTGGTCGGGGTCGCTGCGGGCTCGGTCATGCGAGTGAGCGTCTTGGGAGCGCGGGGGCGGGGAGTCAAGGGCGTCCCAGTGTGCGCCAAAAACGCACGTGCCTCAATGCGCCTGCTCGCCGCGCGCCTTGGCGACGCGCTCCTTCAGCGCGGCGGCGCCGACGGCGCCCATGACGACCTCCTTGCCGATTACGTAGCTCGGCGTGCCGGAAAAGCCGAGCGCGCTTGCGAGCTTCATGTCTTCGGCGAGGGTTGCGCCGACCTCGCCGCTCGCCATGTCCGTTTCGAGACGCGCGATGTCGAAGCCCTGATCCTTCGCCGCATCGAGCGCCTTCTGTTCGCTCGCCGGGCCGGGGCCGCCGAGCAGCTCCTGATGGAAGGCGAGATATTTCGCGGGGTCCTGCATGCGCGCGGCGACGGCGACGCGCGCCGCCTCGGTCGAGCCGGGGCCGAGGATCGGGAACTCCTTCAGCACGATCTTGAGGCGCGGATCGTCGCGCATCAGCGCCAGCGTGTCGGAGAGCGCGCGTTTGCAGAAGCCGCAATTGTAGTCGAAGAACTCGACCAGCGTGACGTCGCCCTCGGGGTCGCCGAGCGTGACCTGATGCGGCGAAGAAAAAAGCGCGGCGGCGTTGCTCGCGATCGCCGCGCTGCGGTCCGGGCCGGACTTGGCGGCCGCGCTCGCCGAGGCGCCGGGGCGATGCTTCAGGAGTTCGGCGAGGATTTGGCCGACCGCCTCCGGATGCTTGATGAAATAGGTCTTGACGATCTCGCCGACTTCGTCGGGATGCGCCGCGAGATAGTCCTTGATGATCGCCTCGGTCGCCGCGCGCGAGTTCCTGCGCAACGGCGGCCTGAGGCGCGAGCGCCATCAGGGTGGCGGCGACGATAACAATCGCACTTCTCATCGATCGACCTCCGATCCGACGCGGATCAGCGCAGCGGCTCCATGCCGCCGCCCGGCGCTGGCGCGAACGAACCGCGCGGCGGCCCGAACTGGCCTGGCGGCCCGAACTGGCCTGGCGGCACGCCGAACGGCACGGGCGGCCCGCCGAACGGCGCGCAAACGCCGAAGCGGTTGCGGAACGTCCCGGGCGGACACGAGAGTTGCGCGGCAGGGATGCACACGCCGCGAACATTGCGGACGAAGCCGCGCGGGCAGGGGGCTGGCGGGAGGGGCGCGCACACGCCGCGGGCGTTGCGCCCGAGTCCCCGCGGACAGGGCGGCGGTCCGACCGGCGCGCAGGCGCCCGCGCGCGTCCGCGTTTCGCCTCGCGGGCACGGCGGCGGCGCAATCGGGGCGCAGACGCCTTCGCGGGTTCGCGTTTCGCCTCGCGGGCAGGGCGGCGGCGCTGTCCGCACGCAGGCGCCCTCGCGCGTTCGTTCCTCGCCGGGCGGGCAGGCTCGCGGCGGGATCGGCGTGCAGGGGCCGGGGCGATAACGCGCATAGCCCGGCGGACAGGCGGCGGGCGGGATCGGCTCACAAGCTCCCTCCCGCGTTCGCGCTTCGCCGGGCGGGCAGGGGGGCGCCGCGACCGGCGCGCAGGCGCCCGCCCGGGTGAGTTCCTGGCCGGGCGGACAGGAGGGGGGCGGGAGAGGCGTGCGGGCCGGCAGGCAGGTGCGCCCGTCCGAACTGACCAAACGATTGGCGCAGCAGCTTCCGTCCGGCATCTTCGTGTATCCGGGCGCGCAGGTCCTGATGATTTGCGTCTGAGCCGGACACGCGCCCCGGTTTGACGGATCGACCGGCTCGGAGCAGCAGACTCCGGTCGTCGTCACGTTGGCGGGCGCGCAGCAGGCGCCGCTCGCGGTCGGGATGAGGCCGGAGGCGCAGCAGAGCGGCCCGATCGGGACACGGAGGATCGGCCAGCAATCCTTCTTGTTTGGACCGCTCGGCGTCTGTCCGGCGGGGCAGCAGACGCCGGTCGAGGTGATCTTGCTCGAGAGACAGCAGGCGCCGCCCGCCGGCGCATAGCCGCTGGGACAGCAGTTCGGATTGGCCGCGCTCGGCGCGCAGGTCGGCGTCGGCGGCGCCGGCTGGCACTTCCCGTTGACGAGCGGCTGCGCGCAGCAGGCCGGCGCGCCCCCCGCGCCTGCATAGACCTGAATGGAGCTGCAGCAGAAGTTGCTGGGGCCGATCGCCGTCTGCCCGGCGGGACAGCTAGAATTCGAGCACGCGGCGTTGGCGGCGAGCGTGGCGACCGGACAGCATCGGCCGCCGATCTGGATGTCGGGCCTTGGGCAACCCGGCTCGCAGCCGCCGGTGCTGACCCGGCGCACCTGATCGGGGGAGCAGCCGCCAGGTGGCGGCGGGGGCGGCCTACGCGGCGGCGCCAACGGCGGGGCGCCGGGCGGCGGAGGCGGCGGAGGGGGCCCGCCCGCGACAGGCCGCGGCGCAGGGGCGCCTCCGGCCAGCGCCGGCGGCGTCACGAAGCCTTGAGGCGATGCCGGCGCGCAGTCGCGCCTGATCGCGACGGCGCCGAGCCAGCCGCGCGCGGCGTCGTCGGGGGATCCGTCTAAATAGGAAATGTAGTAGCTTTCGAGCGGCGGAACGTTGCGCGGCCTGACCTGCCACACGCCTTCACCTTGCAGGCCGTCGACGTGCAGCGGCCCCGACCGTTGCAGCCGCTGGGCGAGGGTCGCATCGGACGGCTCGCGCAAGTCTTCGCCGGTCGACCACAAAAAGCCGCCGCAGGACCCGGGGATGATCTCGCCGGCGCGATCGTAATTGTATCCGATCGCGACGCCGCCGTCGCCGTTGCGCAAATCGTGGGGAAAGCCGATCGCATATTCGTCCGGCTCGGCCTGCCACACCCGCCGGCCGCCGGCCGCCTCGCCGACAATCGTGTAACGCAGCACGCGGCCGATCGCGGGAAGGGCGAGCGCCTGGAAATCGAACGTCCCGGTCGGCGCGGCCCGCTCGGCGAGGAGCATGCGTCCGTCATCGTCGAAGTCGATCGTAGCAATTTCAGTCGGGCCGGCGGCGGGGGGCGCGGCGAGTTCGATGATCGCGTCGTCGCCGAACGAGCCGTCCGGCTCGAGCCCGACCGACCAGATTTGCAGGCTGTCGGCGACCGCGTAGTAGAGGCGGCGTTGATGGACGGCGAGGCCGAAGATCCGCCGCTCCGGCGCGGCCATGTTCCAGGTCGCTGGCTCGGAGCTGTCGAACCGCGGGCTCGACAGGTCGATCGGCTCCCGCGACGTCCATGGCGCCGGCGGGAGGCCGACCGCCTCGCGCCCGGTCAAGCCGTGATCGTAGGCGCCGAGATCGGCGCCGTTCAGGCCGAAGCGATGGATCAGGCCGCTCTCGCGATCGGCGACGAAAAGCGATTTCGAGTCCGGATCGTAGGCGAGCGCCCCGAGCGCCGCGCCAGAATTGGGCCGGCCGTCGGTCGTCACATTAGCGAAGAGGGTCACGCGCGCGGTGGCGCCGTCGATCCTAAAGATCGATCCCGGGCCGCCCTGAGGTCCCCAGAGCCCGTTCATATAGGCCGCGTTCGGCTGACCGGCGCGGACGTGTCTGAGGCTACCGTCGGCGCCGGGCGCGACGATCGGCAGCCCGTAGACGGACGCCGCCGCCGCATAGAGGTTGGGCGGCACGGCGTCGTCGAGCGCGACGCCGAAGACCTGACCGATCCGCGCCGCCGGGAAGGTGAAAGGCTTCGGCGCGCCGACGAGCTCAGCCGCCGCCGGTCCGACCATATGCTGCAAATCGACGATCCGCAGCGAAGGTCCGTTGAGGTCGATGAAGGTCAGCGCGGCGGGATCGTCGCCAGGCGCGATCAGCGGCGGCGGCGGCGCGCCGGAAAATCCGGTGACCGCGGCGTTCCCCGGCGCGAGCACGGGCGCCGGCTGTTGCGCCCTGAGGTCCGCGGCGAACGCCCAAATGACGATCGCGGCGAGCCACAGCGGCGCCTGGAGCCTTGCGAGGCGCGGAAAGAGCTTGCTTGCGCGTCTCTCGGTCATCGCCAGCCTATTGCGTCGTCTGGAGCGGTTCGCAGGTGCCGTTCGCCAGATCGGCGGTCGTTCCTGGCGGACAGCACTCGCCGCACGCGGTCACTTCGGCGGGATTGCAGCAGGCCCCGTTCGGCGTCCTCACCTCGTTGTTCGCGCATGGCGCGACGCATTTGCCCCCGACGTTGATCTGGCCGCTGGGGCAAGGAATGCCGGTCAGGGGAATCGGGCAGATCGAGGCGGTCGGGTTGACGGTCGTTTTGACCGGCGGCGCCGCGGCGAGCCCCGTGTTGTCGCAGATGCAGATTTCGGCCAGCGGTCCCGACGCGGCGGCCGGATGCGTGTTCTGTCCCGGGCCGAGCCGGGGGCACTGGCAATAATAGATGACGTAGCCGTTGGACGGGTTGCCGCCGTTCATGTAGTCGTTCGGCACCGGCACGAGCTGCATCGGGCTCGGGCAGAAGCAGTAGCGGTCGGGCGCGCACCAGTAGCTCTTGCCGTCCCAGCCGTCGGCGACGTCGATCACCATCGTGCCGTTCGACAACTGTTTGACGATCTGCCCGGGGTGGGTTGCTTGGCGCGCCGTAGATCGCGTTCCCGCAGCCCGGAAGCGTGTTGTCCTCGACGCAGCCGGGTGGCGGCGTGCAGTCGGCGGCGACCGGGGTCGGCGGATGGCAGGCGCAGCCGCCCCAACCCACGGCCTCCTGGATGCTGCAGATGGCGTCCTGCATGCACGACAGCGCGTCGCCGCCGAGCTGATTGACGCCCTGCTCGAGCGAGCATCCGCACTGGGCGATGCTGAGCGGATCGCCGATGCTACCGAGAATGCTGGCGAGGTCGATCGAGATTCCGGCGGCATTGGCCCAGCTCTGCAGCGCGCCGACGTCGCCGACGGCGTTCTGCGCGTTGCTCACTTGGCTGCAGAAGCCGTCGACCGCCCCCTGGCCCTGGCTGGCGGCGATGCCGCCGAGGGCCGCCGTGAGCGCCGCCGCGGCCGTGCATCCGGCGCCGGCGGTGTCGGCGCAGGCCGCCGCACAGTCGCCGGACGTGAGCGACGAAGCGGTGTTCTCGATCGCGTTCCAGAGGTCGCTGACGCTGCAGCCGTCGGCGCGGGCCGGCGCGGCGGGCAGGAGAATCGCCGCCGCCAGCAAGGCGGCGCCGCCGAACAGCGCGGCCCGCGCGGCCGCGACGGCTACTCCCCTTGCAGTGGACCGGTCCACCGAACCGTCCCCTTAAAGGACGGTCAGTCAGCGGAAAGTCAAACCGGCCGCAAGGCGGCCGGCCGCGAAGATGATCGAAGTTGCGAGGAACGAGGTCAGCGTGCCCATGGCATGGTCTCCCCCGGGGAGCGCACCCGCGCGACTAATCCACACTGTGATCGCTATCAACAACCCGGTCAAGCGTCCGCATCGCCCGCCGAACCGGAATCGCGCGGTCCACCGTCCGCCGTCCGCGCCGTCGGGCTGCCTCTAGCCTCGGCCTCCGGCAGCCACTAAGACCCGTTCTTCCTCGTTGCCAGGACCGGCCTCTTGAACGCTCCCCACGCCGCTCGCGACAAGGCCCGGCCCGTGTTCACGCAAGGGTCGCTGTTGCGCCATGTCGCGGTGATGACCGCGACCGGGGCGGTCGGGCTGATGGCGGTGTTCGCCGTCGATCTCCTGTCGCTCTTCTGGGTGTCGCGGCTCGGCGATCAGGCGTTCCAGGCGGCGGTCGGCTACGTGAGCCTGGCGACCTTCTTCGCCATGTCGATCAACATCGGCCTCACCATCGCCGTCTCGGCGACGGTGTCGCGGGCGCTCGGGGCGGGCGACCGGCCCCGGGGCCGCCGGCTCGCCGCCTCGGCGCTGACGATTACGACCATCATCTCCGCCGCCGTGGCGGCGCTGATGTTCGTCTTTCGCGACTGGGGGCTGACCAGCCTCGTGCATGCGAGCGGCGAGCCGTTGCGGGTCGCCTCCAGGTTTCTCGCCATCACCATCCCGGCCAACGTGCCGATGGCGCTCGGCATGGCGATGTCGGGCGTTCTGCGCGCCGTCGGCGACGCCCGCCGCGCGATGTACGTGACGCTTTCGGGCGCGATCGTCACCGCCATTCTCGACCCCACGCTCATCTTCGGCCTCGGTCTCGGCGTTTATGGCGCCGCCTGGGCGACCGTCGCTTCGCGCCTCTGCTTCTTCCTCGTGGGCTGGCGCGGTTCGGTCCAGGTGCACGACATCGTGGCCAAGCCGAACCTGAAGGCCGCGCGCGGCGACTTCGGCCCGATCATGGCGATCGGCTTTCCCGCGATGATGGCCAATTTGGCGACGCCGGTCGGCTCCGCCTATACGATCCGCGTCTTCTCCGACATCGGCGAGGCGGCGATCGCCGCGGGCGCGGTCATCGACCGCGTGACGCCGGTCGCCTTCGGCGTCATTTTCGCGCTCACCGGCTCGGTCGGCCCGATCATCGGGCAGAACTACGGCGCGAAGCTGATGGGTCGGGTCGAGCGCACGCTGACCGACTCGTTCCTTCTGTCGATCGGCTACGTGCTGTTCGCGTGGGGCCTGCTGGCGCTGGCTGCGCCCTGGCTCGTCGCGGCGTTCGACGCCAAGGGCGACAGCGCCGTTTACGTCACGTTCTACTGCCAGTACGGCGTCGTCGCCTGGCTCTTTCTCGCCTGCCTCTTCGTCGCCAACACGGCGTTCAACAACCTCGGCTTTCCGGTCCTGACGATGGCGTTCAACTGGGGCCGGGCGACGCTGGGGACGATTCCGTTCGTGACCGTCGGCGCGCGTTATGGCGGAGTGCAGGGCGGGCTGATCGGCGTCGCGCTCGGTTGCGCCGTGTTCGGCCTCATCGCGGTCGCGGTGGCCTACGCGACGACGGCGCGGCTCGCGAAGGGGCAGCAGGCGGCGCGGACGTCCGGCCCCCCAGGCGGCCGGCGAGGAGGGTGGAAGCCATGACGCTCGACCCCGGAATTCAGGCCTCGCAGGCGCATCAGGCGAGCCTCGACGCGATCGCCCCGTCGTTCACCCAACCGCCGCCGGCGTGAAGCGCCCGACGTTCAGGGCAACGCGTTGCCGATCGCGCCGTAAGTCGCGCTGAGTTTGGTCCCGACGCCGGTGACGGCGACGATGATGACCAGAGCAATGAGCGAGGCCATCAGGGCGTATTCGATCGAGGTCACCGCCTCGCGGGACCGCAGGAATCGGAATGCAAGTTGGATCATGGGCAAGGTCCGTCGTCGATCGAGCGGCATGATGCGCCAAAATCCCTAACGAGGGGTGGACGCGGCTGCCGCTGACGACGAATGCAAACCGCGGGGGTCATTTGCATTGTCGCGGGCGCCCGACTATCTAGCCGCCATTCGCCGGCTCGCCGGCCGCAGAGGCGCCCGCTTTTATGGCTCGCGACGTCGTCGATGGGGAAGTTGTCGAATCGCGCGACGCGCTCGCCGCCTGGTTCGAGGCGGGATGCAAGCCGTCCGGCCCGTTTCGGGTCGGCACGGAGCACGAGAAGATCCTGTTCTACCGAGCCGACCGCTCGCCCGTGCCCTACGAGGGCGAAAAGGGCATCCGGGCGCTGCTCGAAGGGATCAACGCCCGGCTCGGCTGGGAGCGGATCGAAGACGGCGGCCAACTGATCGGGCTTTATGGCGCGGCGAGCGCCGCAGCGATTTCTCTGGAGCCGGGCGGACAATTCGAACTGTCCGGCGCCCCGCTCGATTCGGCGCACGAGACTGCGGCCGAACTCGAAAACCATCTCGACATGTGCCGATCGGTCGCGGAGCCGCTGGGGATTTCCGCCCTTTCGCTCGGCATGAGCCCGAAATGGACGCTTGCGGAGACGCCGACCATGCCGAAGACCCGCTACGGCATCATGAAGGGCTACATGCCGAAGGTCGGGACGCGCGGCCTCGACATGATGTTTCGCACCTCGACCGTTCAGGCCAATCTCGACTACCGCGATGAGGCGGACATGGTCGCGAAACTCCGCGTGGGCCTCGCGCTGCAGCCGGCGATCACCGCCCTCTTCGCCAACTCGCCCTTCAGCGACGGCAAGCTGAACGGCTTTCTCTCCGCGCGCTCGGAGACCTGGCGCCACACGGACCCGGACCGCACCGGCATGCTCCCGTTCGCGTTCGAGCCGGGCATGGGCTTCGAACGTTACGTCGACTACGCGCTCGACGTGCCGCTCTATTTCCTGAAGCGCGGCTCGACCTACATCGACGTGGCCGGGGCGAGCTTTCGCGACCTGCTCGCTGGCCGGCTCGCCGCGGCGCCGGGCGAGCGCGCGACGATCGCCGACTGGGCGAACCACCTCTCGACGATCTTTCCCGAGGTGCGGCTCAAGCGCTATCTCGAGATGCGCGGCGCGGACGTCGGCCCGCCCGACCGGATTGTTGCGATGTCGGCGCTGATAGTCGGCCTCTACTACGATCCGGACGCACTGCAGTCGGCCCAGGATCTCGTCAAGGACTGGAGCGCCGAGGAGCGGCAGAGCCTGCGCGACGACGTCCCGCGCCTGGGGCTCGCGGCAAAAATCCGCGGCCGAGAGTTGCGCTCGGTCGCGCTCGACATGCTGGCGATTTCGCAGGGCGGCCTCAAGCGGCGCTCGCGGCTGAACGGCAAGGGCGAGGACGAGACGGTCCGGCTGCGCCCGCTGGAGGCGATCGCCCAGAGCGGGCGCTCGCCGGCTGAGGTGTGGATCGAGCGTTACGAAGGCCCGTGGGGGCGCTCGGTCGAGCCGGTTTTCGTGGAAGCGGTTTTCTGACGGCGCGAAACGCCGCCCGCGCCGCCACAACACTACATCTGCGACTTCATCTTCTTGAGCGTCTTCCCGCAGCCGACGCTCATTTCCATCTCGTGCGCCTCGAGGCACTTGGCGACGCGGCCGCCGCCGGGCTCGACCCCGGGGCAAAGACGCTCAGCGTCCGCCTTGCAATATTTCATGACCTCGGCCATCTGCGCCAGCGCGACATTCGATAGCGACGAAAGAGCAATCGCCGACGCCGCGGCGACGGCAAGTTTGCGGACAGTCATGGATTCCCCTCCCGCTCGCGGTCCAGACTTTGGACGGCGCATGCCATCTAGGACCAGCCGAACGCCATGGTCATCAAGCTCGGGTTAAGGAACTTGGTTTGCGAAACGGCCGACAGGCCGGGCGCGACCGCGGTCAGCGCGCGCCGTCGTCGTGGCTCGCCTGAAGCAAGAAGAGGCCGCGGTTGATCGCATCCGCGGCCGCATGACCGGCGGCGCCGATGGCGGTCACCAAGGGCGGCGCTGGCGGCGCGAAGAGGGCCGGACGTCCGCCGATCCTCTTGCCGGCGGCGAAATCCGAGCCGGCCGCGATATATCCGCTGATGTGCGCGCATCCCTGACCGGCCGCGCCGTCGCATTGCGTCGGGCGCGCGCCGGCGTCTGGGTCCGGCGAAGGCGCGAGGCCGCCGGCGCCCGCCGGGTTGACCAGACTGGCTGTGAGAAGCGCCGCCAGCGGCGCGACCGCGCCCGCCATCGACCGTTCGAACCTTCGCCGCATTCCGACTCGCCTCGCCTCGACGCGCGCCGAGATGGAACGACATCGTGGCGGCAACGTGGCGAGCGCTCCGCTGCGGGGGGATGCGGCCAGGGATCCGGCGCCCGGTCGCTAGCGCGCGGGCCTCGGCCAGTCGCCGAGCGTCGCCTGGACGAGCGCGAGCGCGGCGACTGCGGCGGTGTCGGCGCGCAACGCGCGCGGGCCGAGGCTGAGCCGCACGACGCGCGGAACCGCTAGGATCGCCGCCCGCTCCTTTTCGTCGAAGCCGCCTTCGGGCCCGATGATGAGGCCGACGCCGACGCCGGCGCTGGCTTTGGCCTTGCCGAGCGTGTCGATCGGGCTCGCCTGCGGCGCGTCCTCGTCGCAGAAGACGAGCAGGCGCTCGGCCGGCCATTCGGCCAGCGCCCTGTCGAGCGGCTGAAGCGGCAGGACCTCCGGCGTCCAGTTCACGCCGCATTGCTCGCAGGCTTCGATGGCGTTGGCCTCGAGGCGCTCGAGATTGAGCCGCGCGGCCTGGGTGCGGAGCGTGACGATCGGCCTCAAGCGCCGCGCGCCCATCTCGACCGCCTTCTGCGCCAGGTAGTCGAGCCGGACGTGCTTCAGCGGCGCGAACAGGAAGTCGACGTCGGGCGGCGCCTCCTGCGGCCGCGCCTGCGCGGCGACCGTGAGCGACGCGCCCCTGCGGGCGGCCGTCGCGAGCGAGGCGGCGAATTCCCCGTCGCGGCCGTTGAAAAGAAGCACGCGCGCGCCGGTTTTCAGCCGCAGCACGTTGACGAGATAATTGGTCTGCTCGGGCGAAAGCGCCACGGCCGCGCCCTCCGCGAGTGGCGCGGCGACATGGAGGCGGGGCGGATTGAAATCGGTTCGGGCCATGCGTTTGAGGACCAGACGCAGGGCGATCGAAGGAAAGACGAAAGCCGGCGGGCCGAACAGCACACCCTCCCGCCCCCGTTGGGAGGGGATTTGCCTGGCTTCGCCGCCTCCGCCCCGATCGCTCCGAGGGAGATAGACCCTTCCTATAGCATCGCCCGCGCGAAGGCGCGCGACGGGTAACAACCGGCGGGGCCCAAGCGAACGTCGCCTCGAGGGCGCCTTCAGCGCCGCATCCGGAGACGAAGCGATGACCATGTGCGTGACCCTCGGCGTCGGACTCGCCGCGCTGACGATCCTGGCGGCGCAGCCGGGGGCGGGCTTCGCCGCCGACGCCGCGCATCCGACCGTGATCGAACTTTTTCAGAGCCAGGGCTGCTCGTCCTGCCCTCCGGCCGCGGCCAATGTGGCGGCGATCAGCGACCGTCCCGATGTGCTCGCGCTCGCGTTCGAAGTCGACTACTGGGACCGCCTCGGCTGGAAGGACACGTTCTCGAAGCCCGCTTGGACGGCCCGCCAATATTCCTACGCCCAGGCCATGGGCCGCGACGGTGTCTATACGCCGCAAGTGGTCGTGAACGGCCGGGTCGAGGGCGCGGGCTTGAGCGAAGGCGAGCTCGCCGGGCTGGTCAGCCGCGGCGACCGCGGCGCCGGCGGCCCGATCGTGGGATTTGCCCACGGCGCGGTCTCGGTCGGGGCCGGCGCCGCGCCGGCCGGCGGGGCAGAAGTGTGGCTCGCCCGCTACGATCCCCGCACCGTCGAAGTGGCCATCAAGCGCGGCGAGAACGCCGGCCGCACCCTTCCGCACAAGGACATCGTGCACGAAATGATCCTGCTCGGCCACTGGAACGGCCAGGCGGCGGTGTTCCCGCTGCCGGCGGGCGGCGGGCCGGGCTTCGCCGAGGCGGCGCTCGTCCAGGCCGCGGGATCGGGGCCGATCCTGGCGGCGGCGCGGCGGTGACGCGCACGCATGCTGCGGACGGAGGCGATGGCGCCCCAGGCGGCGCCGGGCGGCGGATCACGTTCCCTGGTAACAGCGAAGGAAACAGGGAATTCTCCTCTTTTGGCCGTTTCGGGCGCATTTTGCGGCGAAAAAATCAAACGAATACAGTGTGCCGCGCGACAAATTCCCTACGCGCCGGAACAGCGGAATTTTTGCGCGAAAACAGAGGAATAATTGTCGCAAAAACCGCCTGAGCAGGGAATTTCCCCGTAAGGCGGCCCGCAAGGCGCTGGATGTCGCGGAACGAGTCCTGTACGACCTCGCCGGCCGACGCCGGAGACATCCCCATCCGCGCCATCCCAACCTCCGTTCGAGCCGTTGCGCTCGTCGTCCTTTGCCTGTGGCCCTGGCGACCCGCCGGCGCGCTCTCGACCGCCTCGCCCGCGCCGCCCTCGGTCGAATTCGGCGAACTCTACCGCGCGGTCGAGATGGCAAATCTCTTCGCTGACCAAAAGACCTTCGCCGACGCCATTGCTCTCGAGCCGCCCGCCAAGGTGATGGCGGATTACGACCGGCAGAAACGTCTGCCCGGATTCGACCTGAGGGCCTTCGTCGATCGCCATTTCGAGCCGCCGCATCATTTCGACGTCTTCCGCCCCGGACAGGATCGGAACCTCCGCGCTTACATCAGCGACGCGTGGGAGGCGTTGCAGCGCAAGCCCGACGAAACCAAACCCTATTCGTCGCTTCTGCCCTTGGGCCGCCCTTACGTCGTCCCGGGCGGCCGGTTCAGCGAAATCTACTATTGGGACAGTTTTTTCGTCATGCTCGGACTCGAGCAGGACGGCAGGCGCGCGCTCGCGCGCGACATGCTCGACAACATCGCATCGCTGATCGACCGATACGGCCATATGCCCAACGGCAACCGCAGCTACTACTTGAGCCGCTCTGAGCCGCCGTTCTTTTCCTGCATGGTCGAACTCGTCGCCGCCCATGACGGGGAGCAGGTCTTCGTCAAGTACCTGCCGGAGCTAAGGGCCGAATATGACTACTGGATGGACGGCGCGGAAAACCTCGCACCAGGCGCGGCTTATCGTCATGCGCTCCGCCTGTCCGACGGCGTCGTGCTCAATCGCTACTGGGACGACCGCGCAGCCCCTCGCGACGAATCCTATCGCAACGACGTCGACACGGCGCGGCATACCAACCGGGCCGCCGCCGAGGTCTATCGGGACCTGCGCGCCGGCGCCGAGACCGGATGGGATTTCAGTTCCCGCTGGCTCGCCGACGGCAAGAATCTCTGGACGATCCGCACAACCGCGATCGCTCCGGTCGATCTCAACGCCCTGATGGCGCATCTCGAGGGAACGCTGGCGAAAGCCTATCGGCTGAAAGGCGATTCCGTCGAGGCCCAACGCTATCAGGCGCGCGCGGACGAGCGCGGCGCCGCCATCCGACGCCTGATGTGGAACGCGAACGGGTTCTTCGCCGACTATCTTTGGCGGGAGGGCCGTCAAAGCGACGTCTTGTCGGCGGCGACGGTGGCTCCGCTCTTTTTTCGCATCGCGACGCCGGATGAGGCCCACGCCGTGGCGGCTCGCCTGCGGCAGACGCTCCTCGAACCCGGCGGCCTCGGCACGACCCTGACCGCGACCGGCCAGCAATGGGACCGGCCGAACGGCTGGGCGCCGCTGCAATTTTTGGCGATCGAAGGGCTGAACGCCTACGGAGAGCATGATCTCGCCCGCGAAATCGCGGATCGGTGGCTCAACAAAAATGTTCCGGGGATACGCGGCTGACGGGAGTGCTGGTCGAGAAGTACGATGTCGAGCAGGGGCCGGACCAAAGCGGGGGTCGCGGCGGCGAATATCCTTTGCAAGTCGGATTCGGGTGGACCAACGCAGTGCTGGCGAAGCTGATGGCCGAGTACCCCGATCTGGCTTCGCATGCGTTGCAGCAGAACCGATGAGGGCGCCGACTTCGCCGGGCGCTCCGGCGCGCGCCCGCGAGGTAGGCCCTGGACTGCCCCGCTCTGGTGAGACACCACTATTTCAGTGGTCTGCCTTGCGGCTTTGAAGGATTGAATCCGATCAGTCGGAGTGAGAATCAAGCGTATGATTTTCGCGACTCGCAGTTCCCTTGCCCGACGAACTCCGTTGCCCTTGACCAAAGTGTTACCTTGGCAAACACTTAGGCGACTCGGCCAGAGCCGAGCGGGGGGCATTTCTCGTATGACATATTTTTACAAAGGCGTTGGCGTAGGAACATTTTTACACAAGCACGATTTGCGGATAACGGGAATTGTACCTGCGGGACCGTCGGTGAGCTTGAGTCTGGCCGCGGTCATGCAACATGTAACAGCAGGCGCATTCGGGAGCCCATGTATCTCGGTTACGCGCTCTTACGCAGTCGCTGAAGACTATGCGCGAAACGCAAGCCACAACCCCCCGACGCCGGCTGCGCCAGCGTACGTTTACTTGATAGATATTCCATCCCCGCTCCCAGCAGGCGTCACGATTTGTGATCCGGTCGAGCTCGTTGCGCAGGGCATCAGCAATCCGTTAACCAGTCCTTCATATCATCACAATGGGAATCAGAGCTTTCTCCTCGCCGTCGCCGGCTCGCGAGCGCACGCAGCTTTCTTGACGAGTCCTCCCGTGACGCCGCCCGGACTCCCTGGCAGTGTGCCATCGCCGCCTATCCTGACAGCCGAGTTGAAGACAATGGTGTTTGCGCTACGCGATGCCGAAGCGCTTGTTGTCGGTAATCTACCGAGGGTGTGGGTAATTGACAGGTATGATATAATTTGAAAGATGGGCCGGTCACATGTCTGAAATTAAATCGGTGCCGCTCGAAGGTCGGATACCTCTAGCCGACGGAATTAAGTTTCTGCGGGCGGAGTGGTGGGACGACTTTTCGCGATTCGTCGTGATCCGCTACGCCGAGCCCAGTGGACCGGAGAAGTCCCTACGGATGGACGTAGATAAGAGAGTTTTCCTGGATCATGTTTCGGACCCTGGTCGTGACAAAGTAATCCAAGGTCTAGCCACTGCAATCTTGGAAATTATCGCCAAAGAACGAAGCACGCTTAATTCACCAAGTTTCGTGGGCAGGTGACGAGGCCTTTTTATACCGCTCCCCGCGGCGCGGGTTACCAGTAAGGTTGTTTTTTGGACCACGTCTTCGGGCGGAGCAGGAGCGAAAAGAGGCATGACGTCTGGACGGTCGCCGACGCCAAGGCCCGGCTGTCGGAAGTCATCGAACGCGCCCAGGGCGAGCCGCAGGTCATCACCCGCAACGGCAAGCCGAGCGCCATTGTCGTGTCCGTCGAAGAATGGGCTCGCAAGACTGCGCGCAAAGGCACTTTGGCGGAATTCCTGCTCAACTCCCCCCTGCGCGGGGCCGAGCTCGACATCGAGCGGCTGCGCGACGAACCGCGCGATCTTTAGACTTTGAGGTTCCTGCTCGACGCCAACGTCCTCTCCGAAACGCGGCGGCCCGAGCCCGACCGGCGGGTTCTCGAATGGCTCGACCGGCTCGACGAGGATCGCGCCTTCATCAGCGTGGCGACGCTGGCGGAGATCCGCCGCGGCGTCGCGCTGATGCGATCCGGTCGCCGCCGAGACGCACTCGCCCATTGGCTCGCCGGCGACCTCGTCGATCGCTTCGCCGGCCGAATCCTGCCCGTCGACCAAAAGACCGCTTTCGCCTGGGGCGATCTGATGGCGGAGGCCAAACGACGGGGACTGCCTCGCCTCGATGGACGGCCTCTTGGCCGCGACCGCGATCGCCCATGGTCTGACGCTGGTCTCGAGAAACGTTCAGGACTTCCGCGGCCTCGCGGTCGAGCTTCTCGATCCGGGCGCCCTGATCTCTGCGACAACCCGGCCGGCGTCCGAAAACGAACCGCATTGAACCTAAATAAGGGATTGTTGTTCAATTATTTATACAAATAAAATGATGTTATACATTAATTTTTCAGCGCGCGAGACCTCACCAAAGTCGCAGCTTTTGGGATTAGGTGACGGGGATTAGGTCGGCGAGCTCGCGAAGCTGATGGCCGAGTACCCTGAATTGAGTTTCAAGCGTTGACGGGGAGACCATCTCGTTCCGATTGCAAGGAGGCGGGCGTTGTCCGGCTGGAAAACCTTGAAGCCTCAAATCGCCGCAGCGGGCTGCGCGAGAGCCGCAGCGCAGGGCCGGCGACAGGTTTCGGCTTTGACCGGAGCGGCGACCGGCAGAATCCGCACGAGGCGGGCCCGGCGCATCGGCGCCTTTCTCATCGCCGCGGTCGCGGCCTCGTCGGCGGCGCCGGCGCCCGCGGACGAGACCGCGCCCACGGCCAGCAACGGGCTGGCGACGCTCTGCGGGATCGTCGAGACTGCGGCCAGGCAAGAGGGGCTGCCGGTCAATTTCTTCACCCGACTCATTTGGCGCGAGAGCGCCTTCCACTCCGGCGCAGTCAGTCTGGCGGGCGCACAGGGGGTCGCCCAATTCATGCCGGACGCCGCCTCCGAGCGCGGGCTCGCCGACCCGTTCGATCCGGCGGCCGCGATCCCGGCGTCGGCGAAGCTGCTGGCCGAGCTCGCCCAGCGCTTCGGCAATCTCGGCTTGGCGGCGGCCGCCTACAACGCCGGGCCAAACGCGCTCGCCGACTGGCTGGCGGGCAAGGGCGTCCTGCCGGTCGAGACGCAGGGCTATGTCCTCGCGATCACCGGCCACGACGTCCAGGAATGGCGCGGCGACAAGCTCCCCGCCTCCGCTTCGCCCGATCCCGATAAGCCCTGCTTGACGGCCGTCGGAAATCTCCGCGTTGCGCTCGGTCCTGAGGCCTCGCCCATCGTTTCCGGCCTGTTGGTGCCCTGGGGCGCGCCAGCCTTCGGCCGCGCGCAACCCGGTTTTTATAGCGCTATCGGACACAGGCAATTGCTTCGTCTTGCCGCCGACGCGAACATGACGGCGCGGGCGTACGTGCTGCTTGCGCTGAAGGAGCGCGGCCTCGACGGGAAAGACGACCATCTGCGCAAGGCGCGGAACAAGTGATCGATGAGCGGCGGCCGAAGGCCCTGCTTTTCGGAACCTGACCGCGACCGGCCAGCAATGTAAAAACAGTGACGCGTGCATATTTATCTAATATTGCGCCCGCGAGACTCGCTCAGACGCTGCTTTAGCAGCCCTGACGTCGTGAACTTTCCCCTTGCGCTCCCGCCAATGTTCTGCAATGTTCCCCCGAAGGGCCAGCCCAGAGGGGACGGACATGGTGGCGCGGGTTTCGACCGTGGCGTTCGAGGGAGTTGAGGCCCGGCCCGTCGACGTGCAGGTGTATGTCGCGAGCGGAAACGTCGTCTTCAACATCGTCGGCCTCGGCGACAAGGCGGTCCGGGAATTGCAGGAGCGGGTCCGCTCGGCCCTCATCGCCTCGGGGCTCGCGCTGCCGGCCAAGCGCATCACCGTCAACCTCGCCCCGGCCGACTTGCCCAAGGAGGGCAGCCACTACGACCTGCCGATCGCGCTCGGCGTGATGGCGGCGATCGGCGCGGTTCCCATCGACGCGCTCGAGGGTTTTGCCGTCATCGGCGAACTCGCGCTCGACGGGACGATCAGCGCGGTCGCGGGCGTCCTGCGGGCCGCCATCGCCGCCAACGCGGCGGGCAGGGGCCTCATCTGCCCTTCGCCTTGTGGGCCTGAGGCGGCCTGGGCCTCGGCCGATCTCGACATTCTGGCGCCCCGCTCGCTGATCCAGCTCGCCAACCATTTCAGGGGAACGCAGGTGCTCTCGCGCCCGCAGCCGGCGATCCGCGCGCCCGGCGGGCCGCAGCCGGACCTGCGCGACATCAAGGGCCAGGAGAGCGCCAAGCGCGCGCTCGAGGTCGCGGCCGCCGGCGGCCACCACCTGCTGATGTTGTGACCTATTAATGCTCCATGCTCATTCGAAGAGCATACGCGCGGAGAGAGTTGAGATATTACTTTAAGTGTTTATGATAAAATTTGGATAGAAAACACACTTCTATCGCAGAACCGGCGTTGTGATGCTCAGAGGCAACGTCCCCGCCCACGAAATGCTGCTTGAGCGGCAGGCGGGAAGGATCAATGCGGCAGCGTCCACGCCAGAGCCTCCTCGTCCACGCCAGAGCCTCCTCCGCGCGACCGCGGCTGAGGATGACGAGCGTAGCCAAGCGTCGACAAAATGGATCGCATGCCGAGCTACTCGAATCGCTTCCCAGACATCAAACTTAGCGTTGATGAACGAGGAGCGGAGGGTCGAGGTATCTTCGAGGTGGGCGCACTCCTTGCAAGGCGATATTCAGCACAGCGGTCTATGCGAGGGGAAGTCGCCCAGCTCAGCAATCGAACGGCTCAAATCTGCGACTATCGAGCCGGAACTCTAGAAACTCGTCATCCCTGTACATTCCGAGGACAAACGCAAGAGGCTCCTGAAATACGGGCTCCCGGCTGTAACTTCACCCGGATCTAATATAGCGCTAGGCAAGACAGCGGTCACGATTGCTGGCTCCCCGTAGTCGGGAAACTTACGGTTTTTCAAACCCGGCTTCCACTTGACGAATTACCCCTTATTGAAGCTGTGAAACTGATCCAGCCGCTCTGAAAGTTCCTTTAGCTTATGCCGGTGGAGTTCGGTCGGCGACTTCGATCTTCGCGGCTTCCGCCAAACGGATCGCAGGGAAATTTCTGTCATCTTTGTCGCTACGCATCGCAGTTCTCACGAATTCCTGAATTGGAGTTGACCCTCGAAGATACCGATCCCAAATTCTCTCCGTTGTGTCCCTGACGGTGAGAAGGTCTATGGTTTCAGCAGCCTCGCTAAATCCCTCGTATGGCCCATCGAGCCCAAAATCTGTGCTGGTAAAGAACAGTCCTTGAAAGCGATAAATTAAAGTCATGCCAGCACCGGCTCCCGGATTATCGCTCTCCCAAGAGTGCGTAGCCACTATCTCGCCTTCCTCGATTATTGCATCTTCAAACTTTTCGACCCATTCCTCATCGAACTTGTCATCCGGTCGGGCAAACCGATTGACGTGTTCTCGATAAGCGACTTCCTTATCCATTTCTCACCTCCATTATGCAAAGTCTTCATACATTATATATGAATCACACCTGCTCCTAACTAGCCTCATTCCGTACAAGAGCATACGCCTGTTCTTCAACTGAGAATGTCCCTATTGCGTTGTTATTCATATATACAGCGTATATAGACTTGAAGTTGGTCATGGTTGCCTCCCTTGTCAGCGGTACAATGAGATACGCCTCCCCACATTGAACTGCGCTGCTCAGGGTTTCGATCGGGCTTCCCTTCAGATCGTATCGAACCGCACGATCTGGAGCGTAGTTGACGGTCACCCCGATGGGCCTGCCGAAGACGATGGTCTGCTCAGGAATTTGTGCCAGAGCCTGATGGACGTAGGTCTCCTTGAGGCAAGGGATGTGTCGAAGTCGATCCGAAGAATCTTTTCAACCCCGACGAGAGCTGCCACGAAGATTGGACTTGGAACAGATCGGTCGGTCGCTATGATCGCATGGGGTCGAAATCCCCAGACTTGATCTCACGTCCTCGAACTACGTGTCTCGAGGGCGATTTAGGCAAATTGCTCCTGCTCCGTGGTGGGGAGCAAGGCGTGACGCTTCTGCAAACCCTTTCGTTGCCGATATAGGCCGCATCCCACTAAGGCGATGCCCAAAAACTATTGCTTCATTTCGTGAAACCTCGGCGAGATGCTGTAGTTCCATTCTGGATGGTACGAGTTCCGGGTCATGTCGAGGGTCGCCATTTCCGCGTCCGAGACCTTGATGCCCTTTGGATAGGTGTTGCTATCGAGTTCGCAGCGGATTTTGAGACCGGTTTTCGTCGTGGTGTTGGCGATCAGTTCGATGACGATGAGGAGGCTGAGGAGTGGCGTCGCGCGCCAGTTCTGCGTGATGTGGTAAGCACTACCACGGTGTCTGATGGGGAAATCCGCGATTGTTCCTGTTTTTTGTGCCAGGAAAATTGATGGCGGCCCTCGCGTATCGTGATGACAAAATCTTGGCACGAAACCTGCTTTCGCACCCATTCTTTTGTTTGACCCCGGCGAAGCCATTCTTCCGCCCCGACCGCAGTTCGATTGCGCCATCGTGTCGAGTGGCGGTCAAGGATGGCCGCGCTTTTCGCGGCCACCCGAAGGGCCTGCTCTTTACGGCCGCGAGCACGATGGCACGCTGGCTGTATCGGAGCGGAAGACGATCATGCGTGGCAGCGGAGCTCGTCACCACGGAGATCGTCGCGGCTTCCCGGTTCCCGTTCCCGCAGTCTCTACAGAAGTCCGGGAACTCCGATCGGGAAGTCCATCGTTTATCTCGATTTCGCGACCATCAAACTGCCTGCTCCTGCTTAATGTGGCAGAAGGCATGCCATGCTCGATCTTGTTCCACTTCGAAGTCCCTGGCGGATAGTGGCAAACCTGAATGATCAGACCGGTTTCGTCCGCGAGTTGTTGGAGGGCCAACTCCCAGAGCCGCAGCCGTGAACCATTGGAGCCGCCGCCGTCGGCCGTGATCATCAGGCGCCTCATCCCGGGATAGAGCTTCCAACCCATCTGATCGAGCCAGCATCGGACGGCGTTGACGGCGAACTCCCCGGTGTCGTGGTCGATTCCGAGGCTCGACATAGCCGAGGTTGGCGCCGATGTCGTAGACCCCGTAAGGGACGACCTTGCCCAACTCCTTGTCCTCGAAATCGTGAGCGTTGACCTCGATCGGTTCGCCCTGCGGCCCATAGTCGCTACCGCCGTTCTTGAATTCGCCCAGCAATTCCTTCTTCTTCGCGTCGATCGATATCACGGGTTCGCCGGCCGCCTGAAACGCCTCGACCTTCGCGTTGATATATTCGAACTGGGCGTCGCGATCAGGATGTTTGCCGGCTTCCTTGGTCTTGCGGTTGGAATGGCGACAATATTTCAGTTCCTCCAGCAGCTTGGGAATGGTCGAGGAACTCACTTTGTGACCCATGGCGCGAAGCGCCGTCGCCAGCTTGTCGTGGCTCTTGGAGACCCATCGCAACGGCCGCATCGGGTTGCCCATCGTCGCCGGCTCGAGCAATCGTTGCAAGTCCTCCAACAGCGTCGGGTCCTTGACCGTCAACCGAGGAGTGCCCCCGCCCTTGCGCCGCACCTCTCCCGTCAAGGAGCCCGGGGTTCCGCAAGTCCTTCAGACCGCGCCCAATCGTGCTCCGGGCGACCTTCGTCGCGCGCGCGACCGCCGCAATCCCGCCGTAGCCCGCCGCCTTCGCCTCCGCCGCCGCGCTCAACCGCCCGCGTCGCTCGTCCAGCGAAGGCCGAAGCGCGTCAAACCGGACGCGCAGGGATGATTTGTCGATGATCATCACGATATAGACGCTCGCCTCGCACTCGGGAATCCCGCTCAACAGCCGATGCCAGTAAAATCGCAAATTCCGAATTGGCTATTTTTGGGCGTCGCCTAAGGAAACCACCTTGCCGGGTATGGCAGGTTGGCGAGGGTCTTAGCCCTACTCTTGATGCAATGTCGTTCTTAACACAGAACGGATCGTTTGTCAAATCGAACGACGAAAAAGCGCACACCGGTCTTGAGAGTAGATGCTTATTAAAAGGTATTGCTCAAGAAAATAATTGCGATTGCAAAGTGCTAAGTGGCGGTTAACGATTAGTTATTTCTAGACATATGAGAGTTTTGTAC
Organism: uncultured Alphaproteobacteria bacterium; assembly: GCA_963805295.1. Classification (GTDB taxonomy): domain Bacteria; phylum Pseudomonadota; class Alphaproteobacteria; order Rhizobiales; family Beijerinckiaceae; genus Roseiarcus. The sequence goes on along the minus strand of CAWDTW010000038.1, from coordinate 4,136 downwards.
TCCACGGATGGCGGGATAAGGGTCTGCTCGTTATCGAGGGCAAGCCCTACGCCTTTGTCGTTACTCAGGCCAAAAGCAACGCATTGTTGACCATTCAGGCCATGGCCGCGCTCTCCGAGCACGGCGTGGTGACCGCGTGGATTACGTTGTCGGCATGTGAGCGCATCACTTGAGCGCGCCCCAACTTGCCCCTGAGGGCAGGAGTATACACGTTTTTCAGGCACTGGCCGCCTCTGGCAAGGCGCTTTAAGCGCCATCGAGAGGTATTTTGAGCATCCTGATGATATTTCTCTGTTTTTCAGTTAACTGAAATGGATGGAGACCCAGTGTTCGCGATTTTGCCGGGAAAATCATCGCAAACATCTTGCCGTCATCGCTTCCGTAGTCAGCCACGGCAGCTCCGGCAAAGACTTCATGGCCACTAACCCCTTCAATAACATAGAACTGTGGAATCCCGTTTTCTTCTCCATTGTAGATTGCCTGTTATGGTCACCGTTTGGATGATATAAAACTTTTCGTCAAACTTTAGAAAACACTTATCGCTTTCGACCTGGAGTGTATGCGTGTGGGGCCACGCGGGACCAGCTTCGAAGTCTTCGACGTTAGGCACCGAAGAACATGGAAACGTTCGCAGAACAGTTTGAGCCGGTTGCAGTTGGAATAGTATCTCTGCCGAGCGGTAAACAAGGGCGTTAATGAGCTGCCCCATATTTGCAAATTTCCTATGCTTTCCGCCCCTCGCTGTGAACAGTGGCGTTGACTTGTTCCACATAATTGGTCGTGGATACGGAATGACTATATGTAGTTGCACGTCAATCCAGTACAGGAGACTACTTTCCACTGAGCGAAGAAATTCTTCTGGCCGCAGAACGTTTGGGAAATCTGGGAATTGCTCTGCTATCGGCTTAGTCCACGGTTTAAAGACAAAGAGGTCGACATTATATGCTGCAGCCTTGTTTATTGCGCCTTCAGTAAAGTTGGTAGCGGAGACTATGGCCCGATGCGTAACGTGCGGCATGTCCCGCAGTTTGGCGCAAAGCTGCTCAACAGTTGCCACATCAAGAGGCTTTCCTTCCTGTTTGACTTCGTAGGCCTTGAACGCGCGTGTACTACCGTCTTCCTCCTTAAGAGTTACGGTGACATCTACATCACGACGCTTCCTTGCTGCTGTATCGTGAACGAGGTCACCAACGGTGACATCGACCGCATCGGGATTGTTGCGGAGAGCACATAGTCCGACAAGATACTGGACGAGCATTGGAAATAGCATGTATCCTCGACTTACATAAGAACCGATTTTGAGCATATCAAACTGAGACACCACCGTCGCGCCGACCTTATGGCACCGGGAGGAACTTTAGGCCGGCCTCACCCGCGCGTTCGAGGCTCTGATCGGGATTGATGAGCATGCCGTATGATCGCGTATGCGAAATCCACCGCTGCGGCCCTGCTCGCGAGTGCTGACCCGAAGGTAAGGCCGCGCCCGCCTCATGCGGCTCGGCGAAGGATGTTTCGCACAGTCGTCGCCTCCCACTTCCCACCTCGTCCCAACGCTGATCGCCGCTTGGCCACAGGAGATTGCATGCAAAACTACATCGATCGGATCAAGCCAGACGCTTACGGGATTACCACGTACCTGGAGAACCTCCGGCGGGGCCAGTACCAGATACCGACATTTCAGCGCGACGTTGTGTGGGATCGTCAACGAGTTAAACGCCTGTGGGATAGCATCTACAAATTCTACCCTTTGGGCAGCATCCTAGTCTGGCGAACCGAGGCAAAGTTACACTAAGCAGGAGCAGGCAGTTTGATGGTCGCGAAATCGAGATAATCGATGGACTTCCCGATCGGAGTTCCCGGACTTCTGTAGAGACTGCGGGAACGGGAACCGGGAAGCCGCGACGATCTCCGTGGTGACGAGGCGTGCTCCGCTGCCACGCATGATCGTCTTCCGCTCCGATACAGCCAGCGTGCCATCGTGCTCGCGGCCGTCAAGGACAAGCCCTTCGGGCGGCCGCGAAAAGCGCGGCCATCCTTGACCGCGCAACTCCCCCACACGATGGCTGCAAATCGAACTGCGGTCGGGGCGGAAGAATGGCTCCGCCGGGTCAAAACAAAAGAATGGGTGCGAAAGCAGGTTTCGTGCCAAGATTTTGTCATCACGATACGCGAGGGCCGCCATCAATTTTCCTGGCACAAAAAAACAGGAACAATCGCGGATTTCCCCATCAGACACCGTGGTGGTGCTTACACAACCACCGCGAAATCGGCGGGCTCCCCCTTTGGCGACCCCTCTGGCCGCGAATGCCAATACCTCCTTGATTAGCTACAATGGACGACAGCCCTCATGACGGCTATCTACGGAGGCCGCATCAGAGGGCCAGGAGGACCACGATCCTCAGTTATATGTAAACCTCACTACGCCAGAAGGTTCCGAAGCCCGAGGACGAGCTGTGGCGGGAGCGATTCTCCTATTTCGTGACGAAATTGACCTACGGACAGAGCGGAAGAAAGCCTTCGCCGAAGGCCTGATTGTTAAACTGGAGGCTGTTGCGCATCAGTACCACAACGTCGAGGAGAATTTGGAAAACCGAGGTCTGCGGTTTAGGGACCCGGAGTGCGAACAACTGCGGAGGTTCAAGAACGTCCTCGACAATTACAAAATCTCAACTATCGAACTGCGCGGGATTGAGGTTGCCGAGGTCTGCCAAATTTTTGAGCGCATCAACCAGGCGGGGGCAGCCACTCAACATCTTTGATATCGTTGTGGCGAAGACATTCCGCCCTGATCCTGAGGCATCGCTCTCGGACGCAAAGCCCGGATTTCTACCTTCGTGGATTGTTTGAGGAATTCCAGCGCACGTTGGAACGGGAAGGTAGCCGGTACGCCACGATCGATCATTTGACGCTTCTGCAGATCGTGGCCGTCCTGGTTCAGGAGAGCTATCCGGAGGCGGGTGTTTCCAACATCACAGATAAGTACCTCAACATCCTTAGGACGGAGCATATCGAAGGCGTCTGGGAAGATGCCAAGCAGGCAATTCGGCGGGCTTTCGATTTCTTGGACAAACGATCCGTCCTTGCCGGGTCCGTACCTCGTGCCGTATCGATACTTCTATATGACATTGTCAGCCTATTTTTTTCGGAACTCGCGACGAGAGTATGAAACGCTAAAACAATACTTCTGGTTCTATAGTTTTCACAGCGCCGACCTGCTGAGTAACACGACGCATCTGCGGGATCACCTCCAGCTACTTCGGAAGGCAAGAGCAGGCGAGGAGTTTGACTTTCCACGACTTTGATCAACAAAGAGACACTGCGGACGACCACTTACAGTTCGCGGGGCAGATTATCGAGAGCGATGCTTGCCCTCTACGCCGACCAGGACCCGAAGGATTGGCAATTTCCTGATCGATCGGTGTTGGTGGACGTATACTATGCTCTCACGGATCAGCCAAACCTCCACCACATCTTTCCCCTCGACTTTTGTGAGAAGGTGCTTGGCGAGGAAGGTATACACGCTGACCTCAAGAATCCCCTCATTTCGATTTTCGTCAATGAAATCAACAAGTTATGGAAATGCCGGAGATAACCATTAACATATTGATTTCATTGCGATTTTCAGCATACGCCGAAAAATGAGGGGATAAGTTAGCACGCTGACAGCCTTTTGAACATTGCGTATCTTACGCAGATAACTAATCTGCAGATCAGCAACCGAAATCCGCTAGAATACCTGAAAGCGTACATCGCGAAGGGATTTGCTGTTCAAGAAAGAACACACCTGCTGCCGCCAGTGCTCAGAGAGTGGGCCGAAGCGGACAGCATGCCGCCGCAGGCCTTCTATCAGTTCATTGAAGCTAGGCTTGAGCTGGTGCTTGCACGGCTACGGGAACATCTCGGGAACGTCCCGGTCGATTTGATTGATACAGGGGCTCCCGCGTCGGCTTAAATCGCTATCCGCTCGACCTCATCCAGCGTGATCTCGTCGCCTGTGTCGTCGAGCTTTGGTAGTACGCAGGCTTTCGTGCGTCACGGTCGCTTGAGCATTCTCCAACGTCCCGTCGAAGTCCAGATAGGCGTTGATCCCGGTCACCCGAAGCGAGCCGGTTGGCAAGCCAAGGGGCTCATCCCGC
>CAWDTW010000037.1:0-35314 GCA_963805295.1 uncultured Alphaproteobacteria bacterium | reverse complement strand
CTCACCCATCCCCTCATTTACGCGAGCCCGAAGGTTTCGGTGAAAACTCTGTTTTGGCGTAGCAATTCCTCGTATTTGGCGACGAGCGGCCGCAGTCTTTGCTCGGGCATGTTGGGGATGAGGCCGTAGAGCAGGCAACCCTGGCGGAACAACGAATGGACGCGGCGTTTGACCGTGCTGGTTCTGAGCAATCGGTCCATGCCGAGGCTTTCGCCGGCGGCGCCGAGCAGCGTCAGCAGCAGGATCGCCAAGGCGTTGAGCATTAGCAAGCGGTCGCGCCGCTGCGGATCGCCGATGCGTAGCGCGCTCAGCCCCATGCCGAAGCGCAAGTCTTTGGAATCCCGGAACCCAGGCTCGATCGTCCACCGCTTGGCGTAGAGTTTGACGATCTGGCCCGCGCTCGAACTTGCGTCGCTGGCGGCCAGATGCCACGCCTCTTTCATGCCCGTGGCGTGGACGCAGACCACCGCGCCGACCTTGTGGCGGGCGGCCGTGACCTTGGCGCCGCGCAGCAGGCGCGCCCGTCCGCCCTTGCCGACCCAGTCGGCGGCCAGGCGCGTCTCGCCGTCCGCCGCGGCCACTTGAACATTGCCGCGAAAGCGGATGACGTAGCCGAAGCCGAGCCTGTCGAGGAACTCGAACAGCTTGACGTCGCCGAAGCCCCGATCGGCCAGGATCGTCACCGCCACATCTTCGGGAAGAAGCGCCTTCAGACGGCAAAGGCAGAGGTCCTCGAAGTCGTTGCGCTGGTCCTTCAATTCATCCTTGTCGACCGTGAGCCACAGGAGCGGCGTCGCGCGGCCGTGGCGGGTGACGAGGTTCAGCGCGAGCGTGGCTTGGTTGTCGGCGTCGAAATCGGTCCAGTCCATCGCCACGACGATCGCCTCGCGCTGGCCCACCATCTCGCGCACCCACGGCGCAAACAGCTCCCACACGACGACGCCGGCGTTGCTCAGCAGACGATCGACCTGTTTGATTGCGTGCCTGTCGACGAGACCGCGCGCCCGCGCCAGCGCATGCCCGATGACGGAAACGGCCAAGGACGCCCCCGTCACAACGCCGACCACCCCGTTGGCCAGCGAAACAATCCGTTTGGCGTGCAGGCTCCCTGCAAACGCCCGCTCCACAAAATGATGAATGAATTCCACGCGCTCGACCGGCTTCCGCATGAGCCACCTTCCCCCGCTAATTCGCGACAGCGCAACGCGGTGACCCGCCAATTCAGGCAATTTCAAGTCGGTCTAAATGAGGGATTCATGAGGGTCACTCTATATAAGAATACGCATTTAATAATACTCATATAGAAAAGACCCAGACAGGAATCTTTTTTAAACTCATAAAATGCGAAATCCAAAATGCACAAGGAAGGGAAGCGCGCTTGATTGAAGGCTGAGTGCAACGGTTACGTAACACTCGTGCGGCAAACTCGGCCTCATAAATATAACACCAAACTCAAGGTCCTTAGACTACCCCACACGAACTTGCACAACCATTATACTGTGCTACCATGCACGTAGATTGGTTTACGAGCCCCAGCAGGTAAACATACGGGGATTACTCGTAATTTCCAAACCAAGACATACAAGGTTAAATTGGCGCGCACCCACGGGTACGCGCTTATGCACACGACGCCAACAGGGCAGCTGACAGTATGAAAGAACTTTACTCACTACCTGGAATACGACAACAGTATCCCAACACCTTGCACGGCGTCTTCCAGCCGAGGCATTTCCGAGGTCGATGATTGAGGACACAGCGCATCAGCAACCTGTTTGATCGAAAGCGCCGCAAAAACAGTCTCTGGGAAGAATTCCCGATGAGGCCGATCGAGTTCTCCTCACCCATCCCCTCATTTACGCGAGCCCGAAGGTTTCGGTGAAGACTCTGTTTTGGCGTAGCAATTCCTCGTATTTGGCGACGAGCGGCCGCAGTCTTTGCTCGGGCATGTTGGGGATGAGGCCGTAGAGCAGGCAACCCTGGCGGAACAACGAATGGACGCGGCGTTTGACCGTGCTGGTTCTGAGCAATCGGTCCATGCCGAGGCTTTCGCCGGCGGCGCCGAGCAGCGTCAGCAGCAGGATCGCCAAGGCGTTGAGCATTAGCAAGCGGTCGCGCCGCTGCGGATCGCCGATGCGTAGCGCGCTCAGCCCCATGCCGAAGCGCAAGTCTTTGGAATCCCGGAACCCAGGCTCGATCGTCCACCGCTTGGCGTAGAGTTTGACGATCTGGCCCGCGCTCGAACTTGCGTCGCTGGCGGCCAGATGCCACGCCTCTTTCATGCCCGTGGCGTGGACGCAGACCACCGCGCCGACCTTGTGGCGGGCGGCCGTGACCTTGGCGCCGCGCAGCAGGCGCGCCCGTCCGCCCTTGCCGACCCAGTCGGCGGCCAGGCGCGTCTCGCCGTCCGCCGCGGCCACTTGAACATTGCCGCGAAAGCGGATGACGTAGCCGAAGCCGAGCCTGTCGAGGAACTCGAACAGCTTGACGTCGCCGAAGCCCCGATCGGCCAGGATCGTCACCGCCACATCTTCGGGAAGAAGCGCCTTCAGACGGCAAAGGCAGAGGTCCTCGAAGTCGTTGCGCTGGTCCTTCAATTCATCCTTGTCGACCGTGAGCCACAGGAGCGGCGTCGCGCGGCCGTGGCGGGTGACGAGGTTCAGCGCGAGCGTGGCTTGGTTGTCGGCGTCGAAATCGGTCCAGTCCATCGCCACGACGATCGCCTCGCGCTGGCCCACCATCTCGCGCACCCACGGCGCAAACAGCTCCCACACGACGACGCCGGCGTTGCTCAGCAGACGATCGACCTGTTTGATTGCGTGCCTGTCGACGAGACCGCGCGCCCGCGCCAGCGCATGCCCGATGACGGAAACGGCCAAGGACGCCCCCGTCACAACGCCGACCACCCCGTTGGCCAGCGAAACAATCCGTTTGGCGTGCAGGCTCCCTGCAAACGCCCGCTCCACAAAATGATGAATGAATTCCACGCGCTCGACCGGCTTCCGCATGAGCCACCTTCCCCCGCTAATTCGCGACAGCGCAACGCGGTGACCCGCCAATTCAGGCAATTTCGAAGTCGGTCTAAATAGGGGATTCATGACGGCTCGACCCGGCTCCAGCTTTGCGCGCCGTCGAAGAACTCTTTGAAACGACGAAGCTTGCCGTCTCTGGGCGCGGCTTCGAACCGTGCCTTTACACTGGCTTCGAGACTTTCGACATGCCGGCGCAACGTCGTAGTCGGCGCGACGCCGAAGATGTAATCGAGGCCGCTCGCCCGACACCAGTCGAGAACCTCGGGGCCGCAGTAGTGGCTGTCGGCGCGCAGCAGGATCTCAGTGTTGGGCCAATGGGCTCGGATCGCGCGCAACAGCCGGCGGAGGAAGGGTTTGATCTCCTTGCCGCTCGGCCGCTTGGCGGGACGAAGCACGGCAGTGACGAAGCGGCCCTCGCCGTCGAACACGACGATGGGCTGAAAGCCGTATTCGTCGTAATGCGCGTTGAACAACCGCAACTGCTGCCCGCCATGGACCGCGTCGAACGTGTCGTCGATGTCGAGGGTGATCCGTTTGGGAACCTTGTGAAAGGACTCGCAATAGAGATCGACCATCGCGCGACCCATCCGCAACAGGGCGCGAACCTCCGGCAGATTTTCCAACCGCGAGATCGTCGACTGCGAGCACAGTTCGCGATCCGACGGCGTCAGATCGAGCGCCATCTTGAACATCGGATCGCTCCGCAGGCAATTGGCGTCGTTGCCGTCCTCATAGCCCGCCGCGATCATCAGCAGCCGAAAGCGGATGATGTCGGCAAGGCTGTGGGTGATCTGATCGGGCGCGCGTCGGTCCACCATGCAGGCGGCGAGCCGATCGGCGACGCGAAGGCGCTGGTCGACCTCGCGCAACGCCAGAACGCCGCCATCCGACGACAGCAAGCCGCCGTCAAACTTGACCTCGACGCGCTTGCCCGAAACAGGTGACAACCCAGGCAACGGCAACATAGGATCGTTCATGGCGGGTGCGGCCTCGCTGAAATCGCGCGAATCGGCTTAGACAACCAAATTATACACGAAATCAGCTATTTACGCCACACCCGCCAACCCGCAATGCATAATCCGGGCTAGACCCCGAACGGCCGGTGCTCGGCACTGTAGCCCGCTCCGCTTCGACTTGGAGTGGCATCTTGACGCCCGGTGCATATCCAAGAGCATGGGGTTGATCTCCGACTTTTTTCCGCGCCCCCTCTCCTTGGGCTGGCGCGGTCACAATACCAACGATCGCTTGGCCGCCCTCGGCGACATGGACGTGCTGGACGGTCATCTTTTGAAGCAGGCAACCCTTCGAATACTCGCCATTAATCTCGACACGGACACACCGACTGGGAGGCTCCTGCTCAATCTCGTTGGGAGCGTCGCTCAATTCGAGAGAGAAATCATGATCGAGCGGCAGAGAGAGGGAGTTGCCAGGGCAAAGGCCGAAGGCAAATATCGAGGTCGAGCACCCACAGCAAGGGCGAAGAGCGAGGATGTGATCGCGAAATTCAAAGCCGATCAGCGGCCCACTGACATCGCTAGATCGGTCGGCATAGGACGGGCGTCCGTGTACCGTATCCTAAGCGGGGCAGGTTTGGTTTGAAAGCCCTTCGGGGCCTAACCTCGGTTTCATTACCGAATGGTGGGTCGCTGTTGCTCTGCGGTTGCCTTTCTGAACTGGGTCTGGTCGAATGTCACGATCGATAAGGACGAGTCGTCTACCGGACCCAAAGGGGTGCAGACTATAGCGGCTGGGTCATTGTGGCAACCGATGTGCTATGGCTGAGCAATCTCCCAGCATTTACAAGCGCTGCGTCATTTCTGCGCCGGCCGGATTCGGATATCATGGGCGCGCCGCCGCCGCGCTGGTTACCTTTGAACGATCCCCAGGGGAGCTGATGATATCAGGGCGTACATGGCTGAATATGGCGAATGGAATCGTAAGGGCGCAGTCCTCAGCGATAAGACGGCCCAAAAGGAATATGGGGTGAGCCGCGATTTAATCGTGACGGGCATCCAAACCGGCAAGCTTGAATACCGAGAAGGATCGGTATGGGGCAACCCCTACCTCCGAGTTCTTCGAAGCCAGCTTGAACAGTATATAGCTGAACAGCTTGGTTCAGAATATTTGTCGAGCAAAAAGGCCACGATTGAATTGCGAGTTATCATCAAGGAGATTTCTGATCTCAGGGACAAACTGGCAAAACTTGAGACGCGAAAGGCTGATCTTGAACGCGAGATCAAGACGTAGGCCATTGGTTCGACCGTTCTGCTTCGTCCGATCATCTGAAGAGTGTCTCAGGCAAGCCGAAAAATTGCGGGGTGGAGTGGCCGCACCGCTTACAGTACATCTGGAGAATCACAGCATGACAAAGAAAGCAAAACGGCCGGGCAGAAGGCCGTGGTCTAAGGAAGACGTGCGTGATCTGAAGGCCCGCTCGAAGGCGAGGACTCCGGTCGAAAAGATATCAAAGGCGATGAAGCGAACAGTCGGTGGGTTGCGGCAGAAAGCGTTGGTACTCGGTATAGGACTGGGTCACCGGCGCTAGGCTGTAGTCTCCTTCCAGCTCCACGTCTCGACGTAGTCAGCGAGGGATGCCGAAATTTCAGTCGTCAAGCTCATGAATCCCCTCATTTAGACCGACTCGAAATTGCCTGAATTGGCGGGTCACCGCGTTGCGCTGTCGCGAATCAGCGGGGGAAGGTGGCTCATGCGGAAGCCGGTCGAGCGCGTGGAATTCATTCATCATTTTGTGGAGCGGGCGTTTGCAGGGAGCCTGCACGCCAAACGGATTGTTTCGCTGGCCAACGGGGTGGTCGGCGTTGTGACGGGGGCGTCCTTGGCCGTTTCCGTCATCGGGCATGCGCTGGCGCGGGCGCGCGGTCTCGTCGACAGGCACGCAATCAAACAGGTCGATCGTCTGCTGAGCAACGCCGGCGTCGTCGTGTGGGAGCTGTTTGCGCCGTGGGTGCGCGAGATGGTGGGCCAGCGCGAGGCGATCGTCGTGGCGATGGACTGGACCGATTTCGACGCCGACAACCAAGCCACGCTCGCGCTGAACCTCGTCACCCGCCACGGCCGCGCGACGCCGCTCCTGTGGCTCACGGTCGACAAGGATGAATTGAAGGACCAGCGCAACGACTTCGAGGACCTCTGCCTTTGCCGTCTGAAGGCGCTTCTTCCCGAAGATGTGGCGGTGACGATCCTGGCCGATCGGGGCTTCGGCGACGTCAAGCTGTTCGAGTTCCTCGACAGGCTCGGCTTCGGCTACGTCATCCGCTTTCGCGGCAATGTTCAAGTGGCCGCGGCGGACGGCGAGACGCGCCTGGCCGCCGACTGGGTCGGCAAGGGCGGACGGGCGCGCCTGCTGCGCGGCGCCAAGGTCACGGCCGCCCGCCACAAGGTCGGCGCGGTGGTCTGCGTCCACGCCACGGGCATGAAAGAGGCGTGGCATCTGGCCGCCAGCGACGCAAGTTCGAGCGCGGGCCAGATCGTCAAACTCTACGCCAAGCGGTGGACGATCGAGCCTGGGTTCCGGGATTCCAAAGACTTGCGCTTCGGCATGGGGCTGAGCGCGCTACGCATCGGCGATCCGCAGCGGCGCGACCGCTTGCTAATGCTCAACGCCTTGGCGATCCTGCTGCTGACGCTGCTCGGCGCCGCCGGCGAAAGCCTCGGCATGGACCGATTGCTCAGAACCAGCACGGTCAAACGCCGCGTCCATTCGTTGTTCCGCCAGGGTTGCCTGCTCTACGGCCTCATCCCCAACATGCCCGAGCAAAGACTGCGGCCGCTCGTCGCCAAATACGAGGAATTGCTACGCCAAAACAGAGTCTTCACCGAAACCTTCGGGCTCGCGTAAATGAGGGGATGGGTGAGGTCGTCAAGACGCAAGTCTCCCGTGGTTTTTGTTGCAAAGCGTGACAAATGCAGAGTGCGGGCTGATATTCTCCGAGTTCTGCTGCCGGATGACTTAAGTTAACCCTCCCGCCACGTAGTAGGGCTAGTTCCCTCCTCCACCTAAAAAACCAGGAGGCGCATATACACTGATCGATCATTGTATTCTTGATGAAGACGTTGAAAAGATAAAGCAAGGTATCAGCAACTCTCTTTACGTATGGGGTTTTGCAACTTATATGGATGTTATGGAAGAACGAAGAGAGTCACGTTCCTTCGACAAATTGCTTGTATCGGTGAACGTGGAATAGAAACCGTTCGTGGATTCTATGCGAACAACATTAACGAGCCAGCTAAAGCATCAGCAGTGATGACCGCGCAAAGAGTGATGAGGGCGCAACCATGTAGAGCGAGCCCAAATGGCAATTTATGAAGTGACGTACTCGACTAAAACAACATCCGACTATGAACTATCATTTTCTGATATCGTTTTGGTAGAGGCTGAGACGCATGAGGAATTGACAGCGAAAGTAGTTGATCTGATACGCAAACTAGGTCCTCCTGGCAATTATTATGTGGATAGAATTGGAGGTAACCCGTATGAATCGCGTCCCAAGAAGCGAATCGCAAAGAAGATAACCAAAGTTTTAGACAATCTAGTGAGCGTAATTAACGCACTTATTTTGAGGCGCAACCAAGGACCATGATGGTGGGGCCAACGTCTACAAACCTTGTGCATGGTTAGCTACATGTGATGGGGCGGACCTGGCCGAGGCGGCCGGTTAGCGAGTTCGTGAGCGCGCGCCATGTCATCTACAGCACCCAAAGCAGGTAAGGCCCGAGAGGCTCTGGAATGGTGCCGTTACGGCCATCAGAAAATGATGAGCGGCGATCCGACAGGGCAGGATTGGGTACTAACTATCGCGCTCTTGCGGGCAGTCGGCCACGCACTCGAGAAAGAGGACGCCAAGAGTGATGCCCGCGTGAAGAAGGCGCAGCGCTCCTGGTGGAACACGTTGAAAGCCACGAAGCCCAATCCGTCTATTTTCTGGGAATTCATAGAGCGCGATAGAAATCTGCTCCTGAAAGGTAAGCCTCCGGCGGAGGCCGCCTGGACTGGGGGCGGTGCGAGGCGATAGTGCGCCGGGAGTGGGCACGAGGATAGTGCCCACCAACGACAATGGACACTATCGATGAAGTGGGGCCTTTCGGATCAACTTGCACACGCTGAGGGCGGGCGTCGCCGGCGCTTTTGGTCGGCGGAGGAGAAGCGGCGGATGGTCGCCGAGAGCTTCGTGCCCGGCGCGTCCGTGTCGAAGGTGGCGCAGGGCATTGTCACGTTGGCGAGTTTTACTTGTCAATCGCCCAATGCGCGTTTGCGCCACATGCAGGGAAAACAGGGGGTTGGGGAGTTCGGGAGTGGCTCTGTACGCCTTTAGAATCCGCTAGTCTTGGCCGACGTGACAATGCCCGGCTGCCCCGTTCCATGAACTGCTCGATGCGGCGCATGGCCGGTGCGATTGCCCGCCTGCTCTACGAAGTCGCGCCGCTGCAGGACGGCAAACGCTTCACCTCGCGCAACGTTCGCGGCTCGCAACCGGGCGGGCGGATCGTATGCGACGCCAGCGTGAGTTTCGCCAAACCGATCGAGGCGCCGGCGCACCAGGCGCCGCCGCCGGCCGATTGCGGCCTCGACAGCGACCCCGAGCGCCTGCCGGGCCTCGCAGACATCGACGCGCCCGAGGCGCGCGGGGTCGAGCGCACGATCGACTATTCCTACCGCCCTCATGTCGCGATCGATTTCCGGGCGCCTTACGTCGAAGATTTGCTGCGTCCCAATGTCGATCAGCCACGAATGCGGTTCTGGATCAAGATAAGATCGCCTTTGCCGGACGATCCCGCGCTGCACGCGGTGGCCTTCGCATATCTGTCCGACTACTGGATCAGTTTTGCCGCCTGCATAGGGCACGTGCGGACGATGGCGGACGCGGACACAAGGCTTTACGTCGCGAGCCTCAACCATGCGATCTGGTATCACCGCGCTCTGCGCGCCGACGAATTGCTGCTGCTCGACTGCGTGAGCCCAAGCGGAGCTCTGGGGCGCGGTCTTTCGATCGGCCGCATCTACGACCCTACAAGCGGGCTGGTCGCTAGCGCCGCGCAAGAGTGCCTTCTCGCGCCAGTCGTCCCGTCGGAGCGCGGAACGTGAACTTGGACTTCGTGCGCCAGCTGCGCTTCGAGCCCATTGTCCAGCGTTACGACGAACGCGACTCTGCGCTTTACGCCCTAAGCCTTGGAATGGGTGAGGATCCGCTCGACGAAGACGAATTGCCCTTCGTCTATGAGGGCCGTGGACCGCGCGCGGTTCCAAGCCAGTGCGTGACGCTCTGCTGGCCGCCCTTCTGGCACAAGGAACCGGCAGCGCAGATTTCCTGGCGGCGCATCTTGCACGGCGAGCAGAGCTTTACGCTGAGCCGGCCGCTGCCGGCACAGGCGGCAGTGCGCGGCCATCACTCTATCGTGGCCGTCGACGACAAGGGTTCGACGCGGGGAGCGGTTCTTTACACCGTGCAGCATCTCGTAGAGGCAGAGAACGGCGAACCTCTGGCCAGCCTGCAGTCGGCGGAGTTCCTGCGGGACGAGGGCGGCTCTGGCGGCTTCGGCGCACCGCCGACCCTGACGCGACCGATAGAAACGATCGGCGAACCAACGGCGGTGGTCGACTATCGAACTTCGCGTCAAGCGGCGCTGCTCTACAGGCAAGCCAGCCGCGACTATATGCCGATCCACGCCGACCCCGACATTGCGCGAGACGCCGGCTTCGAACGCCCGATTTCGCATGGATTGAACACGTTCGGCCTCGCGTGCCGGGCTGCGCTCAAGCATTTCGCGCCGGGCCATCCGGAAAAACTCATATCGATGTCGGTTCGGTTCGCGGCGCCGGCCTATCCCGGCGACACCATTCGCATCGAACTTTTCGCGACGACGGAAGGAGTGCGTTTCCGCGCGCGCCTTGGAGCGACGCGTTTTGGTCTTGGAACGTGGAGAAATTCAACTGGCGTGAGCGCCATCGACCCTTGGCGGCGTCGGAAGCCTCGAAGTCCTTGCCGGCCCCGCAGGGCGAAGAGAACGCGACAATCATCAGACGCCCCGCTCGGGGTGTGAATTGGCGCGGCGTTTGACTCCCAATTGGCGTCGCGGTTCCGTCGGATGACAGCGCGCTATGGGGTCAGCGGCCGGGCTCATGTCCATACAGCGCTGCATGTTCCGCGGCGTAGGGCGCATACGAGTTTTTGAGGCTCGCGAGATTGAGCAGCATGAGGGCGACGACGCGGTCGGACCCCGGCCGGGTTACGGACGTGCGCACCCACAGGCTTTCGGTGCGTCGGCTGGCGCTCATGGCGACCACCTCGCGCTCGAGTTCGTAGTCCTCCGCGACGAACAGGGGTCCCTCAACGAGCCGGATCTCCTGATCGGCAAAGAGGCCAACGGCGGGCCCTCGCACGGGAAAGCGGTCGTCGCGGGAGGAATATTGGAACAGCACGCTGAGCATCTCGAACGGAACGACAGCCCGTCCCCATCGCCTTTCGCGTGCGGTCTCGGGGACGTAGAGCCACGAAGGCTCGGTGATGACGGCGAGCTTGCGTCGCAGCGAGAACGGATAGAGCGCGCCCATGTTCTGGTCGAAATCCATGCGCACGCGTTGGCGCGCGGTCTTCATGCCGATCTTGACGTCGGCAAGGATGACCGGGTCCTGCAGCGGCGGCAGGCCTTCGGCGAGACACCTTTCCAGCGCCGTCGGTCCCTCGGCGCCCGCTACCGAGGCTGTGCCCCGCAGCACCTCGGCGCCGTCGTGCTTGACCATCCGGATTTCCGTCTCGCGGGCGCCGGCGGGCGGCTTGGCCATGACCGCCTGCACGTCTTCTCCCTGGAAGGCGGGGTTGCGATAGTGCGCCGACAAGCAACCCGTCTCGAACCACGCCTCGCCCCAGAGCCGCTCGCCGAGCGGCGCAAATTGGCTGAAGTGAGTCGGCCCTTCTATCGCGCCCGCTCTGAAGCCGAGCCGCTTCGCCGTCTCGTCGTCGTGGATCGAGACGTGATCGTCATAGACCTGTTCGGCCAGCATCTGCCGCGGGCTGCGCCAGGGGCCGCTCAGTTGCGCGCCGTCGTCGGCGATGTCCGTATCGAACGGTTTCCTGTGCATGGGCGTCCTCAGAGCAGGCCGGGAAAGGCGCCGCCGTCGATTAGCAGGTTCTGGCCCGTGAGGCTTTGTCACGTTCGCGCATTTTACTTGTCAACCCCGCTGCGCGCTCAAGGACGGCGCTAAGGAAAGTCAACGTTTGGGGCCCTCGACGTGGGCGCGGAATCCACCGAAAATGGCCTATTCCTGGCACCCTCCTTGCTGACTGCGAGCTCACGGATGTGACGGAGCCAGCAAGCCTGATAGCGTGGCGAAGCGGCCACGCAACTCTCGGCTTCCTCACGCCAGAGGCGTCGGAGCGGCAGAGCGGCCGACGCTGTGCATTTCATCGTCGGAAATCTAAGACAGGACGAAGCCCATGGTCGCCAGCCCTTTTGGTTCCTGGACCTCCCCGATCACCTCCGATCTCGTCGTGGCCGTTTCGATCCGGCTCGACCAGATCGCACTGGATGGCGATGCGATCTACTGGAGCGAGTCTCAGCCGCAGAAGCAGGGACGAAGCTTCATCTACCGTGCCGATGAGAGCGGGGAGGCTGAGCTCGTTACGCCCGATGACGCCAACGCCTTCAACGTTCGCACTCGCGCGCACGAATACGGCGGCGGCGCATTCGCCGTGCAGAATCGCACCGTGTATTTCTCGAACTTCGCCGATCAGCGACTCTATCGCCAGGATTCCGGACAGCCACCGCGTCCAATCACACCTCTTCCAATCGCCACCACCTCGACGAGCGGCCAGCCGGCAATGCTTCCCACCAGCAACCCGGCCGACGGGCTTCGAAGCAGCGTTGCGACCGGTCCTGTGTCGGAATCGTTAGCGCCGGTGGACGCGCTCCGCTACGCGGATGGCGTGATCGATCGGCGCCGCGGCCGCATTGTCTGCGTCCGGGAAGACCATACCCGCCCGGGGGAGGTGATGAACACGCTGGTGAGCGTCGACATCTCTTGCGCGGCGGCGCCGCAGGTTCTCGTCTCGGGCGGCGACTTCTTTTCAACGCCGCGGCTAAGCCCAGATGGCGACCGCCTGGCTTGGCTAACCTGGAACCACCCTAATATGCCCTGGGTGACGACCGAGGTCTGGGTGGGCGAGATCCTGGGCAATGGCATGGTGGGAAACCCTCGCCAGGTTGCGGGGGGACCGGACGAGGCGTTGTTCCAGCCGGAATGGTCCCCCGACGGCGACCTCTATTTCATCTCGGACCGAGGCAGCGGCTGGTGGAATCTCTATCGCGAGCGTGACGGCGCCATTGAGGCGATAGCGGCGATGGACGCCGAATTTGGACGAGCACAATGGAACTTTGGCATGTCCACCTACGCGTTCGAGTCCGCAGAGCGCCTCATTTGCTGCTTCGTCCGGGACGGGATCTGGACTCTGGCGCAGGTCGACACACGAACCAAACGCTTCGATCTCATCCCGACCCAATTTACGGACATTTCGCAGCTCCGCGCCGGTCCGGGACGGGCAGTGTTTTTTGGCGGGACGCCGTCCGAAGCGCCTGCGCTCATCGACCTGAACCTGAGCACAGGGGCGCACCGGGTCATTCGTCGCTCGTCCGTCCTGCGCGATGAGATCAAGGCCTATGTCTCTTTCCCAGAGCCGATTGCGTTCCCCACCGAGGGGGGAGAAACCGCCCACGCGCTCTTCTACCCGCCGTTTTCCCCCGAGTTCACCGCGCCTGCAGGTGAGAAGGCGCCGGTGCTCGTCAAGAGCCACGGAGGGCCGACCGCATCCGCCTCGAGCACGCTCTCGCTTGCCGTGCAATATTGGACCAGCCGAGGCATCGGCGTGCTCGATTTGAACTACCGCGGCAGCACCGGCTACGGCCGTCCTTATCGGCTCCGGCTGGAGCGGCAATGGGGCATCGCGGACGTCCAGGACTGCGTCCACGGCGCGCGCTACTTGGTCGAGAATCGAAACGCTGACGCTGACCGTCTGATGATAAGTGGCGGCAGCGCGGGCGGCTATACGACGCTGCGCGCCCTTGCCCCGGAGCGCGAGAAGACTTTCAGCGCAGGCGCCAGCTACTACGGCGTGAGCGACCTTGCCGCCCTTGCGCGCGATACGCACAAATTCAAGTCCCGCTACCTGGATTGGCTCATTGGACCGTATCCGCGGGAAAAACAGACCTATGCCGACCGCTCTCCGATAAATCACGTCGATCGCCTCTCTGTGCCTGTGATCTTTTTTCAAGGCGCAGAGGACAAGGTCGTTCCGCCCAACCAGACGGAACTGATGGTTGCCGCTCTGAAGAGCCGGGGAGTTCCGGTTGGATACTTCCTGTTCGATGGCGAACAGCATGGCTTCCGCAAGGGAGAGAACATACGGCGCGCCCTCGATGCGGAACTGTATTTCTACGCCACGCTTGTTCTGCGTACCGGGCTACACTTCTAGTCTTGCTAGTCGGCTCGCCGATTGGATCATCGCGCGCGGTCTGGACCTCGAACTGCCGTAACTTTGACGGTGCTTCGCTGGCCGCTTGGATTGGTGCTTGGCTTTGGTGGGCTGCGCAAGCGTAGGGCAAGATGGCGTTGATCGGCTGCGAGGCGTTGCCATTGCCAGCAAGATTGAACCGCCAGGCGCCACGATCGCCGCGAAGGAAGTGAGTCATGTCGACCGCCGCCTTTGAACCAGCCTACGTTCGCCTCCTCCGTTCAGGCGAGTTTGCCGATCGCGCTCGCCGATCGCGTCATCAGATGGAAAACTGTGATCTCTGCGCCCGCTATTGTCGCGTCAATCGACTACGGTCGATTCGCGGCGCGGTCTGCCGCACCGGTGAACGAGCGGTCGTCTATTCGGCCGGACCACACCATGGCGAAGAGGATTGTCTGCGCGGCTGGCGCGGTTCGGGTACGATCTTCTTTTCGCGGTGCAACCTGCGCTGCGTCTACTGCCAGAACTGGGAGGTTTCCTGGCAAGGCGAGGGCCAAGAGGCGAGTGATGAGGAACTCGCCCAGATGATGCTAAGACTGCAGGCCCTCGGCTGCCATAACGTCAATCTGGTCACCCCGAGCCATGTAGTGGCGCAGATTCTCGCGGCCGTAACCATTGCGGCGGAGCGTGGGCTGCGGCTTCCGCTCGTATACAACACTGGCGGATACGACAGCCTCGAAGCGCTCGCTCTGCTCGATGGGGTTGTCGACATCTACATGCCCGACATGAAATACGGCGATGACACGGCCGCGCACAAATATTCACATGTTCGAGACTATGTGCACGTCAATCAGGCTGCGGTGCGTGAGATGCATCGGCAGGTCGGCGATCTTGCGATCAACGCAGCGGGACTTGCCGAACGCGGGCTCCTCGTCCGCCATCTGGCGTTGCCCAACGGCCTCGCCGGCACGGAAGCGGCGCTCAGGTTCTTGGCTGAAGAAATTTCCAGCGACACCTACCTCAATGTGATGGGCCAATATCGGCCCTGTTATCGGGCTGACGAGCACTCCGGCCTCGAACGGCCGATCAGCGGTGGCGAGTTCTCCGAGGCGCTTGCGATTGCCCAGCGTTGTGGACTTCATCGCCTCGATCATGGTTCGGGGCGGCTGTGAAGGCGCTGCGCGGGCTTTTCGCGTCGCAATGCTTTCGCGAAGTTACGGTCCGGGCAGACCCCCTCGCGGCGCATCGTCTTGGAGCCCGTGGCGCTCGCCCAACTGCACGGTCGCGGACGCGCGCTTGCGTAGAAGGCGCTGTTCCGTGTCACGTCGACAATCGCATGCCGCATGGAATGGCCCCCCTCGGCTCGAAAGCCCATAGTGCCGATGATCCGCCCGACGCAATCTCGCGCCTGCTCTTATCGTCCGAGCGCTTCGCCTGAAACTGCCCGATCCTTGCGAGCGCCTCTCGCACCCCTGCAGCGAAGGCCGGGTTGTCATAAAGATCGTTGTACCCTGCGTCGATGGCGCCCTCAAACACCAGGTTCCTGATCGCCTGACGCAGAGGCGCACTGCGCCGCGCCGGCACGATGGCGTCGCGCTTCGCTATGATAAGGGCCGTCGGCGCGAGCGAGCCCCGAACGAACTCGATCGTGGGCATACGATGGCGGAGAAGCAGGTCGACTGGAGCCCACCAGTACAGATCCCGAGCCAAGGCCTCCAGCGAGTCGAAGGGCGTGACCAGGATGAGCCCAATAACAGGTCGATGCCGGGCTAGATAAGCGGCGACCGCAGAGCCGATGCTGAACCCGACCGCAACGATATGCTCCCCTGCATGCGACTGCTGCAAGTGGTCGAAGATCGCAAGTGAATCGGAAAACAGCGCCCGCGCGCTCGGCCTGCCGCTGCTCAGGTCATAACCACGTAGTGGAACGCAACGACATCGCGATCAGGGAGGAGCCTTTGCAGGGTGAGGGCCATAGCCTCGGCATTCCAGGCGTTTCCGCCAAAGCCGAGCAGCCTTGGCGCGCCCTCGGCCCTCCGTCCCTGAGATGGGATTCGCACGCCCGCGAGGTTTTCGCCGTCAGCTGTCCTGATCTTGAGACGATGCGTTGAAGCGGGAAGCTGAAGCGGCGCCGCTCCAGCGAGCTTGGTCGGAAAAAGAAGCCAAGTCTGGGCGAAATAGATTCCCGCGATGATGGCCGCGTATAGAGCTGCCAGGCCCTGCGTGAGGTGGACGACCCACATGGCCTCATTCCGGATACACGCGGGGATGCTACCATATACGGCGCAATAGCCGGCAGGGCATCATCAGGTCGGCCAAGAATAGCGGGTTCTGGAGTTGGTCAAGCGCCATTCTCGAACTCTCCAAGCCATTGATTTCCCTATATGCGGCCCATAGGCGCACGCAACGCTCAATGGGCTGCGCGGCCACTTGACCGAAGTCGGCGTCATCGCGGCGCAGGGGCCGAGACACGCCCGCGAACTGGCCGGGCTGATCGAGGCCTGCGACGAGACAATCCCATTTTGAAGTGTGCGAGGCGTTGGCGCCGCTCGCGGTGCAATTGCGGACCCTCGACGAAGCGATTGCTCGGCTTGAGCGCACAATCGCGAGGATAGCCCAGAAGGATGAAGCGGTGCGCCGGCTGATGTGCATTCCCGGCTTCGGACCCATCGCGGCCTCGGCAATGGCAGCGACCATTCAGGATATGTCCAGCTTCGCCGGCCCGCGCGAGTTCGCCGCCTTTCGGTAAGCCGTTGAAATTGACTCGGGTGGGTCAGATCGTTGAGCCGGTTCACAAACCTCGTCTCTGAGCTCGCATATGGAGCGCGGGGTGGCACTGTGACGGCGCCGCGATGGCCGATATCGTGATGCTCCTGGTGCCATGAGCGGACAGCTACGCACAGGAGCTTCACATCAGCCCATGGTCATTGGCATGATATCCTTCTTGATGGCTATTGGTTCGATGTTACGTCCGCGCTGGCTGCCGCAGAAGAGCTTTCCACCCTACGCGTATCTGCCAGGTAGGGAGCCGCATCCCGTGCGCGATCCCACTGGACATAGCTACCATGTCGAACCAATTCCGGTTGCCGCGGAGGCGTCGCTTGGCTCAGACGTATTCCTCTGGGGTCTCGACCTCTTCAATCACGGTTATTACTGGGAAGCTCATGAGGCCTGGGAAGGTCTTTGGCAGGTTGCGGATCGGGACGGTCCACTGCGTATGCTCTTCAAGGGATTGATCCTGTTGTCGGCAGCGGGGGTCAAAATCCGAGAGCGCAAACATGTGGCGGCTGCGCGTCATGCCAGGCGCGCCGCGGCTCTGCTTCGTCGGCTAATAAAAGTGCCGGATCGCGCCTTCGAGCGTGCGCTCGGCATGTCACCCGCGACGCTCGCTGAATACGTCGAAGTGGCCACAAGGATTCCCGCTGATTTACAGGCGACGGCGCCTGGACAGCCTCAACCCGTGTTCAATTTCATTCACGGATCAAATTCCCGCGGGAGGCGGAGCGGATCGCAAAAGAAAAACAGTGATCTGTAGGAGGCGCTACGAAGTGGACAACGGCGGTCTGTTCGCGGACATCGGCTTCAGTTCCAGCCGCACCATTCTAGCCGAAGTCGCCTCCTCTGACACGTTGGGTTCGGAAATCCTGTCCTGAAAGCCGCCCACTGCCCCCTGTGTTTGTTGCGAATGATAGTAACCTTTATCAAATACATATCTGGTGGAGCCGCCACATATAAAGAATCATTAAATCGAGCGCATCGTTATATGTGACGTGTCGCTCGATCGCGAGCGGCTTGAGGAGGAAATGCGATGGCTAACGAAAATCTCATTCCCATGACGGTGCGCCTGGACAGCGTCGTCAACGCGGCGCTCGCCCTGAAGGCGAACGCCAGCGGTCAGGAAGTCGCGGATTACGCGGCGGACGTTCTCATGCGTGATGTCAAAGAAGAGCTTAAACGCCTCGACCCCGGCGTTGCCGATCGCATTCAGGCCGAGCTTGAATTGAAAAAAGAAGCGATCGCCTACACCAAGGACCGCACGGCCGAGACCTTCTATGAAGACATCACCTTCAAAGTGTTCGCGCACATTCGTGAGAACGATCGCCTTCGCGAGCTCTATGAGCGCGCCATTGGCGGCAGGCCGGGCACCGATCGCGGCAATCACATCAAGGCCCGTATCAACCGCGCGTTCGGGGCCGCGATCAAAACAGCGCTTGGCGCGATCCCCAAGATCGTGAACGGCCACGTCCAGAAAGGGGAGGTCCCGGCGGGGGAATTCATTCGGTCCTACACGCTCCTGGAGCCCAACACTGCAAAGAAACGCGGTACATGATGAAGGGGCGGAGGATCGCAAAATGAACGATTTGATTGTCCCGCGATCCTCCGCCGCCCCCGCCCTTGTCACCGCCGCCGGCGCGCGCGCCTCCTATCGCTTCCTAGAATTCTTCACCGCGCAGATCAGGAACCCGCACACGCGCCGCGCCTATGCGCGCGCGGCGACGGAATTCTTCGATGGGCTTGCGGCGAAGGGCGTCACGCAGCTCACGGCGATCGAGAGCGTGCATGTCGCCACCTACATCGAGCAATTGCAGCGCGCGCGATCCGCGCCGACGGCGAAGCTGCGCCTAGCCGCCTTGCGTCACCTGTTTGATTGGATGGTCATTGGGCAGATCATGCCGCCCAATCCGGCCGCAGCCGTGCGCGGGCCGCGCCAAATCGTGCGGCGTGGAAAGACGCCGGTGCTCGACCCCGCGGAGGCGCGCCAGCTCATCGATGCGATCGACACGACGACCGTCATTGGTTTGCGCGACCGGGCGCTGATCGGACTGATGGTCTATTCCTTCGCGCGCATCGGCGCGGCGATCGGGATGCGCGTCGAGGACGTGTTCACGCAGAACCGCCAGCTATGGGTGCGCTTGCACGAGAAGGGCGGCAAGCAGCACGCCATGCCGTGCCACCATGACCTAGAATCCTATTTGCACGCGTACATCGACGGCGCGGGGCTCGCGAGCGATCCGAAGGCGTTGTTGTTTCAGACCTACAGCCGCGCGGCCGGCCGGCTCACCGGCAATCCCCTCCCCCAGGCGAACGCCTATGCGATGATCCAGAGGCGGGCGCGGGCGGCCGAGATCACGACAAAGATCGGCAACCACACGTTTCGGGCGACGGGCGTCACAGCCTACCTCAAGAACGGCGGGACGCTTGAGCGCGCGGCGCAGATGGCGAACCATGCCAGTACGCGGACGACGCAGCTCTATGACCGGCGCGCCGCTCACGAATCCCCTCATTTTGAAGGACTCGAAAACGCCTGAATTTTTGATTCTCGCGCATGACGATGTGGCGAATTGTGCGGGCAGGCGGGGATGCGCAAGTCGATCGATCGGATGGAATTGGTTCATGATTTTCTGAAGCGCGCGTTTGCGGGGAGTTTGCACGCCAAGCGGATTTTTCGCTGGCCAATGGGACGTTGGGGGTTCTGACGGGGGCGTCGTTGGCCGTTTCGGTCATCGGGCACGCGCTGGCGCAAGCGCGCGGTCTGATGGACAGACACGCGATCAAACAGGTCGATCGCCTGCTGAGCAACGCCGGGGGCGTCGTATGGGACCTGTTCGCGCCATGGGCGCGCGAGGTCGTGGGCCAGCGCAAGGCGATCGTCGTGGCGATGGATTGGACCGATTTCGACGCCGACAATCAGGCCACGCTCGCTTTGAACCTCATCACGCGCCACGGCCGGGCGACGCCGCTCCTGTGGCTGACGGTCGACAAGGACGAACTGAAGGACCGGCGCAACGACTTCGAAGACCTCTGCCTGACGCGTTTGAAGGCGATCCTGCCCGAGGGCGTGGCGGTGACGATCCTGGCCGATCGCGGCTTCGGCGACGTCAAACTGTTCGAATTCCTCGAAAGCCTCGGCTTCGGTTACGTCATCCGCTTTCGCGGCAACGTTCATGTGACCGCGGCGGACGGTGAGACGCGCCTGGCCGCCGACTGGGTCGGCAAGAAAGGGAGCGCGCGCCTTCTGCGCGGCGCCGAACTGACCGCCGCCCGCCACAAGGTCGGCGCGGCGGTCTGCGTCCACGCCAAGGGGATGAAGGAGGCTTGGCATCTGGCCGCCAGCGATGCGACCGCGAGCGCCTCCCAGATCGTCAACCTCTACGCCAAACGGTGGACGATCGAGCCGGGGTTCCGCGACACCAAGGATTTGCGTTTCGGCATGGGCCTGAGCGTCCTGCGCATCGGCGATCCGCAACGGCGCGACCGTCTGCTGCTGCTCAACGCCTTGGCGATCCTCCTCCTGACCCTGCTCGGCGCGGCCGGCGAAAGCCTCGGCATGGACCGATCGCTCAGAACCAGCACGATCAAACGCCGCGTCCATTCGCTGTTCCGCCAGGGCTGCCTGCTCTACGATCTCATTCCCAACATGCCCGAGCGACGCTTAAGGCCGCTCGTTGAAAAATACGAAGAACTCCTAAATCAAAACAACGTCTTCACACAAACCTTCGGCCCCGCCTGAATGAGGGGATGCGTGAGGTTCTCACCGAGACGACGCGCTCTGCGCTATGTGGATTGCCTTTCGCATAGAAGAACTGCCCACGGATAACAATGAATTTGCAGTCTTCTGGAATTTGTGAAATATACCGATATTCTTGTTCGATCCCTGGTTCAAAAAATACGTGACTGTCATTCTCCGGTATCACTTTCTTCTCGTCGACAAATTTGTGACCCAACCGCAACCTTGGTGCTCTTTCTTTCCACTCTTCCAAGGGTTCTCCCGACATGATCCCCCTTACCAGCAACTCGATCTTGTTCACTTGGACGCGTGTCTTTCCTTGGTTATGGAATGTCAAGACATACTCGGCGACATATTCGCCCTCGCTCGGTCCATGAAAATTCACGTCGACGGAAAACGCGATTTGCGGGGCATACACACGCTCTCGTCCAAACCGCCAAATCGCCCAAGCACCCGCTGCGACGATTCCTAAGCTCTGAACACCTTGGAAGATCGCCTTCCAAATCTCGACGTTGCCAAAATCCATAGCCACCCATTCTATCTGGCTCGGCCAAACGTCATTGCCGCGAGCGTCGATATTCGTCTTCGCGTCGGCGAAAAATGGCGCGGCGGGTGATGTTCGCGTCCGTGCTGCGGCCCTTATGTTTTCGCACGGTCTGTTGCGAGACCGTGCCTGCTCCGCTGCACCTTAGGTGCGGGTCCCATGTTCGGAGATGACTCAGGGGATTTGTTATTCTTCACCAATGCTCTGGATAAAGACCTAAACTGACCGATCACAGAGACAGTGTGTACTTCGTCTCTGAGATGATCAGTTAGCCCGGATTATGCATTGCGGGTTGGCGGGTGTGGCGTAAATAGCTGATTTCGTGTATAATTTGGTTGTCTAAGCCGATTTGCGCGATTTCAGCGAGGCCGCACCCGCCATGAACGATCCTATGTTGCCGTTGCCTGGGTTGTCACCTGTTTCGGGCAAGCGCGTCGAGGTCAAGTTTGACGGCGGCTTGCTGTCGTCGGATGGCGGCGTTCTGGCGTTGCGCGAGGTCGACCAGCGCCTTCGCGTCGCCGATCGGCTCGCCGCCTGCATGGTGGACCGGCGCGCGCCCGATCAGATCACCCACAGCCTTGCCGACATCATCCGCTTTCGGCTGCTGATGATCGCGGCGGGCTATGAGGACGGCAACGACGCCAATTGCCTGCGGAGCGATCCGATGTTCAAGATGGCGCTCGATCTGACGCCGTCGGATCGCGAACTGTGCTGGCAGTCGACGATCTCGCGGTTGGAAAATCTGCCGGAGGTTCGCGCCCTGTTGCGGATGGGTCGCGCGATGGTCGATCTCTATTGCGAGTCCTTTCACAAGGTTCCCAAACGGATCACCCTCGACATCGACGACACGTTCGACGCGGTCCATGGCGGGCAGCAGTTGCGGTTGTTCAACGCGCATTACGACGAATACGGCTTTCAGCCCATCGTCGTGTTCGACGGCGAGGGCCGCTTCGTCACTGCCGTGCTTCGTCCCGCCAAGCGGCCGAGCGGCAAGGAGATCAAACCCTTCCTCCGCCGGCTGTTGCGCGCGATCCGAGCCCATTGGCCCAACACTGAGATCCTGCTGCGCGCCGACAGCCACTACTGCGGCCCCGAGGTTCTCGACTGGTGTCGGGCGAGCGGCCTCGATTACATCTTCGGCGTCGCGCCGACTACGACGTTGCGCCGGCATGTCGAAAGTCTCGAAGCCAGTGTAAAGGCACGGTTCGAAGCCGCGCCCAGAGACGGCAAGCTTCGTCGTTTCAAAGAGTTCTTCCACGGCGCGCAAAGCTGGAGCCGGGTCGAGCGGATCATCGCCCGGGTCGAAGCGGGCGCGGAAGGATCAGACACGCGCTTCGTCGTCACCAATCTGAACAAGCGCAACGCTCGCGTGCTCTACGAAGACGTCTATTGCCGGCGCGGCCAGGCCGAAAACCACATCAAATCCTGGAAGACGCATCTGGCGTCGGATCGCACCTCATGCACCAAGGCGACCGCCAATCAGTTTCGGCTTTTCCTGCACGCCGGCGCCTACTGGCTGATGTGGGGGCTGCGCGCATCGATGCCCAGGCGTTCGATGTGGCGCGTTGCCCAATTCGACACGTTGCGCCTGCGCCTCGTCAAGATCGCCGCCCGCGTCGTCGAGATGAAAACCATGATCCGCGTCCATCTGCCGACCTCGTGCCCCGGCCAGGAAATCCTGCGTTTCGCCCTCCAGCGCATCCCGCGCCTCGTCACCTGAAACACGGGGCGTGAGCGGCCCCGAACGTCAAACCCATCCCTTCAACCCGCAAACCCCTCCACCCGTTTCAGGCCCAAAGCCGGAGACGATGCCGCGCGTCCGCGAGCAAGCGCGGTTCCGAAAAATCACCAGAACGCGCCGCCGAAAACGTCACGGCGCTGCATAATGCGGGTTAGATCTCCCATTGAAAGTCGATCGACCCGCCGCCTGTAACTCCGCTGAGAGACACAATACAGTACGAATTGGCATTGTCACGGCGATCCGGGCTTGCGGGGTTCTCAGTGGCCGGGTAGTCACACGCGGATGAACAAGGTTCGTGTTCTTCGGCCTCGGCTTCATCTTTCCCGTCACCACGATCGCCGCGCAGCTCAGGACGAGCCTGAGGGTTCCCGCGGACTATGCAGCAATGGGCTCGATCGACAAGGGCTTGCGCTCGGGCCGTGTTGTCAGGGGAGTGTTCGGACGGATCTTTTTGCATGCTGACGGCGTATTTCGACGATAGCGGAACGCACGCATCTGCCGAGATCACCCTTCTCGCTGGCCTGTACGGCTATCAGAACCAATGGGAACTATTCGAAAGCCTTTGGGCCGAAGTTCTTTTGACCACAATTCCAAACAAGACGGCGCGGCGTTTCCACGCAACCGATTGCCACGCCTCTAGAGGCGACTTTACAGGGTGGTCACGGCACGAGACCGATTACCTGATGCGCCAACTCGGTCGGATCATCCTTCGCAGCGGGTTTGCCGGATGCGCAACTTCGGTAGCGCGCAAGGCATGGGACAAATTCGTCACTGGAGACGTCAGACGTGCGACCGGCGACGCCGAGCGGGGCTGTCTCCAGACGGTCTTCTTGGACACGCTCTACTGGGCGCAGCAATTTTCCCCCCACGAGGCCGAAATCGCCTTCGTGTTTGATGATCGGCCGGAGAGAAGGAGAGAATACGAGGTAATCCACTCCATCTTTGCCGATAATGCAAAACTCGGCGGCGAAAGGCCGGAACTTGTTTCGTTGGCCTTTGCGAGGGCGGCGAAGTCTCCACCCCTGCAAGGCGCTGACCTGCTCGCTTGGGAAATGTATCAGGAAGAAGTGGCCTGCCTGAGCAATCCGATGCCGCATGGCAAGTTTCATCGGCCGCTTATCGCGAGTTTGGTCAAGAGCGGCAAATTTCGCATCCGAAACGGTGATGCCGCGACAATTGCGGTCGCGACGGCCGTCGTCGAGAAAATGATCGATCCGGCTGCCTTGGCGGAGATCGACTGCCGGTTTGGCAAGCCCTAAATCGGTCTAGAGCGGAATCCGATCATCCTGTATCGTGCTCATAACCACAGGATTTGAAGTAATTTGTACATTGCGAGGGCTTGAAGATTTCGGCGCAGGTTTCGAGGGCGCGCATGAGGCCCGCGACGGTCCGTTCGGCGATTTTGCGCAGGAAGGCTTTGAGCTTGGAGAAGGCTTTTTCGATGGGGTTCATATCAGGACTGTAGGCTGGGAGATATCGCAACTCCGCGCCCGCCGCCTTGATGAGTTGCTCGACCCGCGGCCCCTTGTGAGCCGGGAGATTGTCCATGACGACGACCTCGCCGGGCGAGAGCGTGGGGACGAGGCATGTCTCCAGCCAATCCTCGAACCGGGCGGCGTTGATCGGTCCGTCGAAAGTCTTTGCCGCTGTCAGGCCGCGAAGGCGAAGGCCGGCGACCAAAGTCACCGTTTTGTAGTGACTGTGCGGGATGGCCGCCCGCAAGCGGCGCCCGCGCCGGCAACGTCCGCTTTTGCGCGCGAGATTGGTGGAGGCTCCGGTCTCGTCAATGAAAACGAGTTTCGTCGGATCGAGATCGAGTTGCCCCGCGAACCATTCCCGGCGTCGACTTTGCACGTCCGCGCGTTGTTGCTCCTCGGCATGCGCCGTTTTTTTTAAAGGTGATCGCGTGACGGTCGAAGAAGCGCCACAGCACGGAGACCGCAAAGCGCTCGCCGCAATTGGCGATCAGCCGCTCCTGGATCTCGAGCAGCGTCTTGTCCGGGCTGCGCCGGATCAGGCCCAACAGATAGTCGTGATGCGCCTCGATCCGGCCGGAGCGGCGGTCGCCGCCAGAAGGCGCCGGTGAAATTTCGCCCGTGGTTTGGAACCGCTTCACCCAGCGCACCGCGCTCGCTACGCTCACTTTGAAACGCGCGGCCGCCTGATTGCGCGACAACCCGCCCAAGACCACCGCCTCAACCACGCGCTCGCGAAGATCGTCGGAAACAGCCATCCCCGCCGCCTCCCTCTCGCGGCGTGAATGATCAATCAGAAACTAACTGATTCGGGAATCCCCCAACCGATTCAGTCCGTTCGGATACCGCTCTAGCTCGCTATCGCCAGGAGTGGGTTGTGAGGGTCAATGATGCTGCAAAGGCTCCGACGCCGCCGACAGGCCGAACGGCTCGCGCAAGCCGATGCCGAGGCCCTGATCCGCGCCCACGGCTCGGAGGCCTATAGCGAGGCCCGCCGGCGCGAGCGTGACGTGGTCCTGCCCGACGGGACAACCCACGCGGGCCGTACGCCAGCGCACTGGCGCCGCGTCGCGCTCATCGTGGCGCGCATGACGGGAAAGCGCACCGGGCTCGACACCGCAACCCGGATGGCGGAGGAGGCGGATTAAGGGACAACGAGCCGGAGCCGATCGAGGAGCTGCGGCGGATCGTGCCGGAGCCCACTAAGGCGACGCCCAAAAATAGCCGATTCGGAATTTGCGAGTTTACTGGCATCGGCTGTTTAGCGGATTCCCGAGTGCGAGGCGAGCGTCTATATCGTGATGATGATAGACGAATCATCCCTGCGCGTCCGGTTTGACGCGCTTCGGCCTTCGCTGGACGAGCGACGCCGGCGGTTGAGCGCGGCGGCGGAGGCGAAGGCGGCGGGCTACGGCGGGATTGCGGCGGTCGCGCGCGCGACGAAGGTCGCCCGGAGCACGATTGGGCGCGGTCTGAAGGACTTGCGGAACCCCGGCTCCTTGACGGGAGAGGTGCGGCGCAAGGGCGGGGGCACTCCTCGGTTGACGGTCAAGGACCCGACGCTGTTGGAGGACTTGCAACGATTGCTCGAGCCGGCGACGATGGGCGACCCGATGCGGCCGTTGCGATGGGTCTCCAAGAGCCACGACAAGCTGGCGACGGCGCTTCGCGCCATGGGTCACAAAGTGAGTTCCTCGACCATTCCCAAGCTGCTGGAGGAACTGAAATATTGTCGCCATTCCAACCGCAAGACCAAGGAAGCCGGCAAACATCCTGATCGCGACGCCCAGTTCGAATATATCAACGCGAAGGTCGAGGCGTTTCAGGCGGCCGGCGAACCCGTGATATCGATCGACGCGAAGAAGAAGGAATTGCTGGGCGAATTCAAGAACGGCGGTAGCGACTATGGGCCGCAGGGCGAACCGATCGAGGTCAACGCTCACGATTTCGAGGACAAGGAGTTGGGCAAGGTCGTCCCTTACGGGGTCTACGACATCGGCGCCAACCTCGGCTATGTCAGCCTCGGAATCGACCACGACACCGGGGAGTTCGCCGTCAACGCCGTCCGATGCTGGCTCGATCAGATGGGTTGGAAGCTCTATCCCGGGATGAGGCGCCTGATGATCACGGCCGACGGCGGCGGCTCCAATGGTTCACGGCTGCGGCTCTGGAAGTTGGCCCTCCAACAACTCGCGGACGAAACCGGTCTGATCATTCAGGTTTGCCACTATCCGCCAGGGACTTCGAAGTGGAACAAGATCGAGCATCGCATGTTCTGCCACATCACGCAGAACTGGCGCGCGACGCCACTCCTCAGCCTCCTCATCGTCATCGAACTGATCGCCAACACCACGACGAAAACCGGTCTCAAAATCCGCTGCGAACTCGATAGCAACACCTATCCAAAGGGCATCAAGGTCTCGGACGCGGAAATGGCGACCCTCAACATGACCCGAGACTCATTCCATCCAGAATGGAACTACAGCATCTCGCCGAGGTTTCACGAAATGAAGCAATAGTTTTTGGGCATCGCCTAAGCAGCAGCCAACCAGCGCCGTTGGCGCGCCATTATGAGTGAAAATGGTGGCGGCGCGGGCCGGTTTGTCCGAGTCTCTCCACGGGCGATCGTGTTGAGGCTGACAACTCTGCGGTGGCTTGCGACCCCGATAAGCAGTCTGGCCCGCGCTACATAGAGGTACCATTTTTTGTCGCCCCCGGGAACGGGGAGCACGCGTGGCAGTGTCTCGACTATACCTGCGGCGTCACGGTCGCCTTCCTTTGGATGGAGGCGAAGATGCAAGTGATCATTGAGCGGTGCGCCGGGTTTGACGTGCATCAGGAGGCGGTCGTTGCCTGCGTCTTGATCGGCGCCCCGGGCGAGCGGCCGAGGAAGCAGGTGCAGACCTTTTGGACGATGACGCGCGATCTGGAAGCGTTGCGGGACTGGCTGCAAGAGCTTGGGGTGACGCAGGTCGGCATGGAGAGCACCGGCGTTTACTGGCGCCCGGTCTATGCCGTGTTGGAAGGGCATTTCGACCTCATCGTCGGCAACGCCCGGCATATCCGTAACGTGCCGGGTCGCAAGACCGATGTGAAGGATGCCGAGTGGATCGCCGATCTGGTCCGCCATGGGCTGATTGCCAAGAGCTTCGTTCCGCCGGCGCCGCAGCGCGAGTTGCGCGAGTTGCTGCGCTATCGCCGCAAGCTGGTGGAGAGCCAGGCGGCCGAGCGCAACCGGCTCCTGAAGCTCCTGGAGACGGCCAACATCAAGCTGGCCAGCGTTCGCCAGCGACGTCTTCGGGGTTTCCGGGCGCGCCATGTTGAAGGCTCTGATCGAGGGCAGCGCCTCGGCCGAGGCGATGGCGGACCTTGCCAGAAAGCTCGCGTCGTCCGGCTTTCAATGTGACGAATGTCCGCTATGTCGGTTTGACCCGTTCGCCAACCTGTCGGCGAATGCCCGCTATCTAGCGCATGATCGGGATAGGGGGGTGCCTCGCGGCACCGCCCCTCCCACACCACCGGGCATACGGGTCCGGACCGCGGCGGTTCGACCGAGTTAAGCTTGGGCGGGCACATAGATTCGGGGAAGACCGAGCGAATCGAAATAGCTGTAGCGCAGCGCCTGTTGGACCGACGGGTGTCCTGACATTCGCCAGATGCCCGTGGGCGAGCCGGCCGCCACCGCCGCATTGAACTTCGATATGCCACGATGGCGTAGTTCTTTGAAGCGGTTTTGCCCGGTTCGCCACTGCCGTCAAAGGTACAAACGCAATCTTCGGCGAATCCACGCTTCGAGGTTCGTGAGGACTCGCGGGGTCTGGCAGAAGCCGAAGTAGCCGCGCCATCCCACGATGTATGGCTTCAGCTCTTTGATCAACTGTTGCAGACCGAACCCCGGTGTCCGGCGTGTCATGTCTCGGATCTGCCCCTTGAATTTGTCGAGCGCCTTTGGCGCAATGCGCCGCTCGCTCTCGTCATTCGAGATGCTGAACCCAAGAAACTTGCGCTCTTCCGGTCGCGCCACCGCGCTCTTCGCCTCGTTGACCTTGAGCCGCAGCTTGTTGGTCAAGAACCGGCTCACAGAGGCCATGACCCGTTCGCCGGCGCGACGGCTGCGAACATAGATGTTGCAGTCGTCGGCGTACCTGCAAAAGCGGTGACCGCGTCGGGCCAGTTCCTTGTCGAGGTCGTCAAGCACGAGATTGCTTACGATGGGCGAAAGCGGGCCGCCCTGCGGCGTCCCCTCTCCTGAAACGTGGTGGTCATGCGGCCTTTTTGAGCTCGACGACGAATCCGAGGGATCGGATTCGGTTGGCGAGGCTTCGGGCCGCGCGTTCTGGGTTTCGAGCTCGACGGTAATCGGGTCCGAGGTCTTGGTAGAAGGTTCCGTCCTTGAGCATATGGTAGATGATGCGGAGCATCGCGGCGGCGACGGCGATGATCGCCTTCTTGTGACCGAGGCGCGGTTTGAGGCTGAAGTATCGCGCCCTGAGGCTGGAATTTTTCACCTTCGTCGCCGCCAAGGCCGCCTGGACGAGCACGGGTTTCAGCCAAGGCGCGCCCTTGCGCAGGCGCCTCGAGCGCTTTCGGCCGGCGCTTTCGTCGAGCCGTGGACACATGCCGGCCCAGGAGAGCAGATGGTCGGCCGTGGGGAAGGGGTTCATATCGACGCCGATCTCGGCGATCACGGTTTGGGCGACGTTGTCGCTGACGCCGGGAAGATCGTTCAACCGCTCGGCGGCGCCGCAAAAGGGACCGAGCGCAGCCTCCAGCCGCGCGTCGAACTCCGCGATCGTGGCTTCGATCTGTTCGATCGTCTTCAGATGCTGACCGATCAGGAAGCGATGATGGTCGCGCAAGCGTCCTTCCAACGCGGCGGCGAGTTCCTCGCGCGCGCAGGCGAGCTGGGGATGGCCGAGTTCGGCCAGCCGCCGCGGGTCGCTTTGGCCCGACACGATCGCCATCAAGATGCGCCGGCCGCTCCAGCCCAGGATGTCGGAAATGACCGAGGCCAGCTTGATGTTGGCCTCCTCCAGCGTCGCGTGAATCCGCTGGGTGTGACGGACGATCTCGCGCGTCAGCTCGCGCCGCGTGCGGGTCAGGTCGCGCAGGTCCTGGATCGGCTGCGGCGGCACGAAACTGGCGCGGATCAGCCCGTGGGCGAGAAGATCGGCGATCCAGGTCGCGTCGTTGGCGTCGCCCTTGCGGCCCGGCAGGTTGCGTATGTGCGAGGCGTTGGCGAGAACCAGGCTGAAGTCGTGGCACAGCACGTGCCAGACCGGCTTCCAATAGACGCCCGTCGCCTCCATCGCCACATGCGTGATCTTGGTCTCGGCCAGCCACGCCGACAGCGCCAAAAGGCCCTGCGTCGTGGTCGGGAACCGCCCCAACTCCGATCGAACCTTTCGGCCGGACACAATCCGCCGGCAGGCCACGATCTCCTTCTGATGCACGTCCAATCCCGCGCATCGTCGATGCAACGTCTCCATCGCGCGCTCCCTCGCAAGACAAGGCGGCCGGCGCGATGAACCAGAAAACGGGTACTCTCTCCTACGGGCTCCGGGTTCGACGGCCAAAACCGCCTCGCCGTGGCGACAATCCAAAGTACGCCTGGGCCATCCGATCAAACTCATCCTCGGGCTCGAAACACCAAGGGGTAAAGCGACCTCTCCACCGGCCGCCGGCACAATAGCCCGTTTCATCCATCAAGGTGCGCGCAAACGAATGAGAACTCATCCACCGGACGGACCAAACCGTCTTCCATCACCCCGGCGTTGAGAAACGCCCGGATGAGTTTGAGCACACGCTTATCGGACACTCGCGCGGCGACGCGCGCCATCAGGCTGTCGTGATTGACCCGGTCGAAAAACTTTTCGAGATCGAGATCGACCACGACGTTGTAGCCGTCGGCGATGTAACGTTGCGCCTGAGCCACTGCCTGATGGGCGGAGCGCCCCGGTCGAAAGCCGTAACTGTGCTCGGAAAACGTCGGGTCCCACCGCTCTTGGAGAACTTGCAGCATAGCCTGCTGAATCAGTCTGTCGACGACGCAAGGCACGCCGAGCTTTCTGATCCCGCCGTCCGGCTTGGGGATTTCGACCCGTTTGACCGGCTGCGGCTGATAGGTTCCCTCAAGCAATTGAGCCCGAATGTTTGGCCAGTGCTCCCGCAGGTAATCCTTGGCGGCGTCGATGGTCATTCCATCAACGCCAGGACTGCCCTTGTTGCTTCGAACGCGCTTCCACGCTCTTTCGAGATTCCCTCGATCACACACCTCCTCCATTAGTTGTTCCGCCAAGGCCGGACTTTCGGATGCTGGCTTCGCCATCAACGGTTCGGCATCCTCGGCCTCGGCGTCCAGGGCTTCACCCCGACCCTCCGCCACCAAGGTCTGAGACAATTGCTCGCCCAGAGTTTTCTGCCGCGTTCCGCTCATGAGTTGTCAGTCCTAATCGCCACTCTCAATCGTTCGGGCCTTCGGCCCTCGTTCCCGGCTCGGCCTATCTGTTTCTCCGCCTTTCGGCTTTGGAGTGCCTCATTAGCCTTGCCGACTGCTTGGCCTAATATGCCCTCTGCTGACTTCTGCATCCGCGGTCAGGACGCCTTGCGACGCCCTCAGTTCCGAGATTGGAACACGGAGCAGACCTCCCGGGGTAAGTTCAGTCGCCTTCCGTGCGCAGTTGCCGAATCTACGCTTCGCGTCCTTGATGAATATGGACTTTGCGGCTCGTTGCCCGCTCGTCCAACGCTCGCGCCTCATATCCGGTTTTTGTCCATCAACTCGCACATTTGCTCCGCGCTTCCTTTAGACCCCGCCTTGCGGCGATAGCCCTTGCGCATCGCTAACCCTTCACCTCCATCAGGTTGGGTAGAGGACTTTCACCTCCAAGCTACTGAACATGCCCGGCACACAACGAAACCGCTCGCGCGGTAGCCGCGGCGAGGGACGGGAGCGGGTTCTGAAGGGCTGAAGGCGAGAGCGAGGGCTCGAACCTGTCTCAAGATCGTGGGGTTCAACCCCATGCGAGACAGGAGCTTTCGCGATGTCCGACAAGCCCATCAGCCCGCTGCGTCAGCGCATGATCGACGACATGACGGCGCGCCGGTTCACCGAAGACACCCAGAGAGACTACGTTCGGAACGTGAGGAACTTCACGGCCTTCCTCGGCCGGTCGCCCGACACAGCGACGAGGGAGGACCTTCGCCGCTTTCAGCTGCATATGGCGCAGCAACAGATCAGCGCCCCGACCATCAACGCCGCCATCGCCGCGCTTCGGTTCTTTTTCAACGTGACGCTCGAACGGCCCGACCTCGCTCGTCCTCTGACGACCGTGAACGAGCCACGCAGGGCGCCGGTCGTGCTGAGCCAGGAGGAGGTGGCGCGTCTCCTCGAAGCCGCGCCCGGCCTCAAGTACAAGGCCGCGCTCAGCGTCGCCTACGGCGCGGGCCTGCGGGTGTCCGAGGTCGCAGCCCTGAAGGTGTCCGATATCGACAGCCAGCGCATGACGCTGCGGGTCGAGCAGGGCAAGGGGCAGCGGGACCGCTATGTGATGCTGTCGCCGCAACTGCTCGAACTCTTGCGCGACTGGTGGCATGCGGCGCAACCGCAGGTCTGGCTCTTTCCCGGCCAGAACCCGATCAACCCGATGACCCCCCGTCAACTCAACCGCGCCGTGCACGCCGCCAAGATTCTCGCCGGCATCTCCAAGCGCGTCTCGCCTCATACGTTGCGGCACAGCTTCGCCACCCACCTGCTCGAGCAGGGCGTTGATATTCGCGTGATCCAGGTGTTGCTCGGACACGCCAAGCTCGAGACGACCGCGCTCTACACCCGCGTCGCCGTCAACACGATCCGCGACATCAAGAGCCCGCTGGAGCGGCTCGGCCTCAACCTGGCGGGGCGATCGCGGCCCACCTGATCACGGCCGCATGGCGCGGCCCACGGGTCACAGTCCGGAGGTCGCCGACGTCTTTCGCGCCCATGGGCCGGCGTGGCGCAAGGCCAACGAAGGCCACGTCAGCCTCGCCCAGTTGAAGGTGATGTCGGCGATCGAGACCTGCCGGACCTCGACGCTCGGCGGACACGTCGAGCGCTGCGAGGACTGCGCGCACGAACGCGTGGCCTACAATTCCTGCCGCAACCGGCACTGCCCGAAGTGTCAGGGCGCGGCGGCGCGGCAATGGCTGGCCGAGCGCGAAGCCGAGCTGCTCCCGGTTCCCTACTATCATGTCGTCTTCACTCTGCCGGCGGCGATCGGCGCCC
Organism: uncultured Alphaproteobacteria bacterium; assembly: GCA_963805295.1. Classification (GTDB taxonomy): domain Bacteria; phylum Pseudomonadota; class Alphaproteobacteria; order Rhizobiales; family Beijerinckiaceae; genus Roseiarcus. The sequence goes on along the minus strand of CAWDTW010000037.1, from coordinate 3,291 downwards.
TGGCGTTCCAGAACAAAGCCACCGTCTACGACCTCTTGTTCAGGATCGCCGCCGAGACGCTGACGACGATCGCCGCCGACCCGAAGCATCTGGGCGCCCGCATCGGCCTCACCGCCATCCTTCACACCTGGGGCTCGGCGCTCACCCACCATCCCCATGTCCACGTCATCGTGCCCGGCGGCGGCCTGTCGCCGGACGGCTCGCGCTGGATCGCCTGCAAGCCCGGCTTCTTCCTGCCCGTGCGCGTGCTGTCGCGCCTCTTCCGCCGTCTCTTCCTCGAAGGCCTCGCCGGGCTGAACAAAGCCGGCCGGCTTGCCTTCTTCGGCGACCTCGTCCCGCTCGCGGACGCATCCGCCTTCGAGGCCATGCTCGCGCCGTTGCGCCGCTGCGAATGGGTGGTCTACTCCAAGAGGCCGTTCGCCGGGCCGCAAGCCGTCCTCGCCTATCTCTCGCGCTACACCCATCGCGTCGCCATCTCGAATTCACGGCTCATTGCGTTCAACGACAAGGGCGTCACCTTCAAATGGAAGGATTACCGCATCAAAGGCCGCGACCGGCTCAAAACCATGACGCTCGACGCCGCCGAGTTCATCCGCCGCTTCCTCCTGCACGTCCTGCCGAGCGGCTTCCACCGCATCCGCCATTACGGCCTGTTCGCCGGCACGGTCCGAGCCCGCAACATCGAGCGTGTCCGCCAAGCGCTTGCCACGCCACAGGTCCCGCCCGCACAGGCGGACTGTGGCTCCGAAGACTGCGACACCAACGCCCCTTCGCCGGCGCGCCGATGCCCGTGTTGCGGCGGCCGGATGATCATCGTCGAGACGTTCGAGGGCGCGCGCCCTGCGCGATCCCCGTCGCCGAACCGGATCAGGATCGACAGCTCATGACCGTCGCCGCGCACCTTCCCTCGAAACGTCGATCGCTTTCGCCTCCAGCCGCGCGCGGGAGCACGAGAGCGCTGACCTTGCCACGTCGCCCGTCCTCCTCCCACCGCCGCGCCGGCGCCAAACCCGTGCATCTCCGCGATCAAGCACGTCCGCCGTCGTCGATTTCGACGCAAAGACCGCGCGCCACCGCCCACCGCCGCGACAAATGCGAGCCGTCCGCGAGCCTCAAATCCCCATAGGCCGCGCCCCGCCACACAGCGCCCTTTTCTGCCCGCGGTTTCCTCCTTGGGAGGCTTTCGAACGCCGGCCCCCATCGCGCATGGCCGTCCCGAAAGCGCCGGCGTCCGAAACCCTTCACCAACGCGGACATTCGTCGCGAGCGATTGAATGTCGGCGATCGACCGGAGTCGGTAGAGTAGGAGTGTGGCGCGGTGGCGTTAGGCCGAGCATGTCTGTTTCCGCCCCTTTCGTCTGACGGTGCCTTAGTGGCTCAGCCGTGGCTCCGTTTCCACACCCCTCTCATCGAACCGGACATGCGGATCGCCCGCATCCGGTTCTCGGACAAGACCTCACGCCTTCGTCCACGACACGTCGTGCCCAAGCCGGCCTAGACGTACGAGCCCGAAATGCCCGTAAAGGTGCGAGAGTGGATAGCTCCCGCCCTTGCGTCGCCTGACTTTGTGCTTGGAGCGCAACCACCGGCGCAACCGCACGGCTGTGTAAGCGTCGAGCGCCCGATACGCCTTGTTGACGGTTCCTACTTGGAAGTAGTTCGCCCATCCGCGCAGCGTGCGGTTCACTTTACTCACCAGCGTTGTGGTCTCTTGCCATGTTCCCGATCGGTCGGTCAGCGCGTGGATTTTTTCTCGACCACGCGCTGAATGCTTTTCTTTGACGGCCGGTAGCCGATACGGGCTTGGCCGGTCCTCGCCGAATACATTCGCCCGAACGTGTATCCCAGGAAGTCGAACTCTCCTTCCGGCACTTTGCAGATCCGCGTCTTCTCCTCGTTCACCGTGAGCTTCAGCTTGCCCATGATCTCCCGCAGTCGTTGCAAGGCCGCTTCGGCTTTGCCCCTTCTGCACAGGATCACGAGGTCGTCCGCGTAGGTTATGAGGCGAGAGCCGAGGCTTCGCTCAAGCCGGAACATCTTCCATGCCAACACGAACCGGCGCATGTAGAGATTTGCCAGTAGCGGTGAGATGGGTGAGCCCTGCGGGATGCCGCGCCGCTTGTCCCGCGCCTCGGTCGTGCGTGTCTTCCGACCGCGATCGTCGGTTTCTTCTACGGGGCAGTCCAGCCACATCCCGATCAGATGTAGCACGCGCCGATCAACGATCCGGCGCGCTACCGACTTCAAAAGCTCGGCATGCGGAATGCTCCCGAAGTAGTCCGCGAGGTCGGCGTCCACAACTTCCGGATGGCCGCGAAACAACAGCTCCTCCACCCCGACCACCGCCTGTTGGGCGTTTCGCCCGGGACGGTAGGCATAGAGTTCCGGTGGAAGATCGGCCTCGAAGATCGGTTCCAGCACCAGCATCGCTGCTGTCATGCAGACCCGATCCCGCAAGGTTGAGATGCCCAGCGGCCTGAGTTTGCCGTTGGCCTTCGGTATGTACACGCGTCTGATAGGGTCCGGTCGGTAAGTCTCCTGCCTGAGCGCAAGCGCCAGTTCGCCAAGCCATCGCTCCACCCCGTACGCCTCGATGTCCTCGAAGTCCTGACGATCCACGCCCGGCGCGCCCTTGTTGGAGCGGCACAGGGCATAGGCGTGCGCCAGAATGTCCTCGCGGCTGATCTTGTCGTAGAGGGCGTAGAAGCGGTAGCCGGGTTCTGCCTTCGCTTTCGCGTGCAACGCCGTTTGCAGTTTCTGAACGCTGTTCGGAGTTGATAGGTTGCCCAATCTCCAGGTCCCTCGCTACGTCTTGCGTCTGTCTTGAACTGAGGCCCCTTCCCTCCCCCGGCGTTACCCGGCTTCAGCGGTACTCCAAGCCTCTCCGCCACCCCACAGCGCCCAGCCTGTCCCTCGCGGGCGTCTGGTTGGTCATCCCTGACCACGCTCTGGGGCTTCCCGTGTTGCGCGCGCTTTCCTTGTGTGCGTGCTGCCGCCACTACCCCGGTGCAGCGGCTGGGCGTCGTCCTCGCTCATCTCACCCAGCCGTAACAGCCTTCCCCGATAACGTTGTCGGGTCGGCCTGCACATCGTCCTTTTCGAGGCTTGCTCAGCGTTCACTCGCGTTGCGGCCCGCACACTCGCGCGGTCACCTATATGTGACCAGCTACACCGAAGGCTTCAGCCATTTCGTCACCTCCATGACTGCTCCGGTTGCTTCCGGCTGGAGCGGTTGCCGGGTGGGGCTTGCACCCACTGGAAAGCGCCGCCTTCTCACGGCGCACACGTAGA
>CAWDTW010000036.1:0-17433 GCA_963805295.1 uncultured Alphaproteobacteria bacterium | reverse complement strand
ACCGGCACAACCTTTTAAGCGAGCTTCATCAAAGACTTAACGAAACGGCAGCCCCACAAAGGCGGCCTTTTCATGTTGCGTCGTGTTGCGAGATATTCCACAACATTTTCAACAGCTCTCAATTGACACCGGCCGTTCCGTGCAACATGCCACGCGACATGACGAAGGCAACTGGACGCCCAAAGGGCCGACCTCCTCTCCCGCTTCGCGGAGATCCGGAGCGCTTCCGGGCCTCCCGCGCGTTACGTGGCGGAATGCGGGCTCCACCCGGAGCTGCCCGCGCGCGGAATTGCGCTTGCGCTATCCGCCGTCCGCTACGGCGCGCTCGTTGGCAACTCGCCGGACGACGCTGGCGTGTGGCTCAAGTATGCGGACGAGTTCGACGTGCGCGGGAACCGCGCGGCGACCAAGGGAGCGGCGCCGCAATTCCTCGGCGTTCCATTGTAAAGCCGACGACCTGGCGCGCAAGGACCGACGGGTCATGAAAGAGGGAAGCGCCGACGATTTAGGATGGCTGATGCGCATGGCAATGGCCTGGGGCGTGGCTTTGGCTGCGCCATCGCTCGAATTCGCCTTGGGTCAGGCTTCGCTCAACTGCCAGCAGTGCGACGAGACCCGATTTTTTGAAACAGTCCTGAGACCGATCATCGAGCATCGCTTCGGCCGCCAACCAGCCCCAAAATTCTCAGCGCCCCTTTTTATTCCGCACGCGTTCGCGTAACGGCCGTGAAAGGATCGTTAATTCGATTCTCGAATGGAGCAGCGACGTGAGTTTGGAGAAATCGGAACTAGACAAATTGCGGTGGGGTGCCGTTGAAATCGGAAAGGTGATCAATCAGCCGCCGCGGCGGGTCTACTATTTGGCCGAGAAAGGGCTGATCCCGGTCGACAAGGTCGGCGCAATTCTCGTATCGACCGAACGTCAGGCTGCCGCGGCCATATTTTAGGCGGCGGCAAACCCGCGCAGGCGTCGACACCGGCGGATGAATGCGGTCCTCCGAAGCGGAGAAGGCCGCGCAGGCTGAGCGCGACCTTCCTGGCGTTGCCAAAAAGCTTCCCGGCTCTGGCAATTCCACAGCTACTTCACCGCACCGAAATTGTCAACAAACCGGCAGCGGATCAGGGCCGCCCAGGGACGGCTTCATTGACCGGCACCGAGAGGATCGCGCTTGCTCGTTCGGCGGACATTCTCGAAGTCGCGCGTACGCATGGCGCGAACCTCAAGCGCGTTTCTTCCACTGAATTTTCGGGTCCGTGTCCCACGTGCGGCGGGACCGACGCTTGTCCGTCGACACGCACAAACAGCTTTTTAACTGCGACGGCGCCGTTGGCGATGTGATCGGCCTGGTCGCGCACATCACGCGATGCTCATACCCGATGGCGGTCGGCGTGCTTACGGGCGGGCGACGCGGATGAACGACGCGTCGTCTTGTAAGGAATCGGCGCCCGCCGCGACGCCTCCGGAGCTAGGTCGGAAGCAAGGCTCGGCGGTCCTGCGGCGCTCCGAATTTACAACTTCGCGCGTTGCCGAGTTTGCCAGTAAGGATGAGCTGACCCAACTCATCGGGCACAATCCGAAAGCCTGGCTGATCGCAGCATGAAGGAGATCATTGAGAATGCGCTCGACGCTTGCGAGCGTAAAGGCGTCGCGCCAGTCGCCAGGATCGCCGTCGGCCAAGGGTTCCTCAGCGTCGGCGACAATGGCCCTGGGCTTCGCCGCAGAGACGGTCGAGCAAATCCTCAATTACGGCTACCGGACGTCGTCGAACAGCGCCTACGTGAGCCCCACGCGCGGCCAGCAGGGCAACGCCCTTCAGACAGCGCTCGCCATGGCTCACGCGCTCTCCGGCAGGCCGGGGATCACCATCATCAAGAGCCGCGGAGTCAGGCATCGGATCGCGTTCGACATCGACCCGATCTCGCGCGAGCCGCGCCTTGATCATGAGCAGCGACCAGACCCTCGCGCCGTGACAGGGACTACGATCGTCCTCCTCTGGCCGGAGCGGCTCGATCAGGACGCGGTCGTCAAACTCCACAACATCGCGATTGATTTCACTTGGGTGAACCCGCACCTCACACTCTCCTTCGCGGCGCCAGATGGTTAAATTTGGCTCTTATGACGTTATCTGTTGATAAGGCCCCATCCCGATGGCGCCGAGGATCGAGTTTTGCGGAGTGGCCTGGTCTCCCCATGCCTCGAGCGCTCGTCTCCATCCGAGATAGTTGGGCAGGTTCTTGGCGGCGACGCCGTGGAAGCGGCGCATCCATTCCTTGAGCCGGCCGTGATAGGCGTTGACGTTGTTGATATGGAGGTCGGGGGCCTCGGGGCTGGGCTTGCCCGGCGCGGGAACGACATGGACCGGGATTTTCGCCCTGTGGGCGAAGGCCACGATCGCCTTTCCGGCCGTCGCAGACGGACCCATTGGCGGGCGTGACCACGCCGTCCAGCGCCGCCGCGATTCCAGGCGCGGTCGACATTGGGCAACACCCGGCGTCGGTGGTTGCGCCCTCGCGGTCGCGCGCCACCAGGATCGGGATGTTTTCGAAGAAGAGGCCCGGGTGCTTGGCCTTGCCGCCCCGCTTGCGCGGCGGGCGGCAAAAGACGGACCTCGGCCCTTGAACGATTTGAGGATGAACGTCTCGTCCGCCTTGACAATGCCTCTCAGCGTCTTGGGCTTGTCCAGCGCGGGCGAGCCGAGAAACCGGTGTCGCCAGCGGAAGGCCGTGGTGGACGTGGTGGGGTGGACGTGGCAACGTTCGGCGGCCTTCTCCGCGACGCCGGTTCCCTCGATCATCGCCTGGGCGTGGTCGAGCCATTGCTCCTTCTTGCGCAGCCCCGCCATCGGCGTCTTCGTCAGGGCGTTGAACGCGCGCCCGCAGCTCTTGCAGCGGGAGCGCGCCAGACCGTTCGCCCGTCCCCAGGCGACGATGTCGCGCCCCGCGCAATGGGGGGAACCCCGGCGTTCCACCTTCGCCTGGCCGATGTCCCCCAGCGCGTCCTCGCGAACCCGGCGCTGCTTGCGCGCGTCCCCCTCGGCAAGCGCCGCCGGCGCTTCCTCCGATCCTCGAGCCGCCGCCTCGACCGGTTCGCCAAAGCCCCACGCAACGTCCTCCGACCGGCCTTGCAAAGGCCTCCACCGCCTGTCGCCGCTGCGCTGGGGTCAACCGACCCATCCGCCCCGCCAATCTCGAATTCCGGGCTCTCCACCAACGCCTCCTCGAATCAACCGCGCCACGAGCTTGAATTAGTACTAAACGCCAATAGAACCTTTCATTTTATTCGGAGGCCACAAACCCGCACTGGGGGAAGTGGAAGCCGACAGACCCGACGAGCGACGTATTGGTACGGCATCGGGTCGCTCAAGACCCTGATGGCGGCCGAGATCAACAAGTCGAGAACAAGACCGGTTCGCCCCAACGGACGGTCGCCGACGTCATCGCCGACTTTCGCGGCCTCTCCGGCACCGCCAAACGGCGCGACATCTGCGAAGCCATCGGCACCAGGCGCGGCAAATAACTAAAAACTATTCGACGCTCGGGGCGACGGTGCCACTGCTCATCTGCTCGAAGGAGATGAAATCGGCACAGCCGAGCCGTGAAGCCAAGCGACCTTGGCATGATCGGCAAGGAGCACGTGCTCCACATGGTCGGAGGCGCGCCTTCGGCGCAACAGTACAAGAAGGTCGAGATCGAGGTCGACGGCGTTCCGTACCTCATCGAGTGCGGCTTCGGGTTTCGCCCTGAGGGCGGCTGCACGCATGATGAGTCGCCACTTTGAACTGGTCGGCTCCTGTCAACGGCAATCCGTTTCAGCGCCTCCTCGGAGGCTATCGGAGGTCTTGGGTCTATCCTGACCGAGCAGCGCGCCGGGCCAGACGAGCCGATCTCCTTCTTGCTGCGTGTTCCCATTCCGCACCCGACGTTTCATCGACAAGGGCAAGTCGGTCGTCATCCTGCCGCACCAGGTCGACAAAGGCGATCATCGCCGCCGCCCAGCATGTAACGGACGACCTGGTGCAGGCAGCGCAAGGCCGAAGAGAAAGACCCGCAAGCGCAGCGCTGCGGCGCATGGACATCCTGACGGCCAAATAGAAGCCGATGTCGCTCCGGGCCGCCGCCTTCTTCGCTCATGTCGGCGGCTTACGCCAAGGCGAGCGGCGACGGCCGAGCTGTCGGCGAACGCCGAGACAGGTCTTCTATGCGGCGCGACCCGAGCTTTATCGCCTGACTGAAAGGAGCGACATCGACGGCAATAGTTTCACCCAAGGCCCGCTTGTCGATTACATGAATGAGCACGCGGACGAATGCGCGAAATGGGACGTGGTGTTTTTGCGATCGCGGCCATCTCACCGAGCCGCATACGGCGCAAGTTCGGCCTCGGGACCCTGGCCGTTCGAACCTATGTCACCGGCTACTCCAAGCCGAGGCTGATCGAAGGCGGGTTCACCGGCGCCGCCGATTACCACCCCGGTCCAGAAGGGCGCTACGGCGGGCTTCTCTACACCGAGAAGGAAGGCTTCGACCCGCTCCTGGAGCAGGCCCAGATCGGCGCCCGGCACGACCTGGCGACCATGTCGTGCAAGGGCATGTCCGTCACGGCGGCGCGCCAGCTCGTCGACCAGACCTGCGCTCGCTACCAGATCCCGCTCTACACCTTGCACGATTTCGATATCAGCGGCTTCACGATCGCGAGCACGCTGCACCAAATTGAATCGCCGGTATCGATTGAGCAAACAAAATCGGTGAGGACTTCAGGGTCGTCGACTTCGGGCTGAGGCTCACCGACGTCGAGCACCTCCGGCTCATCCAGTCCGCCGAGCCCGTGACGCTTCGTGAGGCAGCAAGGCCGCGTGGCGCGAACGGTTGAAGGCCAACGGAGCGACGCCAGCCGAAATTGATTTCCTTTTGACCGGACCCCGCCCCGATGTCGGCCAGCGCGTCGAACTGAATGCGCTGACCTCCCGCCAGAGTTCATCGATTTCCTGGAGGGGGAAGCTCGACGAGCACGGCGTCGGCAAGGTCATTCCCGACACTGACACGCCCTAGAGAAAGCCTACTGCCTGTTTAAGCGCGGCGCTGAGAGCGCCAGGCGGGCAGTGAATGAGGCCCTGGCCGCAATGTCGCGGGAGGAGATCGCCGCGCCTGCCGATCTCAAAGAGCAGGTGCACGCCTATTTCGCCGAGCATCCTACGTTGTCATGGGTTGAAGCAGTCCAGGCGCGGGCAGAAGGCGGCCCGCCATGAGTAGGAACCGCCCAGAGCGCGGATCGATCAATCCCCGGCGCCTTTGCATGGCGCTTAATCGAGATGCTCGAAAGCCCTGCCTATCGTGCTCTGAGCCTGTCGGCGCAACGCGTGATGTCGCGGCTTGAAATCGAGCTAGCTCGCCATGGAGGCAAGCCCGAAGAGAACGGCCGGCTCGCTTGCACCTTCGATCATTTTGTCGAGTACGGTGTTGAGCGACACGCGATCGCGCCGGCGATCCGCGAGCTTGTAGTGTTGGGTTTCATCGAGATCACTCGGCAGGGTTGCGCCGGTAATGCCGGCTTTCGTCAGCCGACGTTCTCCATCCACTGACGTATTGCTATTTCGGATCACACAAAGAGACAACCGACGAATGGCGGTCGCATCAAAACACCTGAAGAGGCGGAAGCGACCGCCAAGCGTGCACGGGCGGAACGCAGCGCCAAAAAATAAAAGTCCAGTGCGGGAAAACCCACGGCGCCAATGCGGGAAACCCCCACCGGAAACGACCGTTTCCCAGTGCGGGAAACCCCCACTAAGGCCCCAGTGCGGGAAACCCCCACTACCTCTATATCTCGGGAGGAATCTCTCGGCTGGGAGCCTGGCGCTTGTCGCTGAGGGCTATGAGCAGCGCGTGCAGCGCCGCAACGGCAAGGTTGTCGCCCTGTCCATGGTCCGCCTGCCGGCCGCCGAGCCTGAAACCCCGAAAGGGCCCGTCAAGTGAGCGATGCAGTGACCGTAGAGCTGAGCCTTCAGGACGCAAGGGACGTGAGTTGCGCTTGCACCTGGCGCCGGGAGCGCTTCGAGCGCGACCTCCCGGCTATAGACCCGATCGATCATTCGTGGGTTCGTTCGAAGATCGAGGCGCTCGACCGCAGCATTGCGACGATCGAAGCTGCAATCGCCGCAAGCGCCGCTACGCCCGACGAGCCGTGGGAGCCGTTTTGAAAAGCCCGCCCCGCGCCCGTATTTCGCTTTCACACAACTAGCAGAGGAATCGCACATGCAGACCGAACCCGCCGACGCCACGAAGACCCTTGCCGGGACCCTCGAACAATACGCCGCCGAACATCGAGACGCTGGTCGACCGCTGGCCCGGCGACCTCGAACGCTTCCGCGCCGCCAAGCTCGCCCTCATCGCCGTGCCCGGCGCCGTCGCCGAATACGGGATGGGCATCCTGACGGCCGCGCAGACCGACGCCGACCGCGCCAAGGCGAAGGTCATCCTAACTGCGGCTGAAAAAATGGCGAGCGCTCGACCCCGCCAGCTTGAAGTGGCCGAAGCCGGCGCCGGGCGAAATCCAAATCGCAGTCGCCCTCTGGAAGCAGCGGCTCGCCGAAAGCCTGGCGGCGAAGACGGCGAGCCGAGAGCCAATCGCCGGCCCCGTAGTTGCCCCGCAGATGGCCTTGGATGCTGGCGGCGCGGCGGCGCCCCCGGTAGCCCAAACCGGGCTTAAGGCTGTCTTGAGCCGCCTGAAGGGCTGACCGCGGAAGGAAGCGCGGTATGCGAGACATGACACCCCCGTGCGACGCCCCGCTTTCCGCTCCCCCGACGCCCGAAAGGAGGAGCGTCAGAGGGCGGACCACCGACAGCCGGAGCAGAGCGAAACCGACCATACCCGCCAGACGCCGCCGTGATGAAGGGTGCCGCTACAGCCTGGAGACAGCAATCAGAACCCTGCTTACGCCATTTGCGCGCCCGGACGTCCCGCGCCAAACTTTCGCCGCACCGCCAACCCCTCGCCCGAGGATTTGTCACCGTGGAACAAATTCCCGCACCAACGCGCCCAACGCATGACTCACCAACTAAGCGATGCGCCACACGCATGCTAACGCCTGGGGCGCCAGACCACGTGCGAGGTCTCGCCAAGAGCGGGGCCGAGAGAGGGACCGATGACCAGCTCACACACTTTCGCGTGTCTTGAAGGGCGAGCTCGCGTAGGCGCCAGAGAGGGACCGATGACCAGCTCACACACTTTCGCATGTCTTGAAGGGCCGCTACGCGTAGGCGACGAGAGAGGGACCGATGACCAGCTCACACACTTTCGCATGTCTTGAAGGGCGAGCTACGCGTATGTCGCCTGCCTAGCAAAACCTTGGGCGAACCTGCTGGTCCAGCAGCGCCTATGGTAGACTTGCCGCATGTTCGCGCCTATCACCAGCTGTGAACGTGAGGCCGATGGTAGCCTGCGGCTACAAGCTCGCGGGACGTTGACGCCTGATGACGACGCCAACGACCTCGACGAGACGGTCGTGGCTTACAGCGACGGGCCAGGGCCGTTGCGTGAGATGTCGGGCGGGTCCGCCGCCGGTAAATCGACAGGCTCCGCGTGCATGATGGTCGGGTGATGGTTGACGCAACCGTGGTTGACGAAACTGCCATCAAGAAGGTTCGCGCCGGTGTGTTGATCGCGCTGCGCGTCGGCCGGCGGTTTGTGTCGCTTGTCGACGGCGCGAGATGAGGAAGGGAAAGGCAATGGACGAGTTCCGCAAGGCATTTATGAAGGCTTTCACCGAGGGTCTCGACGAGGCCAACGAGCGCGAGATGAACCAGACGCATTACGGGACGCTGACCGACGCGAACAGAGCTGACCCCGAGCGGATTACGCGCGCGCCTGGCATGTCGCCCGAACCGCAGGCTGATTCGCTGATTGACGGCGCGCTGATGGGGCTGCGGCAGGCCGAGCATGACGAGACCTACAACGCTTTTCTGGATGCGTTTCGTGTCGGGCGCAGTCGCAAGCGTCTACGGCATGCTGGCGCCGAGCGTCGGTCCGCCGAAGGATTTTCTCGCCGAGCGCATCGAGGCCGGCGGCGGCAGGGTCGGACTACCTGGCCAGGGCGTTTTGGCGACCGGCGCGAAGGCTCCTGGCGCGGTCGAGAACCGGTTCAATCCGGCCCGCGGCGCGAACCGAAGGACAACGGGCAGGCCGAGGGCTGGACGCCCGAACAGCAGCCCCGCCGGGCGAACATGAGGGCCGTCGGCGAGGCGCCGTACGTGCTGAGCAAAGCCGCGCCGGATGCTGACGAGCAACGATCCGCCGCCTGGCATCAAGGGCGACGCACTACGCAAGCGAGCGTCCGCTCTGCCTGAGCCGTATCGCGGCAGCTTGATTTACGAGCGGATGCTGCTCGCGTCCTGACGCGACATGCGAGCGACACGATTGTCAACGGCGTTGGTTTCGTTGACATAATAGGCTGGGTGTCGGATACGATATCCGCTAGTCAGGCCCGGTTTTGAGGCCGTCCAGAGGCTCGCCTCGACCTCGATGGCTCTCGCGGTAGACGCACACGGCAGACGAGCACAAGAGGCTCGCTGCTGACGCTCCGTCACCGGAGGACGGCCTTCGAGGGCTTCGAGGCATCCACCCCTGCCCGATCTCGACCGTCCTGACGCATCCCTGAGGCTCGGGATCGCGGTTCTGATGAAGGGCTCGACCTTCGAACCAATCGAGACGGGGCGGGCGGTTTACAACTGAACATCGCTCGGAATCGCTGCGCCAGTACGTCGCGCGGTATCCATGGTTTTTTATTTTTTCGTGTTTTTGTGATTTTTGGGCTGAGGCCAGGGAATGTGAGGCGTTGCGCAATATTGGACGTCTTTTGGATTTATTTCCGACGCGGGGCGAACGATTTTGGCTTAATCCCGAGTGTGGAGGAGGGCGCGAGGCCAGGGAATATAAGGGGTTGAGGCATGGTGTACGCGTTCGCTCGCGGAATAATCTCTTGAAATATGGGCTTCGGCTGTTCTTCCGTCGTAAACTAACCGGTGGTAGTCTGTTAGACGACAAGCTAACCGCTGAATATTTGTTAGGGACGCGGCCAAAATGGCCCTGAGCGACTCCGAAAGGCAACGCCGCTACATCAAGAGGCTGAGGGCGCGCGCGGCGTGCCATTGCGGCCTTCACGCCCGCAGCCGTCGGCCGCTCAGCGTGCGCACGCAACAATCGCCGCGCGGATGGTGACGCTTCGCGCCGACCCTTCTCCAATGCCGCCTTCTGATCCGGCCATGCCCCAAGCCAAACCTCGAACTCCTCCTGCGAGCAGCCCAGAATACGCGCCGCTTCAAGGTTCGTCGCGCCGATCGCGCAACAACTTCCCGCACCCGAACCCTAAACGCGTCGTCAAATGAGATCCGTCTCCTATGTCGCAATCTGCGAAAAAGCGAGGGCGCCTTGATTAGCTCCTTTACGGTCCCCGACGAACTGGTCGCCGAGGACCGGATTAGCCCGATCCTGCTCCGCCTTGCCGAGCGGTTCACAGCCATTGGGGAGCAGATCGCGGCGCTCGAAAAGCGGTTCGCGGGCCTCGGCAATGCGTTCGGCGCCTTTGTCACCTCGAAGGCGGAGGCTATGGCTGGCGGAATCCAGGCGAGCATGGCGCAGATCGATACGGCGATCGGCGTGACGACGGCCAACATCAAGAGGATGGCCGGCGCGCTGGCCGGCGGTCGAGACGTCGGCCGGCTCTAAGCCTAGATGGCACTTTGATCACGTATCAGAGATTTGCGGGGATTCGGCCGGCTTTACTCGACATGCACACGGCACGCGCTGTAACGATCGGCGCGCGCCAAAGGAAAAAACCATGAGACTGGCCGCCGGCGGGCGCTCGTCCGGCTTGCCATGCCCTACCCTGAGGGCAGGCCCCGTCAAACCGACGGTTTACATAGCTGTCCGGTTACGTTTAAGGTGCCGACTGCGGACTGGGAGAGATATCGAATGAGTCGTTCCCGAACCAATCCGTTGCCGGCTGTCTCAGCCTGGATATTTTTTTCCGCGCTTCCGCTCTCCTCCTGGGCTGCGGGTGCGGGTAACGCATGTCCTGGCCCAGTCGGTCAAGATCATCCGCTTACACCGTTCCACTTCTACACAAATTCCATTATCGAGCAAAACCTTGATGCCACTACTAGTGGTCAGTATCCTTTCGTCAAGACCGCATGTATTGTCAATACACCACCGCCACCTTATCCCCCGACTCACGTGCAATGGCTTGTTCCAGGTATCAACGGTTGGCTCCAAGCCGACTCACCGCTTCCCTCACATAAGCTAGAGTTGGGAAAAGCCGCCCAGCAAAAAGATGGTTGTCTTGAATATGGCAATCAGAGCCAGTTCATTGAGGCTAGCTTCCTCGCTGACGATGAAGAAGCCAAGGGAGTGGAGCACGAGAAGAATGTTGGTTGCCGGCAGGCTGCAGCGGAGATTGCGCACGCCGTTCGCGAAACGAAGGGCGGTGAGGAGAAGCTGATCAATATTACTCAGTCAGTGACGAACTACTTTCCTTCGATCGCCAAATATGCTGAAAAAACGATGCTTCGTCTCGAGGGCCAGGCGGGAGTAATCGTTGGAGACGGTAGCTACACGAGTTATTTCAGGTATACACTAAGTCCTTTAGACAATAGCAGCGGCGACCCGAGCGTGGTTACCGTCGCCCCTGCGTTTGTTGGGCCCGCCGAGGTCTTAGCCAAGGATTACAGTGCGCAAATCCGCCCACGATAAAAAACGAACGGCAAAACGAAATAAGGTTTAATGTCAATGACATTAAGAACCCGAAGCTTGTTTACGCGACCTACGATTTTCTTGATCAAGAACACGAGATTGTTGCCTCGGTGGACATTCCCGTATTCGTCTCCGGCCCAAGATAGTGCTCAATGACCGACGATATCGGCCGCAAACTCGAAAGTTTTCTTCCTGGCCCGATTTTCGTGATTTTCGGTCAGTGGGTCGCTCCGTTCGCTTCGAGTGGTAGGCTAGTATCGACCGATGACCAGTCCGAAGGGAGTTACCTCGGTGCTGCCATCGGATTGCTTTTATCGATCGCCTTGCGGCCTGTGCTTATAGGTAAGAGCGAACGGGTAAAGCACGTTTCTGTCGTTGTCAGTCTAGTCGTTACACTAGCACTGCTGTTGTATTGCTACTATATCTGGACTATCCTTTGGCAAGCTTTGCAACCCCCGGAGGTCCAAGCACTTCAGAGTCGGCAATTTCTTTCGTTTGTCGCAGCGATGGGCTTTTTGTGCTTAACCGTAAGCCTAGCTTCACTTGCATACCCGACCAGCTACCGAGTGATAATTATTATTGTTTTGGTCTTGACTGTCATCGCCGTCGTCGGATTAATTGGCTATTACCTTTGGTGGCGGCACCGCTAGAGGCAGCGCGCATCGCGCGCCGAGCCGATCGCCGCGGCACTACGAAACCGGCCTCGTCTTCCGTGCCGGCGCATTCGCATTTCAGCGAATCCGACTGCCGGGATAAGCGCGATTGCAGCCGCGAGGGCCAAGCGCTTCAAGCATCATAGGAGTCCGACGCGAGCGGTCCGCGCCCATCGGAACGTGCTCGCATCGTCATGTCGTCGACCGCGGGGAATGAGCGCGGCGGCGTGATCACCTTTCCCCAAAGGGATCGTTCGATCCCTCGGTTGTCGCCGGACCCGGAAAATGCCCCCAAGACGGCGGAGCGGGAACCCCGGGGCCACGATTAATCTGTCCATAATAGCTTCGCTTCTCTGCATTCCAAAAGAGCCAAAGCTGTACATCGAATAACTGGATCAACTCGGCCGACTGCTGCCCATCCACCAAGAAAGTCACCTCCATCAGCCTCTTGGGCGCGGTCTGACCTACAAGAGCGGCGAAAATTTCAACACGGTATTCTCCAGAAGCAAAAATGAATTGGTGCGCGTCGTGCCGTGGGTTGAAATGGTGATCCGCAGCAACACCGGTCGAGCCGACGAATAGACCACTGCCAAGCGTGAGCTTACCACTCTCCGTGTGCCCCCAGAAATCAAATGTATAGGTTCCGTACGGGTGATGAACCCGCAAGAACATGCTTTCGACAACACGCCCTTTGCTCGCGGTCGCATACAAAAGGGTCCGCAGAAACAGCTTGGGAACTCCGGACGGTTGATCGCGTCTGAGACACAAAAGAGTTGGCTGTGTCATCTTCAGTTGGCCGTGGCGGAATTGCGTTATCCAGAGGGTGAATATGGAGAGCCTCTTGCAAAATTCATCGAACGCGGCGAATTTTCCCTGTGTTCGCGGGGCGGAGCGGCCGGCGCTCAGGCTGGCGCGGGCCTGAGCTGCGTGACGCGGAGTATTTGATCGACCGCGAGTGCCACCACGCCGAACATGAGGTGGCATTTGACCTTGATCGCGCCGCGCACGCGCACGGACCGTGCGCCGAATTCATCCTTCAGTCGGGCGTTGACGCGTTCGGCCAGGGTGCGAAAATTAAAAATGACGTCGTCCGGATCGGGCATATGGATGAGTTTCATGCGCTCGACTTCTTTGGCCCATTCGGCCTTGGCTTCGTGCTGGGCGCGAAAGTTGCGATCGATGATCGGCGCATGGCCGAGCGCCTTGCTGTGGTCATGGATGGCGGCGGCGTCGTAGGCCGCATCCATTAGATCGTAGAGATAGGAGACGCGGGCGCCGGTCATGGTCATCAAGGGAATGGCGACCTGACTGTCGTGGACGGAAGCCGAGGTCAGTACGCAGGAGACCGGGATTTGGCCGCAGGCGACATCCAGATGCAGTTTGTAGCCGATCCAGGTTTCCTTGTAGCCCTTGCTGTTCTTCTTGGAGCCGACATCGCACGCGGTGGGCAGATCGGCGAGCATCTGATCGAGGTTCTGCGTGGTCTGCCGTTCGAGGCGCGTCGGCTCGGGTTTTGGCCGTTGCTCGTCCTTGCGCGGGCGTCCGCGCTTGCGCGTCGGCTGAGCGCCATCGGGCGGCGGCGGATCCTCCTTTTTGTCGTTCGGCTCCGTCTTGACCGGCTTCTCGCGCGCCTCGATCTCGGTGGCGTCGCGCGCGATCACGCCGACGATGCGCCCGCCGAGCGAGCGCTCGATCAGCGCCGCGTGCATCTTGTCGGGCAGATCGCCCTGCGCAAACTCCGCGAAGGCGCGGGAAAAGGTAGCTTCCGACGGCACTTGCGAGCGTCGTTCCCAACCGAGAATGCGACGCAGCGACTTGTCGACATCGAGGCGCTCGATCAGAGCGGTGGTGGTAGGAACGCCCAGCACCGCCTTGGCGACGAAAGCCCTGGCGAGGGCGCGGCGATCGTCAGGCGGGCGGCCGGCGCCTCGGGGCGGTTCGGGAACGAAGGCCTCGAGGCCGATCACGTCGAGGGTCGTGACGAGCCGCCCGAGCGCTTCGGTCATCGGGTCGACTTCCTCGCGAAGCCAAGGAAACAGATAGCCCTGGATGTGGTTCCAGCGCGCTTTCATAGCGTCGAGAGGATCGTCGGTCATTGCTGTTGCTAGGGTTCAGGACGATAGAATCGACACTATATAGAAATATTTCTCACAGTAAAGCGGAATATTTTAGAATATTGCCTTGACAACCGTTGAATGGATTCTAAATATATTGCCTCGATTTGAGAGGGGTTATGAGAGGCGTTCCAAATCATTTTGCAACTGGCTCTCGTGGAAACGCAAGTGACGATATTTCGGAGCCTCGTCGATCGGGTTCCGTCCCTGTTGCTCGCCGTCGTTCTCGGATGGTCGTGCGTGTTGTTCTTCGGCTACGGTCTGCTATCGGATGTCGACGCGCTGACGATCGTCCTGGCCGCGCTCGGAGCGATCTGCGTCGCGAGCGCGGTGCTGCTGATCCTCGAACTGAGCGACCCCTACTCTGGCCTGTTCAGGATGCCGCACGAAAGGTTCGACGGAACTCGTTCGGGTCCTGACAAACGGCGCAGAGATGGCGGCCGACGCAGAGACGTAGGTTCGAAGCTCGGCGCCCGCGTCGGCCAGCGGTTCATCGTCGGCTATGAGAGGCGAGTCGCGAAAGGGGTAGGGCGAGCCACCCGCCCCTGCCCTAGGGCGACGGTCGTGGCGCGCCAGGCCCTAGATCTTGGGGGTCCGAGGCTGCCGGGGCCATACCATTTCCGGGCGCGGAATCAATCTTTTCAACCCTTTGCGACGCCGTTTCCAGGCGACTCGCAGTGGCTTTGCCGAAGCGCTCGCCGCGCTTGTTTCTGTGCGGCGAGACCTGAGGGATTGGGTCGGAACGACCATCGCCGCGCGCTCCGACGCCGCGCCTTCGGGGGCGCCATTTCCTTGGCGATTATCTAGTTGACAAATGCTGGGATAGGTGTAGTATGGCGGGCATAGGAGATTTCCAATGTCCGCCGCCGATATCCAAGCCGCCGCCTTCACTGACGACAACGTAGCGCGCGAAGCAATCGAAGCGCTTCTATGGCCGGATGGTCCGGTTTGCCCGCATTGCGGCTGCATCGGCAAGATCGGCAAGATTGAGGGCAAGTCCGCTCGTCCGGGCCTCTATTACTGCGGAGACTGTAAGAAGCAATTCACCGTAACGGTCGGAACGATTTTCGAGCGTTCCAAGATCCCGCTGTCCAAGTGGTGGATGGCTATTCACCTGATGGCGTCGTCCAAGAAAGGCATGAGCGCGCATCAGATGCACCGCATGCTCGGCGTCACCTATCAGACTGCTTGGTTCATGGAACACCGCATCCGTGAGGCGATGCGCAAAGACGAGTTTGCGCCCATGGGTGGAGACGGGACGCCAGTCGAAGCCGACGAAACTTTTATCGGCCGCAAGGAAGGCGAGGACATCAATCGCGGATATGCCCATAAGAACGCGGTTCTTACCCTCGTTGAACGTGGCGGCGAAGCTCGCTCCTTCCATGTTGCCGGCGTCAAGAAGGACGACCTCGTTCCGCTCGTCCGCGCCAACGTCGCTCGCGAAGCCCATCTCATGACCGACGAAGCAAACCAGTATACCCAGATTGGCAAGGAATTTGCCAACCACGGCAAGGTCGACCATTCACGCGAAGAATACGCCTATCGTGACCGAAAGACCAACATGGTCATCAGCGTGAATTGCGCCGAGGGCTACTTCTCTATTTTCAAGCGTGGCATGGTCGGAGTCTATCAGCATTGCAGCGAGAAGCACCTTCACCGATACCTTGCGGAATTCGACTTCCGTTATTCGAACCGCATCAAGCGTGGGATCGATGACGCAGCTCGCGCGGCCAAAATCGTTCAAGGCGCCAAGGGCAAGCGCTTGATGTATCGACGGCCTGTTGAAGTCGCGATCTCCTAACCGCCGTCGCTGGCCCCACTAGGCCGCTGGCGCTCATTCTCACGCCGTCGCCGCTGCAACTCACCTCGTTTCGTGCTAGGCTTGGGGGCGGCTTTCTGTTGCTCGGGCGGCATTTGCAAGAGCGCCAGCATCGTGGCGCGCTCGCGTTCAGATATTCCTGTCAACGCCATGTCCGGAGTGTTTTTCATAAGGAGCTATCTTGTTCCAAAATACACCGTTGGCAAGACGCTTTTGGACCGGTCTTGAGGATGACCATCTAGCCCGCATTATGCATGGCGGGCTGGCGGATGTAGCTTAAATATCTGATTTCGTGTAGAATCTGGTTATCGAGGCCGATTCGCGCGATTTCAGGAAGGGCACACCCGCCATGAACGATCCTATGTTGCCGTTGCCTGGGTTGTCACCTGTTTCGGGCAAGCGCGTCGAGGTCAAGTTTGACGGCGGCTTGTTGTCGTCGGATGGCGGCGTTCTGGCGTTGCGCGAGGTCGACCAGCGCCTTGGCGTCGCCGATCGGCTCGCCGCCTGCATGGTCGATCCCCGCGCGCCCGATCAGATCACCCACAGCCTGGCGGAGATCATCCGCTTTCGGCTGCTGATGATCGCGGCGGGCTATGAGGACGGCAACGACGCCAATTGTCTGCGAAGCGATCCGATGTTCAAGATGGCGCTCGATCTGACGCCGTCGGATCGCGAACTGTGCTCGCAGTCGACGATCTCGCGGTTGGAAAATCTGCCCGACGTTCGCGCCCTGTTGCGGATGGGCCGCGCCATGGTCGATCTCTATTGCGAGTCCTTTCCCGCGGTTCCCAAACGCATCACGCTCGACATCGACGACACGTTCGACGCGGTCCATGGCGGCCAACAGTTGCGGCTGTTCAACGCCCATTACGACGAATACGGATTTCAGCCGATCGTCGTCTTCGACGGCGAGGGCCGCTTCGTCACTGCCGTGCTTCGTCCCGCCAAGCGGCCGAGCGGCAAGGAGATCAAACCCTTCCTCCGCCGGCTGTTGCGCGCGATCCGGGCGCGCGCCATCGAGTTCACCCGCGGCCGACCGAACCGCGTCCCCCACTACCGCGAGCTGGTCAAGGTGACCCGAGCGACGTTGGCCTATCTCGATCAGGCTTCGACAAAGCTGACGGCGGTGGCCGACCCGAGAGTTGAGCCATGGCAAGCTGAGCTGCATCACTATCGCCCACTGATCGAGCGGATCATCTGGCAGACCGAGCGTCGCGTCTTTTTCCTCGCTTTTGGATCAAGGCACTAAAACCGTAGCCGTTTTCGACGCAATTCGTTGCGGTCGCAACGATATGATCCACAGCTTTTACTACCGCGACGCATCCGGTGGTATCGACGGTTATTTTAAAATAACGAGCAAAAACAAAACTGGACAAGCAGAAATAAAAACAGTCGCTATGTCTAAGCCAGACCTGGATACCCTTTGCGAAGGGATTTCTGTGTGTTTTGAGAGCTTCTTGCAGAACACCCTGAGCGAGGTGAATTTTCCTGTGCCGGGCGGGGGTGAACCCGGCTGGGTCAGGCAGGGGCGGTCCTGTAGTCGACGACACGGATGATCTGATCGACGGCGAGCGCGAGGATGCCGAACATGAGATGGCATTTGACCTTGAGTGCGCCGCGGACGCGGAGAATCTGACTCAACTCGTCTTTCAACCGGGCGTTGACGCGTTGGCCATGGTGCGGAAATCGTAGATCACGTCGTCGAAGTCGGGCATGTGGATGAGCTTCAAGCCGACGCGTCTCTCGAGCGGCAGGTCACGCAGAACCTCGGCCAGATGCTCGCCGACCTGCCCACCGCCTGCGACGTCGGCTGCAAGAAAAACAGCAAGGGCTACAAAGAGACCTGGACCGGGTACAAACTCCACATCGACGTGGCCTGCGGCCAAATCCCGGTCTCCTGCGTGCTGACCTCGGCCTCCGTCCACGACAGCCAGGTCGCCACGGCGCGAAAGTTGCGGTCGACGATGGGGGCGTGGCCGAGCGCCCGGCTCTGGTCGTGGATCGCGGCGGCGTCGTAGGCGGCGTCCATGAGATCGTAGAGATAGGAGACGCGGGCGCTAGGCGCTCGACCTCGCGGCCCCATTCGGCCTTGCCTTCGTGGTCAACGCC
>CAWDTW010000035.1:0-16149 GCA_963805295.1 uncultured Alphaproteobacteria bacterium | reverse complement strand
CATAGCGGTCATTCAGCGGCGGCCTAGCGAACAGGTGAAATCGACCCACGAGCGGACGGTCACGCGCGGGCGGAGGGGGGAGGAGTTCAGGGCTCGAGCTAAGAGCTTCGAAATGGCAAGCCTTGAGTACTCTTAGGGTAAACTCTGGAATGATTTGGCGAAACGAACGCCGTCTTCACGTCGCCTCGCGACAAGCACACCCAGGATTACCTGACCGGCCGGTTCCGCTGTGAGGGAGCAAACGTTGTGGTGGATCATACTGGCAAGGCTTACGACAGGGAGCTCGACACGCTCGAGCGCCGCATCGCCGAGATGGGCGGTATCGCGGAAAAAATGGTGATCGACGCCATGGACGCGCTCGCCAACGCGGACACCGTCCTCGCGCACGAGGTCGTCGCAACCGACCTGCGCCTCGACGCGCTCCAGCGCGAGATCGAAGATCTCGCGGTGATAACGATCGCGCGGCGCCAGCCGGTTGCGGTCGATCTGCGCGAATTGATCGGCGCGATCCGTATCGCCGGCGACCTCGAACGGGTCGGCGATCTCGCCAAGAATATCGCCAAGCGCACGGTGAAGGCCGGCTCGGAGGCGAGGGTTCCTCGCGCGATCATCGGCCTCAAACATATGAACGAGGTGGCGACCGAACTCTTGAAGGACGTTCTCGACGCCTATGCGCAGCGCGATGAAGAGCGCGCGCGGGAGGTCTGGGAGCGGGACGTCGATCTCGACGAGCTGGAGAACTCCGTCTTCCGTGATGTCCTGACCCACATGATGGAGGATCCGCGCAACATCTCCTTCTGCGCGCATCTCCTCTTCTCCTCCAAGAATATCGAGCGGATCGGCGACCATGCGACCAACATCGCCGAAACGGTCGTCTTTCTGGTCAGTGGCCGGTCAATGCCTTCGGAGCGCCCGCACGGTCGCCCGGAGACCGACGCCAAGATCGACATCGACGCGGCCGGGGGCGACGTATAAATCGGGCGCGCAAGGAGATTGCTCGCCCCAACGTTGCCTCTGCGCCGCGTCTCCTCATCGTCAAGGACGATTCGGATATTGCCCTCTTGCTCGCCTACAATCTGGAAGCGGAGGGCTACGTCGTCGAGAGCGTCGAGCGGGGCGACGAGGCGGAGCTCCGCCTCGCCGAGAGCACGCCTGACCTCGTCATCCTCGACTGGATGCTGCCCGGCGTGTCCGGTCTCGAAATCTTCCAGAGGCTACGGGCGCGCGAGAATACGCGCACGCTCCCCGTTATCATGGTGACGGCGCGAGGCGAGGAAGCCGAGCGCGGGCGCGGCCTTTCGGTCGGAGCCGACGACTACGTCATCAAGCCATTCTCTGTTCCAGAGCTGATGGCTCGGGTTCGCGCTCTCCTGCGCCGGAGCTGTCCCGAGCCCATCGTCGATCGCCTCAACGCCGGCGACCTCGAGTTTGATCGCGAAACGCGCAGGGTGCGGCGAGGCTCTCGCGATATCCATCTCGGTCCGAAGGAGTTCCGTCTGCTGGAATATCTCCTGGGAAAGCCGGGCCGCGTGTTTTCTCGCGCGCAGTTGCTCGACGGGGTATGGGGCCAGGCGGCCGAGATCCAGGAGCGAACGGTCGACGTCCATGTCGGTCGGTTGCGCAGGGCGCTGTCAAAGGGGCGGGAGCACAATCCGATCCGCACTGTTCGCAACGTCGGCTACGCCTTCGACGAGAGATTTGGCAAGCCAAAGGGACTACAGTTCGCGACACCCCCCAAATGAGCGTTCTCATGGAGAGCGCTCTCGGGGCGTCGTCGACGAAGCGACGATCATCAGAACGGTTGGTTACCCCAACCGCGATTCGACCCGATCTCCTTGAACCGGCGGCAAGGTCTCGACGAACTCCGTCTGCACGGAGACGCCGTTCTTCGCTGTTTCTGTGCGGATGAGCTCAATCGCCTCGCGTATCGCTGCATCGATCTCTACGCGGTCCCTCTGCCGAGGCCGCTTTTTCGCGAGATCGCGGGTCCGGTCGACGAGGGCGCCCGCCTGAGCGCCGTTCCTGACGATGCGACTAAGCGCCTGCCGGACCTCGTCCTCATCCGGACGATCCAGCCAGCGCAAAGCCGCGTGGGCGTTTGCGACCATAGCGGCGATGGGCTGTTTCACCGGCTTTGTCACGTTGCCGTGCCGCGAGCGCGAAGTGTCGGCACCTCAGGAATTGTCAGGCCGCTGCGACTGCAGTCCGCCACATGGTCATCGCCGCAGCGCGAAGCGCGTGGTGCGTTTGGGCTGAGAGGAGATGGCGTTGGACGTTGAAGGTATTGTAGACGGCGGCGTGTGTGGAAAGAAATTTCTGGGCTGAACCCGGGCTCTTGAACCGCTGCATCTTGCGCTCCCGCCGCCGCGTCGGCTGATGCGAATTCTCAGCTCGGTTGTTCTTCCATCGCCCGCGCTCATGGTGGCGTTCGATCCCAAGCTCCCGGACCGCGGCGCTGTATGACCGCAAGTCGTCGGTGACCAACCGCTCAGGAACAAAGGCATACTTCTTCAGGAGCTTGCGCATCAGTTTCAGCGCGGCGTGCTTGTTGCGCTTCGACTGGACCAGCACATCGAGGACCTCGCCCTCGGCGTCGACGGCCCGCCAAAGGTAGACCATTCGGCCGTCGATTTTCAGATAGACCTCGTCGAGATGCCAAGTCGTATGAGGCTTCAGGCGACGCTTTCGTAGGTCGGCCGCGATCATCGGTCCGAAATGGTTCACCCAACGTCGAACCGTCTCGTAAGACACCGCCACTCCGCGTTCCGCCAATAAATCTTCGACGTCGCGCAGGCTCAGGGTGAACCGGAGGTAAAGCCATATCGCTTGCTGAATGATCTCGGGCGGGAAACGATACCCGCTGTAGCTGAACTTGTTCATCCGCGTGCGGCTACCAGGCCACCGAGAACGCCGCAAGCCCGGAGCGCCGTGACAATGCCGTCTGGGGTCATGCCGCGGAGATCGACGAGCGCAGCGTCGATGTGCGTCTCGGGCGTTTACGGAAGGCGCTGTCGAAGGGACGCGAGCGCGATCCGATCCGCACCGTTCGCAGCATCGGCTACGCCTTCGACGAGAAATTTGGCAAACCAAGAGGCCCCGGCGATCCCGGCTTCGGTCGCCGGGCAAAAGGCATGCCCTAGCAGCCTGTCGGACTTAACGATACACCCATTGATATCATTTGGTTTTTCGTCTTTTCCGAGAAACACAAAACATAACAATATCAGTATGTTGCACGTCGCGAATACCTCAAGCCCGACAGGCTGCTAGCTGTGAGCTTTCAGGAGGTTGTCCATTCGGTCCGCAGCGGTTACTGTCCAACAGCGTGAAAGGAGAGCCCGCCATAATTTACCTCGCCGGAGGACTAGACTTCGACGCGAGCGCGCGGGCGGTATTCGCCTACCACAGACGGGTGACGGCGCTTGAGGAGCTTGCCGAAAGAGAACTCGCCGAGCAACGCCGAATGCTTCAATCGCACTTCGCGTGGCCGTAGCCGTGGCTGGTCTGACCGTTCACAGCGACCAAATCAAGGAATACGTCCGGCCGAAGTATTCCTTACTGGACCTTGACCGGCTTCAGACGTTCTTGTTCGAGCGCGGCGTCCTGTCCTTCGGGCCTCTCCGGACGGGGCTTTACCCTGCCGCGCAACTTGACGCCGAAACAGGCGCTCGGCGGCGTCGATGGCGTCGTCCATGTGCTGCGTTCGCTGTTCGCCGAAGCCGATCTACACATGGCGGTCGACGGTTATCCCACGCGGGCGCATCTTGCGCCCGACGTGTTGCAGAAAGTGCAGTGACTTTGTTTAGTCCGAGCGCCGTCCGTGAGATGTTGACCATGAGGGCGATTTGAGGCGGGCGCCGGCATCAACGCCGCCCCACCTCATTGAAGGCGAATGTGGCGCGCCAGCGCTCCCGGGCGCGCGGCAATGTCGGTGCCGTCAAGGGCCTCCCCCCTCGTTGAGGCCGGCAACGACCAGACACTTTCTGGCCGCGTCCCTGGGCTAGCCAGTTTAATTTGCTCTCCCAGCAATTTGTCCTTGAAAAAAATGCATTTGGCTGCAAATAATGAACCATGAATTCTTGTCCGTGTGCTTGATCTGAACCGCGAGAAACTTTTCCGGACGGCGAAGAGTAATCTTATAAACATCAATTTGCGGGAGCGGACGTCCTCCCTCCCCACACGAGAGAATACGGCGACTTTTGAGCGGCAGAGGAGGCGACGTGAATACGTGGTTTGCATCGACTGTGAACAGGTTGCCGGGAGAGCAACAATTCGGCTTCATCTGGTCGATGGAGGAGTTCGAAAGCGAGAGTGCGGCGAGGCGCTACGCGAAAGACGCATTGAACAAAGGATTGCGGGTGGAGGCGGGAACGCTGCCCGAGATCGGCCGGAAATTTGCGTTCGCTGGCGCGAAGCCGGGGCTTGGGCGACGTCAAGCGAGGCAGCGCCATGCCTCGCCGACTGACCGTCCGGATCACGAACAAGCCAACAAGAAAACTTCGCACAACAAGAACTCTCGGCCGTCCAGAGGATGTCTTTGGGAGCGGGACCGACCACGCCGCCGCTCGCAGGTCGACTTGGGGCGGGGCCTGCCGTGACCGTAGAAGTGACCGGCGGCTTGGTACGCTGCACGGTGTCGTCGAGCGGGCCTACAGGTTGGCTCTCCTTCTTCGCCTCGAGGCGTTCCTCGGCCAGTTTGAACGAAATGTAGTACTTGAAGAGGCATTGTCACGGCGCTCCGGGCTTGCGGCGTTCTCGGTGGCCTGGTAGCCGCACGCGGATGAACAAGTTCAGCTACAGCGGGTATCGTTTCCCGCCCGAGATCATTCAGCAAGCGATATGGCTTTACCTCCGGTTCACCCTGAGCCTGCGCGACGTCGAAGATTTATTGGCGGAACGCGGAGTGGCGGTGTCTTACGAGACGGTTCGACGTTGGGTGAACCATTTCGGACCGATGATCGCGGCCGACCTACGAAAGCGTCGCCTGAAGCCTCATACGACTTGGCATCTCGACGAGGTCTATCTGAAAATCGACGGCCGAATGGTCTACCTTTGGCGGGCCGTCGACGCCGAGGGCGAGGTCCTCGATGTGCTGATCCAGTCCAAGCGAAACAAGCACGCCGCGATGAAACTGATGCGCAAGCTCTTGAAGAAGTATGCCTTCGTTCCTGAGCGGTTGGTCACCGACGACTTGCGATCATACAGCGCCGCGGTCCGGGAGCTTGGGATCGAACGCCACCATGAGCGCGGGCGATGGAAGAACAACAGAGCTGAAAATTCGCATCAGCCGACGCGGCGGCGGGAGCGCAAGATGCAGCGGTTCAAGAGCCCGGGTTCAGCCCAGAAATTTCTTTCCACACACGCCGCCGTCTACAACACCTTCAACGTCCAACGCCATCTCATCTCCGCCCAAACGCACCGCGCGCTTCGCGCTGCGGCGATGACCACGTGGCGGACTGCAGTCGCAGCGGCCTGACAATTCCTGAGGTGCCGACACTTCGCGCTCGCGGCACGGCAACGTGACAAAGCCACCGTTCCCGAAACGAGCGGCGAACGCGTCAGTTCGACCCCAAACGGTCCTTCCTCCCCGCCCGAGAGTTGCGCTGCCTCGCCAGAACCGCTATATATTGTACTGGATTTCGGGTCGTGGTTGTCAGTCTATCCTAGCGAAACCTTGTTACCGCAAGTAATTCGGAACGAAGGAGTCACGTGGATGCCAACCGGTACCGAAGGAATGATCGGGGCCGTGCAAATCGGGCGGGTGCTGGATAGCCACTTCCTTGGCTTTACAGCGCAGTGCTGGTTCCCGGACTTTGACCGCAAGGCTCTCGAACCACACCTGCATTGGTTGTGTCCAAAACACTACGACCGGGAATCCGGTCGCATACCGATGTCGGTCCACAGTTGGGTGATCCGCACTGAGCGGCACACGATTGTAATCGATACTTGCCTAGGAAACAATAAAGCGCGACCTCGATTTCAGGAAGCGCACATGCTCAACACCCGCTACCTTGAGCGGTTGGCCGCCATTGGGGTGCGGCCGGAAGATGTCGATTACGTCCTGTGCACCCACCTCCACGTTGACCATGTCGGATGGAATACTCGCCTTGAGAACGGTCGTTGGGTGCCCACCTTTCCAAACGCCCGATATGTGTTCTCGAAAGCGGAATACGAGGTGGCGGCTTGCGGCGCTGCCGACAATAAAACCGCGGAATACATAAGAAATACGTTCGACAACTCTGTGCTTCCCGTGGTAGAATTTGGCAAAGCATCGTTGGTGGACGGGGTTCACGAAATGCTCGACTGCCTTGTGTTGCGCCCCGCCCCAGGTCATACGCCCGGACATGTCAAAATCGAACTCAGATCGAAGGGCAATGTCGGCGTATTCGCTGGGGACATGCTGCATTCGCCAATCCAGGTTCCGCTTTGGCAGTGGAGCAGCATTGCCGATTGGGATCGGGCGCTATCGACAAAGTCACGACGAGAACTTCTGGAATTTTGCGTCGCGGAAAACGCGCTTCTGTTGTCGGGGCATTTTGAAGATGTCGGCCGCATAAGGCAAAACTCGGGAACGTTCGCCATCGATTTCGGCTGGTGAGGTGGCGCTGACGCACGAAGTTGCTGGAATGCCGCGGTACATGGCGTCCGGAGTGCCGAGTTGAGCTGAAGTCGACCGTCCGCTTGCCGCCCTTCGCGATATTCTGCCGGCGGTTCGATCGAGGTCTGCTTAGGGCGGTAAACTCTATTTCGGGCTCGCACTGGAATGCCGGCTCTCGCCCAGACTCCGGTCCTTCCCGAGGCCGACCGCGTAGGCGCGCTATCCGCCCAATTGAGGCGTCCAAGGCGGCGGTCGGCTACGTCCGCAATACGTCAACTCCGGTCGTCCGCTCTGCGCAAATACCTACCAAGGGCGCCGTCGGCCGCGTGGCCAAGAACCTCGCCGCACTCAGGCAGGTTGTCGGCAGGAAAGCAAGTCAGTAGCCCCACGGAAGGAAGGCGCCAGGAGCCGCCGTTCGGGAACGAGGTTTGTCTGCGATGTGGACGTGCATGCGGCGGCGCAACCCACACGCGTAGCGAAAGTCAGCGCGTCCTGGAATGGCTGGCCTCGGCCCTCGCCCCGGTGGGCGTGGCGTTGTACCGTCGGCGGAACGTGCGGTTGAAATGGGAGAGATCCGAGAAGCCAGCGTCAAGCGCGATCGACGTAATGGAGCGGCTTTCCAAGCGCGGATCGGTCAGAAGGCGGTGGGCCAATTCCAGACGCCGCGCCAGCACGTATTCCGAGAAGGTCGCACCTTCTGTCTCAAGAAGCTTATGGACGTAGCGGGACGTGACGCCGTGACGAGCGGCGACCGCGGCAACCGACAAGTCTCCGTCACTCAACCGGCTCGAGATGTCCGCCTTGATCGCTTGCAGGCGCGCCGCTCGCACGCCGCGTTCCGCCGCCGCGACTTCGGTATCCCGATCGGCGCCGACGCTCAACGCGATGAGGTCGAGAATATGGGTCGCAATCGCGTGACCGAAACCAGACGATTCCGGAGTTTCTCTGCGGGAGACCAGCCGGATATAGTCCGTCAGCAATCGCAGGGACTGGCTTTGATTGGGAATCGCCCACATCGAAGCCCGGTCGAAATTCGCGACGAGCGGCGCAAGCGACCGACGCGGCGCCCGTAAACCAAGGAACAAACCTCGCCTGGGCCGGCTTGAGATGAAGCCGGCTTCGGGCCTCGAGAACAGAACTGCGTCACCGCTCGCACGCGTGAGTTCGCGGCCACGGTGGGTGACCACGGCGGCGCCCGCGATATTCACGCCCAGCAAGACCTCGTCGGCAAAGTCGGGAGCGTTCACCGCAACGACCTGACGCAACCCTCCGAGCGTTCCGAGCAATATCGCCACATTCCCGTAGGTTCGCCTGCAGACATTGACCTCGGCGACGCACCCCGGCAGCGGCTCGATCGGCAGCGTCCCTCGTTCGGACAACCCTCTCAGGGCGGCGAGGCGCTCGTCCGGGGCCATCCCCCGCGTCGAGAACGACCATGTCACATGGGTGTCGGGAGGCAACACGTCTCCACCCCCTGCGATGTCCCGATCGGTGCCGCGGGCGAGAACCGCCACGTCAGTTCTCTCCAGTCCAACTGGATGTTCGCGCTGGGCCAAGACACGGCGTTCAAAGGCATGCAAGCTGGGCCTTGAGAACTCGGCCGGCCGATCCCGAGGCCGAGGAGACAGTCTATCACGTTTGGCTTGACTTGGGGGTCACATGGCGACGGCTCAGCGCATCCTTATCGTCGGCGGCGGCGTCGCAGGCTTGACGGCCGCCATTGCCCTGCGCCGGCGCAGCTTTGCGCCGGAGCTTGTGGAGCGGAGCGCCTCCTGGCGGGCGCTGGGGGCCGGAATCGTAATCCAGCCCAACGCGATGCAGGTGTTGCGGGACCTCGGTGTTGGAACGGACATCGAGAAAGCTGGCGCAACGCCTAAGCGATTCAAGTTCTTGAGCCGGGAGGGCGTGCAACTCTGCGAGATCGATCTGGTCGAGCTCTGGAGCCGCGTGGGTTCGGGCGTCGCTGTTGGGCGCGGCGAGCTTCAGAAGGCTCTGGTTCGCGCCGCGGATTGCGCGCGATGTCGCCTCGGCGTCGGCGTGACCTCCTTGCGTCAGCGCGACGGATTTGTCTCGATCGGCTTCAGCGACGGGACGACCGGCGACTATGATCTCGTCATCGGCGCCGACGGCATCGGCTCGACTGTGCGCGCGCTGGCGGTGAGCGACGCCAAGCCGACATATTGCGGGCAGATGGCATGGCGAAGCGTAGCGCGGCTTCATGCCGAGGTCGAAGACGAAATCCAATTCTGGCTCAGCGAGGGATGCTTCTTCACGACTTACTCAGTCGGCGACGGACGCACGTATGGATGTGGGTATGTCTCAGAGCCGAACTCTCGCCAAGAGCCGATCGAAGGCCGCCTGGCGCGGCTCCGTGGGCGCTTCGCGTCATTCGGACGCCCTATTCAAGCCTTTCTGAAATGTCTCGAGCGCGACGACCAAATCCATTGCAGCGCAGTTGAAGAGCTCCATTTGCCGGAATGGCGTAGCGGCCGCGTCCTCTTGATCGGCGACGCCGCGCACGCGAGTTCGCCGATGATGGGCCAAAGCGGCTGCATGGCGATCGAGGACGCGGCGGTGCTGGCGGAATTACTTGAGTCATCGGAAAGCGTCGACGCCGCCCTCGACGCCTGTGCGCCGAGGCGACGTCCACGCGTTGATTGGGTCCAGGCGCAAAGCGACGCGCTTGGGCGCGGTGCGCTCCTTCCCGCCGCCATGCGGGACGCTGTCCTGAGGCAGCAAGGAGCGCAGCAATTTGAGGCCCGCTACGCGCCGCTGCTTTCGGTCCCGTAAGTCGTCTGCTTCGGGCGGGATCTTGCCGTTGCGCGGCGACCATTGGACCGCACAACTCCTCAACGTCCACCGGCGATCTGCTATGTCCGCTCTACGTCGACTCCGGCCGTCCGCTCTGCGCACATAGCGGTCATTCACCGACGATGTGCGGAATAGGTCATACAGACCTGAACAGGCCTGTCGGAGGTATTGTACTAGACATGCCTCCGAACCTCGACGATTGTTACGTCCGCCTGTTGGGGTACGACAATGGACGTCGGGGTATGGCTGCGGAGCCTCGGTCTCGGTCGGTATGAAGTCGCGTTTGGCGAGAATTCGATCGACGCCGACGTTCTGGCTGACCTGAACGATAGCGACCTCGAGAAGCTCGGGGTCACGCTCGGGGATCGCAAGCGTCTACTCAGGGCGATCGCTAGCCTTAGCCTAGGCGTGGCGGAGCGAACACCGAAGTCGACGAGCCTTGCGTCCACGTCTTCGTCCACGACCGCCGCCGAGCGCCGCCCGATCACGGTCATGTTCTGCGACCTGGTCGGCTCGACCAGCCTCGCCGCGAAACTCGACGCGGAGGACTGGCGCAATCTGGTCGGCGCTTATCTCGACGAAGCATCGAGCGCGGTGACGGGGCTCGGCGGGCATGTCCTGAAGAAGCTCGGCGACGGGCTGATGGCCCTGTTCGGCTACCCGCAGGCGCAGGAGAACGACGCCGAACGGGCGGTGCGCGCTGCGCTCGCCACCCAGCGGGCGCTCGCCGAGCTCAACGCCAGGAACGCCGGGAGAGGCGCGCCGCAACTCATCGCGCGCATCGGCCTCGAGTCCGGCCAGGTGGTGGTGGACGCGACCGGCGAAGTTTTCGGCGACGCGCCCAATGTCGCCGCGCGCGTACAGGCCGCGGCCGAACCGGGCTCCGTGCTGATTACCGCGACCGTGCAGCGGCAGGTCGCGGGGCTGTTCGTCGCCGAGGACCTCGGCGCGCACGAGCTCAAGGGCGTAGCGGTTCCGGTGACGCTCTATCGCATCGTGCGCGCGAGCGGCGGCGGCCGGCGCGGCGGCGCGCGCGCGTGACGCCGCTCGTCGGCCGCGAGGAAGAGCTCGAAGTTCTCGGCCGGCGCTGGGAGCGCGCGCGCAAGGGCGAAGGCCAGCTCGCGCTCATCGTGGGCGAGCCCGGCATCGGCAAGTCGCGGCTGATCGAGGAGTTTCGCGCCCTGCTCGGCGAGACGCCCCACACGTGGGTAGAATGGTCGTCGTCGCAATTGCTGCAGAACACGCCGCTCCATCCCATGGCGGAATGGGGCCGCCTGCGGTTCGGCGGCGCAGACGCGCCAAACGAACGGCGGCTCTCCGATCTCGAGAACACTGCTGCAGCTCGTTGGACTGGACGCGGCCGATAGCGGCCGCCCGCCAGGCTTGGGGCGAAGCGCAAAAGAGCCTCGACCCGTGCCGGCTGGTGTTCATCGACGAGACTTTGGCCTCGACCAACATGGCGCCGCGCTATGGCCGCTGCGAGAAGAGCAAGCGTCTCATCGCGCATGTGCCGTTTGGCCACTGGAAGACCACGACATTGATCGCCGCCTTGCGCCATGACGGTCTCACCGCGCCTTTCGACTTCGACGGCCCGATCAACGGCGAGAAATTTCGCGCCTATGTCGAACAGATCCTCGTCCCGACGCTCAAACCGGGCGACATCGTCCTCATGGACAATCTCGCCTCCCACAAGGTCGCCGGCGTGTGCCAAGCCATCGAAGCCGTCGGCGCCGAAAGACGATTTCTGCCCTCCTACAGCCCCGATATGGACCCCATCGAACAGGTGTTCGCCAAGGTCGAAAACACCCTGCGCAAAATGGCCCGCCGAACCGTCGACGCCCTGTGGAACGCCATCGGCGTCGCAATCGACGACTTCTCCCCCACCGAATGCCTCAACTACTTCCGAAACGCCGGCTATGGGTAAATCTAGCCAAAGATATTTGAAATTTCAGGACGGTGGCGCGAGCAGGTGCGTGGGGTATCCGAGGATGGTTGAGACGCGCCGGGTCTGGCGATCGGAATAGATGAAGGCGGGTCCCTCGATGCGATAGTTGCCCTTCCAATCGATGACGAAGGAGGTATCGTTTTCTTCGATGTGGACGGGTTCCGGGTCGCCGTCGCGGGCCAGCCTTGCGGCGAGTTGGTCGGACGGGTCGAGCAGCCAGGCGTCGCCGGTTTCGGTAGAGAACAGGACCAGCTGACCAACAGTGACGACGCGCCCATGCCGGTCAGCCGCCCGACGCTGGATGTAGCGGACCTCCTCGGCGAGGCGAAAGCTCTTCCCCTCCACCATCTGTTTGCCCGGTCGACGCCGGATCGCCTTTCGATCCCTGCCGGGCATCGAGGGGACTGCCATGGATTTGTTCACCAAGCTGTTCGGCGACTTCTTGGTCTTCGTCTATCACTGCTTCGACCGGATTGTCATTCGCGGCTATCTGACGGCGCTGTCGCGGCCCGAGCTGGTCGTCCACTTCTTCCGTGAGATCGTCGGGGTGGCGGAGGTCAGCAAGGAGGCGCTGAGCCAGCGGACGGCCGATTACCAAAATTGGGTGGAAGCCTACGCGCGCAATCACACGATCCCGATCGAATGGGCCGAGAAGGGGGTACGCAAGGAGGACCACGTGCTGCGGTGGCTGCGCCGCATGGAGAAGCGCAATGCCTACGGTGTCTACTTCATCTTCAAGAGCATGGAGCAAGGGCCGACCTTCCGCATCAGCCTGCCGAAGTACCCGGCCAAGGACCCGCACTACCGCATCGTCGCGCACCAGCGCAGCCGCTTCACGCATTACTATTTCTATGTCCGCGACGAGGTGCTCGGACCGATGGTTGTGCGGGTGGCTTCCTTCTTCCCTTTCCAGACCGCCTACTATCTCAACGGCCACAGCTTCATCGAGCAGGAGCTGAAGCGGGCCGGGATCGGCTTCCGCAAGCATGACAACGCTTTCCTCGCCGTCGACGACGTAGCGGCGCTGCAGGCGTCGGCCGACCGGCTGAGCCCAGAGATCATCCGCCGGCGCCTCGACTACTGGACCCTGATCCTCGGACCGAAGTTCTCAAAGAAGGAGCGCGCCAAGCTCAACCTGTCACGCTTCTACGCCATCTCCCAGATCGAGTACTGCCGCAACTTCATCTTCAGGCGTCACTTTCCCATCCACAAGCTATTCGAGCGCAGCTGCGAACTCGGCCTGTGGCGGCTCAGCGCTGACAAGATCGCCACGATCTTCGGCAAGCGGGTCAGTCGCCGGATGCATGGCAAGCTGGCCACGGTCATCGACCAGATCGAGCACGGCCATCATGTCTTCCGCGCCTACTTCAAGAGCGGCTTCCTCAAACAGTATGAGAAGTTCCTGACCTTTCTGCGCAACGAATTGGTCTCCAACAATCTCGCCGACTTCGGCCTGCGCAAGGGGCTCGACCATCTCGATGCCGTGCGGACCACCTTCCAGGTGATCACTGATCGCTTCGCCGGCTTCCAGGCCGAGTGGCTCAACGTGCATGTCGATTTCCCGCTGCTGCAGCGCCTCGCCCATCCGATCACTATCGGCGCGGTGCGTTATCCCGGCCTCAAGATCCACGAGCCGCGCATCATCCGCCTGTTCGAAGTCCTCCTGCATGGCGGTCCTCAGATCGGCGGCTGGACGGCCCGGCAGATCCATGAGGCCGTCCTCGACACCTTCGACCTCTCTGAGAAGACCTACCGCCTGAACCAGCTCCGCTACGACTTGCGCAAGCTCAAGGGACACGGCCTGATCGAGCGCGACGGCTCGCGCTACGCCTACCGGCTCTCACCCAAGGGCGTCCAAGTCGCCCTCCTCTTCCTCTTCTTCCACAAGCGCCTGTGCGGCCCCCTCGCCAACAGCCGCTTCCATCACCGGCCGGACCCGCAACACCGTCCAGACAGCCGGCTCGAAGCCGCCTATCACCGCGCCGACACCGCAATCCAACGCGTCGTCGATCTCTTGGCTGCGGCTTGATCGCCCCGCGCCTCAATGACAATGTTCAGCTTGTTCGACTCGTCTTGTCTATGATCCCCCAGGTAAAATCTACGCCTTTCCCCAGACGCCGCTGGGGAAAAGTGGCCCCTGCGGGGCAGTCCCGCGATGTCAAGGCGTCGCCACTGGCCAACATTCCCCCGGCAGTCGCTATGCTCGTCTTCAATGGAGATCATTGCGATTTTCAGCATACGGCCAAAAATGAGGGGATGAGTGAGGACGCGAACAACTCAAACCAAAGCGGCAGCTTGGGCAGACCCTGCCTATTCGGGGTTCTTCATAGCTGAAAGTTTGGGCATTCTCGTCGTAGGCGAACAGCTCGCCGTAACGTCCGAGGTTAATCACAGTGCGCAGCGTCCGATCGGCGTAGTCTTCGGACATGTAGTCTTCCAGCTCCTCGCGGAAGCGGGTGGCGGGCGCGCGGTGGCTGGGGCGTTCGTCGAGCACCCGCTTTGATCACCTGCTCGCCCATCACCTTCTTGCGCTGGTCGACGTCCATGTCGACGAAACGCCGGCCGAGCGGCGTGAGCTTGATGTCGGCCTCCCTATGCGCGGCTCGTGGATATTGAGGCCGGGATAACGCACCGCGCCGATAGTGATCGGATGGGCGAGGCGCTGCAGCAGCGGGAAATCGACATGCACGTTGAGCCACTCGGCCTGGAGCCGGCGAAGCGATCAGTGATCAGCTGGAAGGTGGTCCGCACGGCATCGAGATGGTCGAGCCCCTTAAGCAGGCCGAAGTCGGTGAGATTGTTTGAGACCAATTCGTTGCGCAGAAAGGTCAGGAACTTCTCATACTGTTTGAGGAAGCCGCTCTTGAAGTAGGCGCGGAAGACATGATGGCCGTGCTCGATCTGGTCGATGACCGTGGCCAGCTTGCCATGCATCCGGCGACTGACCCGCTTGCCGAAGATCGTGGCGATCTTGTCAGCGCTGAGCCGCCACAGGCCGAGTTCGCAGCTGCGCTCGAATAGCTTGTGGATGGGAAAGTGACGCCTGAAGATGAAGTTGCGGCAGTACTCGATCTGGGAGATGGCGTAGAAGCGTGACAGGTTGAGCTTGGCGCGCTCCTTCTTTGAGAACTTCGGTCCGAGGATCAGGGTCCAGTAGTCGAGGCGCCGGCGGATGACGTCCGGGCTCAGCCGGTCGGCCGCCGCCTGCAGCGCAGCCGGATCGGCGACGGCAAGGAAGGCGTTGTCGTGCTTGCGGAAGCCGATCCCCGCCCGCCTCAGCTCCCGCTCGATGAAGCTGTGGCCGTTGAGGTAATAGGCGGTCTGGAAGGGAAAGAACGACGCCACCCGCAGGACCATCGGCCCGAGCGCCTCGTCGCGGATGTAGAAGTAGTAGTGCGTGAAGCGGCTGCGCTGATGCGCGAGGATGCGGTAATGCGGGTCCTTGCTCGGATATTTCGGCAGGCTGACGCGGTAGGTCGGCCCTTGCTCCATGCTTTTGAAGATGAAGTAGACGCCGTACCCGTCGCGCCGCGCCATCCGATGTAGCCACGGCAGCACGTGGTCCTCCTTGCGCACCCCCTTCTCGGCCCACTCGATCGGGATCGAATGATTGCGCGCATAGGCTTCCACCCAGCGCTGATAGTCGTTCGTCCGCTGGCTCAGCGCCTCCTTGCTGGGTTACGACGCAGAGTCCTTGGATCGAGTACCAAATCGGAGCGCGATCTCAACGTCAACCTGGATGGCGAGCCAAGGGTCATGAAGCGATTTCGTGTCGAGTGTCGCAAACGGCTGCTGCCGGTGCGTCTCGGCAAAGGGGCGTTCTTGTCGAGCCATCACGGTCGAACTTGACCGCAATCCGAAATCGACCAACTGTAAATCGGTGCGGCGTCTGACCCCCAATCGGCGCACAACACTAACTCGTCGATCCATTAAGTCCAACCGAATCTATCCGCTGTGTCATTTCGTTCTGGCAGCGGCTTTGGCGAATGTCGGCCGAATGGAGGAGGCTCGGGCGGAGGTCATCGTGGAACCGGCTCTCGATCGCCAGTTCACCATCGCGGTTTCTACTCCACCGCTTGGAGCGACAATGCTGTTTATGTAACACGGCTCGCGCACATCATCGATGGCATGCGCAAAGCCGGCGTGCCGGAAAAATGACCGAGCCTACGCCCTGTACCGCGACGTCCGCCGTCTCGATTTTTGAGTGGCCGCTTTACGTCGATACGTGACGTTCGTTTGCCCGGACGAAGGTTGCACGCCGGGCCACTGTTGCGGTGGAAGCTTGCATCAAGAACGGTCCGTCCTGGCGCTTCCGTGACCTCCCGAGAACGGACGGGAACGGATCACTACCGGCCAATTCTGGGCTTGACCCTTAAGAGACGCCTGATGAGAAGGGGATAAGGGGAAGAAGACGAGCCGATCTCGCATGAGGCGCTCGCCGCCGCAAGGGTTCGCCCGATCGAGCCGCTTCGCTGGGCTCTCACGGGCCGCATGCGCGCCCTTGCCCCGACGACCGCCATGCGAGGGCGGAGGCTCATTCAGGAACAATCCCGTTCCGGAGGATGAGCCGATGCGAAACTTCCGCAGCAGTCCCGCGCAAAGACGCGACCACTATCAGGAACGGCTTTGTCACGTTGCCGTGTGGCGAACGCGAGCGTGGGTGCCTCAGGAATTGTTAGGCCGCTGCGACTGCGGTCCGCCACGTGTTCATCGCCTCAGCGCGAAGCACGCGGTGCGTTTGGGCTGAAGTGAGATGGCGTTGGACGTTGAAGGTATTGTAGACGGCGGCGTGTGTGTA
>CAWDTW010000034.1:0-266994 GCA_963805295.1 uncultured Alphaproteobacteria bacterium | reverse complement strand
CGCTGGCGGCAACCTTTCATGAAACGCTCTGGGGGCTGCTGGTGCGCCTCGTCGTGGCGGGGGGCGCGGCCGACCTGATCGCCTGGTTGTTGCGCGAAATACTTCGAAGAGTTTTTCCTGAGCCTCAAGGAGCGCCGGCGTCCTGTGCCGCAAGCCGCGTCGCCCGTGGCGGAAAAGAGCTGAGGGCGAACGGTTTTCGGCCTGCGAGCAATCCGCGCGGCGAAGGCTGCGCTACCCCAGATTATTATAGGTGATGACTATCCCTGATTTCATCCAGCCCAGTTAGATAGACTATTTCCAAAACTCCAAGCCGGGGTTGACGTCATTCGGCCGGAAATGCGGATGCGCCGGGTCCACTGTTTCACTCCGCCTCATAGGTTACTTCCGTTGAAAGATAGAGACGCAGCGTGGGTGACGTCCGCTCATCGACGCTCAGGTACGAAGTGTTGGAGCCCCCATGAATCATCGTCGATAATTCAAAGGATCTTGGACAAGGAAATTGATTCGAGGTCCTTCACCATCGTATGCTCGGACTGGGCCGCCAGGTCATTGCCAAAATCCTTAAACAGCCTTTCGCTGAGAGTGCCGACCCACATTCCTGGATCGTCCTTATCTTCTTTCATCGTCACCCGGGACCGGAGCAACTCGTAATCCGGCGCACTGATCTTTGCTTTGGACTCCACGGGTACAGACCATCCAACGCTAAGTAGACCACCGATACCTCGACAGATCACCCCCGTAATGCGGAAGCTCGCCGGTAATGCTCCTCCGAAATCCTCTCCATCGTCCGGTAATCCTGGCGTTCGACGAAATTGCGCTGGCACCAGACCGGATAAGGCATGGGTTCCGATCGAACCACCCACACTCCCATGCGAACCATCGCTAACAGACAGGGAAAGGACGCTGGCCACAGCCCGGGGCTGCTCCCTGCGCCCGCCGACCGAACAATCTGTGATCAGACCCCCGGTGATCACGCATAATTAGGAAAGGACCGATATCCCCAATCCAAGAGGAGCATAAAGAAAAAGCGGCAGCGTCACGGCCGTCACCAAACAGCCCACGGCGTTGGTCTTCCACAAGCGGCCCACGGCATTGGTCTGCCATATGAATGCGCCGATTATGCATAACACCAAGAGCTTCCAGACCCCGGGAACCATAAACAAAACGATCAGCAACAGAATGAGCGAGGCGCTCCATTTATCGGCATTCGGTGCTCGCCTCTTCCGTTCAGAATTTCCAATCGCGGCTGTTGCGGTTCGAGGTGTTCCTGAATCATACCCACGCCACCCTGGGGGCACTTTCCATCCTCTGGAGGGCGCTGGTTTACTACAGGCTGGACTCTGGGGTTGTAATTCCGGTTGTTCCGACATGGACTTCATCCCATCGATTTCATTTTGGCATGCAGGGAAGACAGGAAATCAGGATAGTCATCTATTAATGTACTTAGTTAATTGATATTAGTTGAAGTTTGTTCGTCTTCCCCGACGGACTCCCGCGTTTTCAACCGGCCATGGCGCCAGAATGTCGACGGCGTTTAACCCTTTCTTTGAGAACGGATCCAAATCATTTGCGCCATGCTACAATCGGACGGCTCGCCTTTTCAACCATAATAGTTCAGCCCTAGCGCCGGAGCGGGGTGATCGAGTAAACGCCGTTCCATAACCTCGTTTCAATGTTCTACTCCTCCCGGGGTTGCCTTGGCCGCCTTCGGCGACCCACAGCACAATCACGCTAAATACGTACCCGGGGTTGAGTTGGCCGTTCGGGGCTTGCTTTCATACCCGCCGCATTGACACAATGCGCCATCATGACGACGATGGCTGAAATTCAGAACAAAAGCGGAATCCCATGCAACGAATGAGGCGGCGGTTTCTCCTCGCGTTCGGTCTGGCGGCGCTGTCGCTGTTCTATTGCCGGGCGTTTCTGTTTCCTTTCTGCAAGGCGGTGAGTGGCTGGCGCGCGGCCATCTGCTCCTGACCGGCCACGACTGGGATTTCCCCTATTTCCTGCAGGGGGCCGTCTATCGCAGCATCGTTGAGTTCCACCAGTGGCCGTTCTGGAACCCCTGGATGCTCGGCGGGCGTCGATGTGGGGCAACCCCCAGGTGCAGTTCCCGACGCCGCTCTGGCTGGTCGATCTCGCGGCGGGCCCCATCGCCGGCCCGCGGCTGCAAGTCGTGCTGCACCACTGGATCGGCTTGCTGGGAGATGTGGTGGCTGGCGCGGCGGCTAGGGCTCTCGCGGCGAGCGGCGTTGCTGGCCGCGTGCGTTTTCATGATGTCGACGTGGTACAGCCTGCACCTGGCGACCGGACACACGAATTTCTGGCCGGCGGCCTACATGCCGTGGGCGCTCGGATGCCTCTGGCTGGCCGGGCGCGACCTGCGCTGGGCGCTGGGCGCGGCGGCCTGGCTGGCGCTCGCGATCTTCGAGGGCGGCAACTATGTTTACCTTCTTTTTCTGGCGCTGGTGGGACCGATGGCGGCGGCTTGGACGATCCAGTCGCGCTCCTGGCGACCGCTGGCGGGGCTGGCGCTGATGGTCGCGTTCAGCGCCGGGCTGGGGGCGGTGCGCCTCGCGCCCGAGACGGCGCTCATGGCCCGCTACCCGCGCCCGACCGTGGCGGGCGGCACGACCTACGAACAGCTCAAGCAGGACGTGCGCACGGGCGAGGCCGCGCCGGCGGTGACGGGCGAGGTCGATAAGGCGCAGGCGGCTTCGACCGAACCCACGATGCGCTGGAGCGGACCGAAAGCGCTGCTGGCGCAACTTGCGAAAATTTTCTTCGGGCGCGAGCAGCACGTCGAAAAATATTATTTCCGTTACCAGGGCTATGGCTGGCACGAGTACGGCGCTTACATCGGACCCGGCGTCTCCTGCTTCTGGCTGGCTTATCGGGTTTCGCCGCGCGCGGCCAGAGCGGCCCGGCGGCGCGGCCCGGCCCGGCGGCCTGAGGTCTGGCCCCGGTTTTGGGGCGCCGCAGGCTGCTTCCTGATTGCGGTGGGCAACTTCGCGCCCTTTTCGCCCTGGGGGTTGCTGCACCATTTGCCGGTCTACGATGCCTCGCGCGTTTCGTCGCGCTACCTCATCCCGTGCGTGCTGTGCCTCGCCGTCGCGGCCGGCTGGAGCTTCGATCGACTGTGGGTGCGGTTCGCGGCCGCTGGACCGCGGGCGGCGCTCCTGGCGCTGCTCGTGCTGGCTTGCGCGGATCTCGTCTACGTCGGGGGGAGCAGTTTCCACAACGAGGATGAATTCAAAATCGTGGCCGTGCCGCCCGTCTCCTCATCGGTTACAACCGTCTTCGGCGGCAAGGCGCAACAGACGGTCCTGATGATGTCCAACCATCGCACGCGCAACGGTTATGACCCGATTCCGATCAGTTGCGGGCCGCCGCCGCGGGGGACGCGGATTATCGCGGGGAGTTTTATCACGTATCGCTCGAGCCGACGACGACGACCACACTGACGAGCGCGGATTATGACTGGTCGCCCAATGCACTGAAGCTGCATGCCTCCAACCTGCGGAGCGGCTGGATTGTCGCGAACATG
Organism: uncultured Alphaproteobacteria bacterium; assembly: GCA_963805295.1. Taxonomy (GTDB): domain Bacteria; phylum Pseudomonadota; class Alphaproteobacteria; order Rhizobiales; family Beijerinckiaceae; genus Roseiarcus. The sequence goes on along the minus strand of CAWDTW010000034.1, from coordinate 263,447 downwards.
AACTGAAATTCCCGGCTGGCGCTCGGTTCCGCCGGGGCGGGTCGAATCGCGCGAGGGGCGGTTGGCGGTGCGTTGGGATCCTGAAAATCCCTCGTTAACCCTCTACTATGTGCCCGAGCGGCTCGGGCTTCGGCCTGGCGGTGACGTTGCTGGCGTTGCTGGCGGCGGGGGCCTGGCTGGTCGCGGCGCGGCGAAAAGCGAAATCCGGAGCGGGAGCGCGATAACGTCTTATTCCCCGACGCTTTTCAGCACCAGCAGCGTGAAGTCGTCGAACGGCTCGGCGTTTTTGCGGAAGGCGCCCGCCAGCGCGTCCAGCCGGCGGCAGATCTGCCTCGGCCGATTCCTCGCCGCGCGTGATCCCAGGGCGTCGATCAGGCGCCTGGAGACCGAACAGTTCCTGGGCTTCGTTCATCGTGTCGGTGACCCCGTCGCTATACATCGTCAGCACCGCGCCGGGGGTCAGTTCCACGGTGGCCTGTCTCGTAGGCGCAGCCCGGGCATGATGCCCAGGAAGCAGCCACCGGTGTCGAGCGACTCCACGCGCGCCGTTGGCGTGGCAGAGCAGCGGGTGGACGTGGCTGGCGTTGCAGTAGGTCAGCCGTGGACTCGATGGGATCGAGCAGCGCCGAGCACCATCGTCACGAAGATGCTGCTCGCTGGTGTCGCGGAAGATCATCTGGTCGAGCCGGTCCACCACCGCCACCAGTTCGTCGGTCAGCCGCGGCCGCGCACCTCGATCTGCACGGCGGCGCGCAGGGCGGCGAGCAGCAGGCCGCCGGCACGCCCTTGCCCGAGACGTCGGCCACGGCGAGCACGTATCGGCCGTCGGGCAGCGGATCACGTCGTAATAATCGCCGCCGACCATGCGCGCCGGCCGCGAGAGGCCATGGATCAGCAATACGAACCGAACCAGTAGAACGCGGCAGCACCACCAATCGCCGAAGCTGATGCTGGAGAGACGGCAAGCTTCGTCGTTTCAAAGAGTTCTTCGACGGCGCGCAAAGCTGGAGCCGGGTCGAGCGGATCATCGCCCGCGTCGAAGCCGGCGCGGAAGGATCAGACACGCGCTTCGTCGTCACCAATCTGAACAAGCGCAACGCTCGCGTGCTCTACGAAGACGTCTATTGCCGGCGCGGCCAGGCCGAAAACCACATCAAATCCTGGAAGACGCATCTGGCGGCGGATCGCACCTCATGCACCAAGGCGACCGCCAATCAGTTTCGGCTTTTCCTGCACGCCGGCGCCTACTGGCTGATGTGGGGCCTGCGCGCATCGATGCCCAGGCGTTCGATGTGGCGCGTCGCGCAGTTCGACACGTTGCGCCTGCGCCTCGTCAAGATCGCCGCCCGCGTCGTCGAGATGAAAACCATGATCCGCGTCCATCTGCCGACCTCGTGCCCCGGCCAGGAAATCCTGCGTTTCGCCCTCCAGCGCATCCCGCGCCTCGTCACCTAAAACGCGGGGCGTGAGCGGCCCCGAACGTCAAACCCATCCCTTCAACCCGCAAACCCCCTCCACTCCCCCCTCAGGCCCAAAGCCGGAGACGATGCCGCGCGTCCGCGAGCAAGCGCGGTTCCGAAAAATCACCACAACGCGCCGCCGACCGACGCGGAAACCTCACGCCGCTGCATAATGCGGGTTAGATCGCGGATTGCGATGAGATAATTGGTGCGCGCGGCCATGACCGCTAGTGGATTTAGGTCAAACCCAATAACATTCGACAGAATTTTGCGGCAGAGTTCACCTTCATCGAAGCGGCAATTCTCGCGGTTTTCATCATACCATCGCCTGATGCGATTAATGACCAGAACAAGAAACGTGCCCGATCCGCACGCGGGGTCCAATACCCGCTGATCCGGATTGCCCGAATAACCAAGTTGATCGAGGACGTGTTCGCCGAGCCAGTCGGGTGTATAGTATTCGCCAAGATCGTGCCGGACACTTTTGGGGAACAATTGCTGGTAAAGTTTCTTGAGGAGGTCTCGGCTGCCGCCCGGGTCTTCAGAAAGAGTGCCCGGGTTATAATCGTCTAGCCGCGCCACCATAACGCGAACCGAGTTTTCGATCGGCTCTGACCAGACCGACGTGTACCATGCGAACAGATCGCCCTCAAGGAAGTTCGTTATATTGAGGTGCCGAAATATACCACCGGCCTCAAGTTCCTCCATTTCGCGCTTCAACTTGGCGCTCGTAGCGGCATGCATCATTCTCTGCAAAGGCGTGGGCAGTTTGTGAAAGAAGGCAACGATTTCGGATGCCAATAGCTTCATAAACAGCGCGTAGTACGTGTGGACGGCGAAAAGCATTTCGGCAGGTTTGAGACCGTCCGCCTCAACCTCGTAGAACTCTGCAAGCGTCTTTATTTTCTCGGAGGCGTGGTCTACATCATATCCACAGACCTCCCCGAATAAAATCTTCCACTGGCTCAGAAAAGTTCGTGCCTTCGGATTATCAGTAGTGGCGATTGCGTTATAGAGTGCGCGAATACCGCCAATTGCGACTGTATTGCCGCTCTCTGAGCCAAAGTCGCTCGCAAGGTATTCCGGTGAGAATGGCTTTCCCTTGTTTCCAAGGTTGAAGAGTGCCCAAAGAAAGCGTTCACAGGAAAATCGATTGACCTCGGTAGGTTCTTGTATCTGCCAATGTTCATCTCGAAACCGGACAAAAATGAAATAATTCCCGTCTAAACCGACACCGAACAAAGAATTAAGCGCCTGTCCGTGCTCATCCCGCATGTCGTAGAAGCGTTTCTTAATTTGCTCGACAACTCTCTTGCTACCAGGCGAGTCCGCTTTCGGACCAATCTTGTCCGCAGATTTCGGGTTTTTATATTCGATAATAACTCTTGAATAAACCGAGTCGACCCGTCCACTGGCAACCGTAAATTCGTGTTTTCCCTCTAACTTGATCCCGGCATCGTGTTGAATAAACGCCAGCTGCTTCTCTGATTCGATCCGGATCTCTTCCTCTTTATCAGCGGTAGCGGCCGTAGCTCTAATTTCTGTAGCGAACTCAACCGCCTTTTTCAAGATTAATTCGTCGAGAGATTCCAACGTAGGCATGACAGTAGGATCCTTCAAAGATCGGATGAATAACGTGTAACGCCGAGTAGAGTAAGGGAATAAGGTAGCGCCAAGGTAATAGTCCGATAGCAAAATTTATCTGGATGCAAAGCCTTCAGCAGTTTTCTGTCCCGCTCCCGAACGGCAGGCGTTATTTCGTCGGCAAAAAAGTTGAGCGGGCAGAGGAAATGACGGCGATAGTTCATCGCTTTCTAGTCCGGCCGAGTGAACGCATATGCAGCAAAAATCCAATCCGGGAATCAGGTGCGGGGCGTCATCCCTACGACTACCTTGTGAGAGCACCGTCGTTCAAGCCTCCGCGAGGACCTTGTGCACGCAAACTGACGCCTCCGCCCGCACTGAGCCGCCGGACGCCGCCCGTGCCGAGCGCCTCGGCGATGGAGGGAAGGCTGAGGAACGGGGAGCCTGTGAAGGTCGTACCTATTCTGTGCCTAGCCTGAAGGTGGGCGTCTGCGTTTCCTAGCAGCCTGTCGGACTTAAACTCTAAGTCATTGATTTCATTGCAGTTTGCTTTTTCGTGCCTAGCGGAATACTGCAATGATATCAATATGTTAGCAATCAGAAGCACCCCGAGTCCGACAGGCTGCTAGGATCTGTTCTCTGCGCTGTTCCTTGCCGACGCGAAACGACAAATTCCGCACCTGTCACCCGCTCCGGGTTGATTGGACCCGTTCGCCTTGCCGTCGGCGAACGCCCGCTTCTTGCGCACAGCAGACGGCCGGAGTTGACGTAAACCGGTCATTGGGATCACGAAAGTTCGGCTATCTCCGCTCGGTCGAGTTTGAGGGGGACACGAGAACGTAGAGGCGAGAACACAACAAGAACGAATTCAATAGATCACCCAGCTAACGGCCGCCCAGACGCCCTGGCCGCCGGTGGCATTGCCCCTCACCAAATCCACATTACTAGCGCGTCTGTTGTTTTGGCGGCGATCAGTCGCTCAAGAATATTTTCAACTCGGCGGTTGCAGGCCTTGACTCCCTTCATTTGTCGGCGTTCAACTGAGATATTGACGACCGTGTTGGTTGTGGAAACAATTCCAGCAACGCGGTCACTGAGCCGGGGACGGTAGGCGGGGTTATCAAAATTGTGGGCGCTGGCGTCCGCAACGAGCCCCTGCATTTGGGGAGTATCGCAATGAGCGATCTGCAAAACTTGAGCGTGAAGGCGCAGCGCAGCCGCCGCAACATCGTGAAGATGGGCGCGATCGTGACGTCAGCAATCGTCGCGAACCTCATGACGAGGACGGGAGCGGTCGGGCAAAACCAAGGGGGCAATGGCCAAGGGGGCAATGGCCAAGGGGGCAATGGCCAAGGCGGCAATGGCCAAGGGGGCGGACAATGCCTGCTAAGGGGCACGAGGATTCAGACCGCCGACGGCGACCGGAAAATCGAAGACCTGGCGATCGGCGATTTGGTGCCGACGATGTTCGGCGGATTACGCCCCATTCAGTGGATCGCGCGCTATCCATACAGGAAGGGTGATCCGTCAAAGCCCTGGGCGAAAAGCGCGTTGCCAGTTCGGATCGCTCGCTCGGCTCTGGGCCCCGATGTTCCGCATGACGATCTTTACCTGACATCGTGGCATTCCGTGCTCATCGACGGCGTGTTGGTGCCGGCGCGGGGCCTGATCAACGGCATGACGATCAAGCTCTATGAGGCGGGTGAATACGACGAGCTGGAATACTTCCACGTCAAGCTCGAAAGTCATGATGTAATTTATGCTGAAGGGGCCCCGGTCGAAACGCTCTTGAGCGTGGACGAATGCGCAGTCAATTTCGCCGGGTATTATCGTATATACGGAGCGCCGAAAACAGAGGAGACTCGGTGTGCGCCGCTTGTTTGGTGCCATGGCGGACGCAGCGAATTGAAGTCGAGGTTTCGCAGCGCGATCTCGCCTTGGTTTGATCGCCGAGAGCAGATTGACGTGATACGCGACCGCTTAGAGGAGCGCGGAATCTTCTCTTCTCGACAACGGGAGCCTTCATTCTAGACTTTCTCCGGCTGGCGGGGGCCGGCAATACGCTTTAATTGCGTGAGAGTTCCGCGCTCTGTTGCTCAATAAGGCTGATCGCGCTCCGTCCGCGCGAACATCGGGGAACGACCGCTCTTTGCGCATTGCGGCCGTCCCCGACGGGCGACTGAATGAGAGCAAGTGGCGCTTTCCCACCTTTCACGGGGCAAACCTGAAGGTCGGCAACGGGTCGGAAGCCGAAGTTCAAACTGACCCACTACCGAAAATCAGGAGACGTTTATGAGCGGTGCTGATATCGCGCCTGTGCGCCCCCTTGTCTTGCAGGATCTGCGCGTTTTCGACAACGACGATCCTCGGGTGCATGACCTACGGGTCGCCGAGCGGCTCGGCTTCGAACGCCCGCGCGACATTCGCCAGCTGATCCAAGCGCAATCTGGCTGAATTGGAGCGATACGGGACGTGCGGCGCCGTACCGCACGTGGCGCGAGGCAATGAAACAGAAGAGTACTGGCTGAACGAGGCTCAAGCGCTCCTGATTTGCATTCGATCCGACGCGCCACTGGCGCCAGACATCCGCGCTGAACTTATCGCGCTGTACATGGCGTGGCGTCGCGGTCAGCTTCCAAGTCGCCCCGCCATCAGCCTCGAGGCGTTAACCGCGCAGGGTGGCTCTCATAACCGCCGAGGAGCTGGCCCGCGGCAAAAGCCCAATCCCCGCTTAAGCCGCCTTCCTCCGGATGGATCGGAGAAGCTCGCGAACGCGTTCATGATCGGCGTCGATCATCATGAGATAGGCGCGCACGCCGCCCAAAGGCCGATGACGTCCCTGTTCCCAGTCGCGAATTTGCTGCGTCGTGAAGCCATAGGAAGAAGCGAAGGTCTCTTGTGAGAGCTTGGTCTTGCTGCGAATAGCCTTCACATCGATTTCCGGCGGCACATACAGACGCGCCGGCTTTTCCTCGCCGCGTGCGACGGCGATAGCCTCACGAAGGCCGGCAGCAATCTTGTCGCGTGCATTCTTGCTCATCGCCTTGCCCTCTTCTTCTCTGCTTTCACCACTTTCTTGCGGTACTCTGAAACAAGTTCCTTCGTCATCACGGCGAGAACTTTTCGTTCAGCCTGGGTCAGGTCTGAACGCTCGCCTTTCGAGAAGACGGTTGTCAGGAACACGGGCAAATCCTGCCCGCTGTAGAATGTGATCGTCCTGTACCCGCCGCTCTTACCCTTTCCTCTTCCGGCGAGCCGCAGCTTCCTGCAGCCGCCGGTCCCTTGGATCTCGTCACCTGCAGTCGGATAGAGGCTCAGAAACTCAACCAGCTCGTCGACGTCGTCTTGCGTCATGCCGGCCTTGGCGGCGTCACGCTGAAAAGACTTGAGTTCGCAAACCGTGTGCATAGGGACCGGCTGGTTGCTATGTGGGACTAACATATATGGGAGTTATATAGAGCCGTCAATAGACCAGCTTTGTCGGATGTGCCGGCAGACGGCCCCGAACGTCGCCGCCTTGGCCGCCGCCAGGGACCTCCTTTACCACCGCCAAGCCCGAATAAGTCCCCGGCAAAAGTCCTCGAGATGATTTGAGCGGCTGGCCTAAGGCCTCTCTATCGGGACCTCTGGCCCTCCCGGGACCTCCCGGCCCCTCCGACCATCCGGGCAACATTCGTCGGTCAGGAAGCCGGAGGATATCCTCAATATCGCAAGAGCCCATCGCCTGCGCAGGCCGTCTGGGGACTTCCGCGGCAATCGGTAGAGGGCAGATGCGGAGCCTTCCATGGCTCTCTCGGCCACTCGCCGCATGCCCAGGCTGTTCCCCATAGCCGAGAGCGGAAAGGGCCGCCAGCGAGCGCCCTGGGCCTTCCTGGAACGGGCGTCGCCCGAGAGCCTCCCTATTAGGGATCGCTAAGGGATTGCCCCGATGACCGGAGGCCGAGGCTCTCGAACGAAAGCAGCGGGTCCTTCCCCGGCCCCTCGGCCATAAACGCTAGTGAGGCTGACCTGATTTCTGTGTTAATGGCCCGGTTTCTGTTTTTCGGTCGTTAACGCCATGCCGCCACGCGCCGTCATGTTGACGCTCGGAGAGATCGCGGCGCGCGATGGCGTGTCGAGCCCGTCGGTCTGCGTGCGGGTCAAGCGTTTCGTCGAACGTCACGGGCTTTCGGTCGAGCGGGACGCTCACGGCCGCGTCAGCCGCGTCAATGTCGCCGAATATGACGCTCTGCGGGCGAAATTTGGCGCTTCGTCGAAAGCGGTGAAGAGCGCCGCGCAGCCTCTGTTGGGGCGGTTCTGCGGCCGCGCTCGGCGGCATCTCTAGCGAGAGTTATGACGAGGCGCTCCGGCAAAAGACCTGGTACGACGCCGAGCTCAAGAGATTTCAGCTCGACGAGATCAAGGCGCGGCTGGTCGACGCTGCCGAGGTCGCGAAAGTCCTTGATCGAATAGGCGGGGTCTTCCGTGATCTGATGGCGCGGCATGACGACGGGGCCGACGAGATCGCGGCCGCGGTCGGGCGCGCCGGCCTTCGGGGCGCCGAGATGGAGATGAAGCGATTGAGGGGCGAGCTCACGGTGAGTTTCATCGCTGCGCTCGAAGCCGAGGCCAGCAAGCTGAGAAGCGCGATCAACGGTTGACCTGGGACACCGGGCCGCTGAGCGGGTTCAACAGTCTCGGCGCAACGCGCGTCAACTGCCAGGGCCAGGGCGGCGTCGGGTCGGCGGCGAGCATTCGGAAAAGACGCGATTTGCGCCCCATTTTGGGCCGCTATTTTTCCGAACTGCGTTTGCAATCGTTCGGTCTGCCGACACCCTTCCAAGCTGAATGCGAGGGTTCGATTCCCTTCCCCCGCTTCAACCGCCCGGCGCGGCCCCGCGCCGCCCCGCCGCCGCCCGCCTTTGACCCGCAATCGCCGCGATTGACAGGGATCAATGCCGCGCGGGGCCCGGCCGCCCTATATTTGTGAAGCGGGGCGGCGGGCGCGAACGCCGGCCGGTCCCAACGCGATTGGAGCAGGCGTCATGCAGGACGAACCGCGCGCGCGAAAGACGGCGAGCCTAGGCGCAGAAATGGCGGGCCGGGCGATGGCGGAGGCGCAAGCGGCGCGCGTGCTCGAACGCGCCAAGGCGCCGCGCGTCGCGCGGGCTTCTGCCCCGCCCCGCGCCGCGGCGCCGGGCCGCGGCCGGGCCGCCCGAATTTTCGCACGCTCGACCGGTTGTCCCGCGCGCTGCTCGCCCGCGCGACCCAGGGAATTTCGCCTGTCGCCGTTGCCGAGACCTGGGCCGACTGGGCGCTCGCATCTTGCGCGGGCGCCGGGCAAGCGCCTCGAACTCGCCCAGCAGGCCGCGATGACGTTGGCGCGGTTCGGGCTTTGGCTGCCCAACGCCGCCGTTGTCGCGAAGCGCGAAGCGCCCGCCGAGCCTGCCGCCGGCGACCGCAGATTTTCCGATGCCCACATGGTCGCAATGGCCGTTCAACGTCCTCGTCCAAAGCTATCTGGCGACGGAGGCCTGGTGGCGGGAGGCGACCAGCCGCGTTCCCGGGCTCCCTCGCGACCGGAAGCCGAAGCCGCCTTCATGATGCGCGTTCTCCTCGACGCCTTTTCGCCGAGCAACATCCCCTGGCTGAACCCGGTGATCGTGAGCAAGACGGCGAAGGAGGGCGGCTTCAACCTCGATCCGCGGCGCGGCCAACTGGCTCGACGACCTCGACCGCATGCTCGCCGGCGAGCCGCCCGCGGGGGCGGAGGCGTTCGAGGTCGGGCGGAACGTGGCGGTCACGCCCGGCAAGGTCGTCTATCGCAACGGCCTCATCGAGCTGATCCAGTACGAGCCGACGACCGGCAAGGTATTCGCGGAGCCGATCCTGATCGTCCCCGCCTGGATCATGAAGTACTACATCCTCGATCTCGAGCCGCAGAGCTCGCTCGTGCGCTACCTCGTCGAGCGCGGCCACACCGTGTTCGTCGCTCGTGGAAAAATCCCGACGCGTCGCGACCGCAACGTGAGCCTCGATGATTATCGCCGGCTCGGCGTGATGGAGCGCGCTCGACGTGGTCTCCGCGATCGCGCCGAGCGCGAAAAGTCCATGTCTGCGGCTATTGCCTCGGCGGCACGATCTCGGCGATTGCGGCGGCGACGATGGCGCGCGACGGCGATGAGCGCATCGCGAGCCTCACCTTGCTCGCCTCCCAGACCGATTTCGCCGAAGTCGGCGAGATCATGCTGTTCCTCGACGAGCGGCAGGTGATGCTGCTCGACGATCTCGATGTGGGACCAGGGCTATCTGGACAGCCGGCAGATGGCCGGCGCCTTTCCAGGCGCTGCGGTCCGACGAACTCGTCTGGTCCAAGTTCATCCGCGACTACGTGCTCGGCGAGCGCGACGAACTCACGGCGCTGATGGCGTGGAACGCCGATCAGACCCGCATGCCGGCGCGCATGCACAGCGAGTACCTGCATGGCCTCTATCTCGAGAACCGGCTCACCGCGGGACGATATGCGGTGGACGGCCGGGTGATCGCGCTGCGCGACATCCGCGTGCCGATCTTCGCCGTCGGAACTGCGCGCGACCACATCGCGCCCTGGCGCTCGGTCTACAAGGTAAGCCTGTTCGCCGACGCCGACGTGACCTTCGCTTTGGCCTCCGGCGGCCACAATGTCGGCATCGTCAATCCTCCGTCGGCAGGGAAAGGCTCGTTCCAGCTCATGACCCGCCGCCAGGGCGAGCGCTACCTGGACCCCGACGCCTGGGTCGCGGCCGCCCCGCATTACGCGGGATCGTGGTGGCCGGCCTGGGAGGAATGGGTCAGGGCGGCCGGCTCGAACGAAGAGGTCGATCCGCCCGAGCTCGGCGCCGCTCGAGGAAGGGTTCCCGCCGCTTTGCGACGCGCCCGGGTCTTACGTGCTGGGCTGAGGGGCGGGGGAGGGACGAGGGGACCGCCTTTCGGGCGTTAGAGTCCCCTCTCCCACCGCTTCCGATACTCGGCCAACCCCGGCACGACCCACGCCCGCGCCGGCGCGAGTTTTGGCGGGGCGCGGGGTTCGCCCCAGCGGGCGAGCATGGCGGCGCCTGCCGCGGCGCCGGCGGTCTCCGCGATGAGAACGGTTCGGCCTGGTTTCAACGCCGCCAGTGTCGCGGCGAAGGCCGGCGTGCGCGCAAAACCGCCATCGACGATCAAAGGCGAAGCGCCCGCCAATCGCTCGACGAGATGGTCGGTCATCAGCGCGCAATAGAGCGTGGCCAGCGCGGCGCGCGCCGCCGGGCGCTCGGGGAGGTTGCCCTCGACACGGCCCTGGCGACCGGCGAATGGGCCGCCTTGGTCCGAGAACGCCGGCAGGGCCAGCGCGCCGGAGGCGGCGACTGCGGCGACGTCCGCTTCTTCGACCGCAGGCGGCGCGTCTCCCGCCAGGACCGCGAACTCGCGCCCGCCCATGAACCGCGCGCAGGGGACCGGTTCGCCGCGCACGTCGACATTGGCCAGCGTGTCGGCCCGGGGGTTGAGCCGAGCCTTGCTGCCGACGGCGAAGATGATGACCCAGGTGCCGGTGGAAATCACCGTGAAGTCGCCTGTCTGCGACATAAGCTGCGGCACGAGCGAGGCATTGGAATTGTGCAGCCCGCACAGAATCTCCACGTTCTTGTCGAGGCCAGTTGCGGCGGCGACTTCGGGGCGGAGGGGTCCGAGCCTCTCCCACGCATTGCGAAAGGGCGGAAAAAGGCTGAGCCATCCCTGCTGCTCGACCAGGCTTGAGAGCCGCCTGGCGTGCGGGTTCCAAAGGTCCGTATGGGCGCCGAGCGAAGTGACTTCCGACGCCATCACGCCGCATAGGCGCCAAGCCCAGTATTGGGGCCAGGCGAGGAAGGCCGTCGCCTTCGCCGCTTCGGCGGGGTAATGGCGAAAGGAATGAAAAATCTGCCGGCCGAGATTCAGACCGCGCGGCAGGTTGGGCGAGAGCGTCTCGGAAAACGGCGGGCGCAGCGCCTCGTAGTCCGCAGCGTCGGCGCTCAAGCCGTCGTCATCATAGTCGATCGGGGGCAGCGCCAGGCCCGCGTCGTTGACCAGAGCCCCCGCGGCGCCATGGGCCGATATCGAAATCGTCTCGATCCGATGGCGCAGCGCGATCTCGCCGAGCGCCTCCGCGAAGAAGCGCCAATCGCCTTCGGTGTCGAGGCTGTGGTAGCGGACGCGCCCGCGCGGAGGGCTTGTCGCGGTGCGCTGTCGTCGTTCGCTGAGGAGATGGCCGTCGCCGTCAAAAGCGATAACCTTGAGATTGGTTTTACCGACGTCCAACACAGCAATCAGGCCGCTCATCTCCTCACTCCAGATGGAACATCTCGATCAGCGGGGAGGTGACCGGGCTGCCGTCGGGGTTGGCGGCCATGATGTCCTTCATGTGCGCCCACCAGCGCCGCACGACGGGATGGAGCGGCAAATCGTTCATGCCGTGGCGTTCCGGGCGCTCGAGATAGGCGAACAGCGTGTTGGTCTCGGGGTCGAGAAAGATAGAATAGTTGCCGACGCCTTTTTCGCCGAGCAGCGCTTTCAGCTCCGGCCATATCGCGTCATGGCGGCGGCGGTATTCGTGCGCCTCGCCGGGGTTGAGGAACATCTTGAAGGCGTAGCGCTGCATGGGGAGTCTCGGTCCTGGCTGGCCCTCATCCGGCGCTTCGCGCCACCTTCTCCCGCCTAGGGCGTCCGCAAGGACGCCCGTCTCTCGACGGGCTATGGCGGGAGAGGGCCGGGGTGAGGGCAGGGTTTAGAAGTCGAACTTCTCGATGTTCTCCTTGGTGTAGATGAAGGGGGGCCCGAGCAGGATTTCGCTGCCGTTGACGACGTCGAGCTTGCCGAGCTTGCCGGCCTCGACCGAGGCCGAGCCGGGCTTGAGCTTGCCGTCGACGTCCGCCCGCATCACGTAGACCGCGGCGTAGCCGAGGTCGATCGGGTTCCACAAGACCACCGACTTGACGCAGCCGGCGTGGACGTAGGGCTTCATCGCGTTCGGGGTGGCGAGGCCGACGACCGCGACCTTGCCGCACAGGCCGGCCTTGGTGACCGCTTCGGCCGAAGCCGGCGTCGCGACCGAGGTCATGCCGAAGAGACCCTTCAGCTTGTCGCCATACTTGTTAATGAGGGTGGTCGCCTGGTTCAGCGACAGGTTGTTGTCCTCCTGCGCCTCGACCGTCTCGAGCCACTTCATCTTCGGGTGGCATTTGCCGGCGTAGGCCTGCATTTCGGCGATCCAGCGCGCCTGGTTCGGCGTGGTGAAGGTCGAGGTCACGATCGCGAAACTGCCGTCCTCGCCGATCTCCTTGGCCATCGAATCCATCATCGCCTTGCCGATGCCGTTGAACTCGGCCTGGTTGACGAACCATTCGCGCGAATCGGGCGTCGAGTTGGCGTCGTAGCCGACGACATGGATCCCCTTCGAGAGCGCCTTCTTCAAGACCGGAGCGATCGCGACCGGATCGTTGGCGGCGAACAGGATGCCGTCGACGCCGCGTGTGATGTAATTGTCGATGAACTTGATCTGCTCGTCGATCTTGGCCTCGGTGGGCCCATCGGTCGTCACGGTGGCGTTGCCGAGTTCCTTGGCCGCGTCCTGCATGCCCTTGGAGGTCGCGTTGAAGTAGCCGATGCCGATCAGCTTCGGCACGTCGACGAGGGTGATCGGCTTGCCCGCCTTGTCGGGCGGATTGGTCGGCCGCCCGCCGTCATAGGGCTTGGCCGCCACTGGAGCCGCCGCGCCGCCGGCCCCGCAGGCGAGCGGGCTCGTCGGCAGATCGTCGGCGCCGTCCCATTTGCCCGCGGCGCTCGCGCCCGTCGCCCATGTCGTCAGCGCGAACGCCGCCGCCGCCGTCGTCAGAAGATATCTCGATTTCATTGTCGCTTCCTTCCCTGCTTCGCCGCTGCGTCCGCGGCTGACCCTTTTGATTCTCTAATCCCGGCGGCGCTGCAGCGAGCTCGCGACGAGCACCGAGAGAATGAGCGCGACGCCGATGACGACGATTGTCGCGTCGCCCTTGACCCCCGTCAACGCCAGACCGTTCTTGAGGAGCTGAATTATCGCGAGGCCGATCGCCGTGCCCCAGATCGTGCCCGAGCCGCCGAAGATGCTGGTTCCGCCGAGCACCACCGCGGCGATCACGTCGAGCTCGTAGCCCAGCCCCATGTCGGAGCGGGTCGTCGTCACGCGCGAGACGAGCACGAAGGCGGCGAGGGCCGAGGCGAAGCCGGAGAGCGTGTACACGACGAGCTTCGCCCGATCGACGTTGAGGGCCGAGAATTGCGCCGCCGTCTCGTTCGACCCGATCGCATAGAGCGTGCGGCCGAACGTCGTCCGGTCGAGCGCGACGCCGGCGACGACGATGAGGACGATGAGGATCAAGAGCTGAGTCGGCACGCCGAACAGGCTGCCCTGGCCGAGGAAGTAGAACCATTCCGGATAGCCGCGCACTGAACGCGCCTGGCTGATCCCCTCGGCGAGGCCGCGATAGAGGGCGAGCGTGGCGATCGTCATGATGAGGGGAGGCACCTTGAGGCGGGTGATGACGAGGCCGTTGACCAAGCCGGCGAGGCCGCCGACGAAGAGCGCGAAGACGATCGCCAGCGGCAACGGAAAGCCGAAAGCCTTCCACGAATAGCCGAGCATGATGGCGCAGAGGCCCACCACCGCGCCGACCGAAAGGTCGATGCCGCCGGTGACGATGACGAAGGTCATCGGCAGGGCGATGAGGCCGATCTCGGTCATCAGCCGGCCCTGGTTGAGGAGGTTGTCGAGGGTGAGAAAGCGCTCGTTGAAGGCGCCGAGGCCGACGAGCGCGATCGCCAGGATGATCGCGAGCAGCGTCTCGTGGCGCTTGAGCCACCACGGCGTCCGGTGGGCGGGGGGTTCGGCCGCGACGCTCATTTCTTCCATCCCCGCGCGGCGCGCCGCTGGCGGCGCAGGATGTCGGCGATCACGGTGGCGAGGATCAGGCCGCCGCGCACGGCGTCGGTCCAGTAAGGCGAGACGTTGATGAATACGAGCGCGCTGGTGATCTCGGCGATGAGGATCGCCGCCAGCGTCGAGCCGACTGCCGTGCCGACGCCGCCGAGAATGCTGACCCCGCCGACCACCGAGGCGGTGATGACGGTGAGCTCCAGGCCGGCCGGCGTGGTCGACTGGATGACGCGAAGCTGGGTCGCATAGACGAGCGCGGCGATCCCGGCGAAAAGCCCGTGCAGCGCAAAGACCATCACCACGGTGCGCTGCGGATTGACGCCGCAGAGGCGCGCGGCCTCGGCGTTGCCGCCGGTCGCGTAGATCGCCCGGCCCCTGGGGCTGTAATGCATCCACAGCGCCGCGAGCACGGTCGCCAGCACCATGATCACCACCGGCATCGGAACGCCGAGCACGCTGAGGTCGGCGAGGTGAAAGCCATGCGGCAGGTCGGTGATCCACTCGCCGCCGGTGACGCTGATGAGGCCGCCCTTCAGGATCGACATCATGCCGAGCGTGACGACGATGGCGGGGATGCGCAGATAGGCGACGACGGCGCCCTGCGCCGCCATGACCGCGACGCCGAGGACGAGGGGCGCAAGCCACGCCACGACGATCGGCGCGCCGGCCACCGCGAGCGAACCGCTGATGGTCGCCAACACGCCGATCAGCGCGCCCACCGAAATGTCGATGTTGCCGGAAATGATCACCATCGACATGCCGACCGCGGCGACCGCGATATAGGCGTTGCCGAGCAGGAGGTCGGCGAGGTTGCGGGTGGCCAGAAAGCGCGGATTGATGAAGCCGACGACGACGGCGAGGCCGATCACCGCCACGGCGAGCAGCGCCTCCTGCGAGGCGAAGCGCCTCAAACTCCCGCCGCGCGCGCTCGCCGCGCCAGCAATCGCCGTCGCGCTCACGCCGCCTTCTCCACGTTCGGCTCTCCGCCCATCATCGCCGCGCCAACCGCCTCGGAGGTCGCGTGAGCACGGTCGAACTCGGCCACCAGCCGCCCCTCGCGCATGACCAGCACCCGGTCGCTCATGCCGAGCACCTCGGGGAGTTCGCTCGAGATCATCAGGATGGCGACCCCGGTCCCGGCGAGTTCGTTCATGAGGCGGTGGATCTCGGCCTTGGCGCCGATGTCGATGCCGCGCGTCGGCTCATCGAGAATGAGCAGCTTCGGATTGTTGGCGAGCCATTTGCCGAGCACGATCTTCTGCTGGTTGCCGCCGGAGAGGCGCCCCGCGATCTCGTCGACCGAACTCGTCTTGACGCTGAAGCGCTGAACGCCCTCCTCCGCCATGCGCCGCTCGGCGCCGCGGTCGATGAAGCTCCCGCGCGAGAGAGAGCCGAGTGCGGCGAGCGAGAAATTGTGCAGGACGCTCATCGCGCGCACCAGGCCCTGCACCCCGCGATCCTCGGGCACATAGGCGACGCCCTTGGCGCGCGCGCTTTCCGGCGAATTGATCTTTACGGTTTCGCCCATCAGGCGGATCTCGCCCGACTCGGCCGGCGTGATGCCGAACACCGTCTGGGCGAATTCGCTGCGCCCGGAGCCGACGAGGCCGGCGAGGCCGACGATCTCGCCCGCGCGCACGGTGAGGCTGACGCCCTTCGTCATCGGCCGGCGCACGACCTCGCGCGCCTCCAGCACCGGCGCGCCGATCGGGACCGCGGTCTTGGGGAAGAGGTTGTCGATGCGGCGGCCGACCATCATCTGCACGAGTTCGGCGGAACTCGTGTCGGCGACCTGCCGCGCGCCGACATAGGCGCCGTCGCGCAGCACGGTGACGCGGTCGGCGATCTCGAAGATCTCGTCGAGCCGGTGGCTGATGTAGACGACGCCGACGTCGCGCGCCTTGAGACGGCGCACGATGTCGAAGAGCCGCGCGACGTCGCTCTCGGTCAGCGCCGCGGTCGGCTCGTCCATGATGAGGATGCGCGCGTCGTGCGACAGCGCGCGCAGGATTTCGACCCTTTGGCGGTTGCCGACCGACAGAGCGCCGACGATCTGGTCGGCGGCGAGGTCGTCGATCTCGAGCGAGGCGAGGAGCGCCTCGGCCTTGGCCCGCATCGCGCGCCAGTCGATCCGGCCTCCTGCCGCCCGGGGCGCGTGGCCGAGGAAGATGTTTTCGGCGACGGTGAGCTCGGGAAAAAGGAGGAGCTCCTGATAGATCGTCGCCACGCCGGCGCGCTTGGCCTCCTCGGGCGTGGAGAGGCGCGTATCGCGGCCGTCGATCAGGATCGCGCCGCCGTCGGGCTGATAGACGCCGGAGACGATCTTGATCAGCGTCGACTTTCCGGCGCCGTTCTCGCCGAGGAGCGCGTGCACTTCGCCCGCCCTGACCTCGAACGAGACGCCCGAAAGCGCCCGCACGCCTGGGAACGCCTTCTCGATGTCGCGCACCTCGAGGAGCGGGGAGGTCGTGGACGCGCCGTTCATGCCGCCTCCGTCGAATGCGTCCCGGGGTCGACGACGATCGTCGGCACGTCCGCTTCGCGGAGCATGGCGAGGGCGTCCGGCGGCGCGGCGGAATCGGTGATCAGCGCGTGAATGCGCGCGAGAGGACAGACGACCAGGCTGCCGCGCGCGACGAATTTGGAGGCGTCGGCCAGCACGACGAGCCTGTCGGCGCGCTTGAGGAGCTTGGTCTCGGCGCGGGCGATGAGCGGGTCGCCCTCGATCACGCCGAGCGGCCCGATCGAGATCGCGCTCATGAACATGAGCCGCGCCGAATAGTGCTGGATAGCGTCGTCGTCGAACGGCGCGACGATCAGCTTCTGCTCGCGGTAGACCTCGCCCCCGGGCAGCGCGACGCGGTTCTGGGTCTCGTGGATGAGGAACTCGGCCAGCGGATAGGAATTGGTCAGGATCTTCAGCCGCGCGTCGCGCAGGAACTCCGACATCTGAAAGGTCGTCGTGCCGCCGTTGACGATGATCACGTCGCCGGGGGCGCACATCTCGACCGCCTTGCGGGCGATGGCGCGCTTGGCCTCGATGTTGATCGTGCGGCTCGCCTCGAAGGAGCGGGTGGCGAGCCGCGTCGGAGCGATCGCCTTGGAAAATGCGTCGCCGACTGTCTGGACGCCGCCGTGCACGCGATCCGCCAGGCCGGCCTCGGCCAGCCGTCCCGCGTCGCGCCGCGCCGAGGCGGCGGAGACGCCGGTTGCGGCCATGATGTCGGCGATCGAGAGGAAGCCTCGCTCGGCGAGCAGATTTCGGACGATTTCGGCGCGCTGACGCTCGCGCATGGCCCCTCGCCGTTTCCTCGACTAGCCTCTGATTGCGGCCTACAGTGCCATCGGCGCTGCGCGCTGTCAATCACGTTCAATCACATTCGCTCATTGTGGCGCACAATCGCGCAATGCTATTGACGGGTTGCGATCATTTGCATAATGATCGCTCAAAATCGCTCGACAATCGATAGGAACGACCCATGAGCGGCCAGCTTTCGCGCCCCGACGCGCCATTGCCCGATCTGTGGGACGACGCCGTCGCCGCCAAGCTCGACGAACCGGGACTGCTGCTCTATCGCTCGAACCTCGTCGGCAGCGATCTGCGCATCACCAATTTCGGCGGCGGCAACACCTCGGCCAAGCTCATGGGCGCCGATCCGCTGACCGGCGCGCCGGTCAAGGTGCTGTGGGTCAAGGGCTCGGGCGGCGACCTCGGCTCGATGAAGCTCGACGGCTTCTCGACCCTCTATCTCGACAAGCTCCTGGGCCTGAAGTCGGTCTATCGTGGCCTCGCGAACGAGGACGAGATGGTGGCGCTCTTCAACCACTGCACCTTCAATCTCAATCCGCGCGCGACCTCGATCGACACGCCGCTGCACGGCTTCGTGCCGCACGCCCATGTCGACCATGTCCACGCCGACGCGGTGATCGCGATCGCGGCGAGCGAAAACGCCGAGGAGCTGACGAAAGAAGTGTTTGGCGGCGAACTCGGCTTCCTGCCCTGGCAGCGGCCGGGCTTCGACCTCGGCCTCGAGCTCGGCGCGATGGCCGAGGCACGCCCGGACCTCAAGGGCGCCGTGCTCGGCGGCCACGGGCTCTTCACCTGGGGCCCGACCTCGAAGGCCTGCCACGAGACGACGCTCGCCATGATCAACAAGGCCTCCGCCTGGCTCGGAGCAAACGCGCGCGGAGAGGCCTTCGGCGGCGAGAGCGTGAAGGCCCTTTCGGCCGAAGAGCGGCGCGGCGTCGCCGCAAGGCTCATGCCGGCGATCCGCAAGCGCATCTCGGCCGGCGAGCGCAAGATCGGCCATTTCGCCGACGCGCCGGGAGTGCTCGAATTCGTCGACGCGCGCGAGCTCAAACCGCTTGCGGCGCTCGGCACGTCCTGCCCCGATCATTTCCTGCGCACGAAGATCCGGCCGCTGGTGCTGCCGTTCGATCCGGCGACGAACAATCTCGACGCGGTCGTCGCCTCGCTCGACGACAGCCTTGCGGCCTATCGCGCCGACTATGCGGCCTATTACCAGCGCTGCAAGCGGCCGAACTCGCCGGCGATGCGCGATCCCAACGCCGTCATTTACCTCGTCCCCGGCGTCGGCATGCTCTCCTTCGCCAGAGACAAGGCGACCGCGCGGATCGCGGCGGAATTCTATGTCAACGCGATCAACGTCATGCGCGGCGCCTCCAGCGTCAGCCGCTATGTCGGCCTCGACGAGCAGGAGGCGTTCGACATCGAATACTGGCTCCTGGAAGAGGCCAAGCTCCGACGGATGCCGAAGCCGAAAGCGCTCGTCGGCCGCGTCGCGCTCGTCACCGGCGGAGCGGGCGGAATTGGGCGGGCGATCGCCGCGCGCCTCATGGGCGAAGGCGCATGCGTCGTGCTCGCCGACGTCGACAAGGCGAGCCTCGAAGCGACGGTTGCCGAATTCGGCGCCCGGTTCGGCAGGGACGCGGTCATCGACGCGCGGGCCGACGTGACCGACGAGAATTCGGTCGAGGCCGCCTTCCGCGAGGCGGTCCTCGCCTACGGCGGGATCGACATCGTCGTCGCCAACGCCGGCATCGCCTCGGCCGCGCCGTTCGAGGACACCTCGCTCGAGCTCTGGGACCGCAACATCGCAATTCTCGCGACCGGCTATTTCCTGTCGGCGCGCGAAGGCTACCGCATCATGAAGGATCAGGGGCTCGGGGGCAGCATCGTGTTCATTGCCTCGAAGAACGCGCTCGCCGCCTCGCCCGGCGCCTCCGCCTATTGCGCAGCGAAAGCGGCGGAGGCGCATCTCGCGCGCTGCATCGCGCTCGAAGGCGCGCCCTTCGGCATCCGCGCCAATACGGTCAATCCCGACGCGGTGCTGCGCGGCTCGAAGATCTGGCAGGGGGAATGGCGCGCGCAGCGCGCCGCCTCGAACAAGGTCGCCGAGTTGGAGCTCGAAGAAGTCTACCGCCAACGCTCGCTCTTGAAACTCTCGGTCTATCCCGAGGACATCGCCGAAGCGGTCTACTACTTCGCCTCGGATCTTTCGGCCAAGAGCACCGGCAACATCCTCAACGTGGATGCGGGCAACGCGGTGAGCTTCACACGCTAGAATCCTTTCCGATGAACGGCGCCAAAGTCGCCATTGCTTCTTCGCTTATGCTCCTTGCAATGACGATCGAAGCCAATGAGAGTTAAGGGGAGGAAGCGATGTCCTATCGCATTTCCGAGGCGCTGATCGACGAGGAGAACGGCAAGCTCGCTGCGGCGCAGGACGAGGACTATGCGGCGCTCGCCCGTCAGCTCGAGCGGCGCGGCGTCGACATCGACGGCGTGACGACCAAGGTCGCCGCCTTCGCCGTCGCCGTGCCGACCTGGGGCGTGGGCACGGGCGGCACGCGCTTCGCCCGCTTTCCGGGCCCCGGCGAGCCGCGCGGCATTTTCGACAAGCTCGAGGACTGCGCGACGATCCACCAGCTCACCCGCGCGACCCCGACCTGCTCGCCGCATTTCCCATGGGACAAGGTCAGCGACACTGGCGAGCTCGCCGAGCGCGCGCGGGCGCTCGGCGTCGGCTTCGACGCCATGAACTCCAATACCTTCCAGGACCAGCCCGGCCAGAAGCTGTCCTACAAGTTCGGCTCGCTGACCCACAGTGAGAAGGGGGTGCGCGATCAGGCGGTGGCGCACAACATCGAGTGCATCGAAATCGGCGAGAAGCTCGGCTCGAAGGCGCTGACGGTGTGGATCGGCGACGGCTCCAATTTCCCCGGCCAGTCGAATCTCAACCGCGTGTTCGACTGGTATCTGGAGTCGCTCAGCGCCATCGTCGCGCGTCTGCCGGGCGACTGGCGGGCGTTCCTCGAGCACAAGCTCTGCGAGCCGGCCCTCTATTCGACGGTGATCTCGGACTGGGGCTCGAGCCTGATGGCGGCTCAGGCGCTGGGGCCGAAGGCGTTCTGCCTCGTCGACCTCGGCCACCATGCTCCCAACGTCAACATCGAGCAGATCGTCGCGCGGCTGATCCGGGCGGGAAAACTCGCCGGCTTCCACTTCAACGATTCCAAATACGGCGACGACGATCTGGATACGGGCTCGATCGACCCCTTCCGCCTCTTCCGCGTGTTCAACGAACTCGTCGACGCGAGCGCGCGCGGCGCGCCGGGCTTCGATCCCGCCTATATGCTCGACCAGTCACACAACGTCACCGACCCGATCGAGAGCCTGATGGCTTCGGCGATAGAGGTGCAACGGGCCTACGCGCAGGCGCTCATCCTCGACCGCCCGGCGCTCGAAGCCGCGCAGGAGGCCAACGACGTCATGCTCGCGCACCGCGCATTCAAGGCGGCCTTCGTGACCGACGTGTCGCCGATTCTGGTCGAGGCGCGGCGACGCGGCGGCGGCGCGATCGATCCGATCGCCGTCTATCGCGCCTCGAACTACCGCGCGCGCAAGGCGAAGGAGCGCCCGGCGGTCGCGGGGTCGTCGTCGGGCATCGTCTAGGAGACGACGCCGCACGCGGGCGCTCCGTCGGCTTCCCGCTTCGGTCGCCGCGCTCAGCGCCGCGGCGCCCGTAAAGCCCGATCGGCCGCTCACAAGGAGCCTGCCGCCGCCTTCGCAAAAGGCGGTGTGGCCGAAAGCTAAGTAAGACCCTAGCCTATTCCGCCGGCGTCGCGCGCGCCGCCGCCAGATCGTCGACCGGAATGCTTGCAGGCTCTTCGCGGCGCAGGAAGCGCCGGAAAGCCATGCGCATGTCGCGGAAAAGCCGCACCCAGGCGTTGGGCTTGCCGAAATGCGAGGCGAACTCGCGGTTCGTCTCCAGCGGCAGCCAGTATTCCCGACGCCAGGTCTTGAACATGGAGGCCAGTTCGTCGGTCTGTTCAGGCCTGATCGACATCGCCGCGCAACCGCACATCGCGTCGATCGTCACGCGCCCCAGACGGTCGAACTGGAAGCGGTGACGGGTCGGCACATGAAGTAGCCAGCCGTGCTCGTATTCGAAATCGTCGGGCTGGAAGCGAAGCGCCGAAATCATCGGCGAAGCGTCCAGATATCGGGCGGTGCGCCCGAGCGGATAATGGAACTCGACGTTTGCCATAGGGGTCTCCCTCCGCCTGAAATCCCAGCCTCTCGCCCGAACGTTTTCGCGTCGCGTGGGTTCGGTTATGCGCGCGGCGCCCGTGACCCGCTCTCAGTGCCATGCGAGCTTGGCTTTTTTATGCGGCGCGGAGATCGTTCGCAAGCGGATTGCGGGCCTGCTCGATCGCGGAGATGGAAAAGGTGGTGGAGAAGGTGGCTTAGCCGCCTTTACCGCCCCTCCGCCTCGATCTCGGCCGCGCGCTGGTAGCGCTGCGCGGCCTCGACGACGGCGAGCGCGGCGGCGGCGAGCGGGCCCGGCGGCGCCGGAGCTTGCGCATTGGCGTCGCCCGCTTTCGGCTTAAGGCGCGCCTGAAGCCAGTCCCGCGTCGCCTCGTCCGGCGCCGGCCCGCCGCTCCGCGCGTCGAGCCGCGCCGCGGAGAGCTGAGCGGTGAGGCCGAGCGCGGCGATCAGCAGGGCGGCCATCTCCTCGAGGCCCTTGCGCGCCGCCACCGGCTCGACGCTCATGCGTCCGGCCGAGTCGGACAGCGCGGCGATGGCCTCGATGACGGCCCTGCGCGCGAGCCGGTAGTCCTGCTCGGCCGCGCCCGCCTCGAGCGTCACGCCGGCGAAGGTGGCGAGCCGTCCCAAGAGGCGCGTGGCGATGCCCGGCGCCTCGACAAATTCCCAGTGCGGCCAGACATAACTGAAGAGATGGGCGATCGCGGCGCCGATCAGCGTGTCGGCGAGCCGGGCGAGGACCGGCGCGGGCAGCGAGGGCTGGACGAGATGCAGCGACACCAGCGCCATCACCGAGGCCCCGACCGAGGCGAGGCGATAATTAAGCCTGACGAAGCTGTGCAAGAAGGCGATCGAAAGGCCTTGCGCCGCGACCAGCGCGCGCGCCGGCAACCAGGCGACCGCGCCTGCGGCGATGACGCAGCCGATCAGCGTGCCGACGACGCGGTCGTCGCGACGCTGCCTGGTGAGCCCGTAGTTGGCGCGCATCACCACCGCGATGGTGAGCAGAACCCAGTTGCCGTGACCCGAGTCGCCGAGGAACTGCGCTACGATCGCCCCCCCCATCATCGCCAGCGCCAGCCGGACCGAGTAACGCAGAACCGGCGAGGCGAAGGTGAAATGGGGCCCGAGCGCCGCCAACGAATAGGAGCGCTTCGGGATGAAGGCGGCGAGGTCGACGCCGCCGATCGCCGCTTCCGCCGTCCTGTCGTCGGAAAGGGCCTTCTCCAGCCGCCGGATATGGCCGAGGGCGAGAACGAGCCGCCGCGCCGCGGCGCCGAGCGCGTCCGCCGATCGCCTGTCCGCGCCGCCATCCTCTCCGAGCCGCGCCGCCTCCCGCTTCAGGGCGTCGATCGCGAGCTGGTGGTCGGGCGGCAGGGTCGGTTTGCCGGTCCTCAGGATCTCGAGGCTGAGGTGGTCGAGATCAAGCGCGCCGACGCGCATCGCCGCGCCGATGTGGTCGAGCAGCGAAGCCGCCGCCGGAGTCGCGCGAATGAGCGCGACGTCGCATTGCGCGGCGACGAGCGCATCGAATGCGTCGAGCAGAACGCCGATCGTGGCGGCGAGGCGCCGGGTTTCGGATCCGCGCCGGGCACGGTCGAGCAGCAGCGCGCGCGCCGATTGCAATTGTTCGGACAGCGCCGTGTGCTGGCGGACCGCCGCGCCGTAGGCCGCCTCCAGATCGGTTTCAGGATCGAACATCGCCGCCACCGCGCGCAGATAGATCGAGAATTCGCGGATCGATTCGCTGACGACCAGCCGCCGGGCGCTCGCGTCGGTGACGATAGTGGCGAGGAGCGCGAAGGCGATGTAGGCGAAGCCGCCGGCGGCGAACATCGCCTCGATGCGCGTCGCGGCCACGAACGTCTCGCGCGGAAAGCCGAGCACGAACACCATCGGGATCACCGCCTGCATGCCGACCGCGATCGCCCAGCGGCCGAGCCCGGTCACCATGCCGCCGGCGAAGGCGATCGCCCCGATGGTCAGGAGCGCGGCCGGCGGCCACGGCAGGGCCAGCTGGATCGCGGCGGTCGCAATCAGCGCGAGGGCGAAGCCGAAGCCCATCGCACGCGCCTTTCTCGCGCCAGGGCGCCGGCATATCGGAGATGCTGGCCGAAATCGCCCCCAGCGTCGCCGGCTGCCCCGCTTCGAAGCCGAAGATCGCGGAGGCGGCGAGGGCGACCGCGATCACCCCGACGCCGACGCTGACGCCGTTGACGATGTGCTGGCCTATGAGCAGCCGCGTGAGGTCGGGCGCGCGCCAGCGAAACTCGAGCCAGCGAAACATGAGCATGCGGGGTCAGGCGTCCGCGGCGCGCTTCAGCGCCTCGACCGCATGGGCCGCGGTCGGGTTGAGGCCGGCGTGGCCAGACTCGGCGAAGGCGACGAGCTCGCGGATCATCTTCGGCGTCCAGTAGAGGCGCAGATGCGAGGCCGCGCCGGCGGCCGCCTCCTTCTCCGGCATGGCGGCGTAGAAATCGCCGATCTGGTTGGCCATGCGCACGAGTTTGTCGATCTTGCCCGTGGTCACGCCGCCAATCCTCCGCTCAGCCCGTCCCCGCCGCCCTCGAAGCTCAACGCCTTGTCGAAGCGGGCGACGGCGATCACGGCGACGCCGAAATCCCGCGCGCGGGAAAGCGCAAGCGACGTCGGCGCCGAGAGCGACACCAGCGTGCCGGCGCCGAAGATCGCGGCCTTTACGACCATCTCGAACGAGCAGCGGCTGGTGATGACGAAGAACCCGCAGTCGGCGCCGACGCCGGCGCGCCGCAGCGCTCCGATCGCCTTGTCGAGCGCATTGTGCCGTCCGACGTCCTCGCGGACCAGCACAATTCGCCCCTCGCGGTCGCACCAGGCCGCGCCATGCACGGCCCGGGTCAGGGCGTTGAGCGGCTGGCGTTTCTCCAGTTCGGCGAGCGCCTTCCCAATCGCCGCCGGCTCGATCGGCGGTCGCTGAGGAAGCGGGAGGCGAGGCGCGGGCATTTGCGAGAAGTCCTCGACGCCGCAGAGGCCGCAACCGGTGCGTCCGCCGATGGCGCGCTTGCGCGCGAGATGCGCCTGGAGCTTTTCGCCGCTGAGCGCGACGCGCGATGCGCCAGCCCTCGTCGGCCTCCCCGATCTCGATTCCGCGAATGTCCTCGAGACGTTCGGCCACGCCTTCGCTCAGGAGGAAGCCGACGGCGAAATCTTCGAGGTCGCGCGGCGTCGCCATCATCACCACGAAGGGTGAGCCGCCGATGGCGATCTCGACCGGCGCTTCGACGGCGATCGGACGAGTGAGCGAGGGCCCAACGGCGCCGGCGTCGTAAGAGAAAGAGCGCGCCTCGACGTCGATCGAAGCCGCGCCGTCACTCGGCGGCATCGGCCTGCGCCCTCTCGACTCGGCGCAGGCTGACCGCCTCTTCCCGGTCGCGCATCTGCCAGTCCGACGGATGGTTGGTGCGCCGGACCTGGACCGCCGTCACCTTGTATTCGGGGCAGTTGGTCGCCCAGTCCGAATTTTCGGTCGTCACGACGTTGGCGCCGGTGACGGCGTGATGGAAGGTCGTGTAGACGACGCCCGGCTGCATGCGTTCGCTGATCCTGGCGCGCAGCGCAATCTCGCCCGAACGGCTCTCGAGCGCGACGAGATCGCCCTCGCCGACGCCGCGCTGCTCGGCGTCGAACGGGTGGATCTCCAGCACGTCCGCGTCGTGCCAGGCCATGTTAGCGGTGCGCCGCGTCTGCGCCCCGACATTGTACTGCGTGAGAATTCGGCCGGTCGTCAGCAAGAGCGGGAAGCGCGGCCCGGCGCGTTCTTGCGTGGCGAGATATTCGGTCAGCATGAAGTGGCCCTTGCCGCGCACGAAGCGCTCGACATGCATGACCGGCGTGCCGTTCGGCGCCTGGTCGTTGCACGGCCATTGGATCGAGCCGAGTTCGTCGAGTCGCGCGTAGGACACGCCCTTGAAGGTCGGGGTCGTGAGCGCGATCTCGTCCATGATCTCGCTTGGATGGCTGTATTTCATCGGCGCGCCCATCGCCTCGGCGAGCGCGATCGTCGTCTCCCAGTCCGCCTTGCCGGCGAGCGGCTCGATCGCCTTGCGCACGCGGCCGATGCGGCGCTCGGCGTTGGTGAAGGTGCCGTCCTTCTCCAGGAACGACGCCCCGGGCAGGAAGACGTGGGCATAGCGCGCGGTCTCGT
Organism: uncultured Alphaproteobacteria bacterium; assembly: GCA_963805295.1. Lineage (GTDB taxonomy): Bacteria > Pseudomonadota > Alphaproteobacteria > Rhizobiales > Beijerinckiaceae > Roseiarcus. The sequence continues at coordinate 237,705 of CAWDTW010000034.1, read as the reverse complement.
TGAGGAAGAGGTCCTGCACGATGACGCATTCCATCGCGCGCAGGCCCGCGGCGATGTGCTTGGTGTCCGGATCGGACTGGGCGATGTCCTCGCCTTGCAGGTAGAGGCCCTTGAACGCGCCGTCGATCGCCTCGTCCATCATGTTGGGGATGCGCAGCCCCGGCTCGTCGCTGAGCGTCACCCCCCACAGGCGCTCGAAGATCTCGCGGGTCGCGTCGTCCGACACGTGCCGGTAGCCCGAGAACTCGTGCGGGAACGAGCCCATGTCGCACGAGCCCTGCACGTTGTTCTGGCCGCGCAGCGGATTCACGCCGACGCCGTCGCGGCCGATGTTGCCGGTCGCCATGGCGAGATTGGCGATCGCCATCACCGCGGTCGACCCTTGAGCGTGCTCGGTGACGCCGAGCCCGTAATAGATCGCGCCGGCGCCGCCGGTCGCATAGAGCCGCGCGGCCTTGCGCAATTCCTGTGGATCGACGCCGGTCGTCGCCGCGGTCTCCTCCGGCGAATGGCGGTCCTCGGCGACGAAGCGCCCCCAGGATTCGAAATTGTCCTGATCGCAGCGCTCGGCGACGAAGGCCCGATCGACGAGCCCTTCGGTGACGATCACATGCGCCATCGCGGTCAGCACCGCGACATTGGTTCCCGGTTTCAGGGCAAGGTGATGGTCGGCCTCGACGTGCGGGCTCCTCACCAGGTCGATGCGGCGCGGGTCGATGACGATGAGGCGCGCGCCCGCCCGCAGCCGCTTCTTCAGACGCGAGGCGAACACCGGATGCGCGTCGGTCGGATTGGCGCCGATCACGATGACGACGTCGGACTTGTCCACCGACTTGAAGTCCTGCGTGCCGGCCGAGGTTCCGTAGGTCCTGCCGAGGCCGAAGCCGGTCGGCGAGTGGCAGACGCGGGCGCAGGTGTCGACGTTGTTGTTGCCGAAGCCCATGCGCACGAGCTTCTGGACGAGGAACACTTCCTCGTTGGTGCAGCGCGACGAAGAGATCGCGCCGATCGAATCGCGGCCGTATCGGGCCTGGATGCGCTTGAACTCGCTCGCGGCGTAGTGGAGCGCCTCGTCCCACGACGCTTCCCGCCACGGATCCTCGATCCGCTTGCGGATCATCGGCTTCAAGACGCGGTCCTTATGGGTCGTGTAGCCGTAGGCGAAGCGCCCCTTCACGCAGGAATGGCCCTCGTTGGCCTTGCCGGCCTTGTAGGGGACCATGCGGAGGACCTCGTCGCCCTTCATCTCCGCCTTGAAGGCGCAGCCGACGCCGCAATAGGCGCAGGTCGTCACCACCGTGCGCTCGGGCATTCCCAATTCGATGACCGACTTTTCATTGAGCGACGACGTCGGGCAGGCCTGAACGCAGGCGCCGCACGAGACGCACTCGGACGACAGGAAATCTGCGCCGCCAGTGGCGACTTTCGAGTCGAAGCCGCGGCCCAAAATCGTCAGCGCGAAGGTTCCCTGCACTTCCTCGCAGGCGCGCACGCAGCGTGAGCAGACGATGCATTTCGTCGCGTCGAAGGCGAAATAGGGATTGGAGGCGTCGGTCGGGGCCTCGAAATGATTGGCCCCGTCGTACCCGTATCGCGTGTCGCTAAGGCCCAGTTTCGCGGCCTGCGTCTGCAATTCGCAGTCGCCGTTGGCGCTGCAGGTGAGGCAGTCGAGCGGATGGTCGGAGATGTAGAGATCCATCACCCCGCGCCGCAGACGCTCGAGCCGCGGCGTCCTGGTATGGACCACCATGCCCTCTTCCGCCGGCGTCGTGCACGAGGCGGGCGTCCCTTTGCGGCCGTCGATCTCGACGAGGCAGAGCCGGCAGGAGCCGAACGGCTCGAGATTGTCGGTCGCGCAGAGTTTCGGGATCGGATTGTCGATCAGCGCGGCGGCGGCCATGACCGAGGTTCCCGGCGGCACGCTGACCTTGCGGCCGTCGATGGTCATCGTGACGCTCGGCTCGCCCAAGCGGATCGGCGTGCCGACGTCGAATTCTTGCAAGAGCGCCATGGCGGAGCTCCTATTCCGCCGCGGCGCGCGGGGGCGCCTCGGCGAAGTCTTCGCTGAAATGATCGAGGGCGCTGAGGACGGGCAGGGGAGTCAGCCCGCCGAGCGCGCAAAGCGAACCGTCCGTCATCACCTCGCAAAGATCGCGCAAAAGTTCGACGTTCTTTTGGCGGTCCCGGCCGACGACGATCTTGTCGACCGTCTCTGCGCCGCGCATCGAGCCGATGCGGCAGGGGGTGCATTTGCCGCAGCTTTCCCGGGCGCAGAAATGAAAGGCGAAACGCGCCTGGCGCGCCATGTCGACGCGGTCGTCGAAGACGACGATTCCGCCATGGCCGAGCATGCCCTTGGCGGCCAGAATCGATTCGTAATCGAGCGGCGTGTCGAGCAGCGCCTGCGGAAAATAGGCGCCGAGCGGTCCGCCGACCTGGACCGCCCGGATCGGGCGGCCGGAGCGCGTGCCGCCGCCAAAACCTTCGACGAGCTCGCGGATCGTCGCGCCGAACGCAAGTTCGACGAGCCCGCCGTAGCGGATGTCGCCTGCGAGCTGGAACGGCTGCGAGCCGAGCGACCGCCCGACGCCGTAGTCTGCGTAGGCTTTCGCGCCATGCTCCAGAATCCAGGGGACGGAGGCGAAGGTCAACACGTTGTTGATGACCGTCGGCTCGCCGAACAGGCCCGAGATCGCCGGCAGCGGCGGCTTGACGCGCACCTGCCCGCGCTTGCCCTCGAGGCTCTCGAGCAGCGAGGTCTCCTCGCCGCAGATATACGCCCCGGCGCCGAGCCGCGCGTCGATGTCGAAGGCGTAGGGCGAACCGAGCACGCTGCGCCCCAAAAGCCCGCCGGCGCGCGCGCGTTCGATCGCGCGGGAGAAGACGTCGAAGGCGTGCGGATATTCGGAGCGAATATAGACGTAGCCCATCGCCGCGCCGACGGAGACGGCGGCGATCGTCATGCCTTCGATGAGCAGGAACGGGTCGCCTTCCATCAGCATTCGGTCGGCGAAGGTGCCGCTGTCGCCTTCGTCGGCGTTGCAGACGACGTATTTTTGGCCGGACTCGGCGCCGGCGGCGGTTCGCCATTTGATCCCGGTCGAGAATCCCGCGCCGCCCCGCCCGCGCAGGCCCGACGCCAGAACCTCCTCGACCGTCGACTCGGGCCCGAGGCCCAGCGCGCGCGTCAAGCCTTTGAGCCCGCTGCGACGGCGGTAGTCGTCGAGCGATAGCGGATCGGTCACGCCGCAGCGGGCGAAAACGAGGCGCTGCTGGCGGGCGAGATAGGGAATATCCTCGACCCGGCCGAGCGCCTTGGGATGCGCGCCGCCAGCGAGGAACCCACCCTCGAGCAGCGATGCGGCGTCCTCGGCCGCGACCGGCCCATAGCCGACGCGGCCTTCAGGCGTCTCCACTTCCACGAGCGGCTCCAGCCAGAAGAGGCCGCGCGAGCCGGTGCGCACGATCGTCAGCTCGATGTCCCGGGCGCGCGCCTCGCGCGCCAGAGCGGCGGCGACGGCGTCCGCGCCGACGGAGAGCGCGGAAGAATCCGAGGGGACGAAAACGCGCGCGCTCACTGCGTTTGTCCCTTGGCGTCGGCGACGATCGCATCGATCCGGTCGCGATCGAGCCGGCCGACCGGCTCGCCGTCGAGAAGCGCAGCGGGCGAAAGCGCGCAATTGCCAAGACAATAGACGGTCTCGACATGCAGGCCCGCTCCCGCCTTCGCCTCGTCGACGGTGAGGCCGTGCCGGGTCTCGAGATGGGCGACGAGGTCCTCGCATCCCATCGCCTGGCAGGATTCCGCCCGGCAGAGCTTCAGCACCCGCCCGTCGACCGGGACGCGGCGGAAATCGCGATAGAAGCTGACGACGCCGAGCGCCTCGGCTTTCGAGATGTTGAGCGCCTCGGCCATCAGCGCGACGGCCTCGTCATCGATATAGCCGAACTGGTGCTGGAGATCGTGCAGAATCGGCAGCGCCGCCCCCGGCGTCGACCGCTTGCGCTCGATCAGTTCGCGCGCCAGCCCCGCATCGAACGCCGCCCTTGCGGCCATGACGATTCTCCTGAAAACGTCCATGAATCATGCGCCTGTTGAAATGTGTGGGCAAATTGAACATTCGGAAGGCCCGATAGAAAAATTCTATCGGGCCGACTTGCGTTTCGGTTCGGCGGCGCGTTGCGGCGGCTCGATCCGGGCCGCGATGTCGGCGGGCCAATGCATGGCGAACAGGTTTCTGGCGAGCGGCGACGGCGGCTCGCGGTCGCTCATCACGAGCCCGATCGTGCGCCGGGCGGCGGGCTCGACGAGTTCGATCGCCCGCGTGCCCCGAGGCACGCCGAAGAAGCGCAGCAGATGGCGCGGCACGATCGCCGACCATTGTCCGGCGGCGACGTGCGAGACGAGGTTGAAGATCGAGTTCGTCTCGACCGCCGGGACCGGGTTTGCGCCGACCGAGCGGAATATCCCGTCGATGATGCGCCGATTTTGCATGTCCGGCGTCAGAAGGCAGAGCGGCGCTGCGGCGGCTTCGCTCCAGGCGAGCTTCGGCCGCTCGGCGAACTCGCCGTCGCCCGGGGTCAGGAACATGTATTCTTCGCTGCAGATCGGCTTCGGCTTCACGCGCTCGATCGGCTCCGCGTCGAGATAAGTGAGGCCGACGTCGAGCTCGAACTCCTCGATCCCGCGCGCCGATGCGAAGCCGGCCGGTCAGGCCCTTGTCGATCTCCTCGAGACTGCGGCGCAGGTTCTCCGCCTCGGCGAGAATGCGGTGAGCGTGGTCGAGAACGAGCCGTCCTTGCGCCGTCAGGCCGACGAAGTGATGGCCGCGCTCGACGATCGGCGCGCCGAGACCCTCTTCGAGCTGCCGGATCGCCGCCGAAAGCGTCGGCTGCGTCACATGGCAGGCCTCCGCGGCCTGGCCGAAATGCTTCTCGCGGGCGAGCGCAACCAGATATTCGAGCTGCTGCAACACCATAGCGCCTCTCCCTGCCTTATTGGTGACGCCCGCCCGTGCCAGGGTCAATAGCGAACGCCTATCACGCGCGCCTTCCAGTCGGCCTGGAGGCCGTGCAAGAACAACGCTATGAAGCGCTTCGATCCGAACGGAGACGATATGCCGCCGATTGAGCCCAAGACCGGACCGCAATCACCCGCCTTCTCGATCCGCATCGCCTTGACGACGGCGGCCATCGCGGTCCTGGCGCTGGCGGGGGTCTGGCTGGCCTGGGCGCCGCGAGCCGCAAGCCCGTCTCTGATCGGCGGTCCGTTCGCGCTTCAGGACGGCGCCGGCGAGACGATCACGGATCAGACGCTGCGCGGGCGCCCGTTCCTTGTCTATTTCGGCTACACCCACTGCCCCGACGTCTGCCCGACCGAACTCGCGCACATTGCCGACGTCCTCGCACAAATGGGCGACAAGGCCGTTCCCGCGCTGTTCATCACGGTCGATCCGGAGCGCGACTCGCCGAAGGTCATGCAGGACTACGTCAGCAGCTTCAATGCGCACATCATCGGGCTTTCCGGCAGCCCGCAGGCGATCGGGGCGGCCGAGAAGGGCTACCGCGTGTTCGCGCGCAAGGGCGAGACCCAGTCCGACGGCGGCTATTCGATGGACCACAGCTCGATCGTTTATCTGATGGACAAGGCCGGCGGTTTCGTCGAGGCGCTCAACGTCGAGCGGCCGCCGGACGAGGTGGCCAAGGAGTTGGAGCGATACCTCTGAAGCGGCCGTTTGCCTGCTCGAGCGCGGTTTGCTAGAGCCGTCCGCGAACGCGCCGGCCGATGCCGGCCCGACGTGAGGCGTTGACGCGATGGATAAATTCACGACTTTGACCGGGGTCGCCGCGCCGTTGCCGATCGACAATGTCGACACGGACATGATCATCCCCAAGCAATATCTGAAGACGATCAAGCGCACGGGCCTCGGTGCGGGTCTGTTCGCCGAAATGCGCTATCGCGACGACGGCTCGGAAAATCCCGATTTCGTGCTCAACAAGCCATCCTACCGAAAGGCGGCGATTCTGGTGGCGGGCGACAATTTCGGCTGCGGATCGTCGCGCGAGCATGCGCCGTGGGCCCTCCTCGATTTCGGCGTGCGCTGCGTCGTCTCGACCGCCTTCGCCGACATCTTCTACAACAACTGCTTCAAGAACGGCATTTTGCCGATCAAGGTGTCGCGCGAGGATCTCGCCAAGCTGATGGACGACGCCGAGCGGGGCGCCAACGCGACGCTGACCGTCGACCTGCCGGCGCAGGAAATCCGCGGCCCCGACGGCGGCGTGGTCAGGTTCGAGATCGACGCGTTCCGCAAGCAGTGCCTGCTGGAGGGGCTCGACGACATCGGCCTGACCATGGTCGAGGCGCCGGCGATCGCGGCCCACGAAAAGAAGGCGGCGGCGGCGCATCCGTGGCTCTGACCGCCTGATCGGCCGGGCGCGGCTGTCCGCCGCCCCGTCCGCTCGCCGACAATTGCCAATGCCCGCCGCGTTCCCGTAATCTCGGTTAGGAGAAGGGAGGGAGAACGCTTGGCTCGATGAACGGCGCGACGGTCTTTCTCACCGCGATCGGCTACGTCGTCCTTCTGTTCCTGATCGCCTGGTGGGGCGATCGCGGCGGCCGGCGCTTTATCGCCGGCGGCCCGCGCGCGGTCGTCTATGCGCTGAGCCTCGCCGTCTATTGCACGTCCTGGACCTATTACGGCTCGGTCGGGCTCGCCTCCGAGCACGGGCTCGATTTCCTGCCCATCTACATCGGCCCGATGCTCGTCATCGGCCTCGGCGCGCCCTTCGTCGGGCGCATCGCCAATCTCGCGAGGACGCAGAACCTGACCACGGTCGCCGACTTCGTGTCGGCGCGCTACGGCAAGTCGCAGGCCGTCGCGGCGGCCGCCGCCCTCATCGCACTGGCCGGCTCCGCGCCTTATGTCGCGCTGCAACTCAAGGCGGCCTCGACCACGCTGGTGACGGTCGTCGCTTCCCTCGACCAATCGCGGCTGACGCCGGACACGCCCTCGACTTCGTTCACGCTCGCGATCGCGCTCGTGCTCGCCGCCTTCGCCATCGCCTTCGGAACGCGACGCATCAATCCGAAGGAGCACCAGGACGGCCTCATCCTCGCCATTGCGGTGGAATTGATCGTCAAGCTGGCGGCGTTTCTCGCGGTCGGCGCGTTCGTCGTCTGGGGGCTCAACGGCGGGATCGGCGATCTGACCGAGACCGCCCTGTCGAACCCGAACATCGCCGCGGTCATCCAGACGCCGCCCGATCCGGCCGTCTGGGGCGTCACCACGCTGCTTTCGGCCTTCGCGATCGTCCTGCTGCCGCGCCAGTTCCACGTCGCCGTGGTCGAGAACCACGACCAGCGCGGCATCCGCACGGCCTCCTGGCTTTTCCCGGCCTATCTCGTTCTGATCAATCTGTTCGTCGCGCCGCTCGCTATCGCGGGCCTCAAGATGTTTCCGGACGGCGGGATCAACCGCGATCTGACGGTTCTCGCGCTGCCGCTCGCCGCCGGCGCGCGTGGCGTCGCGCTCCTGACCATGATCGGCGGCGTTTCGGCGGCGACCGGGATGGTGGTGCTCGACAGCCTCGCGCTGGCGATCACCATCTCGAACGATCTCGTCATGCCGCTTCTCCTTCGCCGGCGCGTGGCGCGGGAACAAACCGCCGAAGGCGACATCGGCGCGCTCGTGCTGTGGGTTCGCCGGGTCGCGATCGTCGCCATTCTCACGCTCGGCTTCGCTTATGAGCGGGTCGCCGGGGAGGCGCCGCTCGCCGCGATCGGGCTTCTCTCCTTCGCCGCGGTGGCGCAGATCGCCCCGTCCTTTCTCGGCGGGCTCTTCTGGCGGCGCGGCACCGCGCGCGGCGCCATCGCCGGAATGATCGCCGGCTCCCTCGGCTGGGTCTATCTGTTGCTCTTGCCCTCGATCGAGCCGCAACGGGCGATCACCGCCTATCTCGCGCACGGGCCGCTGGCGATCGCCTGGCTGAGCCCGGCCGCTCTCGTCGCGTTCGCCCCGAACGCGCTGGTCGGCGGCGTCGTCCTGTCGCTCATCGCCAATATCGTCGCGTTCGTCGCCTTTTCGCTCACCCGCCAGCCGAGCGCGCTCGAGCGCACGCAGGCGAGCGCCTTCGCCGGGGTCGGCGGCAAGCCCCAGGCCTTCCGCCTCTGGCGCTCCTCGACCACTGCGGGCGAACTCGAGGCGGCGGTCGCGCGCTATCTCGGAGCGGCGCGGGCGCGCCGCGCCTTTTCGGCCTTCCTGCGGGAGCGCGGCCTCGACTACGACCCGTCGCGGGAGGCGAGCGCGCAACTGATCCGCCATGCGGAATTCCTGCTCTCGCCGGCCATCGGCGCCTCGACCTCGCGCCAGGTGCTGTCGCTCCTCTTGCGGCCGCGCGCCGTCTCCGGCCAGTCGGCGCTGAAACTGATCGACGAGGCCTCGGCGGCGATCCAATCGAGCCGCGATCAGTTGCAGCACGCGCTCGACCACGCCCGCCAGGGCATCACCGTTTTCGACTTCGAACCTGGCGCTCACCGCCTGGAACCGCGAATTCGCCGACCTGTTCGATCTGCCGCCCGCCGTACTGCACATCGGCGTCGGTCTGGACGAGATCGTGCGCTTCAACGCCGCGCGCGGCGCCTATGGGCCGGGCGATTCCGAGGACTTCGTCGCCGAACGCGTGGCGGCGCTCCTGTACGAGGATCAGCCGACGAGGCTGCGCCTCTTCTCGACCCATCGGGTGATCGAGATCCGGTCGGCGCGGCTGCCCGACGGGGGCATCGTCACCACCTATACCGACGTGACCCAGACGGTTCAGACCGAGGAGGCGCTGGAAGCCGCCAACGAGCTTCTGGAAAAGCGGGTCGACGAGCGCACCGCCGAGTTGCAGCGCCTCAACGCCGAACTCGCGCGCGCGAAGACCGTCGCGGAAGAGGCGAACCTCTCCAAAACGCGCTTTCTCGCCGCGGCGAGCCACGACATTCTGCAGCCGCTCAACGCCGCCCGGCTCTACGCCAGTTCGCTCAGCGAAGGCGCCTCCCAGATCGGCCGCGAGGAGCGCGCCGATCTCGCCCGCAACGTCGACGTCTCGCTCGAGGCGGTCGAGGAGATTCTCGGCGCCCTGCTCGACATTTCGCGGCTCGACGCCGGGGCGACCAGAGCCGGAAATCTCCGACGTGCCGGTCGCCGACCTCATGCGCATGCTCGAGATCGAATTCGCCCCGATGGCCCGCGTCGAAGGGGCTGGAGCTTCGATTCGTTCCGACGAAGCTCGCGATCCGGACCGACCGGCGCCTCATGCGCCGGCTCCTGCAGAACCTCGTCTCCAACGCGATCAAATACACCCTCAAGGGCCGGGTGCTGGTCGGCTGCCGGCGCGCGCGCGACGGGGTGCGGATCGAAGTCTGGGACACCGGGCTCGGCATCCCGGCCGATCGGCAGCGGGCGGTGTTCGAGGAGTTTCGGCGGCTCGATCAGGGCGCCCGGGTCGCGCGGGGCCTGGGGCTCGGCCTGTCGATCGTCGAGCGCCTGAGCCGCGTGCTCGGCCATCCGGTCGGCCTCAATTCGCGGCCGGGCGAGGGCTCGGTCTTCTTCGTCACCGCGCCGCTCGGCAAGGCCGCGCCGACGAGCCTTGCCGAGAACGGAACGCCTCGGCCTCTGCCGGGCGGCGAGCCGCTCATCGGCCTCAAAATTCTCGCGATCGACAACGAGCCGCGGGTGCTCGAGGGCATGCGCTTGCTGATGAGCCGGTGGGGCTGCGTAATCGCGACCGCTCACGGCCTCGCCGAGGCGCGCGAGGCGCTTGCGGCCTTCGGCCCGCCCGACGTCATCATCGCCGACTATCATCTCGACCAGGGCGACGGGATCGAGGCGATCCGCGCCTTGCGCGGGGATCTCGGCTGCAGCGTGCCGGCGATCCTCGCCACCGCCGACCGCAGCCTGGAAGCGCGCGGCGCGGCGGCAGCGCGATGACATCGTCATCCTCAACAAGCCGCTGAAGCCGGCGCCTTTGCGGGCGCAGCTCACCCGCTACGGCGCGATGCGCGAGGCGGCGGAATAGAGTTTGGACAGAAACTCGCTGCGAAAGGCTGCCGCTCTCCCGGCGGGGCCGTCAGGCCGGGGCGCGGCTGGTCCTCTCAACCGCAGGGAGGCATTGCCAGGCCGGAATGAAACCCAACAAAGGCTGAAGGAAACGCAACGTTTTACTGAACGAAAACCTAACGTTTTACTGAAGGAAACCAAAATTATACTGAAGGAAACCAAAATCGATTTCCTTTCCGCGAAACCAGCCTTTTCCAGCAGATTTGTCCAATCGTTCAGGCGCCGTTTCGCCGATCCGCCGGTGGCACGACCCAGCGCCGCATTTCGTCGGCGCGCCAGCACGGACGTCAGCAGTTGTATATCTTTTGGAATTTCTCAAGGGACACACTTTCAAAGCCAGAGGAAACCGCGCCAAAGCCGGAGGACATTCCGCCAAAGCCAGGGGAAACCCAATCAAAGCAATAGTCTTCCAGGATTCCAGAGTTTTCAAACCGTTGGTCGCGATTCCAAATAAAAGTGTAACTCCCAAGGCAGGCCAATTCCTCCCCCGGCGCCTCCATCCGAGCGACGGTCAGGTCGAACGCCAAACACCCAAAGCCTCCCTTTGGGAGTTACCAGAGTTTCCAGAGTTTCCAGCAGAAAAATCCTTCGCCCTCCATTTACCGCGCGAGGGCTGCCTCCGAACCCGGCATAGGCCCCGGTCGACCCTGTCCGAAGGCGCCGGCCGCTACCCGCGCATTGCCGATCTCGATCGCATCCATGGGGACCAACATAACACGGGTTCTATTTTCCCGAAGCAATTGTTCATGAAATGTTCATTTCTGCACGATTATGCATTATTGCCCTTGATCTCTCCCATTCGTGCAGCTATGCTGCACGATCATGTCGAACTCTCGTCGCCGAACGGCAACAACAGATCCTCGAGCGGCTTCGCCGGGACGGACGCGTTCTCGCTATGGATCTCGCCGAGGCGTTCGGCGCTTCTGAGGACACCGTCAGGCGCGACCTTCGTGATCTCGCGGGGCGGGGGCTCTGCCGACGGGTCTACGGCGGCGCGCTTCCGATCTCCCCCGCTTCAGGCCCCGCGCATATCCGCGCCGTCGAGGGCGTCGAGCGCAAGGCGGCGCTCGGCGCGGCGCTCGCCGAACTGGTTGCGCCTCGGCAGCTCGTCTTCATCGACGCAGGCTCGACCAACCTGCAGGCGGCGCGAGCGCTGCCGGTTGGGATCAATGTCACGATCGCGACCCACGATCCGGCGATCGCCGCCGCACTGTCCGGACGGACGGACGTCGATCTCTGGCTGATCGGCGGGCGCGTCGATCCGCATGTCGGCGCAGCGCTCGGCGGGCGGGCGCTACGCGAAATCGAGGCGATGCGCCCGGATTTGGTTCTGCTCGGGGTCTGCGCGATCGATCCGACGGAGGGGGTCGCGGCGTTTCACGCGGAGGACGCCGACATCAAGCGCGCGCTCGCAGAAAAGGCCGGCGCGATCGCAGCGGCCGTCGCCAACGAAAAGCTCGGCGCCGGCGCCCCGTTCGTGATCGGGCCGGTCGAAATCCTGCATCGGGTCGTTCTGGAAGCGGACGCGCCGGAGACGCTGGCGCGGCAGATCGCGGCGCGCGGGATTCTTGTGCGCCGGGCCGCCGCGGTCTTCGCGCACGCAGGCGGACCGCGGCTGCCAGCCGACGACGGCGCCGACAGCCGAGAGGGCGCACGATTGACCGAAGCGGTTCTTCCCCGCAAACGAGCTTTCGCTCGGCCTTGGTCCGAGCGGCTGGCGACGCTCGGGGTGTTTTTCGCCAACGGCCTCGGGATCGGCGCTTGGGCCGCGGCCATCCCGCGGCTGAAAGCGGACCTGAACCTCGGCGACGGGGCGCTCAGTCTCGCGCTTCTGTGCTTTGCCGCCGGCGCGGTCGTCGCGATGCCGCTGATGGGCGCGCTCGCGGCGCGCATCCCGACCGGCCGGGCGACCTGCGCGGCGGGTCTTGCCTTCATCGCGTCGCTCGCCTTGCCCGCGCTTGCCGGCAGTCTGACGCTTCTCTGCGCGGCCACTCTCATCGTCGGCGCGGCCAACGGCGCGATGGACGTGGCGATGAACGCCCATGCGAGCGATGTCGAGCGGCGCTGGGGCCGGCCGATCATGTCCTCCTTCCATGCCGGCTTCAGTCTCGGAGGCGCCGTGGGCGCCGTTCTCGGAGCGCGCCTTGGCGAGGAGGCGGCCGCCGCCGGCCTCTGGGGGCCAGCGCTGCTCGGCGTCATCCTCCTGGCGCTCGCCGCGGGGTCCTTATGGAGCGCAGGCGGCGCAACGCGCGGGACTGCGCTCGCGCTGCCTGGCCGGCGCCTGCTGCCGCTCGCGGCGCTGGCGCTGCTCGCGATGATGACCGAAGGCGCGATTGGCGACTGGAGCGGCTCCTATCTCGTCCGCTCCGGCGTGCCGGTGGCGCTGGCCGCCGCGGGCTACGCCTCATTTTCGCTCTGCATGATCGCCGGCAGGATTTTCGGCGACGCGATCGTCGGACGCGCAGGCCCACGCGCGACGGTGGCGACCGGCGCGATCCTCGCCGCGGCAGGACTCGCGACCGCCGTCGCCGCGCCCGGATTGGCGACCGGCGTCCTGGGCTTCGCACTGGTCGGGGCGGGGCTCTCCAACGTCGTTCCGGTGATCTTCAGTGCGGCGGGCAGAGCCAACGCCTCCGCCGCCGTCGGCATCGCCTCCGCCGCAACTGCGGGTTACGCCGGACTTCTCCTCGGGCCCGCGGCGGTCGGCGGGATTGCGGAAGCCGCGGGCCTGCGCACGGCGATCGGGTTTCTCGCGTTCGTCGCCGTGTTCGCAGCGGCGATTGCGACGACGGGATCGGCCTTGCGCCGCACGCCGCGATCGGCGCCGGAGCGAATTCGCCGATAGCGAAGACTCCCGATTCCACAAGAGACGCCATCATGACCGCCGCCCTTTGAGAGCGCAGCTCGCCCGCTCGGCGCGATGCGCCAGGCCGCCGAGCAGCGGCGCGGCGACGCTTCGAGGGAGGGCAGTATTTCTGGGCGCTGATCTTTTGTGTTCAAGAACTTGCGGCGAAGCGAGAAGTGCGCGACGAGGCGGCGCGAGGACATCATCATCTTCAAAAAACGCTGAAGCCCGCGCCTTTAAGGGCGCCGCTCACCTGCTCCGGCGCGATGCGCGAGGCGGAGTAGGGGGCAGCGTCCGAAAGACGGCGCGGCCGCAGCCGGGAGGAGTCATTTTCGGCACTGATCGTTATGTCGGCACATCGGCTCACGTTTTCCACCTCGACGCGCGACCAACCGAAGCGCCCTTTTCCCTTGGGCAGCTTTTCACCTATACGGACGCCTCCATTCCATCAGAGAGCCATCCATGACCGCCGCCCCCCGCCCCTTCGACGACATCCGCGCGCTGCTCGCCAAAATGCCGGGGCCGGACGAGGCCGCGATCGCGGCGGCGCGGGAGCGGGAGGGGCAACTGACCAAGCCGGCCGGATCGCTCGGGCGGCTCGAGGAGATTTCGGCCTTTTTGGCCGGCTGGCAGGGCTCGGCGCGGCCGCATGTCGACAATCCGCTGGTCGCCGTCTTCGCCGGCAATCACGGGGTGGTCGCTCAAGGGGTGTCCCCTTATCCGCAGTCGGTCACCAAAGCCATGGTGGCGAATTTCACCTCGGGCGGCGCGGCCATCAACCAGATCTGCAAGACTTTTGACCTTTCGCTCAAAGTCTTCGAGCTCGCCCTCGAAAAGCCGACCGGCGACATCACCCAAGAATCCGCGATGGACGAGCGGACCTGCGCGGGAACCATCGCCTTCGGCATGGAGGCGCTCGCCTCCGAGCCGGACCTCCTGGTCGTCGGCGAAATGGGCATCGGCAACACCACCGCGGCGGCGGCGATCTGCCACGCCCTCTACGGCGGCGCGCCGGAGGACTGGGTTGGACGCGGCACCGGCGTCGACGACGCGGGCTTGAAGCGCAAGGCGGAGGCGGTGCGGGCCGCCGTCGCGCGCCACAAGGCGCATCTTGCCGACCCGCTCGAAGTTCTGGCGCGGCTCGGCGGACGGGAAATCGCCGCCATGGCGGGGGCGATCCTCGCCGCGCGGCTGCGCCGCACGCCGGTGCATGCTCGACGGCTTCGTCGTCTCGTCGGCCGCGGCGGTGCTGCAGGCGCTCGACAAAACCGCGCTCGACCACTGCCTCGCCGGCCACGTCTCGGCCGAGCGGGCGCACGGGCAAGCCCTGAAGCGGCTCGGCAAGGCGCCGCTCCTCGATCTCGGCATGCGGCTCGGCGAAGGGTCGGGCGCGGCGCTGGCGGTCGCAATCGTCAAGGCCGCCGTCGCCTGCCATAACGGCATGGCGACGTTCGCGGAGGCAGGAGTGGCCGGCAAGGAAGGATGACGCGATGAGCGAGAAGGGTTGGAACGCCGTCGACGCCTATTTCAGCGAGACGATCGTCGGGCGCGACAGCGTCCTCGAAGCGGCGCTGGCCGCCAACGCCGCCGCCGGCCTGCCGCCGATCGACGTCTCCCCCGCGCACGGCAAGATGCTCTATCTCATCGCCCGCATGGCGGGCGCGCGGAAGGCGCTCGAGATCGGCACGCTCGGCGGCTATTCGACGATCTGGATCGCCCGCGCCCTGCCGCCGGAGGGCCGTCTTCTGACGCTCGAGGCTCTCGCCAAACATGCGGATGTCGCGCGGGCCAATATCGAGCGCGCCGGGCTCAGCGACCGGGTCGAGGTGCGCCAGGGCGCGGCGCTCGACAGCCTGCCGGCAATCGAGGCCGAAGGGCTCGGGCCGTTCGATTTCGTCTTCATCGACGCCGACAAGACCAACAACGCGAATTATCTCGGCTGGGCGCTGCGCCTGTCGCGGCCGGGGACCGTGATCGTGGTCGACAATGTCGTTCAGGAGCGGCCGGATCGCCGACGATTCCAGCAGAGATCCCGGACGTAACCGGCACGCGCGCGCATGTTCGAGATGATGGCGCGCGAGCCGCGCCTTCAGGCGACGGCGATCCAGACCGTCGGCGACAAGGGCTGGGACGGTTTTGCGCTCGCCATCGTCATCTAATATAAGCCGCTCGAGTTCAAATCGAGGATCGCGATCACCTTGCCCCAGTTTCTTTGAGCCGCGCCCGCGCCGCCGCGATTGTGCGCTCGCGCTCGAACGGCTCCGCCGGCCCGCTCGCCTTGCCCGCGTCCCACAGCTGCCGGAGGCGCTTGATGTCCTCCTGGCCAAGCTGGCGTTTGAACTGCCAGTCGCGCAGCGCCTCGCGGACGATCTCGCTTGTGGTGGCGTACTCGCCGGACTCGACGGCCGCCCTCAGGGCGGCGACCTGCTCGCCGGTCAGCGCGACACTGACTTTCTGAATATGTGCCATGGGGACTCCGCGAAATTGCGCAAGCTTTACGCATCGTCAGGCGCTCCGCTCCGCGGGGGGATCGCTTCAGGTTAACGACGGCGCCCGGCGCCCGCGCGGCGCCCCCTCCACCGCCCTTCGGGCGGTCCCCCTCCCCCGCAATGCGGGGGAGGATGGCGCGGAGCCGGCCTTCTCCTCCCCTGCGCTCGTAGAGCGCGGGGGAGGGGGACCACGCGAAGCGTGGTGGAGGGGGCAGGTAAACCACGTTTAACCTGAAGCGATTGCCCTGCTCCGCTCCCCGAGGCGCGTCTCGCGCGGCGTCACGCTTTCCCCGCTCCGATCAGCGTCGCGATCCGTCTCAGCGCCAGCGCATAGCCCTGCGTCCCGCAACCGACGATGACGCCCGAGGCGACGCCGGAGACGTAGGAATGTTGGCGGAATTCCTCGCGCTGGTGCACGTTGGAGATGTGCACTTCGATGATCGGCCCTTCGAACGCCTGGAGCGCGTCGAGGATGGCGACCGAGGTGTGGGTGAAGGCGGCGGGGTTGATGACGATGCCGGCGGCGCGTCCGCGCGCCTCGTGGATCCAGTCGATGATCTCGTGCTCGCGGTTGCTCTGACGGAACTCGATCGTCAGCCCGAGTTCCGCCCCGACGCGGAGGCAGTCCGCCTCGACGTCGGCCAGCGTCTCGCGGCCGTAAATCTCCGGCTGGCGCTTGCCGAGCAGGTTGAGATTGGGTCCGTTGAGGACAGCGACGATGGGGCTCACGCGGTCTTTCCCTTCAATAATGAATGACGACGACCATGCGCCTAGCGAGCAGCGGCGGCGGCTCGCGCTCGGAGCCGTCCGCCGGGACGGCCTCGAGGCCGATGTCCGCTGGGGCGACCCCATGGCGCTCCAGCGCCGCCGCCAAGTTCCGGGCGCGCTCGTCCTGAATCCGCAGCCGGCGCTCGAGATCAAAGGGCAATCCGGCAAGAGCGCCGATCTCGAGGATCGTGACGGTCAGCGGCGCGGCGCCGGCGACCGCGTCGGCGACGGTCAGGCGCCCGCGCCCCGACAGCTCCGCGCCCCGCCAGTCGCGGCCGGAGAGATAGAAGGTCTTGAATTCCGGCGCGAGCGCGCAGCCCGTGAGCGCGAGCGCGGCGAGACAGGCGATGAGCGCATGCCTACGCATGAAGAGCTCCCCAGGGCGGCCAACCGTTCAGCCGTGCCATGCCGCGACCGTCTTCAGCGCCGAGAAGCCGTAGAGCGCCTCGAAGCCCTTTTCGCGCCCGTGGCCCGACCTGCCGACGCCGCCGAACGGAAGTTCGACCCCGCCGCCCGCGCCGTAATTGTTGATGAACACCTGGCCCGAGCGCAACGCCTTGGCAAGCCGCATCTGCCGCGCGCCGTCCGCCGTCCACACCCCCGCGACGAGGCCGTAGCCGGTCCCGTTGGCGATTGACGCCGCGTCGGCCTCGTCGTCGAACGGGATCGCCACCTGCACCGGGCCGAAAATCTCCTCCTGCGCCAGGCGATGATCGCGCTTCACGCCGGCGAACAGGGTCGGGGGCACATAATGCCCGCCGCTCGGGGCGTCGGGGACGATGGCGCCTTGCGCGGCGGTCGCGAGGTCCGCGCCGTCCCTGATGAAGCTCTCGACGATCGCCTTCTGTCGCGCGGAGATGAGCGGACCGAGGTCGAGGTCGGCGTCGGCCGGCCCGACGCGCAAGGCCCGGTAGAGCTCGGCCATGCGTTCGACCACTTCGGCGTAGCGCGAGCGCTCGATCAGGATGCGCGAGCCGGCCGAGCAGGTCTGGCCGGCGTTCTGAATCCCTGCGTTGACCAGGAACGGCAGGGCGCGTTCGAGATCGGCGTCGGCGAAGACGAGCTGCGGCGACTTGCCGCCGAGTTCGAGCGTGACAGGGGCGACATGACGCGCCGCCGCCGCCTGCACCAGCGCGCCGACCGCGACCGAGCCGGTAAAGGAGACGTGGCGCACGCCGGGGTGTTCGGCCAGCGCCGCGCCGGCTTCCTCGCCGAGGCCGGGCACGACGTTGAGCGCGCCCGCGGGAAAGCCCGCCTCGCGCGCAAGATCGGCGAGCGCGAGCGAGGTGAGGCAGGCCTCCTCGGCAGGCTTCAAGACGCAGGCGTTGCCCATAGCCAGCGCCGCGCCGATGGTGCGCCCGGCGATCTGCATCGGATAGTTCCACGGCGCGATATGGCCGGTGACGCCATGCGGCTCGCGCAAAGTATAGACGGTGTAGCCGTCGAGATAGGGGATCGTCTCGCCCATCACCTTGTCGGCCGCGCCGGCGTAGAACTCCATGTAGCGCGCCATCGCCAGCGCGTCGGCGCGGCCCTGCTTCAGCGGCTTGCCGACGTCGAAGCGCCTCGATCCGCGCGAGCTCCTCGACGCGGCTCCCGATGAGGTCGGCGAGCTTCGCCATGAGCCGGCCGCGCTCGGTCGCGGCGAGCCGCCCCCACTCGCCGGCGAGCGCCCGCTCCGCCGCCTCGACCGCGGCGTCGATGTCGGCGCTCTCCCCGCGCGCAATCGCGCCGATCGCGACGCCGCGCGACGGGTCTTCAAGCGGAAGGCTTGCGCCGGACAGTGGGGCGACCCAGCGGCCGCCGATGAAGCACCGGTCGGTGGGATACCATGTGAGCCCGGACGTCGCGTGCACTCCCTAACTGTCCTTTCCTTCGCGCCAGTCGACCCACGGTCCCTTGCGACCGAGGGACGAGAACAAGAGGTCGTCGCCAACGAGCGTTGTGGCGTAGCGCCCGACCCACGTCCCGCCGCACAATCGGCGCGTCCGCCTTCGATCGCAAGGGGAGAGGACGGACGCCGCCGCAGAATTTACGCGCCACTCAAGCATTTTGTGATGGGTTGGAGGCGCCGATGGTCTCTCTCCCCACGTTGACGGGAGCGGGCCGCGCCATAGGGCGGCGAAATATGCCCGTGTGTCGACGAGCTATGGCGGGGCGACGGGGCGAGAACTTGGGGAGGCGGCGTGTGCGTCGCCCGGACCCTCGGTCGGGGCGACGCACAGGCCGAGGCGCGCCGAACTACGGCAGAGCAATCGCGTTGAGCAACGTGTCGACGGCCGTCGCAAGCGTGGCTTGCGTCACCACGGCGCCCGCGGCCACGCTCCCAGCGCCGGGCAGGAGCGCCGCGCATCCCTCGAAAGCGTCGGCCCCGAGCCCCGTATAGCGGATCAACTGCTGCGCGTTGGCGGAATTGCTGACCAGCAGCATTCCGGCGCGCGCGAAACCCTGCGTACCGTTCTTGCTCACGTTCAACGTGAAGGGCGTCTGGGTGAGCGCCGGCGCGCCGACGACGGTCGCGGCCTGCTTCACATTGGCGCCGTCGGCAGCCGTGCCGGCGTTGGCCGGCGCCGTGCAACCCGTAAACGCGTTCGTCGCGGCGTTCAGGCCCGTGTAGGCGACAAGCTGGGTTCCGTTGCTGATCGTGTCCACGAGCAGATGGCCCGAGGGCTCGAAGCCGGCGGTTCCGCCGTTCGCCACCGTGAGCGTGAACGCCGTCGTCTTCAGCGCCTGCTTGCCCTCGGCGGTGGTGGCTGCGACCGCGCCGTCGGTCGGCGGGAAATCGCGCGTGTTCACCGTGTAGGCCCAATCGACCCCGTCCCAGCGCGATTCGGCCCACGTGGAGGCGCCCGGCGTGCCGCCCGCTCGCGCGGCGCCTGGCGCCCGGCCGCCATTGCCCCATACGGCGTGGGTGTGGACGAACTGCGCCATGGCCTCGGCCGAGGCGCCCGTGCCGTCGTTCGGGTCGCCGATTTCGTTGATCTCGCCGTCGCCGCCATAGACGTTCGGGATCTTGAGCGTGGAGGTGAGATCGAGCGGATCCAATCCCAGTCCAAAATCCTGGGGCGACTGATCCTCGGCGATCGCCTGGTGCGCGGTGCGACCGGCGGCGCGCGTCGGGAACACCTCGACCTCGCCGATGCCCGCCGGCTGCAGGACGGCGTTCGCGAGATAGGCGTGATAGCTCATGCCCGTGACATGCTCGATGACCGCGCCGAGCAGCAGATAGCCGTAGTTCGAATAAGCCGAGTCCGTCCCCGGCGGGAACTGCAGCGGCTGACCATACATGTAAGTCGCTATGTCGCGCTTGCTGGACACGACATGTCCGAGCGCCTGACCGATCTGCCGCATGCTGTAAGTCGGATCGAGCGCCGCCGGATAATTGGGATTTCGGCCGTCGTTGTAACCGCCCTGGTGGTCGAGCAGTTGTTGCACCGTGATCGTGTCGCTGCGCGAATCGGCGGGATGCGAGAATCCGAGCAGGGGATAGACCTTCGTTCCCGGATTGAAGGCGAGCACCGCAACCGTGCCGCCCGAATTGCTCATCGTGGCGGCATTGTCGGCGGTCGTGAACGTGTTGAGAACCGAGACGAGCGTCAGCGTGCCGCCATTGACCGCAGAAACAACAGCGATCGCGCCGGTCTTGTTGCCCGTCACCGTGTCGCCGACGACGGGCTTTTCGTTCCCGTTGGGTTTGACGGTCAGGGTCGGCGGCTGCAGCTTTCCGCTGTTGTAGAGGCTCTGGATCGCCGCGGCGCAGAACATCTTGCTGCAGCTCGCCAGCAGGAAACGATCGGTCGGCTGCGTCACGCGATAGGCCGGCTCCGCCCAGGTGTACCCGCGCGACGCCTTCATTGCGCCGTTCTTAGCGATGGCGACCTGCGCCGCGCGCACGCCGTTGTCCTGCATGAAGATCTGCACGGCCTGATCGACCGGCGCGAGCGCGGCGAGCGGCGCCCCGGTGACGGTCAATTGGCGGACGTCGGGAATGTCCTGCCTGGCGAAGATCGCAGCGTAGATCGGCGAAGCGGTTGTGCCGCCGCCTTGCACGACGATCGGATAGAAGCCCTCGGCGACCTGCTGGTTGAAGAAGGTCTGGTAGTCGGCGCCGGAAAGGCCGTGGCGGGCGACCCAGGGTCCGACGAAATCGTCCTTGAACACCGAGCAATAGGTCGCGTCGCTCGACAGCGCGACGTAGGCTGCCCGATAGGCGTTCAGGTAGACGCCGGGAAGCTGGGTCTCGGCGTTGAAGTTCGTCTGATAGGCGGAGGCGCCGTCGGCCGGATGCACGTGCGATTTCACGTAGCTCGGATTGGGATGCCAGATCGCCGCGTAGCGCCGATCCGAGGACGTTCCGTAGATCGAGAAAGATCGGATCATTTGGCCGTTGTTGAGGGCTGATGTGTTGGCGGCCGCGAAATCGGCGGGCGTCATGCCGTGGCGTCCGAACCAGGGTCCCGGATTGCCCTGTTCGAATACGGACGCGAACACGGCGTCGTTGATCGAGCCAGTCGCCGAGACGAGCACGGGGTAATAGCCCTCGTTCGACGATTTGGTGAAGAAGCTCTGATAGCCGGCGGCGTCCACGCCGTGGATCGCGACATAAGCCGGCCCGGCGCGCTGCACCCACACGGCCGCGTACAACGCGGCGCCCGGGTCGCCATACACGCTGAGCGAAATCATCCGATAGCCCTGGGCGGACCATTTGTTGAAGTTTGTCTGATGTTCGGCGGCCGTTACGCCGTGATAGGCTTGAAAGAGCATGAAGTTCCTCCCGTCTTTGAGATCGTTTTCCTGCCAAAAATTGAGCATTGCGCGATGCAGCGGAACGTATGCGATTCGGCGCTTCCGCCCCGGTTGGGTAAAGGCTTTTTGGCCGTTGTTCGGCACTCGCAGCGATGGTGTCGGCGGTCACGACGATACGCTCGCCGACCCCCCCACACTGGTCTTATGAGGGAAGGAATGCAGTGACGGTCGTCACATCGCTCGTCGAGCGAATTGCGAACAAGCTCGGACACAGGCCAAGCGACCTTTCGAAGGCCGGGCGCCATGGCGCGGCAAGTCGCAGATCGGAGGCGGCCCCGA
This sequence comes from uncultured Alphaproteobacteria bacterium, assembly GCA_963805295.1. Classification (GTDB taxonomy): domain Bacteria; phylum Pseudomonadota; class Alphaproteobacteria; order Rhizobiales; family Beijerinckiaceae; genus Roseiarcus. The sequence goes on along the minus strand of CAWDTW010000034.1, from coordinate 216,415 downwards.
CCGCCAGCGTTGCTTTTCAAATCGCAGGCCGGCTGCCGCCGGCGGCGATTGCGAGATATCGACAATGAAAGCTGCAGGCGACCGGCCGAGTCGAATTCAAGTCAATCCCGGCGCGTCATTGTGAGGCGTAAGACGACGAAGCCATCCGGAGGTCGCTGGCAATGAGGGCGGCGGAATGGCCTGACGAGATTTCGCCCTATGCCCCTCCCCAAACCTCCTCGGCGATCTCGACCAGGCGGGCGAGCTTGATCCATTGGTCGGCCTCGGAGAGGTCGTTGCCGTGCGCGGTCGAGGAGAAGCCGCACTGGTGGCTCAGCGCGCACTGGCCGAGGGGCACATACTTCGTCGCCTCCTCGATGCGGCGCTTGACCACGTCCTTCGGCTCCGCGGTGGCGCGCTTGGAGCTCATGAGTCCCAGAACGATCGTCGCGCTCTTCGGCGCGAAGCGGAGCGGGGCGAAATCGCCCGAGCGCTCGTCGTCGTATTCGAGGAAGAAGCCGTCGATCTTCATCTCGTTGAGCAGGATCTCGGCGACCGGCTCATACCCGCCCTGAGCCACCCAGGCGCTCTTGAAATTGCCGCGGCAGAGATGGACGCAGATCGTCATGTCGGCCGGCCGGTCGCGGATCGAATCGTTGATCAGCCGGCAATAGAGCCGGGTCAGCGCGTCCGGATCGTCGCCGCGCGCCTTGGTGCGGGCGCGGATGTCGGGGTCGCAGAGATAGGCGAGATTGGTGTCGTCGAACTGCAGATAGCGGCAGCCGCGCGAGGCGAGATCGGCGACCTCGGCGCGGTAGGCGGCCGTGAGATCGGCGAAGAAATCCTCGAGGTTCGGATAGACCGCCTCGCTGATCGCCTCGCGCCCGCCGCGGAAATGCAGCATCGAGGGGGCCGGGATGCAGACTTTCGGCGTGCGGGTCGTCGCCGACTTCAGGAAATCGAAGTCCGGGCCCTGGATCGGCGCGACCCAGCGGACCTTGCTGCCCACGTGCATGGTCGGCGGCCTGAAGCCGACCTCCGTGCCGTTGTTCTTGCGGAACGTGGCGACGAATTCGCCGTAGTGGGTCTCGACGCCCTCGAGGCGCTCCAGGAAATCGACATGGAAGTAGGTGCGGCGGAACTCGCCGTCGGTGATCCCTTTGAGGCCCACGTTCTCCTGCGCGCTGACGACCTGGCGGATGCATTCGTCCTCGATCGCGTGAAGGTCTTCCGCGGCAAGGCCGCCGGCGGCGAATCTCTCCCGCGCCTCCCTCAGGCGTTCGGGTCGCAGGAAACTGCCGACATGGTCGGCGCGGAACGGCGGACGGGGCATGGGCTCCTCCCTAAAGCGGGATGCAAAAAAGCGGATGCCGGTTTTTCGCAACAATCCCGCGTTTTCGAGGACTCTAAAGCATGATGCGATTTTACGATATCGCATCATGCTTTAGGCGCTCTCAATCAGGCGCGGCGATCGTGTCACGGCGCGCGCGGCTTTGGCAACCCGCGGTCCTCAGCGCCTCGCGGCGAAGAAGGCGCTGAGCATCGCCGCCGCCTCGCTCTCGCGGATGCCGCCGTAGACTTCCGGCGCGTGATGGCAGGTCGGCTGACCGAATAAGCGCGGGCCATGGTCGACGGCCCCGCCCTTCGGGTCGGGCGCAGCGTAATAGAGACGGCGCAGGCGCGCGTGCGAAATCGCGCCGGCGCACATCGCGCAGGGCTCGAGGGTCACGTAAAGGTCGCAGCCGACGAGACGCTCGGAGCCGATCGCGGCGGCGCCCGCGCGGATGACGAGGAGTTCGGCGTGGGCGGTCGGATCGGCGAGCTCCCCGGTGCGGTTGCCGGCGCGCGCGACGACGGCGCCGTCGCACACGAGCGCCGCGCCGACCGGCGCCTCGCCGCGCGCCTCCGCCGCCCGCGCCTCGGCGAAGGCGAGGCTCATCGGATCGCCGGCCTCGTCCTCTGCGTTCGACATGGATCGCTCCGCGTTCGAAGGCGACGCCGCCCGTTTTTCATTTGGCGCGCCCGGGCGTTCGGGCTTAGGACAGGCCTTTGCTTCGGGCAATGCGGAAGCGCTGGCGATTGGAGCCGAACGAGCATGAGCGACGAGAAGATGCCGCGTCCGGGGGTCCGCCAAGGCCAGCGCATCGCCAAAGCGATGGCGCGCGCCGGCCTCTGCTCCCGCCGCGACGCGGAAGCCTGGATCGCCGCGGGCCGCGTCGCCGTCAACGGCAAGACGCTCGACAGCCCGGCCACTAACGTCACCGAGGCCGACGACGTGCGGGTCGACGGCAAGCCGCTCGCCGCGCCCGAGCGCACCCGGCTGTTTCTGTTCCATAAACCGCGCGGGCTCGTCACCACCGCGCGCGATCCGGAGGGGCGGCCGACCATTTTCGACGCGCTGCCGCCGGATCTGCCGCGCCTCATGGCGGTCGGTCGGCTCGACATCAACAGCGAGGGCCTGCTCCTGCTGACCAACGACGGCGGCCTCGCCCGAGTGCTGGAATTGCCCGCGACCGGGTGGCTGCGCCGCTATCGGGTGCGGGCGCACGGGCGCATCGACCAGGCGAAGCTCGACGCGTTGCGCGACGGCGTGACCGTCGACGGGATCGACTACGCGGGGATCGAGGCGAGGCTCGACCGCGAGCAGGGCTCCAACGCCTGGATCGCCATGGGCCTGCGCGAGGGCAAGAACCGCGAGATCAAGAAGGTGCTCGAGCATCTCGGGCTGGCGGTCAACCGGCTCATCCGCGTCTCCTTCGGCCCGTTCGAGCTCGGCGATTTGGCCGAGGGCGAAGTCGCGGAGGCGCCCACCCGGGTGCTGCGCGACCAGCTCGGCGCGAAACTCGCGAGGGAAGCGGGCGTCGATTTCGACGCGCCGGTCCTCGAGCGGGCCAAGCCCGCCGCAGAACCTCGCGAAGAGCGTCGGGGCCGCCGCGAAGGCCCGTCCCGCGAGCGGACCGGCCTCGAGCGAGGCCGCGACGAGGAGCGCGCTCGGCGGTTCGAAAAGGAGGCGACGCCGCGCCGCGCGCCGCCGCCGGCGCCCTCCACCCCCGAGCGCCGCCGCAAGCATGTCTCGGCCCTGCGGGCGGAGATCGCCGCCGACGCGGCCGGCCCGCGCAAGCGCGTCGAACGCAGCGCCACCCATGACCGCAAGGGGCGGACGATCGCGGTCGAACGCATCTCGCCCGCAGGCGAGGGGGCCCGCAAGCGCGCCGCCGCGGAGGCGGGCGCGCCCCGCAAGGCGGGTCGCCCGCGGGCGGGCGAGCGGCGAGGGCGGACGTCCGAGCCGAAGCGGGAAACGGCCGAGCGCCCGCGGCGGCCGGGTTCGTTCGAAATGAAACGGGCGCGCGACGGCGAAGGCCGCGAGCGTCCCCCTCGGGCTGAACGCAAGGAGCGAGGACCGCGCTCGGAGTTCAAGCCGCGCCGACCCCGCGCCGAGGAGGGCGAACGAGGACCGCGCGAGCGCCGTTTCGAGCGGCCGGACGGCGAGCGGACCAAGCGTGCGGGCGGCCCGCCGCGCGAGCGAAAATTCGATCGTCCGCAGGAGAAGCGGCCGGACGGCGAGCGGACCAAGCGTGCGGGCGGCGCGCCGCGTCCCGGCCGCGCTTCGCCCGGCCGCCCCGGCGGCCGCCCGCCCGGCAAGGGGCCGTCGAAGGGACCCGGCGGCGCGCGCCGCCCGCCGCGAAAGCCCTGAGCCCGTGCGGATCGTGGGCGGCCGTCTGAAAGGCCGCGCTCTCGCCGCGCCGTCCTCGCGGGCGATCCGCCCGACCTCAGAGCGGTTGCGCGAATCGATCTTCGACATCCTCGAGCACCGCCATCCCGGCCGTATCGAAGGCGCGCGGGTGGTCGACCTCTTCGCCGGATCGGGGGCGCTGGCGATCGAGGCGCTGTCGCGCGGGGCGCGCTTCGCGCTCTTCGTCGACAACGCGGCGGAAGCGCGCGCGCTTCTGCGCGCCAATGTCGAGGCGCTCGCGCTCGGCGGCGTCACCCGCATCTGGCGGGCGGACGCGACCAAGCTCGGCGCAGCGCCTTCGGGCGGACCGTTCGCGATCGCCTTCCTCGATCCGCCCTACGGGCGGAACCTCGCCGGGCCCGCGCTCGCGCGCCTCATCGAGGGCGGCTGGCTCGAGCCGGACGCGCTCTGCGTCGTGGAGGAGGCGGCCAAGGCGGAGATTCCCGCGCTCGAAGGGCTGAGGCTCGTCGACGAGCGAATCTATGGCGATACGCGGATCGCGATCCTCAGAAGCGAGCGCGAGGCGGTCCCGCTCACTTAAGGATAGGGATTGACGTAGGTTCCGACGAGGCTCGATTCGCCCTTCCGACGGCCTTTCAGTTTCTCCCGCAGTTCGGAGAGCGTCAGCCCCGGCGGCAGCTCCTTCGGATCGAGATCGGTGGCGACGATCTGAAAGACGTAATGGTGGGGCGAGCCGACCGGCGGGCAGGGGCCGCCGAAGAACGCCAGTCCCTTGCTGCTCTTGCCGCCGACATATTTGTCGCTCGGCCGGCTGATCTCGCCCTCGGCGAACTCGGTCACCTTGGGCGCGACGCCGTAGGCGACCCAATGGACGAGGCCTGCGCCGTGGCCGGCGTCCGGGTCGAACACGACGAAGGCGTAGCTCTTCGCGCCTTCGGGCGGGTTCATCCACGAGAGCTCAGGCGCGACGTTGTCGCCCTTGCAGTTCGGCCCGCGCGCCGGGATGTCGCCGGCCGCCTTCGGCAGCATCGCGCCGTCCTTGAAGGTCGTGGAGGAGAGGGTGAACACGTCGGCCGCGAACGCGCGCGCGCCGAGCGCGGCGAGCGCCAGAACCATCGACAGGAGGAGAGCCCGCGCGCGCAGAATCGTCATGGGTCGGCTCCGTCGAGCGTCTCGCCAATTTCTCGACCCCGGCGCTAACCTGTCAACACAAAGATCCAGCGAGCCGCCCGCCGCATTGTCAAAGCCGATAGCTTCGGCGAACCTGCGCCCGCGCCGCATGCGGCGAAGGCTCCGGGGGGGACGGATGGTCAAGAACGTTGCAATCTGGCTCGGCTTGCCCGTGGCGCTCATGCTCGCGGCCTGCGCGGAGAAGCCGGACGTCGACCAGATCGCGCAAATGGCGATGATCGGGCTTGCCAAGCGGGACATCCTCGCCTGCCTGGGCGAGCCGGCAGGGCGGCGCGCGGTCGGCGAGGGAACCGAGATCTGGACCTATCCGGTCGGCGTGACGACGACGGGTACGCCGCCCTGGGGCGCGGGCCTCAACCTCGCGGCCTTGCAGCCGTCCCTGCCATGCGAGGTCGAGGTCGTGATGACCAACGCGCGGGTGAGCCAGGTGACCTACGCCCTGCCCGACGGGCGACCGCTCCCCTCCGGCCGGCAATGCGCGTTCGCGGTTCAGGCCTGCGCGGCGCGGCGCCAATCGCTGTGAGCTTGCGGCGATGTCGCGCGCCGAGCGGCTCCTCGAACTCATGCAGGCCTTGCGCCGTCGCCGCGCGCCGGTCGCAGGCAGGGCGCTGGCGGAGGAGCTCGGCGTCTCGCTCCGCACGCTCTATCGCGACATCGCCTCGCTCAAGGCGCAGGGGGCGGGAATCGAGGGCGAGGCCGGCTTCGGCTATGTGCTGAAGCCGGGGTTTGCGCTGCCGCCGCTGATGTTCAGCCTCGAGGAGGTCGAGGCGCTGGCGCTCGGCGCGCGCTGGGTCGAGGGCCGCGCCGACGAGGGGCTCGGCAATGCCGCGCGCGACGCGCTGGCCAAGATCGGCGCGGTGCTGCCGCCCGAGCGCGCCGCCGCCCTCGACTGGCCGACCCTGCTCGCCGGCGCGGGCAAGGCAGGCGAGGCGGAGCGCGCGGCGCTGCCGGTCGTGCGGAAGGCGCTCGCCAGCGAGCGGAAACTCGCCTTCGCCTATGCCGACAGGGAGGGGCGGCCTTCGAACCGCATCGTCTGGCCGGTCGCGGTCGGCTTCTTCGACGAGGTCATGATGCTCGCCGCCTGGCGCCAGACGCGGCGGGCGTTCCGCCACTTCCGCCTCGACCGGATGGCTGCGGTCGCCGTCCTCGACGAGCGCCCGCCCCAGCGCCGGCGGACGCTGCTGAAAGACTGGCGGCGGGCGGAGGGGCTCGATGGGTAGGCGAGGGCGTGCGGAAACCGGGTCGGCAAACATCAACACGCCGCCATCCCGTTGAGCGTCGCCCGGACATTCAGCCGTCTGAAGGCGCCCGGGCTGACGAAGGATGCGCCGCCGAGCGCCCATGCCGCGACCGTGCCATTTCCGGGCGGGATTTGAGCCTTTTCAAGCTCTTGCGGCGCCGTTTCCGGGCGATTCGCCGGCGACGCGTCGAACGCGAGAGACTCTTGCGCCGGCGTTTCGAGGCCGGACGCGAAGGCTTCATCGGGGATCGGCGCCGCATCCTCCGGGTCCGAGGCTTCCGAAGCGGCGCCATTTCCGGGCGCGGATTCAGCCTCTTCAGCCGCTTGCGGCGCCATTTCCGGGCGATCGTTTAGCGGCGCGTCGAGCGCGAAAAACTCTTGCGCCGGCGTTTCGAGGCCGGACGCGGAGGCTTCGCCGCGGATCGGCGCCGCATCCTCCGGGTCCCATGCGTCACGGGCCGCGCCATTTCCGGGCGGGGTTTGAGTCTTTTCAAGCGCTCGCGGCGCCATGTCCGGGCGAGCGGTCGGCGGCGGATCGAGCGCGAGGCGGTCCTCATGTTCGAGGCGGGGCGCGTCGGGGAGGACGCGCCGCTGGCTTGCGAAAAACCCATGATAGCGGTCGAGCTCGCGCACGATTTTCACCACACGGTCGACCGCCCGGAGGTTCGCCCCCGACATGGCGCTATAGGCCACCAGAAGCGCCTCGTTGAGACGGCTCACCTGCAGCGCCAGGAACTCGGCGGGCGGCTCGGGCATGCGGCGGGCGAGAATCTCGGAAACGAGCGCGCGCATGCGCTTCTCCGTCACCTCCTCCCGCGCCGCGATCTCGGCGACCGAAACGCCGCGGTTCAGAAGGTCGACGATCCGCCGCTCCCGCCTGGCCTTGGCGACGCGCGCCGCCCGGCGGGCCTCGATCGACCTTTTGCGAACCGGGGCGGGCGGAACGGCTTCGGTAAATTCGGACATCCGGCGTTCTCCTTCTGCTCAGTGACTGGATATGAGAACAAAGGTAACACAAATCACGAACATTGGCAAGGAAATGTCGTATTTTCCGGCGCCCGCGTTGTGTCCGGTTTGGGCAGGGCGGCGCGCATTTGCCGGCGTAGCGTAGACACTCGTCGCGAGCGATGGAATGTCGGCGATCGACCGGAATCGACGTGAAGCTGCCGTTGCAGATCGCGACCGCGGGCTGCGGGACCGGAGGATTCTCAACCGATGGGAAGTCCGGCGCCGCGGAGGGCTGCCGCATCGGCTTCGACCCGCGCGGCGTCGCGGCGCATCCTTTGCGTCTTGCGCCATCCCGCGATCGTGAATTCGGGACGCGCCGCCAGGAGACGCGCGGCCGATCGCCTTGCTTCCTCGGGTTGGCCCTTCTCCTGGTAGCAGATCACGACATCAGTTAGGCCGAAGCCGGGACTTCGCGCGTGATAGGCCTCGAAGGCCGCGATCGCGTCATCGGTTCGCCCGGCCTGTCGATAGGCGTCTCCAAGCGTGCCGAGATAGAGAGAGGGATAATTCGGGCTGAGAGCCATCGCCTTCTCGACCAGCAAAGCGGCGTCTTCCGGGTATCCCGCCGCAATGAGGATGAATCCGGCGAGTTGCGCCACGTCGGCCGAGCCGGGCGCCAGTTGAACCGCTTGTCTCGCTTCGGTCACGGCTTCGTCGTGCCGCCCCTCCATCAGCAGGACCATGCCAGCCGTAATGCGGGCGTCTGCGTTGTCGGGATCGAGCTCCAGCGCCCTTTCGGCATAGCGGCGCGCTTTCCCCATCGCGGTTTCGAACGTGTCCTTCCAGCCGAATCTGGCGTCCAGGCAATGGATGAAGCCGAGCATAGCGTTGAGCGGCGCCGAATTCGGGTCGAGCGTGAGCGCTTTCTCCCAGGAGGCCTGCGCGGCCGCTCGGGTGTCCCGGGTCGGAGGTTGACGGAAATAGGACATGCCCCTGGCCCAATGGGTCCAGGCTTCGACGTTGCTGGTCGTCGTGTAGCGCAGCCGCGCCTGTTCGCCCTCGGTCAGTTTCACCTGCATCTCGGTCGCGAGGACCAGCGTGATTTCGTCCTGGATTGCGAAAATATCGTCGACGGCGCGATCGTAACGTTCCGCCCAGAGGTGCGAGCCGTCCGCCGCGTCGATCAATTGCGCTGTGATCCGGATCCGGGCATCGCTTCTGCGAACGCTGCCCTCGAGGACATAGCGCACGCCGAGTTGTTGCGCGGCTTCGCGGACGTCGACCGGACGTCCTTTGTAGACGAAGCTCGAATTGCGCGCGATGACACGAAGTCCGTCGAGCTTCGACAAAGTGGTGATGATGTCCTCGACGAGGCCATCGCAGAAATAGTCCTGCTCGGCGTCGCCGCTCATGTTCTGAAAGGGCAGGACGGCGATTGACGGTTTGTCCGGCGGGGACGGCCGCTCCGCCGGCCTTTCCGCCGCAGGCGGCTCGACCGGCGCCGCCGGCCTCGCTTCGGCGGGAAGCCCGACCTCAAGCGAAAAAGCTCGAACCGGCTCGGCGATATTCTTCAGTTGGGTCGCGCCCAGATCGCTGACCGCGACGTCGAGACGGGCCTTGACTTGCCAATAGGCTTGCTCAGAGAGGCAAATGGCGCCGGGCTTGGCGATGCCCTCGAGGCGCGCGGCGATGTTGACGCTGTCGCCCATCAGGTCGCCGTCGCTCTCCTCAACGACGTCGCCGACATGAATGCCGATGCGGAATTCGATGCGGCGATCATGCGCTACGCCTGCGTTGCGCTCGATCATGGCGTTCTGCACCTCAATGGCGCAGCGTACGGCGTCGACGACGCTGCGAAACTCGACGAGCGCCCCATCGCCGGTACGCTTGAACACACGTCCGTTGTGCACGGCGATGGTGGGGTCGATCAGATCGCTGCGCAGAGCCCGGAGCCGCGCCAAAGTGCGATCCTCGTCTGCGCCGATGAGCCGACTGAAACCGACGACGTCAGCGGCCAGGATCGCTGCAAGCTTCCGCTTTTCCGCCATAGGTCCCTCCGTCGCCGCGGAGCCTAGCACGAGGCCCCCGCTATTGCCGCCCCTGCCGTCGCGCTCGACCTGGGCGGTCCAAGGCAACCTCGCGAAATCCGCCGAAAGGCGGCTTCGGCTCGATTTGACCCGTTCGCCACGCCGTCCGGGAACGACCGCTATTTGCGCACAGCTGCCGTTCCGAAAGCACCCCCGGCTAGAGCGCCGCTCGCACCTTTACCTGGGTAAATGGCGCCGAGCGCAGGCGCACGCCGGTCGCTTCGAAGACGGCTCCTGCGATCGCCGAAGGCACGACGGCGCAGGTGGGCTCCCCGCCGCCCCACGGAACCTGTTCTGGTCGATCGATGAGATCGATCACGACGTCCGGGACCTCGGAAAAGGTCAGGATCGGATAGCTCGACCAGTCGAGGCTCGTCACCATCGAGCGGTCGAAGGTCACTTCCTCCTTGAGCGTGCGACTCACGGTTTGCACGATGCAGCCTTCGATCTGATTGCGCAGTCCGTCCGGATTGATGATCTGCCCGCAGTCATGGGCAACATAGAAGCGCTTGACCGCGAGCTCCCCGGTCTTGCGGTTGACCTCGACCTCGGCGACGACGCCGACATAGGTGCGGACCAGCTCGTAGTTGACATAGGCGAGCCCGCGGCCTGTCACGATCTCGGCGTTTCGATCCGGTTTTGGCCGCTCGCGCCATTTGCTCAGGCGAGCCAGGCGTTCGAGAACCTCCTTGCCCCGAGCATCGTCGAGATACTTCAGGCGAATGTCGAGCGGATCGGCGCCGACCTCCGCTGCGATCTCATCGATGAAGGACTCGTTTGCGAAGGTGTTCTGCAACCGCCCGGGTGAACGGATCCATGCTGGTCGAAGCGGGGTCAACTCAAGTCGATGCGCAGTCGTGTTGACATTCGGGAATTGGTATGGGATCGCCAGGTCATTGAGCACCCCGCCAGGGCTGAGTTTCCCGAGGCTATTGAGTCCGGCAAGATCGGCGCCGACCAGCGCGACGAAGCTAGCCGTGCCGTCCGGCACGAACAATTCCGATTCCCAGGCGGTCACGCTGCCGTCGCGATCCAACCCGGCCCTCATATCGAGAAGCGTCGGTGGACCCTTGGGGTCCCAGCCATGCTCGTCGGCGCGCATCCATTGCACGCGCACCGGTTTGCCGACTGCGCGTGCAAGCAGCGCTGCATCGCCGGCGGCATCCTCGTGCCCATTGCGGCCGTAACAGCCTGCGCCTTCCACGTAAATGCAGCGGACGTCAGGCTCGGGAACCGCAAGCATCGCGGCGAGCTGCTTGCGCAGATCATGTGTCGCCTGCGAGGCGGTCCAGCAGGTGAGCTGCCCAGCTGCAAAGCTCGCAACGGCGCAAGAGGGACCGATCGAGCCATGAGTATGGATGGGAAATTCGTACGTCGCAGAGAGCTTGCGCGGCGCGGCGGCGAGTGACGCTTGGGAAGCGCCGACACGGCTGGTGACGTCGTCGCGCACAACAGGGGTACTGCGCACATGCTCCCAGATCTTGCTCTGGTCCGGCAGGCCCTCCCACTTGGACCACGTCACCGCCAATTGTTGCGCCGCAGTGATCGCGCTCCATTCGCTCTCTGCAACGACGCCGATAAAGTTGTTTATGCGGACCACCTTCACGACGCCCGGAATATGAGCGATCGATGATTCGTCGTAGGAGATCAGCGTGCCGCCGAAGCTCGGAGGCCGAACAACGCGGCCGTGCAACATGCCGGGCAGCTTGAAGTCCTGGACAAAAGTGAAGCGGCCAACGACCTTGTCGGGAATGTCGAGACGCTGCACAGGTTTGCCGACCAGGGTGTAGTCTTTGGGCGGCTTGGTCGGCGCCTCTTTGTCGATTTCGAGCGCCAGTGTCGTCCCATCGACGACACTGCCGATTGGCGCCTGTTGTCCGCTCCCATCAGTAATGACGCCATCCCGAATTGAGAGCGCAGAAACATCGCGCTGCAGGCGCGCTGCAGCCCGTTGCAGGATTGCGCGTCGCGCGGTTGCCGCTGCCGTCCTCAGTTGCATCCCGCCGTCCTGGATGGAAAGGCTTCCGGACGTTACCCCTTGATCGGGGGTCAGCGCCGTGTCGCCTTCAATCACCGCGATCTGACCGATCGGCACATCGAGTTCCTCGGCGACGATTTGAGTCAGCGCGGTGCGCACGCCCGTTCCGAGATCGACCTTACCGGAGTAGACCGTAACCTTGCCGTCCGGGCTTACAGCAAGGAAGGCATCGACCCGATCGATGGATACGCTTTTCGTTTGAGCGGTCGCCTGTGCCCCCGCCCGAAGGCATGGGAGGGTGAAAGTGACGACGAGCCCACCGCTTGCCTGGAGCATCGCGCGTCGATTGATCATGGTCTTCATGGCGGTTCCTCGTCACCCGCCGGCCGCGCGCATCACTGCATGCAGGATGCGCAGGTGTGTGCCGCAGCGGCATAGATTGCTATCCAGCTCGGCCTTAACCTCTTGCTTGCTCGGTTTCGGCTTCCGCGCCAGCAGGTCGGCGGCTTGCATGATCATGCCATTGATGCAGTAGCCGCACTGCACAGCCTGCTCGTCGATAAACGCCTGCTGAAGTGGATGCGGATGCGCCTCTGTGCCGAGCCCTTCGAGCGTTATGACGTCGCCTGTCACTGTGGATAGCGGCATGATGCATGATCGAGCAGCCGATCCGCCCACGTGGACCGTGCAAGCCCCGCACTGGCCAAGACCGCAGCCAAATCGCGGTCCATGCAGGCCAAGCTCGTTTCTCAGGACGTAGAGCAACGGCGTGTCGGGATCGTCGACTGTCACGGAAACTCTCTTGCCGTTCACATTCAACACCGTCGTCGGCACTGAGACCTCCTATGCGAAAGATATGCGTTCTCCCGGTTGCGCCAGAACTGCCTTCCCGTGTCACACCGCCCCTTGATGGGCGGGGGTCCAATGGCCAGGAATTGCGCACTCCGCCGGTGTCGATCATCCAACATGGCGAGTCCCGCCGAGAACGTCGTCGCCTTCTACGACAAACGGGATACATGCGAAACAATGGATCAAAGAGGGCAAGGGCGCGGGCAAGTGGACCCGACTTTCCTGTCGCTCATTCGTCGCCAACGCCGTTCGCGTTCAGCTTCATGCGCTCGCCTACAATCTCGGCAACTCCTAGGCCGTCTTCGCCTCTGATCATCATCGGCCATTGATGCAAAACGTCGCCGTCGAGCTCAGGGAGCGACTGGATGCGCATCCCTGCGGCGGCGAGCGCCGTGACCACGTCGCCCAGAGGATGATTCCACTGGACGATCGGAGTCTCCGCAGCTGGCGCAGTGGCGTCAGCATAGGTCACGCCGCCCAGCCGAACGCCTTCCGCCGGCGTGAAATAGGCGTCGAGGATTTCGGGCTTGTCGGTTTCTCCAAAGATCCACTTGAGCGGGTGGACCTCGTACAAATAGAGCTCACCGCCAGGCTGGAGCAGATTGAAATTCACCTTTGCCCAGCGCGTCATGTCCGGTAGCCAGCACAGCGCGCCGACCCCGGTATAGACGATGTCGAACGTGTGCCCTCCGAGAGCCTCGGGGGCGTCATAGACGTCGGCAGTCACGAATCGGGCGTCAACGCCGATCTCTTCCGCAAGCGCGACGTCGGCCTGTACTGCGGGCTCGGAAAAATCGAGGCCGGTGACGTGCGCCCCCAGCCGTGCCCACGACAGCGTGTCTTTGCCGAAATGACTCCTTGCCCCTCACGTCGCCAAGATCCGCGATCTCGTGCGATCTCAGGGAGAGCGCGCCCGCCTTGAATTTGGGGAGATCATAGAGTCGACCGGAGATGAAGGGGAACCCTTTCGTTCCACATCGCGTGGTTCAGTTCGCGCCAGGACGGTTCGGTCATTGTCGCATGCACTCCATGATTTACGCATAAGCCGCATGCGCCAATGAATGGTCCTGAAACTTACCCCAAGTCTGTGCACGAGGACGGCATCGCCACGGCGGTCGCGACCTCTCAAGGAATCCCTTCCTTTCGGCCGGACTCACGTGGTGCGGATTTTGATTTCTTCTCCATCGCAATTATTGGCTCGAGTCATTTAACCTTCATCACGTCGTCGGGAACGACCGCTATTTGCGCATTGCCGTCGTCCACTGCATCATCTACGCACGGAATCCCCACGAAGCGGTCACCGGCGTAAGCACAGCGATTGGGTTTTGACCCTAACGCGCGCCATGTGTCCGCTTGGTTTGTAAAGTGCCTAATGCGGTGTGCTGGCGAAACTTTAGCCGCGGTCGGTGAGCGCGAACGCGGTCAGCGACCGCATCTACAAGGGCGCGCCACGCCAAACGCCACCCGCCGACTGGCGGGCCGCGCGCGGGCGCCCTATATGTCGCGGGATCGTCACGGGCGGCGGGCTTGGTCCCGGCCGTCAGGGGCGGGTGTCTCCAACTTCCCGGATACTCGATGACCTCTCACGTTCCCGCCGCGGCGCAGGTCGCCCATTACACCCTCAAGAACGGCCTCGAGGTCGTCGTCATTCCCGACCATCGCGCTCCCGTCGTCACCCACATGGTCTGGTACCGCAACGGGGCGGCCGACGATCCGCCGGGCAAGTCCGGCATCGCCCATTTCCTCGAACACCTGATGTTCAAGGGCACCGCGGCCCATCCCAAGGGCGAGTTCTCCGAATTCATCAGCGAGATCGGCGGGCAGGAGAACGCCTTCACCGGCAGCGACTTCACCGCCTATTTCCAGCAGGTCGCCAAGGAGCGCCTGGAGGCCTGCATGGCGTTCGAGGCCGACCGGATGACCGGACTGGTGCTGACCGACGAGGTCGTCGCGCCCGAGCGCGACGTGGTGCTCGAGGAGCGGCGCATGCATTGCGACACCGACCCCGGCGCGCAGCTCGCCGAGGCCGTCCAGGCGACGCTCTTCACCCATCACCCCTACGGCGTTCCGATCATCGGCTGGGGCCACGAGATCGAGGCCTTGAGGCGCGAGGACGCGCTCGCCTATTACCGGCGTTTCTATACGCCGGAGAACGCCATCCTCGTCGTCGCCGGCGACGCCGAGCCCGAGGCGACGCGCGCGCTGGCAGAGGCGACCTACGGCATGGTGAAGCCGCGCGGGGCGCGGCCCGAGCGCATCCGGGCGCTCGAGCCGCCGACGGTCGCGAGCCGGCTGGTGACGGTCCGGGACGAGAAAGTGCGGCAGCCGAACTGGCAGCGCCACTACCTCGCCCCCTCCTGCCGCACCGCCGCTCCCGGCGAATCGGAGGCGCTCGAAGTGCTCGGCCATCTCTTGGGCGGCGGGCAGACGAGCCTCCTTTACCGCAGCCTCGTCGTCGAGGAAAAGCTCGCGGTGTCGGCCTGGGCCTATTACCACGGCACGGCGCTCGACCAGAGCCGCTTCATCGCCAACCTGACGCCGGCGCCGGGCGTCAGCCTCGAGACGCTGGACAAGGCGTTCGACCGGGTTCTGGCGAAGTTCCTCAGGGACGGCGTCGACGCCGCTGCGCTCGAGCGCGCCAAGACGAGGCTGGTGGCGGACGCGGCCTACGCCCGCGACAGCCAGTCGGATCTGGCGCGCTGGTACGGCTCGTCCTTGGCGATCGGCCAGACCGTCCGCGAGGTCGAGGACTGGCCGGCCAAGATCGACGCGGTCGACGCGGAGGCGGTCCTCGCCGCGGCGCGCCGCTGGCTCGACCGCAGACCCTCGGTGACCGGACACCTCTTGCCGCTCGAAGACGAGGCCGCCTGAGCGCGCTCGCGCCTCGGGCCTCAAAAAGAAACCCAACCGGAAACGCCCCCATGCAGAAACACGTCATCGTCTCGCCCGCCCCCTCCGCCGTCAACGTCAGAACGCTGACGACGCCGCGGGGGCTGACCGTATGGCTCGTCGAATCCGCCGCCGTCCCGCTCGTCGCGCTCGAATTCGCCATGCGCGGCGGCGCAGCGCAGGACCCGGCGGAGAAGGCGGGTTTGGGCACGCTGCTGACCGGCCTGCTCGACGAAGGCGCGGGCGAGCTCGATTCGCAGGCCTTCCAGCGCGCGCTCGACGAGAAGGCGATCGAGCTCACCTTCCGCAATGACCGGGACCACATCGCCGGGCGGATGCGGACGCTCATCAAGAACCTCGACCGGGCGACCGAACTCCTGCGCCTCGCCGTCAACGCGCCGCGCTTCGACGAGGAGCCGTTCGTCCGCGTGCGCGAGCACGCCAATGCGCGGCTCAGGCACGACGCCAACGATCCCGGGACGGTCGCGGCCCGCGCGTGGCGGGCGAACGCCTTTCCCGGCCACCCCTACGGCCAAGCGGCCGAGGGAACGCTGGAGACGCTGGCGCGCATCGATCGGGCCGATCTCGCCTCGGCGGCGAAGCGGGTCATCGCCCGCGATCGGCTGGTCGTCGCGGTCGTCGGCGCGATCGATGAAAAGGGCGCGGCCGATCTCGTCGACAGGGCGTTCGCCGACCTGCCGGCCGAGGGGGACCTCGCGCCCGTCGCCGAGGCGACCTTCGCGGGGCTCGGCGCGATCGACGTCATCCCGCTCGACGTGCCGCAGTCGACCATCCGCTTCGGCCGTCCGGCGCTGAAGCGCGACGATCCCGACTACATCCCGAGCGTCGTCGCGGCCCACGTGCTCGGCGGCTCGGGCAACATGACCTCGCGCCTCTTCCGCGAAGTGCGCGAGAAGCGCGGCCTCGCCTATACCGTCTACGGCAATGTCCACGCCCTCGACCACGGCGCCTTCTTCTACGGCGGCACCACCACCAAGAACGAGCGGGCGCGCGAATCCTTCGACGTGGCGGCGGCCGAGATCCGCGACGTGGCGCTGAACGGCCTCCGCGAAGAGGAGCTCGAGAAGGGCAAGACCTTCCTCATCGGCTCCTATCCGTTGCGCTTCGACACCTCGGCCAAGATCGCCTCGCAGCTCGTCCACATCCAGCTCGAGGGCCGCGGGCCGGACTGGCTCGTCGAGCGCAACCGCGAGATCGCCGCGGTGACGATGGAAAGCCTCGAGCGCGCGGCGAACCGCGCCTTCGGCGACGGCTCGCTCCATACGACGGTCGTGGGGAAGCCGGAGGGGTTTTGAGGCCTTGTCCAGCGCGTAGGAGAAGGCGGCCCTCAGGGCCGGATGAGGGTCAGGGCGGTCGAACGACCCGTGTTGCGCGTCTCGCCGCGAGTCCCCTATGTGGCTACCCCTTGCACAATAACTAGTGGACAGAACGCAATCTTCTCTGTTGCAGACCCCACAAGTCTTGGAGATTAATCTGTGGCAACATTCACGCTAGTTGTTGCTCTACCAAAGTAACACCCAACAATAGTTGTTATTACGCTAGATAGAACGACAGGAACGTCAAATTTTTCTTGATATATCACTTGATGAATAACAACAAATATTAACGCAAGCGTCATAAATACAGCAATAAGGCCAGAAATTATATCCACAGGTCCTAATTTCGAGAGAAGGCTGTCTTTCTCAGGTCGCGCTCTGGATACGAAACGAATAAGCTGATCCATGTCAAGAAATATTTCTATATCTCCGCTAGGAGTTCCTGTCTTAGGGTCTGTCCCGGGGGACCATGCGTATACAGTCTTCTCGGAGCCATCCTGCCTGTTGAAATCCACCCGGCTAATTGATCCCAGAAGAAAGGCTCTTGTTCCCACAATTCGAGCCGTATCCAATTTGTACCTAGCGACCCCGCCAAATCTGCTCCTAATCGCGTCGAGAATAATTTGCTTTTCGTCAGACATGGCCACAACCCTATGAACCTGACTATCCTCCATCTGTAGTGAAGCTCAGATGCCCTCGCAACTTCCTCGTGCGCCGTTCTCCCTTCAATGCGATAAGAAAGCCGAGGTCCCGCGCGCCCATGCCGATTCGCCGAACTCGATCCGCTGCTCGTCGATCGCATCGCCGCGGGCGAGGTGGTCGAGCGGCCGGCTGCGGCGGTGAAGGAATTGATCGAGAATTCGCTCGACGCGGGCGCGACACATGTCGAGGTCGCGATCGAGGCGGGCGGGCGCCGGCTCATTCGCGTGACCGACGACGGGCGCGGCATGGACGAGGCGGACTTGGCGCTTTCCGTCGAGCGGCACGCGACCTCGAAACTCCCCGACGGGGATCTCACTGCGATCGCCACCTTCGGCTTCCGCGGCGAGGCCTTGCCCTCGATCGCTTCGGTGTCGAGGCTCGAAATCCGCACCCGGATAAGCGGTGCGCCGACCGGCCTCAAGATCGTGGTCGAGGACGGGATGAAGAGCGCGGTCGAGCCCTGCGCCGGCGCCGTCGGCACTAGGGTCGAGGCGCGCGACCTCTTCGCCGCGACGCCGGCGCGGCTCAAGTTCCTGAGGTCCGACCGCAGCGAGGCGCAGGCCGTTTCCGACGCGGTCAGGCGACTGGCGCTGAGCTGCCCCGAGACCCGCTTTACTTTCATGACCGACATCGGCTCGGGCTTCGACTGGCCGGCCTCGGGGACAGGCGAAGGGGCCCGAGCGGAGCGGCTGCGGCAGGCGCTGGGCGATGACTTCGCCGCCAATTCGCTTCCGCTCGAGGCCGCGCGGGAGGGGGTGCGGCTCATCGGGCGCGTCGGCTTGCCGACCTTCAGCCGGCCGAACGCGCTCCAGCAATTCGTCTTCGTCAACGGCCGGGCGGTGCGCGACAAGAATCTCTCGGGCGCGCTCCGCGCCGCCTATCTCGATTTCCTGCCCTCCGACCGGCACGCGGTCGTCGCCCTCTTCGTCAGCTGCGATCCGAGCGAGGTCGACGTCAACGTCCACCCTGCGAAAGCCGAAGTGCGCTTCCGCGATTCCGGCCTCGTCCGCGGGCTCGTCGTCGGCGCGATCAAGCAGCGGCTCGCCGAGGCGCTCCATCGGGCGACGGCCACCGGCGGGACGGCGACCGTGCTCGCGATGCGCCCTCCCCAGTCCTTCCGGCCCGCCGCGCCGCCTGCCGGCTGGGACTGGCGCGATTCGCCCGCCGCCCCCAACCTCGCGGGAGGCTTCGCCGAGCCCGCCCAGGCGCGCTTCGCCGCCTTCGCGCCGGCCGCGCCGGCCCCCGCCGCCGACGCGATCGAGCGCGACCCTGCCGCGCCGCTCGGGGCGGCGCGGGCGCAGGTGCACGGCAATTACATCATCGCCCAGACCGCGGACGGGCTCGTCATCGTCGACCAGCACGCGGCGCACGAGCGGATCGTCTATGAGAGGCTGAAGCGCCAGCGCGAGGGTGAGGGCGTCGAGCGGCAGGCGCTCTTGACCCCGCTCGTCGTCGATCTCGATCCGAACGCGGCGGCGCTGATCGACGCGCATGCCGAGGAGCTCGCTTCGCTCGGGCTCGTCGTCGAGGGCTTCGGCCCCGGCGCGGTGCTGGTGCGCGAGGCGCCGGCGGTCATCGCGAAGGGCGATCTCGGAGGCCTCGTCAACGACCTCGCCGCCGACCTCGCCGCCGAGGACGGGGCGCAGAGCCTCGCCCGCCGGCTCGATCGTTGGCTGGGGACTTTCGCCTGCCGCCATTCGGTGCGCTCGGGCCGTCCCCTGAAGCCCGAGGAAATGAACGCGCTCCTTCGCGCCATGGAGACGACGCCCGGCGCCGGCCAGTGCAACCACGGCCGGCCGACCTATGTGGAATTAAAGCTTTCCGACATCGAGCGGCTGTTCGGGCGGCGGTGAGCGAGGGTCGGAAAGGTTCCTATAGGCGAGAAACCGCCGTCAGCGTCTCACGGCGCAAATACCTCTGACGCGGTGGCTACGAAAAAGAAAATCCGGGCTTGATAAGTAGGCTCGGAAGACGACCGGTCAGAGTGTAGGCGAGCGCGTGAAGCCGAAGGCGGAATCGCAGATGAGTATGCTGGTATTGCGCGAACGATAAAACCGATTCTTGAGAAGGCTTCCTGACTCGGGAGGCGCTTGATGGAACGCTGATTACTATTTTGCGTGAGGTTCGCGATCCGCGCGAATTCAACGCGCGGCACGATTGCTCGGCGATGTTGTTCATCTCTCTCATCGCGACTCTGTGCGGGGCGAAAACCTGCGTGGATATTGCTGATTTCGCTTCCGTCAATGAAGACGAACTGGCCGAGATTGTCGTTTTGCGCCATGGCGCGCCGAGCCATGACAGCTTCTCGCGGCTGTTCCGCCTGCTCGATCCCGAGGAGATGGCGAGGACTTTCTAGCGAGGCGGAGATGTGGCCGGCGATTCGACGACGCTCGGCAGGCCGATCGCTTCGCGCAGCTCGGCCCGACGCGTCTGGTAATAGGTCGAGCGCAGGAAGCTGTAGAAGTCGATGGACACGTCTTCGGCTTCCTTCAATTCGCTCAGCCGGACCGTCGCATCCAAGGCTCCGGCGCCGATCGGCGCCCATATGCCCCATTCCAACCCTAGCGCCCAGCCGACCGGGTCGCCGGCGATATCCACGGCGGACCCGATCGAATCGCGCAGCGTCGTGGGCCCGAAATAGGGTCGCATCACATAAGGACCCTCCGCAACGCCCCAGACAAACAGGGTCTGGCCGAAATCGCCGCTCTGCTGCGGCAGGCCCCCGGCGCTCGCAACATCGAAGAGGCCGCCGATGCCAAAGGTCGAATTGACGACGAAGCGGCCAACCGTATTCAAGGCGGCGCCAAAGCGGAACTGCAGCACGTCATTGGCGAAAATGCGCGGCTCCATCAGGTTCGCGTTCAAATCGTGCAGGCGGTCGTGCACCGGGCCCGGCGTCACCGCCTTGACGACTTGGGCGACCGGGTGCAGCACAGCCTGATTCACGGCCAGGATGCGGCGATTCGCCTGTTCGTTGGGATCGTTGATCGGCAACGATACGTCCCTGGGCACGCCTGCGCAGGCGCCGACCAGCGCCGGGCATAGCCACATGACCGACCGCACGACCCAACCTCGAGCTCGATGCATCTGCTTTGAATCCCTCTTGAATTTCCGCAAGGCACGCAATGTCTTCTGGGAAATTTGATAACCGAGCAGCGAGGGACGACCATCGGCGCGACGCGCCGATCGGAGCCAGCCCTCCGCCAGCCTAGCAGAGCCGCTCCGCGACGGCTGTCACTTTTTTGCCGCAGTTCCCCTGACTTTTTGCGCGGACGCATCAGCCTTGGCGGATCCGGGCTCGATCTCGCGCTGCGTCGCCAGAAGGGCCGGCTGAAAGATGACGGCGGCCGAGAGAGTCGTCAGGAGCGACAGGGCCATCAGCTTGCCCATGCTCGACGTGCCCGGATGATGCGAGAGCCACAGGCTGCCGAAGGCGGTGGCCGTCGTGCATGCGCTAAAGAAGACGGCGCGCGTCAGGCTTGATTGCAGGAAGTTGGTTTCGCCCGCGCGCCACGCCATGACGTAGTAAATCTTGAAGGCGACCCCGACGCCCAGAAGAAGCGGCAGCGCGAGGATGTTCGCGAAATTGAACTGCAGCCCGATCACGACGCAGATCTCGAGCGTGACGAGGATGGCTACCAGCAGAGGGACCAGCGTCAGCGCAACGTCGGTCCAGCGGCGCAGCGCCACAAGCAGGATGAGCGCGATCGACGCCACCGACCAGAGCCCGGCCTGGAGAAACGCCTTCACGATGGTCGCAGCGGCTTCGATGATGAAGATCGGCGTTCCGCTGGCCTCTGGCGCCACCCTGCGGACCGCTTCCGCGAAGCGAACCAAGGTTGCGTTGTCATTGCCGTCCCCCCGCGGCGCCACCTCGATTCTGGCCTCGCCGTCGGCCGCAATCCAATCCCTCTTCAGCGAGGGAGGAAGCGTTTCGATGCTCACGGGTTCTGCGAGCAGGAGATCCCTCACTTGCCGCAGCGTCGTCAGCAGCGGCGCCACCAGGACGCGTTGCGCCTCATCCCGTGCCGCCGGCGTCGCCTTCGCCAACGCGGCGAGCAGGCCTGCCAGGCGGCGCGCCTGCCTCGTGGCGGGATTGTCGAGGTCGCCTGCGGCGCCTGACAGGTCCTGAGCCGTCTTCCTGATCGCCGCCACGGTTTCTTCAGGCGTCGGCGCGGCCTCGATCTGGTCGGGGTTGAGAGTGTTCTGCAGGAAGAAGCCCGCGTCGTCGATGAGGGCGAGCTTCTCATCCTGATCCTTCGGAACGAAGCTCCGCAACGTCAGCGCCCGCGCGACCTCCGGCAGCCGCCGGAGCACTTCGGTCATCGCCGAGGCATGGGCCAGGTCGCTCTCCAGGATCTCGATCGTGTTCGGGCTCGTCTCGGGATCGTTCAGCAAGTCGAGGAGGGTCGAGACCGATTCCGTACTGCGGGCGCGCAGATCGAGCGGATTGAAGTCGAAACGCAATCCCGAAAGCAGCGGCAGGCCAAGGATCGTGGCCGCCAGCGTCGTCCCGACGACCCAGTTGCGCCGCCTTGCGAGAAAGCGGTCAAGCGGCGCCAGCGCCGAATAGCCGATCGGGGTCTTCTCGCCAGCTGGCCGGAGCACCGTTAGCAGCGCCGGAAGCAGGGTCACGGTCGTCGCGAGCGCGATGATCATACCGGTCCCGGCGATCAGACCGAGTTCGGAGAGGCCACGATAGGCGGTCGGCAGGAACGAATAGAACGCGGCCGTGATCGAGGCGGCCGCGAGCAGAAGCGGGCTCGCGACCTTGCGCGCCGTCGCCACAAGCGCTTCGTGAAGGTCGAGGGACATATGCCGTTCGGCCCGGTAGCGAACGCTGAACTGGATACCGAAATCGACGCCGAGCCCGACGAAGAGCACGGCGAAGGCGACGGAGATGAGGTTCAGCGCTCCGACCATCCATAGCCCGACGGCAGCCGTAATAACCAGCCCAATGACGAGGCTTATGAGCACGGCCAGGATGATGCGGATCTGTTTCAGTGCGAGCCACAGCACCAGGACGACGATGAGCGCCGTCGCAGCGCCGTTGAAGGCGGCGCCGTCGGCGACCGTGGCGAATTCCTCATCCGAAAGGGCGACGGGCCCGGTGAGCCGCACCGTCACGCCCCGCTCCGGCGTCAGGCCAAGCCTCGAGATCGCCTCACGGATGGCCCTCGTCGCCTTGCCGCCGGGCTGCAAGTCGTCGAAGTCGAGGACCGGCTGGATGTTCACGAAACGCCGCAGCTCTGATGGCTTCGGCGGGCGCCCGGTGATCAGCCTGCGCCAGGAGAAGGAAGGGCTCTTGCCCTTCGCGAGAAGCTCCAGGGCGTCGGCGATGCTGGCGAGGGCTGGCCTCAGATCCTCGAGCTTCGACTTTCCCAGGCGCACGCCCTCGATCGACTGCGACAAGGCGCCAAGGACGCCGCGCAGCGTCGGGTCGGCGGCCAGGGTTCCGAGGAAGGGCTGGGCGGCGATCAGATCGGCGGTATTGCGGCGCACCTCGTCGACGGTGAGGAAGAGGATGCCATTCCTGGCGAAGAAATCGCCGCCATCCGGCCGACTGATGCCGCGGATCACGTCTGAGCGGGGCGAAAGATCGTTCACCAGCGCCCCTGCCGCCTCATCGGCAGTTTCCGGCGTCGTCGCGTCGATGACGGCGATGATCTGGTCGGTGCGCTGCGGAAAGGCCCGGTCGAGCCTGATCTCCTGTTGGCGCCAGGGCAGCGAGCTTGATATGAGCTTGCTGCTATCCGTCGTGATGGCGAAATGGTGCGCGAGATAGGCGGCGGAGAGGATCGCCACGAGCAAGAAGCCAAGGATGACGAGCCATGCATGGCGGCTCGACAAACGCACGGCCTGCGTTATTGCGGCGATCGTCACGAGATTGTCATTCTTGCTGAACGCTGATGGAGGGCTGTATCGTGTCGCGCCGCAATTCGGTCAACGGAACCTGATGGCGGCGGACGAGGCGCCGGCCGACGCGCAGCGCGTTGGCAGCACTCCAATGTCCGAACGTGCTAACCTGTCGCGCCAGCGCGACCGGCCGGAGAACGCGAAGGCAGATCGCCCGGCCAGGCGGCCGGTCGCCCATATGAGCAAGTGGAAGATCAGCAATGAAAAACGTCAAACTCCGCCCGAGCCCATCCATGGCCTGGATTGCAGTCACGCTGGCATTCATCTTGTTCGGCCCGGTCCCGCTGCGGGCTCAAACGCTTAGTCCAGCTGCCAGACACATCCAATCCTATTACCAGCAGCTGCTGCCCACCATCCAGCAGGCGGGTGCCCTTAGTGTGCGCGAGCGCGATAGGCGCTTCTCGCCCGCCATTTCCTCAGCCTTCGACCTCGGGACGATGACGCGGCTGGCCGTGGGGCCGGCCTGGTCGAGCTTCTCGGGCGCTCAGCAGGCCGCCGTCCGGGACGCCTTCGCCCGCTTCCTCATCGCGGATTATGCCAGTCAGGTGAGCGATTATTCGGGGGAAAGCTTCGTCGTCGAACCGCAGACGAGCCCAGAGTCGCGCGGCGGCGGCGAAATCGTCAAGACGAAGCTCCTGCAGGCCGGCGGCCGGGCCGTGACCATTAATTATCTCGTCCGCGGCGGGAGGGTGATCGATGTCTATCTCAACGGAACGGTCAGCGATCTGGCGACGCGACGCGACGAATTTGCCTCTATCATCGCTTCAGGCGGCGCCGATGCCCTGATCAAGAGATTGCGCGATCGGACCCAGAGCCTGCTGGGGGGCTGATGATCAAGCGATCTCGAGCGAAGCGGACGCGGTCGGGCGGACCTGAGCGAATATCGGCCGAAGCAGTTCCAGGGTAGATGAACACTGACGCAAACAAGGCCAGCGCGCACATGACGGCCGAGTGTGGAGCCGGCCCCGCCTCACCCGTTCTCGTCACCGGCGCGAGTGGTTTCGTCGGGTCGGCGATCGCCGGCTTGCTGCGCGCCAAGGGCCACCCCGTTCGCGTGCTCGTCCGCCCGTCGAGCGCCAGGAGGAACATCTCGCCCGCCGATAGTATATACGAAGGAGATTTGCGCGACCGCGCTTCGCTTGCAGCCGCGTTCCGCGGCGTGCGCTATCTCTTTCACGCCGCCGCCGACTATCGCCTCTGGGCGCGGAATCCGGACGAAATCTTTCATACCAATGTCGAGGGCACGAGGCTGGTGATGGAAGAGGCGCTCCGCGCCGGTATCGAGCGGATCGTCTATACGAGCAGCGTCGCGACCTTGAAGCTCGCCGACGGATCGCTGGCGGATGAGAGCCGTCGCCTGTCCGAGCACGAGGCGATCGGCGCTTACAAGCGCAGCAAGATCGCGGCCGAACGTGTCGTCGAGGAGATGTCGGTGAGAGATCGATTGCCTGCCGTTATCGTCAACCCCTCGACGCCGATCGGCCCCCGTGATGTGAGACCGACGCCGACAGGCCGCGTCCTCGTGGAAGCCGCCTCTGGTCGCATGCCTGCCTTTGTCGACACCGGATTGAACCTCGTTCACGTCGACGACGTGGCTGCCGGACACTTGGCGGCGTTGCATCGCGGCAAGTTCGGGGAGCGCTACATTCTCGGCGGCGACAACGTGCTGCTCGCCGATATGCTGTGCGACATCGCAGACTTCGTCGGGCGCCGGCGACCGCATCTGAAGATACCGCGTGCGGCGGTCACCCCGATCGCGCTGGGCGCGGAAATGCTGGCGCGCTTCACCGGCCGCGAGCCCTTTGTGACTCGCGATGGCCTGCGCATGGCCCGCTATCGGATGTTTTTCGATGACACCAGGGCTCGGCGCGAACTCGGCTATGCCTCAAGGCCGTACCGGGAAGGCATCGCCGACGCCATCGCCTGGTTCGGCGCAAACGGCTATTTGCAATGATCGTCGCCATTGTCTCCGTCCTGTCGGTCGGCATCTGGGGTTACCTGTTGCTCGCGCGAGGCGGGTTCTGGCGGCGCCTTGAACGCGACGATGCATTACTGTCATTACTTCAAGAGAAAAGAGCGGGCGAGGCGCGGCGCGTCTGGCCAGGCGTCATCGCCGTCGTGCCGGCGCGCGATGAGGCAGCGGCAATTTCGCGCAGTGTCGGATCGCTGCTGCGCCAGGATTATGCTGGCCGCTTCTCGGTCGTGCTGGTCGACGATCAAAGTTCGGACGACACCGCTGCGATTGCTTCCGCAGCCGCGGAGGCCCTGGGCGCTGCCGATTGCCTCACAATCGTCGCCGGCACGAATGCTCCGTCCGGGTGGACGGGCAAGCTCTGGTCAATGCGGCAAGGCCTCGCCAACGTCGAGAATGCGGCCGCGCCGGTCGAATATGTGCTCTTCACGGATGCCGATATCGCATATGCGCCGCAGGCTCTTCGGGGCCTTGTGGAGATAGCGCAGGCGCGGAAGAGCGTCCTCACTTCGCTGATGGTCAAGCTTCGCTGCGAGAGCCGGGCAGAACAATTCCTGGCGCCGGCCTTCATCTTTTTTTTCCAGAAGCTTTATCCCTTTGCCTGGGTCAACGATCCCGCTCGACCCACCGCAGCGGCAGCCGGCGGCTGCATGCTGGCACGGTACGATGCGCTGAAGTCTGCAGGCGGATTGGAAGCCGTGCGTGGCGCACTAATCGACGATTGCGCGCTGGCAGCACTAATGAAAACGCGCGGGCCGATCTGGCTTGGCTTGACCGAGAGCGTCCACAGTCTTCGCGCCTATCCGGCTTTCGGCGACTTCCGCCGGATGGTGGTCCGTTCCGCCTTCGCGGAGCTGCGCTATTCGACGCCTCGCCTCATCGGCGCGGTCACGGGAATGGCGCTGACCTATCTCGCGCCCCCGCTCTTCGCCCTCTTCGTCCGCGGCGCGGCGCAAACTGCCGGAGCCATCGCCTGGGCCATGATGATCGTCGCCTTTGTGCCGACACTGCGCTTCTACGGGCGGCCGATGACGCTCGGCCTCGCCCTGCCCGGCATCGCCGCGGTCTATACCGGCTTTACAATCGAATCGGCTTGGCAGCACTGGCGTGGCCGAGGCGGACAGTGGAAAGGGCGCTTTCAGGCGTCGGTGAAGGGGATTGGCGACGCATGACCCGCGCGGCCGAGGCGCGTTCCGGCAAATCACATCGCGACGAGAACTTTCCCGTCGCGTCGCGGCTGATCCGGCAAAGACATCGCGCGCCGATCCTGGCCTTCTATCGCTTCGCGCGAACCGCTGACGATGTCGCCGACCATCAAACGCTCTCTCCAGATCGGAAACTCGCGCTGCTGGACGGCCTCGACGCCGCGCTTGACGGTCGTGGACGCAGCGATCCTGAGGTCGAGCCGTTGCGTCGCGCCTTGGCGGAACAGGAACTGACGCCGCGCCACGCGCACGACCTCCTGGACGCCTTCCGCCTCGACGTGCGCAAGAACCGCTACGCCTCCTGGCCAGAGTTGATGGATTATTGCCGGCTCTCAGCCATGCCGGTCGGCCGCTTTGTCCTCGAGGTTCACGGAGAGAGCCAAGCCACGTGGCGGACGTCCGATCCCCTGTGCGCGGCGCTGCAGGTCATCAACCACCTGCAGGACTGCGCCAAGGACTATCGACGCCTCGATCGCGTCTACCTGCCGCAAGACGTGCTGGCCGCACACGGCGCATTGACGGAGATGCTCGACGGGCCGCGAGCCGCGCCCTCCCTGCTCGACGCCATCGCCGACCTTGCGCATCGGACCTCGGCGCTGCTGCGCGCCGCCGCTCCGCTGGTTCATCAGGTCGCCGACACCCGGCTTGCTGTCGAAATCGCCGCAATCCAGAACCTCGCGGAGCATCTGGTTCGCCGCCTTGAGACGCGCGATCCCCTGAGTGAAAGCGTACATGTCGGCAGGGCCGGCTTTGCAGTCGTCGGCGGGCTCGGCGTCCTGCGCGGTTTGGGGTCGGTTCTCATGCGTCGCCTCGCGGCGGACCCGAAATTCCACGCATGAGCCAGGTGGCGGAACCCGCGGCGCCGGTGGCGAGGGGCAGCTCCTTTTACATCGCGATGCGCGTTCTGCCGCTGGACCAGCGCAAGGCGATGTACTCCGTCTATGACTTCTGCAGGGCGGTCGACGATATTGCCGATGACGGCGGCTCTTCGGCCTGGCGCATTGCCGAGCTGGAGCGCTCGCGCGCCGACATCGCTGCACTGTTCGCCGGTCATGCGCCATCGAAGCTCGACGCGCTCGCGGACGCAGTGCGCCGTTACGGCTTGAAACAAAGGGATTTCGACGCTGTCATCGACGGCATGGCCATGGATGTCGCGGGCGTCATGCGCGCCCCGAATTGGGCGACGCTCGACCTCTATTGCGATCGGGTCGCCAGCGCGGTCGGGCGGCTGTCAGTGCGCATCTTCGGTTTGGACCTCGAGGCAGGCGAGGCGCTCGCCCATCATCTCGGGCGTGCGCTGCAACTGACGAACATCCTGCGCGACATCGACGAGGATGCGGCGATCGGCCGGCTTTATCTGCCCCGCGAGGCGATGGCGGCGGCCGCCATCACAGCGGAGGAGCCCCTTGCGGTCGCCGCCGACCCGAGGCTCGCGGTCGCCTGTGTCGAAGTCGCGGCGCGCGCGCGCCTTCATTTTGATGCGGCCCAACGCATCATGGCGCTCGCGCCCCGACGCGCAGTGCGAGCGCCACGACTCATGGCCGTCGCCTACGGTTCGATTCTCGACAATTTGGAGGCGCGGGGCTTTGCGCCGCCGCGCCCGCGAATGAAGGTGAGCCGGCTGCGCATGCTGGGCGCTCTTCTGCGATACGGCGTCGCATGAGCAGAGCAACGGTCCGTGTCATTGGAGCAGGCATCGCTGGGCTGAGCGCGGCAGTGCGTCTGGTCGACGAAGGTCATCGGGTTGTGCTGCATGAAGTCGGCGCCCGCGGCGGGCGGCCGCTGTCGCTCCTACCAGGATCAGGCGCTCGATCTCTGGATCGACAATGGTAACCACTTGCTGCTCTCGGGCAACCATGCCGCGCATGATTACCTTGGCCGCATCGGTTCGCGCGCGTCCCTGAAAGGGCCGGATTCGGCAGTCTTCGACTTTGCCGATCTCAAAAGCGGTGAGCGCTGGCGGCTGCGACCGAATGACGGCCGCCTGCCGTGGTGGCTGTTCGATTCGACGCGCCGCGTACCGGGCGCCGCGCTGCGCGAGTATCTGGCGCCGCTCGGCGCGCTACGGGCGACGGCGACGGCGACGCTTGGCGATGTCATGGACTGCTCGGGAACGCTTTACGAGCGGTTATGGCGCCCGATTCTGCTGGCGGGGCTCAACACCGATCCGCCCGAGAGCTCCGCGATGCTCACCGGCGCGATGCTGCGCGAGACCTTGGGCGCCGGCGGCAAGGCCTGCCGTCCACTGATTGCAATCCACGGACTTTCGTCATGCTACATCGAGCCGGCGCTCGCCTACCTCGCCGCGCGGGGGGCGCCGGTTCGCCTGGGCGAGCGCCTCCGCGGCATCGAGTTCAACGAGGAGCGCGCGGTCAATCTGGATTTAGGCGCGGATCGCACGGTGCTTGCGGTAGACGATGCGGTGGTCTTGGCGGTCCCTCCCTGGGTCGCACAGGAGCTTCTTCCCGATCTCGTCGTTCCCAACGAGTTCCGAGCGATCGTCAATGCTCATTTTCGTGTGACGCCTAGGCCAAACCAACCCATGATCCTTGGGGTGATCGATGGGCTGACAGAATGGCTATTCGCTTATCCGGGCCATGTTTCGGTGACGATCAGCGGCGCCGATCGCCTTCTCGACAGGCCGCGAGAGATGCTTGCGGCCGAGATTTGGCGCGAAGTCGCGACGCTGAGCGGCCTCGGCCCAGAATTGCCGCCCTGGCAGATCGTCAAGGAAAGGCGCGCGACCTTCGCCGCGACCCCTATGCAGGACGCGAAGAGACCCTCCGCGCGCACCCGCTGGACAAATGTCGTGCTCGCGGGCGACTGGACGCAAACCGGTCTGCCGGCCACCATCGAAGGGGCGGTGCGTTCGGGTTATAAGGCGGCGTCAATCGTCGGGGAAAGGCGCGCCAAGGCGCCGCCGGTCCGCATCGCTGCGCATGGTTTGCCATGAACGTCGCCCTCGATCATGCGCCGTCGCTCGACGCGCTCGAACGCCATATTTCCGCGGGCGCCGAAGGCCTGCTCGCGCGCCAGCGGTCAGACGGGCATTGGTGTTTCGAACTCGAGGCCGACGCGACCATCCCGGCCGAATACGTGCTGCTGCGCCATTATCGTGGCGAGAGCCCATATCTGGAGCTGGAGCGGCTGATCGGCGCCTATCTGCGCCGCATCCAGGGCGCCCATGGCGGCTGGCCACTGTTTCACGACGGCGCCTTCGACATGAGCGCCAGTGTCAAGGCCTATTTCGCCCTGAAGATGATCGGCGATGACACGGAAGCTCCGCACATGCGCCGGGCGCGCGAAGCCGTGCTCGCGCATGGCGGGGCGGCCAGGAGCAACGTCTTTACCCGGTTCTTGCTTGCGCTTTACGGAGCGATTCCATGGCGCGGCGTGCCGACCATGCCCGTCGAGATCATGCTGTTGCCGAAGTGGTTTCCTTTCCACATCACCAAGATCTCCTACTGGGCGCGCACCGTGCTGGTGCCATTGCTGGTGCTGCAGGCGCTCAAACCCCAGGCCAAGAATCCGCGTGGCGTGCGTATCGACGAGTTATTCGCCGCGCCGCCCGATCTGGTGCGCGACTGGCCGAAAGGCGCGCACCAGACCTGGGGCTGGATCAAGTTCTTTGGTGCGGTCGACGTGGCGATCAAACTGGCCGAACCGCTGTTTCCGCCGACGACTCGCCGTCGCGCGATCGAGGCCGCTGTCGCCTTCGTCGTCGAGCGCCTCAACGGCGTCGACGGCGTCGGCGCCATCTACCCGGCCATGGCGAATACCGTGCTGATGTTCGACGCGCTGGGTTATGCCGCCGATCATCCGTATGTCGTCACAGCGCGGGAATCGATCGAGCGCCTGCTCGTCGTCAGACCGGACGAGGCCTATTGCCAGCCTTGCGTTTCGCCGGTCTGGGACACGGCCCTGACGGCGCATGCATTGCTCGAGGTCGGAGGCGAGGCATGCGAAGCAAAGGCGCGCGCCGGCCTTGCCTGGCTTAAGCCGTTGCAGGTGCTCGACCTCAAGGGCGATTGGGCGGCGCAGCACCCGGATGTACGGCCTGGCGGCTGGGCCTTTCAATATGCCAATCCGCACTACCCGGATCTCGACGATACGGCAGTCGTCGCGATGGCGATGGACAGGGCGGCCCGAGGCGCCCCGGATGGTCTGGGCACAGAGGACGCAGCGTCGATCGCTCGCGCGCGCGAGTGGGTCGAAGGGCTGCAAAGTCGAGACGGCGGCTGGGCTGCCTTCGACGCCGACAACACCCACCACTTCCTGAACAATATTCCCTTCGCCGATCACGGCGCGCTGCTCGATCCGCCGAGCCGCCGACGTCAGTGCGCGCTGCGTGTCGATGCTGGCTCAGCTCGGCGAGACGAGGGAGACGAACAAAGCGCTGGCCCACGGAATCGACGCGCTCGTCGAGGCTCAGAAGCGGAACGGGAGCTGGTTCGGCCGCTGGGGGATGAACTACATCTACGGCACCTGGTCGGCGATATGCGCGCTTGCCGTCTCGGGGTGCGATCTCCAATCCGCGCCTGTCCGCCGCGCCGTCGATTGGCTCACAGGCATTCAGAACCGCGATGGCGGCTGGGGCGAGGGGGGCGAAAGTTACAAGCTCGATTATCGAGGCTTCGAGCCGGCGCCCAGCACCGCCTCGCAGACCTCCTGGGCGTTGTTGGGACTGTTGGCGGCTGGCGAGGTCGATCATCCGGCCGTGGCGCGCGGCGTCGCCTATCTCGCGGCGACCCAGGGCGAGGACGGCTTCTGGCAAGAGGAGTTCCACACCGCGACGGGCTTTCCTCGCGTATTCTATTTGCGGTATCACGGCTACTCGAAATTCTTTCCGCTCTGGGCGCTGGCCCGCTATCGCAACCTGAAGCGCGGAAACAGCCGCAGCATCGCCTTCGGGATGTAAGCGAGCGATGGCGACGGCTCAGTCACCGGCCGCGAGCCTCCTGATCGTGAGCGGGTTGGGGCGCGAGGCGGCGATCTTCGCCGCGCCAACCGCAATATCGATATGTGGGGACGCGCCGACGTTGCTGGCCAACCTCGCCCCGTTGGCGGACATCCCGCTGCGACTGGTGGTCAGTTGCGGCATCTGCGGCGGGCTGGACCCCCAGCTTCGCCCCGGCGATCTTGTCGTCGGCACGGAGGTCGTCTCGTACGGCGGAAGCGTCATGGCCGACAAGACCGTCGTAGTGTCGCTTGCGCAGCGTCTGGCCAATGAAGGCCAGCGGGCCGTGTTCGGGCCCATCGCCGCGGTCCATGCTCCGGTTCTGACCGCCAAGGCCAAGGCGGAACTGCGCGCCGCAACCGGAGCGGTCGGGGTCGACATGGAAAGCCTCCTGGCCGGCCGATTCGCGCTCGAACGAGGGGCGTCGTTCGCAATACTGCGCGCGGTCAGCGACCCAGCGGACCGCGACCTGCCGCCCCTCGTCCTGAAAGCAGTGGGTTCCGACGGCCGGACCAAAATCGCCGCCGTCATACAAGGCCTTATCCGCTCTCCGGGGCAGTTCCCGGGGCTGATCGCGGCCGCCCGCGACAGCAAAGCCGCGTTGCGGGCGTTAGCCCGCTGTCGCGCTGTTCCCGACCTTTTCGTTGGCCTCGGCCTTGCGCATCTCTGAGAGCTTCTGCGAGACATTGCGCTCAAAGACATATTCGGCCGGGCGCTGTCTCTCGAGAGGGATTTCTGGGGCCATCGCGCCTTCCGTCCTGACCCCCCGCAGCGCCACGCCCAGCGCCTTCCAGGGTCTCATCACCGTATCCGTCACTGCCGTCGCCTCGAAGCCGCTATGGACCATGCAGTCGGCGCATTTCTCGTAGTTACCCGTGCCGTATGCGCCCCAATCCGTTTCTTCCATCAGCTCCTTGAAGGTTTCGGCGTAGCCCTCGCCGAGCAGATAGCAGGGGCGCTGCCAGCCGAAAACGGTGCGCGTCGGATTGCCCCAAGGGGTGCAGTGATAGGTCTGGTTGCCGGCCAGGAAGTCGAGGAACAGGGTCGACTGGTTGAAGGCCCATTTGCGGGCGCGGTTCCCGCGCCGAAATATGTCGCGGAACAGCCGCTTGGTGGTCGAGCGGTTCAGG
The DNA here is from genome assembly GCA_963805295.1 of uncultured Alphaproteobacteria bacterium. Taxonomy (GTDB): domain Bacteria; phylum Pseudomonadota; class Alphaproteobacteria; order Rhizobiales; family Beijerinckiaceae; genus Roseiarcus. The sequence continues at coordinate 184,341 of CAWDTW010000034.1, read as the reverse complement.
AAGTGCTTTTGATCGGGAGCGCGCTCATAGGCGTAGCCGGGCGACATCGTGATGCCGTCGACGCCAAGCGCTGTCACCGTATCGAAGAACGCGGCGACTCGTTCCGCATCGGCATCGTTGAAGAAGGTGCAGTTGATAGTGACGCGAAATCCCTTTGCCTTGGCGGTCTTCAATGCCGAAACCGCGCGGTCATAGACGCCCGGCTGGCAGACCGACTTGTCGTGCATCTCCTGGTCGCCGTCGAGGTGGATCGACCAGGTGAAATAGGGGCTCGGCGTGTACTGATCGATCTTCTTTTCGAGCAGCAGCGCATTGGTGCAGACGATCGCAAACTTCTTGCGCGCGACGACCCCCTTGACGATCTTCGGCAACTCCTTGTGCAAGAGCGGCTCGCCACCGGCCATGACGACGACCGGGGCGCCGCACTCATCGACCGAGTCCAGCGCGTCCTTGACCGAAATCCGCTTGTCCAAGATGGCCTCGGGATAGTCGATCTTGCCGCAGCCCGCGCAGGCCAGATTGCACCGGAACAACGGTTCCAGCATCAAGACGAGCGGATAGCGCTTGCGACCGGCGAGATGCTGCCGGACGATATAGCCGCCAACTTTCGCAATTTGCCGAAGGGGTATGCCCACCGCGAGACTCGCTCACACGACCCTGTTGACGAAACGGCCTGACAAACTCAAGACGCGAGGCCCGTAGGAAGGCGAAAGCTCACGGTCTCTTTGGGCCCATCGAGGACCGACAATTCGGCTGGCGCTATCCGCATCAAGGCCTGCGCCACGTCGTCGACCACGACTTCGGGCGCGGATGCGCCAGCCGTCACGCTTTTGCGGATCGATGTCGCCGCCGTTGGCGACGAGGTAGCTCGGCAACCCCCTCTCCTCGTCAATTTCGCGCAGCCGATTGGAGTTGGAGCTGCTGCGGGCTCCGACCACGATAATGACGTCGGCGACCCGCGACAATTCACGCACGGCGGTCTGCCGATTCTGGGTCGCGTAGCAGATGTCTCGGATGTCCGGCCCGGCGACGTCACTGAACCGGCGATGCAGCGCAGCGATCACTCCGCGGGTGTCATCGACGCTCAGCGTCGTCTGCGTAACGTAGGCGATGCGCGCGTCGGCAGCGATCGGGAGCTTTCCAACATCTTCTTCACTCTCAACGAGGTGCAACTCGCCATCGATCTGCCCGAGCGTTTCCTCGACTTCCCGGTGTCCGGCGTGGCCGATGAAGACCAGGACACGCCCTTGAGCAACATAGTGGCGCCCCTGGTTGTGCGCCTTTGTGACGAGCGGACAGGTCGCATCGACGGTTGGGAGCGATCGATTTTTTGCCTCGTTTTCGACTCTCCGTGACACGCCATGCGCGCTGAAGATCGTCATCGCGCCCGATGGCACGTCGTCCAATTCCTCGACGAAGCGGGCACCCTTGGCCTTGACCGACTCGACGACATGGCGATTGTGCACGATCTCGTGGCGGACATAGACCGGGGTCCAATATTTCTCCAGCGCGCGCTCGACGATGTCGATGGCGCGCACGACCCCGGCGCGAGATCCGCGCGGCTGGGCAAGAATGATCTTCATTCTTTCACCCCTCCCACCAAAATTGCGACTGACCGGCTGCAATGATGTGGCCCTTTGCAGGCAGTACACCAGACCGGCGAGACTCCGCCGAGTTTTGAACCCGGCTAATACCCCGTGTCGCGCATCTAGGCAAGAATCTCACCCGGATAGCGGAGGCCCAGGGCAACGAATCCAGGTCAACAAAAGCCGTTGACCCGGCGCGCAATGGCGAGTGTTAGTCGAGTCTCGCGCGGTTTCGAGACTCGTCATGCGAGCGGTCGACTCTGCAATCGCGTGACAGCGCTCGCGCGGGACCAGCTCCAAGACCGAAAACGCACGCCCGGGCGCTATTCGTTAATGGACTTTAACTTGAGTTCGGGGCCCTGTCGCGAAAGGCGGGGTCGTCCGACATCGACGCGTCACCGCGTGGGGCTGACGATCTCCAGGCAGTCGCGCCGGCCCTCCAGAAGGCAATTCTTCAATTTCCGCTGCCCGTCCAACGCGGTGAACAGCCAGTAGCCGAGGAGAACGAGAACCGCGATGGCGATCAGCGCGGCGAGGTTGACGATATTGCGGCGCCCGGAATCGTCGTCATGATCGTCGGGCGAGCCGGGACTCACGCGATCAGGGTCGACGGCGCCTCGGCGATTTCGCCGAGCGCCGCCAGAGCCTTGGCGACGATCCCGTTCGCGTCGAGCTCGGCGGCGGCGTACATGCGCTCGGGCTTGTCATGCTCCTGATAGACGTCGGGGAGGGTCATGGTGCGGACCTTGAGGCCGCTGTCGAGCGCGCCCTCGTCGCTGAGCAGCGTCAGCACATGCGCGCCGAAGCCGCCTTTCGAGCCCTCCTCGACGGTGATCAAAAGCTCGTGCTCGGCGGCGAGGCGCAAAGCGAGCTCGCGGTCGAGGGGCTTGGCGAATCGCGCGTCGGCGACGGTGGTCGGGAGCCCTCGCGCCGCCAGCTCCTCGGCCGCCTTCAGCCCTTCCGCGAGCCGCGCGCGAGGGTCAGGATCGCGATCCGCGAGCCTTCGCGCAGGATCCGGCCCTTGCCGATCGGCAGCGGCTGGCCCCGCTCCGGGAGTTCGACGCCGACGCCCTCGCCGCGCGGATAGCGCAGCGCGATCGGGCCGCGCTCGTAAGCTGCGCAGGTCGCGACCATGTGCACGAGCTCGGCCTCGTCGGCGGCCGCCATCACCACCATGTTCGGCAGGCAGGTCAGATAGGCGATGTCGAAGCGGACGGGCAGGTTCTGGACCGCGACGTCGTGCACGACCTGGTCGTAGCCGCGCTGGAGAAAGGTCGAGTAGACGGCGCAGAAGGGCTTGTAGCCTTCGGTCGCAAGCCCAGCCGAGAAGGTCACGGCGTGCTGCTCGGCGATGCCGACGTCGAACACGCGCTCAGGGTACACCTCCTGCATCCGGTCGAGGCCGGTGCCCTGGGGCATGGCGGCGGTGATCGCCAAAACCTTGTCGTCGCGCCGCGCCGCCTCGAGCAGCGCCTCGCCGAACACCTTGGTGTAGGCGGGCGCGTTGGTCTTGGGCTTGGCCTGCGCGCCGGTGATGACGTCGAACGCCGAAACGCCGTGGTATTTGTCGTCGGCCGCCTCGGCCGGGGGGTAGCCCTTGCCCTTCTTGGTCACGACATGGACCAGCACCGGCCCGCCGTGCATGTCGCGCACGTTCTTCAAGATCGGCAGCAGGTGGTCGAGATTGTGGCCGTCGATCGGCCCGACATAATAGAAGCCCAGCTCCTCAAACAGCGTTCCGCCGGTGAAGAAGCCGCGGCCGTACACCTCGGTGCGCTCGACCTTGTCATAGAGGAACTTGGGCAGGTGGCGCGCGAGCTGCTTGGCGACGTCGCGGATCGAGCGGTAGGTGTGGCTCGTGACGAGGCGGGCGAGATAGGCCGACATCGCTCCCGTCGGCGGGGCGATCGACATGTCGTTGTCGTTGAGGATGACGATGAGCCGCGAGCCCATGGCGCCGGCGTTGTTCATCGCCTCATAGGCCATGCCCGCCGACATCGCGCCGTCGCCGATCACCGCCACGACGTTGTTGGCCCGGCCCGAGAGATCGCGCGCGACCGCCATGCCGAGGCCGGCGGAAATCGAGGTCGACGAATGCCCGGCGCCGAAGACGTCGTATTCGCCTTCCGCGCGCTTGGTGAAGCCGGAGAGCCCGCCGCCCTGGCGCAGCGTGCGGATGCGGGAGCGCCGCCCGGTCAGGATCTTGTGGGGATAGGCCTGATGGCCGACGTCCCAGACGATGCGGTCGGAGGGCGTGTCGAACACGTAGTGCAGCGCGACCGTCAGCTCGACGACGCCGAGGCCGGCCCCGAGATGGCCGCCGGTCACCGAAACCGCGCTGATCGTCTCGGCGCGCAGTTCTTCGGCGACTTTGGCGAGCTCGCTCTCGCTCAGCGCCCGCAAGTCGGCGGGCGAGCCGATGCGATCCAGGAGCGGCGTTGCAGGCTTCGTCACTTCTATCCCCGGGGAGCGGCGTTCTTTTCCCGCGGCGCCGCAAAAAATCACCCGTACACCAAGACGAGCGTTGGCGGCAATTCCAATGCGCCTCCGCCCAGGGCAACGAATCCAGGTTAACAAAAGCCGTTGACCCGACGCGCAATGACGAGTGTTCGTCGAGTCTCGCGCGGTTTCGAGACTCGTCATGCGAGCGGTCGACTCTGCAATCGTGTGACAGCGCTCGTGCGGCGACCAGCTCCAAGACCGAAAACGCACGCCCGGGCGCTATTCGTTAATGGACTTTAACTTGAGTTCGGGGCCGTACCCGGATGGACCCAAACCTCAAGAATTACTCAACGCGCATCCTTCAAGTCGCCATACCCGCCGACAACGGCGCCTGACTGCTGTATTGCCTCACGACAGCGCCACGATACGAGCGCCGCAAGTTCTTCGGCGTAGCGATAGCCCCGTGCGGCGCCTTCATAGCCTGTAGACGTCGCCGGATGAGTGTAAATCTCCGTGCGACCCGGCGGGAGCTTGTCGAGGAGACCTGCGATTCGCTCCTCCGTCATGGCGCCGGACCAGGTCAGTCCAAACACGCGATCCGTTGTAATGAGTCCCGCGTTTCTTACCCGCCTCAGCGTTATCGCGGCGCAAGGCGCCGCGACGATCCAGACCGGGCGTCTCGGCGTGCGCTCGACGGAACGCAAAAGCGACATCGGCTCGACCGGCGCCCGCAGCGCTCGCATGCCGTAGTCGCGGCCGATAGCGAGAATCTCGCTGAGCACAGCGGGATGCAGGTGATAGTGCCGATGCGCATTGACATGGTCGAGCGCAAGCCCGGTCGACCGGTAGGCTTCGAACTGCGCCCTGATTTCGGCTCGAAGCTGGCGGCGAACAGAGGGCCTAACCAGGATCGCAAGTCCGTAAGCCGCAACGTCATCGCGCAAGCGTCCACTCATGCGGACAAGATCAGGAATTTGAGCGGGCGGCAGCACTGGCCGGTCCTCGACCAATGTGAGGTGCAGTCCGACGCGCAGTTTCGGCAGACGCCTTGCGCGCGACACGGCGTCGGCGGCCGCCGGCGCACCGACCATCAGGCTCGCCGCGGTCAGAATGCCTTCCGTATGCGCTTTTTCGACGGCGACGTTGACTTCGGTCGCCAAGCCGAAATCGTCGGCGGTGACGACGAGTTGCCTCAGAGCGCGACCTCGCGGCGCTCCCGGAGGAAGCGAAAGAACTCGATGCCTTCTCGCAAGCGGCGCCTCATCATCTCGGGGTTGCGCACCATCTCGCCGACGATGGAGGCGATCTTCGGGGCGCGGAAATAGAAGCGCCGGTAGAAATCCTCCACCGAATGGAAGATCTCGGAATGGCTGAGATGCGGATAGTGAAGGGGCGCGATCTGGACCCCGTCGGCGTTGACGAGTTCGGCGTTCGCGTCATCGAGCCAGCCATTCTCCAGCGCCTGCTTATGCAGGAAGGTGCCCGGATAAGGCGCGGCGAGCGAGACCTGGATCGTGTGCGGATTGATCTCCTTGGCGAAGTCGATCGTCTCCTTGATCGTGTCCGAGGTTTCTCCCGGCAGGCCGAGGATGAAGGTTCCGTGGATGACGATGCCGAGTTCGTGGCAATCCTTGGTGAAGCGCTTCGCGACGTCGACCAGCACGCCCTTCTTGATATTGTGTAGGATTTGTTGGTTGCCGCTCTCATAGCCGACGAGCAACAGCCGCAAGCCGTTGTCGCGCATGATCTTCAAGGTCGAACGCTTCACATTGGCCTTGGCGTTGCACGACCAGAGGACCCCGAGCTTGCCGAGTTCCTTGGCGATCGCCTCGGCGCGCGGCGCGTCGTCCGTGAAGGTGTCGTCGTCGAAGAAGAATTCCTTGACCTGCGCGAAGGCGAACTTGGCCCAACGGATTTCCTCGACCACGTGGCCGACGCTTCGCGTACGGTAGCGGTGACCGCCGACCGTCTGCGGCCAGAGGCAGAAGGTGCAGCGCGATTTGCAGCCCCGCCCCGTGTAAAACGAAATATAGGGGTGTTTGAGATAACCAACGAAATAATTCTCGATCTTCAGATCGCGCTTGTAGACCGGGGTGACGAAGGGGAGCAGGTCCATGTCCTCGATGGCGGGCCGGTCGGCATTGTGCACGATCGCGCCTGCCTCGTTGCGCCAGGACACGCCCTTGATCGTCGAGAGGTTCCGCCCCTCCGCCACGTCCTTGATGGTGAAGTCGAACTCGCTGCGCGCCACGAAATCAATGAGAGGCGAAGCTTGAAGACTCTTGTCGGCCTCCACAGCCACTTTCGCACCAATCATCCCCGCCTTGAGGCCGGTGTTCGCCGCCTTCATCGCCTCGATCGTCCTCACATCGCTGTCGAAAGAAGGGGACGTGGTGTGCAGCACGACGAGATCGTAGTTGCGCGCTTGTTTCACAACCGAGTCGATACCGATCTTGTGGGGCGGGGCATCGACGAGCTTCGACCCTTCGACGAGGGCCGCCGGCTGGGCGAGCCAGGTTGGGTACCAAAAGGAGGCGATCTCGCGCCTGGCCTGGTAACGCGATCCGGCGCCGCCGTCGAAGCCCTGGAAAGACGGGGCCTGCAAGAAGAGCGTTCGCATCATGACGGCTTTGGTCCTTCAATCCGCGCTCAGCGTGCCATCGACCCGCACACGGTAATTCCGACCCCGCCAGGTGATGTCCCGGCCGCAAAAGCTCCACACGAATATCGCGAACGAAAACAGATCGCGGATCGGAACCAGCCAATAAGGAGGCAAGGCCAGGCGGTGGCTGCGGGTCGTCACATGTAAAAGCACAATTCGGCACAGGATGGCAAGAATTGCGAGGGCCGAGCCAGCCACTGGCGTTCCGGTCGCGACTGCCAGAAGGGCGAATGGGAGCGGGTGCGTGACCACGGAACCGGCATATCCGAGCGGCTCCACCGTGCGAATGGTGCGCGCCCAACGCAGTTCGTGGCGCCACAATTCCGCCAATGAAAACTCGCCGCAGCTATGTCCGACGAGAAGCGGCGGAACAGCAATGCTGAGCCCCTTATCGCGCAAGGCTGCTCCAATCTCATAGTCGTCGGCCAGAGAGTCCGAAAAAGCTTCAAAGCCGCCGATCTCGGCGAGACGACTGCGATGCAAGGCGACGGTCGAGCCGAAACAGGGCTTGGCGAGCCCCGATTGTAGACCGATTAGCACGTTCGGGAGGAAATGCGCGTCGATTGCGAGCGCTGCCAATTTCGACCAGAATCCAGTAACGGCGACACCGTGATAAAGGCAGGTGACGCCCCCTACGCCAGGCTCTTCGAAGGCCGCAGCGACTCGCAAAAGATAGTCTGCCGGCACGCCGATATCGCTGTCGGAAAGCACGATGCATTGGTGACGCGCCGTCGGGATCATGTTGATGAGGTTTGAAATCTTCAGATTCATCCCATGCGCCGCCGGCTCGATGACGAGTTGCAAATCCTGGTCGGGGAACGAAGCCTTGAGGCGCTGGACGACGGCGATTGCTTCATCGTTGACGTCCTGCACGCCGAATATCAACTGGACCGGCGCCGGATAGGCCTGAGCGCAGAACGATGTGAGATTCCGAAAGAGAGCCGGCTCGGCACCCTTGAGCGGCTTGAGAATGCTCACCGAGGGCGGCGCTGTCGGCGCTGAAATCGCCTTGCCGGCGAATATCGCGGACACCACTGCGGCGCAGACGAGATACAGGCATCCCACCGAAGCCATGAGCAGACCGACAAGCGCCGGGGCCCCTGCCATCATTTGCCACGATGGCCCTGGACCGGAACGTCGCGCGCAAGCAGCGCTCGGCGCTCGAGCATCTGCCAGCCCAGAAGACTCGGCGCTCCGAAGACAAGATCGGGTACGCGCTTGATCAGCGACATCGCGACAGCAGTCTGGGCCGGCAAACCGAAGATTGCACAAATTGCGACGAGGCCGCCTTCCTGAGCGCCAAACGCGCCGGGGACGGCGAAGGCGGCGCCGCGGATCGCCTGCATGAGACTTTCGATGACCAGCGCTTCGGGATAGTTCGCCGGCGATCTCGTGCAGGCCAATATCACCCATACTTCGAGCGCGCCGAAGAGCCAAATTGCCATATGTATCCCGGCCGCGGCCAGAACGCCCGGACGATTGGCGTAGATCGAACGCAGCTGGGCGAAGAGCTCATCGATCGCGCCGAAAGTGATCCTTTCGCGTTCGCCGACGGCCCGCGCCAGCATCATTTTGACGACACGTTGGCCGATTGACCGCTGCGCCAGATAGAAGCCGCACAGAGCTGGCATTGCGACCGCGGTCACGACCGCGACCGTTCGTTCGACCGCGCCGCCGCGACCTATTGCGGCGAGCGTCCCCAGGCCGAGGAGAGCGAACAGGAATTGGGTCGCGGCCTGGACTAGCACGTCGACGATGACGCTCGCCGCCGCGAGCGACGCCGGCGCGCCGCGCAAGGTCAACGCACGGGCCCCGATGACCTCTCCGCCGATCTGCGTCATTGGCAACAGCGTATTGGCGCCCTCGCGCAGGAACCGGATGAGCACGCAGGCGAAGGCGCTTGGCCGCGAGACCGCTGGGAACAGAACGAACCAGCCGAGGCCGGCGCCCGCCACCGCCGTTCCTCGCAGCAGCACGACCCCGAAGACGCCCCATCCTGCCGTTTCGAACGCGCGCAAGACCGCCCCCGCTCCAGCCCAGAAAATCAGAACTGTGACGACGCCGACGCCCGCGATCCAGCCAATTTTGACCACAAAGCTCATTCCGGGACTTCAGCTCGCAATATCCCTGCATTCGTCCTTGCTGTCCACGGGCGCCGCTTCATCGTAGATCTCCATCCGAGTTCTCGGGCGGAAGCTCAATCGTTGCAATCGCCTGCACTGCGATGCCTTCGCCGCGCCCGACGAAGCCGAGCCGCTCGGAGGTCGTCGCCTTGACCGAGATGCGACCCATGCCGATCCCCGCGACGTTGGCGATGCTGGTAAGGGCGCCGTCGCGATGAGGCCCCAGGGCTTGGCGCTTCACACGCCACGGTCGCGTCGAGTTCTGGTCAATTGTGAGCGGCCCGAGACATAGGTAACACTTCGTACCGGACACATGGGTGACATCTCCCGCCAGGCATGCCTGGCGGGAGATGTCGATACCCTGGAAGGAGTGTCCGGTGATGGATCAGTGCCTGCGGTTTGTCGCCCGGCTGCTGGACGGCGAGGCGACGAGCGATTTTTGCCGCGAGTTCGGCATTCGTGCAAGACCGGCTGCGACAGATTCGGAGCCCAGCCATCGCCGCTCATCACGGGCGCATTGTGAAGCACACCTGCGATGGCGCGCTTGTCGAGTTTCGCAGCGTGGTCGACGCCCTGCGCTGCGCCATCGAAATTCAGGACGGCGTGATCGAGCGCAACGCGGGCTTGCCGCAAGATCGGCGCATGAGTTCCGCATCGGCGTCCACCTGGGTGAGGTAGTCGGGGAGAGCGACGGCGATTTGATGGGCAACTGAGTTAATATCGCCGCGCGATCGGAGGGGAACGCCGAGCCGGGCGGGGTTTGTGTGTCGGACGACGCCTATCGTCAGGTGCGCGAAAAGCTGAAGCACGAATCCCTCGATCTCGGCGAGAGGGCGCTCAAGAGCATCGCGAGAGCCCTCGAACCATCCGTTCCCGCAAATCTCGCGAATAGGGCTTCGCCATCGGTGTTGGCCTCCTTTCCAGCCAAGTGGTGGGTCACGATTCGCCGCCCCCTTAAAATCCCAAACCGATGGGCTTAGTCCAAATCCACACAAACCGCCCCGCTCAGGGCATCCGGGAATGCGAGCGGGCGTTGGAACTGAAACGAAATCTCGCTGACGCCCACGCACACATGGGTGGTGCCAAGATTCTGCTCGGCCGGACCGAGGATACCGAGGCTCACATCCAGGAGGCGCTGCGCCTCGGTCCGCCCGACACGTTTGTCTACGGCTGGTGCATGTTTGCCGGAGTCGCCGAATTTCACCGGGACTGCAATCAACCCGACTTTTAGCGTCTCCCGAATTCGCGCCGGCGCGTTGAGCGATAATCCGACAGTGGTCGCCGGACGGGAACGCCTAATCGACGGGCTCTTGTGCGGAACGTGGGAACCTGTCGCTCCGTTGCGAAGGGAGGAATCCAAGCAGGCGGTCCCTGCGAGGATGTGAATACCGATGCGGGGCTGCGACCGGGTCAGGGGGATTTGCCGAGAAGACCGAGGGACCGGATCGCTTTCCGGCTCTTGACCGTCGAGGCCCGCCTTCCGACGCGCCATTCAAATGCTTTTGATATCGCGCATCCGCCGAACTTGGAGGCGCCGGCCTCCTCATCCCGCCCTTGCTGACGCCCGCTGGAAAATGCGACAATGGCAGCCGTCTCGCGCAAGTCAGCGGACCCCGTTTCCTGACACAGGCCTCCAATGCCCCCATTTCGTTCCCGCACTACCACGCACGGCCGCAACATGGCGGGCGCGCGCGGCCTCTGGCGCGCCACCGGCATGAAGGACGGGGACTTCGGCAAGCCCATCGTCGCGGTCGCCAACTCCTTCACCCAGTTCGTGCCCGGCCACGTCCATCTGAAGGACCTCGGCCAGCTCGTCGCGCGCGAGATCGAGGCGGCGGGCGGCGTCGCCAAGGAGTTCAACACCATCGCCGTCGATGACGGCATCGCGATGGGCCACGACGGCATGCTCTATTCGCTGCCCTCGCGCGAGGTCATCGCCGACAGCGTCGAATACATGACCAACGCCCATTGCGCCGACGCCCTTGTCTGCATCTCGAACTGCGACAAGATCACTCCTGGCATGCTGATGGCGGCGCTCAGGCTCAACATCCCTGCAGTTTTCGTCTCCGGTGGGCCGATGGAGGCGGGCAAGGTCCTGCTCTCTACGGGCGCGCGCAAGGTCGATCTCATCGACGCGATGGTCGCGGCCGCCGACGACAAGGTCTCCGAAGCGGACGTCGCGGTGATCGAGCGCTCCGCTTGCCCGACCTGCGGCTCATGCTCGGGCATGTTCACCGCCAATTCGATGAACTGCCTCACCGAAGCGCTCGGCCTCTCGCTGCCGGGCAACGGCACGGTGGTGGCGACCCACGCCGACCGCCGCCGCCTCTTCGTCGAGGCAGGCCATCTCATCGTCGATCTCGCCCGCCGTTATTACGAAGAAAACGACGAGGGCGTGCTGCCGCGCTCGATCGCCAACTTCAAGGCGTTCGAGAACGCGATGACGCTCGACATATCGATGGGCGGCTCGACCAACACCGTGCTGCACCTCCTCGCAGCCGCCTACGAGGCCCGAATTGACTTCACCATGGCCGACATCGATCGGCTGTCGCGCCGCGCGCCGGTCTTGTGCAAGGTCGCGCCATCGGTCGCAGACGTGCACATCGAGGATGTCCACCGCGCCGGCGGCATCATGGGGATTCTCGGCGAACTCGACCGAGCCGGGCTCCTCAACCGCGACGTGATGATGGTCCACGCCGAATCGCTCGAGCACGCGCTGTCGCGCCATGACATAAAGCGCACGTCGAGCAATGCGACGCGCGAATTCTTCTCCGCCGCGCCGGGCGGGGTCCCGACCCAGGTCGCCTTCAGCCAGTCGGCGCGCTATCCCTCGCTCGACGACGACCGGGAGAAAGGCGTCATCCGCGACGCCGAACACGCCTTCTCCAAGGACGGCGGCCTCGCCGTGCTTTCGGGCAACATCGCCCTCGACGGCTGCATCGTAAAGACGGCAGGCGTCGACGCGAGCATCCTCAAGTTCGCTGGCCCCGCGCGCATCTTCGAAAGCCAAGACGACGCGGTGCACGGAATCCTCGAGGGCAAAGTTGCCGCCGGCGACGTCGTCGTCATCCGTTACGAGGGTCCGCGCGGCGGGCCCGGCATGCAGGAGATGCTCTATCCGACAAGCTATCTGAAGTCGCGCGGCCTCGGCAAAGCTTGCGCTCTCGTCACCGACGGACGCTTCTCCGGCGGGACGTCCGGCCTGGCCATCGGCCACGTCTCGCCGGAAGCAGCAGAGGGCGGCGCCATCGGCCTCGTCGAGGAGGGCGACCGAATTGCGATCGATATTCCGGCGCGCACGATCAAGGTTCTCGTCGACGACGCGACGCTTTCCGCCCGGCGCGCGGCGATGGAGAGCAAGTGCGAGGTCGCCTGGAAGCCCGCCAAGCCCCGCACGCGAAAGGTTTCGCAGGCGTTGCGCGCCTACGCGGCCTTTGCGACGAGCGCGGCGCGCGGCGCCGTTCGCGAGGTTCCTTAAGGCCGTCCTATGGTCAAAGCGCTCAGCGCGCGCTCCATCGCCTCGCGGCTTTTCCTATCGGCGGCGTTTTGGAGCACGCTCATCCTTGCGCTCGCGGGGCTCGGCCTCAGCGCCCTCAACGCGCGTTGGACGGAGGCCAATTTCGACGACCAGCTCGGCGTCTACCTGAAGGCGCTGGTCGCCAACGTCGCGATCCCAACCGAGGAGACGAAGGGCGTCACTCCGGCCGCGGTCGCCCCTCAGTTCGAGCTCGCCTTCTCCGGCTGGTATTGGCAGATCACCCGCCTCGATACGAATCCGCCGGAAATTAGAGCCTCGAAGTCGCTATTCGCCACCCAGCTTCCTCATCTCGTCGCCGTCGGCGAGGACCATGGCGCGATCCTCAGCGGCTATGCGATCGGGCCGGGCGGGCATGAGCTCAGAATGGTGGAGCGCGAGATCGACGCTGGCGAAGAAGGTCGCTACCTCGTCCAGGTGGCCGCCAACGCCGACGTGATCCAGGCGCAGGAGCGCAGCTTCGAATGGGCGCTGGCAGCGACCTTTCTGACGCTGGCGCTGGCGTTGATCGCCTCGACCGCGCTGGCGGTCCGCTTCGGCCTGCGACCGCTTCGCGCGCTGCGCGACGGGGTCGCGGCGATCCGCCGCGGCGAGGCCGAACGCATTGCCGGCGAATTTCCGCAGGACGTTGCACCGCTCGCGGCGGAAGTGAACCAGCTCATCGACGCCAACCGGGAGATCGTCGAGCGCGCGCGCACGCAAGTCGGCAATCTCGCCCATGCATTGAAAACCCCGCTCAGCGTGCTTATCAACGAGGCGGATTTGCCGAGCGCGAGCCTGACGGGCAAGGTGCGCGAGCAGGCGGAAATCATGCGCCAGCAGGTGATCTTCTATCTCGACCGTGCGCGCGCGGCCGCGCGCGCACGCACGGTCGGCGTCGTCACCGAGGTCAGGCCGGTCGTCGAGGGGTTGGTGCGCACCTTCGAGAAGCTCCATGCCGAACGGGGCCTGACCTTTATTGTCGAACTACAGGAAGGCTTGAGGTTCCGCGGCGAGGCGCAGGACCTGACCGATCTCATCGGCAACCTGCTCGACAACGCCGGCAAATGGGCGCGAGAGAGCGTGTCCGTTCGTGCGTCGCGCGCCCCCGACGGGGCGAAGGACGCCGGCGCTTTCCTGATTGCGGAGATCGACGACGACGGCCCGGGCCTCGATCCGGGCGCGCGAGCGGAAGCGCTCGGACGCGGCAGGCGGCTCGACGAATCGCGGCCCGGCTCTGGTCTCGGCCTCTCGATCGTAGTCGATCTCGCGTCGATCTATGGTGGGTCGCTCCAGCTCGATGAGAGTCCGTTCGGAGGCCTGCGGGCGATTTTGCGGCTGCCCTGCGTTTGAGCTTTTCGCTGCGTGCGGCGGAGCGCGGGAAGACTGGGGTGGCGGGTAACGTGGTTGGAAATTGCGTTTGACTGGCTACGGGCAGGCCTGTTCCGACGCTGAACGGATCGATAGCGACTTGGACGGGGGTCGTGTCATGAGGCCGGGCGTTGTCGTAATTCTGGCGCTGGCCGCGCCCACTTTGGCCGGCTGCGCAGGCTTCGGCTTTGGCGGCGAGGCTTCGCCTGCCAAGCCCGTCGCGGCGGCCGCCGCGCGGCCGACTGCTCCCGCCGTCGGGACCTCCACGCCGGCTGCGCAGCCGATCGCTCCGGTCGCGGCAGTCCAGGCGCAACCGTTGCCGCCGGCCGCGCCCGCGACCCCGGCGCAAGCGGCACAGCCGGTCGCTCCCGTGGCCGCAGCCCAGGTGCAGCCAGCGAAGTCGGCCGCTCCGGCCATCTCGGCAGGCGCGGCTCTCGGAGGCGCCCTCAGCGGACCGATCAGCGCGTCGCTTACTGAGGCCGATCGGGAAGCCGCCTGGAAGGCGCAAATTGCAGCGCTCGAGTCCGGCCAACGCCGCTCGTGGCGAGGCGCACACGGCGTTTTCGGTTTTGTCGAACCCGGGGCCGAAACCGGCGGCGGCTGTCGCGCTTATTCGCAGACCATCTATCTCGCCGGGCGGCCGAAACGCGGCCAGGGTGTTGCCTGCAAACAGCCGGACGGCGGCTGGAAATTGACGAGCTAGACTTTTTGGCGAGACGTCGGCGCCGTTTTGCGATAACGGAGCGCGAGCATTGATGCGGTCTCGCATGGACCGCCCCAGAGGCAATTGATGGTGTGGTTCATCTTGGCGGGAATGGCCGCCTTCGCAGCACTCGCCGCGATTTGGCCTATTCTGCGCTCCTCTCCTAAGTCCGCCGGCGCCGACCCGGCGTCGACTGAGGAGGCCTTCTACAAGGGGCAACTCGACGAGATTCAACGCGACGTCGAACGCGGCCAATTGCCGCAGAGCGAGGCCGCAAGCGCGCGAGCGGAGGCGGCCCGCCGGCTGATCGCCTCCCGTTCCGAGGCGCCGAAGGCAGCGCCGGCGCTGCGCGGACGCAACCGCTTGGTCGCCGTCGCGTTTGTCGTTGTCGGCCTGCCGGCGATCGCTTTTCCGCTTTATGTCCTCGTCGGACAGCCGCAGATGCCCGACGAGCCGCTGGCGAGCCGCCAGCCCGCGACCCACGCCGCCGGCGACATCGAAGCGGCCGTCGCCGGGGTCGAGGCGCACCTCATCGCCAAGCCGGACGACGGCAAGGGTTGGGCGGTCATCGCCCCGGTCTACATGCGGCTCGAGCGCTACGAGGACGCCGCGCACGCCTATTCCGAAGCGCTCCGCCTTCTCGGGGAAGACCCTCTTCGCCGCGCCGCCCGCGGCGAGGCGCTGGTCGCCGCGGCGGGCGGAGTCGTCACCGACAAGGCGCGCGAGGCCTTCGCCAAGGCCGTCGCCGAGCAGCCCGGCCAGCCGCAGGCGCGGTTCTATCTCGCGCTCGCCGCCGAGCAGGACGGCAAGACCGCCGACGCGATTCGCGCCTATGAGGCGCTGGCCGCCGATGCGACGCCGAATGCGCCATGGCTCGGCGCGGTCAAGGCGCGTCTCGCTGCGCTGAAAGGCGAGCCGCCGCCGCAATCGACCGCTGACGCGACTGCGCTTGGGTCGGAAGAGCAGAAAGTGATGATCGAGGGCATGGTGAGCCGACTGGCGAACCGCCTCGCCAGCAATGGCGGCGGCGTCGACGAATGGTCTCGCCTTATTCGCGCCTATACGGTCCTGCATGAGGTCGACAAGGCCAGGGCCGCACTCGCCGACGCGCGCAAGGCGTTAGCCCCCGATGCGAATGCGGTCGCCAGTCTGGACGCGCTCGCGCGCGATCTCGGCCTCGGAGACGCCAATTGACCCGCCGCAACCGCCGCCTCGCCCTCATCGCCGCCGCGCTCGCCGTGGTCGGTTGTGCGGTGGGCCTCGGACTTTACGCGATCAAAGATAGCCTATCTCTGTTCCTGAGCCCAGCCGAAATCGCTGAAAAAAACGTCCAGCCAGGGACAAGGTTGCGCATCGGAGGGCTTGTCGAAGCCGGCTCCGTCGTGCGAGCCGACGAGCGGCTGAAGTTCAACGTCACGGACGGAACGAAGAGCGTCGGGGTCGATTGCTCGAGCAACTGTTTCGCCGACGTGCCGGACCTTTTTCATGAAGGCCAGGGCGTCGTCGTGGAGGGCATTCTCGCCGCGCAAGGGCGATTGACCGGCGATCGGATTCTCGCCAAGCACGACGAACGGTACATGCCGCGCGAGGTCGTGGAGTTGTTGAAAAAACAGGGCCGCTGGCAGGAAGGGGAGGCCGCAAAGTGATCATCGAGATCGGCCATTTCGCCCTCGTTCTCGCACTCTGCGCCGCGCTCGCGCAGACCGTCATCCCGTCGTGGGGCGCGCGCGTCGGCGATCCGGACCTGATGGCAGTCGGGCGCAGCGCGGCGCTGACGCAGTTCGCGTTCGTTGCGATCGCGTTCGCGGCGCTCGTCGACGCACACCTGACCTCGGACTTCTCCGTCCTCAACGTGGCCGAGAATTCGAACAGCGCGATGCCGACGATCTACAAGATCTCCGGCGTCTGGGGAAACCACGAAGGCTCCATGCTGCTGTGGGTTCTGATTCTGGCGATCTTCGGCGCGCTCGTCGCCTTGTTCGGCCGCTCGCTGCCGCGGACGCTGCGCGCCAATTCGCTCGCCGTGCAGGGTCTCATCAGCGTCGCATTCCTGCTCTTCATCCTTTTGACTTCGAACCCGTTCGAGCGCCTTTTTCCCGCGCCCTTCGAGGGCCGCGACCTCAACCCGATCCTGCAGGATCCCGGGCTCGCGATCCATCCCCCGCAGCTCTATCTCGGCTATGTCGGCTTCTCGATCGTCTATTCGTTCGCCGCCGCCGCCCTGATCGAGGGACGGATCGACGCGGCGTGGGCCCGGTTCGTGCGGCCGTTCGCGCTCGTCGCCTGGAGCCTGCTGACGCTCGGCATCGCCGCCGGCTCCTTCTGGGCCTATTATACGTTGGGCTGGGGCGGATTCTGGTTCTGGGACCCGGTCGAGAACGCCTCGCTCATGCCGTGGCTCGCGGGAACCGCTTTCGTCCATTCGGTTGCGGTGATGGAGAAGCGCGACGCCTTGAAGGTCTGGACGATCTTCCTCGCCATCCTCGTCTTTTCGTTTTCGCTGCTCGGAACCTTCCTCGTGCGTTCCGGGGTGCTGACGTCGGTGCACGCCTTCGCCAGCGATCCGCGGCGCGGCGTGTTCATCCTCGCCATCCTTGCGTTGTTCATCTTCGGCTCGTTCGCGCTGTTCGCCTGGCGCGCGCCGATGCTGAAGCAGGGCGGCCTGTTTGCGCCGATTTCGCGCGAGGGCGCGCTGGTGCTCAACAACCTGCTGCTGACCACCTCCTGCGCGACCGTGTTCTTCGGCACGCTCTATCCGCTCGCGCTCGAGCAATTGACCGGCGAGAAGATCACCGTCGGCGCGCCCTTTTTCAACATGACCTGCGGCGTGTTGTTGCTGACCGCCGCCTTCGTAGCCCCGGTCGGCTTTTCGCTCGCCTGGAAACGAGGCGATCTCCTGGGCGTCATCCAGCGTCTGACCGTCGCAGTCGTCGCCGGCGCGATCGTGGCGATCACAGGGGCGGCATGGCTGCATGGGCAATCGATTCTCGCCCCGATCGCCGCCGGAATCGCGATCTTCGCCATCATCGGCACGCTGATCGAAGTGGTGATGCGGACGTGGCGGCCGGGTGTTTCGTTCGGCGTCGCGCTCAAGCGGGCAATCGGCCTGCCCCTGTCGTTCTGGGGCGCGGCGCTGGCGCATATCGGCGTCGGCGTGACGCTGCTCGGCCTGGCGGGCGTCGGCTTCGGCGCCGAGGCGATCGCGACCTTGCATAAGGGGGTTCCACAGCCCGTCGGACCTTATGAGATCACGCTCGATTCGGTCAGCCAGCGGGTCGGCCCCAACTACAAGGAAGCCATCGCCCCGATGACGGTTCGCTCAGGCGGAACGGTCGTCGCCACGATCGAGCCGGCGCGGCGCGAGTTCGCCGCACGGCAGATGACGACGACGGAAGCCGGAATGACGACGCTGCATTTCGGTCAGATCTATGTGTCGATCGCCGATCCGGCGCCCGACGGCGCCGTGCCCGCCCGCCTCTACTGGAAGCCGTTGGTGACCCTGATCTGGCTCGGCGGCGTCGCCATGGCGCTCGGCGGGGCCCTGTCGCTCGCCGACAGGCGGCTGCGCTTCGGCGTCGCCGTCCGCGCCCGAGCCGGCGCGGTCGCTGCGGGGGCGCGCTGAGCCATGCGCCGGCTTCGCTTCGCTCTTGCCTTCGCCTTCCTCCTCGCGGCGCCGGCGCTCGCGGTCCAGCCGGACGAGGTGATGAAGGACCCGGCCCTCGAAGCGCGCGCGCGATCTCTTTCTGCCGAATTGCGCTGCATGGTCTGCCAGAACCAGTCGATCGACGATTCCGAGGCGCCGCTGGCGCGCGACATCCGCCTCCTCGTTCGCCAGCGCATCGCCGAGGGCGAGAGCAACGACGCGGTGCGCGCCTATCTCGTGTCGCGCTACGGCGACTTCATCCTGCTGAAGCCGCCGTTCAAGCCGGAGACGCTGCTCTTGTGGCTCGCCGCCCCGCTGACGCTCGCGGCCGGCCTCGCCGGCGTCGTCATCGCCCGCCGCCGCGCGCCCGCCGCTACGCAGGCCTTGAGCGCCGAGGAGGAAGCTCAGCTGGGGGCTCTGACGAGGGAGGAAGGGGGCTAAGGCGGCGACCGCGGCCTGCCGGAATCGCGCGCGGCTTGCAAGCGAGCGTGCCATTTCAAGACGTTAGGCGCCAAAAAACCGTCCCTTTCGTTCCGCCGGGACCGAAAGGCCGGCACGCCGCCGACCCTCCCAGAAGCAGGGAAGGGCTTCCAGGCCCCTCAGAACGAAACCCAAGCCAGCCGGAACGAAATCCAAAGCCAGCCGGAACGAATTCCAAGCCGGATCGAACGAAATCCAAGTTTTTCGGAACGAAATCAAAATCCACTTTCTTCCGCGAATAGAGACTTTTCAACGCGTTAACGCCAGATTCCAGCCGAATTTCCGGCCGAAAAGGAGTTCGCCGCTCCTTCGCGCGAGCCAAGACCGCCTCCGAACCCGGCGTAGGCCCGGTCGAGCCCGCCCGGCGGCGCCGGCCGCCGTCCGCGCATTGCCGATGTCGATCGCATCCATGGGAGCCATGATAAGGCCGAGTTTGATTTTCCGGAAGAAAATGTCGAGCAGTCGTCGCCGCTCCGCCGACGCGCCGTCGGCGCGTTGACCGGAATCGGAACGCTCCCTCGAAGGTAACTCGCCATTGAGCCTTGTTCGCGTTAGCTTTCCCGGCGCGGGCGCCGCCAAAGGGATTGCAACGGGATCGCCATGCGTTCCGACCGTTTTCTTCGATTCGCCGCGGCGGCCCTTGCGCTCGCGGGCGCGCCGACCTCTCCTGCGCTCGCGAGCTCCTGCAACCGCGAGATGGTCGTTCGTATCCAGATGGTCCCGGGCCAGGCCTGCTGGTCCTATCGCGGCGCCGCGACGATGTTCGTCGGCGACTTTTCGCACGGGGCTCGGATCGCGGCGCAGATGATGGGGCGGGCGTCCGAATATGATCCCCGCAGCGGCCGCGTGGCGACCTTCTGGCGGGCCCGCGATCCCAACGTCGAAGGCCCGGGCGGCTTCTTCTTCGCCGACGCCGAGGCGCCGGGCGCGCTCACCTTCGTCGCCCCCTCGAACGGAACCTACCGGTTCAGCTTTTCGCCCTGCGCGATGTGGGGCGCGCCGGGCGCGGTCAAGATTTGCGCGCGCTGAGGCTGAGCCGCTACCAGTCCCCGTCCGGAGGTCCGGAACCGCACAAATCTGCGATATTGATTCGGCCTATTTGGGCACTCCCAAGGCTACGTGGGAAACCAACAGCCAATGACCGTCGCGCTTTTCGAAAACGTCCGCCTCATAGACGGCTCCGGTGCTAGTCGGCCGCGTCAACTAATTCCCAACCTTTGATCGATTCACTGCCTTCGGCACCCTTAAAGGACGGAGGCGAGGATGGCTGCGCGGGAAGTTGCGGTAAAGAAGTACGTCGTTCGACTGAGCGCTGAGGAGCGCGAACGGCTTGAGGCGCTGAGGACCAAGGGAAAGATTCCGCCGAGGCGGCTGACGAAGGCGCTGATTTTGTTGAAGGCGGACGTCTCGGACGCGGGTGAGGGTTGGAGCGACAGCGAGATCATCAGGGCCTTAGATACGACCAAGTCGATGGTTTACTGCGTGCGAAAGCAACTGGTTGATGAGGGGTTGGACGCGGTGCTGAGCCGCAAAGTCCGGGAGAGGCCGCCGGTGGCGCGGATTTTCGACGGCGAGAAGGAAGCCAAACTGATCGCCCTGGCGTGTTCCCAGCCTCCGGAAGGCTTTGCGCGCTGGAGCTTGCGGCTCTTGGAGGAGAGGGTCGTCGAACTCAATATTGTCGAGCGCGCCAGCGACAGCACGATTGGTCGCGTACTAAAAAAAACATTGTCCAGCCTCACCGCAAGAAGTGCTGGGTCATTCCGCCTGAGGCGAATAGCGCCTTCGTAGCGGCGATGGAGGACGTGCTGGCTGTTTACATGCGGCCGCATGATCCCGAGCGACCACTGGTCTGTCTGGACGAGACGTCAAAGCAGTTGGTCGCAGAGACGCGCACGCCGATCCCGATGAAGCCGGGAAGCCCCGCTCGTCACGACTATGAATATGAGCGCCACGGCGTCGCCAACCTCTTCATGATGTTCGCTCCCCTCGAAGGCTGGCGATACGTCAAAGTGACCGACCGCCACACGGCCATCGACTACGCTCACGTCTTAAGGGACATTTCCGACACCCACTTTGCCGATGCCAAGATCATCACTTTGCTCCAGGACAACCTGAACATCCACGCCAAGTCTTCTCTCTACGAAGCCTTCCCTGCGGCCGAGGCTCGCCGCCTCGTCAACCGCTTCGAATGGGTCTACACGCCCAAGCATGGCTCCTGGCTCGATCTGGCAGAATCCGAACTCGCCGTCCTGACTTCTCAGTGCCTCGATCGGCGCATCCCAGACCACAAAACCCTCAGCCGCGAGGTCGGCGCCTGGGTCAAACACCGCAACCTCCGCCACGCCAAGGCCAACTGGCGCTTCACCACCGATGACGCCCGCATCAAGCTCAAGCACCTATACCCCGTGCTTTAGATGAATTGGCCGACTAGCCGCGCCCGACTTGAACTTTCCAACGGCGCTCACGATGCCCGTCGCCCACGCCACATCGCCTTTGACGCTGATATACGGGCCCTCCGCCTGCGTGACCTTCAACTCTGCCAAGGCATTGAACGACCCCTCCCAATCCTTCTTCACGGCGTCCCAGCCGACGGCAATGCTCTTGTTCGCCGGGTTGACCAAGGTCACATTGGCGTCGCGCGCCCACAGCGATTCCATTTTTGTCGCGTCGAGCGCGCTGAGCGCGCCATGATACGCGTCGATAACGGCTTTGACCTCGGCCTCCTGCGCGTTACCCTTTCCGTTGCCGACCAGCGCCAAAACGAAAGCGAGAAGCAGTGCGCGCGCGAGTAAAGGAATCGATATCCTTCGAACCATGGCGTTTCTCCCCGGTTGTGTGGTCCAAGCTTGGATCGGATTGCTGTGCCGGTATTGCGAACCGCCGATGCTCTTGTAGTCGACGCCCACCAGATGACTGCCTGGCGGCGGCTAACCCAGACGTGACCAACTCACGTTGGCAAGCCCGAAATATCGCACCCCGAAGCATCGCAGCGCGGCTTCATCGACAGGCGGTTCGAGTCTCGAGGCTTGAGAGTTTACCGCCGCGCGCGGCGATCGCTTGTCGAACGCCTCCGGCGTGCGGCTCGACCGAGACCGCGAACCGGACCTACCGTTTCAGCTTTTCGCCGTGCGCGATGCGGGGCGCGCCGCCGTCCCGCGCCACTGGCATTGCCGTCCCCAATTAACCGGGCGTTAACCATAGAGGTGAAGTCTCTACCTCGACGCAACAACAGGCCTGAGAGAGCGGGACATGCGTCGCAGGTCGGCGCTGGCGGAAAAGCGGCCCCTGACGGGCCAGCCTTTCAGCCGTCGAGGGGGTGAGGCGGCATCGGCGAGCGCCCAACAGGAGAGGCAAGGTATGCCGATTAATCTGAAGGCCCCCCAACTGAAGGAACTGAAACCCCGCATCGTGGTGTGCGGCGTGGGCGGCGCCGGCGGCAACGCAATCAACAACATGATCGTCTCCGGCCTGTCCGGGGTCGAGTTCGTCGTCGCCAACACCGACGCGCAGGCGCTCGCCTCGTCGCGCGCCAAACGAATCATCCAGATGGGCCTTCAGGTGACGGAGGGCCTCGGCGCCGGCTCCAAGCCGGAGGTCGGCAAGGCGGCGGCCGAAGAGACGCTGGAGGAAATTCGCGACTGCCTCGCCGGTTCAAACCTGGTTTTCCTCGCCGCCGGCATGGGCGGCGGCACCGGCACAGGCGCGGCCCCCGTCATCGCGGCGGCCGCTCGTGAGATGGGAATCCTCACGGTCGGCGTCGTCACCAAGCCGTTCCACTTCGAGAGCGGCCGCCGCATGAGGGTCGCTGAAGCCGGCATCGCCGAACTGCAAAAGGCGGTCGATACGCTGATTATCATTCCGAATCAGAACCTGTTCCGCGTCGCCAACGAAAAGACGACCTTCGCCGACGCCTTCGCGATGGCGGATGAGGTGCTTTGCTCGGGCATCTCCTGCATTACCGACCTTATGGTCAAGGAGGGACTCGTCAATCTCGACTTCGCGGACGTGTGCTCGATCGTGAGCGAAATGGGGACCGCGATGATCGGTACCGGTGAAGCGACGGGGGAACGTCGCGCGCTTCGTGCCGCCGAAGGGGCGATCGCCAACCCGCTGTTCGACGACACCTCATTGAAAGGAGCTCGGGGCCTTCTGATTTCGATCACGGGCGGCAAGGATCTGACGCTGTACGAAGTGGACGAGGCCGCGAGCCGGATTCGCCAGGAAGTCGACGAGGAAGCCAACATCATCGTGGGCGCGACCGTCGAGCCCGCTCTCCAGGAAGCGATGCGGGTGTCGGTCGTCGCGACGGGCATCGATCAAACGGCCAATTTCCGGGTCGAACATATGTCCGCTCAGTCCTCAGCCACAGTGGAGGCGCATCCACCCATCGCTGCGGTCACGGAGATCGAAACCCCGCCTCTTCCATCGCCGGTCATCCCATTTCCAGAGCCGGCTGAGCGGCGGCGGATCCTGGACGAGGAGACGCGCTTGAATCCGCCAGCAATTCGCCATCGCACGCTGCTGGAGAGACTCGTCGTCGCAGCGTCGGAAAGGCGACATGCTCGACGAGCATCAGCCTAGCGCTGACCGGTGTTGTATCGGTGAAGTGGCGCCCCCGCGCGACCTCAGCCGCACCAGGGTTAGGGCCGGCGTGGCGGCGGTGAAGAGGTCCCGGGTGGCCTGAAGTGGGCCAATGGCGCGTGGACGCGCGGTCTCGATTACGGCTTTGGGTCGATTCCACTCATCGGCGCACGAGAGAAATGCCCCCGAGGAGCGGCCCTAAGATATTTGGAACACAATTTCTGCTGAGAAATATCAGCCACTTATCGCGTGCGAATTTCTGGCGCGAATGACCCCCCCAACAGCCCTATTCGTCGGGCGCCAAGCGTTTGAATTTGACCGCTAGAAATCATTGTCCGCCGCCTCGTCCTCCTTCGTCTCGGTACGCATGATGAGCGGCGCTTGGGCGAGGGCGAAGAGGAGGGTCAGCGGCAGGAAGCCGAAGGTCTTGAACTTGACCCAGACGTCGGTCGTCTGCGTGCGCCAGACGATCTCGTTAAGGAGAGCGAGCGCGATGAAGAAGAAGGCCCAGCGCCAGGTGAGCTTTCGCCAGCCTTCCTCGGTCACGTGGAGCGCGCCATCGAACAGGATTTTCAGGATCGGCTTTTTGAGCGCGAGGCCGGCGAACAGCGCAGCCGCAAACAAGAGGTAGAGCGCGGTCGGCTTGATCTTGATCAGCGTCTGGTCGTGGAAGAATAGCGTCAGCGAGCCGAAAATCATTACGATGACCGCCGTCACCAGCGGCATGATCGGAATGCGCCTCAGCATCGCGTAGGAGACGCCGAGCGTCACGACCACGCCCGCGATCAAAACCCCGGTCGCGGCGAAGATTCCGAGCTTCGTATAGACCGCGAAGAAGAGCGCCAGCGGCCCCAGTTCAAGAAGGAGCTTGACGATCGGGTTCAGCGCCTTCCGCTGGCGGGGCGCGGAGGTTTCGGTCGCGCTGGTTCCCGTCATTGCGGCGCCTCCGCCGTCTCGACGCCGGCGATGGCTTCGGCGAAGTCGCGCGCCCCGAAGGGTTCGAGGTCGTCGACGCTTTCGCCGACGCCGATGAAATGCACGGGGAGAGCGAATTTTTCGGCGATGGCGACCAGAATGCCGCCGCGCGCGGTGCCGTCCAGTTTTGTCATCACGAGGCCGGTGACTCCCGCCGTGCGGCCGAAAATCTCGACCTGGTTCAAGGCGTTCTGCCCGACGGTGGCGTCGAGCACGAGCAGCACGGCATGCGGCGCCTCCGGGTCGACCTTCTTCATCACCCGGACGATCTTTTCGAGCTCGCCCATCAGTTCGGCGCGGTTCTGTAAGCGCCCGGCCGTGTCCATCATCATGACGTCGGCGTCAAGCTCGCGGGCGCGGGTCAGCGCGTCGAAGGCGAGCCCCGCCGCATCGGCGCCCTGCTCGCGCTCGACGAGGTCGGACGCCGTGCGCCGCGCCCAGACGCGCAATTGTTCGATCGCGGCGGCGCGGAACGTGTCGCCGGCGGCGAGCACGATCGTCTTCCCCTCGCTTCTGAACTTGGCCGCGAGCTTGCCGATGGTCGTCGTCTTGCCGGAGCCGTTGACGCCGACGACGAGGATCACGAACGGCCTCTTGCTCGCGTCGATGGCGAGCGGGCGGGCGACCGGCGTCAGGGCGCGCTCGACTTCCGCGGCGAGAATCGCCTTCACCTCGTCGGGATCGATGCCCTTTTCGTAGCGCCCGCGCGCAATCGCCTCGCGAATCCGGGTCGCCGCGCCGAGGCCGAGATCGGCCTGGATGAGGACGTCTTCGAGATCGTCGAGCGCGTCGGCGTCGAGCTTGCGCTTGGTGAAGATGTCGGTGATCCCGCGGCCGATGTTGGTCGAGGAGCGCGACAGGCCGAACTTGAGTTTCTGGAACCAGCTTCGCTTCGGCTCCGAAGGCTCCGCGGCGCTTGGCGCAGGCGGTTCAGGCGCCGGCGCTTCCGCCGCTTCGGGCGGGGGCGCCGCGTCCGCCTCGGCCGACGCGGCCCGGTCGGCGCCGCCGAACCAGCGGCGAATGAGGCCGGCCTTCGCTTTCTTCTCGCCGTCTTCGCTCAACGCATGATCCTTTCGCCGCCGCTTCTAAAGCCTGATGCGATTTCGTAGAATCGCATCAGGCTTTAGAGTCCTTGTAACCGCGGGATTGTTGCGAAAAACCGGCATCCACTTTTTCGCGTCCCGGTCTAGGCGGGCGGCGCTCCGCGGGACTACCTATGTCCCCATGACGCCCGAAGAAACAAGAGCGCGATTGCTCTACCGCGACGGATTGATGCTCGTCATCGACAAGCCGGCGGGCGTCGCCGTGCATCGGGGTCCGAAGGGCGGCGCCAGCCTCGAGGACGATTTCGACGCGCTGCGTTTCGGTCTGCCGCGAAAGCCGGCGCTGGCGCATCGGCTCGACCGCGAGACGGCCGGGTGCCTCGTTCTCGGACGACATCATAAAGCGCTGGAAAAATTGGGGCTCCTGTTCAAGCAGGGCAGAATTGCGAAAACCTACTGGGCGATCGTCGCCGGTTCGCCCGACGCCGAGAGCGGCGTGATCGACTTGGCCCTCGGCCGGCTCGACGACCGGCGCGGCTGGTGGATGAAGATCGACCCGATGGGCCAGCCGGCGCTCACCCTCTGGCGGGTCAGGGGGCGGGGCCAATGGCGCGGCGCGCCGATCGCGTGGCTCGAGCTCGAGCCCCAGACCGGGCGCACCCATCAATTGCGCGTCCACTGCGCCTCGCAGGGTTTTCCGATTCTCGGCGACGCGATCTACGGCGCACGGGCGGACGTCCCCTTGCAACTGCTGGCGCGCAAGGTGGTCGTGCCGCTCGTGAAGACGAAGCCGCCGATCGAAGTCGAGGCGCCGGCCCCGCCGCATATGCAGGAGACGCTTGCCGCGTGCGGCTTCGCGGGCGACCCGCCACGGGTTGAGCAGGCCGAAATTGCTTCCGCTACGCCTGCCGGCGACGCCCGATGTTGAAATTCAACCGCTTGATTCCCGGGGCGTCCGAAAGGACGCCCGTCTCTTCGACGGGCTATGGGGCGTCCGAAAGGACGCCCGTCTTTCGACGGGCTATCGAGAGCAGCGGCAACGCGGATTGTGCGGCGCAACAAAATATGAAAGGCTTCGCAAATCCGTCAAGAAAGCCGCGCCCGTCCATGTCCATCCGAGCCGCCATCCATCATCTGACCCACTACAAATACGACCGTCCCGTTTCGCTCGGGCCGCAGATCATTCGCCTCCGCCCCGCGCCGCACAGCCGCACGCGGGTGATCTCGCATTCGCTGAAAGTGACGCCGGCCGACCATTTCGTGAACCATCAGCAGGACCCTTACGGCAACTGGCTCGCCCGCTACGACTTCCCCGAATTGGTCAACGAATTGAAGATCGAGGTCGATGTCGTCGCCGACATGACGATCTACAATCCGTTCGATTTCTTCGTCGAGGAGAGCGCGGAAACCTGGCCGTTCGAATATGGCGAAGACCTTAGGCCGGATCTCGTCATCTATCGTACGCCGGAGCCCGCGGGACCGCGGCTCGAGGCCTATCTCGACGGGATCGACCGCTCGCCGAAGCGCACGGTCGATTTCGCGGTCGATCTCAATCGCCGCCTTTCGCAGGAGATCAAATACGTCATCCGGATGGAGCCGGGGGTTCAAAGCCCGGAGGAGACGTTCGAGCGCGGTTTTGGCTCATGCCGCGATTCGAGCTGGCTCATGGTGCAGATTCTCCGCCATCTGGGGTTGGCCGCCCGCTTCGTCTCCGGCTATCTGATCCAGCTCAAGCCCGATCTCGTCGCGCTCGACGGGCCGCCGGGGACCGACCACGACTTCACCGACCTTCACGCCTGGGCGGAGGTCTATCTGCCGGGCGCCGGGTGGATCGGCCTCGATCCGACCTCGGGCCTGCTCGCCGGCGAGAGCCACATTCCGCTCGCCGCGACCCCCCATTATCGCAACGCCGCGCCGATCTCGGGGCTCGCGAGCTTCGCCAACGTCGATTTTTCGTTCGACATGCGGATCGAACGCGTCGCCGAGCATCCGCGCATCACCAAGCCTTTCTCGGAGGGAGCCTGGAACGCCCTCGATAAGCTGGGCGAGGAGGTCGACGAGGCGCTCATCGCCGGCGATGTGCGCCTGACCATGGGCGGCGAGCCGACCTTCGTCTCGATCGACGACTTCGAGTCGGACGAATGGAACACCGAGGCCGTCGGCCCGATGAAACGCGGGCTGGCGGACCGGCTCATCCGGCGCTTCCGCGAGCGCTTCGCGCCCGGCGGATTCCTGCACTATGGACAGGGCAAATGGTACCCGGGCGAATCCTTGCCGCGCTGGACCTTTTCGCTCTACTGGCGGCGCGACGGCAAGCCGATCTGGTCGAACCCCGAGCGGATCGCGGCCGAAGGTGAGGAAACCGGCGCGAGCAACCCAAAAGCGGAGGCGCTCTTGGACGCGATCGCGTCCGAACTGGGCCTCGGCACGGAATACGTCGCGCCGGCCTACGAGGACCCCGCGGAGTGGATCGTCAAGGAGGCCAACCTCCCCGAGAACGTCTCGCCGCAGAACTCCAAATTGAAAGACCCGGAGGAGCGGCTGCGCCTCGCCCGGGTCTTTGCTCGCGGATTGACCGAACCCTCGGGTTACGTGCTGCCGATCCAGCGCTGGCAGGCGAAAGCGGTCGGGACGCGCTGGCGCAGCGAGAAATGGAAGACCCGGCGCGGGGCGCTCTATCTCGTGCCCGGCGACAGTCCGGTCGGCTACCGGCTGCCGCTCGGCGCGCTGCCCTATGTTCCCCCGGCGTCCTTCCCTTTTGTCGTCGAGGCCGATCCGACCGAACCGCGCGAACCGCTGCCGGATTTCGCCGCGGCCCGCAAGCGCGCGCAAGCCGTCGCCTCGTTCACGGCCGCGGAAGCGGGCCAGGAGCGGGTCGAGCAGCGTCTCGGCGACATCGACGGCGCCGTGCGCACGGCCGTGACGGTCGAGGCGCGCGACGGGCGCCTCTGCGTCTTCCTGCCGCCAGTCGAACGGCTGGAGCATTACCTCGAACTCGTCGCGGCGGCGGAGGCGGCGGCCGAAAAGGTCGGACTGCCGGTGCATATCGAGGGCTACGCGCCCCCCGCCGATCCGCGCCTTAACGTGATCCGGGTCGCGCCGGACCCGGGCGTCATCGAGGTCAACATCCACCCCTCGTCGAGCTGGCGCGAATGCGTCGCCAGCACCCAGGCGATCTACGAGGAGGCGCGGCAGGCGCGCCTCGGCGCCGACAAGTTCATGATCGACGGCAAGCACTCCGGCACGGGCGGGGGCAATCACGTCGTCGTCGGCGGCGCGACTCCGCTCGACAGCCCGTTCCTCAGGCGCCCCGACCTTCTGAAGAGCCTCGTGATCTATTGGCTCCGGCGCCCGAGCCTCTCCTATTTCTTCTCCGGCCTCTTCATCGGCCCGACCAGCCAGGCGCCGCGCATCGACGAAGCGCGTCACGACAGCCTCTACGAACTCGAGATCGCGCTGGCGCAGATCCCGAAGCCCGGCCAAGGAAAGGCGCCGCCGCCGTGGCTCCTCGACCGGCTGACGCGCAATATTCTCACCGACGTCACCGGCAACACCCACCGCGCCGAAATCTGCATCGACAAGCTCTATTCGCCCGACGGCCCGAGCGGACGTCTCGGCCTCATCGAGTTCCGCGGCTTCGAGATGCCGCCGGACGCCCGGATGAGCCTCGCCCAGCAGCTCCTCATCCGCGCAATCATCGCCCGCCTCTGGCGCGATCCCATCGACGGGCCGCTGCCGCGCTGGGGCTCGTCGCTGCACGACCGGTTCATGCTGCCTGCCTACGTGTGGGAGGATTTCCTCGACGTGCTCGCGGACTTGAGGGCCCACGGCTTCGCCTTCCGCTCCGACTGGTACGAGGCGCAGGCGGAATTCCGCTTCCCCTTCTGCGGCGAGGTCGAATACGAGGGGGCGCGGCTCGAGCTCAGACAGGCGCTGGAGCCCTGGCATGTGCTCGGCGAGACCGGCGCCATTGGCGGCACGGCGCGCTACACCGACAGTTCGACCGAGCGCCTGCAGGTCAAGCTGACGACGGCCAATCCCGAGCGCTACGTCGTCGCCTGCAACCAGCGCCGCGTGCCGCTGCGCCAGACGGCGACCGAGGGCGTCGCGGTCGGCGCGGTGCGCTACAAGGCCTGGAAGCCGGCGATGGCGATGCATCCGACCGTGCCGATCCACGCGCCGCTGGTCATCGACATTTTCGACGCCTGGTCGGGCCGGGCGCTCGGCGGCTGCGTCTACCATGTCGCCCATCCCGGTGGGCGCAGCTACGACACCTTTCCCGTCAACGGCAACGAGGCCGAGGCGCGGCGCCTCGCCCGCTTCGAGGCGCGCGGCCATACGCCCGGCGCCTACGAGCCGCCGCCCGAGGCGCCCCATCCCGAGTTCCCGCTGACCCTCGACCTGAGGCGGCCGCCTGGAATTTAGCCCTTCGCGCCGATCGCCGCCTCGATCTCCCGCGACGACGGGATGCCGGCGAAGGCGTCAAAGCGGCCGTTCTCGGCGATGTCGCGCGCCGCATGCATCAAAGCGCCCCAGGCGGCGCGGGCGAGCGCCGCGCCGGTCGAGATGCGCTTGACGCCGAGGGCCTCGAGCTCATGGGCCGTGAGGCCGGGCGCGCCGACGACGACATTGACCGGGAGCGCGCCGGCGACCCGCACCACTTCGGCGACCTCGTCCGCCGTCTTCACCCCCGGCGCGAACAGCACGTCGGCGCCGGCTTCCGCGTAAGCCGCGAGCCGCCGCAGCGCCTCGGGCAGGCCGCCGGCGTTCTCGCGCCAGATCGCCTCGCTTCGCGCGGTGAGGAGCACGGTTTCGCCGCTGGCGTCGATCGCCGCCCGCGCGGCCCTCAGGCGATCGAGCGCTTCGCTGAGCGTGAACAAGGGCGCGCGCGGATCGCCGGCGAAATCCTCGATCGAGAAGCCGGCGACGCCCGCGCCGATGCAGAGTTTTGCGCTCTCGTAGACGCCCTCGGCGTCGCGGGCGAAGCCGGCCTCGAAATCCGCGTTGAGCGGACGATCGACCGCGGCGGCGAGATCCGCGATATGGCTCAGCGCATCGGCGCGCGAAACGCCGCCGTCGGGCCGCCCGGCCGCGAAGGCCATGCCGGCGCTCGAGGTCGCGAGCGCCGGGAAGCCGAGCGAAGCGAGATATTTCGCCGAGCCGACGTCGTACGGATTGGGCATCACGAAGCAGCCGGGCCCGCGATGCAGCTCGGCGAAACGGCGACGTTTCTCGGCGACGGTTTGTGTCATGGCGAATCCTTTGGCATGAGGTCGGAAAGGCGTTGCTTCTGGCGCCCCTGGCTGTCGAAATTGTCGGGCGCGAGCCAGGCCTCGTAAGCGCCCTTGCGCGCCGGCCACTCGGCGTCGAGCATCGAGAACCATGCGGTGTCGCGGTTGCGGCCCTTGACGATCATGTGCTGGCGGAAAATCCCCTCGAACGTGAAGCCGAAGCGCTCGGCGGCGCGTCTCGAGGGCGCATTGAGAGCGTTGCACTTCCACTCGTAGCGCCGGTTGCCGAGGACGTCGAAGACGTAGCGCGCAAAGAGATATTGCGCCTCGGTCGCGCCCGCCGTCCGCTGCATCGCCGGCGTGTACATGATGTTGCCGACCTCGATCACCCGATTGCCGGGATCGATGCGCATCAGCGCCTGAAAGCCGACCGCGCGGCCGGAGGGGTTGTCGACGATGGCGAAGAAGTGCGGGTCGACCGAGCGCGCCTTGAGTTCGATATCGGCGGCGAAATCGGAGAAATTCGTGAACGGTCCGTTGAACAGATAGGCCCAGACGCCGTCGCGGACCGCGTCGCCGTTCGAGCCCTCATAGAGAGCCTCGGCGTGCTTCTCGGCGTCGAGGGGCGCAAGCGTGATCCATCGGCCCGTGAGCCTGATCCGCTCGGGCCGACGGGCGTGATGCGCGTCGATGAGGGGGCCGATGGGTTGTGGATCGTTGGGCGTCGTCATGCTGCTCTTGCGTTCGAGATCGCGCCAGGGCGCATCCTTTAGTCCGCATTGACATCGGTCTGTGCAAAGTCATCGCCCTTGTACAGGAGGCTCGCGCGGTGGGCCCTGGCGCAGGCGTAAGACAGGCAATCTCCGAAGTTGAGCTGCGCGGGATGTCGCCCTTTCCCGTACCGCTCGAAACAATCGACGGCCAACCGACCGATCCGCTCGTCGATTGGGATTTCGATCAAACCCATCTGAGACGCCAGGCCATCAAAATAGTGCTGCGCGCGCAACGGCGACACGTCACGCCGGCCGGCGAGCACCATGCATGTTTCAAGCCGGACCGCCGATGAAGTCAAACAGCCTGTTCCTGCCTCGAGCTTCGCCGATAGCGCGCGGCCGTCGCTTTCGTCCAGCAGGATAGCCACAATCACTGAAGCGTCGACGAACATCACTGGCCCCACATCACGTCAATATCCTCCTTGGCGACCTCTCGAGGATTTGGGCCAGCCTCGGCCTTCAGTTTCTGGGCGAGCTCTTCCAGCCGATCCGCCAGCGGTCGCTTGTTGCGCTCGCGCTTCAGCTCGCTGCGCAAAGCGTGGGCGATCGCCTCGGTCATGTTGGTCTTGCGCAGCCGGGCGAGCTCTCGGGCGAGCTCTCCGACCTCGGGATCGCGAATGCTGATGCCCATGTTAAGCCTCTGTCTATACAACGTCCCACAGCACGTCTATACTACCGCTTTCCTCAGATCAATATTGCGCCCGCAGCGTTTTTGACACAGGCGCAATTCAGGTTGGCCCGTCAAACATTATTCACACGAGCACGTCGCCGCCGATAACAATCGCCGACGTGTCGACGAACATTACTGACCCCACAAGTCGTCGATCTCGTCCTTCGTCATGACATGGCCGCCAGGCCTAGCCATCGCTATAGTTTCGTTCGCGAGGTCCTCGAGCCGCTCTTCCAGCGGCCGCTTGTCGCGCTCGCGCTTCAGTTCGCTGCGCAACGCATGGGCGATCGCCTCGGTCATGTTGGTCTTGCGCAACCTGGCGAACTCCCGGGCGAGCTCGCCGACCACCGGGTCGCGAATGCTGATCCCCATCACGCGCTCCGTCTATACAAGCCTGACGAGCCGTATATACGACGCTTCTCCTCTCGTCAATGATTGTCCCTCGGCGCGCCGGCCGTTTGGGCGAGGCGCTGGTACTGGATCGCCGGCTTCAGCACCATGCCTTCGTCGAACTGCGCGACCATTTCGCGCTGGATCTGCTGCCAGGGCGTCTGACTCTTGGGGTAGTCGTAGCCCCCGTGCTTCATCAGCGCGGCGCGGCGTTCGTCGAGCTCTGCGTCCGAGATGAGGATGTTGGCCTGACGCTTCTCGAGATCGATGCGCACGCGGTCGCCCGTCTTGATGAGCGCGAGGCCCCCGCCCGCCGCCGCTTCGGGCGAGGCGTTGAGGATCGAGGGCGAACCCGACGTGCCGGACTGCCGTCCGTCGCCGACGCAGGGCAGCGCGTGGACGCCTTTCTTGATGAGGGCCGCCGGAGGCTGCATGTTGACCACTTCCGCGCCGCCCGGATAGCCGATCGGCCCCGTGCCGCGGATGAAGAGGATTGAGCGCTCGTCGATCTCGAGCTTCGGGTCGTCGATGCGATGGTGGTAGTCCTCCGGCCCGTCGAACACGATCGCCCGACCCTCGAAGGCGTCCGGGTCGTCGGGGTTGGAGAGAAAGCGGGTCCGGAACTCCTCGTCGATCACGCTCGTTTTCATGATCGCGTCGTTGAACAAATTGCCGGAGAGCACGATGAAGCCTGCGTTCTCCTTCAGCGGCTTCTCGATCGGGAAGATGACGTCGGCGTCGTCGGACTTGGCCTCGGCGCAGTTCTCGCCGATCGTCTTGCCGTTGACGGTCATCGCCTTCCCGTGAATGAGGCTGCGCTTCATCAATTCGTGCACGACCGCCGGCACGCCGCCGGCGCGATGGAACTCCTCGCCGAGATACTTTCCCGCCGGCTGCATGTTGACGAGCAGCGGCACGTGATGGCCGACGCGCTCCCAGTCGGCGATGTCGAGCTCCACGCCGATATGGCGGGCGATGGCGTTGATGTGGATCGGAGCGTTGGTGGAGCCGCCGATCGCGCTGTTGACGACGATCGCGTTCTCGAACGCCTCACGGGTCAAAATGTCGGAGGGCTTCAGGTCTTCCCACACCATCTCGACGATGCGCCGGCCCGTCTCGTAGGCGATCTGGCCGCGCTCACGATGGGCGCCGGGATGGCCGCGCAGCCCGGCAGGCTCATGCCGAGCGCCTCGGCCAGCGCGTTCATGGTCGAGGCCGTGCCCATCGTGTTGCAATGGCCGATCGAGGGCGCGGACGACGTGACGATCTCCATGAACTGCTCGTAGTCGATCTTGCCCTGGGCGAGGTCGGAGCGCGCTTGCCAGACGATGGTGCCCGAACCGGTGCGCTCGCCGTGATGCCAGCCGTTGTTCATCGGTCCGCCCGACAGAACGATCGCCGGAATGTTCACCGTCGCCGCAGCCATGATGCAGGCGGGGGTCGTCTTGTCGCAGCCGGTCGTCAGCACCACGCCGTCGATGAAATAGCCCATCAGCACCTCGACGAGGCCGAGATAGGCGAGGTTGCGGTCGAGCGCCGCGGTCGGCCGCTTGCCCGTCTCCTGGATCGGATGCACGGGAAACTCGAACGGCACGCCGCCCGCCGCGATGATCCCGTCGCGCACGCGCTTGGCGAGATCCAGGTGATGGCGATTGCAGGGCGAGAGGTCGGAGCCGGTCTGCGCGATGCCGATGATCGGCTTGCCGGAGCGCAACTCGCCGGGGGTCAGGCCGAAATTGAGATAGCGCTCGATATAGAGCGCGGTCATGCCGGGATTGTCGGGATTGTCGAACCACAGGCGCGAGCGCAAGGGCCGCTTGGCTTCGCCCTTCGGTCCGCCTTTTGATTTGGTCTTTCCGGCCATGATTCGCTCCCTGTCGCTTGGGCGCGCCGACCGCGGCGCGTTTGCTGACATGTCAGTATGCGGCGGCCGAGCCAGGGGTTCAACGCTCCTTCAATCGCGCGGGAAGCCCTGTCCCGCCTCGCGCGATGACTACGCGGGCAATCCCGCCATCGGCGAGACGTCGAAGAGCCAGAGATGCAGGCCGCCGAGGAGCGCGACCCAGACCACGATTTCGAGGACGATCGCGCCGATGGTCGCGCCCCAGTTCGGCGTCGGATAGACGACGGCGTTGCGCCGGTCGCGGGCGTAGGAACTCACGAGGTCCGCGACCGCCCAAACGAGAAAGGCGCCGAACAGCAAGAGGTCCGCCGCCGAACCGTTGGCGAGAAGATGCGACGCGCCGAAGATCGCGACGCTCCAGACCATCGGATGATGGACCGCAAAAGCGACATGGCTCCGCTTGAAGATGTATCCGCCCAACAACAGCGTGCTGAACAGCATCAAGAGGATGGTCGTGTGCCGCGCCCACACCGGCGGCGCCCACAATTCCGCGGCTTCCCCCCGCGCGCGGCCAAAGCCCCAGACGATCAGAACGAAGCCGATGAGCGAGAGAAGGGAATAGACGCCCTTCCACGGTCCTTCGCCGAGCCGCGCGATCGCCTGTGCGCGGCCGCCTTCGGCGAAGATGCGGGTCGAATGAAGCCCGAGAAAGATCACGAGGCCCACTACGAGGATCGCCATGCGACAATCGCCTTTCGCTGTAGAACCCTTAGGCCGGGTAGGTTAGGCGGCGCAGCGAGCTTATGACAAGGGGCGCGGCTCCGGACGCCCCGATCCGGCCGACGGCGGACTCGCCGCGGCCGGCGGCGCGGTCCAGTCAAAAAACGCGCGGTGGCGCGCCGTCATTCGCGCTGTATTATCAATTCGGGGCGCAGCGAGTCCGAAACTTCATGTCCTCAGCGCAGTCCGGCGGGTCGACGCGAACGATTCTTCCGACCGGCGACCGCCGCCGCGGCGGCCGGGTGGAACGGCGCATCAACGGCGGCCTGCATGTCTGAGGTCCGCGCGGAGGATCGTCTCTACCCTGCCCGACCGATCCTCGCCGTCTCGGTCGCGGTCTTTCGAGAGGGCCGGGTCCTAGTCGGCCGCCGGGCGCGGCCGCCGAGGGCGGGACGCTTTTCGCTGCCGGGCGGCGTGGTCGAGGTCGG
Source organism: uncultured Alphaproteobacteria bacterium (assembly GCA_963805295.1). GTDB lineage: Bacteria > Pseudomonadota > Alphaproteobacteria > Rhizobiales > Beijerinckiaceae > Roseiarcus. Next base: position 149,103 of record CAWDTW010000034.1, on the reverse strand, counting down.
CGAGACCCTGGTCGAGGCGGCGGCGCGCGAACTCTTCGAAGAAGTGGGCGTCGAGGCGGAGATCATCGCCTTCAACCGGCATGTCGAACCCATTGTGCGCGAGGGCGGTCGCGTTCGGGCGCATTTCGTCATCGCCTCTTTCGTCGCCCGTTGGACGAGGGGTGAGGCCCGCGTCAGCAAGGAGATGGACGCCGTCGCATGGATCGAGCCCGAAGCCTCCACAGACCTGCTGACGACGCCGGGACTCGACGAAATCCTGGAGAGAGCCCGGCGCATCGAAAGGGAGCGGCGGTGAGACGGATCGCGGTCGTCACAGCGAGCCTCGCAGCGCTCTTTGCAGCGAACGCGCCGACTACGGCCGCCGAAACGTCCGCGCCCAAGTCCGCCGCCAAATCCGCGCCCGCTCCGGCTGCTCCGACGCCGCCGCCTGCGCCTGTCGACCGCCCGCCCCCGTATGAGGGGCAACTCTTGAGACTGGCCGAAATGATGGGCGCGCTCGCTTATCTGCGCGATCTGTGCGGTGCAGACGACGGGGCCAAATTCCGGGTGAGAATGGCGGCGCTTCTGGACGCGGAAGGCGTCGATGAGCCCCGGCGCGATCTCCTCGCGGGCGCCTACAACAAAGGCTTCCACGACTATGCGACGACGTATCGCCTCTGCACCCCGGCCGCGGACGAGGTCATTTCGCGCTATCTCAAGGAGACCGCGCGGATCGCGGCGGACGTGGCCAGCCGGTATGGCGGCTGAACGCGGCGCTTCGGGACGCGCGCCGGCTGGCGGCGCTTCTAGAGCATGATGCGATTCCGTAGAATCGCATCATGCTCTAAAGTCCTTGAAAACGCGGGATTCCTCCGAAAAACCGGCATCCACATTTTCGCATCCCGCTTTAGCCTTTCGCTCCGGCCATGAAGGCCATGAACGCGGCGCGCGCCTCCGAGGACGCCAGCGCGGCGCTGAATGCCTGGATTTCTTCGGCCATGCGCGCCTTCAGCGCCGCCGGATCGCCTCGCAGCAGCCGGCGCGTCGCCAGGAGGGCCGAACGAGGCTTGGCGGCGAGGACGGCCGCCTTGTCCATCGCGTGCGGGAGCAACTCGACCTCGGGCAGCACTTCGTTGACGAGCCCGAGCGCCCGCGCCGTCTCGGCGTCGAACGGTTCGGCGAGCAGCAGATATTCGGCGGCCTTGGCCCGGCCGAAACGCTCCGGCGCGAGCAGCGAGGAGCCGGCTTCTGGAACGAGGCCCAGGTTGACGAACGGCATGGAAAAGCGCGCGTCGGGCGCGGCGTAGACCAAGTCGCAATGGAAGCAGAGCGTCGTTCCGATGCCGACCGCGAGGCCTTGAACCGCCGCGATGAGCGGCTTGTCGAAGTCAGCGAGTTTGCTGACGAACCGCCAGGCCGGAAAATCGCGCGCATCACGCGACCCGGCGGGGCCGGTTGCGATCGAGAGAAAGTCGGCGATATCGTTGCCTGCGGTGAATGCGCCCCCCCTGCCGCTGAGGACGAGCGCGCCGACGCTCGCGTCTCGCTCCGCCTTCTCGAGAACATCGATCAGCGCTTCATACATCGCGCCGGTGATCGCGTTCTTCTTTTGCGGCCTCGCCAAGGCCGCCGACAGCACCGCGCCCTCGCGCGTGACCTCGATTTCGTCGATCATGCGCTGTCCGCCAGAACGGTTTCATAAGACTGATGCGGGTCCGCGCCGGAGGCGATCGCGCGAGCAATGCCGGGCGCGACAGGGAGCAGCTTTTCGGCGAAGAAGCGGGCGAGGCCGACGCGCCCGAGTTCGCTCCGGTTGCCGCCGGCGGCAAGCGCCTCGGCCGCGAGTCCCGCCTTCGCCAGGCACGCGCCCCCGAGCGTCATCCCGAACAGGCGCAGATATTGGGCGGCGCCGGCCAACGCGGATTCGTCATCGCTCGCGAGCCACCGGAGCATCTCGCGCGTCGCTTGATCGAGCGCGTCCGCCGCCTCGACCAGCCGCGCGGCCGTCGCGCCGAACCCCGCGCCGCCCCGCTCGGCGACGGAACTCGCGACTTCGCGAATCCCCGCGATCTCGTTCCTGACCGTTTCGCCGCCGGCAAGCGGCAGTTTGCGGTGCACGAGGTCGATGCCGTGTATGCCGTTGGCGCCCTCGTAGATCGCGGCGATGCGAGAGTCCCGCATGTGCTGCGCGGCGCCGGTCTCTTCGACGAAACCCATGCCGCCGTGAACCTGCACGCCGAGCGACGCCGCTTCGTCGCCGATGTCGGTCGAGAACGCCTTGGCGATCGGCGTCAGCAGCCCGGCGCGATTGGCGCCGGCGGCCCGCTCCTCTTCGGTCAGTCCGTGGCTTGCTAGGTCGAGCGAGGCGGCGGTCAGGTGGCAGATTCCGCGCGCCGCATGAACATAAGCCTTCATCGTCATCAACATGCGCTGCACGTCGGCGTGTTCGATGATCGGCGCCATGTCCTCACCGCCCTTCGGTCCGCGGCCTTGGCGCCGGTCGCGCGCGAAGGCGAGCGCCTGCTGATAGGCGCGCTCGCCGATCGCGACCCCTTGGGTCCCGACGCCGAGGCGCGCCGCGTTCATCATCACGAACATGGCGGCGAGTTCCCGATTCTCCTCGCCGACCAGCCAGGCCCTGGCGCCTTCGTTTTCTCCATAAATCATGACGCAAGTGGGCGAGGCGTGAATGCCGAGCTTGTGTTCGATGCTGGCGCAGCGCAGATCGTTGCGCGGCCCGAGCGACCCGTCCGGATTGACCAGAAATTTCGGCGCGACGAACAGCGACAGTCCGCGCGTGCCGCCTGGCGCGCCAGGCAGCCGCGCCAGAACGAGATGGACGATGTTTTCGACCATGTCGTGCTCGCCATAGGTGATGAAGATCTTCTGGCCGAAAAGGCGATAGGCTCCGTCCTCGGCGCGCTCGGCGCGGGTCTTCACGGCGCCGAGATCGGATCCGGCTTGCGACTCGGTCAGATTCATGGCGCCGGTCCAGCGCCCGCTGATCATCGCCGCAAGATAGGTCTCGAGCAGTTCGCGCGACCCATGCGCCTTCAGCGCGCTGACCGCCCCCTCGGTCAGCAACGGACAGAGCGCGAACGCCATCGACGCCCCATTCCAGATTTCCGTGCAGGCGACGTTGACGAGGTGGGGCAATCCCATGCCGCCGAATTCCGCCGGCGCCGAAACACCGCCCCAGCCCGCCTCGGCCCAGCGGCGATAGACGTCGCCGAAGCCGGGGGGCATGGTCACGGCCCCGTTTTCGTAGCGCGCGCCACAGACGTCGCCCGAGCGATTTAGGGGCGCGATTTCGTCGCTGGCGAAACGCCCCGCCTCGTCGACGATGGACGAAATCGTCTGCCAATCGAAGTCCCCGCGCAGGCGCGAACCGTCCATCTCCGCCAGTCCGGCGACGGCTTTCAGAGAAAACAGGATGTCGGCGACCGGCGAGCGATAGGTCATGAGGGCTCCTGGCCATTGCTTGGCGCGCCGAGCAGCGACGGAGAGTGGCGCGCTTTCGTTTGATCCGGCAAAGCCAAACCAGCTTATGTATAGACGACTTTCAGCGCAACGCTCGACAGGCAGCACGCCCGACAAGGAGCACTCATGGCGTTGAGTTGGCGAACGACCCATTGGGCCACGGCGACCGCGGAGGCGATCTCCGCCGCAGCCGCGTGTCTTCGCAACGGCGGCCTCGTCGCCGTGCCGACCGAGACCGTCTATGGCCTGGCGGCGGACGCGACGTCGGATCCGGCCGTCGCAGGCATATTCGCGGCCAAGGGAAGGCCGGCGTTCAATCCGCTCATTGCCCACGTCCTCGATATGGAGGCGGCGCGGGAACATGCGATATTCGGCCGGGACGCCGAGCTTTTGGCGCAAGCGTTCTGGCCCGGACCGCTGACCCTGGTCCTGCCCGTCGGCTCGACCTGCCATGTGAGCCTGCTCGCGCGCGCGGGCCTCGATACGCTCGCGCTTCGCGCCCCCTCTCATCCGACCGCCCGCGCGCTCATCGAAGCAGCCGGGGTCCCGCTCGCGGCCCCCTCGGCCAATCGCTCGGGCCGGGTCAGCCCGACGACGGCCGCCCATGTCATCGCCGATCTCGACGGCAGAATCGACTGGATTCTGGACAGCGGCGCTTCGCTCCACGGGCTCGAATCGACGATCGTGGCGTGCCTGGAAGCGCCCGAGCTGCTGCGGCCCGGCGTGATCACTCGCGAGGAGATCGAGGCCGTGCTCGCGGGCCCTCTCGGCTCGTCGGGCGTCAACGACAAGGCGCCCAACGCCCCAGGGCAACTGGAATCGCATTACGCGCCGCGCGCCCGCCTGCGGCTCGAGGCGGCGCAAGTCGGGAACGACGAAGCCGCCCTTGATTTTGCCGGAGCCCTCGCCGGCGGCGAGTCGTTCGCTCGTCTCGACCTCTCACCCTCAGGGGACCTCGTCGAGGCGGCCTCGAACCTGTTCGGGCACTTGCGAGCTCTCGACGCCTCGGGAGCGCAGACCATAGCGGCGGCCCCGATTCCCCATCGCGGACTCGGCGTCGCGATCAACGACAGGCTTCGGCGGGCGGCAGCCCCGAAAGGGGCCGTCCGCCGGGCGAAATGGTCTGGTGAAGGAGCGCTTGCGGATACGCCGCAATGAGAGGCAGGGTGAAAGCCGCGGACTGCAAATGACCACGATGGCCATGAGCGCAAAGCTGAGCTGGGACGAATTCCGACTGGTCAAGGCGATCGCGGATTCGCGTTCGCTGACGGGCGCAGCGGAACTCCTCGGCCTGAATCATTCGACGGTTTTCCGACGGCTGGCTGCGCTCGAGACGACGATCGGCGCGCGTCTTTTCGAGCGTTCCCGCTCAGGTTACCAACCGACCGCCGCCGGCGACGAGATGATTGCGCTCGCGACCACGATGGCCAACTCCATTGTCGACTTTGAAAGACGGGTCGCGGGCCGCGACGCCAAGCCCACGGGCCAATTGCGGGTGACCACGGTCGAAGCCATCGGACAGCATTTCCTGCCGCCCATCATGACGCAATTTCAGAGTCAAAATCCCGGCGTCGTCATTGAGTTGATCCTCTCCAATCAGATTCTCAATTTGTCGCGGCGAGATGCGGACGTCGCCATTCGCCTGACCAACGACCCGCCGGAAACGCTGGTCGGGCGGCGCATCTGCGCGGTGCGATGGGCGATGTATTGTCGTCGCGACCTTGTCGCTGCGTTGGGTGCGCGGACGATCGATTCCGTCCCGTTCATTGGATTCGCCGAGAATTTCGGACCGGCGTCGGGTCGGCGGTGGATCGAAACGCAAATCCCTCCGGGGCGGCTTGCCGCCCGGGTGAATTCGGTTCACAGCGTGCTCGAGCTGACGGTTCACGGATTCGGGGCGGCGCTGCTGCCCTGTTTCCTCGGAGATCCATGCTCCGCGCTGGTCCGGGTCGGCCAGCCGCTCGGCGAGATCGACCTCGGCCTTTGGATCTTGACCCATTCGGACCTGCGACGCTCGGCCCGTGTCCGGGCGTTTATGGATTTTACCGGCGCGGAAATGGCGAAATATCGGCGAACGATCGAAGGCGCCGAGAACGAGGAATCCTCCGGGCTCCCGCGGTTCGCGACGCCTGCCGTTCCGTCAAAGCCATAGAGAACCAATGCGTAGCGTCCGAGTCCACTGCGGCGGTCGAACGATCGCTCTCGCGCCCGAAATTTTGACGTCTGAAGAACCGACGCCGGTTCGCATTCCTGTTTGGCAGGCGAACAATTCGCCCCCCGGCTTGTCAATGGAGAGCCGGGCAGTCTATGCAATAGAGGTTGTCGAGCGTGTCTCGAGTTGCGACGACTTTTCCGGTCTTCAGGGGGATCCTCAGATGAAAGACGTCTCACGCCGCAGTGTGATCGTTTCCGGCGCCGCTCTGGCGACCGGCGCTCTTTTTAAGCCCGCGGAGGCGGCGACCGGATCCATCGCGATCAATATCGTCAGCGCAGGGTTCATCTTCGGCGTGTCCGGCGGTAGCGGCGTCCTGAGCTTCGAGGGACGGCAGTATCCGCTGTCGATCGGCGGGATCAGCGCCGGCGCGACGATCGGCGCCTCGGGCGCCGACCTCGTCGGCGCCGCCTATCACCTCCATAGTCCGAGCGACATCGAGGGCATTTACTCGGCGGTCGGGGTTGGAATGGCCGTCGCTGGCGGCCGATCGGCCGCGCAACTCACGAACGCGCGCGGCGTGGTGCTCCAGCTCCGCGGACGGCAAATCGGCCTCATGTTCTCGCTCGACCTCAGCGGCATGCAGATCTCGCTGAAGTGACCCTCCGACCTGAACGAACGCTAGACGCGCCGCCGCGCGCCCTTTTTTCTGCGCGCCGGGATCGGTCCGGGCTGCGGCCTCGCAGCCGCTAGCGAGTCTGCCCGTAATAGGCGCCGGCGCCATGTTTGCGCTTGAAATGCTTCGCAAGCAGTTCCGTCTCTATCGGCTCGAGGTCCGGCGCCAGTTGCAACGACATGAGGGCCATGTGGGCGATGCATTCGACCGCGACGGCCGTCTCCACCGCCTTGTCGACGCTGGGTCCCCAGGCGAATGGCGCGTGCCGGTTGACCAGAACCCCGGGAAAGGCGGCCGGGTCGAGGCCCTGCATCCGTTCCACGATCACGCCGGCCGTCTCCCATTCGTAGGCCGACGCGATCTCTTCGGGGGTCATCTTGCGGGTGACCGGCACCTCGCCATTGAAATAGTCGGCATGCGTCGTGCCGAAGATCGGGATCGGCCTGCCGGCTTGCGCGAATGCGGTCGCGTACGAGGAGTGCGTGTGCACGACGCCGCCGACGCCCGCGAAGGCGAGGAACAGCCTTCGATGCGTGGGCGTGTCGGACGAGGGATTAAGCCCGCCCTCGACCTTGTGTCCTTCGAGGTCGACGACGACCATGTCGTCGGGTGTCAACGACGCATAGTCGACGCCGCTCGGCTTGATCGCGAACACGCCCTTTGAACGGTCGATTGCGCTGGCGTTGCCGAAGGTGAGGTTTATGAGCCCATGCCGCGGCAGGGCGACGTTGGCTTCGTAGACTTCCCGCTTCAGTTCCTTGAACATGTCGGTTCAATCCTCGACCCGTCCTGAGGAGCGGCTCATGCGCGGAAACCCTGCGCGAGATAGTAATAGACGTCGTTGTTGCGCAGATTCTGCTTCAGGGCGGGGAGCGTGGTTTCGCTGCCGATCTTGACGAACTCGATGCCCGCGATCGTCGCGAAATCTTCCAGCATTTCGGCCGTTACGCTGTAGCTGAAGCCGGTATGATGCGCGCCGCCCGCCAGGATCCACGCGGCGCAGGCCGTCTTGAAGTCCGGCTTGCACTCCCACACGGCGCGGGCGACCGGAAGCTTCGGAAGCGCAGGATGCCCGACCGCCGTCACTTCGTTGACCAGCAGTCGGAAGCGCGCGCCCAGGTCGATCAGGGTCGCGTTGACCGCCGGCCCCGGCGGCGCGTCGAAGACGAGGCGAACAGGGTCTTCTTTCCCGCCGATCGTCAGCCGGTGAATCTCGAGCGACGGCTTGGCCGCCGCGATCGACGGGCAGATTTCGAGCATGTGGGCGCCCACAACGAGGCTTCCCTCGGGGCCGAGATTGTAGGTGTAGTCTTCCATGAACGACGTGCCGCCCGGCAGCCCCTCGGCCATGACCTTCATCGCGCGCACGAGCGCCGTCGTCTTCCAGTCCCCCTCGGCGCCGAAACCGTAGCCTTCGGCCATCAGGCGCTGCGGCGCGAGCCCCGGAAGCTGCCTCAGCCCGTGGAGGTCCTCGAAAGTCGTGGTGAAGCCCTTGAACCCGCCTGTCTGCAGGAAAGCCCGCAGTCCGAGTTCGAGCCGGGCGCCGTAAATGAGCAATTCATGGCGCTCGCCGCCCCTGCGCAAAGACGAAACGACTTCGTAACAATCCTCATATTCGCCCGCCAAAGTCTTGGCCTCGGCGTCCGAAACGGCGTTCACCGCCGACGCGAGTTCTCCCACGCCGTAACCGTTGGTCGAAAAGCCGAACTTCATTTCGGCGGCGACCTTGTCGCCCTCGGTGACCGCCACCTGGCGCATGTTGTCGCCGAAACGGCAGAATTTCGCACCCTGCCAGTCGCGCCAGGCGCGCGTCGCCCGCATCCACGAGGCGATCCGGTCGTGGACTTCCGGGTCGGACCAATGGCCGACGACGACCTTGCGGGCGAGCCGCATCCGCGCATGGATGAAGCCCGCCTCTCGGTCGCCGTGCGCCGACTGGTTCAGGTTCATGAAATCCATGTCGATCGTGTCCCACGGCAGATCTCGATTGAACTGCGTGTGGAGATGCACGAACGGCTTTTGAAGAGCGTTCAACCCCCGGATCCACATTTTCGACGGCGAAAACGTATGCATCCAAAGAATCAGGCCGGCGCAGTTTTCATCCGAATTCGCCTCCGTGCAAAGCTTGGCGATCTCGTCGGGCGTGGTCAGAAGCGCCTTGAAGACGGTCTTCAACGGCAGCTTCGGCGAGTCCGCCAGCGCGCCCGCGATGTCGCGCGCGTCGGCGGCCACCCGCTGCAGGGGCCCGGGGCCGTAGAGATGTTGCGAACCGCAGACGAACCAGATTTCGGGAATGTCGAGATTGACCATGGCCGACCTTTAATTTCGTTCTCGGGACCCGAATGGACGCGCGCCCGGCGCGTCCGCGCTCGAAGTCTCCGCATTGGGCTCACGCTCGCTGAGCGTATTTGATCTCGATCAGGGCCTTCATGACCCGCGACAAGTCCGCCGATTTCGTCAGGCCTCCGAAGCTGTCATAGAGGTCGCGATAGAGCGCGTAGAGCTGATCATAGACTTTCCGGTTCTCCGCGATCGGCTCGTAATGCGCGGCCCTCAGGGTCGTCATCGCAGCCTGTGCGGCCGCAAAGTCCGGGTGCGCGCCGGCGAGCACCGCTGCGGCGATCGCCGAACCCAGCGCGCAGCTCTGGCTGGAGCCGGCGACGAGCATCGCTGCGGCCCGTCACGTCGGCATAGATCTGCATCAGCAGCGCATTTTTCTCCGCGATGCCTCCGCTGCACACGACCCGGTCGACGCGCACGCCATATTCCTCTACGCGCTCGATGATCGCCCGCGCCCCAAACGCCGTCGCCTCGATCAGCGCCCGATAGACGTCGGCGCGCGTCGTATAGAGGTCCTGTCCGAGGATCAGTCCGGACAGCAACTGGTCGACGAGAATGGTCCGATTGCCGTTGTTCCAGTCGAGCGCCAGCAGCCCGGCCTGGCCGGGCTTCTGCTTCGCCGCTTCGGCGGTCAGTTGCGCATGGAGCGCGGCGTCGCCGCCGCAGACGCCCTCGACCCACCATTTGAAGATGTCGCCGACCGCCGACTGGCCTGCTTCGATGCCGAAGAAGCCCGGCAGGATCGCGCCTTTGACGATGCCGCAGATGCCGGGAATGTCGGCGACAGGCTTCTCGGCCGAGACGACGGCGCAATCGCAGGTCGAGGTGCCGATCACCTTGACCAGCGTGCCTTCGCGCACGCCGCAGCCGATCGCGCCGTAATGCACGTCGAATTCGCCGATCGCAATCGGAATGCCTGCATCGAGGCCGAGCCTGGCCGCCCATTCGGGACAAAGCGAGCCGGCGGGCTCGTTGGCGTCATGCGCTTTCTCGTAGAGTCGGCCCCGCAACTCGCCGAGACGGGGATCGAGCGCGCTCAGGAACGCCTTGTCGGGCAGGCCGCCCCATTCGTCCGAATAAAGCGCCTTGTGTCCGGCGGCGCAGACGCCGCGTTTGACGAGACGCGGGTCTGTGACGCCGGCGAGAACGGACGGGATCCAGTCGGCGATTTCAACCCACGAAGCGGCGGCTTCAAAAACCGCCGGGGCGACGTTGAGGCAATGCCAGATCTTGGACCAGAACCATTCGGACGAATAGACGCCGCCGCACTTGGCGATGAACTGCGGGCGGATCTTGGCGCTGAGCTCGGTGATCTTGGCCGCTTCGCGCCAACCCGTATGGTCCTTCCAGAGCCAGCACTGGGCCGAAAGATTGGTCCTCCACGGCTCGCTGAGGGCCAGCGGACGGTTCTTGTCGTCCACCGGAAGAGGACTCGATCCGGTCGTGTCGACGCCGACGCCGACGATTTTCGAAGCCTGAAAATCGGGCTTGGCCGCAGCTTCCGCCAGCGCGCCTTTGACGCTCTCCTCGAGGCCGAACGGATAGTCGCCCGGATATTGCCGGGCCAAATGGCCGTCGTTCGGATCGAGGAGAACGCCCTGCGCGCCGGACGGATAGTCGACGACCCGGCCGCCATATTCCGCGCCGTCCGCGCAGCGCACGACGAGAGCGCGCACCGAGTTGGTGCCGAAATCGAGGCCTAGCGTGAACATTCGCGCTCCGGGGCTTGTTCGTTGAAGCTACAAGCGGATGATCGCGGCGGCAGGCGCGACCCCTTGGCGCAAGCGACTTCGTCGCCGCAAACATCCGACCCTGCGGCCCTTGCCCGTCTGGCGGCGCATCGGGCGGTTTGGGCTTCCCCCATTGGTCTACCCGTCCTTCGATCGTTTTGCTTTCAGCATAGCCTCGCCCGCGGCAAAAGCGAAGGCGGATCGCATTGGATCGGCCTTGGCGGAGTAAGCCGGCCGCAGGCCGATCGGGGACCGGAGGAATTTCGGCGGTGAGCTTGATGCGCGTCAACCCGGCGACCGAAGGGGCGCCCTTTCGGTCTTCTGTCGGCGAATTCCGCGAGGTCGCGGAGCACCTGGGTCGATGCGGCCGAACGTTGATAATTTCGCCGCCACAGTTCACTATCGCGCCGACGGCCGTCGGAGGAGCGTTGAGGACGCCCGAGGCGATTGTCGACATGCGACGCAGCGAAGACATGCGATCGGCTCAGCGAGGGAGGGTATATGATATGAAGATTCAGTTCCGACAGATAGCGTGCGCGGCCGCAGCGTTGACGCTGGCTTTGGGCGCGGCGCAATCGGCCCGCGCAACCGAGCCGGTGGCGAAATGGTGCCAGGGTGTCAAGATCGCCGCCTTCCCGGGCGGCCCGCAGGGCGGCGTGTTCGCCAACAACGTCTATAACGGCTATCGCCAGGCCGAACTCGACCTCGGGCCGTCGGTGACCTACTACTTCTCGGACTGGGATCCCAACAAGATGCTGACCCAGCTCCAGCAGGCGATCGCGACCAAGGTCGACGGCGTCGCCTTCATGGGGCATCCGGGCGACGCCGCCACCGATCCGCACATCGACAAGGCTTTCGCTCAGGGCATCATCTTCACGACGGCGAACACCGCGCTGCCCGAGGCGGAGAAGAAGTACGGGCCTGAAGGCATGGGCTATGTCGGCGCGCCGAACCACTCCGCCGGCTACGCGCTCGGCGCGGAGGCCGCCAAACGCGCGGGCCTGAAGTCCGGCGACGCAGCCTTCGTCTGGGGTCTCAAGGCCCAGGGCGGCGACCGCGGCGCAGCGCACGGTCGGGGTGATCGAGGCGCTCGAAAAGGCCGGCGCCAAGGTGATCTATCAGGAGATCGACAAGGCGACGGACGCCGATCCGAACGCCGGCACGGCGACCTTCGTCGGCGTGATGAAAGCCAATCCGGGCATCAAGCTCGTCGTCACCGACCACGGGGCGCTTGACCGCGAACGTCGGCGTCTACGCCCGCGCGGCGTCGCTGAAGCCGGGCCAGGTGTTCTTCGCCGGTTTCGACATGTCGCCGAATACCGCCAAGGCGATCAAGGACGGCTATCAGGACCTGGTCATCGACCAGCAGCCCTATCTGCAGGGCTACCTGCCGATCCTCAACATCTGCCTGACCAAGAAGTACGGTTTCTCGGGCCTCGACGTCAACACCGCCGGCGCCTTCGTCGATCGCCAAGAACGTCGATCGTCGTCGCGCCGCTGGCGGCCAAGGAAATCCGCTAACGTCCGGTCGAGGCGCCGCCCTGGCGGCGCCTCGCTTTTCTCGAAATTGCGCGGAAGGCGGGGATGGCGGAGCCTGCGACGTCCAGCGCCGGCGAACCGCCGGTCATCGAACTCAAAAACGTCTCCAAGTCGTTCGGGGAGGTGCGGGCGCTGTCGGGGGTCAACTTCAAGGTCAACCGGCGGGAGATCGTCGGCCTGCTCGGCGACAACGGCTCGGGCAAGTCGACGCTCGTCAAGGTGGTGATGGGCTTTCATACGCCCGATTCGGGCGGCGAGATTTACTTCCATGGGCGCCGCGTGGATGACTGGTCCGTCGCGAAGGCCCGCAGCCTCGGCATCGAGACGGTCTATCAGGAGCGGGCGCTTGCCGAGAAGCAGCCGATCTGGCGCAACATGTTCATGGGGCGCGAGCTGCGCACGCGGCTCGGCCTCCTCGACGTCGAGCGCATGCGCGCCGAGGCGGCGCGCCTCATGAGCGAGCACATGGGCTTCACCTCGGCCGCCGTCCATCCCGACAATGTCGTGGCGACGATGTCGGGCGGCGAGAAGCAGGGGGTGGCGATCACGCGCGCGCTCTATTTCGAGGCCGAGCTCGTCATCCTCGACGAGCCGACCATGGGCCTGTCGCTCAGCGAGACGAAGAAGACCCTCGATTTCGTCCGCAACATCAAGGAAGTCGGCAAGTCGGCGATCTTCATCGACCACAACATCTTCAACGTCTATCCGGTCGTCGACCGGCTCTACGTGCTCGATCGCGGCAAGGTCGCCGGCGTCTACACCAGAAGCGAAATCACCATGGATCATCTGATCGAGCGGCTCTATCACGTCGCCCGCACCGGAACGCTCGAGTAAGCCGATGGCGGCCGAGGCAGGTCTTCCCGCAAAGCCGGTCGAGAACCGCGCCGCGCCGCCCTCCCTGTTGGTCCGCTACGGCAGCCAGCTCGGCATCATCGGCGTCGGCGTGGCGATGTGGCTCGGATTCGTCATCGCGGCGCCCAGGGTCTTCACCGACGTCGACATCTATCTCGCCTTCGCCGAGACGACGCCGCAGTTCGGCATCGTCGCTTTGTCGCTGACCTTCGTCGTCATCACCGGCGAGATCGACCTGTCGTTCCCATCGGTGATGGCGCTCGGCACCGCGGCCTTCTGCCTGGTGACGGCCTATGGCGGCGCGCCGTGGTGGGTCGGCCTCGTCTGCGCGCTCGCGACCGGCGCGGCTTGCGGGCTCGTCAACGGCCTCCTGGTGGCCTCGCTCAACATCCCCTCGCTCGTCATCACCATCGGCACGCAGTTCCTTTTCCGCGGCCTCGAACTCGTGCTGATGGGCGGCACCGGGGTGCCGCTGACCGCCGACCAGTATCCCCAGATGCACGTGCTCCTGCGCGAATCCTATCTCGGCATGCCGGTCCAGACGCTGTGGATGGTCGCCATCCTCATCGCCGAATGGATCCTCCTGAACCGGACCCAGTTCGGAGCGCATGTCTTCCTTGTCGGCGACAACCAGATCAGCGCGCGCCTCATGGGCGTCAACGTCGCTCGGGTCAAAATCAAGACCTTCGTGCTGGTCGGAGTCACCGCGGTGTTCTGCGGCCTGCTCAGCTCGATCTACGGCTATTATTTCTGGCCGACGACCGGAGAGGGTTCGCTCCTCAACACGATCGCCTCGGTGTTCCTTGGCGGCACGTCGGTGTTCGGCGGCACGGGCTCGGTGGTCGGCACCTTCGTCGCCTCCTTCATCATCGGCGCGATCAACGCCGGCATCGTCTCGGCCGGCATCAACGCGTTCTACACCCAGCTCGCCTTCGGCCTGGTGATCGTCATCTCGGTCGTCCTGCAGACGCTGATCGACCGGCGCATCCGCCGGCAGTCGCTGACCGGGCGGTGACGCACGGGCGCACTCTGGATTGGAGCCCTTCTCGCCGAAGCCGACAGGGGCCGGTTACCGCCATGTCCCGCCGCTCTCGGCCCCCGCGGCGCGCGCTCCGTCCGAGGGGCCGAAAGGCCGGGGCGCGGCCGGCCCTCTTAGGCCACAAGGAAAGGATGTCCAAAACCAGGCGGAACAAAATCCAAGGCAGATGGAACGAATTCCAAGAAAAGCCGGAACGAAATCCAAGCGGGACGGAACGAAATCCAATTTTTTCGGAACGAAATCCAAGCCTTTTCTTTCCGCGAACCGAGACTTTGCAACGGGTTATCGCCGATTTCCGCTAAAATAGCCTTCGCCGCGCCTTTCCCCGGGGCAAAGACCGCCACCGATTGCGGCGCAGGCTCCCGGTCGAGCCCGTCCGAACTCGCCGGCCGCCCTCCGCCCATTGCCGATGTCGATTGCGTCCATGGGGACCATGATAATGCGGACTTCGATTTTCCCAAAGCAAATGTTCGAAAAAATCTGTCGGCCCGATGATGCGGGTCAGGCTCGCGCCTTCCCCCCTGAGGCGCCGTGGCCAAATCTCGCCCTCGCGCCTGGCGCGTCTCCTCCATCGGTTCGGATCATCGGGATTCGGCATAACGGCGCCGGCGGAGGCCGCCGGCGCCGTTCTCGCTTCGTCAAGCGGATTAGCGGATGCCCGCGTCGATCAGCTTGGTCAGCGCGTCGATCGTCTTCGGCGTGACGACGCCGGCGCCGGTGTTGAGCGAAAGGCCCGGCATCTTGTACTTGGCTGGTCATCACGCACTGGACGACCGGGATGAAGCCCTGCAGATAGAGCAGCTGGTCGAGCGTCGCGCTGATATAGCCGGACTTCAGCCCGTCGATCGTCGCGGGGGCGAGGTCGATGCCGCCAAGTATGATCTCCCCGGGCTTCTTGCCCGCCTTCTGCAGCGCCTGAGGCATGACGCCGGTGACGCTGCCGTGCTGCAAGCCGATGGCCTTCAGATTCGGATGGGACTGAATATAGGCCGCGAAGGCCGGGATGCCGAGCGTCGGGTCGCTGTTGACCTCCTGAGGTATGTCCAGCCGATCGACTTTGAGGCCGGCCTTCTCCAGCGTATCGGCGAGGCCCTTCTCCGATATGCCGCGCTCGGCCTGGCTGAAGATGCCCCAGACCACCGCCTCGTCGCCTTTCTTGAGGCCCTGCGCCAGCATGGCGTTGGCGGTCAGCGCCCCGCCGGCATAGAGGTCGACGCCGGCGTAGCCAAAACCCTTCGGCCCGAACTCCTTCTGCAGGTCGGTCAACGGAGCATTCCCGTCGGTGACGACGATCCCCTGGTCGACGGCCTGCTTGACGAGATCATGGAAAGCGACGCTGCCGGGGTGGCCCATGATCTCGATGCAGTTCGGCTTGGCGGCCATCGCCTCCTTGAACTGGTTGATCATGGTTTCCGGCGCCCAGGCCGAGAACTGCGACTTGACCTCCACGCCGAGGGCTTCGGCCGCTTCTTTCGCTCCGGTCTGACGGGCGAGCGTCGCGCCGTCGCCGGGGTGGCCGCCCATTTGCATGTACATCACCAGGCCCTTGCCGATCGGATCGGCCGAGGCCGGATCGGCGACTGCCGACGCCGCGGCTGCGGCGACGCCGGCCAGAAGTAGATTGGACAAACGCATTTAGGTCTCTCCCTGTCCAGTTCGGGCCGCCTCTGCCGGGCGGACCCGTCTCTATTCGGACGCGCGGGCGCTTCCGAATCTCCCGAACGACCGCAAATTTGTGAAGAACGCCTGCCGGCGCTGCGGTTCATCCACGTACATATAAAAAACTATCGCGATCAGGAAGATGAGGCCCTGCACCGTTCTGACCCAGGCGCCGGTGAGGCCTGCCGCAACGAGGCCGGCCTCGATCATCCCGATGATGAAACAGCCGAACACCGTCCCCACGATCGTCGCCCGGCCGCCGAAGATCGAGGTGCCGCCGATCAGCACCGAGGCGATGGCGGTGAGCAGATAGCCCTGCCCCTGATTGCCGAAGAAGTTCTTGTTCTCGAGCGTGAGGATGATGGCGGCGCAGGCGGCGAGAAAGCCCATCAGCGTGAAGATCTTGATCTTCTCGCGGTCGACGTCGATGCCGACGACGCGCGAGACGTCGTTCGAAGTCGCCGATGAACAGCGTGTGCTCGCCGAAGCGGTGGCGGGTGAGGACGAGCCAGAGGAAGCCGACGATGATCGCCGTCCACACCGCCTGGATCGACACCTCTTGCAACCAGGCGACGCCCGTCGCTGAAGCGAACGGACGTCCGACGATCCATTGCCAGACCGAACTCTCCTCGGCGCCGCGCAACGCGTAGGACTTGCCGCCCGAGAGCACCGTCGCCATGCCGGCCCAAAAGAACTGGGTGGCCAGCGTCGTCATGAAGGACGGAATGCCGACCTTGGCGATGAGAAGGCCGTTGACGAAGCCGACCAGGATCCCCGACGCCAGGCCCGCGACGACCGCGAGCCAGCCGAGTTCATATTCCTTGAACAACACGGCGAAGACGAAGCCGGAAAAGGCGATGATCGAGGGAAAGCAGAGGTCGATTTCGCCGGCGCCGATCACGAAAGTGAGGCCGACCGCGAGCAGGATCAGGGGCGGCAGCGTCGAAAGGAAAGTCGTGTAGATATACGGGGCGAGAAAAACTTCCGGCGCCAGATACATGAACAGCGCCAGCAGCAGGACGTATACGATAATGATCGGTAGCGCCTCGAAACGCTGGATGATCGATGCGCCTGAACGCTGAACCATCGCTTGGCGACCCTCTTAACTCTTGTGCTGCAGGTCGATCAAATATTCGGTCAGTTGCTGCACGGTCATCATCTTCGGGCTGATTTCTGTGACAATTCGGCCCCGGTCGAGCACGACCAGCCGGTCCGCCACCTCGTGCACATGCGCCAGATTGTGTTCGATATAGATGCAGGCGCGGCCGGACTGTTTGATCCGGCGGACGAAGTCGATCACTTTGCGCACTTCGGCGACGCCTAAGGCCGCGGTCGGCTCGTCGAGCACGATGAGATCGGCGTTGTAGTGCATCGCCCGCCCGATGGCGATGCCCTGGCGTTCGCCGCCCGAGAGGTTGGCGACCGTCGAATCGACCGTGATGCCGACCCCCCGGAAGCCGATCACGTCGAGCAGGATTTGCTGCGCGACCTCTTTCTCGCGCTTGATGTCGATGAAGCCGAAGCGGTTGGCGATCTGCCTGCCGACGAAGAAATTGCGCCACAGCGGCTGCTTTTCGGCGAGCGACTTGTCCTGATAGACCGTCTCGATCGAGAGATCGTGGGCCATGCGGACGGAATATTCGCTCGGCTGGATTTCGCGGTCGCGAATGAGGATCTTGCCCGCCGTCGGCGCGAGGACGCCGGTCATCACCTTGATCAGGGTCGACTTGCCGGCGCCGTTGTCGCCGATGAGCCCGACGATCTCGTTGCGTCCAATCGTGATGTCGATGTCGCGGAGCGCGTGCACCGCGCCGAAAAACTTCTGGACGCCTTCCAGGCGCACGATCGAGGCGTAATCGGGAGCCGCCGGCGCCATTTCTGTCCCTCCCGCCGGAAACCGATCGACGAACGCCGTTCCCTAAAATGAGGTTCGCGCAACTCGGCCTCGATGGCAATGGGGCCGCGCCCGCCGGACGCGCGCCCGCCTTCGAAGCCGCAGGCTCAGGCCGGCGCGGTCTCCGGCGCGAAGCCTGTCGCCCGCAATTCGAAATCGCTGAGGTCGGGCAGCACCAGCGCGGCGCCGTCGAACGTCTCGTGACGGGTGTAGAGGCTCGGCGTGACGATCGTTGCGAGGCCCGCCGCCCTCGCGGCCATGAGCCCGTTGCGCGAATCCTCGAACGCCAGGCACCGGTCGGCACGAAGCCCGAGCGCCTCGAGCACGCTGAGATAGGCGTCGGGCGCCGGCTTCTTGGCGGGAACGTCCTCGCCCGACACCACGACCTCGAAGAGGCCGAACCCGTCGGCGCCCAGCGTCGCCTCGACCAGTTCGACGATATTGACGCGCGAGGTTGTGGTGCAGACGGCGAGCCGCAGGCCCCGCGCGCGTGACGTCCGGATGAGCCGCTCGACGCCGGCGCGCAGGGGACATAGACCGGCCCGCACCAGTTCGCCGTAACGGGCGTTCTTGCGCACATGAAGGCGCGCGACGGCGGCGTCGGAAAGTTCGGCCGGGGAAAGGCCGCGTCTTTCCGCATAGTGCCGCATCCGCTCCTTGCCGCCGGTGACGCGGTGCAGGTCGCGATAGAGATCGACGTCCCAGACCCAGTCGAGGCCCGCCTCAGCGAAGGCCGCGTTGAACGCCCGGCGATGGCCCTCTTCCGTCTCCGCCAGGGTGCCGTCGACATCGAATATGAGCGCATTGATCATGACGATCCATCCCTGCGTGCCGAGTTCGAAATGGTAGACCGACGACGCCGCACGGTTCAACCGACGCGTTTGAACAGGCGCGTCATCAACGCCGTCGCGAACATCGGCGTCAACAGGTTCAGGACCGGCACGGCGACGAAGGCCGAGACGATCGCGCCCGCCAGACAGACCTGCGGCCAATGCCGACGGAAAAGGCTCCGGGCCTGAACAGCCGAAACGTGGCGCATCGCCGCAAGCTGGAAATATTCGCGCCCCAGCAGATATCCGTTCAGGATGAAGAACGACGCCACGCCGACGCCGGTAAAGATCGTCAGCACGAGGACGGCGAGATTGACGAAAACCGAAAGGACGGCGAAGCGGGCGCCCATCGCGACCGACGGCGCAAGCGGCAAGGGCCGGCCGGGCGGGCCATCCGGATCGATCGCGCGCTCGACGGTTGCCGCGATGTCGTCGAGAAAGAAACCGGCGACCAGCGACGCGGTCGGCGGCGCCAGAAAGATCATGCCGGCGACGAGGCCGAGCGCGACGACGATCGAAAGGACCGCGCTCAGCCATCCCGACCCCACGTGCGCGAGCGACAGCGCCAGGCGGTCCAACCCGATCCCCGCCAGGGCGAGGATCGCGGTCGTCAGGCCGAGCGACTTCCACATCACGCGCCGGAACGGCGGCGAAAAGATCTGGGCGAAGGAATCGAAAGCGTCGGCGATCATCGCGTGGGGATCCCCGGGGACGGCCCCGGCCTCAGCCGCGGCGGCGACGACGCCAGATGAGGTTGGTGCTGACCGCGTAGTTCCAGACGACGCTCAACGCCGCTCCGGACAATCCCGCGACCCACCAGGTCTCGTTCGCCTTATAGAGCCAGGACGCCACGTCGATGTTGGCGAGCGCGCCGAAGCTGCACCCGAGCGCGAACGCCGCGAATCCGCCGATCATGCCCAGGCCGCGAAAGCGGTGCGTACGATAGGTGATCTCGTTGTTGAGGATGAAATTGCTCGCCATGGCCGCGAGCGTCGCGACTGCCTGGCCGGTAGGAAAATCGGAGGGTCCGAGCCGGTAGCGGAAGGCCGACAGGGCGAGAATGTGGACGACGAGGCCGACCGCTCCCACCAGCGCAAAGAGCACGAAGCGGATCGGCAGCACGCCGCCGCTCGCGTGGTGAGCGACCAGGCCGAGAAAATCGAGGCCGACCAGCGGCGTCAGCTTCGATTCGCCCGCGACCCGCTTGCGAAACCGGTAAGGGACTTCGACGATTTTCAGCCCGCCGCCCGCCGTGAGGATCACGTCGACCAAAATCTTGAAGCCGTCGGGGGAGAGGCGCGGGGCGAGGCGCGAGACGATGTCGCGGCGGATCATGAAGAAGCCGCTCATCGGATCGGTCACCGGCGATCCGGCGATCCGGAGAAAGAACCATTTGCCCAGATCGCTGAGCTTCTTCCGCGTGGGCGACAGGCCATCCTCGGTCCCATCGCTGACCCGCGTGCCGATCGCCAGATCGCCCGAGCCCGCCTCGAGCAGGCCGTACATCTTCGGAAGAACCCGCTCGTCATGCTGGAGGTCGCCGTCGATGACGGCGACCAGGTCGGCGCTCGAGGACATCCAGCCCTCGAGGACGGCGCCGGCCAGGCCCGTGCGATTGACGCGCCTCAGGCACCGCAGGCGTCGATCCGCCGCCGCGAGCCCGAAAGCGACCTCCGAGGTGCCGTCGGGCGAATCGTCGTCGACGACGATCATTTCCCAAGTCAGGCCCTCGAGCGCGGCCTTGACGCGTTCGAACAACACGGGGACGTTGGCGGATTCCCGGTAGGTCGGGACGACGAGCGAAAGAGTCGGCTGCGACTTCGCCGGCGCTGATGCTGAATCCAATGTGCCTCACTTGCAACGTCGAAGAATGCTACCCGCCGGGCGCGTCCGGATAAGGGAGGGGAAGCTCGCGCGTCAAGCCACGGACCGGAACGAGCGCAAGCTCAATCTCGGGATGGCCGTTTCTCCCGAGCATAAAGAATTGCGGCTCGCCGACCGAACGGACATCAGGCGCCGCCTCGGCCCGCGCGAGCGGCAGCTCAGGCGCCCTCGTGATCAGTACGCCGTCGCGTCCGAGAAACCGGCGCCCGTCCTCGACGAAAGCCCAGCCTCGGGGATCGTCGGAAATGACGAAGACGGGAACGTCCCGCCCCAGCGCGAGCGCGATCTTTCCCGCGTCCGACCATTTCGTCGACAGAACGAAGGCCGGCGGCGGCTTAAGGGCTGCGGCGTCGCGGAGCCCTCGCCAGTCCAGAGCTTCGAGCGTCGGATCCGCGCCGGCCCGGAGCGGCAACAGCCGCAGAGGCCAACCCGTCGAGGCCTGTGCGACAGCGAGCGCCGCGACGGCGCCCAGCAGGCCCGACGAGACCAAGGCCCATCGGCGCAACGTGCGATCGGCGACCGGGCTTTCATCGACCCGTGCGCCCATCAGCGCGAAAGCGAAGAACCAGCCCGGCATGGTCCAGTGCGGGAGACCACGTGCGCCCCACAGCGGCGTCAGCGTGAACAGGAGGATCGGCGGCAGGGCGAGACAAACGAGGAAGAGCCGCCGCTCGTCGCTTCGCTTCCGCCAGGCCGCGGCGAGGCCCGCCAACAGCGGCGCGAAAATCCACGGCGACAGATAGGCGATCTCGCCGAGCGCCATCGCCAGGACCTGGACCGGCTTCAGGCCGCCGCCGGGCGCGCCGCGCCCCCCCTGAAACCCGAACGAAACCCAACCGTGCCGCGCGTTCCACAGCATGACCGGCGCAATCATGGTCAGGGCCGCTGCGGCCGCGACATAGGGCGCCGGACGAGCGAGCCAGCGGCGCTGCCGGGGCGCGAGAAGGATGAAGGCCGCAAGCCCCGCGACGCCGAGCGCGGCGCTGTATTTCGAAAGCCCGGCAAGGCCGAGACCGACCCCGGCGACGAGCCAGAGGCCCCAAATCGGGCCTCGATCCCGAGGCGTCGCAAAGAACAATCGCGCCAGCGACCAGGCCGCCAGGGCCAAACCGAAAAGCAGCGGGCCGTCGGGAACAATCCACGTTCCGGCGGAGGCGAAGAAGAAAGGCGCTGCGTTCAACGCGAACAGGGCGACGATCGCCGCCCGCGCGCCGAATAGATCCAACGTAAGCCTGTAGTAAATCCAGCCGGTCGCGGCGAACAGGGCGATGAACGGCAGGCGTGCGCCGATTCCTTCGCCGAGCGCGCGCTGGGCGAAATGGACGATCCACTGATGCAAAGGGGGATGGTCGAAGTAGGACAGGCTCAGGGTTCGAGCGATCGCGAGCGAGTAGCTCTCATCGATCCCGGGCCCGAGCGCATAGGCAAAAGCGATCCTCGCGGCGAGAAAGCCCGCCAGGATCGCGATCGCGCGATGATCTTGCCCTTTGGCCGGCGTCAACCGCCCGTCTGTTCGCGTCCCCATCGTTCAGGACGCCGCCGCTCTTTGAGGGACCTCGGCCTCGGACCCCGGCACGAACTGGTCGAACGCCGCCCAGAACTGCCGCCGGAAGACGTCGCGCTCGATCAGGATTTCATGTTCCGCGCCTTCGATCACGACGACGCGGCCGGCTCTCAGTCTCGCGGCGAAGCTTTCGGCTGCGGCGGTGTCGGCCACCCGATCGGCCCCGGACGCGATGATGAGGGCCGGCGTCGAGGCGCGCCGCGGGAAATTCGGTTCGTCGAAGCGCTTCATAATGCGGAATGCGGCATGCGCCCAGCCAATTGTCGGGCCGCCCAGACACAGGTGCGGAACGGCCTGGACGAGTTTTGCGATGCGCGCGTAGCGAACCGGGTCCGTCGTGAAGACGTTTCCCGCGAAAGGGGCGGACCACAGGTTGCCGGACCCCTCGCCCGGAATGAATGCGCCACCCATGCCCACGGCGTCGAGCGCCTCCAGGAGAAAGCGCGCGGCCCCGCGATGGTCGATCCCCCGCACGGCGGTCATCGGCGACGTCAGGACAAGCCGCTCGAAGGGGCAACGGCCGGCTTCGTCGACCATCAGGAGAATCGCGGCCCCCATGGAGTGACAGAGGCCGTACCAGGGACGCGGGCAGTGCGGCACTAGAACCGACGTGACGAAGGCCTCGAGATCGCGTTCGAAATGCGAAAAATCATCGACATGGCCCTTGCGCGGGTTCCGGAGCGGCCGGTCCGAGCCGCCCTGGCCGCGCCAGTCCATGATCGCCGCCGCGAACCCGCGAGACAGCAGGTCTCCTACGACCTCGAAGTATTTCTCGATGAACTCGCCGCGCCCGCCGAGAATCGCGACCGTTCCGCGCCGAATCGAGGGCGGCGTCCAACGAGCGGCGCGCAATCGAACGCCGTCTGCCGCACGGATGTCTTCCTCGACCGCGCCCGGGGGCGCGGGATTTTCGACAGTCGACGCCAGCGTCATCGCCGCAGCCCTTCGAAAAGCCTCCTCGGCCTCATATCAGCGGGTTGGAGAGATAGCCAAGCCGCCTGAGGCGGCGACCCTTGCGGCAACGCGGCGATTTTTCGCGAATAGACTCGGGGAACGAGGTTCGGGCGGCGCCCGGTCCAGGCGACGCGCCGTCCGAGATTTGCAGATCGGCCTGCCTGCGCCAGCGGTGGACAACAGGGCCGGCCTCGAATATGGCCCGCTCGGACGCTCTATCTTTACGCGAGCGTCCCGGACAATCGGAGATGAGCGTCGATGGATCAGGAGCGCCGCGGTCTGACCGAACCGGACTGTCGACTCCTCGATCGTCTTGTCCAAGTGGGCGGCCGTGCGTCCGAAGTTCGCCCGGCGGCGTGTCGGGGCGAGCAAGGCGGCCCGATCGCGAGCTCTTGGCGCGCCGTTTCGTGCGGTTTTCCTTGCTGCAGACGGGAAGACGACGCGGCCCCCGCTGCGGCGATCCCGACTCGCTTGCCCTCACCGCGGCACAAAGGTCAGATTGCGGCGGCCGGCTAGCAAAGCCAGCCAGAGACCGATGAGGATCAAGTGCAGCTGATCGGTATGCTCGATTCGCCATATGTGCGGCGCGTCGCCGTCGCCCTCATTGCCGCAAGAATTCCCTTCACGCACCGCCCGATTTCGCTGTTCCGGCAGATCGACGAATTCTCGCGGATCAACGCGCTCCTCAAAGCGCCGACGTTGGTCGTCGACGACGGGACCGTGTTGATGGATTTCGAACGTCATTCTCGAATACCTCGCCGCTTCCTATCCGGGGATCGCGGCGCTGACGCCGTCGGAGGCG
Organism: uncultured Alphaproteobacteria bacterium; assembly: GCA_963805295.1. Lineage (GTDB taxonomy): Bacteria > Pseudomonadota > Alphaproteobacteria > Rhizobiales > Beijerinckiaceae > Roseiarcus. The sequence goes on along the minus strand of CAWDTW010000034.1, from coordinate 125,729 downwards.
CCGCTACGCTTGAGCGCTCTTCGGACGACCGGACTCGCCCTGACCATGATGGAGAAGGCAGTACAGAGCCATTACGAACGCGCGCTGCGTCCAGCCGAAAGACGACATCAGCCCTGGATCGACCGGATCATGGGCCAACTGACGGCTGGCCTTGCCGCGCTGGATGCCGAATTGCCGAAGTCGGGCTGGATTGCGGGCGGACTCGGCCTCGGCGACATTTCCGCGGCCTGCGCCTTCGGCTTCGCGCAGGGCGCGATTGCGGACTTGCTCGTGGGGAGCCGCTATCCGAACTTTGGCGCGTTTTGCGCGCGCGCCGAAGCGCTTCCCGCTTTTCGCGCGGCGCCGCCGGAGGACGGCGCGACCGCCGAGCTCGCGCCCGCCGGTTGACGACGCCCCCCTTCCTCGACCTCGACAAAAAGGCCCGGACGCGGGAGAAGAGGGGATGACCAGTCAAAGCGAGACGATGCGCGCCGTCGTCGCCGTGCGGCCGGGGGGACCGGACGTGCTCGAAATCGACATGCGTCCGCGCCCGGTTCCCGGAGAGGGGGAGATCCTGGTCAACCTGGTCAAGGTCGAGGCGGCGGGCGTCAATCGGCCTGACGTCATGCAGCGCATGGGCCAACATCCGCCGCCGCCCGGGGCGAGCGACGTGCTGGGGCTCGAGGCGGCAGGCAAGGTGGCGGCGCGGGGCCCCAACGCGGTGCGTCATGCGGTGGGCGCGCGCGTGACTGCGCTCGTCGCCGGCGGCGGCTACGCCGACTTCTGCGTCGCTCATGAGACCAACGCTCTGCCGATCCCCTCCGGCCTGACGGCGGTCGAGGCGGCGGCGATTCCCGAAACCTACTTCACCGTCTGGACCAACGTCTTCGACCGCGGCGCGCTGAAACCCGGCGAGACCCTGCTTGTCCACGGCGGGACGTCCGGCATTGGCACGACCGCGATTATGCTCGCTAAGGCCTTCGGGGCGACGGTGATCGCGACGGCGGGATCGGACGAGAAGGCGAGGACATGCGAGCGGCTCGGGGCCGACCTCGGCGTCAATTATCGGACCGATGATTTTGTCGCGCGGACCCTGGCTGCGACCAATGGCCGCGGGGCGGACGTCATTCTCGACATGGTCGGAGGCGACTATGTGGCGCGCAATTACGCGGCCGCGGCGTTGGACGGCCGAATTGTTCAGATCGCCTTCCTGCAGGGCCAGAGGGCGAAGATCGACCTCCGGCCGCTCATGCACAAGCGCCTCATCCACACCGGCTCCACGCTTCGGCCGCGCTCGCCGGTGGACAAGGCGGCGATCGCCGACGCCCTGAGGGCCAAGGTCTGGCCGCTCATCGAGGCCGGCCGCTGCAAACCGGTGATCGACTCGGTTTTCCCGCTCGGCGAAGCCGCCAAGGCGCACGCACGGATGGAGAGCGCCGCGCATATCGGCAAGATTGTGCTGAGGACGTAAACCTGTTTCAGGCTTGAAAAGCGCGCGCGCGCGCCTCATCTTTCCGGCAAGGCGCCGGCGAATCGGTCCCGCGCCGAAAGGAAAGCGACGCTGACACTCACGTCTCATTCTGATGCGGCGCTTAAGGCCCGCAAACTGCTGGTCGACGGTCCTGCCGTCGACTTTCTTTCGCAAATCATCGTCGACGGTCTCGAAGACGCCAAAGCGGAAGACATCGTCTCGATCGAACTTTCCGGGAAGACAACGCTCGCCGATCGGATGATCATCGCTTCCGGGCGGTCGAGGACCCATGTCGGCGCGATCGCCGACCGCGTGGCCAAGGCGTGCCGCGACGCCGGCTTCCCCGCGCCGAAAGTCGAGGGGCTGCCGCTCTGCGATTGGGTGTTGCTCGATGCGCGCGACGCAATCGTGCACATCTTTCGTCCCGACGTTCGTCAGTTCTACAATCTCGAAAAGATGTGGAGCGCGGACCGGCCGGGCGAGGCGCGAAAGACCTGACGCCGAAGAGCAGATGCGCATAGTTCTCATCTGCGTGGGCCGGCTGAAGGCCGGGGCGGAGCGCGAGTTGTTCGAGCGCTATTTCAAACGGCTGACGGAAACCGCTCGCGGCGTGGGACTTGCGGGCGTCGATCTGCGCGAAATCGACGAATTGCGCGCGCGGCGGCCCGAGGACCGGCGCGAGGAGGAGGCCGCCGCGATTGTCGCCGCGGCGCCCGCCGGCGACGCGTTGATTGTGCTCGACGAGCGCGGAGAGTCGCCGACTAGCGAAGAATGGGCGGCCGACATCGGCCGGGCGCGCGACGCCGCGCAGCCCGTCTATGCGGTCGTCATCGGCGGCCCGGACGGGCTTTCCGCATCGCTTCGGGCGAAGGCGCGGCGAGTCGTCAGCTTTGGCGCGATGACCTGGCCGCACCAGCTCGCGCGCGTGATGGCGAGCGAGCAGCTCTATCGGGCGGTCTCAATTCTTTCCGGTCACCCCTATCATCGCGCTTGATCGCCGCGATTCCGGCTAGATTTGGTGATCTTGGACGCGGCATGTCGATGAGGCGAAGCGAAGGAATGCGGTACGGTCTCGGCGCCGCCGCGCTGGGCGCCGCATTCGGCTGGCCGCTGCAATCGATCGCCGATCCGGCCGCTCTTCCGGCCCCGCCGGCTGCGGAGCAGCAAAAGGTCGAGAAACAGACCGAACTGCGCGGCGTCGAAGACACCCTTCAGGCGTCGGACGAGCAGCGTCGCGCGATCGAATCGGAGATCGAAACGATCCGCGCCGACCGGGCGCGCCTCACCGCGGCGCTGATCGAGACGACCGGGAAGGTGCAGGACGCCGAGCGGAGCGTCGCCGCCGCCGACGAGCGCCTGACGAGCCTCAACGCAATAGCCGACGCGCGCTCCCGCTCGCTGGAAACCCGGCGCGGCGCAATCGCCGAAGTCCTGGCGGCGCTTCAGCGCATGGGCGCCAATCCGCCCCCGGCCATTCTGGTCAAGCCCGGCGACATGGCGGAGGCGGTGCGGGCTGCGACGTTGCTCGCCGACATGATCCCGGATCTGAAAGCGAAGATGGACGCGCTCCGCCGCGACATCGATGATCTCTCCAAGACCCGAGAATCGATCGCGCGGGAGCGCGACGGGTTGGCGCGGACGGGCGCGTCGCTCGCGCTCGAGAAGGCGCGCCTTTCCGCGCTGATCGAGGCGCGCCAAAAGTCTCTGTCCTCGGCCGAAGACGCGCTCGGTTCGCAGCAGAAACGGGCCGCGGAACTCGCCAGACAGGCGACGACGCTCAAGGACCTGATCGCTAGGCTCGACGCCGAGGATGCTCAGCGCAAAGCCGCGGCGAACGCAGCGCATGCGGCGGACGAGCAGGCGGCGCGTGAGATCGCCGCGAAGGCCGTCGAGGCGCGCGGCCGCGGGGAACCCGAGCGCCTCCAGCCGGAAGTTGCCTTCGCGGACGTCAAGGGGCGTGTCGCCCTGCCGGTCGCCGGCACGATCTTGAAGACTTTCGGCTCTCCGGACGGGTTCGGAGGAACCGAACACGGCGTGTCGATGGCGACCCTGGCCGGCGCCGTCGTCTCCGCGCCGGCCGATGGTTCAATCCTCTTTTCCGGGTCGTACCGAACTTATGGCCAACTCTTGATTATCAACGCCGGCGGAGGATATTATCTGCTCCTGGCGGGCATGGATCGCATCAACGTGGCGCCCGGCGAGTTCGTTCTTTCTGGAGAACCTGTCGGCGCAATGGGCGACGGGTCGACCAGGATGGCGGCGGCGGCCGCTGTTGGCGCCGCTCTGCCGGTTCTCTATATCGAATTGCGTAAAGACGGAACGGCGATCGATCCGGGGCCGTGGTGGGCGAAACAAGACATCGAAAAGGCGCGCGGATGAATTGGAAAGCAGGGTACTTGGGATTGGGCGTCGTTCTGGGAGCCGCAGCGACTGTCGCGGCGCCGCAGGCGCTTTCGTATATCAGCCCCGCCGCCTATGCAGCCGCGGCGGACACCTATCGCCAGCTCAATCTGTTCGGCGACGTGTTCGACAAGATTCGCAACGATTATGTCGAGAAACCAGACGAATCCAAGCTGATCGAAGCGGCTATCAACGGCATGCTCGCCTCGCTCGATCCGCATTCGAGCTACATGGACGCCAAGGCGTTCAAGGACATGCAGGTCCAGACGAAGGGCGAGTTCGGCGGCCTCGGCATCGAGGTGACCCAGGAGGATGGGCTCATCAAGGTCGTGACGCCGATCGACGACACGCCCGCGGCCAAGGCCGGCATCCTCTCGGGCGACATCATCACCGCCATCGACGACACGCCGACCCAAGGCCTGACGCTCGATCAGGCGGTCGAGAAGATGCGCGGCGCGATCAATTCGCCGGTCAAGCTCAAGATCGTGCGCGGCCCGAAGAAGGAGGTGAAGGATTTCACCGTCGTCCGCGACCTCATCAAGGTCCAGTCGGTGCGCTCGCATGTCGAGAACGGGGACATCGGCTACATCCGAGTGACCCAGTTCACCGAGCAGACGGCAGACGGACTGAAGGCGACTTTAGAGAAGCTGAAGACCGAGATTCCGGCCGACAAGTTCAAGGGCTACATCCTCGACTTGCGCAACAATCCGGGCGGACTGCTCGATCAGTCGATCGACGTCGTCAATTCGTTCATCGACCGGGGCGAGATCGTCTCGACTCGCGGGCGCACGCCTGACGAAACCCAGCGTTTCGACGCCCGTCCGGGCGGCGACGTCTCGAGCGGCAAGCCGCTCGTGGTCCTAATCAACGGCGGCTCGGCGTCCGCTTCTGAGATCGTGGCCGGAGCGCTTCAGGATCACAAGCGCGCGACCCTCATCGGCACGCGGTCGTTCGGCAAGGGCTCGGTGCAGACCATCATGCCGCTCGGACAGGACGGCGCGCTTCGCCTGACGACGGCGCGTTACTACACGCCGTCAGGCCGCTCCATCCAGGCCAAGGGCATCGAGCCCGACATCAAGGTACTCGAAGACGTTCCCGACGACCTCAAGGGCAAAGACGACATGAAGGGCGAGGCCTCGCTCAAGGGCCATCTGGCGAACGGCGAGGAGGACACCTCGGCGTCGCAGGCCTACGTGCCGCCGGACGAGAAGGACGACAAGCAATTGACGGCCGCCATCGACCTCCTGCACGGGGTGAAGCTGTCCGAGACGTCCGCGGCCAAGGCGGACGCCGCTGCGCCCAAGACCGAAGCGGCGAAGACCGACGCCGCCAAATCCGACGGGCCCAAGGGCGACGCTCCGGCGGCGGTCGCGCCGTCTGACGCGGGCAAGCCCAATTGATGAAGCCGAACCGACTTCGAGGATCGAGCGGCATTCCATGAAGAACGCTCTCCCCTACCTCGCGGTCGGGATCGCGGCCGGCGTTGCGCTCGTCGGCGCATCGGAAGGCGCGCTCCACGCCGCCGCCGCCAGCGCGAACAGCGGCGTCACGCTCTTCGCCGAGATCTTCAACAAGGTCCGGGACAACTACGCCGAGAAGCCGGACGACGACAAACTGGTCAAAGCGGCGATCGACGGCATGCTCGCGTCGCTCGATCCGCATTCGACCTATTTCGACTCCAAGGCGCTGCAGGACTTCCAGACCAGCATGAAGGGCGAGGAATTCGGCGGCCTCGGTCTCGAGGTCATGATGGAGGACGGCCTCGTCAAGGTCGTGAGCCCGATCGACGATACGCCGGCCGCCCGCGCCGGACTCATGTCGGGCGACCTTGTCACCCGTATCGACGACACGCCGGTCAAGGGTCTGACGCTGAAGGAAGCCGTCGACAAGATGCGCGGGCCGGCGAAGTCGAGCGTGCGGCTGACGGTCGAGCGCGGCGCCAATAGGGATGCGAAGGAATACACGATCGTCCGCGAAATCATTCATGTGCAGTCGGTCCGCTCCCGTGTCGAGAGCGGCGACATCGGCTATATCCGCATCACCCAGTTCAACCAGGAAGCCTATGACGGGCTGCGCAAGGCCTTCGACCGCTTCCGCGCCGACCCAGGTTCGGCGAAGCTGAAGGGCTACATCCTCGATCTGCGCAACAATCCCGGCGGCCTGCTGAATCAGGCGGTCGAGATCACAAATTCCTTCGTCGACAGCGGCGAGATCGTCTCGACCCGCGGCCGCAACGCCGATCAGGAGCAGCGCTACAGCGCTCGGCCGGGCGTCAACCTGTCGCAGGGCAAGCCGCTCGTCGTGCTTGTCAACGGCGGCTCCGCTTCCGCTTCGGAAATCGTCTCCGGCGCGCTTCAGGACCTGAAGCGCGCGACCCTCATCGGCACGCGCTCGTTCGGCAAGGGCTCGGTGCAGACGATTTTGCCGCTCGGCGACGAGGGCGCGCTCAAGCTGACGACGGCGCGCTATTACACGCCGTCGGGCCGCTCCATCCAGGCCAAGGGCATCGAGCCCGACATCACCGTGCTGGAGAGCATCCCCAACGACCTGAAGGGCAAGGTGTCGAGCCTCGGCGAAGCCTCGCTCTACGGCCATCTCAAGAACGGGAGCGAAGAAGAGAAGGGATCGGACGCCTACGTGCCGCCGGACAAGGACAAGGACACACAGTTGCAGGCCGCCGTCAGCCTGCTTCACGGCGCAAAGCCCGAGACGCTGAAGAGCCCCGCCGCCACGGCGACGTCGCAATGAGCCGCCTCCGCCGGCTCATGACCGCCGCCCTGATCGCGGCGCTGCCGGTTCTCGCGGCCGCTGACGAGCCATCGGGCTGCGGAGCGTTCGAGTGGCCGCTCGACCGCGAGCGCGTGGCGCTCGCCGGTCCCAGCAAGCCCGTGATCGCCAACGGCGGCGCGCTCGCTTACGACGTCGCGGCGACGCTGAAGCTCGCGCCGCTCGCCGACGCCGGCCTGCCGCATGCGCCGGAACGCGCGCCGAAGTCGGCGCAGTCCTTTGCCGGGCATTTCACGCTCGCCGCCCCGCCGAAGCCCGGCGCCTACAAGATGACGATCGCCTCGCAAGGCTGGATCGACGTTCTCGACAACGGCGCGTTTCTGCGCCCCTCCGCGTTTTCCGGCGCCGTCGGCTGCGAGGGCGCGCGGAAAAGCGTCAAATTCGACCTGCCGCCGCGGCCGGTCGACATTCAGCTGAGCGGCGTTAAAGACGGTGAGATCGCCGCCATCGTCTCGCCGGGAGAATAATCCCGCGGCCTCCCGCCCGGACGGGTTGACGCAATCAGTGCCGGAAATGCCGCATCCCGGTGAACACCATCGCGATCCCCGCTTGGTCGGCGGCGGCGATCACGTCCGCGTCGCGCACCGAGCCGCCGGGCTGGATGACGGCGGTTGCGCCGGCCTCGATCGCCGAGAGAAGGCCGTCGGCGAAGGGAAAGAAGGCGTCGGAGGCCACCACCGAGCCCTTGGTTCGCGGTTCCGCCCAGCCGGCCGCCGCGGCGGCGTCGAGCGCCTTGCGCGCGGCGACGCGCGCCGAATTGACCCGCGACATCTGTCCCGCCCCGACGCCGGCCGTCACGCCGTCCTTCACATAGACGATCGCGTTCGACTTCACGTGCTTGACGACGCGCCAGGCCATGCGGAGGTCCGCCAACTCGCCCGTCGTCGGGGCGCGCTCGGTGACGACCTTCAATGCCGCCTCGTCGAGGACGCCGCTGTCGCGGTCCTGCACCAGGAGCCCGCCTGCGACCGAGCGCACCGTCAGCGTTCTCGCGCGCGGATCGGGCAGCGCGCCGGCGATCAAGAGCCGGAGGTTCTTCTTTGACGCCACGATCGCCATCGCCTCCTCGTCAGCCTCGGGCGCGATGATGACCTCGGTGAAGATCTCGACGATTTTCCGCGCCGCTGCAGCGTCGAGGCGGCGGTTCACCGCGACAATGCCGCCGAAGGCGGAAACCGGATCGCAGGCCAGCGCCTTTTCGTAGGCCTCGAGCAGGCTCGCGCCGACTGCGACGCCGCACGGGTTGGCGTGCTTGATGATCGCGACCGCGGCGCGTTCGGCCGGATCGAATTCGGCCACAAGTTCGTATGCCGCGTCGGTGTCGTTGATGTTGTTGTACGACAGCTCCTTGCCCTGGACCTGCCGCGCGGTCGCGACGCCCGCGCGCGGCTCGGCGGTGAGATAGAGCGCCGCGTTCTGGTGTGGGTTTTCGCCGTAGCGCAGCGCGCCGAAACTGTCGTGCAGCACGCCGCCGAAGGCGCGCCATTTCGGCGCGGTCTCGTGAATTTCCTCGGCGAGCCAATTGGAGATCGCGGCGTCGTAGGCCGCCGTGCGGGCGTAGGCCTTCTGCGCCATCTTGCGGCGGAAGGCGATTCCGGTCGCACCGTCGTTGCGGTTGAGCTCGTCGAGAAGGGCGGGGTAGTCGGCGACGTCGACGATGACGACGACGTCGTCGTGGTTCTTCGCCGCGCCGCGGATCATCGCGGGTCCGCCGACGTCGATGTTCTCGATCTTGTCCTCGAACGAGGCGCCGCGCCTCAGCGTCGCCTCGAACGGATAGAGATTGACGACGAGGAGGTCGATGGGCGTGATATCGTTGGCGATCATCGCCGCCTGATGGGCGGGTTCGGAGCGGATGGCCAAGAGCCCGCCGTGGATGCGCGGATGCAGCGTCTTGACCCGCCCGTCCATCATCTCGGGAAAACCGGTGATCTGCGCGACGTCGATGACCGTGAGCCCGGCGCCGCCTAGCGCCGCCGCCGTGCCGCCGGTCGAAAGCAGTTCGACGCCGCGCCGAGCCAGCGCCTTGGCCAGTTCGACGAGGCCGGCCTTGTCGGAGACGGAGATCAGCGCCCGCCCGACCGTGATGATATCCGCAGCCATTGGCCCCGCTCCTTGCGCCATGCGATTTTGCGGCGGCGCAATAGCATGGTTAGGGCCGGGCGGGAACGCCCGCGAAGGGCGAATGCCGGCGGCGCAGCTCACGAAAAAGTCACCGTTCCGTCGCCGCAAAGCCCGGCACATTCGGGACGACTCAGGCGTTATGACACTGAGCGCGGTCAACCGTCGCCCCCGCGTGACCGGTTGAATTGCCGCTTTGAGGAAGGACCCATGCTCAAGACCATCGCTTTGATCGGCCTCGCCGCCGCCCTCGCGCTCCCGCCTGCCGCAGCCGTCGCACAGACCGGCACTTCGTCGTCTTACGGCTCTTACGGCGCGGGCCAAAGAATTCCGACACAGTCGCTTTCCAACTTCGACCGGCAGTGGAACCATTTCAATGAGAGCAAGGAGAGGGCGAGAGCCTCCGCCGAGTGGATGCGCCGCCATGGGGCCCGTCTTCCGTCCCCGTGAGCCTCGGCCGGCGTTCCTCCGGGGGGATTTGCGCTCGGCGGACCCGCATGGGACCGCCTGAGCCCTTCAGGCTCGCCGCGCTCCGCGGCGCGTCAAGTTGACGTCGCCGCGCCGAAGCCCGACACTGGCCGACAATTGGCGAAGGCCGGCGCCTTCGAACGTTGAGCCAGACCGGGAGGCGACCCATGGACTTGCGATTGACCGAGGACGAGCTCGCGTTTCGGGCCGAGGTGCGCGCTTTCGTGCGCGACAATCTGCCGGCCTCGATCCGCCAGAAGGGCGTCGCTGGGCGCAAGCTGTCCAAGGACGATTACGTGCGCTGGACTCGCATTCTGGCCAACAAGGGCTGGGCGGCTCCGCACTGGCCGAAGGAATGGGGCGGCACGGGCTGGAGCCCGGTCAAGCAGTCGATCTTTCTCGATGAGACCCAGCGCGGCAACGCGCCGGAGGCGATCGCGTTTGGCGTCAACATGGTGGGCCCGGTCATCTACACTTTCGGCTCGCAGGCGCAGAAGGAGCGCTTCCTGCCGCGCATCGTCGATCTCAGCGACTGGTGGTGCCAGGGCTTTTCCGAGCCCGGCGCGGGGTCCGACCTCGCGAGCCTGCGCACCGCCGCGCGGCGCGACGGCGAGTTCCTGGGTCATTGCGGGCCAGAAGACCTGGATCACGATGGCCCAGTATGCCGACTGGATCTTCGTCCTCGCCCGCACCAATCCGCAGGCAAAGAAGCAGGAGGGCATTTCCTTCTTCCTCGTCGACATGAAGACGCCGGGCATCACGGTGAGGCCGATCCAGACGATCGACGGCGGCCACGAGGTCAACGAGGTCTTCTTCGACGACGTGCGCGCGCCGCTCGACGCGCTCGTCGGCCAGGAGAACAAGGGCTGGGATTACGCCAAGTTCCTGCTCGCCAACGAGCGTAACGGCATCGCCCGGGTCGGCATCTCCAAGGCGCGGCTCGACCGGGTGCGCGAGCTCGCCGCGATCCCGGTCTACGGCTCGGGTCCGAAGATGGACGATCCGTTCTTCCGCGCGAAGCTCGCTGCGGTCGAGGTGGAGCTCAAGGCGCTGGAAATGACCCAGATGCGCGTCATCTCCAACCGCCGCAACGACGGCAAGCCCGATCCCGCCTCGTCGGTGCTCAAGATCAAGGGTTCGGAAATCCAGCAGGCGACGACGGAGATCCTGATGGAGGTGGTCGGCCCCTACGCGCTGCCTTACGAGGATCCGGAAAACCGCGCCAACGAGCCGCCTATCGGCTTCGACTGGGCCGGCCCGCTCGCGCCCGCCTATTTCAACACTCGCAAGGTTTCGATCTACGGCGGGTCGAACGAGATTCAGCGCGGCATCATCGCCAAGGCCATTCTGGGGCTCTGAACCATGGACTTTGAACTCAGCGCGGAACAGCAGCTCCTCAGCGACAATGTCGCGCGGCTGATGAAGGATCGCTATGGATTCGAGGCCCGCAAGACCTACCAGGCGAGCCCGCATGGCTGGAGCGAGGCGCTGTGGCGTGAATACGCCGACATGGGCCTGCTCGGCGCGCCCTTTTCCGAAGAGGACGGCGGCTACGGCGGCGGCGCGGTCGAGACGATGATCGTGATGGAGGAATTCGGGAAGGCGCTGGCGCTCGAGCCCTATCTCCAGACGGTCGTTCTCTGCGGAGCGCTGGTGAAGCACGGCGCGAGCGCGGACAGGCGCGCCGAGCTGATCGCGCAAATCGCCGCCGGCGATCTGCGGCTGAGCTTCGCCCATACGGAGAAGCAGTCAGGCTTCGATCTCAACGACGTGGCGCTAAGCGCGCGCACGGACAACGGCGCTTTCGTGCTGAACGGCGAGAAGGGGCTGGTCGGGCAGGGCGACAGCGCCGACAAGCTGATCGTCTCAGCGCGGCTCGCGGGCGGGAAGCGCGACCGCGAAGGAATTGGCCTCTTCCTCGTCGACGCCGATGCGCCGGGCGTCACGCGGCGCGGCTATCCGACCCAAGACGGCCAGCGCGCGGCGGAGATCGCCTTCGCCGACGTGCGGGTCGAACCGCAGGATGTTCTTGGCCACCCGGAGGGCGGGCTGCCGATCATCGAGCGGGCGGTCCACGAAACGATTGCTGCGCTCTGCGCCGAGGCGGTCGGGGCGATGAGCGAGGCGCTCGCGATGACGGTCGAGTACATGAAGACGCGGAAGCAGTTCGGCGTGACGATCGGCTCGTTCCAGGCCCTGCAGCATCGCGCATCGGACATGGTCGTCGCGCTCGAGCAGGCGCGCAGCATGATGTATCTGGCGACGATGAGCGCGGGCGAGGCGAACGCTGAGGAGCGCGCCAAGGCGATCTCGGCAGCCAAAGTCCAGATCGGCCGCTCGGCGAAGTTCATCGGCCAGCAGGCGGTGCAGGTGCACGGCGGCATCGGGATGACCTACGAATACAAGGTCGGCCATCTGTTCAAGCGCTTGACGATGATCGACGCCGCCTTCGGCGACGCGGACCTGCATGTACGCAAGCTCGCCGACCAGGGCTCGCTGTTCGCCTGACGCATGAGCATCCGGACCATCCTCGTCACCGGCTTCGAGCCGTTCGGCGGCGAGACGGTGAACGCCTCCTGGGAAGCGGCGCAAAGGCTGGACGGCTGGCGTTGCGGCGACGCCGTCGCCGTCGCGCGGCGGTTGTCCTGCGCCTACGACGCATGCGTCGCCGAGTTCATCGAGGCGTTCGAAAGTTTGAGGCCCGAGGCGGTGCTGATGACCGGGCAGGCCGCGCGCCGCGCGATCGTTTCGGTCGAGCGCATCGCGCGCAACGTCAGCAGCGGGTCTGCACCCGACAATCGCGGCGTGTTGCCCGCCGACGAGGCGGACGGTCCCGCGCGGCTCGAAGCGACGGCGGCCGCCGGCGACATCGCGCGCGCCATCCGCGAAACAGGCCTCTCCGCCCGCGTCTCGACCAACGCCGGCGACTACGTCTGCAATCATCTCTTCTATCGAGGGTTGCGCCATTTGCGGCAAAGCGCGCCCGCGACGCCGGTCGTCTTTGTCCATCTGCCGGCGACGCCCGAGCAGAGCCCGCGGCGTGCGAATGCGCGCCGGCTTGCGACCGCCGACGCGGTGCGGGCTCTGCAGGCCGCGATCGCGGCGATGACGAGGGGCGGCGCGGCGTGAGTGAACCCTTCTCCCTCCGGGAGAAGGTGGCGCGAAGCGCCGGATGAGGGCTCCAGCGCCAAGGCGCTGGCCGCCGCGTGCGCCAACACATCCGTTTGGACAGAGATTGTGCGACCCTCATCCGGCCGGCTTCGCCGGCCACCTTCTCCCAGAGGGAGAAGGGAGCCGCCCACCACGACGAGATGGCGCGCTCCCGTCCCCGTGCGGGCGGCGGTCGACGTGAGCGGGGCAATCGTCGACCAGGCGGCGCTCGACGGGTTCGAAGCCCTGAGCCGCCCGCCCCGCATGTCGGGCAGGACTATCGGCGCTTATCGCGATCTTGCGCCTGGGCGAAGCGGACGCGGCGGGCCTCATCGGGTCGATGAGGCTTGACGGGGGCGGAGTTCAATGTCCATGAATTCCGGAATCCAAGGCGCGCCGCAGCGATTCCGCAATTCGGCGTCCCGGGGATTCGTCATGAACCGATCCCGAGCGATTGAGCTCCTGCGCGAGAGCAAGTCGACGCTTTCCAGCCGCTTTGGGGTGACGCGGCTCGCCCTGTTCGGCTCTACGGCGCGAGGCGCGGCGCGCGAGGACAGCGATGTGGACGTTCTCGTTGCTTTCGAGGGCCCGGCCACGTCGCAGCAGTATTTCGGCGTGCAGTTCTATTTAGAGGATTTGTTCGGACATCCCGTCGATCTGGTCACGGAGAAAGCGCTGCGTCCGCAATTGCGGCCTTTCATCGAGAAAGAAGCCGTCGTTGTCTGACGACAGGGGCCGTCCATGGCGCTTCTACCTTGACGACATGATCGGTTTCGAGGGAACCCTTCTCCCTCCGGGAGAAGGTGGCGCGAAGCGCCGGATGAGGGCGCCAGCGCCTTGCCGCGCTCACGTGAGATGATGCGGCAGATCGGGAACGGCAAACCGTCCGATGCGCGCCCTCGAGGCTCCTGAAGAGGCGATCGCCGCCGGAATAATCGCTTCCCGCCGGGAAAGCTGCAAGCGTTACCGTAATGTTGTAATGGCGAACTCACCAGGACGAAACCGCGTTATAAGTTCCATAAATCACTGTTCTTTCTCCCGGTCTTTCTCCCGGATCGCTCTCGCCCGCCACAATTCCGCTAGTAATTGTATACGGGCCGTTGCCGTTAGGGACGCTCGACGGCTTCGAGGCCCTGAGCCCGAACGGGTGTCCGCTCGCCAGCGCGGACTTCATCGCCATGGTCGAGATGAGGCTCGGCCGCACGGTCTGACCAGGCAAGCGGGGGAGAAAGTCGCACGCTGGGCGGATGGATTGATGGGGAATTCATATCATGTACCCGTAATGGGTAATGCCGCGCCGATCGGCGTCAGCCGCGGCGTTAACCATGATTCGCGGAACCGCAACAATTTCTTGCTGATTATCGGAACCGCGCTATCCTTCCTCTGTCCGTCCACCCAGAGGTTCCGTTGCCCCCCTCCCTCGAATTCCCCTCCCTCCCGAGCAGCCGCTCGACCGACGCAAGAGCGCCCACGCCGGAGGAAAGCCGCGGTAAGGCGATTGAGGAAAGAGGAACGCGGAGCGGTCGCAAAGCCCCCCTCTCCCGACGCCTCCCGACGGGACTACGGCGTTCACACAAGTCATCGAGCCTGCAGGCGGCCGCCGGGCGCCCCCTTCTCCGCGAAGCGGGGAAGGTGTCGCCGAAGGCGACGGATGGGGTGTGGAAAGCAGGGCGCTTGGACCGCAAGTTCGCGGTAACGTTCGTGCAAGCCGTCTGGCGTCGCAGCGGCGGGCCACACCCCATCCGGCGCTTCGCGCCACCTTCCCCAGCAAGGTGGGGAAGGGGTCCGCGCGGCGATTTGAGATGTGTGAACACTGCAGTACGGCAGGGAGCGGATCGCCCCGCTCAATGATGGTCGAGCCCAATCGCGTAACGCGGCGTTGAGGCGGGTTTGCCACCCCTCGCCTTGTTCGCGAAACGCCGCGACAATATCGGCGTCCAGGCGGATTGTCGTCGACACTTTGCGCTTCGCCGCCTGCGGACGGCCTCGGCGGACGGGCGCAACCGCGAGCTTGGCGGCCCACTCCGGCGTCGACAGATCCGGGGCGTCGTCAGGATCGGCCCAGGCGGGGGCCGTAGAGTTTTTGTTCCAACTCATGCGCTTTCGTCCATGGAAATGATCCGACGACCGCCATCTCGCGGCGTCCCATACGACCACGACCAGCCGGCCGTTCAACAAGCCGATCCGTGAAAAAGCGGTTCTCGCCTTCCCGGTCGGAAGGAACGGTCAGAGTCGGGCCGGCGAAGATCTCGCCCGCGCCATATCCAGCCCGCGATTCTCGAGCCTGGCTTTGCGCTTCGCCGGATCGAACGTGATCTTCACTCGGGCGGTTGTTACTACATGAATGAACGCATGGCAATTTATTGTAGCAACAAGAGCCTCTTGCAAAATTCATCGACGCGGCGAATTTTCCCTGTGTTCGCGGGGCGGAGGGGCCGGCGCTCAGGCCGGCGCGGGCCTGAGCTGCGTGACGCGGAGTATTTGATCGACCGCGAGTGCCACCACGCCGAACATGAGGTGGCATTTGACCTTGATCGCGCCGCGCACGCGCACGGACCGTGCGCCGAATTCATCCTTCAGTCGGGCGTTGACGCGTTCGGCCAGGGTGCGAAAATCAAAAATCACGTCGTCCGGATCGGGCATATGGATGAGTTTCATGCGCTCGACTTCTTTGGCCCATTCGGCCTTGGCTTCGTGCTGGGCGCGAAAGTTGCGATCGATGATCGGCGCATGGCCGAGCGCCTTGCTGTGGTCATGGATGGCGGCGGCGTCGTAGGCCGCATCCATTAGATCGTAGAGATAGGAGACGCGGGCGCCGGTCATGGTCATCAAGGGAATGGCGACCTGACTGTCGTGGACGGAAGCCGAGGTCAGTACGCAGGAGACCGGGATTTGGCCGCAGGCGACATCCAGATGCAGTTTGTAGCCGATCCAGGTTTCCTTGTAGCCCTTGCTGTTCTTCTTGGAGCCGACATCGCACGCGGTGGGCAGATCGGCGAGCATCTGATCGAGGTTCTGCGTGGTCTGCCGTTCGAGGCGCGTCGGCTCGGGTTTTGGCCGTTCCTCGTCCTTGCGCGGGCGTCCGCGCTTGCGCGTCGGCTGAGCGCCATCGGGCGGCGGCGGATCCCCCTTATTGTCGTTCGGCTCCGTCTTGACCGGCTTCTCGCGCGCCTCGATCTCGGTCGCGTCGCGCGCGATCACGCCGACGATGCGCCCGCCGAGCGAGCGCTCGATCAGCGCCGCGTGCATCTTGTCGGGCAGATCGCCCTGCGCAAACTCCGCGAAGGCGCGGGAAAAGGTAGCTTCCGATGGCACTTGCGAGCGTCGTTCCCAACCGAGAATGCGACGCAGCGACCTGTCGACATCGAGGCGCTCGATCAGAGCGGTGGTGGTAGGAACGCCCAGCACCGCCTTGGCGACGAAAGCCCTGGCGAGGGCGCGGCGATCGTCAGGCGGGCGGCCGGCGCCTCGGGGCGGTTCGGGAACGAAGGCCTCGAGGCCGATCACGTCGAGGGTCGTGACGAGCCGCCCGAGCGCTTCGGTCATCGGGTCGACTTCCTCGCGAAGCCAAGGAAACAGATAGCCCTGGATGTGGTTCCAGCGCGCTTTCATAGCGTCGAGAGGATCGTCGGTCATTGCTGTTGCTAGGGTTCAGGACGATAGAATTGACACTATATAGAAATATTTCTCACAGTAAAGCGGAATATTTTAGAATATTGCCTTGACAACCGTTGGATGGATTCTAAATATATTGCCTCGATTTGAGAGGGGTTATGAGAGGCGTTCCAAATAAATTTGCAACTGGCTCACAATAATGGGAATCCGCGGGCGTTAACCATGATGTCTGGAACCGCAACAATTTCTTCCAGATTATCTGAACCGCGCTATCCTTCCACTGTGCGTCCACCCAGAGGTCGTGTCGCCCTGCTCCCTCGAACCCCCTCCCTCCCTCGAAGCCGCTCAATCGAGGCAAGAGCGCCCATGCCGGAGGAAGCCGGCAGAGCGTGTTTTATTTTTTTGGCCCGGCAGTCCGTGCAACCCGTTGATAAGGCTCGGTTCGCGGAAAGAAATGGAAAGAAATGGAAAGGGTTTTGGGGGCTTTTTTGAGCTCCAAACTGCGCCAAGCCACGCACTCTGCGCCTGTTTGTAAACGCCGGACGTGAGCGGCTTGGCGGAAGCGGTCAAAAACCTCCGAAGCCGTCTCCCGTTCGTGCCCACGGCGGCACGCCCGGCGGCGATCGGCGGCCGGGCTTGACACCGGCTGCGCGCCGCGAAAGACTTGACCGATCGGTCAAAAATATCCCGGTTCGCCCGCCACGGCCTTTGGGGAGACGCCATGACGATCGCCGCCAATCAGCCAGGACTCTCCGACGTTGCGCCGGGCCGCCTCGACGGGGCGACGATCAAAGCAAATTTCGCCGACCTCCATCCACCGCTCACTCGGCATGAAGCCACGGTCGAGGCCGAGCGCTGCTATTTCTGCTTCGATCCTCCCTGCCAGAAGGCGTGTCCGACCTCGATCGACATTCCGCTGTTCATCCGCCAGATCGCGACCGGCAACAGGGACGGCGCGGCGAAGACCATCTTCGACGCCAACATCATGGGCGGCATGTGCGCGCGCGTCTGCCCGACCGAGACGTTGTGCGAGGAAGCCTGCGTGCGCGAGGCCGCCGAGGGCAAGCCGGTCAGCATCGGCCTCTTGCAGCGCTACGCGACCGACGCGCTGATCGAAGGCGGCAAGTCGCCCTTCAGGCGAGGCGCGACGACCGGCAAGCGGGTCGCGATTGTCGGCGCGGGGCCGGCGGGCCTCGCCTGCGCGCATGCGCTCGCGATCGCAGGGGTCGAGGCGACGATCTTCGAGGCCCGCGGCAAGCCGGGCGGCCTCAACGAATACGGCATCGCCGCCTACAAGACGGTCGACGACTTCGCGGCGAAAGAGGCCGCCTTCATCCTGTCGATCGGCGGCATCGAGGTGCAATACGGGGTCGCGCTCGGCGAGGGCGTCAAGCTCGCCGACCTGCGCCGCGATTACGACGCCGTTTTCCTGGCGATGGGCCTCGGGTCGACCAACAAGCTCGGCCTGCCGAAGGAACGCGAGCTCGAAAACGTGGTCGACGCCGTCGACTATATCGCCCGCCTCAGGCAGGCGAAGGACCTGACCGCGCTGCCCGTCGGCCGGCGGGTCGTCGTCATCGGCGGCGGAATGACGGCGATCGACGTCGCGGTGCAGTCGAAGCGGCTTGGCGCACAGACCGTGACGATCGTCTATCGTCGCGGCGCGGAGAAGATGAAGGCGAGCCGGTTCGAGCGCGAGTTCGCCCAGACGAGCGGCGTCGTGATCCGCACCTGGGCGCGCCCGGTCTCGCTCGAGGGTCACGCGGGCCTGCTCAGCGGCGTGGTGTTCGAGGACACCCACGAGCACGAAGGCGTGCTCGCCTCCCCGGGCTCCGTTTTCCGGGTCGAGGCCGACATGCTGTTCACCGCCATCGGGCAGCGCGGCGCGCCCGAGGCGCTGGACGGCGCGCCGATCGACCTCAAAGACGGCCGCATCGTCGTCGACGCCGAGCGGCGCACCAGCTTAAAGGGAGTTCTGGGCCGGCGGCGACTGCGTTGTCGCCGGCGAGGATCTGACCGTCCGCGCGGTTGAGGACGGCAAGCAGGCGGCGCGCTCGATCATCGCCGCGCTCGGCGTCCGCGGCGCCTGAACTCAAGCGAGGGTCTCATGGCCGATCTGCGCACCGATTTCCTGGGGATCAAGTCGCCCAATCCGTTCTGGCTCGCCTCGGCCCCCCCGACCGACCGCAAGGTCAACGTCGAGCGCGCCTTCCGCGCCGGCTGGGGCGGCGTCGTGTGGAAGACGCTCGGCGAAGCCGGGCCGCCGATCGTCAATGTTTCGGGCGCGCGCTACGGCGCGATCCACGGGCCGGACCGCCGCGTCATCGCGATGAACAACATCGAGCTCATCACCGACCGCGACCTCGAGATCAATTTGCAGGAGATCAAGGAGGTCAAACGCGCCTGGCCCGACCGCGCCCTCATCGTCTCCCTCATGGCGCCCTGCGCCGAAGAACTCGTGGAAGGCGATTCTCGGACGGGTCGAGGAGACGGAGTGCGACGGCGTCGAACTCAATTTCGGCTGCCCACATGGCATGTCGGAGCGCGGAATGGGGTCCGCTGTCGGCCAAGTCCCCGAATATGTCGAAATGGTCGCGCGGTGGTGCAAGGCGCATACGCCCATGCCGGTCATCGTCAAGCTGACGCCGAACATCACCGACATCCGCGCTCCCGCGCGCGCGGCGAAGAAGGGCGGCGCCGACGCCGTGTCACTCATCAACACGATCAATTCGATCATGGAGATAGATCTCGACACCATGGCGCCCGCCGACGCGATAGACGGCATGGGCACGCACGGCGGCATGTGCGGCCCGGCGGTCAAACCCATAGCGCTCGCCATGGTGGCGGAAATCGCCCGTGACCGCTCGCTGGCCGTCCTGCCGATTTCGGCGATCGGCGGGATCACGACTTGGCGTGATGCGGCGGAATACATCGCCCTCGGCGCCGGGACCGTGCAGGTTTGCACCGCGGCGATGACATACGGATTCAAGGTCGTCGAGGAAATGATCTCAGGCCTTGGGTCCTACATGGATGCCAAAGGCTATGCGACGATCGAGGACTTCCGCGGCCGCGCGGTTCCCTCGATCACCGACTGGCAGCATCTAAATCTCAATTACGTGGTCAAGGCCGAGATCAATCAGGATCTCTGCATCAAGTGCGGCCGCTGCCACATTGTCTGCGAGGACACCTCGCATCAGGCGATCTTCGCCCATCTCGATGGAAAGCGACAGTTCGTCGTCAACGACGCCGAATGCATCGGCTGCAATCTCTGCGCGCTCGTCTGCCCGGTCGAGGGCTGCATTGCGCTGATCCACAAGACCGACGGCGTCGATCCACGCACCGGTCTCGACTACGATCGCCCGGCCGCGAACTGGACGACGCATCCCAACAACCCGAGCATCGCGAACGCGGCAGAGTAGCGGCCGAGCCTCGGCTCCGCTCGGCCTGCGCGACCGTTTACTCCTCGCCACGCGGCTCTTTCAGCTTGCCGAACACCGAATTGACGTCAATTCGCTCCTCGCTCGGCTTCGGCTTCGGCACGCCGAACACTTCGAGCTGGCTCGACGGAGCGGGCTTGGCGGTAGTGATTTCAGCCGAAACCAGCGTCTGGCTGCGGTCCTCCTCGGCCTTGGGCCGGTCTTTGGCGGCGCGGTTGACTTCGAAGTCGAGGTCGATCTGAGAGCAGAGGCCGAGCGTCACCGGATCCAACGGCTGAAGGTTGGCGGAGTTCCAGTGGGTGCGTTCGCGGATCGACTGCAGTGTGTGCTTGGTCGTGCCGACGAGGCGCATGATCTGCGCGTCCTTCAGCTCGGGATGATTGCGCAAGAGCCACAACACGGCGTTCGGCCGGTCCTGCCGACGCGAAAGCGGCGTGTACCGCGCGCCGCGCGGCTTCTTGAACTCGGGCGTGCGCACCTTGGAGACCGCCAGATGCAGGCGATGGTTCGGATCCTGCTCGGCGGCGGCGATCTCCTCGCGCGTCAGTTGGCCGGTCGAAATCGGATCATAGCCCTTGATGCCGGTGGCCACTTCGCCGTCGGCGATGCCCTTGACCTCGAGCGGGTGCAGTCTGCAGAACTCGGCGATCTGGTCGAAGGTCAACGAAGTGTTCTCGACCAGCCATACGGCGGTCGCCTTCGGCATCAGCGGCGCGTCGCTCATCGTGGCTTGCTCCTTACAATCGGTCGGGCGCGCGGCTCCGGTCTCGGCCCGGAGGAGGCGCACCCTCAAAAAATAAAGCTCTAGGGGGATGCCTTTTTATAAGCGTCTTGAGGCCGAAATGCAATCGGCGAGACGAAATTGCGGGCGTCCAGCAGGCGCGCGACCGCCAAATGGCGGAGCGAACGGCGAGACGGAACTCTTCCCCCCTCCGGCGGGTTGAAGAGGCAGCCGCAACAAGGGAGGCTCGAGATGAAATCCGTGATTTTCGTTGCAGCGCTCACACTGGCCTTGGCTCCGATGCTCGCTCCGTCCGCAGCCGAAGCGAAAGGCTGCCTGAAGGGGGCGCTGGTCGGCGGCGTCGCCGGGCATTACGCCGGCCACCACGGCGTCCTCGGCGCGATCGGCGGCTGCGTCGTCGGCCATCACATGGCCAACGAAAAGAAGAAGGAAAAGCCGACCTCCTCGGCCCAGACCCAGCATCCCGCGAACCAGTCCAACGGATATTAGGCGGCGCTCACGCCTTGTTGTTTAGCGCGCGCTCGGATTTCGGATCGAGCGGCCAGCGCGGTCGGGCGGCGACGTCGAGCCCGTCGGTTAGGCCGAGCCGGAGCCGTTCGATCCCGGCCCAGGCGATCATCGCGCCGTTGTCGGTGCAGAGCTTCTGCGGCGGAGCGACCATCGGCAGGCCGGCCTCGGCGCAAAACAGCGTGAGCGCGCCGCGCAGCGCCGCGTTGGCCGCCACGCCGCCGGCGATCACGACCGCCTGGGGCGCTCTGCCGAGGCGCTCGCGAAAGAGCTTCACCCCCATCCGCACGCGGTCCTCGACGACGTCGACGACCGCCGCCTGAAACGAGGCGCAGAGATCGGCGACGTCCTGGAGCCGCAAAGGTGCGGCGGATTCCGCGGCGAACCGCACCGCGGTCTTGAGCCCCGACAGCGAAAAGTCCGCGTTCGGCCGGCCGATCAGCGGACGGGGCAGTGCGAAACGGTCGGGATCGCCATCCTTGGCCGCCGCCTCGACGGCCGGCCCGCCGGGATAAGGAAGGCCGAGAAGCTTGGCCGTCTTGTCGAAGGCCTCGCCGATGGCGTCGTCCATGGTCGCCCCGAGCCGGTCGTAATCCCCGACGCCCTTGACCGCGAGAATCTGCGTATGGCCGCCTGAGGCCAGCAGGATGAGATAGGGAAAGGCGACATTGGCGGTCAGGCGCGCCGTCAGTGCGTGAGCTTCGAGATGGTTGACCGCGACGAGCGGCCTCCCGGTCGCGAGCGCGATCCCTTTGCCCGCCATAAGGCCGACCAGGACTCCGCCGATCAGGCCCGGTCCCGCGGCCGCGGCGACCCCGTCGAGGTCGCTGGCCAACAACCCCGACCTTGCGAGCGCGCGAGCGATCAGCGAATCGACGATTTCTACATGGGCGCGCGCAGCGATCTCCGGCACCACGCCGCCGAAGGCCGCGTGCGCGGCGATCTGGCTCATCACCTCATCGGCAAGAATCTGGCCCGTGCCGTCGGGCCTGAGCCGGACGACCGCCGCCGCCGTCTCGTCGCAGGTCGTCTCGATGCCTAGAACGCGCATCCTTCTGAAATCTCCATGGTCCTGCGCACTTCGCGCGAGCCTGCAACGCCCTTAGCGCGAACAACGCAGGGAGGAAACCGACGGAAATCCACCGCCGGCGAGGCGATAAGCCGCCTGTCGCGGAGATCGATCTCATGTTATTTATATTGCATAGGAGGGCGAAGCGATGAGCAAACCGGTCGGATCGAGTGAAATCCGCGTGGTGATCCGGCCGATCGTTGCGCCAGGATTTGAGGCGGGGCCGATTCCTGCTCAGACCTTTAAGAAGATTTTCGACGCTTTCCTGGCCGCGCTGATCGCGGCCGATCGTGAAATCCATCCGAAGCAGGCGTCGAGCGAGTTTTTTCTTTCGCATCTCGCCATAGGGTCTTACGAATTCGGCTTCATGGAAAAGCAACGCGCGTTCCGGCCCGGCCGACTCTCGGCGATCGAGCTCTTCAAGCGGTGTTCCGTCCGCGTCTATCGGAGCGATTACCAGATTCTCCTGCGCTATCAGCGCTTGATGAGAGCCTTTCATAGGATCGTCAAGGCGCTCGACCGGTCCCATGTCGTCCTCGTTCAGTACCACGACGCGGTACTGCCGATGGACGGTTTTTACTGCAGTCAGGTGGACCGCGTCGGAGAAGAGGCCGCGCCGCCGCGTCGAGCCGACACATGGTTTGCGGGGGCCGCGATCACGTCCTTCGAGGGCCGCCTCGAGACGATTGACTATCGCGGGCCGGTATGGAGGGGGCGTCTCGCGCTTCTCGGAGTGAATGCGCAGATCGAGTGCGTGTTCGACAAGTCGCAAGGCGAGGACGCTTTCAACCTTTTCGGCAACAAGACGGTTTGCATTTCGGGACGGGCGATCTACACCGGCGATAGCCAACTGCCGGAACGAGTGGAAGTGCTGAGGATCGAAGAGTCGCCTCGAGCAACCGACGCGGCGGACCTCCGGGGTTCGCTGGCGCCGTCCTCAGACAGGGACTGGGACGACGAGTTTGATCACATCGCGTAGCGACGCGCACTTCTTGCACATGAGCGTACTGCTGCGGCATGCGAGCGGCGACTCTGGCGCGTCGGAAGGCAACGTCGAAACGATCTTGACCGAAGCGGCGCTCGGACGGAGGCGCATTTGGGTCAGCAGCCTTCTGTTCGCCGAACTGAGGCCCTCGATATTCGGCCGCGGCGTGTTTCCGAGCGTCGCCGATTTCGCGCGTTACATCCGCTCGATCGCGGTCTACGTCGCGCCCGACCCGAACATCATGCTTCGGGCGGCAAGATTGCGGGACGTCAAGTGGCAGCGGCCCGCCGCGTTGCGCCAGCCGAACGAAAGTCCCCGGTTCATGCCTCTGACCGACGCCATCCAGATCGCATCCGCACTGTGGGTAAAGGAGGCGCTGGAGGTTCCCGACCTCGAATTCCTGGCGCTCGACGGCCATCCTGGAGACGCCGACGCGGGCGGGGCATTGTCGCTCTTGCGTCTCCAGGACTATGCCGACGACCTTCCGGTCGATTCCGACGTGATGGCGGCGATCCGCCTGCCGCGCATCCAGCCTGTCCTGGAACCCGACCTCGCGCGTCAGTCGGTGTCGTGACCTGTTTCGATCGCCAGGGAAGCGTTTATGGCTGACGCCGGGGTTTGGCGAGCCCGGCCTCGATGACCGGAGCAAGGATCGTGTTCACTGCGAAAACGGACCCGTTGACGCTGTAGTGGCCGTAGTCGACGGCCAGTATGTCCTCGGGAAGATTTGGACCGACCAGACGCCGGCAGCCGTCGGCGCCGCAGAGCTTTTCCGCCTGCGAAACGTAAACGACGCCCTCGCCCCAGTCCCTGGCTGCAAGCGCCTTGTCCGTTTCTAGCGAATCCGGCCGGACGCCGACACGAGAAAACTCCCGCGCCTTGCCGGTCTCGAGCAGGTCGCGGCCGACGAGGATCGGCAGAACCGGCGCCCAAGTCGGCACCTCGCCCGCAATGACGATCGAGCGCACGCCACCCTCGTGCAGTGCCCTCGCCCCGTCGACGAGCGCGCTGAGATAGTCGGGATAGCGCCAGTTTGCCTCGTGGTCGTACTGGGCGAAGTAGCCGGCGACCAGCAGCACGTCTGGCCTGATCACGCGGATCCGTTCGAACACATAGTCATTGATGGCGCGGCAGCGCGGCGTGCCGGCGACGCCTTCGTCCATTTCGACATGCTCCACCAGGGGAACACAGAACACTGACGACAGGGTCAGTATGTTGGCCCTGCTGGCGAAAGCCTCCCTGAGGCCGGCGAACAAATGCGCGGCGTGCGAGTCGCCGACGACGAGGATGATCGGCTTCGTCGGATCGTCGGCGACGCCGCAGTGGTTGTCCTCGAAGAATCGCGCCGCCCGCACGCGCTCTTCGGCGAGCGGATAGACCCGCTCGTCGCGCTGATAAAAGCATCGCATCAGGCGCTTCCCCTGCGCGCCGTTGACGTCATAGTCGAAAACGCGCGTGACCAGCGGCGGAAAGCGGCGGGGAAAACCCTTCGCGTGGTAAGTGATGCGCCCCACGATTCCGGTCAGCGCCAGCGCTGTAACGAGAGCGACGCCGACCGTATAGGGGCAACGTCGAAACACCCTCGTGACCGGCGTCTCGATAAGCCGATAGGTGAGCGCCGCAAGCGCGACGGCGACGCCCGCCAGCGCGAACATTACCCCTCGCGTCGGAATGACGCGCGGCCAGACATGGGCGAAGGCGAATAGCGGCCAGTGCCAGAGATAGAGCGGATAGGAGATGACGCCGAAGAAGGCCGCGACCCGATTGCCGAGCGCGATGTCGCCGGTGAACGAACGCGGATGGGCGATGACAAGCGCGCAGCCGACGGTCGGGATCGTCGCGCGCCACCCGGGAAACGGCTCGGCCTCGCTCAGGAACAGGTAGCCGCCGATGATGAGCGCGACGCCCAATCCCGCGCCGACATCGGCGAACCGGCGCGAGGGATAGGGCCATGCGCGCAGAAGAAAGACCTCGCGGTAGGCCAGGAGCGCGCCGAACGCCAGCTCCCACCCCCGCGTCCAGGGCAGATAGAAGGCGCCGATCGGATTGATGGGGGTTAAGACGACGCAATAGCCGAACGAGGCGACGAAGACGCCGAGAATGACGAAGGGCGCGAGCCGCCAGCTCAACTTGAAGACCGCTAGCAGCAGAACGGACCAAACGAGATAGAACTGCTCCTCGATGCTGAGCGACCAGAGATGGAGCAACGGCTTGGCGGACGAATTGCCGCCGAAGTAGCCGCCGACCCCGGCCAACCGCATGAGCCAGAAGTTGACGGTGAAGTACGAGTTGCCCAGCAGGCCGCCGCCGATGTCGCGGAGTTGGGTCGGCGCGGCGCGGAACCAGCCGACGATCCAGACGACGCTCACGACGACAAGCAGGGCCGGCAGAATGCGTTTGGCGCGCTTCGCGTAGAACGCCGCCAACGAGAAGCGGCCTACCGCGCACTCGGACAAAATGATGCGCGAAATGAGGAAACCCGAAATGACGAAGAAGACATCGACCCCGGCAAAGCCGCCCGGAACAAGCGCGCGATCGGCGTGAAAGGCGACCACGCCGAGAACGGCAAGCGCGCGTAGGCCGTTGATGTCCTTTCGGAAGTCGAGGTCGCGCCAGGCGCGGGCCGCGGCGAGGTCGGGAGTGTCGAGGGCTTTGTCCAACGAGGGTCCTAACGCTTATGACGCAAGAAAGGCCGACGAGGTAAAGCCCCGCGCGCCGATCGGCAAGCGGCGCCTTGCCCGCCCGCCGGCCTCGCCCATAATGCCGGCCATGAAGAACCGGGGGGTCACGGCGGCCAAAATCGCGCTTTTTCGCGCCCGCGACGATGCGGTGCGAAGCGCGGGGCGGCTGCGCCGAATCGGGTTCGCCGTCGCCTGCCTGCCGGTGATCGAGATCGCGCCGCTCTCTTTCACGTCGGCGCGGAGGCGCTATGACGCAGTCGTAGCGACCAGCGCCAAGGCGTTCCTGGGCGAGCCGCCAATTCAGGCCTCCTCGCCGCTCTATGTCGTCGGCGTCCGGACGGCGCGGGCGGCCGAAGCGCGCGGCTGGCGGATCGCCGCCCCGCCGGCGCCCGACGCCGAGCGTCTCATCGAGACGCTGAAACGCGAGAACAAGCCGGGCGCGAACGTCCTGTATCTCGCCGGACGCGATCACAAGCCCGCGCTCGAGGCGGCGCTCTATGAATTCTGTGCGCTAGAGGTTGTCGCGGCCTATGCGGCCGAAGCCCGGGCGGCCTGGCGGCCGGCCGAAGTCCGCACCCTCGCATCCTGCGCCGGAGCGCTGCACTATTCCCGACGCTCGGCCGCGCTCGCGGCGCGGCTGGCCGAGAGAGCGGGGGCCGCCGCGCACTTTGCGAACATGCGCCACGTCTGCCTGTCGAACGACGTCGCCGAGCCTTTGAGGGCGATCGGCGCGGAACGGGTTCTCGTCGCAGAGCGGCCTGAGGAGGAGGCGCTGTTTGCGGCTTTGAGAGAGGCCTCGTCCATGTTTCTTTCGGAAAGGGCCTCCCGTATATAGGGCGCGAAAAATCGAGGGCGCACGAGCAATGGTCGACGAGGAAAGCCAGGACGTTGCCTCAGCGCCGGCGGCGGGCGCGCCGGTCAATCGGGACAAACGGCGCGATCCGGGCGTCATCGAGGGCGAGGTCGCCTCCGGGAGCAAAGACGAAGCCGCGCCGCCGCCGACCGCCGACGGCTCGCGGCCCAGCGCGTCGCAACCCTCGCACGCGCCCGGGAGGGGGCCGCAGGCCATGCGCGGGTTTCTTTCGGGCGCGCTCGGCGGCCTCGTCGTTTCGGCTCTCGCCGTCGGCGGCGGCTACTATTTCTTCGCTCCGAAAGCGGATGTCGCTGAGGCTGACGCAAGCAGGCTTGCGGCGCTCGAAGCTCAGAACGAGCGCGACACCGCGGCCGCCAGAGCCCAGGCTCAACGCGAAAACGCGGCGATCCTCGGCCTCGACAAGCGGGTCGGCGCTCTGGAGGGTACAATTTCAACTACGGCGCTCGCGACGATCGACAAGCGGGTGGCCGCGCTCGAAGCCAGTAACGCCGCCTCCGGCGCCGCCGTGCTCGACAAGCGCCTCGGCGCGCTGGAGGGGGAATATGCGGCCGAAGCGCCCAAGATCGCTGCGGCGACGCAGGCCGCTCAAGATCTGACGGGCGAGATCAGGGACCTGCGCGCGGACGTGGACGCCGCGCGGGGCGAAATTCCCGGCCTCTCGGCGCGCGTGGCGAAGCTGGAGTCCGGCACGCCGCAGGCGGGCGCAGCCGGCTCCGACCTATCCGCGCTCGCGGACCGGCTCGATAGGATAGAAGCTCAACTCGCGCCGCCGAAGAGCGAAACCCGCGTCGCGCCCGAAAAGCCCGCCGCCAACGACAACCCCGCCGCGGTCGCCATCGTCGCGGAGGCGCTGCGCGACAAGCTTGCCGCGGGCGCGCCGTTTCCGACCGAGCTCGGAGCGTTGGAGAGCCTCGGCGTCGAGCCGGCGAAGCTCGCCGCGCTGAAAGCGCTGGTCAATGGGGCCCCGACCGGCCGCGCGCTCGCGGCATCCTTCGAAGCCGTTCAGTCCCAGGTGCTGGCTGCGGCCGCACCGAAAGAAGAGGGCGGCATCCTCGACCGCTTTCTCGCCCGTCTGCGCGGCCTCGTTCAGGTGCGCGACCTGAACGAAACTGCCGGCGACGATCCGCAGGCGCTGGCGTCGCAGATCGAGGCTGACAGCCGGCGCGGCGACGTGAGCGGCGCGCTCGCCGCCTTCGCCAAGCTGCCGGAACCTTCGCGCCAAGCCGCCTCCTCTTGGGCGGCCGAGGCCGGATCGAGACAGGCGGCGGTCGCGGCGCTTCAGTCGATCCGCGAGGCGGCGGTGACGCGGCTGGCTCAGAGCGCCAAGCCCTGAGACGGTCGATGGGGTCGCCTCGCCCGTCCGGGGATCGTGGGCGAGACGTCGGAAAAGCGGAGACGTTATGTTTCGCCTGTTGATTCTCCTCGCTGCGGTAGCCTTGGCGGCCTGGGGCCTGACGTGGCTCGCCGACAATCCGGGCGTCGTGGCGCTAACCTTTCAGGGCGTCGAATACAAAGTTTCGCTGATGCTGGCGCTCGGCGTCGTCGCCGCGGTTGCGGTCGTCTGGTCGATCGCCTGGGGCGTGCTGCGCTTCGTCTTCCGCATTCCCTCGCTCATGACCCTAGCGGCCCGGGCGCGCCGGCGCGAGAAGGGGCTCACGGCGGTGTCGCGTGGCCTCATCGCGGTCGGCGCGGGCGATTCGCGGGCGGCGATGAGGCACGCCGCGGAGGCGAACCGCCTCCTCGAACACGAACCGATGACCAAGCTCCTGCACGCCCAGGCTGCGCAGCTCGCCGGCGACCGACCGGGCGCCATCGCCGCCTACAACGCTATGCTCGATCACCAGGAGACGCATGGTCTCGGGTTGCGCGGCCTGCATATCGAGGCGCGGCGCGGCGGCGACCACGAGGCCGCGCTGCAATACGCCATGCGCGCCAATGCGCACGCCCCGGCCGCCTGGGCCGGACAAGCGGTGCTCGACGACCGCGCACGCCGCGGCGATTGGACGGGCGCGCTCGCCACCGTCGACTCCAACGTCTCCGCGCGCCTCATCGATCGGCCCACTGCCCAACGCTGGCGCGCCGTCATCAAGACCGCGATGGCCGGGGAGCAGATCGAGCGCGACCCGAAGCAAGCCTTGGCGCTCGCGCAGGAGGCCTGCCGTCTCGCGCCGACGCTCATTCCAGCCGCCGCGATCTACGGCCGGCTGGCGGCGGCGGCGGGCGACTACCGCCGCGCGACCAAGATTCTCGAGAACGCCTATGCGCAGACGCCGCACCCGGATCTTGCCGCGGCGTACCTGCACGTGCGCCATGGCGACTCCGTCGAGGACCGGCTCGCCCGCGCGCGCACGCTTGCTCGGGTCGCGCCGAACGACCTCGAGTCGATGCTGACCGTCGGGCGCGCCGCGCTCGAGGCGCACGACCGCGCCGCCGCCCGGGCCGCCGTTGCGCCCCTTCTCGCTTTCGACTCGCCACACGGGCGGCCGACCCGCCGCGCCTGCCTCCTAATGGCCGACCTCGAGGAGGCGGAAGGCCATAGCGGCGCGGTGCGCGAGTGGCTCGCACGCGCCGCGCGCGCGCCGCGCGACAAGGCGTGGGTGACCGACGGCGTCATCAGCGAC
Source organism: uncultured Alphaproteobacteria bacterium (assembly GCA_963805295.1). Classification (GTDB taxonomy): domain Bacteria; phylum Pseudomonadota; class Alphaproteobacteria; order Rhizobiales; family Beijerinckiaceae; genus Roseiarcus. Next base: position 96,822 of record CAWDTW010000034.1, on the reverse strand, counting down.
CGCTGGGCGCCCGTCTCGCCCTCGGGGACGCTCGACGCCTTCGTCTGGCGCACGCCCGACGAGCGCATCGCCGCGGTGGCGGAGCCCGCGCCGATCGAGCCCGAGCCGACGCCGCAGCCGCCGGAGATCTCCGCGCCTCCCGCCGCGCCCTCCCCCGCGCCGGCGACCCAAGCTGTCGAGCCGCCGCGCAGCGCTGCGCCTTCCCCAGCCGCTCCGCCGCCGAGAGCAGGGATCATTATTGATCCGGCGACGATGGCGCCGGACGATCCCGGCCCGGGCGAGCCGGACGCCGAGCGCAGCGACTTCCGCCTCTACGCGAACGAATGACCTGCGGCGGATGACTCACAGGCCAATGGACCTTGAGATGTCGTCATCGCCGATCGTCATCGTCGGCGCGGGCCACGCCGGCGTCCAGGCCGCCGTCAGCCTGCGCGAGGACGGTTTCGAGGGCGACGTCATTCTCCTCTCCAGCGAGGAGGACCTGCCCTATCAGCGGCCGCCGCTGTCGAAGGCCTTTCTCAAGGGCGAGATGGACATTCACGGCCTGCCGCTGAGGGCCGAGGCGTTCTTTCGCGACCATCGAATCGACCTCAGACTGGGCGTCCGCGCGACCAGAGTCGACCGCGCGGCGCGGCAGGTCGAGACAAGCGACGGCCGCGCGGCCGGCTATGGGCATCTGATCCTCGCGACGGGGTCGCGGGGGCGGCGGCTCGACGCGCCGGGCGTCGATCTGCCGGGCGTCTTCACGCTGCGGACCATCGCCGACGCGACCGCGATCCGCGAGCGGCTCGGCGCGGGGCGAAAGGTCGTCGTCATCGGCGCTGGCTTCATCGGGCTCGAGATCGCGGCCACCGCGACGAGCCTCGGCGCCGAAGTGACCGTGGTGGAAATCGCGCGGCCCATGGGGCGCGCCGTCTCGACCATCATGTCGGATTTCTTCTTGAAGGCGCATATGGCCTTCGGCGCGCGGGTCCGGCTCGGGGTCGGCGTCTCGGCGATCAAGGGCGCCGACAAGGCCGAAGCCGTGGCGCTGACGGACGGCGAGGTCCTGCCCGCCGATCTTGTGGTGGTCGGCGTCGGGGTCGCGGCGGAGGACCAGCTCGCGCGCGAGGGCGGACTCGAATGCGCCAACGGCGTCGTCGTCGACGCGCTTCTGCGGACCTCGGACCCCGCCATTTCGGCGATCGGCGACTGCGCCGATTTCCCCAATGCCGCCCTCGGATTCCGCACCCGGCTCGAGTTCGATCCAGAACGCGGTCGATCAGGCGAAATGCGTCGCCGCGCGGCTCGTCGGCAAGCCCGCGCCCTACGACGCGCTCGCCTGGTTCTGGAGCGACCAGGGCGACCTGAAGCTCATGATCGCGGGCCTCTCGCACGGCGTCGATACCTGGGTCACGAGGGGCGATCCCGAGACGCGCGCTTTCTCGACCTTCGGCTTCCGGGGCGGCAGGCTCGCGGTGGTCGAATTGGTCAACCGCGCCGGCGACCACGCGGCGGCCAAGCGCATCATCGGCACGCCGAAGACGCTGACGCCCGAAGAGGCCGCGAACCCCGCCTTCGACCTCAGGGCGCTGGCCAAGGGATAGGGGGAGCGGCTATCGGCGCCGCCGTGGGGCGTCACGCGGCGCGCGGCGGGATGTGGTTGACGCTGCCGCCGGGTCTGGCGCGAGTTCACGAGCCTTGTCCGCGATGGGCTTTGGGAATCTGCACTCGATTCTGACTTTTCAATGCGATAGGCGCCAAAATCTGCAACTTTCGTTGCCCTATAGATTGTGTTTTACAGAACTACTGACGTTTATAATTCTGATAAACATGACATCACTGCTCGACGCGGCCGTTGATGCGCTTTCGGGATTCGGATGCGCCGCAAGGGCGAGCAGGACCTCGCTCTGCAGCTTAGAGAGCGGAACGGCAAGCCTCTTCGATTCGCGCAGCAAGCGGCCGGGTGGTCATATCGCCGTCGCGTCGAAGGCTTTCGGCGACGACGAGCGCCTGGGCGATGGTGGGATGTTCGCTCGGCCGGCGGCTCCAGAGGGCGCGCGCCCCGAATTCGCAGAAAGCCCGACGGTAGAGCGCGGCGACGGCTTCAGGGGCCGGACGGCCGGCGCCGAGCTCCATGAGCTCGTCGAGAGTAAGGTCTTCGGCCATTGGCGGGCGCCTTCGTCTTCCCCCGCGCAATATGCCCGTTTCTCCGCCTGGGGGCCAAGGGCCAATGTCGCCGCGGCTCCGCATCGATCGCGCCGTCTCTGCATGTCGCTGTCCCGGAGACAGTCTGCCTTCGCCGGGAATCACTCTCCATGTGGGACGATCGATGGCGCTCACAGCGAAATTTTCGCCCGCGCCGCCAGTTCGCCGACGATGCCCCGGCGGAACGCGAGCACGCACGCGACGAAGACGACGCCCTGGATGACCGTCACCCACTCGCCGAACTGGGCCAGATAGTTCTGCATCGACACGACGATGAGCGCGCCGACCACAGGACCGTAGAAGGCGCCCATGCCGCCGACCAGCGTCATCAGCACCACTTCGCCCGACATGGCGAAGGCGACATCGGTCAGCGACGCGTTCTGGGCGACGATCGCCTTGGTCGCGCCGGCGAGGCCCGCGATCGCCGCCGACAGGGTAAAGGCGGCGAGCTTGTATTGCATCGAACGGTAGCCGAGCGAGACGACGCGCGGCTCGTTCTCGCGGATCGCCTTGAGGATCTCTCCGAACGGCGAATTGACGATACGCTCGATCGCGAGAAAGCCGAACAGGAACACCACGGCGACGAAGACGTAGAGAATCCAGGGATTCGACAAATCGATGAACCCGAGCGCGCGGCCCTGCGGCACCGCCTGTATGCCGTCCTCGCCGTGGGTGAACGGCGCCTCGACGCAGAAGAAATAGACCATCTGCGAGAAGGCGACGGTGATCATCGCGAAATAGATGCCGCTGCTGCGGATGGCGAGCGCGCCGGTGACGAGGCCGAGCGCCGCCGAAGCGGCGACGCCGAGCACGATCGCCGAGACCGGCTCGAGGCCCCAGACTTTCGCGGCATGGGCGCAGACGTAGCTCGCCAGCCCCAGGAACATCGCGTGCCCGAGCGAGAGGAGGTTCACGTAGCCGATCAAGAGGTTGAAGGCGCAGGCAAACAGTGCGAAGCAGAGCGCGTTCATGATGAAGAACGGATAGGCGACGAAGGGCGCAATCGCGATCAGCGCGACCATCACGCCGAAGGCGATGACGTTCGCTCGTCGGTTGCGCTCGGTCGCATCCGCCGAGACGGCGGCTTTCCCGCTCATGTCAGGAGGCCCTTCCGAACAGGCCCGCCGGCCGGATCAATAGAACGATCGCCATGATGACGAATACGATCGTGTTCGACGCCTCGGGATAGAAGACCTTGGTCAGGCCCTCGACGACGCCGAGCACGAACCCGGTCAGGATCGAGCCCAGGATCGAGCCCATGCCGCCGATCACCACCACGGCGAAGACGACCACGATGATGTCGGCGCCCATGCCCGGGCGGACCTGATTGATCGGCGCGGCCAGCACGCCGGCGAAGGCCGCGAGCGCGACGCCGAAGCCGTAGGTCAGCGTAACCATGCGCGGCACGTTGATGCCGAACGCGCGGACCATGGTGGGATTCTCGGTCGCGGCGCGCAGATAGGCGCCGAGCTTTGTCTTCTCGATGATGAGCCAGGTTCCGAAGCACACGACGACGGAGGCGACGATCACCCAGCCGCGGTAGACCGGCAAGAACATGAAGCCGAGATTGTAGGCGCCGCTAAGCTGCTTGGGGATCGCGTAGGGCATGCCCGAGGCGCCGAAATAATTCTGAAAGAGGCCCTGGAAGATCAACGCGAGCCCGAAGGTGAGGAGCAGGCTGTAGAGCGGATCGAAGCCCACGAGGCGCTTGAGGAACAGCCGCTCGACGACTGCGCCGATCGCGCCGATCGCCAGCGGCGACAGGATGAGCGCCCACCAGTAGTTGAGGCCGGCCCCGACCAGCAGGAAATAGGCCCCGAAGGCGCCCATCATGTAGAAGGCGCCGTGGGCGAAATTGACGATGTTCAGCATGCCGAAAATGACGGCGAGGCCGAGGCTGAGCAGCGCATAGAACGAACCGTTGATGAGCCCGATGAGGAGCTGGCCGGAGAGCTCCGGCCAGCTGATCACGTGACCGAAGACGTTCACGTCAGGTCTCCGTCGAGCGTATGGCGTCGCGTAACGGTGATCTTCATACGCCCAGCGCCTCGTGCAGCATGTCCATCTTTCCCGCGAGCTCGGCGTTGTTGAAGGCGTCGATGATCCTGCCGTGCTCCATGACGAAGAACCGGTCCGCGAGGGTCGAGGCGAAGCGGAAGTTCTGTTCGACGAGCAGGATGGTGAAGCCCGCGCGCTTGAGTTCGGCGATGGTGCGGCCGATTTGCTGGATGATGACCGGGGCGAGGCCCTCGGTCGGCTCGTCGAGCATCAGGAAGCGCGCGCCGGTGCGCAGGATGCGAGCGATCGCCAGCATCTGCTGCTCGCCGCCCGACAGCTTGCCGCCGCCGCTCGTGAGCCGCTCGCGAAGGTTGGGAAAGAGCGCGTAGATTCGCTCCACGCTCATCGCGCCGGTCCTGGCGATCTCGGGCGGCAGAAACAGGTTCTCCTTGACCGTGAGACTTCGCGAAAATGGCCCGCTCCTCGGGGCAGAGCGCGACGCCGAGCCGGGCGGTGCGGTCGATCGAGAGATTGATGAGCTCGCGGCCGCGGAACATCACCGAGCCTCTGCGCTTGCCGACGATGCCCATGATCGCCTTCAAGGTCGTCGTCTTGCCGGCGCCATTGCGGCCGAGCAGGGTGACGACCTCGCCCTCGCGCACGTCGAGATCGACGCCGTGGAGGATGTGCGATTCGTTGTACCAGGCCTGCAGGCCCTTGACCTCGAGCACGGCCGCGGCCGCGGCCGCGGCCGCGTCGGCGACAGGCGTGCGCGCGCGAGCCGCCTCAGCCATGTCCCGCTCCCATATAGGCCTCTCGCACCTCGTCGTTCTCCGAGACCGTGGGATAGTCGCCTTCCGCCAGCACCCGCCCGCGCGTCAGCACCGTGATGCGGTGCGACAGGTTGGCGACGACCTGCAGATTGTGCTCGACCATGAGGATGGTGCGGTTGGCCGAAACGCGACGAATGAGGGCGGCGATGCGGTCGATGTCCTCGTGCCCCATGCCCGCCATCGGCTCGTCGAGCAGCATCATCTCGGGCTCGACCGCGAGCGTGGTGGCGAGCTCGAGCGCCCGCTTGCGGCCGTATGAGATCTCGCCCGCCTTCGAATGCGCGAAGGGGGTCAGCCCCACGCTGTCCAAGAGTTCGAGCGCGCGTCCGTTCAACGGTTCGAGGCTCGATTTCGAGCGCCAGAAGTCGAACGAATCGCCACGCGACCGCTGGAGCGCGATGCGCACGTTTTCGAGCGCGGTGAGGTGCGGAAACACCGCCGAGATCTGGAACGAGCGCACGAGTCCGAGCCGCGCGACGTCCGCCGGCCGCATCGCGGTGATGTCGCGGCTGTTGAACGTGATTCGCCCCGCGGAAGGGGTGATGAACTTTGTCAGCATGTTGAAACAGGTCGTCTTGCCGGCGCCGTTCGGTCCGATCAAGGCGTGAATCGTTCCGCGCCGGATGCGCAGCGACACGTCGCTGACCGCGCGGAAATCGCCGAAGCTCTTGCTGAGGTCCTCGGTGACGAGAATGTCGTCGGCGCTCATTCCCGCCGGTCGCCCGAGCGCATGCGCTTCCCCCGTTGAAATCACAGCCAATCAACCGGTTGGCGGGGCGAATGTAAAGCCCGAAAAGGCGGCAGGGGCGAGAGGGGCGGGTGGACTAACGCTGAGCCGGCTCAACTAACGAATGCGAAGCAGCCGGCTCCAGCATAGGCGCGGCCTCCGCACTCGCACTCAAATCTTCTCACAAGTGAACGAAAACAAACCGCCACGGCAATTCGACCGGGGTTCCCTTTGCTTCACCTCCACGTTTTATCTTAGCTTGGCCGTCCCTACCCACCCACCAGCGTTCATACTCTCGATCAGAAGTCGAGAACGATCCCCTTCCAGTCAAATTCGCAGGCGATGCCGGTACCGTTAAGATCGTTAAGATGGTCCTTGCCGATGAAAGCTACCCAATGCGCAAGGTTGTCGTCTTCGCCCTCTCTGACAGCGGCTAGTCCAAGCGCGCTTGCCGCAGTTTCCGGCAGGATTTGTCCAACAACGAGTTCTTGCCGCGATCTCGAAATGTTCGAGCGCGCGGGAAAGTGCGTAAAAAAGTAGCTTCTGAGTGAGCCCGTCATCTCCGAAGGGCCTCTTAGGAAAGGGACCGTCGAAAACAAAGGCGATATTATACTTGACGGGACCAATCACTTGATATAGGATTGCGGCATAAGGAGATTGTTCCGTGTCCAGGTCCATTTTCGCCGCTCCGCACTTCAATGACGAAGCCGCCGCTTACGCGTTTGTCGAGGCGCGGCTTTGGGCGAATGGGCGAATTTACTCTTTGCGCCCAATACCTCCCTGAGGTCCGCTGTGAATTCGCTCAAGCCATAAGTTAACGCTATCCTTCTCCTTGAACACGACGCCCGACACATGATTGGAAACCGGAATCAAAGCGAACCGTTCAAGCGGATTTAACCCATGTCGCGCGATATCCCTCGCAAGTTGATACACGTCCTCTTTGTTACATAAGTAGTCGATTGTTTTCGCTTCGTTATCAAACGGCACATGGCGCGGATTATCTAAAGAAAGAAAAATTCGACTTACGGGGACGGCATCAATAGCCGTGGTGTCGACGGCCATTTTCGTTGTCCTTTGATAGGTTGGACCGGCGAATGAATATGGCATAAGCTCACGGCCGTTCCTACATAAATTCACGGTCCTAAAAACATAATTCCGAGCGGAAAGAAACTCTTATGCCGGCCAAAAAACGCCCTATAACCGACGCTGAGCGCGCCAAGCGCATCCGCGAGACCTCGCGGGAGGCAGAGACGGATAACGACCCGAAGTCATTTGAACGGGCTTTTGCGGCCGTCGTCAAAGCGCCAAGGAAGTCCGAAAAGACGGAAGCTACGAAGAGGCAGATGCAATCTGGGGATCAGGAATGACGATTCACGTTTGGTCTCTTATCGGAGGTGTGAATACGCGCAAGGGCTCTACCATCCGTGCGCTTACGGGGATGTCACGCGAGCGTGATACACCTTTTGAGATATGTCTAGTGAACGGCCAATATCTCCGCATGAATCCAAAAGCAATGCCAATTAATGATGGTCATAACGCACCCTCCGCTATTGTTTGGGCTGAGGAAGTGATTGCGAATAGCCACCAACTTCGAACGAATATGTTGTTCTCCCTTCGCGAAGATGACAACTTTCCGGACGGGCACAAGCCACATGCCTATATTGTGACGCTCATTGCCAGAGGCGCGCATATTGAATCGATCATAACACTAGGGGACCAGACGCCTGATTGGGTTAAGGATATCGGCGCTCCTTACGGGCATATCCTCGGGTCGGCTTCAATGCCTGCAAACGAGATCGCACTGCGAGTGCGCAATTTCTGGGGATGGGCGTGAACTCTAACTTATCCCCTCATTTTTCGGCGTATGCTGAAAATCGCAATGAAATCAATATGTTAATGGTTATCTCCGGCATTTCCCTAACTTGTTGATTTCATTGACGAAAATCGAAATGAGGGGATTCTTGAGGCGTGAACTAGTGGCTGGTCCCGTCAAGTATAATAGCGCCAAAACAAAAGTGTCGATAAACCGTCTGAACTCGCGGAATTTATCGGCGCCAATGAAATCGACGTTCGAGCGGTCCTCTTTGTATTTCAGGAAGTTGATCAGGTTGAGGATTGCGTAGAATCCGCAATACGTGTCAAGGCCCCTTGATGGTAGACGCGGCACCCATCGCCCAAGGTATGCGACCCATAGGCGCTGTATCTGAAACCGTTCTTGCGCATTGCGAAGGCCCCCATGCCTCACGCATCCCCTCAATTAGGCGAGGCCGAAGGTTTGTGTGAAGACGTTGTTTTGATTTAGGAGTTCTTCGTATTTTTCAACGAGCGGCCTTAAGCGTCGCTCGGGCATGTTGGGAATGAGATCGTAGAGCAGGCAGCCCTGGCGGAACAGCGAGTGGACGCGGCGTTTGACCGTGCTGGTTCTGAGCGATCGGTCCATGCCGAGGCTTTCGCCGGCCGCGCCGAGCAGGGTCAGGAAGAGGATCGCCAAGGCGTTGAGCAGCAGCAGACGGTCGCGCCGTTGCGGATCGCCGATGCGCAGGACGCTCAGGCCCATGCCGAAACGCAAATCCTTGGTGTCGCGGAACCCCGGCTCGATCGTCCACCGTTTGGCCCTACTTAAACACCGACTTTTTTCAAGCCATTGATTTCGCGAAGAATTTGGCGAAATTCGGCGCGACGTGGCACTACGCCTCCGAAAATCGAATATTCGCGCTTTACATTGGCATTTGCGCCGCTTTAGCCACGCGCTTCCATTGATAAATCCTTACAGCGCAGCGCGAATAGGCAGAAAACGACTGACCCCTGAGCCAACAGCACCACACAAGCATAAATTGTTCCCACAATCAAGGCCGTAATGGCAAATAACGTGGCACTACATTTTGCATAAAGGCCTCGCTGGCATCAATAATATCAATACGTTACAGGCGCGAGGCCCCGTTTACTGTTCAAGTAGGGTTTGGCGTAGAGGTTGACGATCTGGGAGGCGCTCGCGGTCGCATCGCTGGCGGCCAGATGCCAAGCCTCCTTCATCCCCTTGGCGTGGACGCAGACCGCCGCGCCGACCTTGTGGCGGGCGGCGGTGAGTTCGGCGCCGCGCAGAAGGCGCGCGCGCCCTTTCTTGCCGACCCAGTCGGCGGCCAGGCGCGTCTCACCGTCCGCCGCGGTCACATGAACGTTGCCGCGAAAGCGGATGACGTAACCGAAGCCGAGGCTTTCGAGGAATTCGAACAGTTTGACGTCGCCGAAGCCGCGATCGGCCAGGATCGTCACCGCCACGCCCTCGGGCAGGATCGTCTTCAAACGCGTCAGGCAGAGGTCTTCGAAGTCGTTGCGCCGGTCCTTCAGTTCGTCCTTGTCGACCGTCAGCCACAGGAGCGGCGTCGCCCGGCCGTGGCGCGTGATCAGGCTCAAAGCGAGCGTGGCCTGATTGTCGGCGTCGAAATCGGTCCAATCCATCGCCACGACGATCGCCTTGCGCTGGCCCACGACCTCGCGCGCCCATGGGGCGAACAGGTCCCATACGACGACCCCGGCGTTGCTCAGCAGGCGATCGACCTGTTTGATCGCGTGTCTGTCCATCAGACCGCGCGCTTGCGCCAGCGCGTGCCCGATGACCGAAACGGCCAACGACGCCCCCGTCAGAACCCCCAACGTCCCATTGGCCAGCGAAAAATCCGCTTGGCGTGCAAACTCCCCGCAAACGCGCGCTTCAGAAAATCATGAACCAATTCCATCCGATCGATCGACTTGCGCATGAGCCCCCGCCCGGCTGATTCGTGATCTCGCCACGCGGTGACTCGCCAATTCAGGCAATATTCTTGTCCGCGTCGATCAAGAATGAGGGGATTCATTAGCCCCCATGCACGCAGCGATCACGGATTTGTCTGGAGGCGGTGATTTTTCCGTTGGTTCGGTTCGAAACGCTATAATCACTCGACAGTCCGTTCAACTGATTTGCTAGCGAGACGCGCATGGAACGCCTGGATCGAAATCACTCAAAATCCTCAAGTGATGGGAGGTAAGGCCTGCATCCGCGGCATGCGGGTCACGGTGGGGATGATCGTCGGCCAGATCGGCTCGGGCAACACCATCGAGGAAATCCTTGCCGATTACCCTTATCTCGAACGTGAGGACATCCTGCAGGCGCTTCGTTACGCAGCGTGGCTGGCGGAGGACCGTGAAATTGTGTTGCCCGGCGAATGAGGCTGCTTATCGACATGAACCTTTCGCCGCGCTGGGCGGCTTTGCTGCGCGACGCGGGTTTTGAGGCTGAGCACTGGTCTCAAATCGGCGCGCCCACTGCGTCGGATACCGAGATCATGGCTTTCGCGCGCACAAATGGCTATGTCGTGCTCACCCATGATCTCGACTTCGGCTCTATTCTGTCGGCGACGCACGGCGACAAGCCGAGCGTGGCTCAAATCCGCGCAGAAGACCTCAACCCGGGGGCCATCGGCGGCTTTGTGGCCAATGCGTTGCGTCGGATGAGCGCCGAATTGGAGAGCGGGGCGCTTCTGACCATTGATCCCAGGCGGATGCGTGTGCGGCTGAGGCCGCTGCCCCCTATGTGATCCGGCGGCGGCGGCAGCGACTGTTACGGTTTCTCGCCGGCGCGGCGATTGTGCAGCCGGCGCTCCCAATCGAGCGCCTGGCGCACGATGTTTTCGAGGTTATCGCGCACCGGCCTCCAGCCGAGCACCTTTTTCGCCCGGTCGGCGCGAGCCACGAGTGCGGCCGGATCGCCCGCGCGCCGGGGCGACATGACGACTTTGAAATTGACGCCCGAAACCCTCTTGACGACGTCGATCACCTCCCTGACCGTCACCCCGTGACCGTAGCCGCAATTGCAGACGACGCTCGCCCCGCCCTCCCGCAGATAGGCGAGCGCCGCAAGATGCGCGTCGATGAGGTCGGTCACCTGGATATAGTCGCGTACGCAGGTGCCGTCGCGGGTCGGATAGTCCTGGCCGAAGATTTCCATGCGCGGATGGACGCCGAGCGCGGTCTGCACGCCACGCTTGACGAGATGGGTCGCCTTCGGCGTCGACTGGCCGAGCCGGCCTTGCGGGTCGGCCCCGGCGACGTTGAAATAGCGCAGGGCGACGTAGCGGAAGTCGTAGGCGCGAGAGGCGTCTTCCAGCATCCATTCGACCATCAGCTTCGAGCGGCCGTAGGGCGAGATCGGCCCGAGCGGGGTCTCCTCCGACACCGGCTCGGACGACGTCTCGCCATAGACCGCGGCGGTGGAGGAGAAGATGAAAGTCTTTACCCCGCCCCGGATCGCGGTTTCGATGAGCGTGCGCGCGTTGGAGGCGTTGTTGAGATAATAGCCGAGCGGATCAGCGACCGACTCAGGCACCACGATCTTGGCGGCGAAATGGGCGATGGCGTCGACCTCATGCTCCTCGATCAGCCGGGCGACGAGACCCGGGTCGCCCATGTCGCCGACGACGAGCCGGGCGGCGTCGGGCACGGCCCAGTCGAAGCCGGTCGAAAGATTGTCGAGCACGACGACTGTCTCGCCGGCGTCCAGCAAACCCAGCGTCATGTGTCCGCCAATGTATCCGGCCCCGCCGGTCACCAGAACGCTCATGTCACGTCCTTCTCGATCCGCCCAAGGCGCCGCCGCCAAACGCCGCGTGGATCGCCGGCGCCGGACCTGCTAAGCGATAGCAGGTTCTTCCCGATTTCCTACAACGCCTTGACTTTCCATTCCCCGCCAGGACTGACGATCGATGAAGAAACCGATTCGCAAGGCCGTGCTCCCCGTCGCCGGTCTCGGCACGCGCTTCCTGCCCGCGACCAAGGCGATCCCCAAGGAGATGCTAACCATCGTCGACCGGCCGATCCTGCAGTACATCGTCGACGAAGCCCGTGAGGCGGGGATCGAGCATTTCATTTTCGTCACCGGCCGCAACAAGGGCGTCATCGAGGATCATTTCGATTCCTCATACGAACTCGAGGACACGCTCAAGCGGCGCGGCAAGGGGGCCGAATACGCCGCGCTGATGGCCGACCTTCCCCCCGCCGGAGCGACCAGCTTCACCCGCCAGCAGGCGCCGCTCGGCCTGGGACACGCCGTCTGGTGCGCGCGCGAGATCGTCGGCGGCGAGCCGTTCGCAGTGCTCCTGCCCGACATGGTGACAAAGGGCGGCCCGCGCGGCGGGCGCTGCCTCGCGCAGTGCGTTGACGTCTACGATCGGTTCGGCGGCAACGTCCTCGCCGTCGAGGAGATCTCGCCCGCGGAGACGCATCAGTATGGCGTCGTCGCCGTCGGCGCCGACCACGACCATGCGGTTGAGATCACCGGCATGATCGAAAAGCCGAAGCAGGGGACGGCGCCCTCCAATCTCATCATCTCGGGGCGCTACATCCTGCAGCCGGAGATCTTCCGGTTCCTCGAGCTGGTCGAAAAGGGCGCCGGCGGGGAGGTTCAATTGACCGACGGCATGATCGAGCTCGCACGCACGCAGAGGTTCCATGGCGTGCGCTTCGACGGCGCCACCTACGACTGCGGCTCGCGGCTCGGCTTCCTCGCCGCCAACATCGCCTTCGCGCTCGACCGGCAGGACCTCGGCCCGGGGCTGAAAGAGGAATTGCGCAAGTTCGGCTTCGCCTACGAGGGTCGGTAGGCGCGTCTGGCCTGTCGAGGGTCATTCCGTTACGGCTGACGCGCGCTCAACTCGCGGCCCAAGCGGCTCGCCTCCCCGCCGCGCGAGGTTTTGCAGCGCCTCCTTCGATGCTAAAGAGCCGCATGATTCACGAACAAGCCAGCGCCGTCCTGTCGGCGATCCGCACCATCGGGAAACAGCGCCGCGGCCTCGAGGCGCTGGAGGAGGCGATCCGGACGACAGGCGAAGGCGGGCTGGGCGCCGCGTTTTCCCAGGCGGTCGAGCGGATCGCGGCGGCGAGCGGCCGCGTCATCGTCACCGGCATGGGCAAGTCCGGGCACATCGGCCGCAAGATCGCCGCCACGCTCGCCTCGACAGGTCAGGCGGCGTCCTTCGTCCACCCGGCGGAGGCGAGCCACGGCGACCTCGGCATGGTGCAGAACGACGACGTCGTGCTCGGCCTCTCCTGGTCTGGCGAAACCGCCGAGCTGGCGGCGATCATCACCTTCGCCAAGCGCTACGCCATCCCCCTGATCGCGATCACCGCCAACCCCGACAGCGCGCTCGGCCGCGAGGCCGACGTCTGCCTGACCATGCCCAACGCGAACGAGGCCTGCCCCAACGGCCTCGCGCCGACCACCTCGACGACCATGCAGCTCGTGCTCGGCGATGCGCTGGCGATCGCGCTCCTCGAGGGCCGCGGCTTCACCGCGCGCGATTTCCGCGCGCTCCATCCGGGCGGCAAGCTCGGCGCGAAACTGCAGCACGTGCGGGACGCGATGCACACGGGCGAGCGCATTCCGCGCATCGGCGCCAAGGCCCGCATGGCCGAGGCGATCGTCGAAATGACGACCAAGGGCTTCGGCTGCGTGGCGGTGTTCGACGACGACAGGCTGGCCGGAATCGTCACCGACGGCGACCTGCGCCGCCACCTGAAGGCCGATTTCTCGCTCGATACGCCGGTCGCCAGCGTCATGACCCGCAAACCCCGCACGATCGCGCCGGACGCGCTGGTCGCCGAGGCGCTGGAGAGCATCAGCCACAAGATTTCCGCGCTCCTGGTGGTGGAAAAGGGCGCAGTGGTCGGGATCGTCCATTTCCACGACCTCATGCGCATCGGCGCGGTCTGAACGGGGTTGAAGTTTCACGCGTGATCTTGGTGTTTCAAAGGGTTAGGCGCCAAAAAATGCAACTTCGCAACTGCCGAGCCGGGCGCGGCGCCCGACAATTGTAGCCGTGCTTGGCTCAAGTGCGGCTGACCCAGTCAACGACCGCGTCTACAAAGGCCGCCATCGGCCCGTCGCGGCATTCATCGAGGCCCTGCGTCCTCGGCAAAGGACGCGTCCTCCGGCTTCCCGTCTCCGTCGGCGCGCCATTTTCGACGGGCGATGGGGCCGGACGTCGGCCATCGTGCGCGGACGCTTGCCTTGCGTTGGCGCCTATGGCAGAAGCCGGACGCTTTCGGCGGCGACGCCCCGAGATGCTGCAGTAGCTCAGTGGTAGAGCACTCCCTTGGTAAGGGAGAGGTCGAGAGTTCAATCCTCTCTTGCAGCACCAGATTTTTCAATGACTTAATGAGGATGTGAGTAACCGGGGCAAATTCCCGGGCAGGAGCGCGGGAGGAAAAAATTCAGAAGGCCGGCGCTCGCGCAAGCGCTTGATAAGATTCAATCTCGCAACTGCAGCATTTTGCTTTGTGCAGTTGCGTGCCCGGGAATTTGCCCCGGTTAGGGATGTGAGCACGGAGCCCTTGTGGATAGCTACCACATAGCTACCAGCATCGCGACTAACGGAGGCATTTTTGACCATGTCAGGCTAGCGGCACACCGGTGCGACTTCTGGTTGAAAAGCGAGCTGGGGTAGGCGATGGCAAGACCCCTTTCGCTGCCTCAGCCCCACAACTCTTAATCAGCGGGTCCAAGGTTCGAGCCCTTGTGCGCCCACCATTGATATCAAACACTTAGACCGAGAAAATTGGGCCTGGCCGGCTGGCTTATTCAGACTAGTGACCATACTGTGACCAGCTAGCGGGGAAGTAGCAGGATCGGACGGGACAAGCGCGTCCGCCATTGGCACTCATGCGAAGCCGTTGCGGCAGTACGCTATCGCCGACTCGGGGAAAATTGCTCTCGACTGTCTTCGCCCCCTCAAATGGGCCAATGCCTTGGATTTGAACAGCCAAAACCTGGGCGTATGGACCAACGTGCCTTCAACAAGAGGGAAACGTGCCTTCAACAAGAGGGAGGTGGCCAATCAGGGACGTCCCTGCGTGGCCTTGTCCGCCTGCATACACACCGCGCGCTTCGAGAAGTTTGATTAGCGATCGGGCGATCTACCTAAAGTGCAAAGGCAATCATTGCGCGAGAGACCGAATTGGAGCGCTAGCGCACGGCTTAGAGGTAACAGAGGCCGAGGGTTTGTTACAACCTATCCTGCCTTCGGTGCGTCGCCCAATTCGCATAAATCGGTTGAAAACGATCTTAGCTTTCTAGAGCGCCTCTTTACGGCTCAACGCGAAGCGTATATGCGTTATGGCAGTCGCCGCGCGAGGACTCGCCATGCCAGCGTCCCCCGAACCTTATCTAGAAAAATTGCAAGCGCTATACAACAAAGGCGGCGGATGGCGCGAATTCTTTGAATTGTTGGCCACCTACACTAGACGGCGGACCGAGCTTTACGCGGAAAACGCCGCGGAACGTTCTGGGTTGGCGATAGAAACAGTCGTCGGTTTCCTCAAGGAGCTCGACGGAATAGGGATTGGAAAATTCGTGATAGGCCGTCGCGGCTTTAAGACGCGTTTGGTCTGGAACTTTTCTCCTCGAAGTGTTGGAGATGTGGCGCTTGGCAGAGCAACTGAACTCGAGTCCTATCAAGAGCGTGACGACAGCGAGTTGGCCGAGGGAGCGCGAGAACCGAGCCCCAGCGACTTGCAAATCGACTTTGCAACTCTGATTGCGGAGACGAAGCGCGATTTGGCCGCCAAGATGGGCATCTCCCCGACTCAAATTTCTATCACAATCAGTGTGTAGAAATTCAAATCCAGCCTTTCGTCATTTGGACCTTATCTTAGATTGTAAACAGGAATATATAGCGTGCTATGGGATTGATCCGCAGGTCGGCCGAGGGCGGCAGGAGTTTTCGGTCTCGTCCCAATTTGAGAATCGAAATGCAGCGGGTCACGTCGCCATGACGAAGCGGAATGAATATCTGGTAACAGAACCCAATTGATCTTGTCGGTGTGAGTTGAACCGGCAATCGGGACGGCTTTTGACGCACGAAGACGCGCCTCGCGAATTCGAGCCGTGAACAGCTGTGTCTTTACACTGCCGAAGTTGTGAGGCGTGTCATGAGCTCAGAAGAATACCGAGAGTTGGACCAGCACGAAGCTTTCCTGACCGAATGCGAGCTCGCGCTGCGGCATAAACGCAGCGTTAAGACCCTCAGAAATGCCCGGGTCTACGGAGGTTATATTCCCTTCGTGCGGATCGGGCGAAGTATTCGATATCGCCTATCTGATGTTCTCGCTTTCGAGCGCGCGAACTTACGAACGTCCACCAGCGATTGTCCGGAACGGATCCTCGCTTTGCCGGCGCAGATGCCCGGTCTGCGCGACGCTGAGAGCGCGGCTCGCCGCTTGGCACAAGGAAGAGGATCGCGCAGATGAACACCAAAGCGGCCAAACGCGGTCCGAACGAGGTCGCCGCACGAGTCGGCGGAATCATCCAATCAAAAATGCCCAACTGTCAATCGAGCGGAACCGAACCCCGCCTCGCGCCCGCCCGGCGAAGCTGCGCTTGCGCATCATCGAGGAGATCATCGAGTGCCGACTATCCGAACCTCAATCCCGCCCGGGTGTCTCCGAAGACGAGTGATCCCCAACATCAGTCTGAATCAGCGCGCAGGCGTCGCGAGCTCCTGGTTGGTTGTGGATGAGCCATGATTAATCGCAAGCAGTCCCGCCGCCGCAAGTTGGCCATAGACGATCCCGCGCGTACGGGTTCGCAAGGAGGCCATCCGCTCAAACTTCGTCCCCCTATTCAGGCGCTGCTAGCGAAGAACGGCCTCCACGTAGCGGAGGTGGGACGAGTAGCACATGGCTGGTAAGTGAGAACTTCCGAAGGACCTGTTATAAATATTTTCCGCACGGGAAAGGTCCATATGCGAGGCGTAGAAAAGGAAATTGCAAGAAAATTTATCGAAGCCCTCCGGGCTCAGATCGTGGAACTGCGCCGTCACCGGAGTAAACGGCAATGAGCAAATCAACTGTTGACACCAGAAACCCGGAGTGCAGCTGCCCACGGCCAGCCTCGCTTCTACAGATAAACATCGCGTCAAGCCCCTTTGGCGGAAGAAAGAACATTCGTAGATCTCTTATGAGAAGCATAACTCATGAACAGTGGAGAAGATTATATTATTCGCCAGCCCCTAAAACGTGTTTGCTTCGCCATAGCGCTGATCAGGTCAGCCTAAAATCAGGAGTCCCAAATGATCATCCGAAGGAGCTCGCAAAAAAGCAACGCGCCGGACATGCTTTCGCGCGCGCAAAAACTGATGAAATTGGGGTTCAAAGTCTTACTTCTTCAACCAGCCGAGCACGGCGTCATGCGGTCCGGGAAGGCGCCTATAACTCTTCACGGCGTAAAGGATGCGACCAACGATTTCGCGACCTTCAAGCGGCTGATGCCCGCATCCGGAGACTTCAACATCGGCATCGCGACGGGGTCCGCGAGCAACGTAATCGTCCTCGACGTGGACCCGCGGAATGGCGGGCTTCGAGAGTTCGTGGATTTGACAAAGCGATTAGGCCCGCTGCCCCGAACGCTGACCAGCGAGACGGGTGGCGGCGGCCGGCACTACTATTTTCGGCTACCCGCCGGTTGGGGGAAGAAAAAGGTCCTGGCGCCGGGGGTGGATCTATTGGCGGACGGTTCCTACGCGGTCGCGCCGCCGTCGCGGCACTCGAGCGGGAAACGATACCGTTGGTTGGATGGACGGGGGCCCGAGAATCCGAAGATTGCGCTGCTGCCCGAGCCATGGCTGCAATTCATCGAAGCCGACAATCGGGCGCGGAATGAACCCGTTGCGCGTGACGGGGATGAAATTCGCGAAGGTTCCCGGAACGTCGAGCTCACCCGCATCGCGGGACAATTGCGGCGCTCCGGGCTCTCCGAAGTGGAAATGCTAGCCGCGCTGCGCGGTGTGAACCAGGCGCGCTGTCGCCCTCCAGTAGGCGACGAAGAAGTCACGCAAATTGCCCGCAATATCGCACAATACGCGGTCGGCGTAGAGCCTCGCGACGAAGGACAAAAGGTTGCCCAAGCCTTGCTGGATGCGGAGTTTGGCGGCGGTCCATCTCACTCATCCCCTCATTTTTCGCCGTATGCTGAAAATCGCAATGAAATCAATATGTTAATGGTTATCAGTGGCATTTCTATAACTTATTGATTTCATTGGCGAAAATCGAAATGAGGGGATTCTTGAGGCGGTCCATTGCTCCGCTACGAAGACGACGGCCGTTTCTGGTCGTGGACCGGCACGCATTGGGCTGTCCTGCCCGACAAGATATTGCAGCAGAAAATCCTAAAGATCGTCAACGCCAAATTCTCCTCGGCGAAGCCTGCGAAAATTCTGGTCCAGGAGGTGTTCAGCCTCCTGCAAATCATGCAGGCGTGCCACGATGACTTGTTTCACTTCACCTCGAAGAAGCCGCCGAACGTTATCAACGTGCTAAATTCCGAGCTGTGGCTTCTGGACAACGGCACTGTAGATGTGCGCCCACACAATCCTGCCACTGGAATGCGGCACGTATTGAACGTCAATTACGCCCCGGAAGCGACGTGTTCGCAATACGACGCGGCGTTGAGACAGATATTCGTAAAGGCACAGTATCCACAAACCTTGATCAACTTTGTCAACGAACTTATCGGTTACGCCATTCAGCTCCGACGCGACATTCCGCTAATTGTCATAATGATCGGCGTCGGTAGCAACGGTAAAACAAGCCTTATAAGAGTGCTGATCGAGCTTGTCGGCACGGACTTCATTCACTCGGGCCGCGTTGACGAGCTCGAGCAGGGGCGCTTCGAAATTGGTTATCTCTTCGGTAAGCTCGTGTTCATCGACGACGATGTTCGCGCGGGCGCCAAGCTGCCCGACGGCGCTCTCAAAAAGATCAGCGAGGCGAAGACCCTTGGAGTGTTCAAGTCCTGCCTTGTCGTCCTTCTTGCCGTGTAGTTCGGCGGTGCCCGATGACCATCGACCCGCCCATAAGAGGACATTTCCCGAGCCCGCAGGACCGAGCTGTCACGATTAGATCGCGACAACCCGTCCTGGTATGCCGGCCGCGCCGTATATAGTACGAAGGAAACCGCGGATAAGCGGCAGAGGCCCACGATACACTCCAGTGCGTGACGAATTTTCAAAAGCAACACTTCGCGTCCTTGCAGCTAGGGTGGGCTTTCACTGCTCCAACCCGGCGTGTGTGAGTTCGACCTCGGGCCCAGCGCTTAGTGAGGACGGAACGATCAACGTCGGCGTCGGCGCGCATATCGCTGCCGCTTCACGTGGGGGGCCGCGCTACGACGCCGATATGAAGCCGGCCGAGCGAAGCAGCGGCGCAAACGGAATCTGGCTGTGCCAAAGCTGCTCAAAGCTCATCGATTCGGACGAAAACCGCTACACGGTCTCACTGCTGCACCAGTGGAAAAAAGACGCCGTTCAGCGCGCGCTTGAGGCAACCGTCAGCGGACGCCCGCTCGGCGCTCTCAGGCCGTCCGCCACGCCCGACGACGCTGACGAGCAGTTTTTGAGCGGCCTTAGCCTTCCTAGCAGCGACGCAGTCGATGCAGTGGGTGCCCGCCTGCGGGCGGTTTCGAGAACCGACGTCACCGCTTTTCGGGCTGCGCGAGGCAGGCCCGCGCGTACATTGGCGCTCACGCTTCGGCTTCAGGGCAGCGTCGCTCCCAATGTGACCCTCGATGGTGTTGCGCGGCTGATGGCGCTTGCAGAGCCTGTGTCCGTCGTGGCGCCCGGCGGCATGGGCAAGTCAACTACGGTTGTACAGCTCGCGGAATGCATGCTCGATAGGGATGGCCCCGTGCCTCTGCTTGTGCCGCTCGGCGAATGGTCGGACCGAGACGATGACTTCTTTGATTTCATTTTGCGGCGTAGCGCGTTTAGCGCCTTTCGACGGCAGCATCTCATGCAGCTTGGATATCACGGGCGGCTCGCACTGCTGCTTGACGGCTGGAACGAGCTGACGCCCCAAGCTCGTCTGCGCGCAACGCGCGACATCAACGCTCTGCAGCGCGATTATCCATTGCTCGGCCTTGTAATCACCACCCGGCTCCCGGCTCCGTCTGTCACGGGAGCGACCATCGCTATCGAGCCACTTTCTCTAGGTCAGCAAATCGAGCTTGCGCGCGCTGTCCGGGGGCAGGACGGCGAAGATCTCGTAGACCGCGCATGGCGGACCGGTGGCGTTAGCGAGCTTATGGGCATCCCGCTTTACCTGAGCGCCTTGCTTACATTGCCGTCCGGGGCAGACTTTCCGGAAACCAAGGAAGCGGTGCTGCGCATGTTCGTGCAGCAAAATGAATCGGTGCCTGACAAGATCGAGGTATTGGAGCGGGACACGCTGGGCCAGCACGCAACGATGCTGGTGGGTCTCGCCGTTGAGGCGAACCGCGCAGCTAACACCGTGATCTCGGACAGCAATGCCAGACGCACGATCTCAAACATCGTTCAACTGCTCTGTGCGGAGGGTCAAATCGGCGGCACTCTTAATCCACGTGACGTAGTCAACAGTTTGGTCGGCGCACACCTGCTGGTGCGCTCGGCTGGGACCGACGGCGCGGTCTCATTCCAGCATCAGCTCTTCCAAGAGTGGTATGCCGCTGATGAAGTCGAGAAGGTGATGTTGAATGCTGCCGCTGGCGATGCGAATGCCCAAAGGCGACTGCGAGAAGACATTCTGAACTGGCCGAGCTGGAGGAGTTGATCCTTTTCGCTTGCGATCGGCTCGCTCGTACTAACGAGACCGGGGCGCATGCGGTTGCGGCAGCAATTGAGGTGACGCTCGGTACCGACCCGATCCTGGCGGGCACAATGCTGGACCGCGCCGCGGACCGCGTCTGGTCGCTGTTGCGCGCACGTGTCCTGCGCTTTGTTTCACGCTGGCACAGGCCTGGAACTGTCGACCGCGCGGTACGTTTCATGATCGCTTCCGGCAAGCCCGAATTCGCCAGTTACGTTTGGCCGCTTGTGTCTAACAAAGATGATCAGATTCAGCTTGCGACCTTTCGGGCATTTGATCCTTTCCGTCCAGGCGTGCTGGGTCCTGGACGCGAATCTGGCCTGCTTGCTTTGCCCGCGCCTCAGCGCAAACTTGCTCTTTCCGAAATCGCCAGCAACAGCGGCTTCGATGGAATGCAGCTGGCGACAACGCTCGCGGCGGAGGACCAGGACCCGGATGTCATTGTTGCCGTTGTCGAATTGCTCGCGTTCCGGCGCGGCGACCGGCATGTGAACCGCATCATGCGAGGAGCGCCGGATGCCGTGTGGAAAGCGCTCGGAAAAACTGGTTACCCCTTTCGTCTAACCGATCCGCAACTTGATGGGCAACTTGCGGCAGAACGAGAGGCTGCGCGCGCCGCGGAAGTCGAGCCTATGCGTCTGCTTGCCCGAATAGTCGATGAGAAGCCGGCCGATGCCGAGGCTCGCATCGCTGCGCTGCTCGGAAGGGCAGATCTGGCCAATATCGAGCATGCCATCGCACACGCTTTCCCGGAATTTCCTGGCTCTGTTGCGGCGGGTCTCATTGCGCGAATCGCAAGCGACTTGCCGCTGCCCTATCGCATCCGCGACTATCTCAAGGATGCCCCAATCATCGACAGCGGGCCTGTGGCTGATGTCGCACTCGATCCATCGACGCCGGAACGTCGTCTTAATGCGGCCGCTGCCGTAATTGGGCCGGTCACGGTCTCCGCGCTGTTCGCCCAGCTCTTTGCAATCGACGATCAGATGGACGCCTTGGGCCCTCGCAATGATCAACGGATTTGGAATGCGAAGAAGCGTCTTGACGGCGCAATTGCCGCTACCCGGCAAGACGTTTTCGTGCCGGTACTGTTGGCGCGGGCTCAGACTAGCAACCCGCGGCGGATCGGCTTGTTGGCCGATCTGCTCGCCCGTCATGGCGGCGACGATGGAAGTTCGAGGCTGCCAATCAATATCACCCACCGCGCCAGCCTGCGCTCCGCCATAGATCATTGGATTGCAACGTTGCTAGCTGAGCCGAACACGGTCCGTCATGCATCCTCGGAAGTCGCGCGTGCGGCCGAACGTCTGCCGGATGCGAATTTGGCCGGCCCTCTGCGCTTGCTTTTGGAGCGTGACCTGAACGATCACGCAGCTGCACGAGCCAGTTATCTTGCTGGTGGACGGCGCGGTCCAATGCCGCCTGACGCCGCAATGGGGTATTCAAGGATATATGCGAGCGCTTTGGCCGCGATGCACGACCGGCCGGCAGTCGCGGTGCTAACTCAGGGTCTTTTAGATTTGCGCTGGGGCATCGACGCTGCGGGAGCACTCTATGAAATTTGGTCTACCGATCATTCGGCCAAAGAGAAACGCCCCTTCAGTGGTTGGGCCGACTTTTATCAGCATCTGTCGTATCGAGAGGAACGTGCTGCGAGGACGTTTAGCAAGCCTGTGCGCAGCGGGCGCAGCCCTCTCGACAATCAACCCTGCACGTTCGCTTCACAAGCTGGTATCGCGGTATGCCGGCCGTTTCCCGCGACCGCCGTTTTTCGATGTCCGAGTTCGAGGCAGCCCTCAAGACGTAGGGCAAATACATCAGCCCGGTGCTCCTTGAGCTGGGCTGGCGGCGCAAACGCATATGGAGCACGTCAGGCCAGTATCACCGCTATTGGGTGCCGCCGCGATGTGTGGATTAGAGGTTTGCCGACAGGGCGCAGATCGCCCGTTCCGCGCTCAGCCGTGACACTTGTCGGCGACGGTGGTCCCCGAGCTTGCGGTCGTTTGCGCTCATGAATAGGCCCACAAGGCATTGTTAGCAACGACGAGGCCCATCAGTGCCACAAACGGGGCCACATATCTCGGCTTCCACCGGATCATGTAGGCCACGCACACGGCCATCAGGGCGAGCTTGGGGATCGGCCAATAGGTCCCGAGGAGCGTCATGGCCAAGACGCTGAGGGGGTTCGCCTCCCACCCGCCGTTGTCGAGCACCCGCTTGGTGGTGATCACGTCGGCGATCTGAAGAGCGCCAAAGGCAGCCAGCAAAGTCGCCTTGGACAGAGAAAGACGCAGCATGGGGGGCTCCTCCCACACAGCTTAGGGGGCGAAGACTTCCTGTCAATACGTGATGCGCGAAGGTCTGTCGTTCGCGGCCTTGCAGGCCTCCCTGAAGGGCCGTAGGCGCGGCAACTGCCATCCGGGAGAACTTGGCGCGGCGCTACGTCGGATCGGGTTTGAGCGCAGACGTGACTGGCGCGGCGCTGAAGGGTTCCGTGCGCCGTGGCGTAGGGTTGGATAACGGTGTGCTTGCCGCCGGCAACGATCTCAGTCGCCGACGAGGCCGGCAGCGGATGAATGTTTACTAGGCATAAAAAAGGGGCTGGGGGACCAGCCCAGCCCCAAGGTGGCCTCACGGCCGACCGAGGGATCAGCGACGGTTGGTCATTCGAGACGGTGCCAATTGACAGTCTCAGGTTTGCGGTGTCAACCAGTTTGGCCCTTCTAACGTCGCCCAACCGGAGAATTTGGCCCGAAATACAACGATTGTGGCCGCAAATGGCAAGACGCCCACCTTACCGTTTTGTAACGAATGGGCTCGACTTGGGGCTAGTGACCCAACGTCACTGAATTAGGGATCAGATCAATGAACACGAAACTATTGCGCCTCGCGCGCCGTCACCGCGGCGTGCGCCGCTGGGCCGTGCCCGGCTTCGGCAACTGCGCATCGCTTGTGCCGTCTCGTCTTACATTCACGAAATGGGGGTCAGAGTTCCGCTGGCCGGCGCGAGATGATCGCCGAGGGGAGCATCTCCACGCTGTCAATCTCAACCTTCACCTGAAGATGGCGAAGGCCGCCGCGCGCGAGCTGATCGCGTGAGCTGGACCTGGGATGACGCCCAGCTGTGCGCGATGGATTACGAGACTTCGGACGTGGAGCCCGAGTTCGCGCTCCACAGCCTTGGCGCATACGGCGATGGCGTGGGCCGGCGAGGGACGGCTGGGCTTCAGCCCGGTGTTAATTCGACCTGACATATTTGATTTTGGCCTGAAGTATGTGGTTTTTGGCCTGACAAAACAACGACGCTCGCCTGACCTTTGTGTTACGAACAGTTCATCTTCGGGCCCGGCGCTGATCGGTCAGCACCGCGATGGACGATTGCGGCACGCCATGCCCTGAGGCGTACAAGAGGCCAATGCCAGCCTGCGCATCAGCGAGCCCCTGATCGGCCGCCAGGCGGGCCCATTTGACGGCCTCTTCATAATCCTGCGGAACACCTTGCCCATTGGCGTACATGTAGCCGAGCTTGTCTTGTGCACTTGCGTCCCCGCGATCCGCCAAAACTCGGTCAGCTAGCCCTTTCAGCGCCTGACTTTCGCCCGTTCTGGTGATTTTTCGAACCGCGCTTGCTCGCGGACGCGCGGCATCGTCTCCGGCTTTGGGCCTGAAACGGGTGGAGGGGTTTGCGGGTTGAAGGGATGGGTTTGACGTTCGGGGACGTTCACGCCCCGTGTTTCAAGTGACGAGGCGCGGGATGCGCTGGAGGGCGAAACGCAGGATTTCCTGGCCGGGGCATGACGTCGGCAGATGGACGCGGATCATGGTTTTCATCTCGACGACGCGGGCGGCGATCTTGACGAGGCGCAGGCGCAACGTGTCGAATTGGGCAACGCGCCACATCGAACGCCTGGGCATCGATGCGCGCAGCCCCCACATCAGCCAGTAGGCGCCGGCGTGCAGGAAAAGCCGAAACTGATTGGCGGTCGCCTTGGTGCATGAGGTGCGATCCGACCCCAGATGCGTCTTCCAGGATTTGATGTGGTTTTCGGCCTGGCCGCGCCGGCAATAGACGTCTTCGTAGAGCACGCGAGCGTTGCGCTTGTTCAGATTGGTGACGACGAAGCGCGTGCTGATCCTTCCGCGCCCGCTTCGACCCGGGCGATGATCCGCTCGACCCGGCTCCAGCTTTGC
This sequence comes from uncultured Alphaproteobacteria bacterium, assembly GCA_963805295.1. GTDB lineage: Bacteria > Pseudomonadota > Alphaproteobacteria > Rhizobiales > Beijerinckiaceae > Roseiarcus. The sequence continues at coordinate 72,237 of CAWDTW010000034.1, read as the reverse complement.
GCGCCGTCGAAGAACTCTTTGAAACGACGAAGCTTGCCGTCTCTGGGCGCGGCTTCGAACCGTGCCTTTACACTGGCTTCGAGACTTTCGACATGCCGGCGCAACGTCGTAGTCGGCGCGACGCCGAGGATGTAATCGAGGCCGCTCGCCCGACACCAGTCGAAACCTCGGGGCCGCAGTAGTGGCTGTCGGCGCGCAGCAGATCTCAGTGTTCGGCCAATGGGCTCGGATCGCGCGCAACAGCCGGCGGAGGAAGGGTTTGATCTCCTTGCCGCTCGGCCGCTTGGCGGGACGAAGCACGGCAGTGACGAAGCGGCCCTCGCCGTCGAACACGACGATGGGCTGAAAGCCGTATTCGTCGTAATGCGCGTTGAACAACCGCAACTGCTGCCCGCCATGGACCGCATCGAACGTGTCGTCGATGTCGAGGGTGATCCGTTTGGGAACCTTGTAAAGGACTCGCAATAGAGATCGACCATCGCGCGACCCATCCGCAACAGGGCGCGAACCTCCGGCAGATTTTCCAACCGCGAGATCGTCGACTGCGAGCACAGTTCGCGATCCGACGCTCAGATCGAGCGCCATCTTGAACATCGGATCGCTCCGCAGGCAATTGGCGTCGTTGCCGTCCTCATAGCCCGCCGCGATCATCAGCAGCCGAAAGCGGATGATGTCGGCAAGGCTGTGGGTGATCTGATCGGGCGCGCGCCGGTCCACCATGCAGGCGGCGAGCCGATCGGCGACGCGAAGGCGCTGGTCGACCTCGCGCAACGCCAGAACGCCGCCATCCGACGACAGCAAGCCGCCGTCAAACTTGACCTCGACGCGCTTGCCCGAAACAGGTGACAACCCAGGCAACGGCAACATAGGATCGTTCATAAATTATTGTGGATGGCTTGTGCAGCTAAGCGTTGGTCCGTAGCCCGTACAGGTCGTGACAACTGGTGCGGCAGGGATGGGCACCTGCACCGGGTGGGAGTAAGCCGCCCCGGCCGCTGCGAAGCCACTCGCCATTTGATCGGCGGCCTCAATCCGAGCTTGCCGCTGTTGCATGGCCAAAGCCATGCGGCATTGCGCGTATCCCTGAGTTCCCGAAACGAAGCCGTATGAACGGCATTCTTGGTCCATTTGCTCGGCGGTCATACACCCCGCAAGCGAGATCGAGATTGCAACTGCCGCTAAGGCGTTACGTTTGGACTTTGGCATTATCCGTTTCCTGAACGTGGACCTCGTGTTGGATGACGATGGCGCGAAGGCGGTATTCGTGAGGGCCGTGAACTTGCAAGACCCGAACTCTAGTCGATAAACTAAGGCACGGTTCTCGCGCGACACAAGTCGCAATGCGCCGGCCGATTAGCCTGCGGGGTCCTGCCATGCCGGAGGACATCTTCGAGTTCTGGTCGGCGGCCAGGATGCCAACTGATGCTTATGTTCATCCGGTAGATGCAGCCGTCCTCAACCGGATTGACCATGGCTTTGACCTGACTGGCGTCCCCGGCTGTTGGATGGGGCCGCTCCTGACAGCGAAGGTCGTGTTGTTGTTCAAAGCTCCGGGTCGGTGGAACCCGGCGGACTCGGTCGAACCGACGGTGAGCATTATACGCGACTGGCAAGCCCGCACGCGGGGCGGTAGGGAACCCTTGCCGGATCAGCAGACTTGGGAGGAATGCTGGGACTGGTGGACGAAGCGCACCGCGGATTTCGGCTATGGGCAGGACGGCGATTGGCAGGACATCGTCGATAAGGTCGCCTTCCTGAACATCGCCCCCTACCACTCTTCTCCCCCGCCGATTAAGGACAGCGCGCTGCTCCCACTGCCTTCGTCGAAGGTCACGTTAAACTGGGCGCACAACCGCCTCTTTCCAGCCGCGCGCTTGCGCGAGCAGGTCGTCGTCTGCCTTCTGGGTGCAAGGAAGTGGGGCTTGCAACGGGGCTATGGCGACGGCTTCTTGTTCGCTCCTCGCACCAACCCCGCCGGCTACATATACCGCCGGGAAACGTCTGACGCAGATATGTATGAGGCCATCGTCGCCGCCGTCAGCGGCATTTTGGGGACCTGATCGGGCGTCTCGGGGATACAATTGGGCGCGCAAGGCGAACGCGAGAACGCCGCCGACGAGGAGAATGTTGGTCCGGTAGTTCATCGATCCGCGCGCCTCGGGGTAAGAACGCCGCGTCAGTAGACGCCCCTGTTCCTGAGAGCGTCAACAGGCTCGAACAAGCGAACGCGGTGACGCTCGACCGCGCGGCCGCAGGCGGGGCAATTGTCATCCGGGCGAACTCGGCGCTGCGCTGCGTCGGCTTGGCTTTGAGCGACGGCGGAGCTGGCGCGGTGCTGATGGGTTCCGTGCGATTTGGCGGAGGATTGCATAACGCAACGCGCACCTTCTCGACCGTCAAGGCTGCGCGACCGCTTCATGACATGGCACCGCAGTCTGCCAGCGGTTTTCCGCGACCGCCGCTTTTCGATGTCCGAGTTCGAGAATGCGCTCAAGGCGCAGGGCAAGAACATCAGCCCTGTCCTCCTAGAGCTGGGGTGGCGACGCAAACGGATATGGAGCACGACCGGGCAGTATTATCGCTATTGGGAGCCGCCTCCGCGCGCTGATTGAAGCGAGGCAAGACGGTACGGGCGCGGTCGCCGCTTTCCAAATTCGAGTTGTCATCGATGAAAAGCACGGGGCTCTATGGAATCGGTACGTGCATTCGGGTCGTAATGACGAGCCGGAGTGCCACGAACGGCCGAAGTTGACCCGTTGCTGTCGTTGCAGATCAAGCCGCTACGGACGGTGAGGGCGCTCGCTCGCTCAACATCGAGCTGCAGGCGGCGCTGAACCCCGCCGGCGAGCGCAAGGTCGAGCGTTTCGGCTGGACCTTTGCCCCGGGTGACAAAGTCATGCAGATCGAGAATGACTATGACAAGGAGGTCTACAACGGCGACATCGGCTACATCGTCGACGTCGATCCCGAGGCGGGCGAGCTCGTGGCGAGCTTCGACGGGCGCACGGTCACCTACGGCTTCGGCGAACTCGACACGCTGGTTCCCGCCTATGCCGCCACCATCCACAAGAGCCAGGGCTCCGAGTATCCCGCGGTGATCATCCCCGTCCTGACCCAGCACTACCCGATGCTGCAACGAAATCTCCTCTACACCGGCGTCACCCGCGGCAAGCGGCTCGTGGTCATCGTCGGCCAGAAGAAGGCCATCGCCATCGCGGTTCGCAACGTATCGGGCCGGCGACGCTGGTCGAAGCTCGACGAATGGCTTCGGCTTGGCGCGTCGCGCGCTTCATCTCTTGCGCCGAAGTTGAGTTAGCCCGCGGTCAACGAGCGGATCTTCGACATCGCGATAGCTGAGCGCGAAACGCACATAGAGCCAAACTGCGTGTTGGATGATCGCAGGCCGAGACGGATGGCGGGCAAACGAGATCGTCATCCGCCATCTTACCGTCAAACGGATGCGCGCCCCATTGAATCTTGGCTTGGCAAAATCACCCCAGACAATAGGGCGGCATGGCAATTCGGGGACGTGTGCCTCGCCGCCGGCCACGATGAAGCATTGCGAGAGGCAGGTCGTCCGCTACCTGTTCCGCCTACTTCCCCGTCGGCTCATTTCCGGAGAAGGAAGATTGTGATTCGTGATGCCTTGCCTCTGCAGAGCGCCTAACATCGCAGCAATCGGCCGTTGCAGATAAGAAGCGCGAGGAGGAGATTGCCTTGGTGGAGGATAGCTATCACAAGGACCGCATAGCCAATCGCCGGCTACACGCCGAGACACTGATGATGGGCTACGGGTATGCGCCGGGCCTTTCGGAAGGCTCGCTCAAGCCGCCGATCTTCCTCACATCAACCTTCGTTTTCGAGAATGCCCAGCAAGGCAAGGATTTCTTCGACCTTACCTCCGGCCGCCGTCAGCCGCGCCCGGGCGAGAAATCGGGCTTGGTCTATTCGCGTTTCAACAACCCCAACCTCGAAATCCTTGAGGATCGGCTGGCGATCTGGGATCAGGCCGAGCGTTCCGCCGTCTTCGCCAGCGGCATGGCGGCGATTTCGACGACGCTTTTTGCCTTTCTGCGGCCAGGCGATACCGTTCTGCACAGTCGGCCCCTCTATGGCGGCACCGAAACGCTGCTCAAGAACCAGATGGGCGCTTTCGGCGTCACCGCTTTCGGCTTTACCGACGGCATCAATATCGCCGATATGCGCAAGACGGCGGAAACGGCGTGCGCGAAGGGCAAGGTGGGGCTGATCCTGGTCGAGACCCCCGCCAATCCGACCAACGGTCTTGTTGATCTCGCTGCCTGCGCGGCTATCGCCGACGAGCTGGAGAAGGCGCAGGGGTATCGACCCCCCGTCGTGGTCGACAATACGATGCTCGGTCCGATGTTCCAGACGCCGCTCAAATGCGGCGCTGACATCTCGCTTTGTTCCTTGACCAAGTATGTCGGCGGCCATAGCGATCTCGTTGGCGGCAGCATCAGCGGGGCAGCCAGCCTCGTGAGGCAAGTGATGAGCTGGCGCAGCTCCATCGGCACGCAGCTCGATCCGAATTCCTGCTGGATGCTGATGCGCTCGCTCGAAACGCTCGAAATCCGCATGACGCGCTCGAACGACAACGCCCGTCTCGTCGCCGAATATCTGGCGAGCCATCCCAAGGTCGCGAGGGTGCACTATCTCGGCTTTCTCAAGAAAGGCGATCCGCGCAAGACGGTGTTCGACCGGCAATGTCCGGCGCCGGGCTCGACCTTCGCCTTCGATGTCAAAGGCGGCGAGAAGGAAGCCTTCGCACTGCTCGACAATCTCCAGATCATGAAGCTGGCGGTCAGCTTAGGCGGCACCGAAACGCTGATCTCGCATCCAGCCTCAATGACGCATTCGGGCGTCGCGCGCGAATTGCGCGAAGAGATCGGACTGACGGATGCGCTGATCCGCATATCGATTGGCATCGAGAATGTAGAGGACTTAATTTCGGATCTCGCGCAAGGCCTCGAGCACGTGTGACCGCAAGCGCGAGTTGAGTGCCCCGCGGCGGTGTTGGCGGCAATTTGGCATGGCCAGAAAAGCTGGAACGGCGTCGCAGTCCTGGCGCCCGGGACCGATCCCGTCGAAACGCGGCGTGGGCTGCCTGGCGATCCTGACGATACTCATAGCCGCTACATCGAGGCGGCCGTCAACGGTCTGCTGGTCGGGTGCCTTTATCTGCCGAACGGCAATCCGGCGCCCGGTCTGAAGTTCGATTTCAAGCTGCGATGGTTTGATCGGCTCGCCACTCACGCCAAAGCGCTTCTCGCCAGCGGCGCGCCTGTTGTGCTCGCCGGCGACTACAACGTCATGCCCACCGATCTCGACGTCTACAAGCCGGAGCGATGGGTAGACGACGCTCTCTTCCGCTCGGAGGTCCGCGACGCTTATCGAAGCCTCGTGGCCCAGGGCTGGACCGATGCGCTGCGAACACTCCATCCGGACGAGCGTATCTATACCTTCTGGGATTATTTCCGGAACGCCTACGGCCGTGACGCCGGACTGCGTATCGACCATATCCTGCCATGAAAATAGCGAGGCTCGGACCAGTCTTCCCGCCCCGCCACCATTTTCACCCATAATGGCGCGCCCGCGGGCGCTGGTTGGCTGCTTAGTCCTGCGGTAGCGCAGCGCCTCAAAGCGGCAGGCGTCGACCGCGATGTGCGCGGATGGGAAAAGGCCAGTGATCACGCACCTGTATGGGTCGAGCTCACGAATGCGCGCAGGTCGCGCTCGGTCCCCGTATAAGACGGTAGAGCGCCTCAAACTTTCCGTGCGGTGGGAGAGACTGCGGGGTTAATATGACTCCCATTGGGAGCCTCGTACGCGTCCACCTTGTTGAGGTTGCAGCGCGCGTCGATCCGTTCTGTGGGCCAGGTTTCACATCCGTTTGGCTCAGGACGGTGAAGAGGCGAGCATACTGCTTGCCCTTGAGCGCGGCGGCAGGTCCACAATTTTAGGCCTATCGCCGCGCTTCATTTGTCAGTAGTCCATCCCACCCATGCCGCCCATACCGCCGCCTGGCATGGCGGGAGCCTCCTTCTTCGGTCTGTCAGTCACCATGGCCTCGGTTGTTATCAAGAGGCCGGCAACCGATGCCGCGTCTTGGAGAGCGACCCGCACAACCTTCGCTGGATCGACAACGCCAGCGCTGACCATGTCGACGAATTGCTCGGTTTGAGCGTCATAGCCGAATGTTTGGGACTTGTTTTCAAGGATCTTGCCAACGACGAGGGAGCCTTCCGCGCCGGCGTTTTCGACGATCTGGCGGATCGGAGCCTCGATCGCCCTCAGCACGAGATTGATGCCGGCCTGGATATCGGCATTTTCGTCGCTGAGCTTGCCGATCGCCGCCTTGGCGCGCAATAGCGCAACGCCGCCGCCAGGAACGATGCCTTCCTCGACCGCCGCTTTGGTCGCGTGCATCGCGTCGTCGACCCTGTCCTTCTTCTCCTTGACCTCGACTTCGGTCGAGCCGCCGACGCGGATCACCGCGACGCCGCCCGCAAGCTTCGCCAATCGCTCCTGTAGCTTCTCCTTGTCATAATCCGAGGTCGTCTCCTCGATCTGCGCCTTGATCTGCGCGAGACGGCCTTCAATGTCGGACTTCTTGCCAGCGCCATCGATGATCGTGGTGTTTTCCTTTTCGATGCGCACCCGCTTGGCTTTGCCGAGCATCTGAAGCGTGACGTTCTCGAGCTTGATGCCGAGATCCTCGGCGATCATCTGGCCGCCGGTGAGGATCGCGATATCTTCAAGCATCGCCTTTCGGCGATCGCCGAAGCCCGGCGCCTTGACCGCCGCGACCTTCAAGCCCCCGCGCAGCTTGTTGACCACGAGAGTCGCCAGCGCTTCGCCCTCAATGTCCTCGGCGATAATGAGCAGGGGCTTGCCTGCCTGAACGATCGCCTCGAGGAGCGGCAGCAACGGCTGTAACGAGGAGAGCTTCTTCTCGTGAATAAGCAGATGGGCGTCCTCGAGTTCGGCGACCATCTTCTCGGCGTTGGTGATGAAATAGGGCGACACATAGCCGCGGTCGAACTGCATGCCCTCGACGACGTCGAGCTCGCTCGTAGCGGTTTTCGCCTCTTCAACTGTAATCACGCCTTCATTCCCCACCTTTTTCATAGCGTCGGCGATCATCTTGCCGATCGACGCGTCGCCGTTCGCCGCGACCGTGCCGATCTGCGCAATCTCCTCGGAGGACTGCACCTTCTTCGCCCGGCGTCCGATATCTTTCACGACCGCTGTCACCGCGATGTCGATGCCACGCCTCAGATCCATTGGGTTCATGCCTGCGGCGACAAGCTTGAGCCCTTCCCGAATGATCGAAGCGGCAAGGACCGTCGCGGTTGTCGTTCCGTCGCCGGCGAGGTCATGGGTCTTCGAGGCGACCTCGCGCACCATCTGCGCGCCCATATTCTCGAACTTGTCCTCGAGTTCGATCTCCTTAGCGACGGTGACGCCATCCTTGGTGATGCGGGGCGCCCCGTAGGACTTGTCGAGAACAACGTTGCGGCCCTTTGGACCAAGGGTCACTTTCACCGCGTTGTTGAGAACGTCGACGCCGCGCAGCATTCGTTCGCGGGCATCGGTGGAGAATCTAACATCTTTTGCGGACATGATTTTCAATTCCCTTCTTCGAGTTCAGGCGGAGGGGCCGTTAGGCCGCCTTTTTCTTCGAGGCGCCAGCGCCCTCGATCACTCCCATGACGTCGGACTCCTTCATGATCAAAAGCTCCTGACCGTCGATTTTGACTTCAGTGCCCGACCATTTGCCGAACAGCACTCGATCGCCGGCTTTCAGTTCGAGAGGCTGAAGCTTGCCGCTCTCGTCGCGGGCCCCAGGTCCCACCGCGACGACCTCGCCCTCCTGGGGCTTCTCTTTGGCAGTGTCGGGAATGATGATGCCGCCCTTTGTCTTCTCCTCGCCCTCGATGCGGCGAATGACAACGCGGTCGTGCAGCGGACGGAATTTCATGGGGGTTCGCCTCCTCTCAGGGCGCATGTTCGGCTCATTAGGAGGCCGTGAAGCGCAGCTTTCTTGGCCACTCACATAGCCGCCGTTGGCACTCGCTGCAAGGGAGTGCCAACCAGCGACGGGCTCACCATGGGGCGGGTGGCCCGGGTGGGGGCTGGCGCAGTCCTGGGGGAACTCGCGTTTTTCGATGGCGGGCCTCGGTCGGCCACGGCCTGGGCGGTGACCCCGTGTGAGGTCGCCGCAATGTCGCCGGACCAAAATGCCGCCTTCGAGCTGGCGAGCCCTGGGCTTGCGCACACCTTGCTTTTCGCGCTCGGCCGAATTCTTGCGACCCGACTGCGCCGAACCACTGCTAAGATCGCCGGATGAAGCGGCGGCCGGGTCAGGCGGCTGCACGCTTGCCCTGATCTGCGCGTTACCGCCGCCTCGAGATTGAACTGGACCCCTTTCGTGGGACCACGGGTCGTTGAATTTTAAGGTGTAATCTCGCCTGCCCTTGTCCTTCATGAATCAAGCCGCTTCTTGCTGGGATCATCCATTTCGATCCGCGTGAAACACATGGTTAGGACTCTTTCGGCAAGATCGACGACAGTCTCCTCATGACCATGAAATCGACACTCATCGTGCCCATGACGCTCCTCGCGGCGCTTGCCGCGGGCGTCCTCGTCCACGACCGCCTCAGGACCAAGTCGTTCGTCCAGGACGCGGCTCCGACGCGAACCGCATCGATTGCGACGGCCAAGCCCGCTGCTCCGGCGCCTGTGAGCCCGCCGCCCGTTTCGGCCCCGGTGCCCGCCACGCCCGAGCCCGAGCCGCCGCGGCGCATGACCGCCTCGCAAGAGGCGAGCCTCGACGCGTGGATGATCAAGACCTACCTCGCGTGTTGGAAGCCGGCGGCTCAGCCCGCCGACGCAGATCCTTATGTCGCGCGGGTGCGCCTCAAATTCAAACCCGACGGATCGCTCCTGAAGCCGCCGAAGCTCGTCAATCCGCCGTCCGATCCGGCGCAGAAGCCGCAGGCAAAGAGGGTGTTGCAGGCTGTCAAGGCATGCGACCCCTTACCGATGCCGGCTCAATATCGCTCCTTTTATGAGCAATGGAAGACCAAGACCATCCACTTCGATCCGCAGGTCGCCGCCCGCTGACCCCGGGCATGAGCCGCCAGGCGGCCCCGAATTCGAATCAGCGCATCCGGGTCGGGACCGCCGTGATGGGGACGGCGTCATGCGGTTCGAAGACGCTGCCGTGGACGGCCGGAATGCGCAAAGAGCGGCCATTCCACGACGGCTTGGCGAGAGGGGTCAAATCGACCTGCGCGGACGGTCACCCACGCACCGAGAGCATAGGATTTCGAGGTTGAGTTAGGGGTTTGAAATGGCAAGCCTTGAGTATTACAATCCCATCTGCATTAGTTTGGCGATTCGAACGTCGTCTTCGCGTTGCTACGCGACGGTTGCACTCAAGTTTACGTCACTGACACTTCGGCTGGGGGAGAAAGCGCCGTGGTGGATCATACCGTCAAAGCGTACGATAGGGAGCTCGACAGGCTCGAGCGCCGCATTGCCGAGATGGGCGGCATCGCGGAAAAAATGGTGATCGACTGCATGGACGCGCTCGGCAGCGCGGACACGGTTCTCGCCCATCAGGTCGTCGCGACCGACATGCGCCTGGACGCGCTGCAGCGCGAGATCGAGGATCTCGCGGTGATGACCATCGCGCGGCGCCAGCCGGTGGCCGTCGACCTGCGCGAATTGATCGGATCCATTCGCGTCGCGGGCGATCTCGAACGCGTGGGCGATCTCGCCAAGAACATCGCCAAACGCACGATCAAGATCGGCGCCGAGGCGCGGGCGCCCCGCGCCATCGTCGGCCTCAGGCACATGAACGAGGTCGCCACCGAACTCCTGACGGACGTGCTCGACGCCTATGCGCAGCGGGACGCCGAGCGGGCGCGCGAAGTGTGGGAGCGCGACGTCGATCTCGACGCGCTGGAAGACTCGGTCTTCCGGGATCTCCTGACCCACATGATGGAGGATCCGCGCAACATCTCGTTTTGCGCGCATCTTCTCTTCTGCTCCAAGAACATCGAGCGGATCGGCGACCACGCCACCAACATCGCCGAGACGGTCGTTTATCTCGTCACCGGCGAAGCGATGCCGTCCGAGCGTCCGCACGGACGGCAAGAGACCGACATCGATGTCGACGCCGCCGGGGGCGATGTATGAATCAGGCGCGTATGAACCATGCGCGCAGGGAGAACGGCCGCCCAAACGGGATGGCGCCGCGCATCCTCGTCGTCGAGGACGAATCCGATCTCGCGTTGCTGCTCGGCTATAATCTCGAAGCGGAAGGCTATGTCGTTGAGAGCGTTGAGCGGGGCGACGAGGCCGAGCTGCGGCTCGCCGAGAACCCGCCCGATCTCGTCATTCTCGACTGGATGCTGCCGGGCGTGTCGGGCCTCGAGACCTGCCGCCGCCTGCGGGCGCGGGAGACGACCCGCACGCTGCCCGTCATCATGGTGACGGCGCGCGGCGAGGAGGGCGAACGCGTCCGGGGCCTTTCGGTCGGCGCCGACGACTACGTGGTCAAGCCGTTCTCGGTCCCCGAGCTGATGGCGCGGGTGCGCGCGCTTCTGCGCCGCAGCCGGCCGGAGCGCATCGCCGATCGAACTCAGCGCCGGCGACGTCGACCTCGATCGTAAAGCGCGCCGGGTGACGCGCGGCGAGCGCGACATCCACCTCGGCCCGACTGAATTCCGGCTGCTCGAATATCTGCTGGAGAAGCCGGGCCGGGTGTTCACCCGCGCACAGTTGCTCGACGGCGTCTGGGGTCATGCCGCAGAGATCGACGAGCGATCCGTCGATGTGCGTGTCGGGCGCTTACGGAAGGCGCTGTCGAAGGGACGCGAGCGCGATCCGATCCGCACCGTTCGCAACATCGGCTACGCCTTCGACGAGAGATTTGGCAAACCATAGAGTCCCCAGCGATCGATGCCCGGCCGAGTCATTGTTCGAGTACATTGAATAATGAATCAATATGGTGAAAGTCTAAATGGATGCCGACAATACTTGCAAACCCTTCTTCAAACCAGAGACGCAGAACTCGACTTGACTCCGTATGGTGTACTTGATATTCGAAGAGCAAATTGGTGATTTGGGAGGAAGTTCAATGCCACACTCCAAATCGGGTTCGTCCGATCAGCTCGCGCTGGCGGCTGATATCGTTGCCGCCTACGTCGCCTATAATTCCGTCCCTAGAGGTGACCTGGGCGAATTGATACACACTGTTCACGCATCTCTCTCGAAACTTGGCTCTGCTATCGTTGCGCCCGAACCTGAGGCTCTCGTGCCGGCGGTGCCGGTTAGAAAATCCATAACTCCCGAGTATCTAGTTTGCCTCGACGATGGAAAGAAATTCAAGTCGCTGAAGCGACATCTCGCGTCCCTCGGAATGACCCCCGATCAGTATCGACAAAAATGGGGTCTGCCGAAGAATTACCCTATGGTGGCCGCGGTATACAGCGTCCAGAGGTCCGCGTTGGCGAAGTCAATAGGCCTGGGGAAGTCACGCAAGGAGGCCGGCCAGCCGAACTCGTGACGACCGGCCAAGGTAGTCACGGAGAAAGCCGGGTGGTCCAATCGGTTGGCGTCCCTCCGTCGGGCATCCCGCGACGGCGCGTCCGAACACTTTCAACGAGGATGGCGGCCCTCCCCGCAAATGCGACGCCGGCCCCCGCGATCTGCAACGACCGCTAATAGTGAGCGGCGGTTCCGCGCAAAGAGCGGCCATCCGGTGACGGCTTGGCGAACGGGCCAAATCGACCCTGAGCGGGCCTTCGCTTCCGGCTGTCTCCGACTCAGGATCCCCTACGGCGCCGAGAGGGTATCAAGATGACCCCGGATGGCCCACGCTCGATGGTCAACTGCGTCTCGTCCCCGTCTTCGAGTGCAACGCTCGCACGATAGGTTTCTTCGTAATTGCTCACCCCATTTCCGCGTGATGGGTGCGGCGAATTGACTTAGGGGAGGTCAAGGGACTGGCGTGGCTGCGACGAATCTGAATTGTTGGGGTCATGTCTGCGGGCCCCGACCTTTCGAGCCTCTCGCACGCGCAGAAGGACGCGTTGATCGCCGCATTGATGGCGCAGGTCGCCTCTCTGACGGCTCGGGTCGCCGAGCTTGAGGCGAAGCTGGGCCTGCCGCCCAAGACGCCTGATAATTCCAGCGTTCCGCCGTCGAAGGGTCAGAAGCCGTCGGAATCTTCGGCGCCCAAGGCCAAGGCCAAGCCGCACGCCGGGGCGCATCGTCCGCTTCATCCCAACCCGACGTCCAGGCGCGAAGTCTTGGCCTGCCGCTGCCAAGGCTGCGGGACGGACGTGTCCGACGCCGCGCAAAGCCTATGCGAGAGTTATGATCGGGTCGAAATCCCCGAGATCCAGCCCGACGTGACGCGGGTTTCTTTATATGGCGGCGTTTGCCCCTGCTGCGCCAGGCGCTTCAAGGCCGAGCCCCCGCAGGGATTGGAGCCGGGGTCGCCGTTCGGGCCGAACCTGCGCGCCTTCGTGGTTTATCTGCGCTCCGTTCAGGGGATTCCGCTGGCGCGATTGAGCCATGTGCTGCGCGACTTGTTCGGCCTGGAGATCAGCGAGGGCGCGCTGGTCAACATTCTTTCCGCCAGCCGGAAGCCCTTCGCGGCGCAGACCAGCCTGATCAAGGCGCGGCTGATGGCCGGCACGGCGCTGGCCTCGGATGAAACCGGCATGAGGGTCGGCAAGGCGAATTGGTGGCTCTGGGTGTTCCATCATCGCGACAGCGCCGTCTTTGTCGCCGACAACCATCGCTCCAAGGCGGTCGTCGAGGGTTTCCTGGGCGAATGGCGTCCCGATTTCTGGATATCGGACCGCTACGGCGGCCAGATGGGCTGGGCCAAGCGCGAGCATCAGGTCTGTCTCGCGCATCTCATCCGCGACGTCCAATACGCCATCGACACCGGCGACGCGGTGTTCGCGCCGGGCATGAAGGGCCTGCTCAAGCGCGCCTGCGCCATCGGACGGCGACGCGACGCCCTGGCCGATAGCACGCTCAAAATCTACGAGGCCGATCTGAACCGCCGGCTCGACCGCCTGATGAGCCTGATCCCGACCCACAAAGCCGGCGGCAAGCTTCAGAAAATCATCAAGACGGTCCGCCGCCATCTGTTCGTCTTCGTGACCAACCGCGACCTCACCGCGACCAACAACGGCTCGGAGAGGGCGCTGCGCCCCTGCGCGGTCTACCGCAAGATCACCAACGGCTTTCGCAGCCAATGGGGCGCCGCGCTCTACGCCGATATCCGATCCGTCGTCGAAACCGCCCGGCGAAGATCGATCCGAGCCATCGACGCCATCCGCCTCACCCTCGAAGGCCGCCCCCTCCCTTGTGCAGCTTGAAAACGCAAACGGGGACCTGAGCAATTACGTTTCTTCGCGCTTTGAGAGGCGGCAGCAGACCAGCAGATAGAATGGAGGAAGTCGGAAGCCCGGCGGGCAATCACTGTGCAGTCCAGTCAACCTAAATTCGGCGGTTGAGGCGTTTTCCGGGGGCTGAGAATCATTCATTTTCATATGCATGGGACAGGATTTCGCGCGCTTTGGGGCTCACCCGTCGGGTGAACAATCTCCGGTTGAACCCGACGCGTCGGGCGTGGGCGTCGTGGTCGACAGTTTCGCCGGTTCGATTCGGGTCGAGTTTGATCATGAAGCGGCGTTTACGCCGCTCGGGCAATTGCCGTTCTTCATCGATTTTCTGAAGACCGCGGGGTTGTTCGAGGCGTTGGTGGCGGATTGCCCGCTGCGTTACACCAGTCCGAACGCGCCCAAGAAGCGCGACGTGCTGGGGACGGCGATGTTGTCGATGTTGGCCGGGCACAAGCGCTACGCGCATATCGCGGCGCTGCGGAGCGACCGCGTGTTGCCCGAGCTTCTCGACATGAGCAAGATCGTCAGCGAGGACGCGGTTCGGCGGGCGTTCGCGGCGATCGAGGAAGAAGCGGGCGCGAACTGGCTACGAGGTCATCTCGACCATTGCGTGGAGCCGCTTTTGAGCGAGCCGTGGATACTCGACGTCGATACGACGGTGAAGCCGCTCTACGGCCATCAGGAAGGAGCGGTGGTCGGCTACAATCCCAAGAAGCCTGGGCGGCCCAGCCACTGCTATCACACCTATTCGATGGCGGGGACGCGATTGGTTCTCGAGGTGGATGTGAGCGCGGGCGACGAGCACACTTCCAATCACAGCGCGCCTGGCCTTTGGGCGCTCTTGGACCGAACGCCGCGCGATTGTTGGCCTTCTCTTTTGCGCGGCGACAAGGGCTTCGGCAATGAGGGGATCATGGGCGAAGCCGAGCGGCGCGCTTTGCCGTATTTGTTCAAGCTACGGCTGACCGCCAACGTCAAACGCGCGATCGAGCGTCTTTCGGGGCAGAGTGATTGGGTCGATTCGGGCCAAGGTTGGCAAGCCAAGGGGACCGAGATTCGATTGCAAGGCTGGAGCCGACAACGGCGCGTCGTCGTATTGCGGCGGCGCGTGAGAGGCGCGCTGGCGACGCCCGCGATGGACGAGGATGGACCGCCTCGGCTCGCCTTCCTCGACATCGGTGCGAGCGAGGAGATGTGGGAATATCAGGTTCTCGCGACCACGCTCGCCGAGGCCCTGGAAAGCTTTGGCCAGCTCTATCGCGACCGCGGCGATGGAGAGAATGTCTTCGACGAGTTGAAGAACCAATGGGGCTGGGGCGGCTTCGTCACGCATGACCTGGCGCGCTGTCGTCTGGCGGCCCGCCTCGTGGCGTTGTTTTATGATTGGTGGAACATCTTCACGCGCTTGGCCGAGCCGGATCGTCACCGAGAAGCGATCACGAGCCGGCCATTGTTGTTGCACGCCATCGCCGAACGGGTGCGCCATGCGCGACAAACGACGATCAAGATCACCAGCACGCACGCCAAGTCCGTTCCCGCTGCAAAGGCGCTTCGAGCGGTAGCCCTATTCCTGAGGCGGTTGGTCACAAATGCGGAGCAGTTGACGCCCTGGCAGCGTTGGCGCGAAATCCTCTCCCGCGCCTTTCAAGCCTTCCTCAAAGGCCGCGCCCTGCGCGCGCCGCCGCGCTTATGTCCATCTTGACGCAACCGCAGATTGAACCCCCCCGCTTCACGAACGACGATCAGAGCCAACTGCCGAATTTAGGGTCAAGCCTCCACTCCGCTTCCCTGAGCTCTTCCAGCCATCTGAGCAGGTCGCTCTGAATGGTCCTGGCTTCGGTGCTCGGGGGCAGCGCTGCGCCGAGGCGGCCTAGGAAGCTCTCGCCGCGCCCGGCGTGAACGACTGCCGGTCCCTGTCCAACCCGGTGGAGCGCCTTGAGTCCCAGCCATAGCTGTAGCTCGTACGTGCCGATGGCGCCCGTGCTGTCGCTGTGCGCCACCTCATCCAAGACAAGCTCCGCCTGGGGATCCCATGACCAGTCGAGCTGCGGTGCGGGGCTGAACTGCCCTCCGAGCGCATCGAACCCGCCGAGCAGGCAGACGGGGCGGCTCTTGTGCATCTTTCGCTCCGCCAGGGGCAGCGATAGCTCGCGAATCACTCGGAACTGGAGTTCTGGAATCAGAATTAGGTTCCGGAGATTCTGGATCGAGATGGTTGGCCAGCGACAGCAGGGCGCCGCAGAGGTGACCTATGATCCCGTGCGTGAAGGTGATGGAGAGCCACGCAGAGGATGCCAGGGCCTTGAGGAGTCGCTCCGCCGGCTCCCGGTCAGGTCGGGCGAAGCGCAGTATGTGCGACAAGTGGCTGAGGTCGATGTTGTCCCAGAAGTTCGGGTCGGCGAGGGCGACCTGCCGCAGCGCCGGCGCGCGGGCGAGTTCAGGACGGCTCGAAGCCTCGAAGAATTGACAAGCGGAAATCGTCTTGCCGGCGGGTTCCGCAGGCGATCGGCTCTGACCCTCGTTCCAGATCTGGAGATCTATGTGGGCGAGGATCTCGGTGCCATTCGGTGCCGCGCGGATCAGCGCGACCACGTCGCTGGACCGTGAAGCTCCGAGTATGTCCATCAGCGGCGGCCTCGCCGCCGCCGATCCGAGGGTGGCAGCGGCGCGTGGAAGATCCACCATGGCAGCCTTCGCGAGAAACTGATTCACGGCGGGGAGGGCTGGCGCGCGGGAGAGGAGGCGAGGAATGGCGTTCGAGGCAATAATGGAAGCGTCGATGACCTCAGGCGAGGCCGCGCCTTTGCGCGCCGCATAGCGGGCAAGGTTTCCGAGCTCGTAAAGGTTCTGCGTCCGGTTCGGCCAAGCGGACGAGCTCAACGCATGAACGACGGCTTGGTCGAACTCGACGTGCGCCTCGCCTTCCGGTTCCGCCCGCCTGAGTGCTGCGGCAATCCGCGGCCCCAGGCCCGGACTCTGCGCGACGGCGGCGAGGCGCTGCTCACGCTCGCTGAAGTCTCCGCCGGCCGCCTCCAGGAGGAGCGGTCCGACTCCAGCGTGAACTAGCCGGTAGTGGCGTCGGGCCTCCAGTCCCAAGTGGTCGTGCACCACGAGACCGAGGCTATTGACCGACTCCGTCAAGCCGGCGGGGTCCGGCAGCTGCTCGTCCATCAGAGGGATCTCAAACTCCGCGAGAGCAGCCAGGCGTAGGATGTTCGGCAGCTCGCGGTTGCTCTGCAGCGGTTGCAGGTAGCGCGCCCTAACCGCATCGACGGCGTCTGCGGCGGACAGTCGGAAGTCGCCCGCTGTGATGTGCTGCAGCCGTCGGTCGACCGCGGCTGTGAATGCAATGAGGTCGACCGCGGTTTCGTCCGGGCGGTCGCTCCCCCCGAAGGTCCGCGCCCAGGCGTCTGTCGCCGGCTGTGGAATCGGAGGGAGGGCGCGGCCCTCGCGTGCGGCGAGCCGTCCGGCGACTGCCATCATTTCAGCGACGCCCGCCCGAAGTTCGTGGCAGGGAATAGCGGAGCCGGACCGGGCGTCGCTTCGATTAGTGCGGCGGCCTAGAAGAAGCAGGCGTGAGCCCAGTGGCGCAAGATGTTGCGTCCAGCGGTCCTGAATGCGCCTTGCATAGCCCGTGTCAAGGTGAACGTTGTCGACGACGAAGAGCACGCCCCGAGCGGCGAGCTCGGTCATTTCGTTGAACGGCGCGGCGCCGGCCGCCTCCTCAGTCGCCAGCGCCATGTCGGAATACCAGACCGAGTTTGGAGTGATCCGCTTGTGCCGCGCAATCAGTTCCGCCAGCGTCGTCTTTCCGGCGGCGCCGTATCCCCGCACGAGGGCGCACCCGCTCGTCAAGAGATCTTCGATCACCCCGTCGGTGACGTCGGGCGCCCGAACTAAGGCGATGCCCAAAAACTATTGCTTCATTTCGTGAAACCTCGGCGAGATGCTGTAGTTCCATTCTGGATGGAATGAAGTCTCGGGTCATGTTGAGGGTCGCCATTTCCGCGTCCGAGACCTTGATGCCCTTTGGATAGGTGTTGCTATCGAGTTCGCAGCGGATTTTGAGACCGGTTTTCGTCGTGGTGTTGGCGATCAGTTCGATGACGATGAGGAGGCTGAGGAGTGGCGTCGCGCGCCAGTTCTGCGTGATGTGGCAGAACATGCGATGCTCGATCTTGTTCCACTTCGAAGTCCCTGGCGGATAGTGGCAAACCTGAATGATCAGACCGGTTTCGTCCGCGAGTTGTTGGAGGGCCAACTTCCAGAGCCGCAGCCGTGAACCATTGGAGCCGCCGCCGTCGGCCGTGATCATCAGGCGCCTCATCCCGGGATAGAGCTTCCAACCCATCTGATCGAGCCAGCATCGGACGGCGTTGACGGCGAACTCCCCGGTGTCGTGGTCGATTCCGAGGCTGACATAGCCGAGGTTGGCGCCGATGTCGTAGACCCCGTAAGGGACGACCTTGCCCAACTCCTTGTCCTCGAAATCGTGAGCGTTGACCTCGATCGGTTCGCCCTGCGGCCCATAGTCGCTACCGCCGTTCTTGAATTCGCCCAGCAATTCCTTCTTCTTCGCGTCGATCGATATCACGGGTTCGCCGGCCGCCTGAAACGCCTCGACCTTCGCGTTGATATATTCGAACTGGGCGTCGCGATCAGGATGTTTGCCGGCTTCCTTGGTCTTGCGGTTGGAATGGCGACAATATTTCAGTTCCTCCAGCAGCTTGGGAATGGTCGAGGAACTCACTTTGTGACCCATGGCGC
This sequence comes from uncultured Alphaproteobacteria bacterium, assembly GCA_963805295.1. Lineage (GTDB taxonomy): Bacteria > Pseudomonadota > Alphaproteobacteria > Rhizobiales > Beijerinckiaceae > Roseiarcus. Next base: position 54,013 of record CAWDTW010000034.1, on the reverse strand, counting down.
GAAGCGCCGTCGCCAGCTTGTCGTGGCTCTTGGAGACCCATCGCAACGGCCGCATCGGGTCGCCCATCGTCGCCGGCTCGAGCAATCGTTGCAAGTCCTCCAACAGCGTCGGGTCCTTGACCGTCAACCGAGGAGTGCCCCCGCCCTTGCGCCGCACCTCTCCCGTCAAGGAGCCGGGGTTCCGCAAGTCCTTCAGACCGCGCCCAATCGTGCTCCGGGCGACCTTCGTCGCGCGCGCGACCGCCGCAATCCCGCCGTAGCCCGCCGCCTTCGCCTCCGCCGCCGCGCTCAACCGCCGGCGTCGCTCGTCCAGCGAAGGCCGAAGCGCGTCAAACCGGACGCGCAGGATGATTCGTCTATCATCATCACGATATAGACGCTCGCCTCGCACTCGGGAATCCGCTAAACAGCCGATGCCAGTAAACTCGCAAATTCCGAATCGGCTATTTTTGGGCGTCGCCTAAGCGGGCGTCGTACTCGTCCTTCGTCGGCTGAAAGAGGCCTAGCCTACGGTCGTTTACGGGGTCGTAGCCTAGTAGTCGGAACCAGGTCGGCGCTGCCGGCAGCCCAAGGTGAATCTGCCGCAGGGCAGCGTACTCGGGCTTGCAGAGCTCGGCGACAAGGTCAGCGGCCACCAGGATTGTGACCTTGGCCCTGTCCACGCCCGCAGCCACGAAGCGGTCGACCCAGCCATCAATCTGAACGGCCGGCGGCGCTTCCCCCGGATAGCCCCCGACGAAGACGTATCCGGACAAGTTCCGGTAATTGGGGTCCGTCACATGGCCGAGGTCGGCTTCGAGGTGCGACTTCCAAGTTTCGGCTTGGCGGGTCGCCTCGATCCCATCCACCTCGTTCAGCCCAGTCGAGACGAACGCGTCGGGCCATCCCTTGGTGGTCTGATCCTCATCGTTGCGGCCGGCCCGGCGCAGCACGCGGCCACCGAACCGGTCGGGAAATTTCACACAGGCCAAGTCCTCGGCCAGCTTCTGCAGAGTGACCGGCTGGATCTGCTGGAGCTTCTGCCGGATCCGGGCGTCGATATGAGAGCGCGTGAGCAAGGGGTTCGCACCGGTGATGTGCGGGCTCCTCCCTGAATACCCCTGATCAGGTGCCAATGCGAGCCGAGTGCGCGGAAGTCGGCAACGGGTCGGAACGGCCTTGCCGATAGTCGACCTAAAGGTCCACTCGCCGGCCGCTCACTAAGGTCCCTGTATTGGCGCAAGGTAGCTGCCCACTTAGCGGGACCGAATGGCCGCTTCCCGCGCCCAACTGAGCCGTTCGCGGTCGTGACCCGCTATGTCCGCTCAACGTGGCGACCCGCCGTCTCCTGTGCGCAAAAAGCTGCCGTTCGCAGTCGGCGTGACGAACAGGTCAAACGACGCAAGCGGACGTTCGCCACGCGCGGAAATCAAGGAATCCCCACTTCACGGAGACGCGCGCCCCTACTTGTCCACGAACTCGATCGCCTGCTCGAGCGCGGCGGGCGAAACCCGCATCAGGCCGGTGTAGGGCAGGCCGAGTTCGAGGATGAGGAAGATCGCGAAGGCGATCGACAACGCCCCGAACGCCAGCGCGGCAAGCACCAGCGAGTTGCTCTGGGCGTATAGCCCGATGCCGAAAAACAGCGCGACCGTCCAGAACACCAGAATTGCGACCAGGACCCAGGACACTGGCGGGCTCGCGACTTGCAGCGACATCAGCAATCGCGATTGCTCGACCATGCTGTCGTACTGGTTCGCTGCCGCCAAGGCCTGCTTTTGCGCGTCCGGCTTCGGTTCAAGCGTCGCGAGAAAGTCGCTCATGCCTTGCGCGTTGGCCAATGGCACCGCGACGCTCAGCGCATTGGGGTCGGCGGCTCCGCCTCCCCAGAACGTCTCATAGCCCTTGACGATTCCCGCCTTGAGCTTGTCGCGCGCCGGCTTGGTCTCGGGCCCATATTGCGCGAGCGCCTGATCGAGCCGCAGAATCTGGGCGGAAAAGCCCTCGAATTCGGTCTTCTGGGTCCGAGAAATAGGCGAAACTGACGCCGATCAGGGTTCCCAGGACCAGCGCCAGGAGAAGGGTGAGCAGTCCCGCCACCTGACCGACGACGCCGCGCGACTCCCCCGTCTTGTGCTCATCGGCCAGCCGTTTTTGCACGTGCGACCCGGCGTAACCGGCTGGAAAGCTTGAACTGCGACGCAGCGAAGATGCAATGCCGCCAGTGATCAAAGTCGTCCTCCGAGAGACTGGCGCGTCGCAGCAGAGGCGCTATGGCGCCATTGTGCTTCTTGAGGACCGCTATTGCGAGCGTCGCGCCGTACCCAGTTACGGTCGGCAGAGCCTGTCCGGACCGAAGAAGTGCTACAACCAGCAGTAGATGATGAAATGTCAAAAGTGTACGCTCATCTAATTAACCTGAAAGCAATCCAATAGGCATGGCGTTGCGTCGGTTGCGCGTGCAGGACGTTGACTATGACGTCTGTGTTTCGCAATTGAAAAGTCTCGGTCCTTCAGGCTAGGTATGGCTGGATAGCAATGTCAAGGAAGATGAGTTCTTTATCTCTACCTAGCGATGCAGATGTCGATGGCGGACAATCTGACCCTTTCGGGGAGAATTCTCGCCAAGACCCTGAAGAGGGGTGCGGGCTGATACGTGCTTTCTTGAGGATCAAGGAGGCGCGTTTGCGCGAAGCGTTCGTGACATTGGTAGAAGAACTCTCAAGTTGCCAGGCACAGTAGACCGACATTCCGGGCCGCCCGCGTGCGCCAGCGCGCTTCGCCGCCCAACGCTTTTGACCCCATCGCCCGCTGTTCGTCCAATAGGCCCGAAAAATCAAGAAACTGGCACGAAATCACAGGCGCAAAGGCAGAGTTCGTGCGACAAGAGCCCCATTCTGAAAGCTCGCGCGGATGGGAAATGGGCGGCGCTCGTCGTAAGCGCTGCCCGTTTTTTCTATCTCGCCAGGGCACTTAATCGCCGAGCTGACCGCACTCCGAGCGGCGCAGCCCGGGTAGGAGCGGAGAAGGTCAAGTGTGCCGCGGCCGGTTTCGTTCCTACGCGATAGGCGCGCACTGGGCGCGGCATCGTTGTGTCAAGTCTTGCTCCTCGATCGTGCGACGCAGGCAGATTGGATGCAACCATGGACGTCGGGGTTTGGCTGCGGAGCCTCGGTCTCGGGCAATATGAGGCGGCATTCCGCGATAACTCGATCGCCGTCGACGTTCTGCCTGATCTGACCGACGGCGATCTCGCTCAGCTCGCCGTCAACCTGGGGGATCGCAAGCGCTCCTCAAAGCAATCGCAAGTGTTTGCGCGACGGAGACGGCAGCGAAGCCGGCGACCCGCTCATCTATGCCCTCGTCAGCAGACGCCGCCGAGCGTCGCCAGCTCACGGTGATGTTCTGCGACCTCATCGGCTCGACCGCGATGTCGGCGCGGCTCGATCCCGAGGATATGCGTCAAGTGATCCGAGCCTATCAGGACGCCTGTTCGGGTGTGGTGGCGCGCTATGACGGCTTCATCGCCAAATTTATGGGCGATGGCGTTCTCGCCTACTTTGGCTTCCCGCGCGCGCACGAGGACGACGCGGCCCGGTCGGTCCACGCCGGGCTCGAGATCGCCGAAGTCGTGGCTGGCCTGGAAACCCGCGCGCGCGAAAAGCTCGGCGTCCGCGTCGGGATCGCGACCGGCCTCGTCGTCGTCGGTGATGTCGTGGGCCAAGGCCCGGCGCAGGAGCAGGCGGTCGTCGGCGACACGCCCAATCTTGCCGCACGGTTGCAGGGGCTCGCCGAGGCGGGCGGCGTCGTTATCGCCGCAGTGACGCGGCGATTGATCGGCGACCGCTTCCGGCTGCGCGATCTCGGCAAACACGCGGTCAAGGGCCTCGCCGAGCCGGTGGAAGCATGGGCGGCGCTTGGCGTGTCCGAAAGCGAGAGCCGGTTCGAGGCAGCTCATCCCGCGCGGCTGACCAACATTGTCGGACGCGAGGCCGACTGCGCCAACTTGATCGCGCGCCAGCGCCGGGCGTGGCGCGGCGAAGGCCAGACCGTTCTGATCTCGGGCGAAGCGGGCATCGGCAAGTCGCGCCTGTCCGCCTGGCTCGCCGAGCAGGTCGCGGACACGCCGCACACGCGGTTGCGTTACCATTGCTCGCCCTATCATCGTGACAGCGCGCTTTATCCCTTCGTGCAGCAATTCGCGCGTGCTGCGGGCATCGCGCCGCAGGAGCCGCCGGAAGGCAAGCTCGAAAAGCTGGAGAAAGTGCTCGGCCTCGCGACCGATCGCATGAACGAGGTCGCCCCGCTGATCGCATCCATGCTGTCGATCCCGCTGGGGAGCCGCTATCCGCCGGTGAACCTGTCTCCAGCGCAGCAGCGCCGGCAGACGTTCTCGGCGCTCCTCGATCATATAGAGGGTCTGGCGAGAAAGCAGCCGGTGCTGATCCTGTTCGAGGACGCGCATTGGGCCGACGCGACCTCGCTCGAACTGCTTGATCTCGTGATCGAGAGCGTGCAGCGGCTGCCCGCGCTGTTGCTGATCACCTTCCGCCCGGAATTCGAGGCGCCCTGGAAGGGCCTGCCCGTCGCGACGATCGCCCTTGGCCGCCTCGACCGCGCGGAGGCGGGGACGCTGGTCGAGCGCGTGGCGGGCGGGCGCAAGCTGCCTGCCGAGGTGCTCACGCAGATCGTCGCCAAGACCGACGGTGTGCCGCTTTTCGTGGAAGAGCTGACCAAGAACGTGCTGGAGTCGGGACTTCTGATAGAGGAACCCGAGCGCTACCGCCTCGACGGCCCGTTGCCGCCCATGGCGATCCCGTCGACGCTGCAGGATTCGCTGATGGCGCGCCTCGATCGCCTCGTGGCGGTGAAGGAGATCGCGCAGATCGGCGCCGCGATCGCGCGCGAATTCTCTTACTCTCTGCTGCACGCCGTGGTCGGGAGCGACGAGGCCTCTTTAAGAAGCGGGCTGGCGCAATTGGAGGAATCCGAGCTGGTGTTTCGCGACGGAGCCCCGCCCGAAGCGCGCTACAGCTTCAAGCACGCGCTCGTGCAGGACACAGCTTACGAAAGCTTGCTGAGGAGCCGGCGGCAAATCCTGCATCGGCGCATCGCCGAAACCCTGTGCGAAAAATTCGCTGGTGTCGTCGAGGCTGAACCGGAACTGGTCGCTCATCACTTCACGCAAGCGGGCCTCACCGAGCCCGCGATCGAATACTGGGGCAAGGCGGGCGATCTCGCGCTTCGTCGCTCGGCGTTCAAGGAGGCGATCGCGCATCTTGGCAAGGCGATCGAGATGATGGGGGCCTTGGCGGGCGTGGGGGAGAACGAGAAGACGGGCGGGCAACTGCTGCGGCTGCAGGTTTCCTATGGAAACGCGATGATTGCCGCGCACGGCCATGGCGCCCCCGGAACTCTCGCAGCCTTTACGCGCGCGCACGAACTCGGCGCAGACGCCGCGGACATGTATACGCGCTTCTCGGCCAATTACGGGCTCTGGGCAGGCAGCTATGTGCACGGCGACCTGAGCGGGATGCGCGAGCCTGCACAAGCGTTCCTGCGCGACGTCGAATCGCAACCCGATTCGCCCGAGGCAGGCGTCGCCCATCGGGCCTACGGCGTGACGCTATGGTTTACGGGAAATTTCATCGAGGCGCGCTCGCACCTCGAACAGGCCTTGGCGATTTTCGATCCGGAGCAAGACCGCGATCTCGCCTTTCGCTTCGGCCAGGACGTCGGCGTTTTCGCGATGGTCTATCTGGCGATTGTGCTTTGGCCGCTCGGCGAGGTCGATCGCGCGCGAGAGCTTGCCGGCGCGACGGCCAAGCGAATCGCGAAATTGGGGCACCTCGCGACCTCGACATACGGGATGATGCACAGTGTCATGTTCGAGATCATCGGCCGGAATGTCGACCGCGCCGCCCCTCTGGCCAAAGCGCTTTCCAGCGTCGCGCACGAGCATGGGATTGCCCTGTGGATCGGTTTCGGGGCCTTCCTGGAAGCCTGGGTGGAATTGCGATCCGGCTCCCCGGAAATTGGTCTCTTGAATATGCGCCGGGCCGCCGCCCTGCTTCAACTGGATGGCGTCGGGGCCTTTCAGCCACTCGTCAAGATAGCTCTGGCGGAAGCGGAAGCGCGAAATGGCGAGACGGAAGCCGCTCTGGCCACACTCGAGCAAGCGCTCAAGGACTTCGATCGCACGGGACAGCAGTGGTTCGATGCGGAGATCCACCGCACGCGCGGCGACATCCTCCTCGAGAAAAATCCGGCGGATCCTGCCCCCGCCGAAGATGCGTTCCTCACCGCCATCGCCATCGCGCAACGCCAGAAAGCCCGCAGCTTCGAACTGCGCGCGGCGCTCTCGCTGGCGAAGCTCTATAAGTCGACCGGCCGCCCCGCCGACGCCCACGCCGTGCTCGGCCCCGCGCTCGAAGGGTTTTCCCCGACGCCGGAATTTCCCGAGATCGCGGAGGCTCAGACGCTGCTGGCGGGGTTGGCTGAGACGGACGAGGTCAAGTCGGGTGCGGCGCGACGCAAGCGGCTGACGCAATTGCACGCCGCCTATGGCAACGCGCTCATAGCGGCGCGAGGCCACGGGGCGCCGGAAACAATGGAGGCCTTCGCTAGAGCCCGCAAATCGGCTTCCGGGGGCGAGGATGCGCCGGGACGGTTGGCGGCAGATTACGGCTTATGGGTCGGCAGCTACGTGCGGGGCGATCTTCCGTCGATGCGAACGCACGCGGCGGCCTTCCTCGCCGGCGTTGCGGCGAGCCCCAATTCGCCCGAGGCCGGTGTCGCGCATCGGGTCCTCGGGACCACTCACTGTTTCGCCGGAGAATACGCGGAAGCGCGCCAGCATCTGGAGCGCGCGCTGACTCTGTTCCAACCCGGCCGGGACGATGATCTGGCATTTCGCTTCGGGCAAGACGCCGGCGTCGCCGCAATGTGCTACCTGGCGATCGCATCATGGCCGCTGGGAAACGTCAGGCGCGCGGTATCCCTCGTTGACGGCGCGCACGAGCGGCTCGCGAGCGTGGCGCATATCGGCACGCACCCTTATGCGAAATTACACGCGGCGATGTTCGAATTGATGCGAGGCGACAGGGCGCGCGCCGCTGAGAACGGTTCCGAGACCGCCCGTCTCGCGCGTGAGCATGATCTGCCGTTGTGGAGAGCGTACGGGGCGTTTTTCGAAGGCTTGGCGACGGCTGAACGCGGCGCTCTTGGCGAGGGGCTCAGCGACATGCGCCGGGGCGTCGAGAGCCTGCGCCGGCAAAACCTCCTGGCTTTCGACGGGCTCTTGAAGATCGCGCTGGCCGAGGCCGAGGCACGGGCGGGCGATTGCGATCGCGCCATTGCGATCCTCGACGAAGCGCTGGCAACGTCGGACCGCACCGGCCATCGCGCGTTCGACGCCGAGCTGCATCGGGCGCGCGGCGAAATGCTGCTGGCGCGCGATGCGGCGAACCCGACGCCCGCCGAGGAGGCTTTCCAGGCGGCTATCGCCGTCGCGAAGCGGCAAGGGACGCGCAGTTTTGAACTGCGCGCGGCGCTTGCGCTCGCCAAGCTCTATCGCGCCACCCGCCGCGACGCCGAGGCGAACGCGGTCCTCGACCCCGCGCTCGAAGGTCTTTCGCCGACGCCGGAAATGCCAGAGATCGCCGAGGCACAGGCGCTGCTAGCGGGCTGACGCAAGCCGGCCAGGTCAAAGCGCAAGCCTCCCGGCGGCAGCGACTGACGCCATTGCAATTGGCCTACGGCAATGCGCTCTTCGCGGCGCGCGGCTCCGGCGTCGTTGGTTTTCCCCAACCCCGTCGTCCCCGGTTGCGATCCGCTATGACCGCTTTGCGTCAATTCGCGACGTTCAATTGTTTGGGACGAATGTTGCGCGCCGGGTCGAGCTGACGCGTTCGAAGCTTCTTTCAGGAACGGTCGGTCCTGGCGCAACCCCTCCGTCCCGCCAATGCCGGCTTCGTCGCGGACTCCGGTCTTTCAGCAAGCGCCAGGAAAGCATGGGTCCGCCCGAGCAGACGTTGGCCGCATCAACTTGGGGGCACCTCCCCCCGACTGACAGCGTTCGTCTGCACCGCGCCCATGCTGGTCATACGCGAGAGAGGCCACGCTTCCCAGATGCGAACCTTCGTTCAACTATGTCGCGCAGCAACAGTCCAAGTGAGCGACAGTGCCAGGTGCCATTCGCGTTGTCGAGTGAGACGCGCCGGTGAAGGCCAAGGTGGCTTGCGCTTCCCGCCGCCGAGCGTCGGCCAGACCAATTGGCGGCGGCGCCAGCTCCTGAGCGCGCTCTTGTTTTAATCCAATGGTCCGTGCCACTGGCGAGCGGCCGAGCTTGCAACCCTGAAGGCGTGGAGTCGACGAGCCGGAAGCGAACGGAAGGTTAGCGAACCTGACGTCGCCACCGTGCCGGAGCTGCCAAGCACCCTGAGATTTAATGGACAGGGTCCAGCACGACCACCGGGATCTCGCGTTCGGTCTTGAGCTGATAATCGGCATAGGGCGGCCAAAATTCGAGCGCCTTTTTCCAAAGCGGGGTGCGTTCGTCGCCCATTGCAGTCCTCGCCCGTGCCTTCAGCTTCTTGGTCCCGACCTGTATCTCGACGTCGGGATTGGCGAGGATATTGCGGTACCACCCAGGGTGTTCGGGCGCGCCGCCCTTCGAGGCGACTACGAAGTAACTGTCGCCGTCCGATCCGTAAAACAGCGGGAAGATGAACTTGTCGCCGGACTTGCGGCCCGTGGTGGTCAGCAGCAGCGCCGGCGCCGTGATCTCACCCCGTCCCGGCACGTTGATCTTGTACATGTGCCCTTCGGCTCCGCCGCTGGCGATATAGCGGTTGGCGTGTTTAACCATCCAGTCCGGCAGGTTCGGAGCGAGTTTCGCTTCACCCATCATGGCCCTCCTTCAAAGCTGGAGGAGTATAGCGCCGCGCGTCGGGTCGGCCAATGCGGCCGGACCGTGCTGAGGCGGACGAAAAGCCGATCGAGACGTTTGTGTTCGAAAAACCTGAGTTCGTCTCGTTGCCATGTCGGGCCACGACGCTTAGGTTGACGATCAGCTGCGAGGCGTGTGCTGGCGGAACATGACGCGAGCAACGGACGCGACTAGGAGGCTATTCATGGTGTCGATACCAGAGGAATATCTAGATTTACTGCAGCGTAAAACAGCGTTCGCCAATTTGGCTACAGTAATGCCAAATGGAACTCCGCAAGTTACACCGGTGTGGTTCGACTACACGGATGGAAAGATCCGGGTAAATTCAGTGAAAGGTCGTGTGAAGACACGCAATATGCAGGAAGGCGCGCCTGTGGCGCTTTCGATTCTCGACCCTGACAATCCCTATCGTTACATCCAGATCCGCGGTCGGGTCGGGCACGTGACCGAGGAAGGCGCTTCGGCGCATATCGATTCCCTCGCCAAGAAATACCTCGGCAAGGACAAGTACCCCTGGGCCCAACCTGGCCAAATCAGGGTCACTTTTGAGATTGAGCCAACTGCGGTGCAGGCCATGGGCTGATCCGCGATCCTATCCTACAGGGTCGGCAACTCGGTCGCGGTACCGGTCGAGGGCTGTCAGACGGCCGCGCAATGACCGCGAGGCGATGCGCTGATGGTGGTCCCGCTGAAAGGCGCTGCTGAGCGGCCGCGGTGTTCCGCGCGCCCCCGCCAGGCCGGCTCGCGACGTTGACCCCTAAAACGTGATCAGGGGCGGCGAGATGATCGTAGCCGGCCGCCTCCGCCGCCTGCGCAAACAGCCGGACCGCGGCGGGCTCCCGCCGCATTCGTGACCATCCGTCCCGATCCACCGGAGATCGAGCCGTCGCCGTAAGCTATCTGTCTGCGCTATTGTATCTGCCTTGGGCCGCCAGGCCCCATGACGTCGGAGGCGGACCCCGTGCTCGAGCTAGGATATAAGGCGTCGGCGGAGCAATTCGGGCCGACGGAATTGCTCCGGTTTTCTCGCCTCGCCGAGCAGTCGGGCTTTGACTCGGTCTTTATCAGCGACCATTTCCAGCCCTGGAAGCATCACGGCGGCCACGCTCCCTTCTCGCTCGCATGGCTTGGGGCACTCGGGGCGCTGACATCGCGGATCACCATTGGCACGAGCGTGATGACGCCCACCTTTCGCTATCACCCCGCCGTCGTGGCGCAGGCTTTCGCCACGCTCGGGGTCATGTTTCGCGATCGGATCGTGCTCGGCGTCGGCACCGGAGAATCGCTGAACGAGGTTCCGTCAACCGGCATGGCCTGGCCCGATTTCAAGGAACGGTTCGCGCGTCTGCGCGAGGCCATTACCCTGATGCGTCGACTCTGGACCGAGGAGCGGGTGACGTTCGAAGGTCAATATTATCGCACCCAGGACGCCACCATCTATGACCGGCCCGCGACGCCCGTTCCGATCTATATCGCCGCGGCCGGCGCGTTGATCGCGAAATATGCCGGTCGAATGGGAGACGGCTTGATCTGCACCAGCGGCAAGGCGCGCGAGCTCTATACCGAAACGATATTGCCAAAGGTGTTGGAGGGGCGAGGCGAGGCCGGCTCCCGGGTGCCTGACTATACGCGGATGATCGAGGTCAAGGTCTCGTTCGACACGGATATGAAACGCGCCCTGGAGGACACCCGCCAGTGGGCGGTTCTCGCGTTGACGCCGGAGGAGAAGGTTTCCGTCCACAGTCCCGAAGAGATGGGGCGCCTTGCCGCCGGGCTGTCGGCCGAGCGGGCCGCCAGCCGCTGGATCGTCTCAACCGATCCGGACGAGCATGTCGAGCGCATCGGCTACTACGTCGATCTCGGCTTCGGGCATCTGGTCTTTCATGCGCCAGGTCCCGATCAGGAGCGATTCATCAAGCTGTACGCTGAGCACGTTTTGCCTCGCCTCCGTCGCCGCTTCGGCGCGCCGGCCGAAACGCCCAAGGGCGCATGACCTCTCTCGAGGTCGTTCCGTTGCAGGGCCTGCCCTTGATCAGGGCCGGCGATGACCTGGTCGAACTGGTTGCTTCAGCCCTCAAGCTGAACAGCGTCGAGCTGCGTGCCGGAGACGTGCTTGTCGTTGCGCAAAAAATCGTCTCGAAGGCGGAAGGTCGCGTCGTCGACCTCGCGACGATCGAACCCTCCGCGCGGGCCATCACGCTCGCGGCGGATGTCGACAAGGACCCGCGCCTTGTGGAGGTCATTCTATCGGAGTCGGTTCGCGTGGTGCGGGCGCGCCGCGGCGTCCTGATCGTTGAACACAGGCTCGGCTTTATCGTGGCGAACGCCGGAGTGGACCAGTCGAACGTTGCGCCTGCGGATGGCTCTCGGCGCGTGCTTCTGTTGCCGGAGAACCCGGATCGGAGCGCCGAGACGCTGCGCCGCGGGCTGAAAGGGCTAACTGGGATCGATGTCGCGGTCATCATAAACGACAGTTTCGGGCGTCCCTGGCGCCAGGGAACCGCCAGCGTCGCGATCGGCGCCGCCGGTCTGCCCGCGCTGATCGATCTGCGCGGACGGCCCGACCTGTTCGGCCGAACGCTCGAAGCCAGCGTCATCGGCTTCGCGGATGAGGTCGCCGCCGCCGCCTCGCTGTTGATGGGCCAGGCTGATGAGGGGCTGCCCGCGGTCCTGGTCCGCGGGTTGCGCTGGTCCGCTCCCCAATCGACGGCGGCCAGCATCATTCGTTCCCCAAACGAGGATCTGTTTCGATGAGTCGGGATCTTGTCGTTGCTCTATCCGGCGGCATCGGAGGCGCCAAGCTCGCGCTGGGCCTCAGCCGGATCGTGCCGGCGGACAAGCTGCTCGTCGTGGCCAATGTCGGCGATGACTTCGAACATCTCGGCCTGCATATCTCGCCGGACGCCGACACGTTGATGTACACGCTCGCCGGACTCGACAACACGAAGCTCGGCTGGGGTCGGCAGGACGAGACGTGGTCGTTCATGGAAACGCTCACGGCGCTCGGGGGCGAGGATTGGTTCCGCCTTGGCGACCGCGACCTGGCGGTTCATGTCGAGCGCACGCGTCGGCTTCGGCGGGGCGAGACTCTCTCCGCCATCACCGCCGACTTCTGCCGCCGGCTCGGCGTCGGTCCCCGCGTGCTGCCGGCGACGGATGATCCCGTGCGCACCAGGTTGCGAACGGATGAGGGGTGGCTCGACTTCCAGGATTACTTCGTGCGTCTTCAATGCCGCCCCATCGTGCGGGAGCTTGCCTTCAAGGGCGCGGACGAAGCGCGCCCTCATCCTGATCTTTTGGCGGCCTTGCGCGACAAACGGCTCCGCGCGGTGATCATCTGCCCGTCCAACCCCTTCATCAGCATCGAGCCTATCCTGGCCGCGCCGGGGATGCGTCAGGCTCTTTCAGCCTGTGCGGCGCCTGTCATAGCGGTTTCCCCAATCATCGGCGGCCGCGCGGTCAAGGGTCCGACAGCCAAAATGATGGGGGAACTGGGAACGGCGCCGAGCGCCGCCGCGGTGGCGAAGCGCTACGGCGATCTGCTCGATGGCTATGTGATGGATATCGGAGACGCGGAGGAGGCGGCCGATGTGGCGCCGAGGGTGACGCTTGCCCCCACGCTGATGACGAATCTCGCGGAGCGCGAGGAACTGGCTCGCGTCGTCCTCGAGGCGGCAAGAGCGCTTGCCTCTTTGAAACGCGGCCGGGACTTCGTCGCGTGAGCGGGATCTGGGCCGTTGTGCCGGTCAAGGAACTGGCGGGCGCCAAGCAACGGCTGTCGTCATGCTTGAGCCCCGAGGAACGTCGTGCGCTCGCGACGATCATGCTTGAAGATGTCCTCGATGCCTTGAGCGCGGTCCGGCAGCTTGCCGGCATCCTTGTGGTCACGGTCGATCCGGTCGCGACATCGCTCGCCGGCCGGTACGGCGCCCGCATCGTCATGGACGCTGCGCGCGAAGGCCACACCGGCGCCGTTACGGGCGCCGCGCGCCTGCTCGTCCGCGAGGGCCAAGCAGGCATGATGACAATGCCCGGCGACATTCCGCGACTATCGCCAGCCGAGATCACTGCCACCCTGGCGGCGCATCGGGCCGCCCCTGCCTTCACCATCGTGCCCGCGCATGACGATCTCGGATCGAACACGATCCTCTGTTCGCCGCCGGACGCCGTTCCGCTGCGTTTCGGCGACGACAGCTTCTACCCGCATCTTGATGCGGCGCGAGGCCGTGGGATCGACCCGCTCATCGTCCGCCAACCGGGAATCGGGATGGATATCGACCATCCCTCCGATCTCGTAACCTTCCTTGGACTGTCGCCGCCTCTGCCCACCCGGACTTTTGCCTTCCTTGAACAATCGGGAATCGCCGCCCGCTTTCTGACGGCGGACCAAGATCCTCGGTAGGCGCTATTCCGCCGCGAGGAGTTTCCGGGGCGGCGTCAAAACAACAGGAGCCAGAGCGGCCGCATTCAGCGATGCCGCTCGCCGCTCCGCAGCGACCGGGCCGTACAGCGTGCTCCGCTGTTCCGGCGCGCGCCCAAGCGACCGGATCAGTTCCTCCATAGCCTCGGGCGGAAATTCCTGCCCATGGTCGGCACCTGCGGCACGGGAGATGCTCTCGTTCATCAAAGTGCCGCCGAGATCATTGGCACCGGCCTTGAGGCACGCCGCAGCCCCCTGAGGTCCCATCTTGACCCAGGACGTCTGGATGTTCGTGATGTGGGGATGCAGCGCCAGCCGCGCCACCGCGTGCATCAACACCGCTTCCCGAAAGGTTGGCCCACGTCGAGCGGCGCCCCGCAGATACATCGGCGCTTCCATATGCACGAAGGGCAATGGCACGAATTCCGTGAAGCCGCCCGTCTCCATCTGCAAATCCCGCAAGGCCAGCAGATGCCGCGCCCAGGACAGCGGATGCTCGGTATGCCCGTACATAATCGTGGACGTCGTGCGCAGGCCGAGACCATGGGCTGCCCTGGCGACGTCGAGCCACTGTGCCGTGTTCACCTTGTCCGCGCAGATAACGGCGCGGACCTCGTCGTCCAGGATCTCGGCGGCGGTGCCCGGCAACGTGCTCAACCCGGCGGCCTTGAGCTGCGCCAGAAATGACCGGATTGGTATTCCAAGCGTCGCCGCGCCCTGCGTGACCTCCAATGGCGAGAAGGCGTGAATGTGCATATCCGGGACCGCCGCCTTGATGGCGCGGCAAATGCCGAGATAGGTCTCGCCTGTATACTCCGGATGAATGCCGCCCTGGAGGCAAACCTCGGTCGCGCCTCGCTCCCACGCCTCGGTCGCGCGACGCACGATTTCCTCAGGCGCCAGGTCATAGGGCGCGCCGCGCAGCGCCTCATGCGTCTTACCCTTTGAAAAGGCGCAGAATTGGCAGCGATAGTAGCAGATGTTGGTATAGTTGATGTTGCGGTTGACGACGTAACGGACAATGTCGCCGCTCGTTGCCCGGCGAAGTTCATCGGCCGCGGTAACGACGCGGGAGTAGTCGGCGTCGCGCGCCGCGAACAGCCGCACGATCTCCGGCTCATCCAGGCGGTTACCGGCCAGAGCGCGTTCGATGATGTCCTCGATCGCCCAATCGACCGAGCGCGCGTGGATCGCCGGCGCCCGCGGAGTAACCCTCGTGCCCGGCGCCCAATCGTCGTCACGCGCCAAGCCCTCGGCATCGCTCAAACGGCGCACCTGCTTGGCGATCTCGGGCGCCGACCAGATCGCCAAGTCGTGCGCGTATGAGGGATAGATAGGCAGCCGATGCACCAGCAATTTGTCAGCAATGGCCGTGCGCTCGGCAAGCTCCGTGATCGCCGGCCACGGCGCCTCCGGATTGACGTGATCCGGGGTGACGGGAGAGACCCCACCCCAGTCATTGATGCCCGCCGCAATCAACCGCGGATAGACGCCCGGCGACAGATTGGGGGGCGCCTGGATATTCATCGTGGGGCCCAAGATCAGGCGCGCGGCGGCGATGCTCCAAAGCAGGTCGTCCAGATCGGGCTCCGCGGCGCCGGCGAGCTTCGTGCGGGGCTTGGAGCGGAAGTTCTGAACGATGACCTCCTGAACATGCCCGAAACGGCGGTGCAGATCGCGGATGGCGAATAGCGCCTCCAGGCGCTCGGCTCGTGTCTCGCCGATGCCGATCAGGATCCCGGTCGTGAACGGCACGCGGAGCTCACCCGCCAGCCGCAGCGTCTCGAGACGCGCCTCGGGCCGCTTATCGGGCGAGCCATAATGAACTCCGCCCGGTTCGCACAGCCGAGCGCTGAGGGATTCCAGCATGATGCCCTGGCTGGCCGACACCGTCCGCAGGCCGGCCATCTCGGACCGGCTCATGATTCCGGGATTAGCGTGCGGCAACAGTCCGGTCTCGCGCAGCACGAGCGCACACATCGCCTGCAGATAATCGATGGTGGTTGCGTATCCGAGCGCCTCCAGCGCTTCCCGGGCGGCGCGGTAGCGCAGCTCCGGCTTATCCCCGAGCGTGAAAAGCGCCTCAGTGCAGCCAGCGGCTGCCCCGGCGCGGGCGAGGGCGAGCACCTCATCCGGGGAGAGATAGGCAGACCGTCCCGCGCGCGGCCGCTGGGCGAAGGTGCAATAATGGCAGACATCCCGGCAAAGATGGGTGAGCGGAATGAACACCTTGCGCGAATAGGAGATATGGCGGCCATGCCCCTCATCGCGCAGACGGCCCGCGGCATCGATCAGCTCCGCGAGCGGGGCCTGTTCGAGCCAAACAAGAAGTGCGTCATCGCTCGAATCGCCCACCGCAATCACCTTTGACGCTATTCGGCATGCGTCCGTGTCATGCTGGACGCGGACGGCGAATGATGTGGTATCTCTGCGGTAGATGCAAACGGTCGAGCGGGATGCTGATTGGCTTCAATGCGCCGGTCGCCGGGGCCTTGGCGAAGCCGGAAGCGCTGACGCGGACTGCCACCGAGGGCGAGGCCATGAGCTTCGACTATCTGGCGTTCAACGACCACATCGCCCGTTCCGCGCGCTCAGGCGTCGGCCATAGTTATTTTGGTTTCGGTGGATCGAGCACGGACCAGATGCTGACCACGATGGAGCGGTTCCGCGACGAGGTTTGGCGCGGGTCTGACGGACTGTACGTTTACCAGCATTTATCCATGCCGCGTGTTCACGCGGCGCATTCGGGGAGTCCGCGTGATGAGGCAGTTAGGAAGACTAGGTGTCTGGTATCCGGTCGACCGTTTGGACGGAGTCGGGATCAGGCGCTTGCTCCGAACGATTGAGGAACTCGGCTACTCGACGCTCTGGTACCCGGAAGCGCTCGGATACGAATCTCTCTCCGTCGCCAGCTTCATGCTGGCGAACACGACACGGCTGATTATCGGCAGCTCCATCGCCAACATCTATGCACGCGACGCTTTCACTGCCAGGCGCGGCCTGCGCACCTTGTCCTGCCTCTACGATGATCGCTTCATTCTCGGCCTTGGCGTCAGCCACGTGCCCATGGTCGAGGGGTTGCGTGGTCATGTCTATGACAAGCCCGTGCCGACCATGCGCCGCTATCTCGACGGCGTCTATGAGGATCCGTCGAACGCCGCGGAGTGGCCCCTCGTGATTGCGGCCCTGGGGCCGTTGATGCTGAAGCTGGCTGCGGAGCGTACGGCGGGCGCCGTCCCCTATAACGTGACTCCCGAGCATACGCGCACGGCGAGAGCCGCCTTGGGGCCCGACAAGCTGCTCGCGGTGGAGCAAAAGGTTTGCCTTCAGACGGACGCGACGGCGGCGCGCGGCCTCGCCCGGCGAGAGCTGCATCGCTATATGACCTTGACCAACTACCGCAACAACTGGCTGCGTCTGGGCTTCACAGAAGCCGACCTCGCCGATGGCGGTTCGGACAGGTTCATCGACGCGATGGTTCTGTGGGGCGATCCGGCGACGATTGCCCGCGGCCTAAGGCGATGCCCAAAAACTATTGCTTCATTTCGTGAAACCTCGGCGAGATGCTGTAGTTCCATTCTGGATGGAATGAGTCTCGGGTCATGTTGAGGGTCGCCATTTCCGCGTCCGAGACCTTGATGCCCTTTGGATAGGTGTTGCTATCGAGTTCGCAGCGGATTTTGAGACCGGTTTTCGTCGTGGTGTTGGCGATCAGTTCGATGACGATGAGGAGGCTGAGGAGTGGCGTCGCGCGCCAGTTCTGCGTGATGTGGCAGAACATGCGATGCTCGATCTTGTTCCACTTCGAAGTCCCTGGCGGATAGTGGCAAACCTGAATGATCAGACCGGTTTCGTCCGCGAGTTGTTGGAGGGCCAACTTCCAGAGCCGCAGCCGTGAACCATTGGAGCCGCCGCCGTCGGCCGTGATCATCAGGCGCCTCATCCCGGGATAGAGCTTCCAACCCATCTGATCGAGCCAGCATCGGACGGCGTTGACGGCGAACTCCCCGGTGTCGTGGTCGATTCCGAGGCTGACATAGCCGAGGTTGGCGCCGATGTCGTAGACCCCGTAAGGGACGACCTTGCCCAACTCCTTGTCCTCGAAATCGTGAGCGTTGACCTCGATCGGTTCGCCCTGCGGCCCATAGTCGCTACCGCCGTTCTTGAATTCGCCCAGCAATTCCTTCTTCTTCGCGTCGATCGATATCACGGGTTCGCCGGCCGCCTGAAACGCCTCGACCTTCGCGTTGATATATTCGAACTGGGCGTCGCGATCAGGATGTTTGCCGGCTTCCTTGGTCTTGCGGTTGGAATGGCGACAATATTTCAGTTCCTCCAGCAGCTTGGGAATGGTCGAGGAACTCACTTTGTGACCCATGGCGCGAAGCGCCGTCGCCAGCTTGTCGTGGCTCTTGGAGACCCATCGCAACGGCCGCATCGGGTCGCCCATCGTCGCCGGCTCGAGCAATCGTTGCAAGTCCTCCAACAGCGTCGGGTCCTTGACCGTCAACCGAGGAGTGCCCCCGCCCTTGCGCCGCACCTCTCCCGTCAAGGAGCCGGGGTTCCGCAAGTCCTTCAGACCGCGCCCAATCGTGCTCCGGGCGACCTTCGTCGCGCGCGCGACCGCCGCAATCCCGCCGTAGCCCGCCGCCTTCGCCTCCGCCGCCGCGCTCAACCGCCGGCGTCGCTCGTCCAGCGAAGGCCGAAGCGCGTCAAACCGGACGCGCAGGGATGATTCGTCTATCATCATCACGATATAGACGCTCGCCTCGCACTCGGGAATCCGCTAAACAGCCGATGCCAGTAAACTCGCAAATTCCGAATCGGCTATTTTTGGGCGTCGCCTAAGGGCGCATCTGGCAGCGGGCGCCACTCAAGTCTGCATTCAGCCGATCCATGCGGAGGGAGACTTGGAAGCGCGCGACCGAACCCTGACGACCCTCGCCGATATCTGAGCCTTCTGAAACTACTATTCACTGCCAGTGACATCCGCAGGCCCTATCAAGGTAACTGGCGGTCGGCCGTCGGTTGGATCGGGATGGCGGGACGAAAAGGCCGCCAGAAGTCCGTCGGAATTTCCGCCACCCAGACGCCCGTGGCCTGCTTTTACTCTGCCACGTTCGTCCGGAATCTCTCCGCCGCTAACAGCTCGCTACCGTAGGCGTCGACTGCCGTCGAGAGACCCACATTCCCGTTCGGCGGCCCGAAGGTCTCCGGCTCTCGCAGTGCGACGCCATCCGACGCAAAGTGTGGACCAGCAACGCAGCATCTCTGATCTGGTTAGCCGGATCGGCGGCCCACCGACGTATTCGCGACCGGACTTCTTCACGGTCGCCTTCGAATCAGAAGTACTGAGGATGCACCCACAGGGCGTCAAGAAGTTGGAGTGACGCCGACGTCCGTTGTTGGCGCAACCGTCGCATTCCGCCAACGACCGCAATCTGACCCATCGGTCTCGTCGGTCGGCGATCGGAGGGTAAGAGGGTCGG
Source organism: uncultured Alphaproteobacteria bacterium (assembly GCA_963805295.1). Taxonomy (GTDB): domain Bacteria; phylum Pseudomonadota; class Alphaproteobacteria; order Rhizobiales; family Beijerinckiaceae; genus Roseiarcus. The sequence goes on along the minus strand of CAWDTW010000034.1, from coordinate 35,175 downwards.
ACGCCGTCCGCGCCCCAACTGCGATCTCCACAGCCGCGAGTAGGCAAAGTGTCGCGGACAAAGTCGGTGCCGTCGTCCACCTCGGCCGTTGGTGTACATTGCGACAACCACACCAACGGGCCTGGGCTCCAAAGCCTCCCATGAGCCGCCAGGCGGCCCCGAATTCGGATCAGCGCATCCGGGTCGGGACCGCCGTGATGGGACGGCGTCATGCGGTTCGAAGACGCTGCCGTGGACGGCCGGAATGCGCAAATAGCGGTCATTCCCCCGACAGCATGGCGAACGTGTCAAATCGAGGCAATGCGGACTGTCGGGAGTATTTTCCCGGGCACGAATCCCGGCCGCCGAACGACGTCCGAAAGCGCAACTCACCACGTATAACTCACCACGTATATCTGAGGCCCAACGTGCCTCGGGCGCCGTTTCGCTTGTCGCCATTGGTGTTGCCGACGGCGAACTCATAGTCGGCGTTGGCGAAGAGCGAGACGTTGGCGTTGAGCTTGGCCGTGAGACCGCCGCCGAGCTCGAGGAGCGTGCCGCGCGCCAACAGTGGCACCACGTCCGTGCCCGCAAAGGTGGTGTTGGCCTGCGCCCCCCAATCCTCCCAAAGATTGGCCCTGAGATACGGCTGCCACACCTGACCGCCCGCAGTCACAATCGTCCATTTGGTCCGCAGCCCGATGCGCCCGGTCGGCCCCGTCGTGTCGCCGAGGGCGACATCGCCGAGCCCGTCATTGCGCTGCCCAAAACTATCCTTCTGCCACACGATCTGCGCCTGCGGCTCGATCACGAAGCCCGGCCCGAGTTGCGGCCAAGCGAATGGATAGCCGCCCTCCAGGGAGGCGAGGAAACCCCAGCCGTTGGTGTCGAGCCTGGCCAAGTCGGTGCTGGCCGAGCCGCCATAGCTGGTCCCCTGCAGGACCGCGTCGAGATACCAGCCCGCCGGCCCGACATGGGTCCAATAGGCGCCGCCCGACCAAGCGTCGAGATGCAGCGATCCGGTGTGACCGAGGATGTAGGCGGTCGCAGCAGGATTGGTGACGAGCCCATCGACGTTGACATCGGTGTCGCCAAAGGCGCCGTAGAGGCCGGCGCGCTCGTACTGGCCTGCGATCAGCGATCCGCGCAGAAGATCGATGCCGCCCTGGAAACCTCCCAGGTTGCCGTCGGCGCGGGGATCGGCGAAAGCCTGGTAGTGGTTGTCGACCGTTTGTCCGAAGAAGCGGCCCCAAACCGAGGGTGAAAAGAGCGGGCAGGGCGTAGGCGCTGGCCCCGGCTTCCTGGTCGGCAAGGCCACCGGGGCGATCGCAGGGGCAACGCCGCAACCATCCGGCTCGTAAGTGTCGCCGACCCGATCGTTGAGCGTGCCGAGGATGGTGAGCCCCAATTGGCGGGCCAGAGGTTGCACGACCCCATAGGTGGCGAGTTCCGGCCCGATGATCGGGTAGACGCCCGGCGGCAGCGGCTCGGGCGGCGGCGTGTCCGGCAGGCTCGTCTCGGGAGTAGTGGGTTGCACCGGCCCCACAACGAAGTCGGAGCGAAGGAACCAATCGGCGGGGTTGCTGCCGTTGACGCCGCCGTGGAACAGATCGTAGTCGAACGCGCCGGCGCGCAATTCGCCAGAAGCAAGCGCGAAGGCGCCGGCCGCGGAACGCGCCGGGTCGAGCACTTGCACCACCAGGATACCGTCGCCTACGGTCAGCGCGCCCGTGCCGCCGGCGTTGCGGATTGCGGTCGTGGTTGCGCCGTTGGGGCCGACCGCCGTGCCGTCTACGACCAATGTATCGGAGCGTGTCGCCGCGCCGCCCTCGTTGAGCACCGTGTCGAGCTTCAGAGCGCCGCCGTTGGAGATGTAGGTGCCGGGGCCGGCAACCCCGGTAAAAGGGCTCGCGCCGGTGATGACGAGCACGTCGCCAGGGACGGGGTTGCTTTGCAGATCGATCGTGCCCGAGTTGGTGAACGTCGTCACGCCGATCATGTGGCCCTGCAACGGCCCGCCGAGCGCCATTGCGTTGTTGGGGTTGCCGAGCGGGAGATACTGTCCCGTGCGGTCCAGCGTCGTGGCGCCTGTCACTGTGGGGAGCCTCAGCGTTCCGTTGTTGGTGAAGCTGTTGTTCGGACCCGTTCCGAGGTCGGCTACCGCCACCCGGACCGTATCGCGCACGCCGTTCCCGCTAGCTCGGTGAGCCCAGTGGTGTCGGCGAAGTGCCTGAGGTCGAACGTGCCATTGTTGAGGATGCTGTTATTGCCGCCGACGAGCTGCACGAAGCCGGTGATAGTGCCATTGTTGATGATACTGGTGTTGTTGCTGGGGAAGAGCGGACTGCTGGCGACAGCGCGATCGGACAGGGCGCCGATGCTGCCATCATTGGTCAGGGTCGCGGTGCCAACGGACGAACCGAGGATAACGCCGGCGGCCGGCAGACCGTAGACCGGGCCGACACCGGTAAGTCACTGCCAGCCGCCCATTATCAATCCGCCGGACGGGATGGTGACCGTCACGCCACCGCTGCCGCCGGTCGCGCTGATTGCGGTGCCGAACTGCCCCGGGGTGGAGACGTTGCTCGCAGTGACCTGCACCGGCCCGGTTATCGTGGTGGTTGGACGTCCCCCAGAAGAAGTTTGATTGCGTATCGTGCCGCTGTCGGCGAGGATACCGACCGCGTTGGAACCGTCTGCCACAATCGGCCCGGACCCGGAGGCAATCACGCTGGCGCTGCCGCTTGCGGTGCTGGCATTTTCGCTGCTTCCGATTACGGCAACGATGCCGAGGCCGCCCCCACCGTGGACCGTAATGCCAGGGCCGGTGTAGGTCACAGAGGCTGACCCGCTCAAATCGCTCGAGGCACGAATTCCGGTGGGGTTGCTCTTGTAATTGGTCGTAGGAACCGCCGGGTTCCCGTTAATTAGAGCGGAATCCGATCATCCTGTATCGTGCTCATAACCACAGGATTTGAAGTAATTTGTACATTGCGAGGGCTTGAAGATTTCGGCGCAGGTTTCGAGGGCGCGCATGAGGCCCGCGACGGTCCGTTCGGCGATTTTGCGCAGGAAGGCTTTGAGCTTGGAGAAGGCTTTTTCGATGGGGTTCATATCAGGACTGTAGGCTGGGAGATATCGCAACTCCGCGCCCGCCGCCTTGATGAGTTGCTCGACCCGCGGCCCCTTGTGAGCCGGGAGATTGTCCATGACGACGACCTCGCCGGGCGAGAGCGTGGGGACGAGGCATGTCTCCAGCCAATCCTCGAACCGGGCGGCGTTGATCGGTCCGTCGAAAGTCTTTGCCGCTGTCAGGCCGCGAAGGCGAAGGCCGGCGACCAAAGTCACCGTTTTGTAGTGACTGTGCGGGATGGCCGCCCGCAAGCGGCGCCCGCGCCGGCAACGTCCGCTTTTGCGCGCGAGATTGGTGGAGGCTCCGGTCTCGTCAATGAAAACGAGTTTCGTCGGATCGAGATCGAGTTGCCCCGCGAACCATTCCCGGCGTCGACTTTGCACGTCCGCGCGTTGTTGCTCCTCGGCATGCGCCGTTTTTTTTAAAGGTGATCGCGTGACGGTCGAAGAAGCGCCACAGCACGGAGACCGCAAAGCGCTCGCCGCAATTGGCGATCAGCCGCTCCTGGATCTCGAGCAGCGTCTTGTCCGGGCTGCGCCGGATCAGGCCCAACAGATAGTCGTGATGCGCCTCGATCCGGCCGGAGCGGCGGTCGCCGCCAGAAGGCGCCGGTGAAATTTCGCCCGTGGTTTGGAACCGCTTCACCCAGCGCACCGCGCTCGCTACGCTCACTTTGAAACGCGCGGCCGCCTGATTGCGCGACAACCCGCCCAAGACCACCGCCTCAACCACGCGCTCGCGAAGATCGTCGGAAACAGCCATCCCCGCCGCCTCCCTCTCGCGGCGTGAATGATCAATCAGAAACTAACTGATTCGGGAATCCCCCAACCGATTCAGTCCGTTCGGATACCGCTCTAGGATTGTCGACGCCACGGTGTCCGTCGCGTTGCCGTTCGTCGAAAAGGCATCGACCCCCGGCTGCGGAGCGTCCGAAGGGAACTCCTGGCTGACGATAATGCTGGTCCCGGGAAGGGTTTCGATTGTTGCCGACCCTACATTGGCCGTTGCAAAGATGCCGGCGGCACCGTTGCCCTGCACGTTGATCGTGCCGCTACGGTAGATCACAGACGCGTTGCCGGCTCCCCCAAACCACCCCCGGTCGTGTCACCGGCTACGGCGTCCAAGCCAAGGAATGTAAAGCCGCTGGGTGTGCCCAAATGGCCGGAAATATTCCCGGACGCATCGATGCTGACGTCGCCGATGCCGCGGTTATCCGCTTGGATGCCGGTCGAATTCGCGCCGCTCGAGGTTATGCCCGCGGTTGCGCCCGCGTCATAAATTACGCGTGCGACAGTAGAGTTTCCGTACGTTATCGCGAAGATCGCATTGTCGCTGGGGCCGGTGCCGGCCACATTAACGCTGGTGTTCGTTGCGTTAATGATGGCGTCGCCGCTGGACTGTACTATCAGTCCGGCCTGGTTACCGCTACTAGGATTGCCTGTAATGACTGTTCCAGTCGCAGTTATCATGATTGGAGCGGAGGTCGGAGGCAGGGGCACTCCCCCGACGTTAAAGCCGCTGACGGCATTGCCGCCTGGGGAGTTGACTATGACACCCGGCGATAGCGTGAGGTTGATTGGGGACCCGGTGCCGGTATTGTAGTTGATGGTGGTGTTGAACGTGCCCGTGCAGCTAGCGTTGCCCGAGGCACCAGGGGTTGGAGGTGGTGGTATACACACCTGCGCCCGCGCCGATTCCGATACGCCGAGCAAAGAGGGCGCTAACGCCGCTGCCCCTACGACGATCGACGCGCGTCGATATTTCGCAGCAACGCGGTAAAGCTTTTCCAAAAGCCGGGTGAATATCGTCACGGCGCGCCCTCATGCCTCGGTGCGTGATCGCTTGGATGCGAGCGGCTCGCCGTTGCCCTGGGGCGGCGGCGAACAAGCCTTCTGCCGAACAATCCCGCGAATCAGATGATTTCAACGAATCCGTCCTAGGATTTTAAGAGTAGCCAAATTTAAGAGTAGCCAAATTGAAGTGCTTTTAGAACCTCACGAAGGGACCACCGAGAAAATAAGTCCCCGCTGTGGCAATTTCGACACATTTTTGCCTATTTGAGTGGGCCTCGTAGGCCGAGCGGGGTAAGCGCCGCACGGCTCCGCTTAGTCGTGGGAGACGGGCGGGCTTGCCGTTCGCCCCGAGCCAACTATAGCTATCCGTTAAGCACTGATGCTTGGGGGCCCTGTTATGGATACTGTGGAACGTGCCCGTCTAGCCGCTAAGGCCCGCTGGGCCAAGCCGGGTGCGAGGGAAGCTGCTAGCAAGCGGCTAAGAGAAATACTTAGGGTGGCCAAGCAAGCGAGGATGGCTGCGAAACTAAAAGGAGAACGGAAGTGAGCTATAATACGAAAGACCCAAATCTAGTCGTGACCATGAAGCAGAACGCCGTCACGTGACCAGCGCCGTGGCCGCCAGCAGCGCGGCACTCGGCAATTCAGCCGCTGCCGTGCGACCGAGCACGCGACGCAGAGGTCCGGAACGCAAACCGTCAATCCATACAGCGGAAATTTCCAGAGGGAGCGCAAGAAGGCAGGCCGCGTTCGCACCGAAAACAATTTGCGGCCGTTGCGTGAGCCGAGGCGCTCGTCTTTCGAGGGGATGTATCCCTCTGCTTTTCCCGAATCTGTTTTTTCCGGAAGGCCCTCGGCACGTAAGCCCCCACGGAGCAGTCCGCTGCCGGGCCAGGCTTATCGCGTATGTCCGCATTCCTCCCCTGCGACGTCTATCTCGAGTGACCGCTTCACGTCGACTCCGGCCATTCACTTGAGGAACCGGCTTAGCGGCGGGCACACGGTTGCGCTGGTTGGCGGCTCGTCGCGAATTAATGCCCCGCGCGGAACTCTTAGGCGTCCACGGGCAGACGTGTTCGATCAAAGCCTACGTCCGCTCATTCCTAAGGAGGCGGAGCATGCGCCGGACGTCAGCGACCATGCAAAAGGTCGGAGCGATGCCATTGCGACGGGAGCAATCGAGGCGCTCGACTGTTAAAGCTTCCTTAACGATTCCAGAGTTATCTTGCCGCTGTTTCCAACAGTTTCCTCCCACTTCCTCGGGCGGTCCATTGGGCCGCCCCTGCTTTGTGCGCGCCGCCGGACTGCACACCGTGAAGTTTCGTGCCGCCGGCCAGTACCTCGCCCAGCCCCGCAGGAAGCCCCAGGCGGTCAGGATCGACTTTCTGGGCAAACCGGCCTCGCCGGTTCTTGTCTTTCTCCATCCACGCCGGCCTGAGGCCGATTTTGGGCCGCGTGTTCATAGCGGTAGCCAGTCATTATTGAGACGCACGGTGAGCGAGTATGAAGCGGAGCCCAGCCAATAAAGGCTGATCAGATCCACGTATGGATCTCGCAGCATTTGCCCGGGAGGCAAAGTCCGAGGTCCGCTCGAAGTCGCGGACGATTTCGGCAACGAAGCGTCCAGGAGGCTTGCCTTGGCACGCAGCTTCGCGGCGGGTTTGCGTCGCCAATTCGTCGCCCATCGATTGGAGCGCCCAACTTGCGACGTGCTCGTTGGAACAAGCCCCGATAACCAGACGCAATGCCATAGGAGACCTCCATGCCAATTGCTAACAGCCAGGTCCTTTTCGCTATATGACCCAAGCAGAGAGATAGTTGACTTGCCCGTTTCGGCTTGTTCCGCCGTTTCACGAAGGCTCAGAGAGGCTGCATCGTTGCTGGGCCAAGGGTGGCGGTTGCTTTGACGAAATCTTAACGCTGCCCCGCCTCGATCTCGACGAGCCGCAGGATCACGTCAGAGTAGTCCTCGCCGGGCTTGCGCATGGCCCTCATGCGGTCGACGACGGCCGCCTCGACCTGGATGAAGCATCGGCCGCGGTCGCGCTGCATCGGCCACCGGGCCGAGCCCTTGGGCAGCGTCGAGGCGATGGCGTCGTAGGCACCCTCGGTGAGGACGAGGCGAATCATCTCCGGGACTTGATCCCGGCCAAGCGGTAATTTCAGGGCTGAAATTGGGAGCTGCTCGAGCAACTGTCCTCTTTCGAGCCCAGCGACCACGACCGAAAGTCATTCGGAGGCAGCAACGCTCCACGAGCGCCTTCGGGCAATCGGCGAGCGTCTCGGCACCCGCATCCCGTGCAAGGCGGTGTATTCAGACCTATCGCTGACACGGCGGCTCGCAGACTCCCGGATTCCTCAGCCCGCGAGCCGCCGCCACCACGGCCGCTCTGTAAGCCGCTCGGCCCGCCCGCGCCACTCGTCGCGGTCCCGCTCGAGATCGTCCAAGGCCTGACGCAGCTCATCGTAGCTGGTCCTGACCCCGCCAAGGAGTTCCTGAATGTTTGAGATGGCGGCGTCGGCGGTCGCGAGCTTCGCCGCCAGATCGTTGGTCGCGATCGTTTCAGGCGCAGTGAGCTGGCGTAAGGAGGCATTTGGGGTGCCGCCGTCTTCAGTCAACTCGGCGGACATCCGGCAGGACTTGATGGCGCGCCACATGGTCGACTTGCTCGTCCCGGTCTCTTCCGCGGCTTCACGAAACCTCAAAACAACCATTGTCACTCGTCCCATGAGACATTGCTGGGACGATAGTGGTGCAACGTGGTTAACGAAGGGTTAAGCCCCCTGCGCCTCTTGGTCGACGAGCCGCAGGATCACGTCGCTGTAGCTCTCGCCGGGCCGCGCGTAGCCGTCAGGCGGTCGACCACGGCCGCCTCGATTCAGATCAGACGCTCGCCCTTGGCGTCGAGCCCGGACAGGTGACGAGCGCTGGCTTCGAGCTGTGGCCGGAAGCGGCTTTGGCTGCGACACGACGGCGCGCGGTCAGTACAGCGGAGGCGATGCGAAAGCGGGTCGACCGTTCGGGGTCCATTCGACCAGCGACACGTCTTCGCCGAGACGCTGAGTCTTGCTGGCCTTGAGACCTGCGGTGGAGAGGACTTTTTCCGGCGAGCGGCCAAGCCGGCCCTGCGGGAAAACCGGTAAGCCGCCCCGCAAGCGCACTCTGTGGGCGCGACTGAGGTAGAAGCTGTCGTAGCCAATTTCCAGAAAATGGCTGTAGGCCTGCGGGCCGCCGAGGACCGCGACCCCGCCGGCACGACAACCGACCGCCGCGCAAGCCTCTTCGAGCGAAGCGCCCGCAGGGTTCCAGAACCTTGCGTTCGCGTTGTTCGGGTCGGGGGCAAGCGCTTTGACACGCCGAGTAAGGATCAATCGGCGCCGCTTCGGCGAGTTGGGCTGGCCCTCATGCGACATTCGGCCATGTACGACGACGGCCGCGCCGCCCAACGCCTTCACGAAGAAGCGTTGGTCGGCCTCGAGCTTGAGTGAATCCGGCATGAATCCGGTCGCGTCGGCGATCGCGCCGTCCGAGCACACGATCGCATAGCCTTCGATCCGAAATGGTCCCCACATCCCATGGCCCTGTTGCGTAAGCCGTTACGATTAGCCGCTACGATCCGAGCGCTTCAGTGGTCTCGATCATGGTCGCCGCCGGGAGACGAAACGTCGTTAAGCCGATATCACCGAGCCCCTCGCTGGTAGGCCGTGGACAAGCCAGCCGAAGCTTCTCCAGTCGCCGATAGTTGGCGTTATGCGGCTGCGCAATCTTACGACTCGCGGTTCGCCGCTCAAGACGAGCGTTGCATCGAAACTGGTCGCCGGCCACGCCTCGTCGTGGCGCAACATATCGACTGGGAATGGGCCGCTGCCACTCACCCAGTAGTCAAGGGTGGGCACTACCTTTGCCATTCCGTTGGCCCTCCACCCATTTTGCGCTGTATCCGCGCTGTGGAGCTTCCGGACCGAGCGCGGCGGCCTGCTAAGTCGCCGCCGCGCTCGTTACCCTGCCGACATAGCTTGTCGGCCTGGCACAACGGGATGCCGAGCCGCTCGCCTGAGTGACGACGTTGTACGCTAATTACCTCGCGTCAATAAACATTTATATATACATGAGCCTCTTGCAAAATTCATCGACGCGGCGAATTTTCCCTGTGTTCGCGGGGCGGAGGGGCCGGCGCTCAGGCCGGCGCGGGCCTGAGCTGCGTGACGCGGAGTATTTGATCGACCGCGAGTGCCACCACGCCGAACATGAGGTGGCATTTGACCTTGATCGCGCCGCGCACGCGCACGGACCGTGCGCCGAATTCATCCTTCAGTCGGGCGTTGACGCGTTCGGCCAGGGTGCGAAAATCAAAAATCACGTCGTCCGGATCGGGCATATGGATGAGTTTCATGCGCTCGACTTCTTTGGCCCATTCGGCCTTGGCTTCGTGCTGGGCGCGAAAGTTGCGATCGATGATCGGCGCATGGCCGAGCGCCTTGCTGTGGTCATGGATGGCGGCGGCGTCGTAGGCCGCATCCATTAGATCGTAGAGATAGGAGACGCGGGCGCCGGTCATGGTCATCAAGGGAATGGCGACCTGACTGTCGTGGACGGAAGCCGAGGTCAGTACGCAGGAGACCGGGATTTGGCCGCAGGCGACATCCAGATGCAGTTTGTAGCCGATCCAGGTTTCCTTGTAGCCCTTGCTGTTCTTCTTGGAGCCGACATCGCACGCGGTGGGCAGATCGGCGAGCATCTGATCGAGGTTCTGCGTGGTCTGCCGTTCGAGGCGCGTCGGCTCGGGTTTTGGCCGTTCCTCGTCCTTGCGCGGGCGTCCGCGCTTGCGCGTCGGCTGAGCGCCATCGGGCGGCGGCGGATCCTCCTTTTTGTCGTTCGGCTCCGTCTTGACCGGCTTCTCGCGCGCCTCGATCTCGGTGGCGTCGCGCGCGATCACGCCGACGATGCGCCCGCCGAGCGAGCGCTCGATCAGCGCCGCGTGCATCTTGTCGGGCAGATCGCCCTGCGCAAACTCCGCGAAGGCGCGGGAAAAGGTAGCTTCCGATGGCACTTGCGAGCGTCGTTCCCAACCGAGAATGCGACGCAGCGACCTGTCGACATCGAGGCGCTCGATCAGAGCGGTGGTGGTAGGAACGCCCAGCACCGCCTTGGCGACGAAAGCCCTGGCGAGGGCGCGGCGATCGTCAGGCGGGCGGCCGGCGCCTCGGGGCGGTTCGGGAACGAAGGCCTCGAGGCCGATCACGTCGAGGGTCGTGACGAGCCGCCCGAGCGCTTCGGTCATCGGGTCGACTTCCTCGCGAAGCCAAGGAAACAGATAGCCCTGGATGTGGTTCCAGCGCGCTTTCATAGCGTCGAGAGGATCGTCGGTCATTGCTGTTGCTAGGGATCAGGACGATAGAATCGACACTATATAGAAATATTTCTCACAGTAAAGCGGAATATTTTAGAATATTGCCTTGACAACCGTCGGGTTGATTCTAAATATATTGCCTCGATTTGAGAGGGGTTATGAGAGGCGTTTCAAATAAATTTGCAAGTGGCTCACATATTTACGAATATGTCAATCATCCCTCAACGCCAAAACGGAAGGCCTGAGCGCCCGGCCGCTTGGCCTGAGGCAGGTCTCCCCCGCACGCACACGAGCGGGGACGCCATTGGCCCAAGGTCGAACGGTGAGACTCGTCTGCCGGGCCATTACGAATGGCGGCTTGGCGCTAAATAGCGGTCATTCGCAGACGGCGTGCCGCAATCGACCCAAGCAGCCCTTCGAGCAAACGCTCTAAGGCGATGCCCAAAAACTATTGCTTCATTTCGTGAAACCTCGGCGAGATGCTGTAGTTCCATTCTGGATGGAATGAGTTCTCGGGTCATGTTGAGGGTCGCCATTTCCGCGTCCGAGACCTTGATGCCCTTTGGATAGGTGTTGCTATCGAGTTCGCAGCGGATTTTGAGACCGGTTTTCGTCGTGGTGTTGGCGATCAGTTCGATGACGATGAGGAGGCTGAGGAGTGGCGTCGCGCGCCAGTTCTGCGTGATGTGGCAGAACATGCGATGCTCGATCTTGTTCCACTTCGAAGTCCCTGGCGGATAGTGGCAAACCTGAATGATCAGACCGGTTTCGTCCGCGAGTTGTTGGAGGGCCAACTTCCAGAGCCGCAGCCGTGAACCATTGGAGCCGCCGCCGTCGGCCGTGATCATCAGGCGCCTCATCCCGGGATAGAGCTTCCAACCCATCTGATCGAGCCAGCATCGGACGGCGTTGACGGCGAACTCCCCGGTGTCGTGGTCAATTCCGAGGCTGACATAGCCGAGGTTGGCGCCGATGTCGTAGACCCCGTAAGGGACGACCTTGCCCAACTCCTTGTCCTCGAAATCGTGAGCGTTGACCTCGATCGGTTCGCCCTGCGGCCCATAGTCGCTACCGCCGTTCTTGAATTCGCCCAGCAATTCCTTCTTCTTCGCGTCGATCGATATCACGGGTTCGCCGGCCGCCTGAAACGCCTCGACCTTCGCGTTGATATATTCGAACTGGGCGTCGCGATCAGGATGTTTGCCGGCTTCCTTGGTCTTGCGGTTGGAATGGCGACAATATTTCAGTTCCTCCAGCAGCTTGGGAATGGTCGAGGAACTCACTTTGTGACCCATGGCGCGAAGCGCCGTCGCCAGCTTGTCGTGGCTCTTGGAGACCCATCGCAACGGCCGCATCGGGTCGCCCATCGTCGCCGGCTCGAGCAATCGTTGCAAGTCCTCCAACAGCGTCGGGTCCTTGACCGTCAACCGAGGAGTGCCCCCGCCCTTGCGCCGCACCTCTCCCGTCAAGGAGCCGGGGTTCCGCAAGTCCTTCAGACCGCGCCCAATCGTGCTCCGGGCGACCTTCGTCGCGCGCGCGACCGCCGCAATCCCGCCGTAGCCCGCCGCCTTCGCCTCCGCCGCCGCGCTCAACCGCCGGCGTCGCTCGTCCAGCGAAGGCCGAAGCGCGTCAAACCGGACGCGCAGGGATAATTCGTCTATCATCATCACGATATAGACGCTCGCCTCGCACTCGGGAATCCGCTAAACAGCCGATGCCAGTAAACTCGCAAATTCCGAATCGGCTATTTTTGGGCGTCGCCTAAGGGCCTCTTGTTCTCGGAAAATGGCGACTCTGCGCGGGTCATTGTGCTATTTGACTCCTGCAAAAGGGGCACGATGGCCGAAACCCGCAAACTTGCAGCGATCCTGGCTGCCGACGTCGTCGGTTTCAGCCGCCTCACAGGTGCCGACGAGGATCGCACGCTGGCGCGGCTCAGGGCGCTGCGAAGCGATCTCATCGACCCGACGATCTCCGTGCATAATGGGCGTGTCGTGAAACGCACCGGCGATGGGGCGCTGGTCGAATTCCGCAGCGTGGTCGACGCCGTGCGGTGTGCGGTCGAAATTCAGAACGCCATGGTCGAGCGGAACGCTGGCCTGCCACCCGAACGTCGGATCGAATTTCGCATCGGCATTCATATCGGGGACGTCGTCGAGGAGAGCGACGGCGATCTGATGGGTGACGGCGTCAATATCGCGGCTCGACTCGAAGGCATTGCTGAGCCGGGCGCGGTGTGCCTTTCCGAGGACGCCTACCGCCAGGTGAAGGCGCGAATCAACCTCTTCGTCAGCGATCTCGGTCATATGCAGCTCAAGAACATCACCGAGCCGGTGAGGGTCTACTCGCTGCAACCGGGGGCGGCTGCCCCGGCCAAGGCGGAAGCGCCGGTGGCACCTGGCGCGCCGGAAAAGCAATTGGCGCCGCCCGTACCCGATAAGCCCTCGATCGCCGTGCTCGCGTTCAACAACATGAGCGGCGACGTCGAACAGGAGTACTTTTCCGACGGCATTAGCGAGGACATCATCACCGACCTGTCGACGCTATCCGAATTGCACGTGATCGCGCGCAACTCGTCCTTTGTTTACAAAAACGCTCCAGTTTCCGTGCCGGACGTCGCCAAGACGCTTGGCGTCCGCTACGTCCTCGAGGGAAGCGTCCGCAAGGCGGGCAACCGGGTCCGGGTCACGGCACAGTTGATCGATTTCGAGAACCGGCGGGCATCTCTGGGCCAGCCGGTTCGATCGCGACCTCACCGACATTTTCGCGGTTCAGGACGAACTCACGCGGGAGATCGTCGCCGCGCTCAAGCTGAAGCTGACGACTGGCGAGCTTGATCGGCTTGCTCCGAGACGCGGCGTCAACTTTGAGGCATATGAATTCTACCTGCGCGGCCGCGAACAAGCCTGGGCGGCCAACCGAGCCGGCAATGTCGCGGCGCGCGGCCTGCTCGAGCGCGCGCTCGCCCTCGATCCGGGCTATGCGGCCGCCCATTCGGTAATCGCCTACACGCACGTGCTCGACTACGTGAACGCCTGGAGCAGCGATCCGCAGGACTCGCTCAGGATCGGGCTGGAGACCGCGCAGCGCGCGGTGGCGATGGCCGGGGGCGAGCCGATCGCTCACTTCGCGCTCGGCATGGCTTGCCTGTGGAGCCGCCAACTCGAGCTGGCGAAGGCGGAGGCTGAACGGTGCATCGCCCTCTCGCCCAATTCCGGAGAATTCCTCAGATTGATGGCTCACGTTCAGATCTTCTCCGGCGACCCTGCCAGCGCAATCGAAACGCTCGAAACATATATGCGTCTGGACCCCCACTACACCGAAATCGCCCTCCAGTTTCTCGCCGACGCGCGCTTTTCCCTCGGCGAGTATGAGCAGGCGATCGCAGCGATCGAACAGCGGCTTGCCCGAAACCCACAATCGGAGACCGCCTACGCCCTGCTCGCGTCGTGCTACGGCCATCTTGGTCGGTCGGACGAGTGCCGACAGGCTTGGGAACAAGCACTTAGGATCAATCCAAAATTCTCAATCGAGCGCCGCCGCCGCGTCCTACCGTTCCGGAACCCCGAGGATTTTGAGCGCCGCGTTGAAGGACTCCGCAAGTCGGGACTGACAATCTGACACGCTCAAATACTCAGGCCCCAATCCGGGGGACAGTTGTACAGCGGGGCAGTGAAAAGAGTTGGCGTGGCCACGACTCGAGAGCCTGGTTCGTTGGAAGCATCGGATTCGTGCCCCGTCGAATGCGTGGTTTCCCCCTTTCGCGAAACACACCGTCACGATTTGCAATGACCGGTTTACGTGTGCGCCGTGACGCCAGTCGCCTCAGCGCGGGGACGGCCGTCCAACGGTCCAAGCGCCAAGCGCAAACCGGAGCTCGACGAGAGAGGCGATCTCAATAGAGACCGCCTGTCCCGGACCCGACCGATTGGTCGCCGCCCGTCTCCGCCGAGGCCGACTTGCCTCTGCCTCCCCTACCGCCGCCGCCGGCATAGGCGTCGGGCGGTCCGGTACCCGGCTTGAAAGCCTCAAGGATCGAGCCCTGCCCCGTCGACCGCATTCCGGAATGGTAGTCAACCGAGATGAGCTTGATGCCGGGGGGCACGCGGAACGGCGTGTCGGGAGTGTCCTTCAGCGCCATCTCCATGAAGTCGCGGAAAATCGGCGCGGTGTAGAGCGCGGCCTGCGCGTGGTCACCGAGCGACCGGGGTTTGTCATAGCCCATGAACACGCCGAACGCGAGGTTCGGCGAAAAGCCAACGAACCAGAGGTCCTTCGCGTCGTTGGTGGTGCCGGTCTTGCCCGCGAGGGTCTTGCCGACTTCCTTGATCGCGATGCCGGTGCCGCGCTGGATGACGCCCTCCAAGATGGAGGTGATCTGATAGGCGCTGAGCGGATCGAGCACCTGCTCGCGCTTGTCGATCAGGTGCGGCTCCGGCTGGTTGTCCCATTTCGCGGCGGCGCAACCCTCGCAGATGCGTTCGTCGTGCTTGTAGATGGTGTTGCCCCAGCGGTCCTGGATGCGGTCGATCAAGGTCGCCTTCACCCGCTTGCCGCCATTGGCGAACATCGAATAGCCGGTGATCATGCGCAGAACCGTCGTCTCGCCGGCGCCGATCGACATCGACAGGAACGGCGGCAGATTGTCATAAATGCCGAAGCGCTTGGCGTATTCGACGATCAACGGCATTCCGATGTCGCGCGCGAGCCGGACCGTCATCTGATCAATCGAATGCTCGATGCCGAACCGCAAGGTATGCGGTCCATACGATTTGCCCTCGAAATTCTTCGGGCTCCACAACTCGCCGTTGCCCTGGTCGATGGTGACGGGCTCGTCGAGCACGATCGAGGACGGGGTATAGCCGTTGTCGATCGCGGCCGCGTAAACGAACGGCTTGAACGACGACCCGGGCTGGCGTTGGGCCTGGGTCGCCCGATTGAACTCGGACTCGTCGAACGAGAAGCCGCCGACCATCGCCAGCACGCGGCCGGTATACGGGTCCATGGCGACGCAGGCGCCGCTCACTTCCGGAATTTGGCGCAGCCGATATTCGCCTGCGCGCCCGGCGATGGGTTCGACGTAAAAAACGTCGCCCGGCTTGACCAAATTCTTGGGCGCCCGGCCCGTCCAGCGCAGGCCGTCAGAGGTAACGGTACCCGTCTGGCGATCCTGAGCGACGGCTCCGGACTTGTCGCGCTCAGGCTGCAGGCCGATCCGGATCGCGTTGTTCGGCACATCGAGCGCCACCGCCAGTTGCCAGGGCTTGAGGTCGCCATACGCGGGAATGTCGGCGAGCGGCGCGCCCCAATCCTGGCCCAGGTCGATCGACTTCAACGCGCCATGCCAGCCGTGCGCCTCGTCATAGCGCACCAGCCCGTCGACCAGCGCCTTGCGGGCCATCTGCTGGATCTTGGGGTCGAGCGTCGTGCGGACGGACAGGCCGCCCTCATATAGCTTCTGTTCGCCGTATCGTTCCGACAATTCGCGCCGCACTTCCTCGGCGAAGAAACCGGCTGCCATCGAATCCGGGGTCGGCACTCGGGGATTAACGACCAGCGGCTCCGCCCTCGCCTGACGCGCCTGCTCGACGGTAATGTAGCCATCCTCGGCCATGCGGCCGATGACGTAATTGCGACGCTCGACGGCGCGGTCGTGGTTGCGGAACGGGTTGAGCGCGCTCGGCTGCTTCGGCAGCGCCGCGAGATAGGCGGCTTCCGAGATGGTCAGCTCGTGAACCGACTTGTCGAAATAGTTCAGCGCGCCGGCGGCGACGCCATAGTTGGAAAGGCCAAGATAGATCTCGTTCAAATACAACTCTAAGATCTTCTCCTTCGAATAGGCGGCCTCAATGCGCAGGCTGAGAAGGATCTCGCGGATCTTGCGGTCAAACGTCCGGTCAGAGTTCAGGAGAAAGTTCTTCGCGACCTGCTGGGTAATGGTCGAGGCGCCCTGAATGCGGCGCGATCCCTGAAGGAAGACAATGCCTGCACGCAAAATCCCTTCCGGATCGAAGCCCCAGTGGCTGTAAAAGTTCTTGTCTTCCGCCGCAATGAAGGCTTCCTTGACCAGATCCGGGATGGAGGAGCTCGGCAGGTAGAGACGCCGTTCCCGAGAATATTCCGCAAGCAGGCTGCCGTCGGCCGCGTGAACGCGAGTCATTACTGGCGGCTCGTAGTTCTTGAGCTGAGAGTAGTCCGGCAGATCCTGCTCGTATTTCCACACCACTGCGGCAATAATGCCGGCAGCCACCACGAAGACGATCGCGGCAGTCGCAAAAATGAAACCGATTAGTCGGGCAATTCCGCTCATTTTTCGATCGAAACCTTCCCTTGCTCCCGTCGGCGGGTCCGCAACCGAGCCGAAACGAGAAGCCTAGCGCCGTGTGCAGGAGGACCTTCTCGCCCACCGCGACAAGGCCGAACGCTGGCGTCCGCGCTTTACCCGCCTCCTTTTGTTTTTGAGTGGGGCGAATTTATGATGATTGTGGTCCTCCGTCTGCCGGAAGTTTGCCGATAAGCGAAATGCTCAGCCCAGGCAAGGGTCACCGGTTCGGCACATGATGCCGGATTGCGAACTCCTGGCCCGACCGGATGACCGAAGAATGAGTCGACCGCCTTGACCAGCGCCGACTCGGTTTTGGCACGGCAGTTTGAGGAGGTCAGCGGCTGAACGTCTTGAGGTTTCAGAGATGCGAAATCGATATACCAGTCCGGAGTGTTCTGGGCGCTCTGATCCATGGGCGTGGCCTGCGGCGGGCGGCGCAAACCTGTCCCTCGGACTGTCCACCGAGACCGTTCGCAGCTATTTGAAATCGGTATTCCGCAAGACCGGCGTCCATCGTCAGGCCGAACTCGTTTCGTTGCTTGCTGGCGCACACCCTTTGAGGCGCTGAGAAGTCTGATCCACCAAATGTGTTTCCCCTCCGAATTTTGACCCCTTTCGGCGTCCAACATTGACCTCTTTCAGTCGTCGAAATCGGGAACGAGCATAGTGACTTACAAAGCAAGGGGTGGGGTCAGGGTTGGACGCCGATCGGGGGTCAAACGTCGCACCGCTAGCGGACAGAAGTGGGCGCGTCTTGTTTGGAGCAGCCAGATCTCTGCCTTTCCGGGCCACCTTCGTTCCGCGCTCGCAGGCCAGCCTCGCTTCCCCGAAAGCTCGCCGAGCCTTACAACGTCAAGGCGCTCATGCGTCGAGGATGATCCGGATCACGGCTCCGCGCCTCGGGCGCCCATCGGTGGCGTCCGAGAGAAGGCGTGCGCTGAAGGTATATTTAAGGATCGAGAGGGTGTGACCATTAATGGAGATGACTTCACTGTCGACTAGCAGCCTGTCGGACTCGAAGTCCGCTTGACCGATAACATATTGATAGCATTTAGTTTTATTTTTCTGGTCAGCGAAGGAGGAAGCAATGACACGCGAAGAAGCGTTGACGTTCTATCATCCGATCCGCGCTTCCGTCCGACGCATTTTGGGCGCGGCCATCTCCGTTTGCAATCAGTCCGACCTTATGCGGGCCGCCAAGCAACTCGGGCTGTGGGACGATGGGAAGATATCTCTGCCGGAAGGTGATCAAGCCGCGGAGATGCTCAGCGACGTAGCCCTCTTCGAGTCAAACCAGCGCGGGCGGCGCGCGTTCGATGTTTTTCTTGCCGCCAAAGCACGACAACTCGACGCCGTCGATTTTGCATTGGCCCAACGGATGGGGAAGGCATTCTTTTCTCTTTTCCGGTGCACCGCGCGGCACGGGATGGCGGGAGTTTGGCTTGAGGACCTGCTCGACCGAAACCGCAGCCTTTGGCTTATGGATGAAGGCATGGAGGCGTCCGCCCCGACAAAGGGAGCTTTTGGCATGCGCCTTTTCGACGCCGGCGAATTTCATGTGGGGTTTGGGATCGTCGTGCCGTCGGATGAGGAGACAACCGAATTCAGCATCCAGGGCGTGACGCGAAATGGCCGCGGGCCATTCCGGCACTCGCTCGCAGTTACCCTGTACGGAGATAAACTTGGTGGCAGTTGGTCAGTGTCCCCCGAATTCGAAGATGCCTTTACGTCCACGCTTGCGGGGCTAATTGATTCGCGCGCGGGGCCGCGTCGGGTGATTGGCGATCAACCAACGTCGCAAGAAGCGCAAACCCCCAAGCGCATATAGGCGAAAATCGGCGTGCCGGATAATCAGGGCATCCAGTGCGTTATGGTGTAGATCGACACAAACGCAACATCGGGTCCTGGGCGCCAGACCCTCAGCATGAGCGAGCCGCGAGGCGGTCCCGAATTCGAATCAGTGCAGTCGGGTCGGGACCGACCGTGATGGGGCGGCGTCATGCGGTTCGAAGACGCTGCCGCGGACGGCCGGATTGCGCAAATACCGGTCATTGCCGGACGCCGTGTCGAAAGGCTCAAGTTCGATCCAAAGCACGCGTTCTCGTTCGGTCACGGTACGGACCGACTGCGCCGGGAGCGGTCGTTCACCAACAACGTAGCCGCCAACGACCCAGCAGGCACAGTCTAAATATTTAGCTCAAGCGATCGCCTCCGCCTGATGGGACTGATAAGCTCTCTTGCGCCGTGTGAGCGCGGTCACAGTTGAAACTGCAAACTTGCTGTATAGTTGTTGGTTTAAAGCCGAATTCCCGCGGGAGGGGGCTTCATGGACCCAATCACGACTGCCATCCTTGCCGCGATTCCCGCGGTGGCGTCGGACATCGTCTCGTCGGCGGTGAAGGACGCGTACGCCGGGCTCAAGTCGATCATCGCTCGCAAGTTCGGCCCGACGAGCGCCGTCGCGAAGTCGGTCGACGACCTGGAAGCCAACCCGAAATCGAAAGGACAGGCAATCGTGCTGTCCGAGCGACTCGCCGAAACTAAAGCCTTGGCGGACGCCGATATCATGGCGGCGGTCAACAAGCTCGTCGACGCGCTGTCGAAGGCGAAAGTCGAGCTGCCGAATGTGCATCTCGAGGCGACGATGACCGGCGGCGTCGCCGGGGTCGTCGGCGCGCAGAATGTTTCGATCGGTTCATTGCACCAAGGCGCGCAGCCGGTCAAAAGATAGAGGCTGACGAGGAGCGGCGCCGAAGCCTGCAGACATCAGGCCAATGAGCGATACGTCGATCAACGCGACTGTGCAGACGGGCGGCGTCGCCGGCGTCGCAGGGGCCTCGTTCGTCCATATCGAGAACCTCACCCAATGTGCGGCCGCGCCTCCGCCCGCGCCACTCGCCGTCGGCCCCATTCCGCCTTGCCCCTATCCCGGCCTCGCCTATTTCGGCCCGCAGGATTCGACGCGCTTCTTCGGCCGCGAGAAGGCCATCGAGGCGCTCGAGAGCGCCGTCGCCAGGCGCAGCTTCACCGCGCTGGTCGGCGCCTCGGGCAGCGGCAAGTCCTCGGTCGTGCTCGCTGGACTTGCGCCGAGACTCGACGCGCAGGGGGGATGGCGCTTTAGCCATTTCCGGGTCGGGACGGAGCCCGACAAGAACCCGTTCGCGGCGCTCGCCCGAGCGCTTGCGCCCCTCCTCGGCGCGGGCGACATCATCGACAGGCTCGGGCTCTCGGAAGAACTCGCCGCCAACCTCGCGAGCGGCGACATTGCGCTGACCAATGTCGTCGCCCAGTGCCGCGCCGCCAATCCCGGCAAGCGCATTCTCCTCATCGCCGACCAGTTCGAGGAGGTCTTTACCCTCGTCGCTGACGAAGCCTTGCGCAATCGCTTCATCGACACGCTGATCGCCGCGTTCCCCGGTCCGGCCGAAAACTCAGCGCCCGATGTCTGCCTGGTGCTAACGCTGCGCGCCGACTTCTACACCGCAGCCCTGCGCCACCGCCCGCTTGCCGACAAGCTGCAGGACCGGGTCGAGAACTTAGGCCCGATGACGCGCGAGGAATTGCGCGATGCGATCGTCAAGCCCGCCGCCCAGCTTGTCCCGCCGGTCGAATTTGACCCGGGCCTCGTCGACGCCGTTCTCGACGATGTCGAGAAGCGGCCCGGCTCGCTGCCGCTGCTTCAGTTCGCGTTGCGGGAAATGTGGGGGCGGCTCGAAAAACGTGTGATGACCCGCGCCATTTATGATTCGATCGGCGGCGTCGAGGGCGCCCTGGCGAAGCGCGCGCAGGCGATCTTCGACGACGCGACGAAGCGTGGCGCCGACTCGGCGTCGGTGGCGCTATTCCGCCGCCTGTTCACCCGCCTCGTCACGCTTGGCGAGGGCGCTGAGGACACGCGCCGCATCGTCGGCCGCGACGAGCTCGGGACCGACGCCTGGGCGCTCGCGCAGCGGCTCGCCGGCGAGGACAACCGTCTCGTCGTCACCGCGGCGCCGGCGCCGGGGCAGGAGACGGCGGAGGTCGTCCACGAGGCTCTCTTTCGCAACTGGCCGGCGCTGGTCGAATGGGTGAGCCGGGACCGCGCGTTCCAATCGTGGCTCAGGCAACTGAAGCCGCGCGTCGACGAATGGCGCGCCAATCCCGCCGACGAAGGCGCGCTCTTGCGGGGCGGACAGCTTGCGCTGGCGGAGGATTGGGTCGCGCGGCGCGGCGGCGAAGTCAACGACGAGGAAAAGGCCTTCGTCGCGGCGAGCGTCTCGGCGAGGGACGAGCAGAAACTGAGGGCGGAGGACGATCTCAAGCGCGAACAGGCGCGGCTCGCCGAAATGGCGGCGGCGCAGGCTAAAACCGCGCGGGCACAGCGGGGGGCGCGATGGGCGCTTGGTGCAATAGCGGCTGTGATGGTGCTCGCTGGTGGCTTGTTCTATGCGCAAAACTCCAGGGACTCGGCAAGTTTGGCGGAGGGGCAAGCGCAACTCGCCGAGGCTCGATCAGCGCTTAACGTGAGAGAGGGGCAACTCTCCGAGGCGCAGGCGGCTCTCGGCGCCAGCCGCGAGGACCTGCGCAAACAGCAAGCGGCGGCAGCCGATCTACAGAAATCGCTTGACGCCGAGCAACTTGAATTGAAGCGCCAGCGGGCGGACCTGCTTGGCGAGCTCGCGAGCGCAGAGGGGCTTCACGGTAGAGTGGATAGCGAGCTCAGGTTTGCAATTCATGGAACGCGCGCCGACCTCGCATTGCCACGGGGAACAGTCGCAAAATCGTTGGTGGCCGCGCAGCTTGCCGCCGCGGTTTGGCAAGCGGGCTGGCGCGTAAATTTGATCGGCCATGAGGGCGTCGTGTTTTGTGCCGCCTTCAGCCGCGACGGGTCGCACATCGTCACGGCGTCGGGGGACAATACCGCGCGCGTTTGGGACGCCGCGACCGGCAAGCAGATAGCGATCCTCCGCGGTCATAAGCTCTCGGTACATTCCGCCGCCTTTAGCCCGGACGGCTCTCGAATCGTCACAGCGTCCGATGACAAAACCGCGCGCATCTGGGACACCGCGACCGGCGGACAGATAGCCATTCTGGGCAGCCATGAGCTTTCCGTGCAATCAGCCGCCTTTAGCCCGGACGGCTTACGAATTGTCACGGCGTCGTTTGACAAGTCCGCGCGCGTCTGGGACGCTACAACCTTCAAGAACATCGCGGTCCTAAGCGGCCACACGTCCTTGGTGCTTTCTGCAGCCTTCAGCTCCGATGGCTCACGCATTGTCTCGGCTTCAGTGGACAACACAGCACGCATCTGGGACGCCACAACCTTCAAGGAGATCGCGGTCCTAAGCGGCCACGAGAACGACGTGAGTTCGGCCGCATTCAGCCCCGATGGCGCGCGCATTGTCACGGCGTCAGGGGACAAGACCGCACGCATCTGGGACGCCGTGACCGGCAAGCTGATCGCGATTCTCAGCGGCCACGAGGCCTACGTGAGGTCCGCCACCTTCAGTCCCGACGGATCGCACATCGTCACCGCATCATTTGACAGGACCGTGCGCATTTGGGACGCAACAACCTTCAGGCAGATCGCGGTCCTCAACGGTCACGAAAATGACGTGAGGACGGCTGCCTTCAGCCCCGACGGGTCTCACATCGTCACAGCGTCAGCGGATGGGACCGCGCGCATCTGGGACGCTGCCGTCGAAAATGTGATCGCGAAGCTGAGCACCCACGACGCCGTGGTGACGTCTGCCGGCTTCAGCCCTGACGGGTCTCGGGTCGTCACGGCGTCGCGGGACCAGACCGCGCGCATTTGGGACGCCGTGACCGGCAACCAGATCGCGATCCTTTCGGGTAACAAGAGCGCCGTGTTTTCGGCCGCCTTCAGCCCCAACGGGTCGCGCATTGTCACGGCGTCAGCGGACGGCACTGCGGTCGTCTGGGACAGCGCTACCGGCAAGCAGCTCGCGACCCTGCATGGCCATAGGCGCGCCGTGTTCTCGGCAGCCTTCAACTCTGACGGGTCTCGCATCGTTACGGCGTCAGAGGATAGGACAGCGCGGATTTGGGACGCCTCAATTGGCGAGCTGATCACGATCCTGAGCGGCCACGAGGGCGGCGTTTACTCCGCCGCCTTCAGCCCCGATAGCTCGCGCATCGTGACAGCGTCAGGGGACAGGACCGCGCGTACCTGGGACGCTGCGACCGGCAAGCAGATCGTGATCCTCAGAGGCCATGATAACTCGGTGAAATCCGCCGCCTTCAGCTCCGACGGCTCACGGATCGTCACCTCGTCGTGGGACAGGACGGCGCGAATCTGGGACGCGGCGACAGGAAAGGAGATCTCGGTCCTGCGCGGCCACGAAAACTTCGTTAACTATGCTTCTTTCAGCTCCGACGGCTCACGCGTCGTCACAGCATCAGGGGACAAGACGGCGCGCATCTGGGACCCGGCGACAGTCTCGGAGATCGCTGTCTTGCGGGGCCACACGAGCGATCTGGCCTCCGCCGCCTTCAGCCCCGACGGGTCGCGCGTCGTCACGGCGTCAAATGACAAGACCGCGCGCATCTGGGACGTCCACTTCGTGATGATGTCGACCAAGGACCTGCTGATCGAGGCCTGCACGCGGCGCCTCAACGGCCTTACAATGTTGACTCGCGACGAGATGCGCCTCGCCGGCTATCCCGACAGCGTGCCGCTTATCGACGTCTGCGCGCCGGGAACTGCAGACGCGTCAAGCAAAACGCCGTGACGATTGCGCCCGCGGATGTGACTGGGGCGAAAGTTGTCCCTTCCCCGAGCGGCGCCGAGTCCAAGCCGAACGCGCGGGCGAAGCTCTGGCGTCAGAAAGGCCGCAGAGCAAGGCTACGCGCCACGCAATCTGTGATCGGCCGGCTCTTCGAAAGCAACGACAAGGACTTCGCCCAGGCGAAGGAGTGGCGCCAAAAGGCCGCCGACTTGGGGGACAGATACGCAAAGACCGCGTTGCAGCGGCTGCAATCGAAATGAGTGAACTCCGAGAATGACGTCTTTCTCCGGCTGGCCGAGCTGGAAGGGCAGCAGTGTTCGCGGCCCGCTCATAGAAGCTGGGGCGGTCGAATTGGTGTAGGGCTCCGGTCGTCCGACCCGGGTTTAGAATTGGCATCTTTGCGTTGGACGCAGACGAGCGGCAGACGGACGAGAACTTCCGCATCGGTGAAGGGTTTCGGGCGCCGGCCCTTTTGCGGACGGTGCTGCAGGCGCCGGGGCCGGCGCTCGAAAGCCTCCCAAGGAGGAAACCGCGGGGAGGTTGGGGGCTGTTTTTCGAGCGCGCCTATGGGGATTTGAGGAACGCGGACGGCTGGCGAGCGAGGCGTCGGCGGCCGGCGGCGCTCGGAGTTTTCAGCGGAAGGGACGACGGCGGCTGTTTTCGATGGCGACGATGGGCGGGAGCGAGGCGTTCGCATCGGTCGAAGGAGGATTGGCGACCTCCCGCGGACATTGCGCTCTTGTTCCGGCGCGCGGCTGGAGGCGGAGGCGATCGACGGTGCGAGGCGGGATGGATGGCGACGGTCATGAGGTGTCGATCCTGATCCGGCTCGGGGATGGCGATCGCGCGGGGCGCGGGCCGCCGAACGTCTCGACGACGATCATGCGGCCGCCGCAACACGGGCAGCGGCGCGCAGGCGAAAGGTGATCGGCCTGACTGTCGGCCCCGGCGCACGAGGGCTGGGGCGCATTCTCCGTCGCGGCGAGCAGTTGTCGGGCGCGCTCGATGTTCTGAGCGCGAACCGGGCCGGCGAACAGGCCGTAGTGGCGGATGCGGTGGAAGCCGCTCGGCAGCACGTGCAGGAGAAAGCGGCGGATGAACTCGTGGGCGTCGAGCGTCATGGTCTTGAGCCGGTCGCGTCCTTTGATGCGGTAGTCCTTCCATTTGAAGGTGACGCCCTTCTCGTTGAGCGCGATGAGCCGGGCGTTCGAGATCGCGACGCGGTGGGTGTAGCGCGACAGGTAGGCGAGGACGGCCTTCGGTCCGGCGAACGGTCTCTTGGCGTAGACGACCCACTCGGAGCGGCGCAGCGGCGCGAGGGCGGCGTCGAAGGCGCTCTTGTCGGCGAGCGGGGCGAGGTCGCCGAAGAAGGCGAGGCGTCCGGCGGCATGCAGGGCCGCGAGCCCTTCGAGAAAGAGGCGGCGGAACAGGCGGGAGAGCACGCGCACGGGCAGGAAGAAGCCGGGCTTGCAGGCGATCCAGCGCGAACCATCCGGCGACAGGCCGCCGCCGGGAACGATGACGTGGACGTGCGGATGGTGGGTCAGCGCCGAGCCCCAGGTGTGCAGTACGGCGGTGAGGCCGATGCGCGCGCCGAGATGCTTCGGGTCCGCGGCGATCGTGGTCAGCGTCTCGGCGGCGGTCCTGAACAGGAGGTCGTAGACGGCCGCCTTGTTCTGGAACGCGACGGCGCCGATCGCGGCCGGCAGGGTGAAGACGACGTGATAGTAGGGAACCGGCAGAAGCTCCGCCTCGCGGTCTTCGAGCCATTGCCGCGCGGCGGCCGCCTGGCACTTCGGGCAGTGACAATTCCGGCAGGAGTTGTATGCGACGCGCTCGTGCGCGCAGTCCTCGCAGCGCTCGACGTGGCCGCCGAGCGCGGCTGTGCGACAGGTCTCGATCGCCGACATCACCTTCAACTGGGCGAGGCTCGCGTGACCAGCGTTGGCCTTCCGCCATGCCGCCCCATGAGCGCGAAAGACGTCGGCGACCTCGAGGGGAGGCCGCGCCACGCGGCCGTGGTCAGGCGGGCGGCGTTTTCTTCGTCAGGCTGACGCCCAGCCGGTCCAGCGGGCTCTTGATGTCGCGGACCGTATTGATGGCGACGCGGGTGTAGAGCGCGGTCGTCTCGAGCTTGGCGTGCCCCAACAACACCTGGATCACGCGAATGTCGACGCCCTGTTCGAGCAGGTGGGTCGCAAAGCTGTGCCGGAGCGTATGGGGAGAAACGCGCTTGGAGATTCCAGCCAGGTCTTTGGCGGCGGTGACGGCGCGGTTGAGCTGACGCGCGGTCACAGGATTGATCGGGTTCTGGCCGGGAAACAGCCAGACCTGCGGCCGCGCCGCCTTCCACCATTCGCGCAGGAGCTGGAGCAGTTGGGGCGACAGCATCACATCGCGATCCCGCTGTCCCTTGCCCTGCTCGACCCGGAGCATCATGCGCCCACTGTCGATGTCGGACACCTTCAGGTGGGCGACCTCTGACACCCTGAGGCCCGCGCCGTAGGCGACGCTGAGCGCGGCCTTGTACTTGAGGCTCGGCGCGGCCTGGAGGAGACGTGCCACCTCCTCCTGGCTCAGGACGACCGGCGCCTTGCGCGGCTCGGTCACGGTCCTCAGAGGACGAACGAGGTCGGGCTTTTCGAGCGTCACGGTGAAAAAGAACCGCAGCGCCGTGATGGCGGAGTTGATCGTCGAGGGGCTGGCCTGCTGCTGCGCCATATGCAGTTGATAGCGGCGAAGGTCCTCGCTCGTCGCCGTACCCGGCGACCGGTCGAGGAAGGTTGCGAACTTCTTCACGTTGCGAACGTAGTCCCTCTTCGTGTCTTCGCTGAACCGGCGCGACGTCATGTCGTCGATCAAGCGCTGACGCAGCGGGCTGACGGGTTTCTTGGACATGGAAAGCTCCTGTCTCGCATGGGGTTGAACCCCACGATCTTGAGACAGGGCCGCGCTTTCTCGTGGGTCCTTACCCCCGCGCCCTCTCCGCTCGCTCGCCGCCCCTACCGCGCGAGCGGTTTAGTCCTCGGGCGGACACCGGGCCTACAAGGGCCACCAGGGAACGCCCGCTCTCCACCCATCTGAGCCGTCCACGGCCGCGGTCTGCTACGTCCGCAATACGTCGAATTCGCGACGTTTGATTGCGTGGGACGAATGTTGCGCGCCGGGGCGTTCGAAGCTTCTTTCAGGAACGGTCGGTCCTGGCGCATCCGTCGCGTTCCGCCATCGACCGCAATCTGGCGCATTGCTCTCGTTCTTCGTGCCGGTCGATCGGCGGGGGTCCGCCCGAACAGGCATCGGCCGCGGTGCCAGCAGAACATCGCGACGGGCGGAAAGCGGGCACCCGGTTGCTGATTCTTTCCCGTCGTCAACGTTGCCCCAAGGAGCGCGATCATCCTTTCGCTCGTAGACAGCGATCAGCCTCGATCTGGTAGGTCGATGCTGATTTGGATTAGGGACGCTATTGGCGCGGCACGCTCGTATAAAAGTTCAAAGAGGTCCGCGTCATCCCTGCTCTCGAATAACCTCCCTTCACGGCAGCGCATCACCTCGTCGGCGACGAACGTTTCCAACCGCCAACCGTGCCTGTCGAAGGAGTCTGAATGCCTTGCTGCGGACGTTTGCCGGACCATCTCGATAAATCGCGGCGTGCGGCCAACAGGCAATTCAGCGAGCGCGGCGTGCGCCTCTTGCCAAGTGAGGACACGACACCCAAGCGGGATGGCGTCAGCTGTTGGGCCCGTGTTGAACGGGCGCGGGGTAGTGCCCTCGAATGGCATAGAGGGCGGATTGTAAAGCGAGTAGTAGACTGGAATGTTGTGCTTCGCGACGTAATCCTCAATCACTCTAACCTGACTGCTCGATGCAGCCATTGCGCCATAGACGCATTCATCCGTAAATTGGAACTGCCGAGGATGTGTTCTGGTAGGAACGTCTTCGATACGATCTACAAGTCTTCCCACTCCAAAGTGGTAGTCAGCAAGCTCCAACTCAACAACGGGAATCTCACGCGAATACAGCCGCTTTGATTGAAGCAGGCCGACCTTGCGCCAGACCATGCGACCGACACGTCGTAGAACGATCACTATTCCGATGTCTGCAATTTCCCACCGGCCGCCATAGTGTCGGCGTCCCCCAAGCCAATGCGTGTCTATGTCGATCGCAATGCCTGATCCAAGGATGCACGGCCCTACCTCATCCAGTGCTGCGAACACTTGGAAGTCGAGCATCTCTTCGTGGGCTGCCGGCTGCCGCGCAAGAGCGGTGGTCGCCCGCACGTTGGCCGTTGCGAAAACGTCTCGCGTAAATTCAATAACATCCTCAGGAATCATCTCGGGCATCGTCTTCCGAATCTCAGCCGATGAATCGAATTATCGCAGTTCCAGCAACAGAGCTTCGTTGCCCCGTGTCCCTCTCACAAGCGGTTGCTGGCGCACCATTGATCTAAAACGGTAACGCTGCAACCCGAATGACCGCCTTGGGTGTGCGCCGTGACAAGGCGGCGCTTTCCAGTGGGTGCAAGCCCCACCCGGCGACCGCTCCAGCCGGAAGCAACCGGAGCAGTCATGGAGGTAACAAAATGGCTGAAGAATTCGGTATAGCAGGTCACGTATTGGTGACGGCGCAAGTGTGCGAACGGCAGCTTTACGTCGAACTCCGGCCGTCCGTGGCGCAAAGACCCTGCGATGGTGTAGATGGGGACAATCGCACTATCAGAACATTCTTATGCACGGGATGGCCTGAGTCCGTGTGGCGCGGTGGCGTTAGGCCGAGCAGTCTGGTCCCGCCCCTTTGCGCTACATTCTGCTATCGCGCCTTGCATTTATTGAGCGAACAATCCGCATCCGGTGCGGATACATCGGTTTCGATAGCGGCGGTGAATTTGGCCGATCTCGCTCGACGAGGGCTGATTGCGCAGTTCGCGCCGCCATCCGCGCTTTCTTGGCTGTCCCATGGTCCGCCGCGTTAGTGGCGCTAGCCCGCATTATGCAGCGCCGTGACGTTTTCGGCGGCGCGTTCTGGTGATTTTTCGGAACCGCGCTTGCTCGCGGACGCGCGGCATCGTCTCCGGCTTTGGGCCTGAAACGGGTGGAGGGGTTTGCGGGTTGAAGGGATGGGTTTGACGTTCGGGGACGTTCACGCCCCGTGTTTCAAGTGACGAGGCGCGGGATGCGCTGGAGGGCGAAACGCAGGATTTCCTGGCCGGGGCATGACGTCGGCAGATGGACGCGGATCATGGTTTTCATCTCGACGACGCGGGCGGCGATCTTGACGAGGCGCAGGCGCAACGTGTCGAATTGGGCAACGCGCCACATCGAACGCCTGGGCATCGATGCGCGCAGCCCCCACATCAGCCAGTAGGCGCCGGCGTGCAGGAAAAGCCGAAACTGATTGGCGGTCGCCTTGGTGCATGAGGTGCGATCCGACGCCAGATGCGTCTTCCAGGATTTGATGTGGTTTTCGGCCTGGCCGCGCCGGCAATAGACGTCTTCGTAGAGCACGCGAGCGTTGCGCTTGTTCAGATTGGTGACGACGAAGCGCGTGTCTGATCCTTCCGCGCCCGCTTCGACCCGGGCGATGATCCGCTCGACCCGGCTCCAGCTTTGCGCGCCGTCGAAGAACTCTTTGAAACGACGAAGCTTGCCGTCTCTGGGCGCGGCTTCGAACCGTGCCTTTACACTGGCTTCGAGACTTTCGACATGCCGGCGCAACGTCGTAGTCGGCGCGACGCCGAGGATGTAATCGAGGCCGCTCGCCCGACACCAGTCGAGAACCTCGGGGCCGCAGTAGTGGCTGTCGGCGCGCAGCAGGATCTCAGTGTTGGGCCAATGGGCTCGGATCGCGCGCAACAGCCGGCGGAGGAAGGGTTTGATCTCCTTGCCGCTCGGCCGCTTGGCGGGACGAAGCACGGCAGTGACGAAGCGGCCCTCGCCGTCGAACACGACGATGGGCTGAAAGCCGTATTCGTCGTAATGCGCGTTGAACAACCGCAACTGCTGCCCGCCATGGACCGCGTCGAACGTGTCGTCGATGTCGAGGGTGATCCGTTTGGGAACCTTGTGAAAGGACTCGCAATAGAGATCGACCATCGCGCGACCCATCCGCAACAGGGCGCGAACCTCCGGCAGATTTTCCAACCGCGAGATCGTCGACTGCGAGCACAGTTCGCGATCCGACGGCGTCAGATCGAGCGCCATCTTGAACATCGGATCGCTCCGCAGGCAATTGGCGTCGTTGCCGTCCTCATAGCCCGCCGCGATCATCAGCAGCCGAAAGCGGATGATGTCGGCAAGGCTGTGGGTGATCTGATCGGGCGCGCGCCGGTCCACCATGCAGGCGGCGAGCCGATCGGCGACGCGAAGGCGCTGGTCGACCTCGCCCAACGCCAGAACGCCGCCATCCGACGACAGCAAGCCGCCGTCAAACTTGACCTCGACGCGCTTGCCCGAAACAGGTGACAACCCAGGCAACGGCAACATAGGATCGTTCATGGCAGGTGCGGCCTCGCTGAAATCGCGCAAATCGGCTTAGACAACCAAATTATACACGAAATCAGCTATTTACGCCACACCCGCCAACCCGCAATGCATAATCCGGGCTAATCGCTCAGTAAAGATCGCGGCCGCCGGCAGGATGATCGCGCATTGGGGCGCGCGGCACTCGCGTCGTGCTTCGCAACCGCATCAACATCGACCACCTCCTGTCGCTTCTGTTCGCCTTGGCGTTAGCCCAAGCCAGCTGCGATGCAATTGAGGGCACCTGACGGCATCAATGCGCTGTGCTGGCTAAGCTTGCCTGACCAGCGCCCGCGCCTTGCGGATCAGCGCCCAGAGCGCCAGCGCCTCCGAGCACAAGAACTCATCGTCGGCGCAGGCGACCAGGTCGGACTCGTCGAGCTCGCTAATCGGCGTCCCCGACTCGCACGCGGCGGCCTCCCGTCGCCCCCGGTTCTCCTCGCTGTCGTCCTCGGGGACCGTCAGCCGAGCCATCTCCTCGACGAACTCTTTGAATGGATCGCTCATGGATCGAACTCCGGCCGTCGGCGGGGTGCACGCTGCATGCGCGCATCGACCCGACCTTCCTTGGTTGTTAGAGGCCGCGTCACCCTGAAGCGCTCGACCGTTCCCAGGAACGAGCGAATGAAATGCGGATGGGTGATCACGGTCAGGCCCCTAAATGTACGCGACCAATCGCCGCTGCGCGCAGGTGTCGCCGTCGATGTAGCGCTCGGTGGTTTCGATCGACCGATGCCCCGCGAGCAGCTGCACGTCGCGCAGGCTGCAGCCGGAGCGGCGGATGTTGCGGGCCGCCATCGTGATGAAGCTGCGCCGTCCGGAATGCGACGAGCAGCCCGCGTAGCCGAGCTCCTGGAAGAGCGCGACGAACCAATTTACAATGCTGTTCGCCCTCAGGTGCGAGCCGCGGTAGGACCGGATCACCGGCCCGACCGGCTCCGTGGTGCGCGCCAATCGCTCCAACGCGCGCCGCAGGTCGGGATGCATGGGAATCCGCCGTCCCCCGCGCTTCTTGGCGATGACGTCGCGGACGTGGATCGTGCCGGACACGCGACCCTGCGCGTCGAGCACCATCGACCAATCCAGGCCGGCGATCTCGCAGGCGCGCAGGCCGGCCTTGACCGAGAGCAGGATCATCGCGCGGTCGCGGGCGGGGAACGAGGAACGCGAGACGCGGCGCAGCATGCGCTTCAGCATGGGCGGCGTGACGACTTTGGCTTGTTTGCCGGGCATAGGAATAGTCTCCTGGGGTTGATGGGCGTGATGACGCCAGCGCCGTCGATCGCGCGGCGGCGCGGCAATTGCGGTGGGTGCTGGGAGGGCTCCCTCGCTCGCGGGGGAGCTCGCTGGGCGCTCAGTATTCGTCCGCGCGCATGACCGTCATGACGCGTACGGTGACGGCGGGATCGGCAGGGTCGGGCGAGCCCATCTCGGTGTTGCGGTCGTAGTAGTCGATCTTCCAGAAGCAGCGGACGCCGGCTTCGTCGATCGCGCCGAAGTCGTGTTCGCCGTGGGGATCGTTGTCGTTGGTGAAGGCGTCGAAGGCGCGCACCTTCTCGAGGAGCATGCGACGTTGATCGCGCGGCATGGCTTCGACCCCGGCGGTGACCATGACGGCGCCGCCGACGAAGGTGCGGCGGAAATCGTCGTTGAGGGTGCGGATGCGTTCGGCGGTCGACACGATTATGCTGGTCATGGCTTGGGTTTCCTGATGTTGGGGTTGGGATGGCGCGCGCCTGGTTTCCGGGCATGCGCGGAAGGAAGAGGGGCGACCCGAGGGCCGCCCCATTGAGTTTGCGCGGACGCTTTTCCGCGCGTCACTTGCCCGAGACGCGGAACTCGGGGTGGGGAACGGCGATGTCCTCGGGCCGGCTCTTGAAGGGTGGGTACTCCGGGCCGTCGAACCACTCGAGCGTGTACTCGCCGTGGTCGATCCGCTTGACGATCGCGAGCCAAAATCCCTCGAACTCGCGCTTCTCGTTCCAATAGGCGGCCAGGACCCTCGCGCCGACCCGCAGGGTCTCTCGCGCGGCGGCGCTATCCGGCTTGCTGATCGCCGGCGCAGCCGGGGTCGCAGGGGCCGGGGCAGGCGAGGTCGCACCGGCGCTGATGTTCGTGCTTTGTTCTGACGCGGGTTTGGTCATCGGCGACGTGGCGCTCTCCGGCTTGGACGGGTCGGGGCCGCCCGCTGCCTTGCGGACGTGCTCCTCGATCCGCCGATAGACCTCCGCCGACACTGAGCCGACGATCATCCGGCCGCTGCCCTTCAGGACGCCCTCATGGGCCCCGGCGGCGAGCGCCCGATCCGCATCCGTCTGCAATTCGATCACGAAGAACTTTAACGCCTCAGCGGCCGCCTTGACCGCCTCCTTGTCTTCGGCGCGGAACCACGAAGCCTGGGTCAGCGCGGGACTGCTGGGCGTGCCGTAGACCAGAATGGCGGGCACGGGGGGCGCTTTTGGTTGGGTGGGGGTCGTCATGGATCATAGGCTCCTTGAGAATCAAAAGGACCCCGTTCGGGGGTCCCGGTCTTGAGCGCGAACGCCAGGCGAACGCGATCACGATGGTGTGGGGATGGGTGACGCATGGGGCGCACACGAATTCCCACAATGTCATTATGTCACAATAATACTGATATGTCAAGTGCTTATTTTATCACACTGCCCGTAAATGCGATAAATATCTGTGTAACGATCTTCAGGGCGGTTTGCACGGCACTCTGAGCGACTTGGAATATCCGCCGCCGCAGTTCGGCTTGCTCAGCTACGTCTCTGCAGAGGCGCTCGCTGCGGGCGGGTTCATGGCGCTCTCAATCCGTTCACCGATTAGGTTCGCCGCGCGCAGCAGCGGATCAGCGTCCAGATGGGCGTATCGGGCTGTCGTCTGCGGTTGCGAATGACCGAGGAGCTTGCCGACGATTGGGAGGCCAGACTTGCCCCCGCGCCAATCGACGCAAACGTGTGCCGGAGGTCGTGCAACCGAACGCCTTCGAGCCCCGCGCCCCGACACACGGCCGACCAGGGCTTCTTGAGATCGGTGCGCGGCCGGTCGGGATGGGTGCCGCTGATGACGAACGAGCCACCGCGCGCATGCGCATTCAAAATCTCGAGGGCAGGGCGGTTCAACACTATCGTTTTCCGCCCAGTCTTCAAGTTCCGGCAGTAGCAGAAGACCGCGCCCCAAATCGACGTGCTCCCAGCGCAAGTGCAAGATTTCTCGAAGCCGGGCGCCTGTGAAAATCAGGAGGCGGAGCGCGGCAGCGGCGTCGGGCGACAGCAAGGTGCGCCGGTTTTCTTCCTTGGCGAGGTGTTTTGATTTCGGCGCACCGCTATCGTCGCGCCACGCGATGCCGACGGTCTCGCCCTCGCGGATGGCGACCCCGAGCCGCTCTAACTCCCCGGGCGTTAGAAAGCGCTCACGACGGTCCTCAGGGAATTTCTCGATCCTTCTTGCTGGGTTGCAGTTTTCGGGCACAAGTCCGCGTCGCTCGGCGAACGTATAGAGGCTGCCAATGACAGCGAGGAGGCGATTTGCTTGGTACGGTCTATCCCCGATCTGACCGTGTAGGCGCGCGACTTCTGCCCGCGTCACGGCCTCGGCCTTGCGGTTTCCCAGAGCGGGGATCGCGTAGGTTGTAAGCAGCGATTCATAGTCCTGCGCCGTCGACATCTTTCGTTTCGGTCCGACGTGCTCCCTGAGGAAGAGATCGGCGATTTCCTTGAACGTGGAGGCCGCACGCTTTAACGCGAGATCGGCGGCTGGGTCCTCGCCCGTAGCGACCGCACCCAAAATTTCCTTCGCGCGATTGCGCGCCTCGTCAACAGTCAGCACGCCGTAGCGACCGATAGTAATGAAGCGTTTTGGCGAGGGCGCCCCGTGAACTCTTGGCCGATAGCGAACTGCGAAGGTTTTTGCGCCGCCTGGGTCGATCCGCGCCCCGAAACCCTTGAGCTCGCCATCCCAAACGAAGTACGGTTTGGGCAGCGGCTTGGCCTGATCGATCGCCCTTTTCGTGAGCCTGACTGTGGCGCGGGTCGCCCCGCCACCCTGTTCAACGGGAACCATATTTCAGTGACCATATAGTGACCAATGCAATGGGACACTAGCAGACGCGCCGGGATAGTGAAAGAAAGAATGATTCTGTTGGATCAATATGATACGGACAACTGAGGTCAAACCGGGATATAGAAGGACATGCAATACCTCTAACTCTTAATCAGCGGGTCCAAGGTTCGAGCCCTTGTGCGCCCACCATCGAACAGGCTGAAATCATTGAACCTAAATTCGGCAGTTGGCTCTGATCGTCGTTCGTGAAGCGGGGTGCGTTTCAATCTGCGGTTGCGTCAAGATGGACATAGGCGCGGTGGCGTGCGAAGGGCGCGGCCTTTGAGAAAGGCTTGGAAGGCGCGGGAGAGGATTTCGCGCCAACGCTGCCAGGGCGTCAACTGCTCCGCATTTGTGACCAACCGCCTTAGGAATAGGGCTACCGCTCGAAGCGCCTTTGCGGCGGGAACGGACTTGGCGTGCGTGCTGGCGATCTTGATCGTCGTTTGTCGCGCATGGCGCACCCGTTCGGCGATGGCGTGCAACAACAATGGTCGGCTCGTGATCGCCTCTCGGTGGCGATCGGGCTCGGCCAATCGCGTGAAGATGTTCCACCAATCGTAAAACAACGCCACGAGGCGGGCCGCCAAACGACAGCGCGCCAGGTCGTGAGTGACGAAGCCGCCCCAGCCCCATTGGTTCTTCAACTCGTCGAAAACATTCTCTCCATCGCCGCGGTCGCGATAGAGCTGGCCAAAGCTTTCCAGAGCCTCGAGGAGCGTGGTCGCGAGAACCTGATATTCCCACATCTCCTCGCTCGGGCCGATGTCGAGGAAGGCGAGCCGAGGCGGTCCATCCTCGTCCATCGCGGGCGTCGCCAGCGCGCCTCTCACGCGCCGCCGCAATATGACGACGCGCCGTTGTCGGCTCCAGCCTTGCAATCAAATCTCGGTCTCTTTGGCTTGCCAACCTTGGCCCAAATCGACCCAATCGCTCTGCCCCGAAAGACGCTCGATCGCGCGTTTGACCTTGGCGGTCAGCCGTAGCTTGAACAAATACGGCAAAGCGCGCCGCTCGGCTTCGCCCATGATCCCCTCATTGCCGAAGCCCTTGTCGCCGCGCAAAAGAGAAGGCCAACAATCGCGCGGCGTTCGATCCAACAACGCCCACAGGCCAGGCGCGCTGTGATTGGAAGTGTGCTCGTCGCCCGCGCTCACATCCACATCGAGAACCAATCGCGTCCCCGCCATCGAATAGGTGTGATAGCAGTGGCTGGGCCGCCCAGGCTTCTTGGGATTGTAGCCGAC
>CAWDTW010000033.1:0-266129 GCA_963805295.1 uncultured Alphaproteobacteria bacterium | reverse complement strand
GCGCGAGAGCGGCACGGTCTCGACCGGCCCGAACTTGGCGAAGTCGACAGCTGGGACGGCCGGGGAGGAGGGCGCCGCCGCCCGCGACGTCCGCGCCGCCCGCGCCCGCGAACGCCGTCTTCACGTCCTCGCGGGTGATGCGGCCGTGCTCGCCGGTGCCCTTGATCCGGTTCAGATCGAGATCGAGTTCGCGGGCGAGGCGACGCACCGCCGGCCCGGCGAAGACGCCGGAGAAATCCGGCTTCGCAAGGCCGGCCGCCGGAGCCGGGGCGGCCTCGACTTCCTTCGCGGGCGCGGCCGGCGGGGGCGCGGCCGGCGGCGGCGCCAGCGGAGCTGGGGCGGCCTCGACTTTCGCGGGGGCGGCCGCGGACGCCCCAGCCGGGGCAACCTCGCGGTCCTTCCACCTGCCGATGTCCACGCGCGATGAGGACGCCCATCGACACCTTGTCGCCGACCTTGGTCACTACATCGGCGACCGTCCCGGCGATCGGCGAGGGCACGTCCATGGTCGCCTTGTCGAATTCGAGCGTCACCAGCGACTGATCGACCTTGACCACGTCGCCCGGCTCCACCAGCACCTCGATGACCGGCACGTCCTTGAAATCGCCGATGTCCGGGACGCTCACATCGATTTTCGCCACCGGCGATCTCCTTCGCGCGCGAGGTGAATGGAATTGTTCGTATCCTTTGGATCAGCTGCACGTTTATTCGGGCCGTCCGGATCGATGCCATATCCGGCGATCGCTTCCGCCACCTGCTTCGTCGACAAGAGCTGATCGTCGGCCAGCGCCTTCGATCTCGCCACGACCACATGTAGCGGTCCACCTCGAAGAAGCAGCGCAGCCGGCGGCGATAGTCCGAACGCCGAAACCGCTCGGTCCGAACACCTTGTAGCTGGCCGGGACATGGGCCGCACGCCGTCGGCGACCGCCTTCATGTAGTCGGTCGAGGCGATGACCGGCCCCTTCCCGCCTGCGAGCGCCCGCGTGATGAAGGGGACCCGCGGCTCGTCCTTAGGATGGAGCATCGACCAGCGTTCGGCGTCGAGGCCGTCGCGGCGCAGTTCCGTGAAGCTGGTGACGCTCCAGACCTCGCTGGAGACGCCGTGCTTCTCGGCCAGCATTTCGGCCGCCGCCTCGACTTCGCGCAGGATCGCGCCCGCGCCGAGGAGCCGCACGTTGAGGCCGGGTTTCCTGCCCGATTTCTCGGCGCCCACGTCGCGCAGCTTGTAGGCGCCCCGCAGATGCCTTCTTCCGCCCCCTCCGGCATCGCCGGATGGGCGTAATTCTCGTTCAGCGTGGTGATGTAGTAGTAGACGTCCTCGTTATCCGCCAGCATGCGCTTCAGGCCCGCATGCACGATGACCGCCAGCTCATAGGCGTAGGTCGGGTCGTAGGTCACGCAATTGGGGATGGTGGACGCCAGCACATGGCTGTGCCCGTCCTCATGCTGCAGCCCCTCGCCGTTGAGCGTCGTCCGGCCCGACGTGCCGCCGATGAGGAAGCCGCGGGTGCGCATGTCGCCCGCCGCCCAGGCGAGGTCGCCGACGCGCTGGAAACCGAACATCGAATAATAGATGTAGAAGGGGATCATCGGCATGTTGGAGGTCGAGTAGGACGTTCCCGCGGCGATGAACGACGCCATCGCGCCCGGTTCGTTGATGCCCTCCTGAAGGATCTGGCCCTTGCTATCCTCGCGATAGTACATCAGCTGGTCGGCGTCCTGCGGCCGGTAGAGCTGGCCGACCTGGCTGAAGATGCCGACTTGGCGGAAGAGCCCCTCCATGCCGAAGGTGCGGCTTTCGTCGGGAACGATCGGCACGACGCGCGGGCCGAGCTCCTTGTCGCGCAAGAGCGCGGTCAGGATGCGCACGAAGGCCATGGTGGTCGAGATTTCGCGCCCCTCCGCCGTCGCCTTCAGCAGCGCATCGAACGCCGAGAGCGGCGGAACCGGCACGGGCTCGCTCGCGCGCCGGCGCGAAGGCAGATAGCCGCCGAGCGCCTCGCGCCGCTCGCGCAGGTATTTCATCTCGACGCTGTCCTCGGCGAAGCGCAGGAACGGAACCTTGGGCAGGTCCTCGTCGGAGACGGGGATCTGGAACCGGTCGCGGAAGGCCCTCAGCGCGTCGTCGCCGAGCTTCTTGGCCTGGTGGGCGATCATCTGCCCCTCGCCGGCCGCGCCCATGCCGTAACCCTTGACGGTCTTGGCGAGAATGACGGTCGGCTGGCCCTTGTGCTCGACTGCCGCCTTGTAAGCTGCGTAGACCTTGATGGGGTCATGGCCGCCGCGGGTGAGCGACCAGAATCTGGGCGTCCGTCCAGTCCTCGACCATCGCGGCCGTTTCGGGATAGCGGCCGAAGAAGTTCTTGCGGATATAGGCGCCGTCCTTCGACTTGAAGTCCTGGTATTCGCCGTCGACGCATTCCCCCATCAGCTGGCGCAGCTTGCCGTGCAAATCCCGGGCGAGCAGTTCGTCCCAGTTTGAGCCCCACAGACACTTGATGACGTTCCAGCCGGCGCCGCGGAAATCGGCTTCCAGCTCCTGGACGATGCTGCCGTTGCCGCGCACCGGCCCATCGAGCCGTTGCAGGTTGCAGTTGATGACGAAGATCAGGTTGTCGAGCTTCTCCCGCCCGGCGAGCGAAATCGCGCCGAGCGACTCCGGCTCGTCCATTTCGCCGTCGCCGCAGAAGACCCAGACCCTGCGCGGCGACGTGTCGGCGAGGCCGCGGCCGTGCAGATAACGCAGGAAGCGCGCCTGATAGATCCCCATCAGCGGCCCGAGGCCCATCGACACGGTCGGGAACTGCCAGAAGTCGGGCATCAGCCACGGGTGCGGATAGGACGACAGACCCTTGCCGCCGACCTCCTGGCGGAAGTTGAGGAGCTGTTCCTCGGTCAGACGCCCTTCGACGAAGGCGCGCGCGTAAATTCCCGGCGAGCTGTGGCCCTGAAAATAAACGAGGTCGCCGCCGTGCGTGTCGTTGGCGCCATGCCAGAAATGCATGAATCCGGTGTCGTAGAGCGTCGCCGCCGACTGGAAGCTCGCGATATGGCCGCCGAGCTCGGACGATTCCTTGTTGGCCTTGACCACGATCGCGGCCGCGTTCCAGCGCACGAAGCGGCGGATCGCCATCTCGATCTTGCGGTCGCCGGGATGGCGCGGCTGGGCTTCTGGCGGGATCGTGTTCACATAGGCGGTGTTGGCGGCGAACGGCAGCCGCGCGCCCTTCCTTCGAGCGGAGGCGACCACGGAATTGAGGATCTCGTCGACCCTGCCGACCCCCTCAAAAGCCTCCACCGAATCGAGCGCGTCGAGCCACTCGTCGGTCTCGTCGCTCTGGGACTTGACTTTGTCGTCCATCGGGCCGGCCTCCCTCATCGCTTCGACAAAAGTCGATGCGCGAATTTGTCGCAGTCTCATCTCACGCGCCCACGAAAATGGCAATCGACGGGGACCGCGCCGCAGCCATCTGGTCGTCGCATGGGTTGCGCATTTGGCCGCCGCTGCGGCGCCGCGCTATGCTCTCGCGCTGGAAGTTTGACGGAGCGCGCCTTGGCCGGATTGACCACACACGTCCTCGACGTCACCCGCGGCGGGCCCGCCGAAGGCGTGTGGATCGAGCTTTACCAACTCGAGACAGACGGCGCGCGCAGGCTCGTCGCCGCCACGGCAACCAATGCGGACGGGCGGACGGACAGGCCGCTGATCGGCGCCGCCGAGGCGCGTGTCGGCCGGTTCGAACTCGTCTTTCATGTGGAGGACTATTTCCGCGGCCAAGGGGCGAAACTCGCCGATCCGCCGTTCCTGGACGTCGTGCCCATCCGCTTCGCCGTCGCCGACCCCGGCGCGCATTACCATGTCCCCCTCATCGTCTCGCCCTGGAGCTATTCGACCTATCGCGGCAGTTGAAGGCGGCGCGCTCGAACGCGCCCCGGCGCCAGATGGGGCAGATAGCCTGGCCGAATTTTTCAATGGCGCTAAGGCGCCCCCTCTTGAAACACGTCAGCGTGCTTATTATAAGCTTGCTTATGATGTCTGTTGCTTATAATCGCGTGTTCACGCCCGCCCGCGAACTCGGCCTCGCGCTGCACGACGCGGCGCGGCTCCTGCGCACCTATTCCGACCAGCGCGCGCGCGAGCTCAACACGACCCGGGCGCAATGGTCCGTGCTCGCGCGCCTCCAGCGCTGCGAGGGCGTCAAGCAGAGCGAACTCGCCGAGGCGCTCGACGTTGCGCCGATCACCCTCGGCCGCCTCATCGACAAACTCGCCGCGGCGGGTCTCGTCGAGCGGCGCGACGATCCGGCCGACCGGCGCGCGCATCGGCTTTTTCTGACGGAGAAGGCGGCGCCGGCGCTGAGCGCGCTCGGCGCCTTGGCGGAAGACGTGATGGGCCGGGCGCTGGCCGGCCTCGACGAGGATGCGACCCGCACGATTCTGAACGGGCTCGCCACCATCAAGGCCAATCTCAAGACCGAATTGCATCCGGGAGCCTGCGAGAAGTGACGCCGATCAAGCCCGCCGCCGCCCGCGAAACCGCGTCGCAAGACGAGCCCTCCGCCCCGCCTCGCGCCTCGGCCCAGACGGTCCAGTTCACCCCGGCCAGGACGCCGACGCCCGGTCCAGGCCCGCGGCCCGCCGCGCCGCCTCCACCGGCCCCGCTTCCGCCCGAGCCGCCAGCCGCGACGCCGATGGTGGTCAAGCGCAAGCGGTCGGGCCCGACACGCTTCGTGCTGCTCGTCGTCGCGCCGCTGATCGCGCTGGCGCTCGGCTTCGGCTGGTGGCTGAGCGGCGGCCGCTACGTCGCGACCGATAATTCCTACGTCGGGGCGCAGAAAGTGCTGATCACCCCGCAGGTGACTGGGCCGATCGTCGCGGTCCGCGTGATCGAGGGCCAGAAGGTCAAGGCCGGCGACCCGCTGTTCGATATCGACCCGGAGCCCTATCGGATCGCGCTCGCGCTGGCCGACGGCCGGCTGGACGCGGCCAAGGTCGCGTTCGCCAACCTGCGCTCCTCGTATGTGAGCAACCAGGACCAGATCAGGATGGGCGAGGACGCGGTCAAGGTCCGCCAGGCCGACTTCGACCGCAAGAACGAGCTTTCCGCTCACGGCTCGGGAACGACCGCGGATCGCGACACGTCGATGGCCGCCCTCATCCAGGCCAAGCAGATCCTCGAATTCGTCCGCAACCAGCAGGCGACCACCATGGTCAAGCTCGGTGGCAGCCTCGACGCGCCGATCGACAATTTTCCCGACTACATCCAGGCGAAGGCCGGCGTGGAGGATGCCGAGCGCAACCTGCGCAATACGAAAATTCTCGCCCCGATCGACGGCGTCGCCACGCAGGTCACGCAGATCGAACTCGGCCGCGTCGCCCCCGCTGGCCAGCCGGTCTTCGCCGTCGTGGCCGACAAGGGCCTCTGGGTCGACGCCAATCCGAAGGAATCGGACATGACCTATGTGCGCGAGGGCCTGCCCGCGACGGTGACGGTCGACGCGTTCCCGGGCCGGGTCTGGAACGGCGCGATCTGCTCGATCGCGCCGGGCACAGGCGCGCAATTCTCGATCCTCCCGCCGCAGAACGCGAGCGGCAACTGGGTCAAGGTCGTCCAACGCGTGCCTCTGCGCTTCTGCTTTAATCCCGACGAGGACACGACCAACCTGCGCGCTGGCATGAGCGCCTATCTCTCGATCGACACGGGCCGCGTCCGCACGCTGAAGGGCGTCATCGCCGATCTCGCCGATTGGGCGGACGACATTTTAAGGCGCCTCGCCGCCGCCAAGGCCGCCTTGGCGAAATGAACGCCCCGAAATGAACGCCCCATTATACGAGACCATCGCGCCGACCGTGCGATGGAT
This sequence comes from uncultured Alphaproteobacteria bacterium, assembly GCA_963805295.1. Taxonomy (GTDB): domain Bacteria; phylum Pseudomonadota; class Alphaproteobacteria; order Rhizobiales; family Beijerinckiaceae; genus Roseiarcus. Next base: position 260,265 of record CAWDTW010000033.1, on the reverse strand, counting down.
GCTGACCGTCTGCATCATGATGGCGACGATCATGCAGGCGCTCGACACGACCATCGCCAACGTCGCCCTGCCCTATATGCAGGGCTCGCTGTCGACGACGCAGGACCAGGTCAACTGGGTGCTGACCTCCTACATCGTCGCGGCCGCAATCATGACCTCGCCGCTCGGCTGGATGGCGACGCGGTTCGGGCGGAAGAAGCTGTTCATCGTCTGCACCGCCGGCTTCACCGTCGCCTCGATGCTGTGCGGGATCGCCCTCTCGATCGAACAGATGGTCGCCTATCGCCTGCTGCAGGGCGTGTTCGGCGCGGCGCTGGTGCCGCTCAGCCAGGCGGTGATGCTCGACATCTTTCCGCCGGCCCGGCGCGGCTCGGCGATGGCGATCTGGGGCATGGGCGTGATGCTCGGGCCGATCATGGGTCCGACGCTCGGCGGCTGGCTGACCGATTCCTATTCCTGGCGCTGGGTGTTCTTCGTCAATCTGCCGTTCGGCATCCTGACGACGTTCGGGCTCTCGGTGTTCCTGAGCGAAACCCCGACCCGCCGGGACGTGCCGTTCTCCTGGTTCGGCTTCCTGAGCCTGTCGCTCGGCATCGGCGCCTTGCAGATGATGCTGGACCGCGGGCAGGAGCTCGGCTGGTTCGACTCGGACGAGATCGTTCTCGAAGCGATCCTCTCGGTCTCCGGCTTCTATTTCTTTCTCGCCGACTGCTTCACATCGCAGCGGCCGTTCATCTCGCTGCGCATCTTCCGCGACTGGAATTTCGTCATCGCGCTCGTCTTCATGTTCCAGATCGGCATCATCCTGCTTGCGACTCTTGCGCTGGTGACGCCGTTCATCCAGAACCTGCTCGGCTACCCGGTGCTCTCCAGCGGCTACCTGCTGGGCGCCCGCGGCGTCGGCACGTTCGTGGCCATGTTCCTGGTCGGACGGCTGAGCGGGAAGGTCGATCCGCGGATCCTGATCTTCATCGGCCTCGTCCTCGCGACGACGTCGCTTTGGCTGATGGTCGGCTGGTCGCTCGACGTGTCCGCGCAAACCATCGCGATCAACTCCGTCGCGCAAGGCTTCGGGCTCGGCTTCGTGTTCGTGCCGCTCAACACGATCGCCTTCGCGAGCCTGCCGGGCCAGTTGCGCACGGAGGGCGCGGCGCTCTGGACGCTGATCCGCAATCTCGGCTCTTCCGTCGGCATCTCGATCGTCATCGCCCAGCTGACCAGCATGATCACCGAGTACCACAGTCAGCTCGTCGAGCACCTCACTCCGTTCAGCGACGCGCTGCACATGCCGAACGCCGGCATCCTGTCGGGAACGGGATTGCCCAATCTCGAAATGCTCGAGCAGTTGGTGACCCAGCAGGCCGCCGCGATGGCCTATTCGAACGACTTCCTGCTGATGACGCTCGTCTCGCTGTCGGCCTTCCCGCTGCTCGCGCTGATCCGCTCGCCCAAGGCCGCAGTCGCCCCGTCAAGGGAGGCCGCGGCGCATGCGGTGATGGATTAAGCGTCGGCGGCCTTTGTCGTCCGCCCCTCGGCGAGCCTTCGAGCCGCTTCGGGATCGTGCGCCGGCAAGTAGATCGTCGGCCGCGAGCTCACGAAGGCGCGGATGGCGGCGAGCGTCGCCGACATAGCGCCTTCGTCGGCGCCGACGCCGTCGATCTCACCGGAAAGCATGGCCTGCTCCGTGTAGCGATGCGTCGCCGGCGATGAAGACCGCCGTGTCGCCGTCGTCGACGATGACAGAAAGATGGTCGCGCGTGTGGCCCGGCGTCGCAACCGCCACGATCGCGCCGTCCGCAGTCAGTGATCGCGAGCGTGCGAACGGACCATATGCGCCGCCGTCGAGCGCAAGCGGCCTGGGGTCGAAACCTTTCGGCCATCGGTCCGGAAGATAGCCGCGCAGCCGCCCCGCAAGGCCCGAGGCGATCGCAAGCTCGCCGGGACTGACCAGAACCTCGCTCATCGGAAACGCCGCCAGACCCGCGTCGTGATCGATGTGCATATGCGTCAGGACGACGCGTTTGACGTCGGCCGCCCCGATGCCGATCGCCTGCAGCAGAGGCCCCGCTACCTCTTCCGGTTCGATCTTGAAGCGCACCGCAAGCCGAAAATACGGATGCCAGCGCGGGAGGCGCTCGAGGCCGGCGGAGGCGCCCGTATCGACCAGGACGACTCCGTCGCGATGCTCGATCGCATAGGCGTAGGTCGGCAGCCAGGCCGACCATTCCGCATCGGTCAACGGCGCGAGGCGGCGCGCCAGGCCATGACCCTTGCCGGCGATCTGGCTCGCTTTGATCCGCACGTGGCCGGTTTGTATCGCGTGAATCCGCATGAAGGTCCTCCGGCGGAGCGGCGGAGTCATCGGCGGCCGATACGGCCGAGATGGCTGTCGCCGACCTTTCGCGTCATTGCCCGATCGGCTTCGACCGCGACAGTCGAAGCTTTCGCTCCGCGGGCGAGTTCGCCCGAGAGCTTACCCGCTCGGACTTCGGGTTTCGTTGCGACAGCGACACAGCGCAACTCGCGGCGCTGCGCGCAGGCGTCGGCATTGGCGGCTGTCAAGAGGGCGTCGCTCGCCGATGGAAGGGTCTTATCTCCTGCCGGGGCATTCCAGATGACTCTCGAAGTCCGGCTCGTCATGGGCCGCGACCTCAAATCGACTCCGCGTCTGCGCCTCATGTTCGACTGGCTGGCCGAAGGTCTCTTGGCCTATGTCAGAGGGAAGTCCATGTCAGAGGGAAGTCCGGGCCGGCTCCCGAGTGACGCCCCATCGAGCGTCCGCCGCTACGCCGGCCGCGCTAACTGAAGCACGAGGTCCGCGAGACGGTCCGCCGCGTCCGCGACGCCGACCCTCTTCGCGGCTTGCGCCGAAGCGGCGAGCTTGGCCGGCGACGCGAGCGCCTCGCACAAGATCGTCGCCAGCCGCTCGGGCGTGAATTCGGTTTGCGGCACGACGAGGGCGCCGCCCGAGGCGGCGAGCGCCGCGGCGTTCGCCGCCTGATCCTGGTCGAGCGCGTGCGGAAACGGCACCAGCACCGAGGGCCGGCCGATGACGGCGAGTTCGGACACCGTCGAGGCGCCGGCGCGGCCGACGACGAGATGCGATGCCGCGATGCGGGCCGGCAGATCGGCGAAGAACTCGGCGATCTCGACCGGAAAGCTCATCCGCGCGCAGGCTGCGGCGACCCGCGCCTTGTCCTCGCCTCGCGCCTGCTGGGTCAGGCGGATCCTTTGCCGCTCCCTGGGGCTCAAGAGCGCCAGAGCCTCCGGAACGACGTCCGCCATCACGCGCGCGCCCTGCGATCCGCCGGTCACCAGCACCCTGAGGCGCTGGCCGGCGAAGTCGGGATAGGGGCTGTCGGCCGCCGCGAGGACGGCGGGCCGGACCGGATTGCCGGTGTATCGGGTCTTCGCCCGCGTCGCCGCGTCCGCGCCCTCGAGGTCCGGAAAGCCGCAGGCGACGAGCGACACGCGGGGGCTCAGGAAACGGTTGGCCCGCCCCATCACCGCGTTCTGCTCATGCAGGACGCTCGGAATGCGAAGGAGCGAGGCCGCGATGAGCGGCGGCACCGTCGGATAGCCGCCGAAGCCGACGACCGCGCGCGGCCTGATGCGCCTCAATTTGATCACTGCAGCAGCGACGCCGGCGCCGAGCGTCACGATTGCCCGGGCCTTGTTGAGCGGGCCGGCGCCTGTTGTCGTGGCGGAAGGAAAGGCGTGTATCGCGCGGGCGGGGAAATCCCGTCCGTACTTGAGCGCGCGGTCGTCGGTCGCGAGCTCCACCTCCGCCCCGCGCCTTCTCAGAGCCGCGGCGAGCGCGGCGGCGGGAAAGAGATGGCCGCCGGTGCCCCCGGCGGCCAGAAGAATGCAGCGCGATCCGTTCATTCCGCCGCGACGAGGCGATGTTGCAGGTCTGCCACCGGGCGCGTGCGGGTGGCCGCGAGCAGGAAGCCCATGCCGAGGCCGAGCGCGAGCAGCGACGAGCCGCCGTAGGAGATGAACGGCAAGGTCATGCCCTTGGCCGGCATGGCGCGCAGGTTGACCGCCATGTTGATCCAGCTCTGCACGCCGAACATCACCGTCATGCCGGCGGCGACGAAGCGGCAGAACGGATCCTGGTTGCGCGAGGCGAGCCACAGACCGCGCAGCACGATGAAGCCGAAGAAGAGGATCAGCGCCATGCAGGCGATCATGCCGAATTCCTCGCCGGTGACCGCGAAGACGAAGTCGGTGTGTGCGTCGGGAAGGATGCGTTTGTAGACGCCCTCGCCCGGCCCGCGCCCGAACCAGCCGCCCGACAGGATGCTCTGAAGAGCGGTGTCGACCTGAAAGGTGTCGACCACGCCGCCCGTCGAGTCCGGATCGATGAAGCGCAGCACCCGCTCGTGCACGTGCGGCGACAGCTTGAACGCGGCGAAGCCGCCGGCGACCCCGAGGCCGCCGACGCCAACGACCCAGAACCAATGCAGACCCGCCATGAAGAACAACGACGCCCAGACGATCGCCACCAGCATCGTCTGGCCGAAGTCGGGCTCGAGGATCAGCGGCGCGATCGTCAACGGCAGGATGAGAAAGGACAGGATCTTGGCGAACGCCGCCGTCGGCGTCTTCCGCCCGCCTTCGGTGAAGGCCCAGGCGGCCAGAACGACGAACGCCGGCTTGATGAACTCAGAAGGCTGAAGGCCGAAGATCCAGCGCCGCGCGCCTTTGACCTCCGCGCCGAACATCAGCGCGAGCACGATGAGGACGAGCGACACGATGAACAGCGCCAGCGCGGCGCGCCGCACGTGCCGCGGCGAGAGAAACGACGTCGCGACCATCAGGATCGCCGTCGGGACCAGCATCAACGCCTGCCGGTCGACGAAATGGAAGGTCGACATGTTGAGCCGCTCGGCGACCGCCGGGCTCGCGGCGAGCGCCATGACGAGGCCGATCACCATCAGCGCGCCAAAGGAGCCGAGCAGCCAACGATCGACTGTTCGCATCCAATCGGCGACGGGGCCCCTTTCCGCTCTCGACACCATGGCTATGCCTCCCCCTCGAGCAGGCGAACGACGGCCGCGCGGAACGCGTCGCCGCGCGCCTCGAAATTGGCGAACTGGTCGAACGAGGCGCATGCCGGCGACAGCAGCACCACCGGCTCGCCCGCGCTCGATCGCAAGGCGTCGCGCGCCGCAGCCTCCGTCGCCGCGCCCAGCGCTCCGCAGCGCTCGAAGGGGACCGCGCCGTCCAGCGTCTTGGCGAACTCCTCGGTCGCCTCGCCGATCAGGTAGGCCTTGGCGACGCGCGGAAAGAGCGGACGCAGCGGCTCGACGCCGCCCTCCTTCGGCTTGCCGCCGAGAATCCAGTGAATGTCGCGAAAGGACAGCAACGCCTTCTCCGCGGCGTCGGCGTTGGTCGCCTTGGAGTCGTTGATGAACAGCGCCCTTCCCAGGCGGCCCACCTCTTCCATGCGGTGCGCGAGGCCGGGGAATGTCTCGAAGGCGCGCGCGATGTGCGCGCGCTCCACCCCGAGCGCGCGCGCGGCGGCGCAGGCGAAGGCGGCGTTCTGCGCGTTGTGCGCGCCGCGCAGGGCCCGCGCGCCGGCGAGGTCGACCAGCGGCTCGGCCTCGCCGCGGGCCATGATGCGCCGGTCGCGCACGAAAAGGTCGGCGAGCGGCGACTCCATGCCCGACACCGCGACGACGCGCGGCGATCCGGCGCGCGCCTTCAGGCGGGTGCAGATGTCGCGGCACGGATCGTCGTCGACCCCGATCAGCGCGACCTCGGACCGGGCGGCGAGCCGCTCCTTGATCGCGGCGTAGCGCTCAAGGTCGCCGTGCCGGTCGAGATGGTCCGGGGTGACGTTGATGAGCAGGCCGACGCTCGGCGCGAGCGAGGGCGCGAGGTCGATCTGGTAGGACGAGCACTCGACCACGTGCGTGCGCCCGCTCGCAGGCGGCGGCAGGTCGAGGATCGGCACACCGATGTTGCCGCCGAGCGCGACCTCGCGGCCCGCCTCTCTCAGCACGTGGGCGATGAGCGCGGTGGTGGTCGATTTGCCGTTGGTGCCGGTGATGGCGACGAAGGGCGCCTGGGGCGCGCGCGCGCCGCGTTCGCGGGCGAAGAGTTCGATGTCGCCGACGATCGGGACGCCGGCCTCCTTTGCGAGCTTCACCGTCCAGTGGGGTTCGGGATGCGTCAGCGGCACGCCGGGCGACAGAACGAAGAGCTTGAAGGAGCGCCAGTCTACCTCGGCGAGATCGACGAGCGGAAACCCTTCGCCGGCCGCACGCTCGCGCGCCTGCGCGTTGTCGTCCCAGACTGCGACTTCCGCCGCGCCCTCGACAAGCGCGCGGACCGTCGACAGTCCCGAGCCGCCGAGACCGAAGACGGCGACGCTCTGTCCGCGCAGGATTTGGACCGGCGTCATCGTCACCTCAGCTTCAGCGAGGCGAGGCCGATCATCGCCAGCACGAAGGCGATGATCCAGAAGCGCATGACGATCTGCGGCTCCGACCATCCGAGCTGCTCGAAATGATGATGGATCGGCGCCATACGGAATACGCGCTTGCCGGTCATCTTGAACGAGGCGACCTGCACGACGACCGACAGCGCCTCCATCACGAACAGGCCGCCGATCACCGCCAGCACGATCTCGTGCTTGACCGCCACCGCCATCGTGCCCAGCAGGCCCCCGAGCGCCAGCGAGCCGGTGTCGCCCATGAAGATCTGGGCCGGCGGGGCGTTGAACCACAAGAAGCCGACGCCCGCGCCGATCAGCGCGCCGCAGACCACCATCAGGTCGCCGGCGAACGGCACGTGATCGATCAGGAGGTAATGCGAGTAGATCGCGCTGCCGACGAGATAGGAAATGAGGCCGAGCGTCGCCGCGGCGATCATCACCGGCACGATCGCCAGTCCGTCGAGCCCGTCGGTCAGATTGACTGCGTTGCCGAAGGCGACGATCACGAACGGGCCGAACAGCAGGAAGCCCCAGCCGAAGTCGAACACGTAGCCGTTCACGAACGGCACCGCGAGCGAGCTCGCGCCGGCGCCGCCGACCCGCATCACCGCGTAACAGGCGAGCGCGGCGATGACATATTCGCCGCCGAGGCGCGCCCGACCGGAAAACCCGAGATGCGACTGCTTCGTCACCTTCAAATAATCGTCGTAGAAGCCGATCGCGGCGAATCCGGCGGTGACGAACAGCACGATCCAGACATAAGGGCTCTCCAGATTGGCCCACAGCAGCGCCGAAACGAACAGGCCGAACAGGATCATCAGCCCGCCCATGGTGGGCGTCCCTTTTTTGGTCAGAAGATGCGTGGCCGGACCGTCCAGGCGGATCGGCTGACCCTTGCCCTGCTTCAGCCGAAGCGCGCAGATGATCGCCGGGCCGAAGAAGAAGACGAGGAACAGTCCCGTTCCCGCCGCGCCGAGCGTGCGGAACGTGAGATAGCGGAAGAGATGGAAGACGCCCGGCAGGTGGGGAAGATCGGCGAGCCAAGTCAGCATCGGACGTCCTCGCCTCGAGCGCCCGCGCGGGCGGAATGTTCACGCAGCGCCGCAACGAGCGGGCCCATCCGACTGCCGTTGGAGCCCTTGACCATAGCGACGTCGCCGGCCCGCAACGCGCCGGCGACCTCGGCCGCAAGTTCGCTCGACCGCTCGGCCCAGGCGGCGCGCATCGACGCCGGCGCGGCGTCGAACAGCGCGCGGGCGAGCGGCCCCGCCCCGAACAAGAGATCGACCTTGTTGGCGCTGAGATCAGCGGCGAGTTCGGCATGCATGGCCGCGCCGTCGGCGCCGAGCTCCAGCATGTCGCCGATGACGGCGATGCGGCGCCCGTTCGGCCCGGGCTTGGCCGCGCCGAGCAGCTTGAGCGCCGCGCGCATCGAGGCCGGATTGGCGTTGTAGCTCTCGTCTATGATGGTCGCGGTCCCATCGGGCGTGGCGATCGAAATGCGGGCGCCCCGGCCCTTCTGGGCCGAAAAACTCGCGAGCGCGGCGGCGCAAGGCTCGACGTCCGCGCCGAGCGCATGCGCCGCGACGAGCGCGCCGAGCGCGTTCTGAGCCATATGCGCGCCGGGGGCGCCGAGGTCGAAGCCCATCTCGCGGCCGAGAACTCGAGCCACGACGCGCGATCCGGTTTCGCCTTCCCCGACGTCGACAAGCCGCGCGTCGCAATCGCCGCCCGCGCCGAACGTCAAAACGCGCGCGTGGCGCGCCAAAGCCGCTTTCGCGAGCCGCGCAAATTGCGGCGCGTCCCGATTGAGAATCGCCGTCCCGCCCGGCTCGAGCCCGAGGAAGATTTCCGCCTTCGCGTCGGCGATCGCCTCGATCGAGCCGAGGTGTTCGACATGGACCGGCGCGATCGTCGTGATGAGAGCGACATGAGGGCGCGCCATCCGCACGAGCGGCGTGATCTCGCCCACGTGATTCATGCCGATCTCGAAGACGCCGAAGTCGGCGCCCTCGGCCATGCGGGCGAGCGTCAGCGGCACGCCCCAGTGGTTGTTGTAGGAGGCGGGGGAAGCGTGCGTCGCGCCGCAGGCGGACAGCATCGCGCGCAGCATCTCCTTGGCCGTCGTCTTGCCCACCGAGCCGGTCACCGCGACCACCCGCGCCTTGGTCCGCGCGCGCGAGGCGACGCCGAGCCGCTCCATCGCCTTCAGCGTGTCGTCCACGGCGAAGACCGGGCCGAAGGCGGCGAGAGCGGACCCCCGCTCACGACTGACGACCGCCGCGCTCGCCCCGGCATCGAGAGCGCGCGCTGCGTGGTTGTGCCCGTCGTGCGTCTCGCCCTTGATGGCGAAGAAAATGTCGCCGGCCGCAAGCGAACGGGTGTCGATCGACACCCCCGCGATCGCGCGCTTGAGCGGGACGCTCGGCTTGGCGGCGAACGCGCCAGTCAGTTCCAATTCCGTCCACAGCGCGCTCATTCCGCCTCCCGCAAAGCCGCGCGCGCTTGGTCCGCGTCGTTGAACGGCAGCACTCTCTCGCCGACAATCTGCCCGATTTCGTGACCCTTGCCTGCAATCAGCAGCGCGTCGCCGTCTTTCAGCATCGCCACGCCCGCGCGGATCGCCTCCGCCCGGTCGCCGATCTCGAGGGCGCAGGGGGCGGCGGCGAGGATCTGGGCGCGGATCGCCGCCGGATTTTCCGAGCGCGGGTTGTCGTCGGTGACGATCGCCACCTCGGCGCAGCGCGTCGCGATCTCGCCCATGATCGGCCGCTTGCCCGCGTCGCGGTCGCCGCCGCAGCCGAACAGCAGGATGAGCCGCCCGCGCACGTAGGGGCGCAGGGCGGCGAGCGCCTTTTCGAGCGCGTCGGGCTTGTGGGCGTAATCGACGAAAACCGCGGCGCCGCGCGTCTCGCCGATGCGCTCGAGCCGTCCGGGCGCGCCCTCGAGAGACTGCAGCGCCTTGAAGACGGCGTCGGCCTCGCTGCCCGTCGCGATGCAGAGCCCCGCCGCGACCAGCGCGTTGGCGATCTGGAAATCACCCGGCAAAGGGAGACCGACGCGCCGACGGCGCCCGCTGAACTCGAGCTCGAGCGTCGAGGCGAAACCGGCGCGCGCAACCGACGCGAGCCGGATCGCCTCGCCCTTGGCGCCCACCGAAAAGACCGCGAGGCCGCGCGCGCGCGCCGTCTCGATGACGCGCGGGGCGACGCCGCTGTCTGCGTCGATGATTGCCGGCGCGCCGTCGGGCAGGAGTTCGCGGAAGAGGCGAAGCTTGGCGGCGAAATAATCCTCCGTCGTCGCGTGATAGTCCATGTGGTCGCGGGTCAGATTGGTGAACGCGCCGGCGGCGAACCGCACGCCCTCGAGGCGCTTCTGATCGAGACCGTGCGACGAGGCCTCCAGCGCAAGATGCGTGACGCCCTCGCCGGCCAGCCTGTCGAGGGTCTGATGGAGCGCGATCGGGTCCGGCGTCGTCAGCGATCCGTAGACGGTCAACGGGCGCGAGACGACGCCGAGGGTGCCGAGCGAGGCGGCCTCCCGGCCAAGCGACCGCCAGATCTGCCTGGCGAAGGCCGCGATCGACGTCTTGCCGCTGGTGCCGGTGACGGCGACGATGGTTTCCGGCTGGCGCGGGAAAAGACGCGCGGCGGCGCGGGCGAGCGCAGCGCGCGCGTCGGCGACCCGGACGAAGGGGACGCCGGCGATCAGCGCCTCGCGCTCGGCGACGATGGCGGCCGCGCCTTTGGCCAGCGCGTCGCCGGCATGCCTGAGGCCGTCGTCCTTGGCCCCGGCGAGGGCGAAGAAGACGTCGCCCGCCCGCACCTTGCGGCTGTCGAAGGCGATTCCGCCGATCTCGCGCGAAGCGAGCGCGCCGTCCGCATTCTCCAGATCGAGGATGTCGCTCAGCCGTGTCATTCCGCCGGGTTCACTCCTTGCCGACCTTGTCGGCGTCGGCTCCATACCCCAGACGGGCGATGATGGGGAATGGCTGATTTGGCGCCTCCTTCATCGGAGGCACCCCTTCCAGCGGCTGGATGCGCCGGATCAGGGCGCCGACGGTTCGTCCGGCGTTATAGGCGGCGGTGTGATAGCCGCCGTCTCCGGGCGCGGCCTGCGGATCGTCGTAAATCGCGAGATAGAGGTATTTCGGTTTGTTGGCCGGCGTGATGGCCATGAAGGTGGTGAACACCTTGTCATGGGAATAATGGCCATGGATGATTTTGTCGGCCGTGCCGGTCTTGCCGCCGACGTAATAGCCGGGGACGTTGGCGAGCCCGGCCGTGCCGTGCGTCGCGTTTGAGCGCAGGAGATAGCGCATCGATTCCGAGGTCTGTTCGCTGACGACCCGACGGCCGACCTTGGCGGCCTCCGCCTCGGTGCGCGGCAGGAAGGTCGGCGCCATCATGTTGCCGCCGTTGACCAGCGCCGCCACCGCCATCACCGCCTGGAGCGGCGCGACATTGAGGCCCTGACCGAAGGCGATTGTCATCGTATTGAGGAGGCTCCAGCGCTTGGGCACCAGCGGCTCGGCGCTTTCGGGCAGTTCGGTGCGCAGCCGGTCGAGCTGGCCCATTTTCTTCAAGAACGCTTGATGTGCCTCGACGCCGACCATCATCGCCATGCGGGCGGTGCCGATGTTCGAGGAATGGGTGAACACTTCCGGCACGCTCAAGACGCGATGGGTGGCGTGGAAGTCGTGGATGGTGAAGCGTCCATAGCGCAAGCTGTCGCGTGCGTCGACGTGGCTGCCGAGCGTCACCTTGCCGAGGTCGAGCGCCATGGCGATCGAGATCGCCTTGAAGGTCGAGCCCATCTCGTAGACCCCGACGTTGATGCGGTTGATCTTCGAGGGATCCTGCGCGTCGAGCGGCTGGTTGGGATCGTAGTCGGGCAGGGACTCGAGCGCGAGCATTTCGCCCGTGTTGACGTCGACGATCACTCCGGCCGCCGCCTTGGCGCGGAAGCGCTCCATGCCGGCGAGGAGTTCGTCGCGCAGCGCATGCGTCACCTTGAGGTCGAGCGAAAGCCGGACCGGCTTCAGGCTCTCCGGATCGACGACGAAGCCGGGCACATGCGGGTCGGTCAGGCTCTGCTCGTCGAGATATTTCTCCATGCCGGCGATGCCGACATTGTCTTTGTCGACGTAGCCGATCACATGAGCGCCGATCGGACCGTTGGGATAGACGCGCTTGTTCTCGGGCAGGAAACCGACGCCGGGCAGGCCGAGGTGGAAGATTTCCGCCTGCTCCTTCGGCGTGATCTGGCGCTTGACCCAGACGAAGCCTTTCTTCGCGCCGAGACGCTCGCGCAATTCCTTCGCGTTGACGTCGGGCAGCACGGCGGTGATGAGCTCGACCGCCTCGTCCTTGTCGATGATGCGGTTCGGCTCGGCGAAGACCGACACGGTCTTGATGTCGGTTGCGAGGAGTTCGCCGTTGCGGTCCAGCAGGTCCGGCCTCGCGCCGGAAACGGCCTGATCGGCCGCGCCCTTCAGCGTCTGCGGCGGATCGTGCGAGAGGCCGAGCACGACGAGCTTCACGCCGATAGCGGCGTAGGCGACGAACATGCCGAGCGCGACGGTGCGGATGCGTGCGCCCGACCGGTCGAGCCGCGTCAGCAGGAGAGCATGGACGAAGGCTTTCAGGTTTGCCGCCGTCATCAGCGAGCGGAGCGAGGTCCGGGGCGCACCCGGCGCCGGCGGCTCGAGATCGACGCCGAAATTCTTCGGCACGTAGCGACGGAAAAGCCCGATCGCCGCGCGGGCGAGGGGACCCACGCGCCTCGGCCGCCTGGCGGCGCTGAGGCTCGCGTCGTTCGGCGTCGCGGCCATGGTCACCTCACCGGCGGAGTCGCGCCGCCGGGCGCGCCGGCGTCGGCGGCGGGGGCGGCGGGGGCGGCGGGCGTGGCGCTGTCCTTCATGAACCCGAGCGACTCGAGCGTGCGGCCGATCGAGTTGACCTTGGGTTGGGCGACGGGCAGTTCGTCGACGGTCGCGATCTGGGAGAGCGTCAGCGCCTGCAGGCCGAGCTTCGAATCGGCGAGTTGCTGCAGCCGGTCGGGCCGCGCCAGATGGGCGTATTCGGCGCGCAGAAGATTGATCGCATCCTTCTCCTTGGCGATGAGATGGCTCGCCTTCACGAGCTGCTCGGACGCGTAGATCGTGCGGTATTTGACGCCGTAGACATAGGCCGCCGATCCGATCAGCGCGGCGATCGCCGTCGCGTGCATGAGCCGCCAGATCATCCTTGCCTCCCGCGCCGCGCCGGCAAGCGCGTCAACGACAGAATCGCCTCGTCCGCTACCCGCGCCGGCGCGCCGAGCCGCACGGCGAAGCGAAGCTTGGCGGAGCGCGAGCGCGGATTGGCCGCGGCCTCCGCCTCGCCGGGCTCGATCGGCTGGCCCCGCGGAACGTCGAAGGTCGGCTCGGCCTCGGCCGGCTCGCCCGGAAGCAGCCGCGAGGCGGCGCGGCCGCGGCCCGAGCGGCTTCCCAGGAACTGCTTGACGATGCGGTCCTCCAGCGAATGGAAGGTCACGACCGCGAGCCGCCCGCCGGGACCCAGGAGCCGCTCGGCCGCGGTCAGGCCGCGCAGCAGTTCGCCGAGTTCGTCGTTGACCGCGATGCGCAGGGCCTGGAAGGTACGCGTCGCCGGATGGGTGAGCTCGCCACTGCGCGCCGGCGCGACGCGGGCGACCATCCGGGCGAGCTGAAGGGTCGAGACGAAGGGCGCGCTCTTGCGGTCCGCGACGACGGCGCGGGCGATGCGGCGCGCGGCGCGCTCCTCGCCGAAGTGAAAGAGAATGTCGGCGATCGTCGCCTCGTCCTCGTCGCGCAGGATGTCCGCCGCGGCGCGGCCCTCGCGTCCCATGCGCATGTCGAGCGGCGCGTCGTAGCGCAGCGAAAAGCCGCGTTCGGCTTCGTCGAACTGCATCGACGAGACGCCGATGTCGAGCACGACGCCGTCGATTTCCCCGATGCCGAGGTCCCTCATGACCGCGTCGAGATCGCCGAACCGCGCCTCCGTGAGACGAAGCCGTCCGCCCGAAGCCGCGACGAGTTCGGCGCCGGCGCGAACGGCAGAAGGATCGCGGTCGAGCGCTACGACGTTCGCGCCGCGGTCGAGGAGCGCGCGCGCATAGCCGCCGGCGCCGAACGTGCAATCGACGACAAGCGCGCCCTCGCGCGGCTGAAGCGCCTCGAGAACTTCGGCGAGGAGGACGGGGATATGGCGCGGGGCCTCGCTCATGCGGGCGCCTCGGGGACGCGCTCGGCCCTCAGGCGCACGACGCGGCTGCGCGCGTCGTCGAGATGGGCGGCGAAGCGCGACGGCTCCCAGATCTGGAACTTGTGCCCCTGCCCGACGAACACGGCCTCGTCTCGCAAGCCCAGCGGGGTCTTCAACCGCTCGTCGAGCGACACCCTCCCCTCCGCGTCCATGCGCAGGATCTCGCTCGTTCCCAACAAGGCCGTCGCGAAGGCGTCGCGGGCGGGCGAATAAGGCGGCATCGTCGCGAGCAGCGCCTCGATCTCCATGAGCAGCCGGTGTCCGCCGCAGTCCAGAGCGGGGGCGTCGAGCGACGGATAGGCGTAGACGCCCTCGAAGCCGTCCGCGGCGAGAACCTGGCGGAATGGGGCCGGGATCGAGATGCGGCCCTTGGCGTCGAAGCGGTGGATGAAGTGGGAGAGGAAACGGTCCAAGGGGCGCGGCCTCGACGGGCGAAGGCGCCTCAGCCGGACGAGGGCTCGGCCGCGTCGGCGCGGACGCGCGGTCTGTTGACGGGATAGCATGGGACCCCATGGGCATCAACGAAGCCACGGCGATTCCGCCCCCGGAACCGCCCCGGAGGCCATTAGGGGTCGTTAAGGTTAAACTTCCGTTAGGGCGCGGGATTTGGCGGCGGGATTTGGCGGCAGACCGGCAGACCCGGCAGACCCGGCAGACCCGGCAGACCCGGCAGACCCGGCAGACCCGGCAGACCCGGCAGACCCGGCAGACCCGGCAGACCCGGCAGACCCGGCAGACCCGGCAGACCCGGCAGACCCGGCAGACCCGGCAGACCCGGCAGACCCGGCAGACCCGGCAGACCCGGCAGACCCGGCAGACCCGGCAGACCCGGCAGACCCGGCAGACCCGAGACCCAGACCCAGACCGCAGACCCAGACCAGACCAGACCGGCAGACCGGGGACATGATACGAATTCCCCATATCAATCCGCCTGCCCGTTCTGCGGCTTGCGCCCCCGCTTGCCGGGCCGGACCTTGCGGCCGCACCCGCGCCCTCGCGCTCGCCCGCGCGGCCCCGCCCTTCCCCCGCCGCGCAACTCGCCCCATATCCCCGCAATGCCCGCTCCCAAAAAACCCGGCCGCGCGCCGCAGTCCAACGCGTCGAGGCGAACGGCATCACCCCCGCGTCGATCCGGCGGGGCATCCAGGATATTCTCGGCTCGGTCTACGAGGCGGATCACGTCACCGTCGATCTCGGTCTCGCGGATGCGCCGGCAATTGGCCACAATCTGCAGGCGACGATCGGTGATCTCGAAAAGCGCATGAAGGAAGCCGCCGGCAATCTCGAATTCGAGGAAGCGGCGCGCCTGCGCGACGAGATCAAGCGCCTGCAGGCGGTCGCGCTCGCGGTCGGCGACGATCCGCTGGCGCGTCAGTCCGACATCGACGCGGCGGGCGGCGCCTATTCCGGCGAGCGCCCGTTCGGCCGCGCCGGCAACCTGCCCTCGACCCGCCCCCGCAAACCGACCGACGCCGACATGGGCCCGCACAACTGGGGCGGCGGCGAAGCAAGGCCGAAGGGCGGGGCCGGGTGGCCGAGGCGGCGGTAAAGCAACGTGGCAATGTTTGATCTCCTAGCGACAGTGGGCCATACCTACGTGCGCGTTGGCTCGCTTCTCCTATGCGGTAGGCGGCCCCAACCGAAAGTCGCCAACAGGGCGAGAACATAACCATGACAAACAACAGTGACCGTCAACGCGCGATTGAAGAGCTTATTGAGCGCCTTATGGCCGAAAAACACAATCGGACCAGTGTCGACGTCATTACGAACAATTCCGAAGAATGGGATCACGACCATGCCGTGATGAGGGATCACGCCCGTCCAATCATTTTGACGGAGTTGTCGGATTACCGTCCGCCTGGCGCCATTGTTCCAAAGGACTTCATGGAAAGGCACATCTTGAGGACTTTTTTGGCCAGTCATGCCTGGCGTCCATCGCTCGAACTTCGCCTAAATGGCGGCATTCTGAAATGGTCCAACGCCGTCGACTGGGCACGAGTGGACCTCGTCAAAGACGAACTCCTCATGAGAGCGACCGACGTGCCCGGAAGCGGCTACCAACTAGTGACCGGCGCCGAACACATGGTACAAAAACACCTGCGTCAACAGGAGGTCCAAGCCCTTCGAGCACGGCATGAACAGGCCGACGGATCGCCAAAGAAAAAGCGGAAACGAGTTGAGGCCGAAGTTGAAGACTGTAACGCCATCTACATCATGTTCGATCCGAAGCGGCCCGACCGCTGCAAGATCGGAGCTGGTAACGGCGACTGCAAAGCGCGCCAAACTGAGGCGCGACTCTGGACCGACGGCGAAGCCAAACTTGTTCACGTCGAGCACATCGGATCGGGTTATGCCCGAAGGCAGAAGACTCGGCGCGTAAACAGTTGGGCTTCAAAGGCCATCGGGTCAACGGCGAATGGGTCCACTGCAAATGGTCGTTGGCTGTGCCAATCCTTCAAGCCCTGGGGAAGCAGGCGCGTGATCAATTGGCGCCCTAGTGCTATCGTCGGCTAAACGGAACTGATGGAGAAAGCCACGAAACCCATCCATCCAGGCAGCATGTTGAGGCGCGAACTGGAGGCGCGCAGCCTTTCCGCTAACGCGCTCGCCATGGCGTTGCGCACGCCGTCGGGGCGGATCACCGACATCCTGAACGGCAAGCGCGGGGTCTCGCCCGAAACGGCCATGCGGCTTGCGCGCTATTTCGGCAACAGCGCCCGGTTTTGGCTCAACCTTCAGACGGCGTATGAGCTGCGTTCGCAGAGGCTGGGTTGGCCGACTGAGTTCTAAGGTTTCCCCTTCTCCGCGAAGCGGGGAAGGTGGCCAAAGGCCGGATGGGGTGCGGAAAGCAGGTCAGGTCCGACGAAGGTTCGCGGCGACGGTCGCGCAATCCGACTTGGGCCGAAGCAGCGGGCCACACCCCATCCGGCGCTTCGCGCCACCTTCCCCAGCAAGCTGGGGAAGGAGTCCGCGCGGCGACTTGAGACGTGTGAATGCCTTTGGCCAGTCGGGAGACGGTTCCGCAGTCGCCTTGCAAGGCGATGTAACGGACGCCAGATCTGTGCGAAGTGTCGCTGTCCCCTCTAAACTTGCAACAGAAGGAGCCGTTCCATGGCCAATACGACTGAACGCGCGGTGCTTGCCGGCGGGTGTTTCTGGGGCATGCAGGACCTGATCCGGCGCATGGCTGGCGTGATCTCGACGCGGGTTGGTTACACGGGCGGCGAGGTTGCCAACGCGACCTACCGAAACCACGGCAATCACGCCGAGGCGATCGAGATCGTCTTCGACCCGGCAAAGATCAGCTACCGCAAGCTCTTGGAGTTCTTCTTTCAGATCCACGACCCGACGACCCGCAACCGCCAGGGCAACGACGTCGGCGCCAGCTACCGGTCGGCGATCTTCACTACGAACGACGAACAGAAGCGCGTCGCTCTCGACACCATCGCCGATGTCGACGCCTCCGGCGTGTGGCCGGGCAAGGCGACGACGGAAGTGGCGCCGGCCGGCCCGTTCTGGGAAGCCGAGCCGGAGCATCAGGATTATCTCGAGCGCTATCCGAACGGATATACGTGCCACTTCGTCCGCCCCAACTGGGTTCTGCCCAAGCGGGTCGCCGCGGAGTAAGAGGCGGGCGGCCGCTTCGCTCCACCGCGTTTTACTGACTGCCTCTCGCGAGCGAGGCAAAGTTTCGTCTTGGAAGGCCTTCCCTATGAACGGAGGGACGAAATGAGATTGAATCTCGATGATCAGTTGACGTTCAAAGGGGCGGCAAAACCCCAATCCGAAAAGTTCGATGGCGCTCTGGCGTCCAGGCGGGACCTGCTGATCGGTCCATTGCTCGCGACGCTGCCTTTGGCGTTGCTCGGTGAGCGGGCGGAGGCGGCCCCCGATCCGACGATGACGATCGTCGAATTGCCGGCAGACATCGCCTGGGTGGATATGTTCAACACCGGCGAGGGCGCCAAGATCTATGCAGCGGGTGGCAAAATTATCTCAGTTGCGAACCTCTATGGCGACTCGTCCAAGCCCGGCATCTATTACCAGCTCGTGAAGTGGCATCCGGGCTTCATGAGCGCACCGCACTGGTACGAAACGGACCGCCTGTGTGTCGTTGTGTCGGGAACCTGGTGGGTCACGAGCGGCGCCAGCTTCGATCCTGACAGCACTGGTCCAGCTCCTGCAGGAACCTTCGTTCGGCGCGTGGCGAAGACCCCTCATTATGACGGAGCGAAAGCCGGCGCCAAGGAGCCGGCGGTGATTGCGATTTGCGGCATGGGTCCGATCAGCGCCCACTGGCTGGAGACGGACAAGCCAGGTTGGCGGCAGGTGTGAGCGACCGGCGCCGCCCCGGCGAGCCGAGCGGCACGATGAGAGCGGCGGAGGCCGCTAACCATGTCCAGCAAGGCCACCCCAACAATTTCTTGGCGAATGAACAAAGCAGGAACATAATCGCCTCCGAGTCACAGAAACGCCGGACGCCGGCATTTTCGAACCCACTCCGCCGAACCGCGGCGGCAGCGAGGCGAGCATGGATCAGAATACCACGCCCGCGGTGACGCGGCGGCTCGACGCCTATGGCAGGATCTTGCGGCGAGGCCGCATCCTGGCCCGGCGCCGCGAGGGATGGGCCTATGACGAGATCGCGCGCGAGGAGGGGCTGACCGCCGAGCGCATCCGGCAGATCGTTCGCGAGGTTTTTCGAAAGCGGCCGGTCGAGAGCGGCTCCGATCACGCAAAACTGCAACTGGCGCGCCTGGCGCCGGCGCTGCAGGCGGCCGAGGCGGCGGTCCTCAAGGGCGACGTGAAGGCGATCGCGCCTTTCTTGAAGGTGCTGGAACGGGCCGACCGCTGGCAGAAGGTCGCCATCGACTACGGGGAGTACGACGACGGCGCCCGCAAGAGGCTGATGGACAAGCTCAACCAGGCGGCCGAGAGGCTTTACGGGGGCAAGGCGGACGAGGCGCAGGCGGGGGAAGCCCCGCAGGGCTCTGAAGCGGCGCCCATTTGACAGCGTTTTCTTACGGCTTTTAGCAAATCGCGCCGTCGGCTCGGTTGTGTCAACCGTTCCCGACCGCGGCGAAATGAGAGGCGGCATGGTTCAGGAGAGGGTTTCCGTTCCGAGGCGGTTCCTGAGCGAGAAGGAGCGGATGTTGCGGCGCGAGCGCATTTTCGCCCGGCTGCGCGAGGGCTGGGCCTATGGCGACATCGCGCACGCGGAGCGGCTGTCAAGCAAACGCATCAGCCAGATCGTCAGCAAAACCCTGCAAAGGCGAGCCGTCGACAGCGCCTCGGACCACGCGATGCTGCAGCTTTCGCGCCTCGAGCCGGCGCTGAGACTCGCCGCGGGCGCGCTCGCCGAGGGCGACGTCGAGGCGATCTCGCCCTATCTCAAGCTTCTCGACCGGCTCGACCGCTACCAGAAGCCCTTGGCGGCCATTGACGTCTACGACGACAAGGCGCGCGAAAGACTGCTCGCCAAGATGAACCGCGCCCTCGCCCGCCTGCATGCCGAAAAGGCCAGGAAGGCCGCGAAGGCGGCGGCGGGCATGGACGCGACTGGGCCGGCGGACAGCATTGACGGGAGAAGGGCGGAGGAGGCGGGCGGCGAAAGCGCGAGCCAAACAGGAAACGATTTGGATTCCCGCGTAAGCGCTTGAAAAGTCCGGATTCGCGGAAGACTTTTGCTTGGATTCGGCTTCACCTGGCTTTGCTTCGGCTTCCGCGGACTTTGGCGGAATTTCCGCGGGCTTGGATTCTCTTACCCCTATGAAACAATGCGATTTGATCGAACCCATATCGTCGCCGCGAGCCTCAGCGAAGCGGTCCAACCCGCCCATGTCCAATCCCCTCCTTGCGCCGTGCGCGCCACCCTCCCTCGCCAAAATGCGATGGCGCTCTTGAGCCAGGACGGCCGTTCGACGCGAGTCTGGGATTCTGGATGCTTCGCCAGTCGATTGTGCTAAAGTCAGGTGATGATGCGTCGACGCTGAGGCTGCTGCGTTTCCGAGGTCTGAATCGAGTCGAACGCCGCCATCCGCGTCTGCTGGCTGTGGAACTCCGCCTCGGGGGGTATGCGAATTTCGAATCAGGACATGGGCAGGATGGAAGCGCCGAGTGTAGAGCGTCGGCTCGCGGCAATTGTTGCGGCGGACATGGTCGGCTACAGCCGTCTCATGGAGGTCGATGAGGAAGGAACGCTGGCTCGGCTGAGGACGGTGCGGCTGGAGCTGATCGACCCCGCGATCGCCAGGTGCAAGGGCCGGGTCATCAAGACTGCCGGCGACGGCATGATGGTGGAATTCCAGAGCGTCACCGAGGCGCTGCGCTGTGCGGTGGATTTTCAGGAGCGCATGGCGCGGCGCAATCGCGACATGCCCGCATCGCGCGCCCTCCTTTACCGCATCGGCATCAATCTCGGCGATGTGATCGTCGAAGAAAACGACATCTTCGGCGACGGCGTCAACGTGGCGGCGCGACTTGAATCGATGGCCGAGCCCGGCGGCATCTGCATCTCCGCCGCAGTGCGCGACCAGGTCGGCGACCGGCTGGACGTCGGATACGCGGATCTCGGCGAACAGAAGGTCAAGAACATCAACCGGCCAATTCGCGTTTTCAAGGTCCTCATCGGGCGTGAGGCGACGGACGACGGCCGCTCGGCCTCCGACCCGTCGGTTGAGCCTCGGGTCAGCGCTCGGAAGCCATCGATTGCGGTTCTGCCGTTCGTCAATATGAGCGGCGACCCGGAACAGGAGTTTTTCGCCGACGGGCTCACGGAAGACATCATCACCGAACTGTCGCGTTTCCGCCAACTCCTGGTGATCTCCCGCAACGCCGTTTTCGTCCATAAGGGCAAGCCGGTCAAAGCGCAGCAAATCGCCCGCGAATTCGGCGTCGACTACATCGCGGAAGGAAGCGTTCGCAAGGCGGCGGATCGTGTCAGGGTCACCGTCCAGCTCATCGACGGCGAAACCGAGACGCATCTCTGGGCCGAACGTTACGATCGAAAGCTGGAGGACATTTTCGCCATTCAGGACGAAGTGACCTCCTCCATCGCCGCGACCTTGTTCGGCCGCGTCGAGGCCGCGAGGCACGACCGCGTCCAGCGAAAGACCACGGAGAATTTGGCCGCCTACGAGCTCGTGCTGACAGGCAAGGTTTTGCACCATCGATCGAACCGCGAATCCAACGCCGAAGCGCTCCGCGCTCTGAACCGAGCCATCGAGCTCGATCCGAACTATGCGCACGCTCACGCCTGGAAGGCGTGCGTCGTCGGCCAGGCGTGGCTGCACGACTGGTGCGAGGACCGGCCCGCGAGCGAGCAGGTGATTGTCGACGAATTGCAAACGGCCCTGTCGCTCGACGACAACGACGCCGACGTTCACCGGATACTCGCCGCCTTGAAGCTGAACTTCAACGAGCATGAAAAGGCGGCCTACCACCAGGAAAGGGCCCTCAGCCTCAATCCCAACAGCGATCTCATCGTCGTGCAGCAGGGCGAGCTGCTCACGTGGCTCGGGCGTCCCGAAGAGGGCATCGAGTGGGTTCGCCGGGCGATGCGGCTCAATCCCTATCATCCCGAGCGCTTTTGGAGTCATCTCGGCCGCGCCCAGTACAGCTGCGCGCGCCTATGCCGAAGCGATCGAGTTCTTTCAGCAAGCTGACCGCGCCGGATTACACGCATCACGCCTTTCTGGCGGCCTCGTCGGCGCAGTTGGGAAACCGCACGGCCGCCGGCGCCCATGCCCGCGAGGTGCTGCAGCGGGAGCCGGCCTTTACCGCCCAGACCTTCCTCGCGACGCTTCACTATCGGCGCCCGTCCGATAACGAGCACCTCCGCGAGGGTCTCATGAAGGCGGGCCTGCCGTAACCGGGGCAAATTGCCGAACGTCCTGCTGACCGCGTCGGCCGCGCTTGGGCCGAGCGCGGCTACCTTCTAACCGCGGCCGGGAATTTGCGCCGCTCGCAAATGTCGGTTCAAATCCCGGGCTCCGGCGCGTGCGTCTCGAGGCTGAGGATGGTGCCCGAACGGCGGGCACTGAAACCTACGCGGCTCAGCCGCGGGCCGCCCAGCCGCGCAGCATGGTGTCGGTCGCCGATCGCACGCGGCGGGAAATCGCGTCTGGCGGCGGCGGCCCCGAGACGCCGAGGCTTGCGATCGATCACGGCTTCCGCTTCGTGCGCGTCTCTAGACGACATGGCGCGGTTTCACGCCGAGAGCTTGATCTCACAAATGCTGACCAAGGCGTTCTTCCGAACCATGGATCGTGCGCCCGCGCTGCAGGCGGCCACGCTGGCTCGGGCGGTAGTCGTCGCCGCGCGTCTCGTTGGAGGACGCTCGCGCGGGCCAAGGACAGCGCGAGGCAGCCCGCTAGGGCTGTGCGCCTCACCGCTAACGTCCGTCTGCCGTCGGCGTTCGCGGCGCCGCCTAACCCGCGGCGATTTTGCGAAGAAGGCCGGGCTGCGGCGGCACGCCATGAACGCCGTGGATTAATGCGCCGAAGGCCGAACGCATCCACGCATATGTGGTCACGCAAAGCCTCATCTCCGGACGTCGCTCATTGTCAAGGGGTTCGTAGGGTTCTGCGAATGTCTCGCTTGCGCTCGCCGAAATGCCGCATTAATGCCACATAGAGAGCCTATGTAAACGTGACGGTAATCGTAGGGGGTTCCAGCCGCTTTCAGGCAGCTCGTCACTTTACCGTCACGTTTCTGTCACGTTTCCTTTGCTTGGTCTTGGTTCAGCGCCGCCGATTTCCGACGGCGCAGAATGTTCAAAAAATCGCCATGCGCACCCTTTGAGCGGTCTGCGTCCGGCGCATTCAGAGCCTCCTCAAAGGGGGGGGAGGCTACCAGACGGCTCGTGCGATACGTAAACCGGTCATTTCGTGTGCTGCCGACACATCCACCACGGCGCCCCCGTCCGAACGACGACCTCCGTGTTTTGCTAATCCCGTCGTCCTAACAGGCCGGCAAACAGGACGTTCCGGGACGTTCCGGGACATCCTCGTTGAACGCCAGTCAATAACTAGGGAGCAAGATAATGAGCATGCGTGAATTACTACCTCCGGGCGGAACCCGAAAGGCCCGCACGGCCGAGCAGATCAGCGCCGCGCTCGACGCGCTCGACTATCCGGCGACGGCGGTCGGCGTGGTTGGCAACATAACCGTATATTACGATCCCAACCTCGGCGCCCCAGGCAAGGCGCTCGCGACCCAGATGCTTGGGGCGGTCGCCGGCCCCTACGCCGACATGCAAATCTTCTTCGGCATCGCCGGCGGCGCCTGCAGCGTCGTTATCGCCCCGCTCAGCGGCAACAACGACGGCTCCGGCGGCGCCTACCACTATGGCTGCGACTTCACCTCCGGCGGCGTGCTCTATCTCGACGCCACGTTCGCAAGCAAAAATGTCAATCCGTTGGATCTCGAAGTTGGCCTCTACGTCGCCGAGCTCTCCGAGGCATTCATGGGTACGCAGAACCGCGGCTGGGGCTGCGGCTATTCCAACGGCGAGGCGCTGTCGCGATTCCTTGCCGAGCAGGAGACGCCGGACGGCACCCTCAATGCTTTCATGACCGGCCCGGCCTGGGACCAGGCGCACCGGCCGAACTGGGTGAACACCACCGAGCAGACCGACCGCAACTCGGTCAGCACCGGCTGTGGCATCGTCTATCTCTACTGGCTGCGCGCGCTCGGTTTCACCATCCCACAGATCGTGCAAGCCGCCGGCGCCACACTCGCCGCCAACTATCAGACGCTGACCGGGAAGACCACGGCGTTCCAAGACCTGCTCGCCGGGCTGACGGGCTTCCCAGTCACCAGCGACAACCCCTTTGACGGCCGCGCCGCCGCGATCGCGGTCAATTCCGACGGCAGGCTGGAAGCGTTCGGCGTCGGCACTGACCGGGCGCTCTGGCACATCTGGCAGGAGGCGCCCCATGCGGGACCGTGGTCGGCCTGGGCCTCGCTTGGCGGCGGCATCGCGAGCGACGCGGCGGTCGCCGACAACACCGACGGCCGGCTGGAGGTTTTCGTGCGCGGCAACGACCGCGCGCTCTGGCACATCTGGCAGGAGGCGGCGCATGCGGGGCCGTGGGCGGCTTGGGCCTCGCTCGGCGGCGTGATCACCAGCAACCCGGCGGTCGCGGTTAATACCGACGGCAGGCTGGAGGCATTCGCGCGCGGGACCGACAATGCGCTCTGGCACATCTGGCAGACGGCGCCGCATGCCGGACCGTGGTCCGGCTGGGCCTCGCTCGGCGGCGTCATCACCAGCGACCCGGCGGTCGCGGTCAATTCCGATGGCAGGCTGGAGGTCTTCGCGCGCGGAACCGACAATGCGCTCTGGCACATCTGGCAGACGGCGCCGCATGCCGGGCCGTGGTCCGGCTGGGCGTCGCTCGGCGGCGTGCTCACCGACGATGCGGCGGCCGCGGTCAATTCCGACGGAAGGCTGGAGGTTTTCGTGCGCGGAACCGATGATGCGCTCTGGCATATCTGGCAGACGGTGCCGCATGGCGCGCCGTGGTCGGCTTGGGCCTCGCTCGGCGGCCGCATCACGAGCGATCCGGAGGTGCTCGACAACAGCGACGGGCAACTCGAGGTGTTCGCGCGCGGCACCGACAATGCGCTCTGGCACATCTGGCAGGATGCGCCGCACGCCGGGCCGTGGTCGGCCTGGGCCTCGCTTGGCGGCGTCATCACCAGCGACCCGGCAGGGGCGGTCAACACCGACGGCCGGCTCGAGCTGTTCGCGCGCGGCACCGACAATGCGCTCTGGCACATCTGGCAAACGGCGCCGCACGCCGGGCCGTGGTCGGCCTGGGCGTCGCTCGGCGGCATCCTGCGCGACGAGCCGGCGGTCGGTTGAGCGGAGCGGCGGCGACGCTGCCTCGCCGGCGGCCTCGGCGAGCGGCAGCGTCGCCGCGCACCTTCGCATCCTCCTGCTGCGCGGGCGCGGCGCTCGAGGTCAAGTGACCCGTACGTTGACGCGCCACTCGATCGTCAGGCCCTTTGAGCAATCGAACCGCGAGGACCGCAATTGCGCGGCGCCGGGTCGAAGCGCCTTAAAGGAAGCTGCCGTAACTCCTGTCGGCAACAAAACCGCCTTTTTCTCTTCTTCCAGGACCGGATCGCCGGACACAATTACATTCGACCAAAGGCAGGAAGCCTTGTATATTTCCGCTTCAGGCACTTTCAGAAATACATTCACACTCGCGCCAACTGCGATCTCGATGGTCGACCCATCATTCGCTTCAGTAAGGTTAGAAATCATCGGCACGCTCTGTTCCGCCACCGCCAAAGTAACTGAAAAAGCTCCAAGAAACGTCAGAATGAATAGCGCCGTACCGGCACAAATGCGCCGAAACATAAGTCCTTGCCACGCCAGCGCTCCGACCTGCAATCTGCATCTTAACGAAATTGCAATGACGTTTGGATGGCCGCGCCAGAATCTGACCGGATCAGGTTGGTAACGGGAAGGCATCGGATGGTTCTCCTGTCGCGGATGATCGGCATCGTCGGATTCATCCGTATGATGTCCCATTGCCGCAAAAGCACTCGACCTAATCGCAGACAGCGGCCGAAGCGTCACGGGTCGCGATTGAACGCGGTGATGGGACTCCCCACCGTTTATCAAGTCGGTTTTTGAGGCGCCAGGGACGGGTTGAAGGCGGCGCCGGATTTGACCATGGCGCAGGCGACGTTGAGGAGGCGGTCGGCGACCGATCGTAGCGCCCTGCCATGGCTGTGACCTCGGGCTCGGAGTTCGGCGTATTTGGCGCGGCTGCGCGGATCGTGCTGCATGGCGACCCGCGCGCAGTGGCAGACGGCGTTGGCGAGCCGGTCGTGGCAGGCCTGTCGTCTGACGACGATGCAGCTCTTTCCGGACCGCTTGGTGACGGGCGCGACTCCTGTCAAACTGCTCAAGGCGGGGTAGTCGCGCCGCCGCAGAGCATCCCAGGCTTCTGCGAGCAGCGTGGCGAGGACGGCCCTTCCCACTCCCGGCAAGCATGCGAGGATCTCCGCGTCATGCTGCTTATTCTGCCCCGGCTCGGACTCCTCGGAGCTAACTCCGCTACCCCACCGGACACGGCCGCGCATTCCAGATTTCGTCCGCGTACTCCGAGATCGTTCGGTCGCTGGAGAATTTGCCCGAGGCGGCGATATTGAGAATGACCTTGTGCGCCCAATCGTCCGGCCTGCGGTAGAGCGCGCAGAGCTCACCGTCGGCCCGAAGGTACGACGTCAGGTCGGCGAGGTGCATGAACTGGTCGCCGTGAGTCAGCAGCGCGCCCCGCAGCGGCTCGAAGATCCCTCGCTCATTGGGGCTGAAATGGTCGGAAAAGATCAAATCGAGCGCCTTCCGGGTTTCCGGCTCGTGTTCGTAGTGCCAATAGGGGCTGTACCAGGGACGGCTGTTGGCGACTTCATCCGACGTGAGGCCGAACAGGAAGAAATTCTCTTCCCCCGCCTCCTCGGCCATCTCGATGGTGGCGCCGTCGCGCGTTCCGAGCGTCAGCGCGCCGTTCATCATGAACTTCATGTTGCTGGTGCCGCTCGCCTCATAGCCGGCCGTCGAGATCTGGTTGGAGACGTCGGCGGCGGGAATGCAGCGCTCGGCGAGCGAGACATTGTATTCCGGCAGGAACACCACGTTCAGCTTGCCGCGAACCATGGGATCGCTGTCGATCGTGAGCGCCAGATTGTTGATGAACTTGATGATGACCTTCGCCAGCTGATACGCGGGCGCCGCCTTGCCGGCGAAGAAAAAGGTCCGCGGCGGCAGGGCCAAGCCCGGGTTCTCGCGCAGCCGGTCATAGAGCACGACGATCCTCAGCGCGTTGAGCAGCTGGCGCTTGTATTCGTGAATGCGCTTGATCTGGCAGTCGAAGATCGTGTCCGGATCGACGGAAACGTCCGTATGCCGCTTGACCCAGTCGGCGAACCGAGCCTTGCACGCGCGTTGGGCTTTGAGAATATCGGCGCGAAATGCGGCGTCGTCCGCCAGCGGCCGAAGCCTTTGCAATTGCGTCAAATCGGTGATCCAGGAGTTGCCGATGGCGGCCGAAATCGTCTCGGCGAGGTCGGGATTTGCCATTCGAAGCCAGCGCCTCGGCGTGACCCCGTTGGTCTTGTTGTTGAAGCGTTCGGGAAACGCCTCGGCGAGGTCGCGCACCGTCGTCTTGCGCAGGAGTTCGGAATGGATCGCGGCCACGCCATTGGTGCTGTGGGAGCCGACGATCGCCAGATTCGCCATGCGGATCTGCTTCATCTGCCCTTCCTCGACCAGGCTCGTTCGAGCCGCGCGCCCTGCGTCGCCGGGGAAGCGGGCGCGAATGTCGTCGAGCAGCCTTCGGTTGATCTCGAAGATGATCTCGAGCTGACGCGGAATGAGTTGTTCCAACCACTCGACCGGCCAGCGCTCCAGCGCCTCGGGAAGCAGGGTGTGGTTGGTGTAGGCGAGCGTCCCCCGCGTGATGTCCCAGGCCTCGTCCCAACCCAGATGCGCTTCGTCGAGCAGAATTCGCATGAGTTCCGGCACGGCGAGGCTCGGGTGTGTGTCGTTGAGCTGGATGGCGGCCTTCTCGGGCAACATCCGCCAATCGGTATTCGACTTGCGAAACCTCCGAACCGCGTCTGCGAGCGAACAGGCGACGAGGAAATATTCCTGCATAAGGCGGAGTCCCCGGCCCTGCGGCGTGTGGTCATCCGGATAAAGGACTCGGGTCAACGATTCCGCGTTGAGCGCTTCGGCGATCGACGCGACAAAATCGCCGCCGCTGAACCGCTGAAAGTCGAACGCGTGCGTGGCGGTGGCGCTCCACAGGCGAAGCGTGTTGACCGTCTTGCCGCCGTAACCGATCACCGGCCGGTCATAGGGGATGCCAATGAGGGTCGTGGGTTCGCGCGGAACCATGCGCAGCGCTCCCGCGCGCACTTCGAACGAGCAGGCGAACGTCACCTCGACGCTTTCGCTGGGCCGCACGACCTCCCACGGATCGGGATGGCGCAACCAATTGTCCGGGCGCTCCTCCTGCCAGCCGTTGCGGATCTTCTGCCGGAAGATGCCGTGCTCGTAGCGCAATCCGTAGCCCATCGCCGGCAACTGCATGGTGGCCATCGAGTTCGAGGAAACAGGCCGCCAGACGCCCGAGGCCGCCATTGCCCAAACCCGCGTCGGGCTCCTCGTGAAGGATCGCCCACCACTCGTGACCGTGCTCGTCGAAAGTCTGCCCGACCACGGGATCGAGCATGAGGTTCATGACGTTGTTGCCGAGCGAGCGGCCGATGAGAAACTCGATCGAGACGTAATAGACCCGCTTCGGGTTCTCGCGCGCGTAGGTCTCGTCCGTTCGCAGCCAGCGGTCGGAAAGAATGTCTCTCACCGAACGGGCGGCGGCTTCGTAGCGTTCGCGCGAATCCGAATATTTAGGCTCGACGACGTTGTCAAACTTCAAGTGCCGGTCATAGAGCGCGTCCAGCGTTCCGGCGAAGCGAATCGAGCCGACGCCGTACTGCCGCAGGAGTTTGTCGGCGTCGAGCGAACTTTGCTCCGCCTTTCCGAAAACCTTCGGGTTGCTTTCCATCGCTCCGCCCTCGCTTCCTGGTCAGTCGTTTCCACCCCGATCTGTCGCGCTCGAGCGCGACCGCAGCGACAGCCTGCGCGATCCGTTGGCGCCCACGCGGTCGAGGCTTTTCGCCTTTGCGGCGCGCCCGGCGGATTCCGCGCTCGAGCCAATATCGCCGCAGCGACTTCGATACTCTCCCCTCGTGACGCCCAGGCGACGCCGATTTTCGGCGAAACGCGACGGCGCCGCCTTCAGACATTGTCCCCCGCCGTCGACGTCGCCACGCGCGCGACCGCGGCGTGACCGCCCCAGACCCAGTCCCTGATCTCGGGCATGTCGTCGCCGTAGCGGCGGATGTATTCCTTGTGGTCGATCAGCTTGTCCCGGATCGCCTGTTTGGCGTAGGCCGCGCGGGCGGCGAGGCCCGGAACCCTGTCGATGACGTCGTTGACGAGATGAAACCGGTCGATGTCGTTGAGCACGCACATGTCGAACGGCGTGGTCGTCGTTCCCTCCTCCTTATAGCCGCGCACATGAATGTTGTCGTGACCGTGCCGGCGGTAGGTCAAGCGGTGGATCAGCCACGGATAGCCGTGGAAGGCGAAGATGATCGGCTTGTCGGCGGTGAACAGCGCGTCGAAGTCGTGGTCGTTGAGCCCGTGCGGATGCTCGCTCGGCGGCTGGAGCCGCATCAGATCGACGACATTGATGACGCGCACTTTGAGTTCGGGCGCGTGCTGGCGGAGGAGTTCGACAGCGGCGAGGGTCTCGAGCGTCGGCACGTCGCCGCAGCAGGCCATCACCACGTCGGGCTCGCCGCCGCGGTCGTTGCTCGCCCATTCCCAGATGCCGAGGCCCGAGGTGCAGTGCTTGATCGCCTGGTCCATGCTGAGCCACTGCGGCGCCGGTTGCTTGCCCGCGACGACGAGGTTCACGTAATTGCGGCTCTTCAGGCAGTGATCGGTGACCGAAAGCAGGCAGTTGGCGTCCGGCGGCAGATAGACGCGCACGACCTCGGCCTTCTTGTTGATCACGTGATCGATGAATCCGGGATCCTGGTGGGAAAAGCCGTTGTGGTCCTGCCGCCAAACGAGGCTGGACAAGAGATAGTTGAGCGAGGCGATGGGCCTTCGCCACTCGATGTCCCGGCACACCTTCAGCCATTTGGCGTGCTGGTTGAACATGGAGTTGATGATGTGGATGAAGGCCTCGTAACACGAGAAGAAGCCGTGCCGGCCGGTCAGCAGATAGCCTTCGAGCCAGCCCTGGCACTGATGCTCGCTCAGCATCTCCATGACCCGGCCGTCGGCGGCGAGATGATCGTCGTAAGGGACGGTCTCGGCGACCCAGGCGCGGTTGGTGACCTCGAGCACGTCCTGCCAGCGGTTGGAATTGAACTCGTCGGGGCTGAACAGGCGGAAGTTGCGCGACTCCATGTTGAGCTTCATCACATCGCGCAGATAGGTCCCCATGACGCGCGTCGCCTCGGCGACCGCAACTCCGGGCGAGGGCGCGTCCACCGCATAGTCTCGGAAGTCCGGCAGCCTCAGGTCGCGCAAGAGCGCGCCGCCGTTCGCATGCGGATTGGCGCTCATCCGGCGTAGGCCCGACGGCGCGAGCGCGGCCAGTTCGGCTTTCAGGCGGCCGGTCGCGTCGAACAGCTCCTCCGGCCGGTAGCTCTTCATCCAGGCTTCGAGGATGCGCAGGTGCTCGGGATGGCCCCGCATCTCGCTCATCGGCACCTGATGCGAGCGCCAGTAGCCTTCCTCCCGCTTGCCGTCGATCTCCTTCGGGCAAGTCCAACCCTTCGGCGTGCGCATGACGATCATCGGCCATACGGGCCGCTTCGTGAATCCCTCGCTCCTCGCTTTTTGCTGGATGCTGCGAATGTCGTTGACGACCGCCTCGACGGTTTCCGCCATCAACTCGTGCATCGTCTTCGGATCGTCGCCCTCGACGAAATGCGGCTGATAGCCGTAGCCGCGCATGAGCGCATCGAGCTCCTCGTGCGGGATGCGCGCGAGCACGGTCGGGTTGGCGATCTTGTAGCCGTTGAGATGCAGGATCGGCAGCACCGCGCCGTCGCGCACGGGATTGAGGAACTTGTTCGAGTGCCAGCTGGTGGCGAGCGGCCCCGTCTCCGCCTCGCCGTCCCCGATCACGCAGGCGACGATCAGGTCGGGGTTGTCGAAGGCCGCGCCGTAGGCGTGCGAGATCGAATACCCGAGCTCGCCGCCCTCGTGGATCGAGCCCGGCGTCTCGGGCGCGACGTGGCTCGGAATGCCGCCCGGGAACGAGAACTGGGTGAAGAGCCGCTTCATCCCCTGCTCGTCCTGGGACACGTTTGGATAGACCTCGCTGTAGGTCCCCTCGAGATAGGCGTTGGCGACCAGCCCCGGCCCGCCGTGGCCGGGGCCGGTGACATAGATCATGTCGAGATCGAGTTTTTTGATCAGCCGGTTGAGGTGAACATAGATGAAGTTGAGGCCGGGCGTGGTTCCCCAATGGCCGAGAAGGCGCGGCTTGACGTGCTCATCCTTGAGCGGCACCTTCAGAAGCGGGTTATCGAAGAGATAAATCTGGCCGACCGACAGGTAGTTGGCGGCGCGCCAGTAGGCGTCTATCAGAGAGCTGTCTTTGTCCGACAATACGTTCGCCATCATGGGCCTCCTGTCGGGTCGAATTCGGCGGGGCCGCGGCGCCTAGCCGGTCTTGCGGCCCGGTTCTAATTCGTGCTCGAGCCGCTCGAACTCCGCCTCGGGGTCGGGCGCGCGTTCGAGCTCCCATCGGGCCCGCAACCAGTGGTCGAGCGCGCGCCCGTCCGACCTGCCCTCCTGGACCCAGATCTCGTGGGCGCGCTGACGGATGCGATGCTCCTCGGGTTGCGGCCCGGCGCGCTCGGCTGCGCGACGCGAGTTGTCGACGCGCGGCTCCTGTCCCATGAACGTCTCCTGCGCGACCTCGATTTACGGCCATCGCGACGACCAAAGTGTGCCGGTTTGATGACATTTGAGCGACGGCGGCGGCGGCCGTCCAGCCGAAGCGGATCCGAGGCCGCCGGTTTCCCATTGCGCAGAGGCGAAAACTCCGCTCAACTGGCGCCGACGCCGGCGACAGACTCGGCGCGAAAGGGAGCGAGACGTGGCGGACGAGATCGAGACGCGGACGCTGAGCAAGGTCGCGCGGCGGTTCATTCCTTTCCTGATCCTCTGCTATTTCGTCGCCTATCTCGACCGGGTGAACGTCGGCTTCGCCAAGCTGACGATGGACGCCGACCTGAACCTCTCGGAGACGGCGTTCGGCTTCGGCGCCGGCGTCTTCTTCCTCGCCTATTTCCTGTTCGAGGTGCCTTCCAACATCATTCTGGACAGGGTCGGCGCGCGCCGGTGGATCGCGCGCATCATGCTGACCTGGGGCGTCATCTCCGGCGCGATGGCCTTCATCCCTGAAATTTCCCACGCGACCGGGGTCAGCGGGGAGTACACGTTCTATCTCCTGCGAATCCTGCTCGGCTTCGCCGAGGCCGGGTTCTTTCCCGGCATCATCTTTTTCCTCACGCTGTGGTTTCCCGCCTCCTACCGGGCGCGCATCGTCGGGTATTTCATGGCGGCGATCCCGCTGTCGTCCGCGCTCGGCTCGCCCGTGTCGGCGTCGCTTCTCGGCCTCGACGGCGCCTGGGGCTTCAGGGGCTGGCAGTGGCTCTTCATCGTCGAGGCCCTGCCCTCGATTCTGCTCGCCGTCGTCACCTTCTTCTACCTCACCGACCGGCCGGCGGACGCGGGCTGGCTCGATGATCAAAGCCGCAGGTGGCTGCAGCGGCGCCTCGCCCTCGAGGACACGCGGCGCGAGCAAGTCTCCCCAGCGAGCGCGCTTGCGAGCCTCACCGACTATCGGGTGCTGGCGCTGTCGCTCGTCTATTTCGGCAATGTCGCCTGCCTCTACGGCGTCGGCTTTTGGCTTCCGACGATCGTCAAGGGTTTTGGGGTTTCGATCGCGATGACAGGCTGGGTCACCGCCATTCCCTATGCCGTGGCTTTCCTCGGCATGGTCTGGTGGGGCCTGCGCTCCGACCAGAAGGGCGAGCGCACGCTCCATCTCGCCATTGCGCTGGCGATCGCGGCGATCGGCGTCGGCGGCTCGGCGTTTCTCGCCGATCCGCTGGCGAAGATGACCGCTCTGACTCTTGGCGCTTTTGGCGTCTACGCCGCGTTGCCGATCTTCTGGACCCTGCCGACGGCGTTCCTCGCCGGGGCGGCGGTCGCCCCGGGCATCGCCGCGATCAACTCGATCGGCAATCTTTCGGGCTATTTCGGCCCGTACGTGATGGGCTGGATCAAGGACGCGACCGGCGGATTCACCTGGGGCCTGGTGACGATCGCCGCCTGCGCGGTGATCGCCCTTCTCATCACTCTGGCGCTCGGCCACGACGAGAAACTGGAGCGCGCCCCCGAGGCGGCGGAATAGCGGCGTCGGACGCGAGAGGCCCTGCGCCAAAGAAGGAGGAACCCATGCTGACGCGACGCGTTTTCGCCGCCTGCGCGCTGTGCGCAGCTGGAGGCTTTATCGCGACCGGAGCCGAGGCGCAGACCGCCGCGACCGCCGGCCTGAAGCGCACGCTCCTCAAGCAGACCGACGGCCCGATGGACGGCTATGTGACGGTCGAGATGACAATCGAGATCGAGCCCGGCGCGCTCGTTGCGCGCCATACCCATCCGGGCGTCGAGTTCGGCTATGTTATCGAAGGCGGAACCGATCTGTCGATCGATGGAATTGGCGCGCTGACGCTGAAGCCCGGCGACGGCTATCAGGTTCCGACCGGCGTGCCGCACAGCGGCAAGAACGGCCTGGCGAAAACCGTCCTCGTCGCGACCTACGTGGTCGAAAAGGGCAAGCCGCTCGCCTCGCCGGCGTGAGCGCTCACGAGGCCGCGTCAGGGCGCCCCTCCCGCGCCCTCAGGAACGCGCGCATCGTGAACGCCGCCTGCGCGGTCCCATGCGCGTGCTCGGCCCCGACCGGGCACGCCCGCCGCGCAAGGCAACCGCGGTCCATACAGTCGGCGCCGACGGGGTCTTTCAGATGCGCCGCGCAGGCGGCGACGTCGTAGCCTCGAATTGAAAACGCCCCCACCGGACAGGCGCTGAGACACGGGCGCCCGCGACACGACTTCGCACGGGCTCACCGAGGCGGCGAACGCAGGAACGTCGAGCGCATCCAGAAAGCCGAGCGCGCCGCGGTAGCTGTGCCAGAGGCCGTAGCGCGGGTGGATCAGAAGGCCGATCGGCGAAGGATGGACAGGTTCTGAGCGAAGCGCCCATTGCTGGAAGGGGAAGTGCGCCGGCCCGCCGAACGGATAGAGCGCGATCGCGCCAAGTTCGCGCGCGAGCGCGTCGATGACGCGCCGGCTCCAGCGGTCGAGCGGATGGTCGAGGCCGTCCCCGGCCTCGGGGCTCGCGGCGAAGGCGTCCCAGCCCGAGCGCCCGACCATGCCCACGAGGACGATCGTGCGGACGTCGGCCAGCGCGCCGCTCCGCTCGCCCTCGTCGAGCCGCATCGCGCCGCGCGGGACGAGGCCGATCCGCTCGATCGCGGAAAAAACAGACTCGATCGGCATGGGGCGCTCATGCATCATGGGGTGGCCTTAGACGACCGCGGCGCCTGGTTGTCCAGAGGCGCATGAAAATGAGGAGGCCAGGCCTTGGACGCAGCCTACGTCGAATTCAGCGAAGGAATCTTTCGCGCGAGTCCTCTCACCCGCGGCCCCTGGCATCCCGACCACCAGCACGCCGGCCCGCCCTCGGCGCTGATTTGCCGGGCGGTCGAACGCGCTGCGGCGGAAGAGGGCCTCACCCACGTTGGACGCCTGACGGTCAATCTGCTGCGGCCGGCGCCGATCGGTGTGTGCCGGATCGAAGTGACGCAAGACTATATCGGCCGCAACGCCGGCCATTCTTCGGGCCGGCTGATCGCGGACGACAAGGACATCGCCCGGTTCACCGCGCTCGCGCAGCGCGAGGACGACCTGGCGATTCCGGACGGCACGCCGGGCCATCCCGCCCCGCAAGCGCCGAAGCCGTGGCGAGACAGTCCGGTCGTCACCATTCCCATCATCGGCCATGACTTCGGTTACGCGAACCTGGTCGAGAACCGGCTCGCGGAGGGAAAATTCTTCGACGGGCCGTGCGCGGCCTGGTTCCGCATGAACCATCCGCTGGTGAAGGGCGAAACGCCGACCCCCTATCAGCGCGTGGCGGTCGCCGCCGATTCCGGCAACGGCATCAGCGCCGCGCTGGACATCCGCAAATATCTGTTCGTCAACTGCGACCTGACGATCAACCTCTTCCGCCGTCCGGCCGGCGAGTGGATCTGCCTGCAGTCGCAGAGCCTGTTCGGCGGCAACGGCTGCGGGCTGGCAGAATTGGCGCTCTACGACGAACAGGGCCTCATCGGACAGGCGACGCAGAGTTTGGCGGTGCGGCGAAGGTGAGCGCAAGACGTGACGTCGCGTTTGTCCTTCCCCAGCTCTGCTGGGGAAGGGGCGGACACGCCGATTTACGCAGCCACGAGACCCAGATGCTCCTCCATAGGCGCAAAATCGCGGTCATCGTGCAGCAAGGGGCAGCGACGTTCGATGCAAAACGTTCCGATGATGATGTCCGCTGTCTTCCGGACCGTTATGCCGAGGTCTCGCAGCTTGCGATAATTGCGAGCGGCCGGAGCGGCCAATTCGTCGTCGAGGAGAGACACAAGGGCAAACTCGCGCAAGCCCCGTTCGATCCGCGTCGCATGGGCCTCGTCCCGGGCGCCCTGAAGAACCTCGAGCAGAATGAGATCGCCGACCAGGATCGGTTCGCGTCCGACAGCAGCTTCGAGTTTGGCGGTCGCGGGAGTCCATGATCCGCGAAGGTGCGCAATCCAGACGGAGCTGTCGACAAGAATCACGACCGGCCCCGAACGCGGCCCTGGCGGATCTCGTCGAGGTCGCCTTCCCAACCCAATCCCTTGAGCGCCTTGAGCGCCTCGGCCTGCTTGCGGACCCGAACCAGCAGCCGAAGGCCCTCCTCGACCGCTGCCCGTTTGGTCGGCAAGCCGGTCAGCCTCATGGCCTGAGCCATCAGCTTATCGTCGATTTCGATATTGGTCCGCATGACCGCGGCTCCCGGCATTGTGTATCATTCGGACATACTATACACATCACAGGTCGAAAGCAAAAGGCGGCCGAAATGCGGGCGCCGCTGATCGCGGACGCCTACGCGAATTTCGGATCGGCTCGCCGCCGGCGTAGGGCTTGACCATTGTCGGACAGCGAGAACACGCGCTTGATCTTCGAAGCCATGCCCGCTGCGCCGAATCGTGCTCGTACGGCGCAGCCTGCAGACCTTCGATCATCGCCTCGGCGCGCCGGCAGGAGGAACTTGCGCGGAGCGAATTCGGCCTTCTGCTCTATGAGCACTCGCCGGAACTGGCCGGTGATCGGCATGCGCAATCGGTGAGATGTTGGTCCAATTGCGACGCCGTGCTTCTTGGGCCGCTGGATCTCCTCGAGCGGCAAGCCGTAGGTCTGGGGCATCGCCCGCCGAACGTGGATGATGTCCTGCAAGTCGCTGCAGCACCGAGGACGAGCCGTGCATGACGAGATGGGTGTTGGGCAGCTTCCTCTTATTCCGCGATCACGGGCACGCGAGGACGTCGCCGGTCGGCTTGCGCGAGAACTGAAGCGCAGTGCGAGGCGCCCATGGCGAAGGCGAGCGCGTCGACCTTGGTCTCGCGCACGAACTTGACCGCCTCGTCGGGGTTGGTCAGCAGCTGGTCGCGGCTGAGCTTGCCCTCGGCGCCGTGGCCGTCCTCTTTTTCGCTATGCCCGGTCTCGAGCGCCCGCTGAGTGCTTGTTGCTAGGCCGATTGCTTGTTACTTCGCGCGCAGCGCCTCGACGCCCGGCAGCGCCTTGCCTTCCATCCATTCGAGAAAGGCCCCGCCCGCGGCCGAGACGTAAGTGAACTGCCCGGCGACGCCCGCTTCGTTGAGCGCCGCGACCGTGTCGCCGCCGCCGGCGATCGCCTTGAGCTTGCCGTCCCGAGTGAGGAAGCCCACCGTCTTGGCGATCGCGAAGGTCGCCGCCTCGAACGGCGGCGTCTCGAAGGCGCCGAACGGCCCGTTCCAGACGAGGGTCTTGATCTGGCCGAAAATCTCTTCGATCGCCACGACCGACTTCGGCCCGATGTCGAGAATCATCTCGTCCTCGGCCACATGGTCGACGTCGACCACGCGGGCGTGCGCGTGGGCCTTGAATTCCTTGGCGACCGTCGCGTCGACCGGGAGCACGATGCGGCACTGGGTCTTCCCCGCCTCCGCCAGGATCGAGCGGGCGGTGTCCGCCATGTCCTTCTCGCACAGCGACTTGCCGACCCCCTTGCCTTCGGCGAAGAGGAAGGTGTTGGCCATGCCGCCGCCGATGATGAGGACGTCGACCTTCTTGATGAGGTTGCCGAGCAGCTCGAGCTTGCTCGAGACCTTCGCGCCGCCGACGATGGCGGCGACCGGCCGCTGCGGATTGCCGAGCGCGATCGTGAGCGCCTCGAGCTCGGCCTGCATCGCCCGGCCGCAGTACGCCGGCAGCTTGTGCGCGACGCCCTCGGTCGAGGCGTGCGCGCGGTGCGCCGCCGAGAAGGCGTCGTTGACATAGAGGTCGCCGAGCTTGGCGAGCTCCTCGACATAGGCCGGATCGTTCTTTTCTTCGCCCTTGTAAAAGCGGGTGTTCTCGAGGAGCAGGATGTCGCCGTTCTTCATCTTGGCGACGGCGTCTGCGGCGACCCGCCCGATGCAGTCGGTCGCGAAGCCGACCGGGCGCTTGACGATGTCGGCGACGGCGGCGGCGACGGGCCTCAGCGAATTGGCTTCATCCGGACCGCCCTTGGGGCGGCCGAAATGGGCGAGCAGGATGACCTTGCCGCCCTTGCCGGCGATTTCCTCGATCGTGGAGGCGACGCGCTCGATGCGCGTCGTGTCGGTGACGCGGCCGTTCTCGGTGGGAACGTTGAGGTCGACTCGCAAGAGGACGCGCTTGCCGGAAACGTTGGCGTCGTCGAGCGTTCTGAAAGCAGAAGTCATTGGTGAAGAGCCTTGCCGAGTGTGAAAACAATTCCCGCCCCGGCGATCCAGTTCGCCAGGAGGGCGACCAACAACATCCACCAGGTCGGCAGCATCGAGACCTTGCCTCTGAGTTCGGCAAGTTCGACGCGAAGCGCCTGGAGGTCGCCTTGCTTAGCGCCGGTCACCAAGATTTCGGTGATCTTCGGCTCGAGCCGTTCGAGGATCGTTTCGAGACGAGCGACACGCTGCTCGAGCATGGGATCCTCTGGACCGCTTCCGCCGCCACCGTTTCCATCCGGGAACCGAACGACGGTCGTCATGACGTCGCCGCCTTTTCGATTTCGATCGGCTTCGACGCGTCTTCAAGCCGCTCGCTGAGGTGCTGTTCGATGTGGCCGCAGCGCGTGCAGGCGAGGGTTACCACCGGGAGCAAAGTCGGCTTGAGCGCGGGGTCCCCCATCATGAACGACTGGCGCACGGCCGGCAGGATGAAGAACTCGGTGTGACCGCAGCGCAGGCAACGAACGTCGGGGAAGCTCTCCCTGAAGAGCTTGGCCAGGCTGTCGACGTCGCCCGCGGCTGAACCGGCGCCCACGCTGCGGTCCTTCAGATGAGCTTCGCCAGCGCGACGGCCGTGTCGGCCATGCGGTTCGAGAAGCCCCATTCGTTGTCGTACCAGGCCAGCACGCGCACGAAGGTTCCGTCGACGACCTTGGTCTGGTCGAGATGGAAGACCGACGAACGGCTGTCGTGGTTGAAGTCGCTCGAAACGTTTGGCCGGTCGGTGTAGCCGAGGATGCCCTCGAGCGGGCCGTTGGCCGCCTTCTTCACCGCGTCGTTGATCTCGTCCTTGTTGGTCGCGCGCTTGGCGACGAACTTGAGATCGACGACCGAGACGTTCGGGGTCGGCACGCGGATCGCCGAGCCGTCGAGCTTGCCCTTGAGTTCGGGCAGGACGAGGCCGACCGCCTTGGCCGCGCCGGTCGTCGTCGGGATCATATTCAGCGCCGCCGCGCGGGTGCGGTAGAGGTCCTTGTGCAACGTGTCGAGCGTCGGCTGGTCGCCGGTATAGGAGTGGATCGTCGTCATGAAGCCATGCTCGATGCCGATCGCGTCGTTGAGCACCTTGGCCACCGGCGCAAGGCAGTTCGTCGTGCACGAGGCGTTCGAGATGACGAGGTGGTCTTTGGTCAGCTTGTCGTGATTGACGCCATAGACGACGGTGAGGTCGGCGCCGTCCGACGGGGCCGAAATCATGACGCGCTTCGCGCCCGCCTTCAGAAGGGCCGCGGCCTTGTCGCGCGCGGTGAACTTGCCGGTGCACTCCATGCCGATGTCGACGCCCTTGTACGGCAGTTCGGCCGGATCCTTGATCGCGGTGACCTTGATCTTGTGCCCGCCGACATGGATCGTGTCGCCCTCGACGACGACCTCATGCGGGAAACGCCCATGCACGCTGTCGAAACGCAGCAGATGCGCGTTGGTTTCGACCGGTCCGAGATCGTTGATCGACACGACGTCGATGTCCTTGCGGCCCGACTCGACGATTGCGCGCAACACGAGCCGCCCGATCCGTCCAAAGCCGTTGATCGCTACCTTGGTGACCATCGTCCACTCTCCTCCTGCCCGCCTGATTGTCGCGACCGCCGCGACGTTTCTGAATTGGTTGCGGGCGCTTATTGTCCCATCCCTCGTCTAAAGTCCACAGGCTATTCCCCGAATGCGACAATTCGCCGTCGCGCGGCCGATCAACCGCCGAGCCGATCGACGGCCGCCTCGGCGACGGCCTCTGCAGTGATGCCGAAATGCTGATAGACCGCCTTGTAGGGCGCGCTCGCGCCGAAGCCGGTCATGCCGATGAACGGGCCGTCGCCGATGATTGCGTCCCAGCCCTGGCGCACCGCCGCCTCGACTGCGACTTTCACCGCGGCCGAGCCGATCACCGAGCGGCGATAGTCCTCCGGCTGGTCGAGAAAAGCGTCCATGCACGGCACGGAGACGACCCGGGCCGCGACCCCCCTGCCCTTCAAGAGCGCCTGCGCGGCGACCGCGAGCGAGACCTCCGATCCCGACGCAAAGATCGAAACGGCGGCCGGGCCGGCGGCGGGAGAAATCTCGTAGGCGCCCTTCGCGCAGAGGTTCTCGACCACATGGGTCCGGCGCAAAGCCGGCAGGTTCTGCCGGGTCAGCGCGAGGATCGAGGGCGAGCGCGGGCGCTCGAGCGCCGCCTGCCAGCATTCGACCGTCTCGACGCTATCGGCCGGCCGCCAGAGATAGAGGTTGGGGATCGCCCGCAGCGCCGCCAGATGCTCGACCGGCTGATGGGTCGGCCCATCCTCGCCGAGGCCGATCGAATCATGGGTGAACACGTGCACGACGTGGAAGGCGCTTAGGGCGGCGAGCCGCAGCGAGGGACGGCAATAATCGGTGAACGTGAGGAAGGAAGCCCCCGACGGGATCACCCCTCGATGCACCGCGATGCCGTTGCAGGCCGCCGCCATGCCGTGCTCGCGAATGCCCCAGTGGATGTAGCGGCCGGAAAAATCGTCCGGCGTGACGTCGCGGGTCGCCGCCACCCTGGTGTTGTTCGAGCCGGTCAGGTCCGCCGAGCTCGTCACCAGTTCCGGGACAATCGGCGCGATCACGTTGAGCGCCGCCTCGCCCGCCTTGCGAGTGGCGATCTCCGGAGCGTCCACGGCGAGCTTCCGCTTATAGGCGTCGATCGCCTCGTCGAGGGTCTTCGGCAGCTCGCCGCGGATGCGCCGCTCGAATTCGGCCCGCGTCTCGGGATCGAGCGCGGCCAGCGCGGCCCGCCATGCGTCGTTCTGCGGCTTGCCGCGCTGGCCCGCCTCTCGCCAGGCGGCGAGCACGTCGTCCGGCACGACGAACGGATCGTAAGGCCAGTCGAGCGCCTTGCGCGCGCCGGCGACTTCCGTCGGCCCGGGCGCCTCGCCATGCGCCTTGTTCGTTCCGGCCTTGGTCGGCAAGCCGAAGCCGATGGTCGTCTTGCAGGCGATCATCGTCGGCCGGTCCGAGTTCTGGGCGGCGCGCACGGCGTCGAGAATCGCGGCCGGGTCGTGGCCGTCGATGCGGCTCGCGTTCCAGCCGGCCGATTCGAAGCGCGCGACCTGGTCGACCGAATCGGCGAGCGACGTCTTGCCGTCGATCGAGATGCCGTTGTCGTCGTAGAATACGATGAGCTTCCTGAGCTTGAGATGGCCGGCGATCCCGATCGCCTCCTGGCTGACGCCCTCCATCAGATCGCCGTCTGAGGCCAGCACGTAGGTTCGGTGATCGACGACGCTCGGGAAATGAGCCGCGAGCAGCCGCTCGGCGATCGCCATGCCGACCGCGTTGCCGAGGCCCTGCCCGAGCGGGCCTGTGGTCGTCTCGACGCCGGGGGCATGGCCGTATTCGGGATGGCCGGGCGTCCTGGAGCCGAGCTGTCGAAAGGCCTTCAGATCGTCGATCTGCAGACCTTTGTCGCCGCCGACGCCGGTCAGATAGAGGAGCGCATACAACAGCATACAGCCATGGCCGGCCGACAGCACGAAGCGGTCGCGATCCGGCCAGTACGGGTCGGAGGCGTCGAATTTCAGCACGTCGCGGAACAGGACGGTCCCGATGTCGGCCGCGCCCATCGGCAGGCCGGGATGGCCGCTCTTGGCCTTTTCCACCGCGTCGACGGCGAGAAAGCGGATGGCGTTGGCCATGGAGTCGTGGGTTGGGCTCGTCGCCATGGACGGTCTCCTCTGCTGGCGCTCACTCGCCCCTACGCGGGCGATCGCCCGCCAGTTACGGACGCCTCCGGCAGCCTGTCAATCGCTGTGAATAATCGCTGTGATTTCCCTTGCGGCGCGCGTTGACGCCTCGTTCAAGCATCGCGTAAAGAAAGCGTTGCAATGGGCGGAAGAGAAACCTTGCCGGATGCGCTGGAGCAATCGCTGAGGCGGCTCGCCGCGGCCGTCGACTCGCTGGAGCGGGCGGCCGAGCGGCGCATGCGCCACGACGAGGCGCGCGCCGACGCCACCGAGGAATACGCCCTGATGCAGGACGACCGCTCGCGTCTGGCGGTCGAACTCGACGCCGCGCTCGACCGCTCCCGAGCGCTCGAGGCCGCCAACATGGAGGCGGGCGCGCGGCTCACGCGCGCGGCGCGGGCCATCGGCGCGATCATCGAACGAATGGATCCGGCGGCCGACTAGGCCGCCGGCGCCGGCAAGAAAAGGCTCGCGCGATGGCGCAGGTATCGGTGACGATCGACGGCCGCAAGTACCGCCTCGCCTGCAACGAGGGCGAGGAAGCGCGGCTCGAGCGGCTGGCGACGATGATCGACGCCAAGATCGGCGAACTGCGCTCGACCTTCGGCGAGATCGGCGACCAGCGCCTGGTCGTCATGGCCGCGCTCACCATCGCCGACAGTCTCTCCGAGGCCCGCGACGAGGTCGCTGCCGAACGCGAGCGCGCCGAGGCGGCGGTCGCCCGATCCGAGGCGATCGCCGCCAACCTCGACGCGCTCGGTTCGCGGCTCGAGGCGCTCGCGACGCGGCTCGCGGGCGGCGCGGAGGCCTGATCGGAACCCGCGTCGCTATGCAGTCCGCTCCATCCTTTCCATCATTTCCGCGGTCTCGGCCGCAGGGAGGGCGGACCAGAGCGCCAGTTCGATGTCGACGAGGCTCCAGATCGCGACCGCGACCGCGGCCGGCCAGAACGTCAGGAGGCCATAGCCGCCGTCGATATCGCTGAGCGCCGAGAGCACCCACATCCCGCCGAACCACGGCAGGAGCCACGCGATGTAGCGCCAGCCGAAGTCCGCCGAAGGCAATCGGGCGATCAGGTAATAATAGGCCGCATAGAGCACGAAGACGACGGCGATGAGGGCGAACAGGAAGCTGTCGGTCTTGAAGCCGGTCCAGTAAATGACCCAGTCGCTGCAGATGAAGGCGACCGGCGCCACGATCTCGGCCCCCCATAGCCGGAACGGCCGTTGCACTTCAGGCTGGTTGCGACGCAGAACCCGAAGCACGATCGGTCCCAGTCCGTAGGTCAGCACAGTCACCGAGGTGATGTAAGAGACCATCAATTGCCAGGCCGGGAACGGCAGCAGGAACAGGACGCCGACGACCAACATCATGAGCACGCCGGCCCACGGCGCCTTCGCGGCGTTCAGCGCGCTCAGCCAGCTCGGACCCGCGTTCGTCTCGCCGGTCGCGAACAGAATTCGCGCGCCGCCGGTCATATACATCAGCGCCGTACCGCTGGGGGAGATATAGGCATCGATGTAGAGAAGAGCGGCGAGCCAACTGAGGCCGAGGGTCGCCGCCAGGCCCGCGAACGGCCCCGCCGCGCCGGTGAAGGTCAGCTGCGCCCAACCGTGGGCAAGATCGTCCGGACGCAACGCCATCAGGAACGCCACCTGAAGCAGGATGTAGAGGATCGCCCGATCAACGCGCAACTCTGCGCGGAAAGCCCCTGCATACGTTGCAATTCTGGCGCGGTTAAGAAATTCCGCCGGCGCCGCAGGAGACTTCGGCTAAAGTTTTGCGTTCGCGCGCGCGGCTGACTTAGCCGGCGCGCCCGGATCACGGTCGGCGGCCGGCAAGGTCAGAGGTGAGACTGCGCGAACGCGACGCCGCGCTGGACGATTTCGGCGGCGATCGCCGACATGGCGTCGGCGCTGTCGGGCTTGACGAAAACTTTGTCGGCGCCGGCGCGCAACGCCTCCTCGTGCACCGGCCGCGCCGTCGACGTCGTCAGCACGAAGACCGGGAGCTCGCGCAGCTCCATGGTCCCGCGCAGCGTATGGAGAAACCTGACGCCGTTGAGCCGCGGCATGTTGAGATCGAGCACCAGCACGTCGGGAAGCTTGCTGGTCAGATCCTCGACCGACACCCGATAAGCCGCATCG
Organism: uncultured Alphaproteobacteria bacterium; assembly: GCA_963805295.1. Taxonomy (GTDB): domain Bacteria; phylum Pseudomonadota; class Alphaproteobacteria; order Rhizobiales; family Beijerinckiaceae; genus Roseiarcus. The sequence goes on along the minus strand of CAWDTW010000033.1, from coordinate 216,969 downwards.
AGGCCGTCGGCGGCGTATTCGAGGGCGACTTCCTGCCGCATTCCGGCCTTCACCCGGTCCAAAGCGCGCTCGAAAAGAAACACGTCGTCGGGGTCGTCTTCGATCAGCATGACCCGGCAGGGTCTCGGTGTGGCGTGTGCTTCGGGCATCGGCTTGAGTTCAACTGAACAGGTGAACGTGGAGACTGTATCAGATTACACTGTTCGCGGCGACCTCATCGAGACTTGCGAGAAGGGCCGTACCAGCCGCAGACGGCCAGAGTGAGGGGAGATGATGCCGACCCGACCACAAGGCGACGATCGCTTCCGGCTGGCGGTCGACGCCTCTCCCGCCGCCATGATCATGGTCGACGTGAACGGCGTGATCGAATTCGCCAACGCCGAGACCGAGCGCATGTTCGGCTACGGCGTGGACCAGTTGATCGGACAGTCGATCGACATGCTCGTTCCCTCGCGGCTGCGCACGGCGCACGCCGGCTTGCGGCGCGGCTTCTTCGCCAACCCCAGCACGCGTCCGATGGGCGCCGGCCGTGATCTCAACGGAACGCGCAAGGACGGACGCGAGTTCCCGGTCGAGATCGCGCTCACCCCGATCGACGTCGAAAGCGGTCCGATCGTGCTCGCGACCGTGGTCGACATCACCGAGCGGCGTAAGGCGGAAGTGGAGCTCGCGCAGCGCGCCAGCGACCTCGAACTCGCCAACGAGCGCCTGACCCAGTTCGCCTACGTGGCCTCGCACGACCTGCAGGAGCCTTTGCGCAAGATCGCGGTCTACGCCGAACTCTTGAAGGAAGCGATCGCGACGTCCGAAACGGTCGCGAGGTCCGAGGCGGCCGACATCGCGCGCGCCACCTCGGTCATCACGACATCGGCGGTGCGCGCCCGTCGCATGGTCGAGAACCTTCTCACCTTCTCGCGGGTGACCGGAAGCGAAACCCACGCGCAGCCGCTCGATCTGCGCACGGAGGTCGAACTGGCGTTGAGCGACCTGTCGGCGGCGATCGAGGAAGCAGGCGCGCGGATCAGCGTCCATGTCCCGCCGATCGTCGTGCCGGCCGACCGCGCGCAGCTCGGACGGCTCATCCAGAACATCGTTTCCAACGCGATCAAATATCATAAGCCGGGCGCGGCGCCGGCGATCGAAATCCGCGCCGCGCCGGTCGGCCGCGCGCAGGCGAGGCTCTCCATCGCCGACGACGGCATCGGCTTCGACGAGAAGCTCGCGAAGGAGATCTTCGAGCCGTTCAAACGGCTGCACGACGCGGCGCAGTATCCCGGCACCGGCATCGGGCTCGCGATCTGCAAGGCGATCGCCGACCGATACGGCTGGACGCTCGGCGTCGGCTCGCGCCCCGGCGAAGGCTCGACATTTTATCTGACGCTGCCCGGAGCGAGCTGATATGTCTAACGTCTCGGCACAGGGGAAAGCGGACCTCGCGTAGCCCGTGATCCGTTCGGCATCGGGCAGCAACAACACGTTGTCTTCGAGAGAGAGGAGGCCGGGTCGTCGCCTCACGATCTTCACAATGGGGATGCCATTGGGTATCTAACGACCAGCGTGGAACGCGCCGAGTTGGTTGACGGCGTCGTGAAGGGCGGACGGCGGAACGCTCCCTCGCGCGACATGTTGACGCAGCTTGTGTGTCCGGCGCCGATCCGACACGATATTGTTTCGAGAAGCAGGGAGAAGCTTCGAGAACCCGGCCCCGTTCAAGCGCGGCAAGACGTCGGTCCGGCGTTTGCGAGCGGGAGGAAATGAAAGTGAGCACCTGGGCGCGCCCGACGAACTCGGCCGAACTCGGCGCCTTATGCGCGGCACGCGATGGCGTATGTCTTGTGCGGCGTTCGGGGCAGACGTCTGATGGAACTGACGGACTGGCACGCCAAGCCGGCCGTTCCTTTCGGCGGCAAATCGCGCATCATCGATTTCGCCTTGTCCAACGCGCTGAATTCCGGCATCCGCCGCATCGCCGTCGCCACGCAATACAAAGCGCACAGCCTGATCAGCCATCTGCAGCGCGCCTGGAACTTTCTCCGCCCCGAGCGCAACGAGAGCTTCGACATTCTGCCCGCCTCGCAGCGCGTCTCGGAAACGATGTGGTACCTCGGCACGGCCGACGCGGTCCATCAGAACATCGACATCATCGAAAGCTACGCGCCGCAATACATGGTCATCCTCGCCGGCGACCACGTCTACAAAATGGATTACGAGAAGATGCTTCGCCAGCACGTCGAGTCCGGCGCGGACGTGACGGTCGGCTGCCTGCAGACGTCAATCGAGGAGGCCAAGCGCTTCGGCGTGATGAGCGTCGACGAAAATGACCGCATTCGCTCGTTCGTCAGAAAGCCCGACAATCCGCCGCTGATGCCGGCCTTCCCGAACAGTGCGCGGCGGAGCATGGGTATTTACGCGTTCGAGACGAAATTTCTGATCGAGCAACTGAAGCGCGACGCAGCCGACCCGAATTCCTCGCACAATTTCGGCGAAGACGTCATTCCGTACATCGTCGCCCACGGCAAAGCCGTCGCGCACTGTTTTTCAAAGTCCTGCGTGGTGTCGCGCGACGAGGCGGGCGTCTATTGGCGCGACGTGGAAACGGTGGACGCTTATTGGGCGGCCAATATCGATCTGACCGACGCCGTTCCCCATCTCGACCTTTACGACCGCGCCTGGCCGATCTGGTCCTATGGCGAGATCACGCCTCCGGCCAAGTTCGTGCACGACGTTGACGGGCGGCGCGGCGTGGCGGTTTCCTCGCTGCTGGGCGAGGGCTGCATCGTCTCCGGCGGCTCGGTCAGCCGCTCGCTGATGTTCACCGGCGCGCGCGTCAATTCCTACTCGACGGTCCACGAGTCGGTGATCCTGCCCTATGCGCGCATTGGCCGTCACGCCCGGTTGACGCGCGTCGTCGTCTGCGGCGAGGCGATGATCCCCGACGGGCTCGTGGTCGGTGAGGATCCCGAACTCGACGCCAGGCGCTTCCGGCGCACTCCCGACGGCGTGACGCTGATTACCCAGCCGATGCTCGACAGGCTCTGGTCATGACGGCCCCGCGCCGCCCTCGCGCCGCATCAACCGCAAAACGGCGCCGAGCGTCGCCTTGAGCGAGGCCATCACGATGTTGGGGTCGATCCCGACCCCATGCAGCACGCGTCCGTCGGCGTCCTGGATCTCGACGTAGCTCGCGGCGGTCGCGTTGGCGCCGCGGCCGACCGCGTGCTCGTGATAGTCGATGAACGAGAAATCGACGGGGAACGCTTTCTTGAGCGCGTCGACGAAAGCGTCGACCGGACCGTTGCCCTCGCCTTCGATCGTGAACGTCGCCCCGTCGGCCTTGCGCAGGGTCGCAACGAGCTCGCGATTGTCGGGGCTGGTCGGGACCGTCTGCTGCTTGACGAGCGTCAGCGGCGCGTCGTCGAGCAGGTAGGCCTGGCGGAACAGCGCCCACAGCTCCGGCGAGGTCAGCTCCTTGCCGTCCGCGTCCATGCGCTCCTGCGCGATCCTGGAGAACTCGACCTGCAGCGAGCGCGGCAAGTCGAGGCCGTAGTCGGCGCGCAGGATGTAGGCCATGCCGCCCTTGCCGGACTGGCTGTTGATGCGGATCACCGCCTCGTAGTCGCGCCCGACGTCCTTCGGGTCGATCGGCAGATAGGGCACCTGGAACAGCGGATCGTTGCGCCTGGCCTGCGCCTCGAAGCCCTTCTTGATCGCGTCCTGATGCGAGCCGGAAAAGGCGGTGTAAACGAGCTCGCCGACGTAAGGATGGCGCTGATGCACCGGCAGCTGGTTGCAGTGCTCGACGATCTCCTTGATCGCGTTCACGTCGCGCAGGTCGAGTTCGGGGTCGACGCCCTGAGTGAACAGGTTCAGCGCCATGGTGACGATGTCGACATTGCCGGTCCGCTCGCCGTTGCCGAACAGCGTCCCCTCAACTCGCTCGGCGCCGGCCATCAGCGCGAGCTCCGCCGCCGCGACCGCGGTGCCGCGGTCGTTGTGCGGATGGACGGAGAGGATGACGCTCGACCGGTCGGAGACATGGCGGCCGAACCATTCGAACTGATCGGCGTAGGTGTTGGGCGTCGCCATTTCGACGGTCGCCGGCAGGTTGAGGATGAGCCGCTTTTCCGGCGTCGGCCGGATGACGTCCTTCACGGCCTCGCAGACCTCGAGCGCGAAATCGAGCTCGGTGCCGGTGAAGCTTTCCGGCGAATATTCGAACTCGAACTCCGTGCCGGGAGCGGCGTCGGCCAGCGCCTTGACCTGCTTGGCCGCCGCGACCGCGATTTCGGTCACCCCCTTGCGGTCGGTGCGGAAGACGACTTCGCGCTGCAGGGCCGAGGTCGAGTTGTAGAAGTGGAGAATGACCTTCTTCGCCCCCTTGACCGCCTCGAAGGTGCGCTCGATCAGCTCCGGCCGGCACTGGGTCAGCGCCTGGATCGCGACGCCGTCGGGAATCGCGCCGGACTCGATGATCGAGCGGACGAAGTCGAAATCGGTCTGCGAAGCGGAGGGAAAGGCGACCTCGATCTCCCTGAAGCCCATGTTGGCCAGCAGGCGGAACATGCGGTTCTTGCGGTCGACGCCCATCGGCTCGATGAGGGCCTGGTTGCCGTCGCGGAGATCCACCGAACACCAGGTCGGCGCCTTGTCGATGACGCGCGAGGGCCACTGGCGATCGGGCAAAACGATCGGCTGGAATGCGCGGTACTTGGAAACGGGCATGGCGGTCATGACGAACCCTGGATACGTTGCGGCGGCCCTGCGTGCGGCGCAGCCGGCCTAGCCTGTCGTGTCGGAAATCGAAAGCGAAATGATGCGTCCCGGCGCGCCTTAGAGCGCCGGGCGGGTAAGTCGCAGGGTCGTCGACCGCGTTCGCATGGGCCCTATCAATCAGAGGCGGCCGAAAAAATCAACCTCGCATGTCGCTCACGCTCACAATGACGCACTCAGCCGTCATCGCGAGCGAAGCGTGGCGCGTCATCGCGAGCGACCCCGGGTCGAAGAGCCCGGGGGGTGGCGATCCAGCGGTCCCGCTTCCGCCGTCTCTCGCAAGATCGCCGCGTCGGCCGAACGGCTCGGAGTTCGCATTTGCCGCCATCGGCGGCGGTGGAACGGCTGGATCGCTTCCCCCTCGCTACGCTCGGGGTCGCAATGACGGCTCCAGGCGCCGCCGCCGAAGGCCAAGCCGTTATTCTCACGCCTCACAGCGTCCGCGCCCGGGCCTTCGATGCGCGTTGCCCTGTCGCCTAAGCCGGCGTCGCCTGCTTTTGCGGGCTCGCGGCGGGACCGGTCGGACGGGTCGGAAGCGCAGCGATTTCGCGCCCCGCCCGCTCCTCGGCGACGCGGAGGTCATAGGCGCTTTGCAGGTTGAGCCAAAACTGCGCGCTCGTGCCGAACCAGTGCCCGAGACGAAGGGCGGTGTCGTCGGTGACGCTGCGGCGTCCGTGGATGATCTGCGTCACGCGATTGGGCGGGACCTTGATCTGCCGCGAAAGCTCGGTCGGCGTGACGCCAAGCTCGGTCAGCTCCTCCATGAGGATTTCACCGGGGTGGATGGCGGGGCGAGGCATAACTGAAACTCCGCTCAATGGTCGTCGACAATCTCGACGTTCGTTGGGCCGGCTGCGTCCTGGGGCCATTCGAAGCAAATACGCCAATGCATGTTCACCCGAATGCTGAACTGTCCCGCCCGGTCGCCTTTCAGGGCTTCGAGACGGTTGCTGGGCAAGGCCCGTAAATCCTCGAGACGAGTTGCAGCTTCGAGAATTTCGAGACGCTTGTAGGCTTGCCGGTCGAAACCCCGAAACGCACGGACAAATTCGCCGCGCGAAAACGCTTCGGTCCGTTTGTCCCGGTAGCTCAGAATCACGCGATCAGCCGATATGGTCCTTTACGATTTACGTCAAGCGTAATCCAACCTTCTTTACGCCCCGGCCTCAGGGTGTCTCACCCCGACCCCGCCCGCCTCCCATAAAACTCGATCCACCCCTCTGCCCCCGTCCGGCGCTTCGCCCAGGCGAGGGCCTGGGCGGTCGAGTCGACCTGGTCGTCGTGGCGGGCCCCTTCTCCCCTCGGGAGAAGGTGGCGCGGAGCGCCGGATGAGTTCTCATTCGCTTTCGCGCACCTTGATGGATGAAAATGGCCGCATGAGCACCCCCTTTCAGGAGAGGGGACCCGACGCCGGACGAGTTGGGTGATAGGACGATGACGGCCAGGTTCCCTCATCCCTGGCCCTTCTCCCGACGGGAGAAGGGGGCGCGCTCTCCCGCCTGCGGCCACTCGCGTCCCTTGCCGGCGGCTACGACCGAAAGCCGCCCCTGCCCCCCAATCCGCCGCGCAGTGAATTCGGCCCAGAACTCCGGTCCCGCCGGCGCGGGTCGCTTCGCCCAGGCCAGCGCCTCATGCGGTCGAGTTGACCTGGTCGTCGTGGCGGGCCCCTTCTCCCCTTGGGAGAAGGTGGCGCGGAGCGCCGGGGACCCGACGCCGGACGAGTTGGGTGATAAAGCGATGACGGCCAGGTTCCCTCATCCCCGGCCCTTCTCCCGACGGGAGAAGGGGGCGCGCTCTCCCGGCTGCGGCCACTCGCGTCCCTTGCCAGCTGCTACGACCGAAAGCCGCCCCTACCCCAATGCCCCGCAATAAACTCGCACCAGTCCTCCGCCGTCATTCCCTGGCGCTTCGCCCTCGCCCAGGCCAGCGCCTGCGCGGTCGAGTTCGACCTGGTCGTCCCAGCGGCCGGCCGGGAAGGTGGTGAGCTCGGCGAGGTAATCGGCGAGCCAGGGCGCCTCCTCGGGCAGAAAGACGAAACCGTTCTCGATCACAGCCGATTGCGCGTGCAGCCGCATGATCTTGTCGCCGTCCGGGGAAAAGCGCGCGACATGCGAAAGGCCGTCGTCGATCAGGTCCTGGATCAGCTGCGTCCCCGAGGCGCGGTCCTCGATCACGATCGCCTGGGGGCGGAACAGCCTGTCCTGCTCGACCACCGCGCGCCTGAGCTCGGGGTAAGAGAGCTTCTTCCGCAAGACGTTGAGGAGGTAGAAGTTCGGGCCCTCGAGGCCCCAGGTGGTGCAGACCGAATAGTCGGAAAGCCCGCTCGGCTTGTTGGCGGTGTCCCAGCTCTGGACGATGCGGTCGAAGCGACTAGTTTCGTCGCGCCGGAAACGGCGGAACCAAACCTCCTTGATCATGCCCCCGCCCGCCGGCGCAGGCCGCTGCTGGTACTGAGCGGCGAAATTCATTTCGCCGATCGTCGAGCGGATGCGGGAGAGCGTCTCGACGGGCTCGCGTTCCGGGTTCAGCGCCTCGCCGCTCGAGCGGCGGAATTTTGCTGGTCCGAGCGGCGTCTCGATCATATGAAGCTCGTCCTCTTCGGCGATCGCGGGGAACGAGACGACGTCAAAACTTTCCTTTTCGAGCGCGTGGCCGACGAGGTCGTCCTCGTGCAGCCGCTGCATGACGATGACGATCGCGCCTTTCTGTTTGTCGTTGAGGCGCGAATAGAGCGTCGAGTCGAACCATTCATTGGCCGCGGCGCGGCGGCTCTCCGACATGGCGTCGGCGGGTTTCAGGGGGTCGTCGACGAGAATCACGTCGGCGCCGCGGCCGGTCAAAACGCCGCCGACCGAGGTCGCGAGGCGAAAGCCGCCGCTTGTCGTGACCAGCTCCTGAAACGGCGGGCGGGGAGAGGCGAGGCGGGTCGCGAACAGCGATTGGTACCAATCGGAGGTCATCATCGCCCGGCAGTCGCGGGCGAACTTGTCGGAGAGGTTTTGGCCATAGGTGACGTTGATGATGGCGAGCGTCGGGTCGTGGCCGAGGAGCCAGGCCGGCAGCGCGACCGAAGCGGCGAGCGATTTCAAGTGCCGCGGCGGCACGTTGACGATGAGCCGTCGCGCTTTGCCTTCGCGCACCGCGGCGAGCCTGGCCGCCATGACCTCGACGTGCCAGGAAGGCGAATAGGTCCGGCCGCCGTGAAGCTCGGCGAAGCAGCGCATCAGGAACGCATGGAAATCGCCGCTGAGCACGACCCGATATTCGGCGGGAGAGAGGCGTCCGTCAGGACGATGGAGGCAGTCTTCGTGCTCCGTCGTCATTGCGCGCGGCGGCCGAGGCGGCGCACGATCTCGCCCATCACGAACTTGTCGGCCTCGACGATGCGGTCCGGGCTCGGCCGGGCGGGGCGGCGTTCGTCGGCCTCGATGAGCGCGAAGAGAAGCTGCGTCGCGCGGTCTTCGCCTTTGGCCGCCCGATTGACGAGCTGCTTGACCGCGACCTCGAGCTTGGTGATCCGCCGCTGGCGGTCGTTCTCCGTCACGGAGATCTTTTCTCTGAGCGCCGCCGCGATCACCGTGCCCAGATTGGGCATGCCTTTCGGCCGGCCGCGCGGATTGCCGGACTGGCCGGGGCGGAAGCGCGCGCCGATCGGCGGCCGGCAATAGCCCACCCGGCATTGCGCGGCCTCCGGCGCGTCTGGCGCCGCAATGCGCTCTTCCGCCCGCGCGATGGGCGCGTCGGGATTGGGTTCGGCGCCCATGTCGGCGGCTCCTTCTGCTGTGGAGCGCGGTCGCCGACCGCGCGTGACCCCTGTGGGCGCCGTCGCCGACCGCACCTACCAATGAAGAAGCCATGCCGAGGCGCGGAAGTCCAAATAAACAATTCGGCGATTTACCTGTCGATTTTCGGCCGCCCTCGCTTGCGCTCGTAAAGGGCTGCATAGGCGGTGTCGAAACGGCGAACCGTGAAGGCCTCGCCGGGCTCCCTGCGCGCCGCCTCGACGAGCGTCTTCCGCAACTCCTCGCCCCTCTCGCGGCGCCGCTTCCCGAGCCACGTGCGAACGACCTCGGCCGGGTCAATCGGCCGGAGCGGAGCCTCCGCCGCCGCCATCGTCACGCCGTCGTAGGCGAGCGCGCCGGATGTCATCCGACCCGCGGCGAACTCGATCCTCGCCATGGGCCAGAGCTCGGCCGCGATGGGCTGCCGCATGCCCGAGGCGGCGAAAACGCCCGAGGCGGCGAGCCGCCCGTCGGAGCAAAGGCGGCGGAAGTCGGCAATCAGCGCCTCGGCGAGCTGGCCCGCTTCTTCCGCCGCGAGCTGCCGCATCCTGGCGGGCGGCTCCAGGCCTCGCCTGAGGGCCTCCCTTCGATAGAAAACGAGAAAAGCGGGCTCGGGATGGTCGAGCGCTTGGAGAGCCGCCTCCGCTCCGCCCTCGAGCGCCGCGAGCCGCGCGAAAGCGTCGGCGACAAAGACGGCCGGCGCGTTGCCGAGCCTGACGGACGCGGCGTCTTTCGCGGCGGCGCCCGCGGGCTTAGGCGAATCGCTCTTCATGAGCGCGAGCATAGCGGGCGATTGCGCGCGTTGAGGAGAATTCCCTGATCCGCGGCGAGAAGCGACAATTCTTCCGCTGATAAGCTCTTCCGCTGATAAGCGCGAAAAATTCCTCTGTTCCGGAGCGTAGGGAATTTTCCTGCAAGCGTCTCGAATGCCATCGCTTTTCGGGGCGGATTTGCGCAGAATGGCCCGCAAGACCACGGATTCGCTGTTCTTTTCGCTGTTCGCAGGGAATTCGCCAACGCATCTCTGGGAGGAAACCCGTCATGGTCCTGCGGAAGAAAGTCCTGATGGCGGCGAGCGGCGATCTGCGCCAGAGCGCCAACGAAACCTGTTGGCCCGCGCAGGAGGCCATGGAGAGCCAGATCGTCGGCGCGCTGAGCGCGTTGAACGTCGACGTCGAGCGCGCGCACCCCTACGACCCGGTTCTCCGCCACGGGTTCATCGCCAGCCAGAAACAAGGCCTGGAGATTTTCGCCAAGGTCGATCCGGACCTGCCGATCATCGTCGCCGAGGCCGTTTGGCAATATACCAACCATGTCCTGCCCGGCCTCATCGGCCATCGCGGGCCGATCCTGACGGTCGCGAACTGGTCCGGGCAATGGCCCGGCCTCGTTGGCATGCTCAACCTGAACGGCTCCCTCACCAAGGCCGGCGTGCCCTACAGCACGCTCTGGAGCGAGACCTTCGCCGACGAGCCCTTCAAGCAGAAGCTCGGCCACTGGCTGACCGTAGGGCGGGTCGCGCACGACGTCTCGCACGTCCGCGCGTACGATCCTGCCTCGGCCCCGTCCTGGGCCAAAGCTCTCGCCCAGGCGATCGCGGCCGACTTCCGGCGGCGCAAGACGATCATGGGCGTCTTCGACGAAGGCTGCATGGGGATGTACAACGCGATCATCCCCGACGAGCTTTTGTTCCCGCTCGGCGTCTTCAAGGAACGCCTGTCGCAGTCCGCCCTCTATGCGGCGTCCCGCGAGGTGCCGGACGCCGAGGCGGCCGCCGTCTACGATTGGCTGGTGAAGGCCGGCATGACATTCCATTTCGGCAAGGATCCCGAGACGGAGCTGACCCGCGAGCAGGTCCTCGGCCAGTGCCGGATGTACATTGCCGCCGCCCGGATCGCCGAGACGTTCGGCTCCGAGGCGATCGGCATCCAATATCAGCAGGGCCTGAAGGATCTCGATGCCCGCCTCCGACCTCGCCGAGGGGATGCTCAACAACGATGACCGTCCGCCCGTCAGGGGCGCGGACGGCAAGCCGATCCGGGACGGCAAGGCGATCGTGCACTTCAACGAAGTGGACGAGTGCGCCGGACTCGACGCGCTGTTCACCAATCGCGTGCACCGGGGTCTCGGCCAGCCGGTCGAGACGACGCTGCACGACATCCGGTGGGGCGACGTCGACCGCAGCGGCAGCGTCGAGGACTACGTGTGGGTGTTCGAGATCTCCGGCGCGGCGCCGCCCGCCCACCATATCGGCGGCTGGGCCGGCACCGACAGCCTACGCCAACCGCCAATGTATTTTCGGCTCGGCGGCGGAACGGTTCGCGGCGTCGCGAAGCCCGGCCCGATCGTCTGGTCCCGCATCTTCGTCGAAGCGGGCAAGCTCAAGATGGATATCGGCCGCGCTCACGTGGCCGAGCTTCCCAGGGAGGAGACGGAGCGGCGATGGCGAGAGACGACGCCGCAATGGCCGATCATGCACGGCGTGCTGCATGGCGTCACCCGCGATCAGATGATGGCCCGGCACAAGGCCAACCACATCCAGGTCGCCTACGCCAATTCCGCTGCGGAGGCGGACCTCGCGCTCATGACGAAGGCGGCGCTGGCCGCCGAACTCGGCCTCGAGGTCTCCCTCTGCGGTGCAACCGCGGACGGGGCGCCGCTCGTTCACTAGCCGGGCGGACGGCCAGGCGCTTCGGGCGGTCGGCGGAGGGCCGCCAGCGGCCCGATCCGGCGCCGAAAATCCGGTTGACGAGAGGCGCCCAAATGGGTGACATGCCAGCGAGCGGGACGGGAACAACGGGGCGGGCTCCCGGCCGCCGGCAGCGGCCGGCGGGCAAGGGTTCCCGGAAACGGCGGCGTTCCCTCGCTTCCGACCGGACCTCGGTCCGGTCTGGAGTTGTAGCGTTGGAGCATGGGGGCGTGCGGTCCCCCGCCATCGCCATCGAGGGCGTCAGCAAGACCTTCCCCGGAGTGCGCGCGCTGAGCGACGTCCGTTTGGAGCTGACGCCCGGCGAAGTCCAGCGCTAATGGGCGAAACCATGGCGGCTTAAAGAGATGGACAATCAGGGAATGGCCGCACCGAGCGAACACGCCGCCGCGGCGGTCCATGCGCCAGCCCGCGAGGCCTTGCCAACCCGCCTCTTCGGGTACGAAGCGAGGCACAAGCTGCTCGCGTTTGCGAGCCTTATTCTGCTCCTCATCTTCTTCAGCTTCGCCTCCCCCGCCTTCGCGCAGATGGAGAACATCCTGGGCATTCTGCAGGCGACGGCGGTCAACGGCGTGCTGGCCGTTGCGAGCACCTTCGTCATCATCACCGCCGGCATCGATCTGTCGGTCGGCACGCTGATGACCTTCTGCGCGGTGATGTGCGGCGTCTTCCTGACCTACTGGCATCTGCCGATGTGGACCGGGGTCCTCGCCGCGATCGGCGCCGGCGCGCTCAGCGGCGCCACTTCCGGGACCTTGGTCGCGAAACTGAAACTCCCGCCGTTCATCGCCACGCTCGGCATGATGTGGCTGCTCAAGGGCCTCTCGCTCATCGTTTCGGGCGTGAAGCCGATCTACTTCAACGACACCGAGAACTTCTACATGATCTCGCAGGCCTCGCTGATCGGCGCCGTCCTGCCGAGCGTGCCCATTCCCAACGGCGTGCTGATCCTATTTGTGATCGCGGTCGCGGCCTCGTTCGCGCTCAATCGCACCTTGCTCGGGCGCTACACCTACGTGCTCGGCGGCAACGAGGAAGCGGCGCGTCTGTCGGGCGTCGACGTCGATGCGTGGAAAATCGCCATCTACTGCCTGGGCGGTTCGATCGTGCGGCGTCGCCGGCCTCATTATCGCGTCGCGTCTCAATTCCGCCCAGCCCGCGCTCGGCCAGGGCTACGAGCTCGAAGCGATCGCCGCGGTCGTCATCGGCGGCACGTCCTTGAGCGGAGGAACGGGATCGATCCTCGGCACCATCATCGGCGCGTTCATCATGAGCGTGCTGACCAACGGCCTGCGCATTCTTTCGGTCGCGCAGGAATGGCAGACGGTCGTGACGGGCGTCATCATCATCCTCGCCGTCTACACGGACATCCTGCGGCGCAAGCGCGGCTAAGGAGGCGAGGGGTCATTTTCAAAGGAGGGTGAGACACGACGAAGCACCGCTGCCGCCCGGCGGAAAACGGGCGGGAAACGAGCAATCGAAACGACTATCATCGCGGAGGAACAATCATGTTGAAGAAATGGCAATTCGGCGTGGCGCTCGGCGCGCTGATGGCGATCGGACTCTCGGCCGGCGCGCGCGCCGACGAGCCCTACATCCCGCTCGTCTCCAAGGGCTTCCAGCATCAGTTCTGGCAGGCGGTGAAGCTGGGCGCGGAACAGGCGGCCAAGGCCGACAACGTCAGGATCACCTTCGAAGGCCCCGAGACCGAGGCGATGGTCGACAAGCAGATCGACATGCTCTCGGCCGATCTCGCCAAGAAGCCGCAGGCGCTCGGCTTCGCGGCGCTCGACAGCAAGGCGGCCATTCCGCTTCTGAAGCAAGGCGCAGGCCGAATACATCCCGGTCATCGCCTTCGACTCCGGCGTCGACAGCGACATCCCGCTGACGACCTGCGCGACGGACAATCTCGCGGCGGCGGCGCCGCGCCGCCGACAAGATGGCCCAGATGATCGGCGACTCGGGCGAAGTCGCCGTCATCGTCCATGACCAGACGAGCCGCACCGGCATCGACCGGCGCGACGGCTTCCTCAACGAGATGAAGGAGAAGCACCCCAACATCAAGATCGTCAGCGTCCAGTACGGCGCCGGCGACCACCTGAAGTCGGCCGAAATCGCCAAGGCGATGATCGAGGCGAACCCGAACCTCAAGGGCATCTTCGGCGCCAACGAAGGCTCGGCGGAAGGCGCGGCGATCGGCGTCAAGGAATTGGGCAAGAAGCTTGTCCTGATCGGCTACGACTCCGGCAAGGAGCAGAAGGAGGCGATCATGTCCGGCCTGATGGCGGGCGCGATCACCCAGAACCCGATCGGGATCGGCAAATGCACGGTCGACGCGGCGGTGAAGGCGCTGAAGGGCGAGAAGCTGCCGAAGGTGATCGACACCGGCTTCTACTGGTACGACAAGACCAACATCAACGATCCGAAGATCGCCGCGGTTCTTTACGACTGAGTGGCCTCTTGCGAGGAAGGGTTTCGGTCCTTCCTCGCCGCCTTCCGACCGGGCGAGCGCCGCCGGACTGCCCTGCTCGCCCGAGACGTCTCTTCCATGCGATGGCGCACGACCCCCTCGCCTGCGGCGATCTCATCGCTGACCGCCGCTACGTCTACGGCAAGGCCGCGGCAGACGACGGCGACTGGGCCGCCGCGGCGGAGATGTTCGAGCAGGCGCTCGAGCAGGCCCCGACCTGGTCGCCGGCGTGGTTCGCCCTCGGCGAGGCGCGCGAAAAACTCGGCGACGTCGAAGGCGCGGCCGAAGCGTTCCGCCGGACGCTCGAGACCGACCCGTCCGATTCGCAGGGCGCGGCGGCGCGCCTCGCGCTCCTTGCGCGCGGCGAGGCCCCGAGAGCCCTGCCCCAGGCCTATGTCGCGCGCCTCTTCGACGATTATGCGCCGCGCTTCGAGACGCATCTGACCCAGAAGCTCCACTACCGCGGCCCCGCCCTCATCGCCGAGGCCCTGGACGCGGCCGCGCCCGGCCGCCGGTTCGCCCATGCGCTCGACATCGGCTGCGGCGCCGGCTTGCTGGGCGCGGCCGTGCGCGAGCGCGTCGGCCGCCTCACGGGAGTGGACCTCTCGCCCGCCATGATCGCCAAGGCGCGCGAGCGCGGCCTTTATGACGACCTCGAGACCGACGACGCGACGGCGTACCTGACGCGCATTTCGACTAGCGCCTTCGATTGCATTCTCGCCGCCGACGCGCTCGGCTATTTCGGCGATCTTCGGCCCGTCTTCAGCGCCTGCCCGCGGGCGCTGGCGAACACGGGCCTCTTCGCCTTTTCAATCGAGGCGCTCGAGGGAGAGGGCTATCGACTCCAGGGGACCATGCGCTTCGCGCACGCGCGCGCCTATGTGGAGGCGACTGCGCGCGAGACGGGATTCGTCCCGCCCGTCATCCGCTCCGCCTGGACGCGGCGAGAGGCCGGCGTCGAGGCGCGGGGCCTGATCTGCGTCCTGGGCGCGGCGGTCTTGTGATGCGAATCCAAGCAAGGCGCCTCTTCAGGAGTTCTGGCGCCCTGCGACTTTTAGGACTTTGAGTGGGGTCGAAGTGTTAAAGACACGACACTAGCGCAAAGCCGCCCCGTCCGACGGGGCGGAGACCGGCGCCGCGGGCTCAGCATCCGGATCCTGGTATTTGGTGGCGTCGATCACCGACACCGTATTGGCGTCCTCCGCGCGCGGGGCTTCGATCTGCGCGCCGATTTCATTCAGCACCTCCGGCGAATCCGCGTAGACCGCATGGCTGACGAAGCGGTCGGCGTCGGCGTAGGCGGTGATATCGACCACCTTGGCGCCGAGACTCTCGATCTCGGCCCGATCCTCGGGCTTGGAGGCGTCGATCGCCCCCACCCGCTGGCGTGAACTTGCGATCATGCTCGACAGCGACAGCGCGCGGTCGTTCGGCGTGGCGAAGACGGTGACGTTGGCGGGGCGGACGCGCGCCATTTGCGAAGCGAACACCGTCATGTCGATGTCGGGCGACGCGAGGATGACGTCGCCCAGACGACCGCTCAAGGTCCGGTCGCCCGCGATGGCGGAGGCCCGCAGAGCCTCCATCGTGAGCCAGCCGCCCATCGAATGGGCGAGCACGTGGATCTTGCCGACCCCCGGCGTCCGGCCGAGGTTTTGCAGCAGCGCCTGCAGCGCGTCGCGCGAGGCGGTGGCGCTCTCCTTGTCGGAGACGTAGCCGAACAATTCGCTGCGCGAGGGCCAGGTGAACAGCACCGCGACGCCGCCGAAACGCGCGTCGGCGACGATCTGGGCCGCGCGCGAGCGCGCCTCGTCGAAACTCGTGTTGAAGCCGTGCACGAAGACGAGAATGTCGCGGTTGACGCCGACGCGGCCCGAGACATGCGAAGCGAGCTCGGCGCGGAACTCGTCGCCGTCGAGGTCGCGTTCGCCGGCGAGGACGATGTCGTCCCTGCCGTTCGGCCTGCCCCAGAGCGGCGCCTCGATCGAGCCCGCGCGATGGCCGGGCGGGATCGTCATGGTGGCGAGGGCGAAATGGGCTTCAGAGGCCTGCTCCCGCGCGGCCGCGCCGCTCTCGCCCTTGCGGGTCGAGACGATGAAGATCTGCACCGGACGGGGCTTTTGCGCGACCGCATTGGAGGCGAACGGCGAAAGCATAGCGCCGGGGTCGCCGATCTCGCTCATGTCGGGACTGATGCAGGCCGAGACGCCGAGCGCGGCGCCGAGCGCGAGGGAAAGGCGCGCCGCGCGAAAAAAGGCTCCGACGCCGCGCGAGGCCGCGTTCATCCGACCGTCCTTAAGGTTGTGTTAAGTATGAGGATTCGCGCGGTCTTAGCCGAGCGCCGCAGCATTGGTCCGCTCATGGGGCGCCGATATGGCGAGAATGAGACGACGAGCGCAGCCCGATCGCCGCACAAAAGCCGAAGCGCGCCAGCGCGATCAGCGGCAGCGCGAGCCCGATGCGGCTCGCGAGCGGCCAGCCGCCGTGCGCGTAAGCCCAAGCGCCGATCGCCGAGCCCAAAGCGCCGGCGGCGAAGAACGTCGCCATATAGGTGCCGTTCAGACGGCCGCGCGCCTCCGGCGCGACCGAGAAGATGGCGCGGAAGCCGAGCACGACATTGCCTTGCACACCGAAGTCGATCGCGACCGCCGCGGCGGCGAGCGTTGCGAGCGCCAGCGTCGAACCCTGCCTCGTCATGATCGAGGCGAGGAACGCGCCCGCGACGAGCGGGATCGCCCCGCCGGTCGCCGGCCGGCTGAAGCCGCGATCGGCGAGACGCCCGGCGATGGGGGTCGCGACCGCGCCCGAGACGCGCGCAACAGCGAAGAGCGCGATGTCCCTTTGCATCATGCGATAGTCGGGGCCTGCGAGGAGCAGCGGCGTCGTCGTCCAGAACAGGCTGAAGGCGGCGAAGAGGCACGCCTGATAGAACGCGCGCAGGCGCAGGATCGGCGTCGCCGCGGCGAGCCGCGCCATCGAGCCGATCAGGGCGCCGTAACTCATTCGAACCGCGGCGCGCGGACCGGCAGCGCGCGCGACAGGAGGAGGCCGAGCGCGGCCATCAGTGCGGCCGAAGCCACGAAGAACACTGTCCGCCACGACGATTGCGAGGCGATGAAACTCGAGACCGGCCGCGCCGCCATGACGCCGATCATCAGCCCGCTCGTCACCGTGCCGACGACCCGGTCCCGGATCGCCTCGGGCGCAAGATGCGCGGCGAGCGGCACGAGGATCTGCACCGCGACCGAGCCGAGGCCGATCGCGCCGGCTGAATCCAGAAACGCGGTGGGCGAGGTCGCGAAGGCGGCGCAGCCGAGCCCGACCGCGGCGAGCGCGACGCAGACAATGGCGAGCCGGCGGTCCTCGAGGAGATCGGCGAGCGGCACAACGAAGACGAGCCCGGCGCCATAGCCGATCTGCGACATCGTCACCATGAGCCCGGCCGCCTCGGGCGCGAGACCGAGCATCGCGGCGATCGGGCCGATCAGCGGCTGCGCGTAGTACATGTTGGCGACGATGAGGCCGCAGACGGCGGCGAGCAGCAGGATGGTCGCACGGGAAGCCTGCGGCTCGCGTACGACGGAAAGGGAAAGCGTTCGGCTCAGCCGATCCACTGATAGCGCCCGTTCTCGAAGACGATCGCGCGGTCCTGGGCGATCGGCGCTGCGGCGGCGATCTCTCCGGGCACGCCGGCGAGAAGGGTCATGAGGGCCCGCGCGACCCCGCCGTGCGAGACGATGAAGGCGTCGCCGGTCAGCGCAGCGAGAAAGGGGCGCACGCGCTTGGTCAGCATCGCGTAGCTTTCGCCGTTCGGCGGGACAAAGCCCCATTTGTCGGCGCGGCGCGCCTTGACGGCCTTGGGGTCGCGCGCGTGAACCTCCGGCCAGGTGAGGCCCTCCCAGTCGCCGAAGGCGATCTCTTTCAGTCTGGCGTCGAGCCGGTAGCGTTTCGGCGGCAGGCCCATTGCGGCGCGCGCGAGCTCCATCGTCTCGCGCGCGCGCTCGAGGGGCGAGGCGACGAAGGCGTCCGTCGCCTCCAGCCGGTCGAGTTCGGCCCCGATGCAGGCGCGCAAGGCGCGGCCGACTGCGCTCGCCTGCTCGCGGCCGCGCGCGGAGAGCGGGATGTCGCGCTGGCCCTGCAGGCGGTTCTCGACGTTGTACGGCGTTTCGCCGTGGCGCACGAAGATGAGGCGATGGGGGAACGTCACGTCGGGCGCCTCTCGGGGATGGCCGGGGGCGGCTCCCACGGCTCGGGCGGAGAAGTCAAGCGGCGAGCGGCCTCAGGCCCCATTTTTCCGCGAGCGCCAGACATTCGGCGACCGGCGCGACCCCCTCGGTGGTCGAGACCGCGCGCATCGAGGCGGCGGCGGAGGCGTGCGCGAGCTTGAGGCAGTCCGCGATCGGCCAGTCCTCGTGCAGGCCGTAGATCATGCCCGCGGCGAAGGCGTCGCCCGCCCCGTTGGCGCCGGCGATCGCGCTCGCCGGCATCGCCACCGACCCGAGCGCGAGCCGGGTCCCGTCGCGGCCGCCCGCGACCGCGCCCTCGGGGAAATGCGCGACGATCCAGCGCATCGCGCCGAGCGCCAGCGCGTCGTCGATGGCGCGCCGGACCGCCGCCGGGTCGGTCGAACCGTCGGGGCGGCGCGTCTCGCGCCCGGCGATCGCGCCGATCTCGAAATCGTTGACGATCAGCGCATCGAGATGGGGCAGGCACGGCCGGGCGAGCTCGGCGAGGCGCGCCGCCGGAATCGTCATCAGCTCGAGATTGGTTATGAGGCCGGCCCTCTTGGCCTTGGCGAGCACCGCCGTCCAGCCGTTGGCTTCGTCCCGCCAGGGCCGGTCCATCGCCGCATGCGCGCCCGGCAGGCCGAGGTGCAGGATACGCGCTTTCGTCGAGGAAAAGTCGAAGCAGTCGGGCGTCATCGCGGCCGCGACGCCCTGATGGTAGAAATGCGTGCGCCGCCCGCTGTCGCGCACGTTGAAGGCGTCGACGCTCATCGTCGCCCCGCCCGGCAGCGCCTGAAGCCTGCCGCGCTCGACGCCGTGCGCGTCGCATTCGCTAAGAAGGAAGCGGCCGAGATCGTCGTCGCCGACGACGCCCATCGCCTCGACGGGAAAGGCGGGGTCGAGCCGCTTCAGATCGAGCGCCATGTTGAAGCCCGAGCCGCCGCCCTGGCGGTCGAAGGCGAGCACCTCGTTCGAAGTGTCCTCGCTCGGCCAGCGCGCGATCGACTTGTTGAAGTCGACGCAGAAGGTTCCCGCCGAAAGCACCCCGCGCCGCGCGCTCATGCGTTCTCAGTCTTGCTTCAGGACGGCTTCGGTGATTTCGCTGTCGTCGGCGAATTGGCGCGTCGGCTTGATGGTCTTCTTGCGCAACGCCTCGTGATAGTCCTCGACCGCTTCGCGCGGGGTCAGCGCGCCATCGGACACCGCGCGCATCAGCCGCACGATGTCGAGCGGCGATTCGGCGAGATTGATCTTGCGTCCGAAGAGGGCCACCCGCGCGCCGTGCTTCTGCGCCTGACAGATGAGCTCGAAACAGTCGCGCGTCGTGCCCGCCCCGCCACCGAGCACCCCGACGACCAGCCCCGGATCGAACGACGCCAACTCCTCGAGCGCCCTCGGCCCGTTGTAGGCGATCTTGAGAAAGCGCGGACGCTCGGCTTCGGTGAGGCCGGCGAGGCAGCGGACGATCGCGTCGTTGACGAACTGCGGCATCGTCTCGGCATCGAGGCCGCGCTCGACGTTCGGGTTGAAGACTTCGAGGAAGTAGGAGAAGCCTTGCGCCGCCGCGTCGGCGCGGAACTGGCGGAACGCTTCGAGCGAGGCGAGGTCGGCCTCGACGTCGTTGGTGAAGGTGATCGAATAGAGGCCGAGGTCGGTCAGCGGCCGAACATGGCCGAGCGAGGCGGTGCGGAACGGCCGCGACGGCTCGAGATGATAGGACGCGCCGCGATGGCGCCAGATGTCGGTCGTGTCGTTGGCGCGGATCGCAGGCTTCACCCCCGAGCCGGCGAAGGCGTTGCGCTTGACGAGCTTCTCGAGATTGCTGACCGAGGTCAGCATGACGTCGACCACGTTCTGGCGGACGATCGCCTCGATCGATTCGAGGAATTCGTCGCGGGTGCGCAGGCGCGCAGCCGTTCCGTCCGTCTGCCGCGCGGGCCCGACGGCGTGCAGGCCGGGGCCCATGTCGGCGTCCTTCGCGTCGGCGATGATGAAGTCCGTGCGCCGGTAGCCGCCCGCGCGGATGCGCGCGAGCTTGTCGTCGAGTTCGAACCATGCGATCCCTCCGCGCCTCGGGGGCCTCGACTATAGACCGGCCTCGCGGGGTGGCAACCCGCGGGGAAACGCTGGCGCGTTCCTCCGCCAGCCGCTAGGAAGCCCCTCGATGCGGCGCGCCGCGCCGGATCCGTTCGAACCCCGAGGCCGTCCATCTCGCAACGCCTTCGCATCCTCGTCATTGGCGCCGGCGGCGTGCTGGGCCGGGCGATCGTGGCGGAGCTGGCGCCGCGCTGCGACATCGTCCCGGCCGGATCGAAATCGGGAGATGTCCGCATCGACATCGCCGACCCTGCGAGCATCGAGGCGGGACTGAAGGCGGCCGGGCCGCTGGACGCCGTCGCCTGCGCGGCGGGCGTCTTCAATTTCCATCCGCTTTCGGCGATCAAGCCGGCGCCGCTGACGGAGTCGTCCTACGGCCTCGGCCTCGCCAGCAAATTGATGGGCCAGGTCAATCTTGCCCTCTGCGCCCGCGACCATCTGCGAGACGGCGGCTCGATCACCCTCATCACCGGCGTGCTCTCCTCTGCGCCGATCGCCGGCGGTTCGTCCGGCAGCATGGTCGGCGGCGCTCTGGAGGCCTTCGTGATGGCGGCCGCGATCGAAATGCCGCGCGGCATTCGCATCAACGCGGTGAGCCCCGGCGTGTTCGAAGAGTCCATGGACAGCTACGGGCCGTTCTTCCGCGGTTTCGACCCCGTGCCGGTCGCCCGCGCGGCGCGCGCCTTCAGCCGCAGCGTCGAGGGCCTCGAGACCGGCCGAACCTATCGGGTGCGCTGACAGTCTGATGAACAAGGCGCTCATCGTCTATTTCGCCCTGACGGCGCTGATGCTCGTCGTCTTCGCCGTCTGGCCGGGAATCGATCTCGAGGTCGCGCATCTCTTCTACGACGGCGGCGGCTTCATCGGCCACGACGCCCTTGCTCGCTACGGCCGCGATTTCTTCCGCAGCACGCCGTTTGTCGTGCTGGCGCTCTACTCCGGGCTCTGGCTCGCCAAGCGGCGTGGCGCGCGCCTTCGCTGGGCGCCGAGCGGCCGGGCGGTCATCTTCCTCATCGCCACGATCGCGATCGGACCCGGCCTCATCGTCAATCTCGGCTTCAAGGACCACTGGCATCGTCCGCGGCCCGTCCAGACCCAGGAATTCGGCGGGCCGGACCCGTTCCGCCCCTGGTACGAGGACAACGGCGCCTGCAAGAAGAACTGCTCGTTCGTCTCGGGGGAGGCGGCGACCGGCTTCTGGATGGTCGCTCCGGCGAGCGTCCTGCCGCCGCCCTGGCGGGGGCCGGCGATCGTCGCCGCCTTCGTTTTCGGGATCGGGGCGAGCATCCTGCGCATGGCCTTCGGCGGCCATTACCTCTCCGACGTGCTGCTCGGCGGGCTGGTCACGCTGATCGTCATCGAGATCGCGCGCAAGCTCCTTTGGCCGCGCGGCGGAGCCTGACGGGGTTGCGCTGGGCGCGGGCGGCACTATAAGTCCGGCCGACGCAAGCGGGGCGGCTTCTTATCCGTGCTGCGCTGTCCTTCGACGGGCTATGCCCGGCCATGACGGGTTCGGCTTCCCGATGCTCTTGTCCCCGTCAACCCGAGCGCTCTCGATGTCCAGCCCAGAATCCAAGATCAAGCGCGTCGTCCTCGCCTATTCGGGCGGATTGGACACCTCCATCATCCTGAAGTGGCTGCAGACGACCTACGGCGCGGAAGTCGTCACCTTCACCGCCGACCTCGGCCAGGGCGAGGAACTGGCGCCGGCGCGCAAGAAGGCGGAGATGCTGGGCATCAAGCCCGAGCACATCTTCATCGAGGACCTGCGCGAGGAATTCGTCCGCGACTACGTGTTCCCGATGTTCCGCGCCAACGCCCAATACGAGGGCCAGTACCTGCTCGGCACCTCGATCGCCCGGCCCCTCATCGCCAAGCGCCTCGTCGAGATCGCGCGCGAGGTCGGCGCCGACGCGATCGCGCATGGGGCGACCGGCAAGGGCAACGACCAGGTGCGGTTCGAGCTTTCGGCCTATGCGCTCGAGCCGGACATAAGAGTGATCGCGCCCTGGCGAGAGTGGAGCTTCGCCTCGCGCACGGCGCTCATCGCCTTCGCCGAGCAGCACCAGATCCCGATCGCCAAGGACAAGCGCGGCGAAGCGCCGTTCTCGACCGACGCCAACCTTCTGCACGTCTCCTCCGAGGGCAAGGTGCTCGAGGACCCGGCCGAGGAGACGCCGCCTTACGTTTATTCGCGCACCGTCGATCCCGAATCCGCGCCCGACAAGCCGACCGTCATCGAGATCGCGTTCGAAACGGGCGATCCGGTCGCCGTCGACGGCGAGGCGATGAGCCCGGCGACGCTGCTGGCCGCCCTCAACGCATATGGCCGCGACAACGGCATTGGCCGGCTCGATCTGGTCGAGAACCGCTTCGTCGGCATGAAGTCGCGCGGCATGTACGAGACGCCCGGCGGCACGATCCTCCTGACGGCGCACCGCGCCATCGAATCGATCACGCTCGACCGGGGCGCCGCGCATCTCAAGGACGAGCTGATGCCGAAATACGCCGAGCTCATCTACAACGGCTTCTGGTTCGCCCCCGAACGCGAGCTCCTGCAAGGTCTCATCGACAAGAGCCAGGAGATGGTCTCGGGCCGGGTCCGCCTCAAGCTTTACAAGGGCGGGGTCTATACGATCGGCCGCGACAGCCCGCATTCGCTCTACGATCAGGACCTCGTCACCTTCGAGGAAGGCGCCGTCGCCTACGACCACAACGACGCCGCCGGCTTCATCAAGCTCAACGCGCTGAGGCTCAGGACGCTGGCGAAGCGAAGGAAGAGGGCCGCCGCGAAGGCGTGAGGACTTCGAGCGCCTCGCCAATCGACAAGCGCGGTCCTCCCTTGACGCAGCATATCCTCCAGGCTATTTAGTGCGGTGGGCTGTCGAGTTCCACGATGACTTCGAGCCGGATTTCCTGGCCTTCGAGCCGGCGATTCAGGACGCGTTGCTCGCGGTCGCGAAACTTTTGGCCGACTTTGGCCCACAGCTCGGCCGACCGTATGCCGATACGCTCAACCGCTCGAAGTACGCCAACATGAGGGAGCTGAGGTTTGAAGCCGCGGACGGCGAGCAGCGCGCGGCCTTCGCATTCGACCCGCAGCGCCAAGCGATCTTGCTGGTCGCCGGCGATAACTCCGGCGGGAGCCGGAAGCGCTTTTCGAAGCAGCTCATCGCGAAGGCGGATAGGCGGTTCTCCGCGTACCTCGATCGTCTGAAAGGCGGAAAGAAGGAGAAGTGAGATGGGCCGGAGTCTTGACCAAGTTAGCGCCGAGCGTCCGCCCGAGCGGCGGGAGCGCGTCGAGGCGCGCTATCAGGAACGCCGCCAGGAAGTCGAGGGCCTGCGGGAGCTCCGCCGAATCGCGGGCAAGGCGCAGGTAGAGATCGCGACGGCGCTCAACATCAAGCAGCCTTCGGTGTCCAAGATCGAAAATCAAGCCGATATGTATCTGTCGACCCTGCGCAGCTACGTCGAGGCGCTCGGCGGTGAGCTCGAGCTGTCCGTGAAGCTGCCGCAGCGCCCGGCCCTGAGAATACGTCGTCTTGGCGATGTCGCAGAGCCGGTCGTCCGCCCGCCGCGGAACGCCCGGCCTGCACGTCGGCGTCGAGCGGCGCCGGCCCGCTAGGCCGGGCCGCGCCCGCGCGCTCGACAGTCTCCGGAGCGGTTCCCCGATGCGCCTCGAGCTTTACAAGGGCGGGGTCAATACGATCGGCCGCCACAGCCCGCATTCGCTCACCGATCAGGACCTCGTCGCCTTCGAGGAAGGCGGCGTCGTCTACGACCGCAACGACGCCGCCGGCTTCATCAAGCTCAACGCGCTGAGGCTGAGGACTTTGGCGAAGCGGAGGAAGAAGGCGGCGGCGTCCGCGTGACTGTCTCGAAGCCGCGGCTGTCGTCGAATGGTCGCATTAACCCTGATTTGTTGCACAGGCGTCACATTTGCGCGTCAAAGACCGGTCAGGCGCGACGAAATCCGATTCCCCGAGCTTTCGGCCACGCGACAAGGCCGTCCATGCCTGCGAAACCCGGTAGAGACCTTGACGAGCTGCGCGCGCTCCTCGCCGAAGTGCAGGCGCTGCGCGAAGACGTCGAGGAGAGGGGCGCCGAGCTGAGGGCCGAATGGGGCCCGGCCGCTGAGAAGGCGGGGGCCCGCGCGCTGAACCTCTCCCACTATATCGCGCTGCGCGGCCATGACCTGACCGATCTGCAAGTCCGGCTCGCGGCGCGCGGGCTTTCCTCGCTCGGCCGCAGCGAATCCAAGGTGGCCCAGACCCTCGACGCGCTGATCGTGACGCTGCGCCGCCTGACCGGCGAGACCAACGTCCCCTACCCTGCTCCGGCGCAGGCGCGGGCCGGCGCCTCGGAGCTCGAGGCCGAAGCCGACCGGATGTTCGGCAAGCGGCACAAGGACGCCCCGCGCGTGCGGGTGATGGCGACCCTGCCGCCCGAAGCCGCGACCCAGCCGGAACTCATCGACAATCTCATTGCCGCCGGCATGGATTGCGCCCGCATCAATTGCGCCCATGACGACGCCGAGGCCTGGGGGCGGATGGTCGCCCACGTGCGCGAATCGGCGGCGCGGCTCGAGCGCCCCTGCACGGTGCTGATGGACATCGGCGGCCCGAAATGCCGCATCCAGCGCGTCAAGGCGCCGCCGAAGACGCGCCTCGTGCGCGGCGACCGGGCGACTCTCATCGACGAATTGAAGGAAAAGACGAAAGAACCGATCGCCTTCTCCCTGAACTTCCCCGACCTCGTCGACCAGCTCGAGGTCGGCGCGGAAGTCTTCATCGACGACGGCAAGGCCGCGGCGCGGGTCGTTTCCAAGAGCGCCGGGCGGGCGGAGATCGAAATCTACGCCGCGCGCGAGAAGGGCGTGCGGCTGAAGCCCGGCAAGGGGATCAATTTCCCCTCGACCGAGCTCGACTTGCCGCCGCTGACGTCCAAGGATTTCCGCGACCTCGACTTCATCGCCGAGCACGCCGACCTCGTCGGCTTCTCCTTCGTGCAGAGGGTCGACGACATCGAGCTCCTGCAGGATCATCTCGTCGCCCGCGCGCCCAAGCGCGAGCCGCACGGGCTCGTACTGAAGATCGAGACGCCGCTCGCGGTGCGCAACCTGCCGCGGCTCATCCTCCAATCGGCCGCGCACAACCCGACCGCGGTGATGATCGCGCGGGGCGACCTCGCGGTCGAACTGGGCTTCGCGCGGCTCACCGAGATGCAGGAGGAGATCCTGTGGCTCTGCGAGGCGGCGCACACGCCGGTCGTCTGGGCGACCCAGGTGCTGGACAATTACGTTCGCGACGGCGTGGCGAGCCGCGCCGAAATGACCGACGCGGCGATGGCGCAGGGCGCGGATTGCGTCATGCTCAACAAGGGCCCCTATCTCGCCGACGGCGTCGCCTTCCTGCGCGACCTGCTGTCCCGCATGGACCGGCATTTCGCGAAAAAATTCGTCCGCTTCGGCTCGCTGAAGGCGTGGAGCTGAGCGGGCCGCTTGACGAACGCGGAGCATGGTTCCAGCTAAGTTAGCTAAGCATACGCTCATCTGGGATTCTTCATGAAGAAGGTCACAGTTCACGTCGCCAAAACCCAGCTTTCGCGGCTGATCGAGGCCGCGCTTGCCGGCGAGGATGTGGTGATCGCAAAGCGTGACAAGCCGCTGGTTCGGCTCGTGCCGATCCAAGGCCGGTTCAAGTTCGGCGTCCTCCCGCCGGGCTCGCTCGGGAAAGGTCCGGACTTCTTCGCGCCGATGGAGGAGAACGAACTCGCGGCGTGGGATGGCGTTCCTGACGACGCTCCTGCTCGACATCGATGTCTGGGCATGGACGCAGACCGACGATCGCCGTGAAGATGCGGCTCGACGAAGGGCCGCGCGCAGAGAATGCGCGCGGCCCAACGAGTCACCCTTCGAGGATGCCGCCGATCAGCTGCCAGCTCGCGCCGTTGAAGGTTATCAGCTGCAACTGGTGGATCGGGTCGTACTCGTCAGGGGAGGTGTCGAGCACGATCCCCGGCTCGAGCATCGGCGCCGGGAAATTGTGGAGGCTGGCCGCCTGCCGCATGACGTTGTCGCGCGACAGGTCATTGCCGCATTGCTTGAGCACCTGGATCATCGTCGCCGCCGCGCCGAAGGCGAAGGCGGCGTTGGCGTCGATATAATCTGTTTCGGACATGTATTTCTTCGTGAAGTCCTTCCACTGCTTGACGCCAGGCTCGTCCTTCCAATGCTGATCGTTGACGTCCATGACATAACCGACCGAGGTGAGCCCCTTCGACTTGTCGAGCCCGGCCGGCTTCAGGACAGTCGCGATCGACACCGAAACGGTCGTAACGTAGCGGTCGGCGTTCCACCCGAGATCGTAGGATTTGCGGATCGCCTGCGCGGCGAATTTTGGCGTCGCAGCGATGAGGAACACGTCGGCGCCGGAGCCTTGCAGCGTCACCACCTGGGAATCGACGGTCGGCTCGGATGTCTCGTAAGACGCCTCTTTGATGATCATCCCGGCGTGCCCAGAGCCTAGCCCGTCCTTGAGGCCGATCAGGTAGTCCTTGCCGAAGCCGTCGTTCTGATAGAGAACCGCGATTTTCGCGTACGGTTTCGTCGCCAGGATGTGCTTGCCATAGATGCGCGCCTCCGTCTGGTAGCTCGGATTGTAGCGCATCGTCCAGGGAAACTGCTTGGGATCGTTGAACTCGGTGGCGCCGGTCGCGATGAAAAGCTGCGGCACCTTGTTGTCGTTGCAATATTTGCGGATGGCGAGGTTGGGCGGCGTGCCGAGCGTCTGGAACAGGAACGCGACCTTCTCTTCCTCGACCAGGCGGCGCACCTGCTCGACCGTTTTTGGCGGGCTGTAGCCGTCGTCGAGACTGATCAGATTGATCTTGCGGCCGTTGATCCCGCCCTGATCGTTGATCATCTTGAAATACGCGGTCTCCGTGCGGCCGATCACTCCATAGGCCGATGCAGGGCCGCTGTAGGGCATGGTCTGGCCGATTTTGATCTCCGTGTCGGTGACGCCGGGCGCGTTCTCGGCGCGGGCGGCAGGGGCGCTCGCCGCGAACGCCGCAGCCGCCGCGCTCGATTGCAGGAACGAACGTCGTGTGAACATAGGCGATCCTCCTTTTCTTTCTTTCGCGACGGCGTCGGCCCGCCGCAGCCTTCAACTTGTGCGCGCCGGCGAAGAAAACAACCCCCGCGAGGCGTAATTCGCCGCCATCCGCAACGCGCCGGCGACGCCGGTCGGCATGGTGGCCATGACCAGAATTAACAGCACCCCGTAGACCGCGCCCGGCAGCGCCTTGGCGCTTTCGCCGAAACTGACAGTCAGCTGGT
The DNA here is from genome assembly GCA_963805295.1 of uncultured Alphaproteobacteria bacterium. Taxonomy (GTDB): domain Bacteria; phylum Pseudomonadota; class Alphaproteobacteria; order Rhizobiales; family Beijerinckiaceae; genus Roseiarcus. The sequence continues at coordinate 189,578 of CAWDTW010000033.1, read as the reverse complement.
CTGCGACATTCGGCACGAATTCGATGAAGAGCGCGCCGAACAACACTCCCCCGAGCGACGCGAGGCCTCCGACCACGATGCCGACGAGGAACGACAGCGACAGCGAAAGTCCAAAGCTCTCGGGCGAAACGAAGCCGACCGCAAACGCATTCAGGCCCCCCGCGACGCCGGCGTAGAGCGCGCTGACGCCGAAGCAGGTCGTCTTGTAAAGCGCCGCGTTGACCCCCATCGTCTCCGCGGCGATCGGCTGATCGCGCAGCGCGATCAGCGCCCGGCCGATTCGCCCGCGGACGAGGTTTCGCGCCGCCCAGTAGAGCGCCGCCGCACAAACGAGGCAAAGGAGATAGAACCATTGGTCGTCGGTCAGCGGCAGCGCAAACGGCGCACGCAGCTTCGCGAGCGAGACGCCCTGAGAGCCGCCGGTCCAGGCGTCGAAGCCGGTGTAGCTCAGGATCTGCGGCGTGGCGACGGCGAGCGCAAACGTCGCGAGCGCCAGATAGAGGCCGCCGAACCGCAAGGCGGGAAAGCCGAACAGGAATCCCGCGCCGAAGCAGACGAGGCTCGCGATCGGAATCGCGAGCCAATAGGGCAGTCCGAGTTTCGCCGCCAAGATCGCCGTGCCGTAACCGCCGATGGCGAAGAAGGCGCCGTGGCCGAGCGAAATCTGGCCGTTGAATCCGGTGAGAAGATTGAGGCCGAGGAGCGCGATGGCGAGGATCAGCACCTGCGCGCCCTGATAGATGTGGTAGCCCGACGCAAGAAACGGAAAGGCGAGCGCGGCGGCGAAGACCGCCAGCGTCGCGATGAGCCTCAGGGCGCCGGGCTCCGCCATGCTCAGACCCTCGCCACGAGCCGGCGCCCGAAGAGGCCCGAGGGCCGCCAGACGAGCACGCCGACGATGATCGCGAGTGCGACCGACAGCTTCACTTCCGCGCCGACGACATAGGCGCCGAGGAGGTTCTCGAGCACGCCGACCGCGAAGCCGCCGAATACCGCGCCGAACGGATTGTCGATGCCGCCCAGCACTGCGCCGGCGAAGGCGTAGAGCAGAATGCCGGCCATCATGTTGGGGTCGAGATAGACGATCGGCGCCGCCATCATGCCCGCGACCGCGCCGATCGCCGCGGCGAGCCCCCAGCCGATCGCCAGCATCCAGCCGACCCGGATGCCGACGAGCCGGCTCGAGGTCGGGTTCTGCGCCGCGGCCCGCATCGCGAGGCCGAGGGGCGTGAAGCGGAAGAAGGCGTAGACGAGAGCGAGAACGCAGAAGGTCACCAGGACCGCGCCGGATTCGTGCGCGGACATGTAGCCGGCGCCGAACCACGGCCGTCCCGAAAACGGCGTGTCGAACGACGTCACCGAATAGCCGTAGAGCCAGCCGGCGAGCGCGTTGAAGACGAGCGCGAGGCCGATGAACACGATCACCGAAGCCAGCACCGGCGCCTTGGCGAAGGGACGCACCACGACGCGTTCGATGGCGACGCCGCCGACGAAGGAGACGATGACCGTCGCGGCGAAAGCGCGCCAGTAGGGCCAGCCCATGTCCATCAGCTTCCAGGCGAAATAGGTCGAGAACATCGCCATCTCGCCCTGGGCGAAGTTCACCAGCTGGGTCGCCTGGTAGATCATCACCAACGCGAGCGCCATGATCGCGTAGACGCCGCCGAGCGCCAGTCCGGAGGCGAATTGGTGAAGGAATTCGTTCAAGAACGCTCCTTTCAATAGCCGAGGTAACAGCGCCGCACCGCGTCGTCCGCGCGGAGCGCCTGCGAGGGGCCGCTCATCGCCGCGCGCCCCGTCTCGATCAGCACCGCGTGGTCGGCAAGCTCGAGCGCCAGCGTGGCGTTCTGCTCGACGATCAGCATGCTGACGCCCTCGTCGCGATTGATCGCTGCGAGGATGCGGAAGATCTCCGCCACCGCGAGGGGCGCGAGGCCGAACGACGGCTCGTCCAGCATCAGAAGGCTCGGGCGCATGAGCAGCGCGCGGCTGATCGCGAGCATCTGCTGCTCGCCGCCCGACAGCGTGCCCGCCTGTTGCCGCCTTCGCTCGGCGAGCCGCGGGAAATAGCCGAACACCCGGTCAAAGTCCCCTTTGACCCCTCTTCTGTCGGAGCGGACATAGGCCCCGAGCCGCAGGTTCTCCTCGACCGTCAGGTCGGTGAAGGTGCCCCGCCCGTCGGGCACGTGCGCGACCCCGAGGCGCGCGATCGCCTCGGTCGACAACGCGCCGATCGGCTTGCCGCGAAGCCGGATGTCGCCCTCGCGGCGGATGAGGCCGGAGAGCGCCCTAAGCGTCGTCGTCTTGCCGGCGCCGTTCGCGCCGAGGAGCGCGGTCGCGCCGCCGTCCTCGACGACGAAGTCGAGGCCGAACAGCGCCTGAACGGGCCCGTAGAACGCAGTCAGGCCCCGCGCCTCGAGGATCGGCGCGCTCACGCCGCGCTCCCCAGATAGGCCCGCACGACGCCCGCGTCGGCTCGAACCTCTGCCGGCCGTCCGTCGGCGATGACGCGGCCGAAGTCGAGCGCGACGACCTGGTCGGAGACGCGCATGACGAGGTTCATGTGATGCTCGACCAGGAGGATCGCGACGCCGCGCCGGTCGCGGATGGCGCGGATTTCCTCGCCGAGCGCATCGACCTCTTCGTGGTTGAGCCCGGCGGCCGGCTCGTCGAGCAGCAGCAGCTTCGGACCGATGGCGAGCGCGCGGGCGAGCTCCACCCGCTTGCGCACGCCGAACGGCAGCTCGCCGACCGGCCGATCGGCGACGCTCTCGAGGCCGAATTCTTCGATCAGCGCCTCCGCGCGCTCGGCGAGGCGCCGCTCCTCGCGCCCGGCCGAAGGTAGCGCGAGCGCGTTCACGAGAAATCCGCCCCTCGCCATCGCGTGCGCGCCGACGCGAACGTTGTCGCGCGTCGTCATGGTGGCGAACAGCGCGACGTTCTGGAAGGTGCGGGCGATGCCGAGCGCGGCGATCTCATGCCGGCCAAAGCTCGCGAGCAACCGCCCGTCGAAGCTGATCGAACCCGCGTGCGGGTCGTAGAGGCGCGAAATGCAGTTGAACAGCGTAGTCTTGCCGGCGCCGTTGGGGCCGATCAAGCCGCAGATCGCTCCGAGAGCGACGTTGAAGCTGACGTCCTCGAGCGCAGTCACGCCGCCGAAACGCATCGTCACGCCTTCGACCGCGAGCAGCGCCGACCCGTGACGGTCGAGCTTCAGCGGTCTTGGCTCTCGCCTCGGCCAGCTCCATGGACTTTCCGTTCCCGTCGTCGGACTGTCAGCCGACTCTTGCGGCGCAGCATCGACATTTCCGGCGGCGTTGTCACCTGCTTTGTTGGGGCAAAGACCGGGCAGGCCGACAAGCCCTTCGCTCAGGCGCGCCGCTCCAGGAACGCCAGTACGCCGGCCTTGTACGCCTTGTCGCCGACCGCGAGATTGTGGTCGCGGCCCGGGATGACGAGCGCCTCGGCCATCGGCATCATCGCCGCCAGCTTCGCCGCGTCGCCGGCCACGACATCGCGCGCGCCGACCGCCACCAGCGTCGGCTGGGCGATGCGCGCGACCGCGGCCGCCGTAAGAGTTTGGCGCGAGCCGCGGGCGCAGGCGGCGAGCGCGGCGCGGTCGCTCTTCGTCTGGTCGGCGAAGGCGCGGAACATGCGCTGCATCGGGTCGGAGAGATCGGCGAGCGAGGGCGCCTCCATCGCCTCGGCAATGCCGACGGGCAGGCCCGCGCCATGCACCAACCGGTCGCCGAGACCACCGAGGATCAGCGAGCGCACGAGTTCGGGCCGGCCGAGCGTCAGGAACGCGGCGATGCGCGCGCCCATCGAATAGCCCATCACGTCGGCGCGCTCGATCCCGAGGCGCCCGAGGAGATTGGCCGCGTCGCGGGCCATCAAGTCGGCGCGATAGTCGCGCGGGGCGTAGAGCTTCTGGCTCGCGCCGTGGCCGCGGTTGTCGAAGGCGACGACCCGCCGCCCGGAATGGGTCAGCGTCTCGACCCAGCGCGGATTGACCCAGTTGACGCGATGGTTCGAGGCGAAGCCGTGGATGAGGAGGATCGGCTCGCCGCGGTCGTGGCCCTCGGGGGGGACGTCGATATAGGCGATCTGGACGCCGTCGGACGAGAACTGCCGCAACATGCCGGACCCCTTGCCGGCTCAGGGATAAGGGGTCCCGCCCCGCCTGAAAAGGCTCTGCCCGTCACGTCCCCGGCCGCTCCGCCGGCGGCGCGCCATTTCCGCTCCAGTTTTGAGCGATTTCAATGGCTTGCGGCACCATTTTCGGGCTTTAAGCCGACCGGGCCGGGGGCAGTGTGGTGGTATCAATAGCTATATCTTGCGCCTGAGTTTTTTGCCGTTAAGTCCGGTTCGCGCGACCGCGCGTCATCTACATATCGCGCACGTATGGTTCGCCTTGGCGCGGTCCTGATTTGATCGGGAAGCCTTATCGCACCCTGCCGAGCGCGGGCGGGCGGTGTGGTGGAGGCGATACCTATATCTTGCGCCCGGTCATAAAGCGGCGAGGTACCGCCCGGCTTCGCGCGACCGCGCGTGATCTACGTATTGTGTTCGATTGTTCGCCCCTCGTGCACCGCGTCCGGGGCAGTGTGGATATTTTGTGCCTGCCTCTTTCGCGGCTCGATTTCACGTCCAGTTAGCGCGTGATCTACACATTGTGTCCCATCCCCGCCCGCGCGTCATCGCCTCCGTCGGTCACGCGCGTCCGCGCGCTCCGCGCCGAGCGCCGGCCTCTCGCGTCGTCTCTGCGTTACGCCTCGTTACGCCTCGCGCCGTTCCGCCGCGCCAAGGGTCGCCCTGCTGAATTTTAAACGTACTTATCATGACATAATACGCTATTATACTTCATGATATCACTCATATAATTAAATTACTCTACAACAATACTATATTGCCGCTTGACGCGGTCGTCCCCCAACCCACTTTTGCAAGAGCATGGGCCAGCGTCTCTCCAGACGCGTGTCGCCGGGCCGCCGCCAGCGTCGAGCTGTGAAAAAGCCACGCCCGTGTCACGCAACCATCGTAAGGCATCGAAGGTGACGAAACCGCCCGCATGCCCACAGACGATGACATGCTGAAGGTTTCGGCGGACTTCCGCCCGCGTCAGAAGGAGGGGCGGCGTCTCTTGAGGGCCATCGCGAATGACGAGCCGATTACCTTCTACGCGGATTGCCACGCCATTCTTAATGACGGTGTAGTTCGTATCATCGGCGTGCATGCGCGCACCTCTGCTCTCCGTGCCTCGCGCCGCCGATGTCGTGCTTGGCGCAGCGTAAGGAGCTAGCCGTGCTGGGGTTCATTAGGAGGCTTGGGAAGTCGTGGGAAAAGTTCGAGCACCTGCGTGGAGAGGGCGAGGAGTTCTGTAATGCGCTTCCCGTATTCGGGTGTTTGGCGCCACGTAATCAGGCTGGGAATTAGAAACGCTCGGAAATGGAGCTCATCCCACGAGGAGAGCAAAGATCGCACGATGACTGGAACCGGAGGGCGCTTCCGCCCCTCAGCGCGGGCGCGGATTGAGGGCGGCTCCGGCTGGCGGTCGCCGGTGATCGACCGAACGACGGACCGGATCGCCGGCATGATGGCGCGCCAATCAACGCCCGCTGCGACCTCAGCAAGATGGTCGATCGCGCGACAATCACGACGTATCTGTTCAAGTTCGTCCGGGCTCGCCTTTTCGACAACTTCCTTGAGCCAAGCGACCGACATCAATTCGACGCCAAGCTTTCGCTCCGGGGCCGGGTACCCTTTGTCCGGTAATCCCGCGGCCTTTCGCAGTGCGTCGAGAATGGGCGAGTCGGGGCTGTCGAGCCGCTCGTGTTGTTCGATGTCGGCCCAGACGCGGTAAGCCCATAACGCCAGATCACGAAGATGGGATCGGTCTATCCCACGCCGACGTAGCTTGGGGATCACCCTCCCGCGCCTGAGCCCTTCGGCAACATGCCGCTCGATCTGTTCTTGGTCGTCGCCGACCGCTTTGATCGCTCCCAGGTCACGATCGAGGCGGCGCAATAACCACGGCCGAATGTCAACGGGATAGTCGGCAGGATCGAGCCATAGTCCCCAGAGCCACGCATCGGCGTCGCGACCTTGCTGCTGCAATTCATGAAGCCGCCGGATAATCGCGACTGATTCGGCACGATAGAATGCCGCGGTCCCGCGCCCGCCGCCTAGGAAGCGCCGCATCGGTCGGGGCACGAATCCCTTCGCGCACCAGTTCAACAGGTTCCGATCGCCGACGCCTGTAGCGGCGACAAGCTCGTCTCGAGTCACCCATCCCTTGGGCGGGGTAGTGGGGTCGGGATCGGAGCGTTTCTGGGGCACCCCCTTATCCTACATCAGATCATGGATACTGACAAGCCAGATCGTTTGATCAACCGCATAACGCGCTGTAGGCTCCCCGCCACTATGCTGATGACCACCGCCCTTGCGGCCCGCCGGCTCGGAGTTACTCACGAGCGTCTATTGGGCTGGGTCGCGCGGAAACTCTTGCCAATAGCCGGCGAGGACGAGGAGGGCCGCGTCCTCCTCCGAGAACATCTGGTCGCCGAGCGGGGCGAGGTGCTCACGGCCGAGGCTCCCGAGCTGCTGCGCTCGCCGCGATTGCGCCAGCTGTGGGCCGATCCCACGCGGCCACGCGTGTTGCCCTGCGGCTGCGCTTATTCTGCCGATGCCGACCCCGACGCTGAGCCGATGATCCGGTGCGTCGACGCTCGCGCACTTGAAGCCACCGCTCGCCTCGCTGACGCCCTGGCTGCCGCGGCGCGGGGCGATGCTTTCTTTAGCCGCCTCACCGAAGTCACGCGCGCCGCGCTCGCTCGCCACCACGCCGGCATGGCGGCCGAGGCTTCGAGTGACAGCGTTGGTGCCGCTGACGCGATCAACATCCGCGTGAGTCACCCGACGCGGACACCACCCTCTCCTGAAAAGGGGGTGGTCAAGCCGCCTTCTCATCCATCAAGGTGCGCGCAAGCGAATGAGAACTCATCCGAAACGTGCCGCGAGGCGAATGTGACCTGAAATGAAAGCACCGCCGCTGCAGCGCTGGAGGGCCTCTCGTGCTCGACCTACGTCAACAACGTGCTCGCCGCGTACGTTATGAAAAGGCAGCGTGAGACCGCAGAATAAAAAGAGCCCCGCGATTGGCCGTCGCGGGAGCTCGATATCTTGATCGTCTAGGGGAACCGAATGTTAACCGCCAAGCCAACGAAACGGATCATCCCTATGTCACTTAGTACAGCCAAACAGACGTCCGCGCAAGCTAAAAGCGCGTCCGCCTCCAGCTTTTCCGCGGACAAACTCGACCCGAGGCGAGTTGTAATCGGGTCGTCGCAACCGCCGCTCAATAGCGGCTACAATCAACGCCCGGACCTTATTGAAGCCAACCTCGATATTCTCGCTGCGCGTCTAAAGCCGCGCCGAAACGGATCGGGTTGCTTCAGCGTTCTTAAAGTCGCCCATTCCGAATACCGGGAAGCTGTGTGTTTTTCCGAACAGCTTCCGTTCGCGGTCGCCGCGGGCCAGAAACTCCGCGTTCTCGGAAGGCGGGCCGTGTACGAGGGCAAACCCCAAATCATATTCCAGGCGTCGGATATCGCGCTTCTGGCTAAACCTGCGGACAACCCCGACCTCGTCTCCGTCGACGTGACCGTCGGTCGGGTTTCGATGCAAAGCCCCGGCCGGACATGGAAAGCGTTCAGGATATCGAGCGGCGGCTACGAAAGCGCATCCGGCGACATCCCCTTCGACATTCATGACGGGCAACGGCTTCGACTTCACGGGTTTAAGGGCGCTTATAACGGCAAGCCGCAGCTGCTTGTCACTCACGCCGAGCCGCTCGATCCGGACTACGCGGATGATCGTCGCCGCATCTTCACACAGCACAAAATCCCGCCGCGTTATGTCGATGACCTTGTCGCCGCGCTCGGATCGGACTTCGCGGCGCGCGTGATCGCGGACCCTGACTTGATGGGCTCCGCGCTACCCAGGACAAAGACTGCAACGCGCGCGAAAATCAAGGAGGCGTGCGCGCGTATCGAAGCCCAAGACGCGTTCGCCGCGAGCTTGCGCAAGTGCGGCGTCGCCGAGCGGACGGTCGCGGCGCTGACCGCGAAGCATCCGGACGGCCTCGCAAGGGTGACGGCATACGACCTCATTGACTACCGCTTGTTGAGTGAAGACAGGCCGCGCGGACCGAGACATGGCCTGACTTGCGGCGAGGCCGACAAGCTGGCGCAGTCGGAATATGCGCTCTCGTTCCGTCCGTTCGATCCGCAAAACCTGGAACGCGCGAAGTGTTTCGTCGAGCATCTTGCACGCGAGCGCATCGAACTTAGAGGCGACATCGGCGCGCCGATCGCCCGCGTGACCGCCGATCTGGAGAAGCGGTTCGCCATACGAACGACTGTCGCGGAAAAAGCGGTCGCGCTCATGGTCGAGGAACTGGCTTACAGGCTCGACCCCTCCCGACCCGACCACGTATGGCTGCCGAGGGAAGTCCGTGCGGAAGCCGTGATCGTCGAGAGCGTCGGCGCCCGTAGCAAGCGCGCAAGCCGTTCGCGTCGCGTGGGGAAGAACGTGACGCTCTTCCCCACGTCCTCGCCTCGCGTCATCGAGTTGACGCAGGCGCAGCGCGACGCGGCCAACATGATGCTCGAGAAAGGCATCTCGATCGTCTGCGGCCCTCCCGGCGTCGGCAAGACGAGCGTGCTTGCTGCGATCGTCAAACACGGCGGCGACCGTGTTCTGATCACGGCGCTCGCGGCGGCCGCAGCCCAACGCGCCAAGGAAGTGACTGGCGGGCGGGCGACGACCATCGCATCGTTGACGACCGAGGGCAAAAATTCCGGCCACGTCGCCCGGCCCGACCGGCTCGTCGGCATAGATACGCTGATCGTCGACGAAGCTTCGATGGTTGGAAGCCGTCAGTTGGCGGCGCTGCTCGAAGGCGCGGACGAGGCTGGCGTCGTGCGCGTCGTGCTCTGCGGAGACCCGGACCAGCTTCCCCCAATCATGCCGGGTTCGCCGTTTTTTGATCTGATCAACTCCGGCGTCGTCCCGATGGCGCAGCTGACGACAATCTTTCGCTCGGCGAACGGCTCGGCGGTGCAGGCGCTGGTCGAGGCGATTCGCACCGGCGCGTTCACGTCTGCCAGCGGGCAGACATTCGGCGAAGGCGTCGAGTTTCTGGATGGCGACAAGGGCGGCGCGGCGGCGATCGTCTCAAAATATTTGGAGCTTGCCGGCATCTACGGCGAGGACAACGTCGCCGTTCTCTCGCCATTCAAGGGCGAGGAGCACGGGGTTCACGCGCTCAACGCGAGCTTGCGCGCGGCGCTCGGAGCCACATCGCCGCAGCCTCGGGTCGGCGAAATCCTCATGTGCGTCGAGAACTGGTCCGCAGACGATGAAGGCGACGGCCTTCGATTGCTCAACGGCATGCGGCTGATCGTTACGGCGTTCGACGGCAAGCAGATCACGCTGCGTCGCGTTTCTTCCGACGAGACGGCGAAGGTTCTTTATGAGCCGCACCAACACGGGCCGGCTCAGACCATCGTCTGGGGCCGCGCCGCCACGGTGCACAAATATCAGGGCTCGGAGGCGGAGGCCGTCATCATGGCGATACCGCCGGGAGCGCTGCGCCTCATCGAGAAAGAGCCGCACATCTTCGACGCGGCGAACTTCTACACCGGAGTAAGTCGGGCCAAAAAGCGCGTCGTCATCATGGGCGCGCTCGATCAACTGCCGGCACTCATGAAGCACGGAACGCGGCGGCGGATTACAACGCTCGAAGGCAAGTTGAGGGAGGCGCGCCCATGACTAAGCGTCGCGCCCCGAAGGTTTTCAACTCGCCGACACGGGCTCGTCTGGAGCGCCGCCCGAGCGCCGATTTCCGCCCGGCGACCAAAGCCGAATTGAAGCGCATGGGGTCCTCGATAGGGTCCGAGAGGCTGATCGAGAAGAACGTGAAACGGGTCGGGGCGAGCACACCGTCCATCTCCCGGCGCGAGTACCTAAAGAAACGCGGCTTCGAGACGGCCGGGGTGCGGCTGTCTCTCGAAAAGCTCGCCGAACGCCGCCGCACCGGCGAGATTGCCTACCGCACGGCCGCGGCCGCGGAACAGGCGGGCAAACAGCGGGAGACGCGCCGCCGCGCCGCTCTTATTGCGGCCGCGTTGCGCGCACCGCCGCCGTTCACGCCGGCAGCGCGCCGGCCGGTGAATTTAAGGCGAGGGCGTCCGCTCGCGTACAGCATTCCCGAAGCGCCGCGACAGGTGAAAGCGGCGTTGCGCGATAAGATCATTCACCAGCGGTTTGTTGAGAACGGGACGTGGCAACACGTCCAGGACTGGCTCAGGGCCCACGGCCAAGACGAGCTTGCCGACCTCTTCCGCCACAGCGGTCCCTCAACGCCAGGCGCGGGGATCATCCTGTGAGCGCGGAAACGGCGCTTCCCGCCATGCCGCCGGAAATGGAGAACGCATGGTCCATTGCCGTCGTCCTCATAGCTATTTTTGCTCTCATAGCCATGATTGCCGCCGGTCTCTTAAAGGAAGCCGGTCTCGACGCTTGGCCGAACACCGACGATACTAATGGCTTCGACGCCCTGAGGCGAGCGCTAAAGAAGTGGGAAGCGACGGCGCGCCAAAGGGAAGCCCACAGAAAATTCAGGGCGAACCCTGAAGTCAAGCGCAAGCGCGCGGAAGTCTCGCGTCGGTGGCGGGAGCAGAACCACGCCAAACATTTGGCTCAGCCTTGGCTGCAACGGCGCGCGGAGGCGCGAAACGCGCATTATCATCGTCCGTTCGTCACGATCGACAGCGAGGGCATGAATTATCCGCGCAACGACGCCGTCTATAACGGCGTGGTCTACCCGGATCACCGGACGTTTTTATGGGGCGCGGCGGGCGTAATACGGATGACCGAACCCTCGGCCAAAAACCCTCACGGCGGGTTTTGGGATCTGCCGCTGCATTGGCTCGGTCATGACGACAAGCGGGCGCTCACCCTTGTCGAAATTCTCGACTGGCTGACCGCGCTACCGGAAAAATTCGGGGTGCGACCTTTATCTCATATGGGTTCAATTACGACGTGACGATGATCCTCCAGGCCATCGCCGACTATATGCCAAAACTAGCCTATCGAAAGGTCTACGAGATCTGCAAAAAGGAACGCTCTTTTTGCGATATGTGTTGACACGAGCGATAAAGGCTCTGGGCTTTGGGGGCGAAGATGAAGCCGTCGGATTTCGCGGGATGGCTGGGCGCGCTGTCGTCGTTGAGGCGGCGCAGCGCCGTATCGTGTTTCGCGAGCTCGCGCTCGCGGAAGCTGACGATCCCTGTGAGGAGGGCGTCGGATCGCGAACCGAGGTCTGCGGCGGCGGACGCGAAGAGGGCCGAGGAATGCAGCGATGCGGTTGCGGCGACGCTTTCCGCATCGGGCGAGCGCGATATTTTCCGGGAAATCGCAAAGGAGCGTTCTTCGCGGAAGGGATGTCCGCGCTGCGGGGCGCTCGATGTCCGGCCCTGGGGTGAGGCGAGAGGTTTGCCGCGCTATCGCTGCGTGGAATGCCGCAGGACTTTCAATCCGTTCACCGGCACTCCGGTGGCCGGCCTGCACAACAAGGATCGCTGGCTCGATCAGGCGCGAGCCCTGATCGAAGGGGAGAGCCTCGTGAAGGCGGCCGAGCGCTGCCAAATCCACCCGAGCACGCCCGATGGCGGACGCTCGCCGCCCTCAATCGACAAAAAGAGCTTCGGATCGTCGAGGCGATGAAAATATATCGAGCCTCAAGGGCGGCGCGGCGGCCTCGCAGACGCGCGCGCGCGGAGGAAAGGCAAGGAGCTCGCGAGGAACCTGCGTCGTGGCTCGCGACGCAGGGGACGCGAGGCCGGTCGAGGAGGAAAGAAGGCGCGAAGAAGTAACGAGGGAGCGGTCGGATGCGCTTGAAGGGAAGTCAAAGATGTAGGCGATAGCGAAGAAGAGTATATAAAAGCAAGTACACGGAGCAAAGAGGGAGGACGCTTCCACGGCGTCGCCACCGAAAATTCCCACTACATGAGATGGCCAAAAAGCCTCGAAACCAGGCCCGTCTCGAATGACGGCCCGGATTCCTGGAGCGACGCCGCTGCCAGACTCGGACGTATCAACACAAAAGTAAGAGCGAAAAGGAAAGGCTTGGCTCGGACGGGGCAATCAAGGTCAAAGGTCATGTCTTTGTCGGCGATTACGCGATCGATTGGATCAAGGGCAAACGCCTTGTCGTCAAGAAGTTTCGCGACCGAGACAATCCGAAAGCGGGATTTATCCGTCGTATAACAATTTATGATCTGTACGGCTTTTATCAACAAGGGTTTGTCAAGGTCATGGAGAGCCTTGAAAAGCTCGGCCTGGCGACGAAACAGGAAGTCGCGGCGATCGAACGCGATAAGGCGCGGAGACAGAATTTCGATCAAGTCCCGATCGACGAAATCAAAACCTACACCGAATTGGAGTTGCGCAAGCTGTCGATGGCGGCGATCAAGCTGCGCGACGGGTTTGACTACATGGGCATTCGCCTCGGCTCATGGAGCGGCGCGGGGGCGGCGGCGGCGGCGCTCATTCACGCTCGCGGCGTGTCGGAGCATTACGCCGGCTGGGTGAAAAAGCAGGATCCGTCGCCCGAGCAATTGATCGCGCACGCGGCCTATTACGGCGGACATATCGAATTGCTCAAACAAGGGTATTCGGAGGCGGGCGCGTACGTTTTCGATCTGAAAAGTGCGTATCCCGCAGAGATGCAAGAGCTACCGTCCATGATCGGCGGACGCGTCCGGCATTGGAACATCAAAGACAATCCCCTCGGCCTCGACTGGCGCGAGGTCGAGACGTCAAGCAAGATCTCTGCGTTCTTCATTCGCTGGCGTTTACCCCCGTTTTATGTGGACCGGACGAGTGGCGAGGTCCGCGGCGTCCCCTTCTTTCCGTTGCCCTACAGGCTCAAGGGCGGCGGCATCCTGTTTTGCTCGGAAGGGTCCGGCTGGTACATGCGCGACGAAGCGATCGCAGCCAAGCGATACTTGGAGACCTTCGCCGAGCTTGGTCTGCCGGGCGTCGGGGCGGACGGCCTGCCATGCGACATCGCGCCGGATGTGGCGAAAAGATCGCCCCCTGCCTCGGGTTCAAACGTTTGCCGCGCCGCGCGAAGGATCACGGCCTCAATATCCTGATCACGGAGGCGGCGTTCTTTGAGGCCGACGAGGCCCAGCCGCGCCCTTATGCCTTCATCCCTGAACTCTACGAGGAACGCGCCCGGCTGCGCCGTGAGGAGCCTGGCAACGTGGCCGAGCAGAACATCAAGCTCACCCTCAACTCGCTGTCGGCAAAGGCGGCGCAGTCGATCGGCGGGAGCGAAACGAACCCGCCGAGAACCGCATGTCCCTGGTACGCGGCGGCGACGACGGCCGGCACGCGTCGGCGCGTCATGGAGGCGGCGCTGCAAAACCCGCATGCCATCGTCCAGTTCTCCACCGACGGCGTCGTCTCGCTCGCGCCTCTCGATCTGGATATCGGAGAAGGCCTTGGCCAGTGGGAAGCGAAACGGGTGACGCCGAGTACGCCTTCGGTCTTTCTCCAGAGCGGGCTCTATACATACCGCACCGAGGACGAAGAGCTTCCGACCGTCAAGACGCGCGGCATGAAGCGCAACTACCAAACACAGGAAGAATGGCTGTTGCAACTCGTGCCGGCGGCTTGGCGCAAGCCCTCGGACCCGAACGACCCCGAGACGTGGCCAGAGCTCAAAATCGAGCAGACGGAATTCATCACGGCGGGAAGCGCTGTGGCGGGCCGTGCCAGGTTCAAGGTCATAGGCCGATGGGCGAAGCGGCCGCGCACAATCGACGTACATATTCCAGGGCTCAAACGACGCCTGAACGCGCTGCGGCCTGAACTCTATTACGGAACCGACGAACACCCCGCGCGGCGCTGTTTTGAGCTGGTCGAGACCCTGCCAGCGCAGAATTCTGTCGCCAACGGATATTTCACCCCGAGCAAGCCCGTGCGGCCGAAATGGCTCGAAACCGGCGAGATTGCGTTCACAAACGAATTCGCGGCGGAAGAGGATATGGAGACCGGGCAGATTATTGAGACGATGTAGCGGAGCGGGTGTGACGTGCGCAGGTGGAATGCGCTTGCTCGGCTAAATACCTGTTTTAATTATTAAACTTTATATGTTCTATGGTGATCTACAAATTAATTGACTGGGCTCCGCGCATGGTCTAGTGTTCGCAGAACATCATAGAACATTGGAGCCGATCATGGCTAACACGGCGCATATCTACAAGTCGAAATCAGGGAATTGGAACACCAGTTTTCATCACCCGATCTGCCGAGAAGGATCGATTGGAAAGAAAATCCATCGCAGCCTGAAGGTGAGCGACGAGGCCGAAGCTCACGAGCTTCAGCGGCAGCTTGACGAGTTGCTTGCGCTCGCGGAGACGCCATCTCTGCCCACGCGAAGCCTTGCCATCGCCCAGCAAAAATATGCCCGCGTGGTTATCGACGCTTTTTTCGACTGCATTACCCCGGAGCCGATCGATTACCTGGGGCTACGTGAACGGGTGATGCCGCTGCCGGCAAAAACAGGAAAGAGAGGTCCGATCCCTCGTGTCCTCGTGGCGGGCGCCACGGCGGTCGGTAAGAGCCGCTTCATTCAGCACCTCTTGCAGACTGTGAGCTATAATTTTCCTATGCGCGGGGCGGGTCGAACGACCGTGGCGGACACCGAGATAATTGTCGATGACGTTGTTTTCTCGGCCGTCATTACGTTCTTCGCAGAGAATGAAATTCGGGAAATCGTGAAAGAAAATATTCTCGAAGCCTGTGCCTTCGCGCATCGGGAAAAAGAAGACAAGGTGAAAATCGCGTCGAAGCTGCTGATCGACTTAGACAAGCGGTTTCGTTTCAATTTTATCCTTGGCGACTGGACGCACAACGCCGAACCAGCGCCCGAGGACGATTATGAGTTATATGGCGAGGAGCAAGAGTTCGATTTTGATACGGATACCAGTGCCTCCGCCTTGCGCTGGACGAAGTTTGATTCCTGCGTGGCGCAAGTCTTGTCGATGACCGAACTCGCGGTCGAAACAGCTCGGCGTGACCTCCAACCCTCATCGGAGCAAGATGAACCGGTAATTGAAGAAGTTTCGCTCCAATACTATTTGGATAAAGACCGGCTGGACGCGCTCGTCGAGGAGATTTTAGAAGAACTCGAAAGAAGGCTCTGCGCGGCCACCGGTCAGGTGTCCTGGCCAGCCGTTCACCGCATTGCCGACGCGGCCGACATGGCAGAATTCTTTCGGCGACTGCGCCCATTCTATCAGAACAACCGTAAATTCTTCGGCGCTCTGGTAACTCCGCTTGTGCAGGGCATTCGAGTGCGGGGACGATTTGCTCCGCCCCTTTGGGCGGCAGCAAACTTGCCGCGCTGGGTGCTGCTCGACGGGCAGGGAGTTGGCCACGAACAAGGCGGATCAATGAAGATCAACCGCACCGTTCCCCCGGAACTTGCAAAGAAATTCTCGGATGCTGACGTCATTTGTCTGGTCGACCGTGCGGTGCCGGCGATGACGGGAGACGCCCCAATTCTCCTGGAGAACCTGATCGCGAGAGGTCATCAGGATCGCCTCGCGCTCATCTTCACGCATTTTGAAGATGTGGCGGCTCCCGATTTGGATGCGGCCGGCAGAAAGGCGAAGGTGTTGGAAGGCTTGAGCAACGCTATCCAAGCCATCGCGTCATTGCCCAAGGCCCAAAGAGTCCTTCTGGAGCGAACCGCCGAGTCCAAGGCCCATTTTCTCGCGCGACTCGACTTGCCCGAGATCAGGTCCAAGTCGGTGCAAGAGGAGATGAAGCGCGTCTGCGACCAGTTCAAGCGCGCCGGAAAAATATCAATTCCGAGAATCCGTCCTTTGTTTAACGAGTACCAAATCGCGAACGTTCTGCGGAGAGAAATCGAAGCCTACCGGAAGGACTGGAGCGAACCCGAACTGGAATCTTATCACTGGAAGATCATGGAGGCGCTGACGAACTGGATTGGTCATGCCTATGCCGACGGGTATCCGAAGCGGAATTTGTATCCTGGCCAGGATCTTTCGCAGCGGCTTATATCGGCGATCTCCGTGGAGCTGGAGTTGCCGACTGGCTGGGATCCCTGGAAGCCCGAGAGCGCGGACGATGAATTGCGGATCCTCAACGCAATTCGCAGCAAGGTTGGCGACCGGATCGATGCCTATTGTAGTGAAGCATTGGTGCGTGATCCGCGAACTGGCTTTTGGCTGCCAGCCTACGAGAATATCTCCGGTCCCGGCACCAAGGTGAGACGCGCGAGGACAATTGCTCGAATTTTGGAGGACCGAGCGCAATTGCCGAACGAAGGCTTGGGAAGATTTACGAAGGACATTTGGCAGATCGTCGAAACGACGATTGCTAAGGTGTGTTCTGTAGAGCAGGAGACGGAGTTCCCCGCGGACCTCCATTGAACGCATCTTCGGTGCGCGCTGCTACTTTTGCCAGGTAGGCGTCGGTTTGGGTCAGACCGACCCGATGACCCGGCTGAGCTGGAGGTCCGCATTGGGTCGATTTAAATCGTCCGCAGCGCCCTTGAGCAACGACTGCTGCTTGCGCGTTGCGGCCAACCCGCTGCTTCGCGTTCGCGTGGCCAAACCCTCCAATAACAGCCGCGCTTAATTCCATTCGTAATGGGTTGCGATATGCGGCGAAAAGTGCGCTTGGAGCCGGTTTCGCATGTGCTAAACTTAGCGGACCGCCGCGGCGCTACCAACGCCGCGACGGCCCTAACCGCCCCATCTGCGTGACCAGAAGGAACGGCTGCCATGCCGCATATACGCCCGGATTGCGCCAAGCAATCCGCAACCAATTTTTCCCTTCAACGTCGATACAAGCTCGACAGCACCGCCGTCAGGCTGACGCGCGATGTTTTGCTCTTGCGAAGCGCCGGCTCGTCTCGACGCGCAATCGCGGCCGCGCTCAATCTCAGTCAGCGGAGGGTCCAAACCATTTTGAACGGCGCTGCGCCGGGCGTTCAAAGCGAACGCAAAGCGTTCACCGCAAGAGAGCGCGACGCTGACTATGCGAGTGTGGAGGCAGCGTTACGAGCTGGCTCGACGCTGCGCGCCGAGTATCTGAAATATTCGACTTGTTGCCCCGCGCCCTACTCATACACGTCCTTCTGGCGCAGGTTTGAGGATTGGCTGGAATCCCAGCCTGACCCCGGGATCACGCTTGGTTCCTCGCCCGCGGAGCGCGTAGCGCGAAAACGCGCTATTCGCTCCGATGGAATAGTTGCTGCCAAGCTTCGGCTCCAGTCGGAAATTCGCGTTTCCCCAGCGAACACATGCGAGAACAATCCCGGGGGGATCGACCGGTCTCACCGCGAAGACAATTGCGAGACGGCCACGGGCGGCTCTCCGCTCGAAGGCGGTCTGCTCTTCATCTCGGAACCGGACACAGCACTGCAAATCCGCAAGGGCGCGCTTTGCGTTCGATACCGCGACGCCGTCGAGAGAACCTTTCCGCGCGGCCGACATCGCCTCCGCTCTATCATGCTCGCCTCACCCGGTGCGAACGTGACCATTGAGGCGATGCGCTTCGCGATTGACGAGGGAATCACAATCTTCGTCATGCACCGCGCCGGCGAAGCGCTCGCCATTCTGACCGATGCGCCAACCGTGGACGCCAGCGCCCATGCGCTTGAACTTCGACGCGCGCAGTTGGGCGCGGCCCCGAAACAACGGCTGGAGGTCGCGCGGGCGATCTTGGCGATGAAGATTCAGGCGTGCGAATTGTCGGAGCGCGAGACGGAAGACGCGTTGCGGACCGTGTCCAATGCGCGAGACCATGCCGAGCTGTTGATCGCCGAGGCTCAGACCGCCAAGCTGTATTGGCGGCGATATGTCGGCTTTAAACCTCGACTGACCGACCGCTGCCCCGCGGCCTGTGAACGGCGGTCAGGATCCGCGCTTATTCGGCGGCGGGAGCGTTTTGGACTGAGCGCGGCGGCGGGTTGTCCCGATAGTCCATAGGGGGGACCCGTCCCCGGAGCGCAGCGCGATCAGCGTGCAGCGAAGCGCAGGGGACGGGGGGTCCCTGTGGACCCATCGGGTCAACCCGCGGGTGGGGTCTGGGGGAGGTTTTTGGGCGGCGCTTGAGCGCTGACAGAGCCGCGCTGCTGACGCTACAGTCCCTGTCGATCATTGGACCAGGCGCGGCGCCGACCGAACTTGGCAGTTTATTTCGGCGCCGCGCCCCACACCGTGCCGGAGCACGATTGCAGGGGCATAATGGCGCCGGACGCGGATCGCGTCCACGGGTTGAAGGTGGCGGGGGCAGTTGCGGCCTCGACGACAGCGGCAGCGGCCGCTTCTTCCTCTGCGCCCTCTGCCGCCAGCAGGTCCTGATTTGCAGTCGTTGCGACCGGGGCCAGATTTACTGCGCCGGAGGCTGCCGCGTCGACGCCTCAGCCATTACGCCGCGCCAGCCCTCCTGGTCATCGACGAGGTCGGCTATCTCTCCTACTCCAACCGCCACGCCGACATGCTGTTCGAGTTGATCAGCCGACGATACGAGGCCAAAAGCACCCTGGTCACCACCAACCGCCCGTTCTCCGACTGGCACGAGGTGTTCCCCGGCGCCGCCTGCATCGTCTCGCTGGTCGACCGCCTCGTGCACAACGCCGAGGTCATCGCCATCGACGGCAACTCCTACCGTCTCAAGGAGGCTAAAGAACGCGCCGATCAGCGGGCGCGTCAGCGAAGGGCCCAAAGCTCGTGACAACCAAACCCCGCGCCGGCCTAAAGCCGGTCCGGCTCGAGATCCCCGACCACTGGACCCCCGAGACCGCCCTCGCCGTGTTCGAACTAATCAACGACATCTGCGATCAGATCTGGTCACGATACGCGATCGAAATCCAGGACGAGCTCCGCCGACAGCTCAAGATGGACCACACCGACGCAAACGCCGCCACGCCCCCACAAGACTTCTGACACACCAAATCGCCCCGAAACGACGCCGACGCCAAGGCCCTTACGGCGCTCGCGCCCCGCCGCCGAATAGTGCCGGATCTAAGCCGCCGCTAACAGCGGCCTGGTCGGTGTTTCGTGGCCGGCTGGAAAAGCGCGGCGCACAGCTGGTCCCACGTTGGGCGCGCACACCATGCAACGCGGCTCTCAATTACGGATATGCCGTCGCGCTCGGCAATTGCACACGGGCGCTGGTCGGGCTCGGCCTCGACCCGTCGTTCGGGTTTCTCCACCACGCCGACGCGCCCGGCAGACTGAGCCTCAGCTATGATGTCATCGAACTCTTGAGACCGCGGGTTGACGCGTGCGTGTTTCGATTTTTGAAAAGCCGGCCGTTCGACCGCAAAGAGTTTGTCGAGAGCGGATCTCAGGTGCTGTTGGCTCCAAGAACCGCGCGTGAGGTCGCGTTGCGGGTGCTTGCCGAGGTGCCCGCGAGCGAGTGTGAGGAGGCCGCGCGGCGGGTTGCGCAAATTATTCTCGGCGAGGGCAATCCGCCCGCGGCAATTCTGAGCCGGTGATCGCTGGATCAGACTGTTGTCGGTCGGCGGTGCTTTTCGGACTGCCCCCATCGTTGCGCCGAACGTTCTTGCCGGTCCCAACGCCAACTTTCGGGGCAAATTGCAAGGTGAAGCCCCAAGGAAAATCATTTCTCGCCCAGCAAAGTTCGCGCTACGGTACAAACGTTAGACCAATCGCGCCGAGTGGCTTGCTAGGACCGACTGCCTAGCGCCGACGCTTTGAGGAAACACAAAAGGGATAATCTCCATGGCGGATTTGGGTTCACAAACATCCTCAATCCAGTCGGTTTACTCCCTCTATAGAGATGATAAACTTTATGTAAATAGGCGCTACCAAAGAAAGCTGGTCTGGACACTTGAGGAAAAGCAAAAATTGGTCGAATCCGTCTTAAAGAAGTATCCAGTACCAGCCTTACTAATCGCAGAGCGCGAAGAGGTCCCAGGGTCTTTCGAAATAATAGACGGATTACAGCGGCTGCACGCAATCGTTTCTTTCGTCGAAACTTCGTTCCCCACCCTCGACGGGAAAATATTTGACATTAAGCATTTTCCAACGGCAAAAAGTCGCGCGGATGAGGGGCTTTTTGTGCCTACGACGGATATGCCGGAGCTCTCGCAGAGAGAGGTTAGTGTTATATTGGATTATACACTTTCTCTATCTGTTATGAGGAACGCAACTGACGCGGAGATCAATGATGTATTCTCAAGAATCAACACGTATGGTCATCGTTTAAGTGATCAAGAGAGACGACAGGCTGGAGTTAGGAATGCGTTTTCAACCGCTGTGAGAGAAATTGCTTGTACACTTCGCGGCGATGCGTCGGCGGAAATATTATTGCTAAAGTCGATGCCGTCAATCAGCATCGATCTTCCAATGAGCAAGCACGGTTATGAAGTTCAGGCCGGGGATGTGTTTTGGGTGAGCCACGGAATTCTCAGGTCAACCGATTTACGTGATAGTATGGATGAACAATGTATCGCTGATATCGCGGCTTGTATCGTGGGGGGAGAATTAATTGAGCGTTCGAAGGACGCCTTAGATGAAATATACATGGATGGTAGCCCAGAATCTGATAGGATCGTCAACGCGTTGGGTATTTATGGGTCGGAGAAATTTTCGGATGAATTGAAATTTTGTATCAATGAAATACTTAACGCATGTGCAGACGGCAAGCCCGAGAAGCTAAGAGATATTATATTTGCAAAAAGAACGACGAATGCGTTTCTGTCAGTGTTCGCAATCATCGTCATTGCCTTTCATGAATTGATTGTGAGAGAAGGAAAAAATGTGGTTGATTACGTAGCGTGAAAGGATGCTCTCAATAACATAACGGCCAGGATTGAAATAGGGCGTCAAGCAACGTCTGTTGTGGAGCGACGTAGAAACGTCGATGCGGTTAAAGGTGTTATTGGAACTTGTTTCATCGCATCTGATAACAGAGAACGTATATATGCGCACCACTCAACCATCGACATTGAGGCTATTATCAGGCGATCAGAGGTAGAGCTCGCGGACTATGAATTGAAGCAGGGTCTAGTAAGCCTAAGCAACAGGCGTGCCGAAGATAAGTCCGTAATTGACAAGGTTGTAAGAACCATTTGCGCAATAGCGAACAACGGGCGCGACAGAAGTGGGAGATTACTCATTGGGGTGGCGGACGACGAAGCCGATTCGTCTCGTATAAAGCAGATCGATAGAATTGAGCCAAAGAAGGTCGGTCGAAGGTTCTTTGTCGGCGTAGAAAGAGAAGCGAAGGTGCTTGGGCTTTCAATAGAGCAGTATTTTACGAAATGGAAAGACGGGATAAAGGGCTCGGCTCTGTCTCAGCCTTTGCGGGACAGCGTGCTTTCCAATATGGACTACAACTCATTTTATGGGCTTGGCGTTATTGTGATCACTATTCCGTCGCAGCATGAGCTCGCATACGTTGGTGACGACGTCTATTGGAGAGACGGTTCATCAACCGAATGCGCTACAAAAGCGCCTCAGATCGCAATGCTCGCAAAGCGGTTCTGAGAGGAGCTATGCTGCCGGTGCGGGTACTTTAGGAACCAACTCGGCAGGAACGATTGGCACGATCCGGGACGGGGTACGAGGCTTAGATCAACCCGCGGTCGCACGGACCCGGACGGACCTGGAGGCGGTGGCATTTCGGCCTCCAAACCGTTCGTTGGGCTTGTTGAAACTGCGGTTTTCCTCTGTTGCGAAAAACCGTTCCGAATTGAAATTGGGTCCTCTTTCGGAAACAGGTTTTTCAATTCGCCAGCGCACGCCGCCGCATTTTTTCGGGTATTAATTTCCGGTCGTTTCTGAGCGCGTCGTCGTTTTCGCGCCCATCGTTGCGAGTTTTTCGGCAATAACTTCTTTTATTGCGGTCGCGCGTGCCGCCTTGTTTTTTGGGGGGAGATATTATTTTCCTGTCGTTTTCTGAGCGCGTCATCGTTTTCGCGCGGGCGTCACCGCAAATTTCGGAAATAGGTTTTTATTTCGCCCGCGCGTGCCGCCATATTTTTTGCGGATATTATTTTCCCGGTCGTTTCTGGGCGCGTCATCGTTCTCGCGCGGGGGTCAACCGGTGCTCCAAAAAGCATGACGGCGGGGACGATGCGCATAGTTCAACCTGGGCGAGGCGCTGGTCGGACGCGCTAGCGGTGAAAGACTGACCCGCACAACGAACGGCCGGAGACGACGTAAAGCGGTCGTCCCCGATCGGACGGTGGACGACGCCGGTCGGGGGAATGAGCCGAGGCGCACCGCGCGACCGCGCGCCAATGAACGAGCGTCATCCCTGACGAGTTGGTCGTCCTATCCTCTGGCGTCGCCCTGGATCGAAGAATGAACCTCGGGCCAGTCCAGGTCGAGCACACACGAAAGAAGGATGGCGCTTACCCTTTCGCGCGCTTGTGCCTCGCCTCGACCCGATGCCTAATTGAAGATGCCGCAGGGCGATTTGCGGGTTACCGCAAAAAGGATCGCGGCCCGATGGAGGGAAGAAGCCGAACCCGAGGGGCAGTCTCGCCAAGTTCCCCCGAGGGACAGACGCCCTTTCCCCCTCCCCAAGCTGGCGGCTCAGACGCTCTGCACGTCTGGGCCGCTCAGTTCTTACGGCCCAATCGGCCGATTAGCGTCGGGCCGAGTAGGCCGCCTCAGGGGGAGGCCGCGATGTACACAGTACACGTTCTAGGCATCGACGGCGTCTGGCCCGAATATCACGTGTTCGCGTCCCGCGCTGCCGCCGAGCGGAGCGTCATCGGCTTCGAGGCCGAAGGATTCCGCGCCAAGATCTACCGCACCGCGTCATGGCCAAACGAGGAGAACGCAAATGCTCAAGACAATCATCATCGCCGGCACACTTGGGAAGTGAACGTCCCTTACGTTCTCGGACCAGATTGATACGATGACGAAAAAGGGACGCCTTACAACCGGTACTCGGTCTGGCAAACCGGGGGACAAGCTGTTCTGAAACACGGTTCTAGACCTTTTCCAGGCCCTTCCTCATGGCGGCAGCGGTATGTACGACGATGATGACTCTTGGCCCGTCAAGTGCCCCAGATGCGGCCACGGGTTCATGGAAAGCATCGGACGCATCAAATCGCGCTTGGTCTCTACTTGCCCCAGGTGCTCGTTAGAATTCGCTCATAGTGGAGAACAATTTCTTTTCGCACTGTCCGAGGCGCGGAAGGGTCGATATAATCCCTGGTGGGAAATCCTCCGCGACCGGCCAACCGATTAGCCAGAGATTACTCGGTTAAATTGGCGGCAATTTACTTCCTTTTCACAACCTTGCTGCAGTGCCGACGAATTTCTAGGCGGACAACTCAAGGCAAGTGTTGGTCCGCGGAAAGGTGCTCAAAACAGTTTGTGATTTGATAGCCACGTCCGTACGGTTCTTCGCATTCAATTTCTTCATTATGCGACGCACGTGAACCTTGACGGTGCTTTCGCACATACCGAGTTCGTAGGCGATGACTTTATTCGACTTGCCACGCTGGATCGCTCGTACGACCGCAAGTTCACGGGGCGTGACCGCGCCGGATGCCGGCAGCGCCTCGGACGGCAGATCCCCAGGCCAAGTTCTCATAAGTAGGTAGTCGATCGGCACATAAGTCCCTCCGGCAAGAACAAAGCGCACCGCTTCAATCGCGATATCAAATCCCAATGTTACCGGGATGTAACCCTTCGCGCCATGGCAAATGGCCGCCTTGGCCATTTCGGCGTCATTGTTGTAGGCGAGGACAATGATTGGTATTCTAGGCGCGATTTGAGACAGAATCTGGAAGACGTCCGCGCTTGCCTCCTTGCTTTCTTCTAATGCAGAAAGTAAAATTAAATTTGGCAGATTATGGCATTTCCGCTGCAATTCAACAGCCTCCGAAAACGTTTGAATTTGCAACGGAAACGCCGACTGCATGCTTCGCCGAATACACTCCCGAATGAAGGTGCGGCTTTCAATCAGCGCGATAAAACCATCAGTTATCGTACTGACGGTTTCGCCGGCGCCATGCAGATTAATTTCTTCGCAGCGTTCGGCAGTTTCCAGGAGCTGTGTCAGCGCCTGAGCCTCGTCAAGTCGGATAAGACTGATATTGTCACCCACGAGCAACCTCCCTCCTCAACTTCCGGATGAGCGCGCGTGAAAAATCTGCCTGGCCGCTCCCTCAAACAAGGAGAGCCGGTTATTTGGCATGCCATTGTGTTGTGAGGCCCAAAAACCAAGCGATTGTCCCCGCGTTAGTCGTTTAGGCGTAGTCCTCTCGTAAGAACGAGGGGGCGCAACCCCGCAGTTGCACCCTCCTTAGGGTAAGCCACTAGCGCAAATTTAATGCCCTGTAAACCGGATTTGCATAGCTCTTGCGTATCAAAAGAGGTACACGTGTAAGAGGTACACGTGTAGCGCGGTATCCATCGTTTGGTTACAGTTGCCCGAACTCCGCTACCCCCGGGTCCAGACTCAGCCATGTCTGTCAGAACGTTAGGGCTGCAACCGCGGTCCGCTCGCGAAGGCTGGAGCCGGCTTTTGGCGGCGGACCGCGATTCTTCGTAAGTCCTAAGGAGGCAGAACGGAGGCTCGATCAGGTTGCGTCCGTGGTATACAACCTCGATGGGATCGATGCCGCTTTTTGCTCGGACGGATCCTTAGAGACGATTAGCACCGGGCCAATTTCAACGTGAAGGCGCCGGAGCGCGTCGTCCTGTTGCGAAAACACCCCGACACGCGCGCCCTGTCCGCTTCGCCGCGATCACGTGAGCCGGCAAGCCTCGCAAGCGCGGCGCGTTGCTCATCGGTTGCCGTGAGCGGCGATTTTCCAGCCATGTCTTGCCCCTGCGAATCGGTGCCGACACCGAATCAGAGCCCCATGCGTTGGTCAACCGAACGGATTCTGCTTAGCAGTCGAGAGTAATGCCGCGCCGTCGCGGCCTCCTATCTTCCACCGCGCGCCGTGGCAAACGCCGCGTCGTTCAAGGCTGCTCCGAAAGGATTACGCTATACCGATTTTTGCCGACTTGATCTCACACCGTGGGCGGCCGCATCCTAACGAGCCCGTGCGCAAGGCCACCATCCGGTAAGCGCGCTCGGTCTCGCCCCGCATCGGCTGCGGCCGGTGCGGGGCCCCGCAAAGCACTGGGCGAGGCAGCTTCCCAGGCGTGGTCCAGCATTTTGGCCAACGCTTCAAGCAGGAACAGGACCATGACGTCTGCTGCTCCGTATGACGCAACCGCTGCGGCATATTACGATTCGGCCTACAGCCAACCCCTCCAGGACAGCCAACCCCTCCAGGAACGCGACACCGTGCGTTGCGGAGAGAATCCTGACGACTGCAGGGTAATCGGGACCTGGGGCGACTGGCTTTGGCTCCATTCTCTCCACCCCCGCAATCTCGCGCCGTTCACGGCCCGCGCCGGCTCCTGCAAACTCCTGAGGCGCGCCGAGCCGCCCAGCTGGCCAAATCGGTGAGACAGCTGCGGGTGAAAACGCGCTGTGCAACGCGCAGCCCTCAAGGCGCGACCGCCTCCACGAGCGAGGCGTCGATGACGCCGTCTTGCTGGCTCATTGGGGCGGCAACCTAGACACGACGTGGAGCCGGTCGTGCGGCCCCAAGCCGCTCTGCGCGCGCAAGGTCTTGATCCTCGTGTCGTGGTCCACCGATCAGATGAGTTAGCACCTTTTGTCCCAACGGCGCGGAAAATCCATCCAAATCCCTGACACCCTATCAATCGAGATGGACCACCCCAGCTCTGCAGCAGCGAGCGGTAAGACCGGGACCGGACGCTTCGACCCAATCATCACAGCACTTCCACCGCTTTGGGTCGACGCGACCCATTCGCCACGCCGCCGGGGAATGTCCGTTATTTGCGCGAAGCGGACGGCCGCGCGGAGACGGGCGGAACCTAGCGGTATTTTAGGCAGGCACAGCGCGAACCGGAGCGCTACCTAGCCGCGAGAGAGGCAGGCACAAGATATAGGTATTGATCCCACTGCACTGCCCCGGATGCGGTGCACGAGGGGCGAACAATCGAACACAATACGTAGATCACGCGCGGTCGCGCGAAGCCGGGCGGTACCTCGCCGCTTTATGACCGGGCGCAAGATATAGGTATCGCCTCCACCACACCGCCCGCCCGCGCTCGGCAGGGTGCGATAAGGCTTCCCGATCAAATCAGGACCGCGCCAAGGCGAACCATACGTGCGCGATATGTAGATGACGCGCGGTCGCGCGAACCGGACTTAACGGCAAAAAACTCAGGCGCAAGATATAGCTATTGATCCTAAATTCGGCGGTTTGGGTGTTTTCCGCGGGGTGAGAATCATTCATTTTCATATGCATGAGAGAAGATTTAGCGCGCTTTGGGGCTCACCCGTCGGGTGAACAATCTGCGGTTGAACCCGACGCCTCGGGCATGGGCGTCGTGGTCGACAGTTTTGCCGGTTCGGTTCGGGTCGAGTTTGACCATGAAGCGGCGCTTACGCCGCTCGGGCAATTGCCGTTCTTCATCGATTTTCTGAAGACCGCGGGGCTGTTCGAGGCGTTCGTGGCGGATTGCCCGCTGCGTTACACCAGTCCGAACGCGCCCAAGAAGCGCGACGTGCTGGGGACGGCGATGTTGTCGATGTTGGCCGGGCACAAGCGCTACGCGCATATCGCGGCGCTGCGGAGCGACCGCGTGTTGCCCGAGCTTCTCGACATGAGCAAGATCGTCAGCGAGGACGCGGTTCGGCGGGCGTTCGCGGCGATCGAGGAAGAAGCGGGCGCGAACTGGCTACGAGGTCATCTCGACCATTGCGTGGAGCCGCTTTTGAGCGAGCCGTGGATACTCGACGTCGATACGACGGTGAAGCCGCTCTACGGCCATCAGGAAGGAGCGGTGGTCGGCTACAATCCCAAGAAGCCTGGGCGGCCCAGCCACTGCTATCACCCTAAAAACGGCAGTTGGCCGATCTGACGGTTTGGCGGTCTGCGATTTTTCGCGCTTTGGTTGCATCAACTTGGCGCGAGGCGCGGCGGCGCTCGGAGCAGGCGGCCGTTGAGGAACGCCTGGAAGGCGCGCGACAGGATCGCCCGCCATGTCTGCAGGCGGGTCAACTGCTCCGCATTTTTGGTCAGGCCTCGCAGGAACGCGGCGACGGCCGCAAGCGCCTTGGCGGCGGGCTTGGCCCTGGCGTGCGAGCTCGTCACGCGGATCGTCGTTTGCCGGGCATGCCGCGTGCGCGTCGCGATCGCCGAGAGGAACAGCGGCCGGCTGGTGATCGCCTCGCGGTGGAGACTGGGATCGGCGAGGCGGACGAAAATGTTCCACCAGTCGTAAAACAGCGCGATGAGCCGCGCCGCGAGCCGGCAACGCGCCAAGATCGTGCGTGGTGTAGCCGCCCCAGCCCCATTGGTTCTTCATCTCGTCGAAAATATTCTCGCCGTCGCCCCGGTCGCGGTAGAGCTGACCGAACGCCTCTGTTTCTTCGTCGAGCGAAGTGACCAGAACCGAGTATTCGTAGACTTCCGCCGCTTCGCCGATCTCGACGAACGCAAGCTGCGGCGCGCCGCCATCGTCGCTCAGCGAAAGCCCCACAGCGCCCTTCAGGCGCCGGCGCAGCACGATCACGCGCCGCTGCCGGCTCCAGCCCGTCAGCCGAACCTCGCTCTCCTTCGCCTCGAAGCCTTGGCCGGCGCACACCCATTCGCGCGCGGAGGCGAGCTTCTCGATCATGCGTTTGACGTTGGCGGTCAGGCGCAGCTTGAAGAGGAAGGCAAGTCCGCGCGCCTCGGCCTCGCGCATGATCCCCTCGTTGCCGAAACCGCAATCGCCACGCAACAAGGTCGGCCAGAGGTCGCGCGGCAGGCGATCGAGCAGCGCCCACAGGCTCGGCGCGCCGTGCTTGGAGGTATGTTCGTCGCCGGGACAGACGTCGACATCGAGAACAAGACGCGTCGAGGCCATCGAATAGGTGTGATAGCAATGGCTCGGACGCCCCGGCTTCTTGGGATTGTAGCCCAGGACCGCGCCTTCCTGATGGCCGTAAAGCGGCTTGATCGTCGTATCGACCTCGAGAATCCAGGGCTCGGCGAGCAGCGGCTCCACGCAATATTGAAGGTGCTGACGCAGCCAGGCGGCGCCTTCCGTCTCGTCGATCGCCTTGAAGGCGCGCCTGATCGCGTCCTCGCTGACAATCTTCTTCATCCCCAAGAGCTCCGGCAGCACAGCGTCGCAGCGCAGCGCAGCGATATGCGCGTAGCGCTTGTGGCCGGCGAGCATGGAGAGCATCGTCGTTCCCACAACGTCGCGCCGCTCGGGCGCGTTCGGACTCCGGTAGCGCAGCGGACAGTCGGCGACCAAGGCGTCAAAAAGTCCGCTCGCCTTGAGGAAATGGATGAAGAACGGCAACTGCCCAAGCGGCGTCAACGCCGCCTCGTGATCCCATTCCACACGGACCGGACCAAAGAAACTGTCAAGATCCACGCCGCCCGGCGGCTTCCTGGCGACAACCAAGGATTGTTCACCCGACGGGTGAGCCGAAAGAGCTGACAAATCGCGCTTCATGCCCTTCAGAATGAGCGCGTTCCGTCCCGAGCGCAAAACCTCAACTGCCGTTTCTAGGTTCACACCTATTCGATGGCGGGGACGCGATTGGTTCTCGAGGTGGATGTGAGCGCGGGCGACGAGCACACTTCCAATCACAGCGCGCCTGGCCTGTGGGCGCTCTTGGACCGAACGCCGCGCGATTGTTGGCCTTCTCTTTTGCGCGGCGACAAGGGCTTCGGCAATGAGGGGATCATGGGCGAAGCCGAGCGGCGCGCTTTGCCGTATTTGTTCAAGCTACGGCTGACCGCCAACGTCAAACGCGCGATCGAGCGTCTTTCGGGGCAGAGTGATTGGGTCGATTCGGGCCAAGGTTGGCAAGCCAAGGGGACCGAGATTCGATTGCAAGGCTGGAGCCGACAACGGCGCGTCGTCGTATTGCGGCGGCGCGTGAGAGGCGCGCTGGCGACGCCCGCGATGGACGAGGATGGACCGCCTCGGCTCGCCTTCCTCGACATCGGTGCGAGCGAGGAGATGTGGGAATATCAGGTTCTCGCGACCACGCTCCTCGAGGCTCTGGAAAGCTTTGGCCAGCTCTATCGCGACCGCGGCGATGGAGAGAATGTTTTCGACGAGTTGAAGAACCAATGGGGCTGGGGCGGCTTCGTCACTCACGACCTGGCGCGCTGTCGTTTGGCGGCCCGCCTCGTGGCGTTGTTTTACGATTGGTGGAACATCTTCACGCGATTGGCCGAGCCCGATCGCCACCGAGAGGCGATCACGAGCCGACCATTGTTGTTGCACGCCATCGCCGAACGGGTGCGCCATGCGCGACAAACGACGATCAAGATCGCCAGCACGCACGCCAAGTCCGTTCCCGCCGCAAAGGCGCTTCGAGCGGTAGCCCTATTCCTAAGGCGGTTAGTCACAAATGCGGAGCAGTTGACGCCCTGGCAGCGTTGGCGCGAAATCCTCTCCCGCGCCTTCCAAGCCTTCCTCAAAGGCCGCGCCCTTCGCACGCCACCGCGCCTATGTCCATCTTGACGCAACCGCAGATTGAAACGCACCCCGCTTCACGAACGACGATCAGAGCCAACTGCCGAATTTAGGTTGATACCACCACACTGCCCCCCAAGCCGACCGGGCCTCCCAAGGAGCGTCGGGTGACGCTTCATTGGAGCCGAAGTCCTCTCCCGCCGTGTCATCCCCGTGAACGCGGGGATCCAGAGTCTCAGCGCGTACACGTGTCCCGAATCGCCGCGCGAGCTTTATCCTGCCGTGCCCCCTACGACCCCTCGATGCCCGCTTGCGCGGGCATGCCAACTTTGGAGTTAGAGCCGACCGTAATTCCCAAGGTGAGGCCGCCCCGCGTCCGGCGTCTTTCAAAGACGCGCCAAGCGCGCGTCAAGGCGCGAAATCGGAGCTTCCAGAGCCCCCAAAAACCCCTTCCATTTCTTTCCATTTCCATCCCTTTCTTTCCGCGAATCGAGACTTATCAATCGGTTGCACGGGCTGCCGGGCCAGAAAAAAATTCTTGGGCGCCTCTCCCGGGCCAGGCGGTGAATGGCGCATGGCGCCGGCGAGCAAGGGACGATAGAAAAGCGTCACGGGCTTTTGCGTTCGACAAACCATTTGTCGTCTCTCTGGCCAACGCTCCGCGTCGATCGCTTGGGCCGCTCGCGCAGGGACTCATCGCGGGGCGCATACGCTCGTCTTCCGCATCGGCTTCGGATTGACGGCAAAAACAACCCTGGCATCGATTCCATCTTTTGTACATGGTTTGTTCCAAATGAGGTTAAGCTTCTGAACCGCACGAGCTTTTGGCGCGGCTCCGTTTGTGCTTTACGCGCGCCTCCACGCCCGCCATCGGCATGAGCAATCGTCTTCCGGGATGCGGAGAGCTTATGCGGACCTGTCTCGACTTGACCTTGCCCCCCCAAGGACGTTAGGGCTCTATGTACTTTATGTACTTTGGAAGCGAATAGCGCCGCGGCCTACCTCCAAGTTGGGGGGTCGAGTGAACTGTCGCCGCAATCCGGTAAGACGGGGGCGTCAATGTCGAGGGTGACGCGCAAGAACGCTTCGAGCAGTCACGGAGCCCCACTTTTCGAGCGCATCGCGGCGACAGGCGCCGCTCTTGTCATCGTCGGTCTGGTTGTCTTCCTGCTGATCCGCAACGAGCCGATCGCGGACCCGAGGCTATTCCTGGCATTGCGCGTGATCTTGAGCTTGGGCGCGGCGGTGCTCGGCGCAACGGTCCCGGGATTCCTTGAGGTTGGTTGGTCAGGCAGCGGCTTGGCGATTCGAGCTGGCGGCGCACTCGCCCTTTTCTTGCTGACCTTTCTCTATACGCCTGACCTTGCCCTGACGCACGATCAGGGCGGCCAGACGACGATCAGCGCGCCGGGGGGCGTCGCCGGGGGGAAAATAGTGAATAGCCCGATCACCATCAATCCTCCTCAGCCGCCAAACTCAACACCGACGAAATGACCGGCTGTCTCTTGCGCGCGGGAACTCTTCTTGCTGCGCTAACGCTGGCGCCTCTGACAGCATTGGGGGAAATCCGGATTGAGGCGCCCGGCGGCGTCGCAGCGCAGACCATCACCAACAGCCCGATCAATATCTTCGGTCATGACCCGGAGGAGATAAAGCGCCTAGCCGACCAGCTTGACCGTTCGGAGGGCGACCGGCGGGCTGCGGAGCAAAAAGCAGCAGAACTGGCTCGCCAACTCGATCTGACGAACGTCACGGACTGTCGTGGGATTTCTGCGCGTCTTGGCCCGCCAGCCGGATCTGCAGCTGGACCAAGTGCCGGCCAAGATGGCGGAAATCACTGCAAAATATATGCAGATGCAGGAGCGGCTCGCCAATCTTTCGCCGCAAGACCCGACCGCGGCTGATCTAGCCCGCCAGGCGCAGGAAGCTGGCAAGGCCGGCCGTTTTGATGAAGCAGACAGGCTGCTTGAGCAAGCCGAGGCGCGGGAGACCATCGCCGTCGACGAACATCGCCGGAAAGCCGCCGGGCTTCGCGCCGCCCGCGGCGACAATGCGGCGACTCAGCTTCACTACGCCGACGCGGCCCGACACTACGAAGCCGCCGCCGACGAGCTTCCCCAGAGCGCATCGGAGGAAAAGGCCTATTATCTCTCTCTGGCCGGAGACGAATGGCAAACCTATGGCAGCCTGGCCAGCGCCAGCGCGGATTACCAGGCCTCGCTCGCGATCGCCGAGCGTCTGGCGAAGGCGGACCCCGGCAACGCGGGCTGGCAGCGCGACCTGTCGGTTTCGCACGATAACATCGGCGGCGTGCAGCGGGCGCAGGGCGACCTGGCGGCGGCGCTGGCCAGCTACCAGGCCTCGCTCGCGATCGCCGAGCGTCTGGCGAAGGCGGACCCCGGCAACGCGGGCTGGCAGCGCGACCTGTCGGTTTCGCACGATAACATCGGCGACGTGCAGCAGGCGCAGGGCGACCTGGCGGCGGCGCTGGCCAGCTACCAGGCCTCGCTCGCGATCAGAGAGCGTCTGGCGAAGGCGGACCCCGGCAACGCGGGCTGGCAGCGCGACCTGTCGGTTTCGCACAACAAGATCGGCGACGTGCAGCAGGCGCAGGGCGACCTGGCGGCGGCGCTGGCCAGCTACCAGGCCTCGCTCGCGATCGCCGAGCGTCTGGCGAAGGCGGACCCCGGCAACGCGGGCTGGCAGCGCGACCTGTCGGTTTCGCACGATAACATCGGCGACGTGCAGCAGGCGCAGGGCGACCTGGCGGCGGCGCTGGCCAGCTACCAGGCCTCGCTCGCGATCGCCGAGCGTCTGGCGAAGGCGGACCCCGGCAACGCGGGCTGGCAGCGCGACCTGTCGGTTTCGCACGATAACATCGGCGGCGTGCAGCGGGCGCAGGGCGACCTGGCGGCGGCGCTGGCCAGCTACCAGGCCTCGCTCGCGATCAGAGAGCGTCTGGCGAAGGCGGACCCCGGCAACGCGGGCTGGCAGCGCGACCTGTCGGTTTCGCACGATAACATCGGCGACGTGCAGCAGGCGCAGGGCGACCTGGCGGCGGCGCTGGCCAGCTACCAGGCCTCGCACGATATCTTTGAGCGTCTGGCGAAGGCGGACCCCGGCAACGCGGGCTGGCAGCGCGACCTGTCGGTTTCGCAGGATCGGATCGGCGACGTGCAGCAGGCGCAGAGCGACCTGGCGGCGGCGCTGGCCAGCTACCAGGCCTCGCTCGCGATCGCCGAGCGTCTGGCGAAGGCGGACCCCGGCAACGCGGGCTGGCAGCGCGACCTGTCGGTTTCGCACGATAACATCGGCGACGTGCAGCAGGCGCAGGGCGACCTGGCGGCGGCGCTGGCCAGCTACCAGGCCTCGCTCGCGATCAGCGAGCGTCTGGCGAAGGCGGACCCCGGCAACGCGGGCTGGCAGCGCGACCTGTCGGTTTCGCACAACAAGATCGGCGACGTGCAGCAGGCGCAGGGCGACCTGGCGGCGGCGCTGGCCAGCTACCAGGCCTCGCACGCTATCTTTGAGCGTCTGGCGAAGGCGGACCCCGGCAACGCGGGCTGGCAGCGCGACCTGTCGGTCTCGCACGATCGGATCGGCGACGTGCAGCAGGCGCAGGGCGACCTGGCGGCGGCGCTGGCCAGCTACCAGGCCTCGCTCGCGATCGCCGAGCGTCTGGCGAAGGCGGACCCCGGCAACGCGGGCTGGCAGCGCGACCTGTCGGTCTCGCACAACATGATCGGCGACGTGCAGCAGGCGCAGGGCGACCTGGCGGCGGCGCTGGCCAGCTACCAGGCCTCGCTCGCGATCAGAGAGCGTCTGGCGAAGGCGGACCCCGGCAACGCGGGCTGGCAGCGCGACCTGTCGGTCTCGCACAACATGATCGGCGACGTGCAGCAGGCGCAGGGCGACCTGGCGGCGGCGCTGGCCAGCTACCAGGCCTCGCTCGCGATCAGAGAGCGTCTGGCGAAGGCGGACCCCGGCAACGCGGGCTGGCAGCGCGACCTGTCGGTCTCGCAGGATCGGATCGGCGACGTGCAGCAGGCGCAGGGCGACCTGGCGGCGGCGCTGGCCAGCTACCAGGCCTCGCTCGCGATCGCCGAGCGTCTGGCGAAGGCGGACCCCGGCAACGCGGGCTGGCAGCGCGACCTGTCGGTCTCGCACAACAAGATCGGCGACGTGCAGCAGGCGCAGGGCGACCTGGCGGCGGCGCTGGCCAGCTACCAGGCCTCGCTCGCGATCAGAGAGCGTCTGGCGAAGGCGGACCCCGGCAACGCGGGCTGGCAGCGCGACCTGTCGGTTTCGCACGATAACATCGGCGACGTGCAGCAGGCGCAGGGCGACCTGGCGGCGGCGCTGGCCAGCTACCAGGCCTCGCTCGCGATCGCCGAGCGTCTGGCGAAGGCGGACCCCGGCAACGCGGGCTGGCAGCGCGACCTGTCGGTTTCGCACGATAACATCGGCGACGTGCAGCAGGCGCAGGGCAACCTGGCGGCGGCGCTGGCCAGCTACCAGGCCTCGCTCGCGATCGCCGAGCGTCTGGCGAAGGCGGACCCCGGCAACGCGGGCTGGCAGCGCGACCTAGCGATAAGCTATCGGAATGTTGCCCTCATCCAAATGCGCCAAGGGCGCCGCGAGGACGCGCTTAAAGCCTTGCGGAATGGGCGTGAGATTATCGTGCAGCTCATGCAGCGATCTCCCAATAGCCCGACGCTGCGGAGGGTTCTAACTTGGTTCGAGAACCAACTTGGCGCTAAGTGAACTCGATCCGGACGCCGATCGCGTGATCGGCGAGCCGCCACACATCGCCAGATCGGCGGCGCACCGCCCCGCCAGCCCCCTCGCCCGCCGCTCACCGCGACTCGATCGCCCGCAGGAACCGGTCGCGATAGGCGTCCAGCACCACCGCCAGCACGATGACGGTTCCGATGACGATCGGCTTCACGTTGTCGCCCGCGCCGAACAATTGCAGCCCTGTGCTCAGCACCTGAAGAATGCAGGCGCCGACCAGCGTGCCGATGATCGAGCCCTTGCCGCCCATGAGGCTGGTGCCGCCGATGATGACCGCCGCGATGGCGTTGAGTTCGTAGCCGACGCCGGCGATCGGACTGCCGACGTTGAGGCGCAACAGATAAACCATCGCGGCGACGCCGGCGGTCAGCCCGCTGATGGTGAAGGCCGCGATCTTGTAGATGCGCGGCGCATGTCCCGAAAGCCTGACCGCCTCCTCGTTGGTGCCGATCGCGTAGATCAAACGGCCGAACACCGTGAAGCGCAGGATGAACCAGCCGATCAGGATCACCCCGACCGCGATGAGGAAGATCGACGGAAACACGCCCCAAATGATCAGGTTGCCGAAATCGATGAACGGTTGCGGAAGGCCGGTGATGGTCGAGTTGTTGCTCGTGACCCGCGCCGCGCCGCTGGCGACGTTCAGCATGCCGAGCGTAACGATGAAGGATGGAACCTTCCACTGCTCGACCACGAAGCCGTTGATCGCGCCGCAGAGCGCGCCGACGCTCATGCAGCCGACGAGGGCGAGTGGAACGGAAACGATGAAGGGCAGATCCTTGTCGGTCATGATGAGCGCGCCGACGACCGTGCATAGCGCCAGGACCGAGCCCACCGAGAGGTCGATGCCGCCGGTCAGGATGACGAAGGTCATGCCCGAGGCGAGCACGGTGTTGATCGCGATCTGGACAAAGATCTTGAGGAAGTTCTCGGGCGTGGCGAAATAGGGGGCGGTCAGGGAGAAGAAGAGGACGATCAGGACGAGAGCGACCGCGACGCCCGCCTCGCGCATCGCAAAGCGCAGCATGTCGTTCCAGATGGCCGCGGCGCGCCGCCCGCGCGCGACCTCAGCAGCTTCGCTCAAGTCCGAATTCCTCATAGGCCAGCGACAGGATGCGGTGCTGATCGAACTCGGCCCGCGCGACCTCGCCGACCACCCTGCCCTTCGCGAACACGATGATGCGATGGCAGATGGCGATCAGTTCCGGCAGGTCCGACGAGATGAAGAGAACGCCGCGGCCCTCCGCTGCGAGGTTCCACAGGAGGTCGTAAATCTCCGCTCTTGCGCCGACGTCGATGCCGCGCGTCGGCTCGTCGCAGATGAGGACCTTCGAGCCCCGAAACAGCCACTTGGCGATCACCACCTTCTGCTGGTTGCCGCCGGAGAAGTTGCGCACCGTCTGGTCGATCGAAGGCGTCTTGATGCGAAGGTCTTCGACCAATTTCGTCGCCGCGCCTCGTTCGACGTCGCGCTCGAGAATGCCGTGGCGCGAGATCCTCGCAAGATCGGTGATGGTGATGTTTTCGGCGCAGGACATGCCGAGCAGCAGGCCCTGCCCCTTGCGGTCCTCGGTCATCAGGCAGAGCCCATGCCGCACCGCGTCGCGCGGCGAGGCGATGGCGACGCGCTCGCCCTCGACGAAAATCTCCCCGGCGATCTTCGGGTCGGCGCCGAAAAGGGCGCGCGCCGTCTCGGTCCGGCCGCTGCCGACAAGGCCCGCGACGCCGACGATCTCGCCCTTCCCGACGCGAAACGACACCTCCGCGCTCCTCGCGTTGCGGCGCAGGCCTTCGACCCGCAGCGCCTCGCCCGCGACGGCGACACCCTCGCGAAAGGCGTGCTCGTCCTGGATGCTGCGCCCGACCATCATGCGCACGATGTCGGGAACGGTCAGGCCGGCAAGGGGCCGCGTGGCGACGAGCTGGCCGTCCCGCAGCACGGTCACGCGATCGCCGATCTCGTAGACCTCGTGCAGGCGATGCGAAATATAGAGGATCGTCACGCCCCTCGCCTTGAGGCGCCTCAGGATCTCGAACAGCCGGTCGACTTCTTTCGAGGTCAGGGTCGCGGTCGGCTCGTCGAGGATGAGAAGCTTGCTCTCATAGCAGAGCGCCTTGGCGATCTCGACGAGCTGCATCTGCGCGACGCCGAGGCGGGAAACGAGCATGGTCGGGGCCACGTCGAGACCGACTTCCTCCAAGAGCGCCGCCGCCCGCTTGTTTGTCTCGCGATAGTTCACCAGCCCACGGCGCTGCGGCAGGCTCTCGAACAGGAGGTTCTCGGCGACCGTCATCTGCGACAGCATGGAGAGTTCCTGATGCACGACCCGGATTCCGGCGCGATAGGCGTCAGTCGGGGTGCGCGGGCGATAGGGCCGGCCGTCGAAGACGATCTCGCCCTCGTCGGCGGGATAGACGCCGGCGAGCAGATTGATGAGCGTCGACTTGCCGGCGCCGTTCTCGCCGAGCAGCACGTGGCCCTCGCCGCGCGCGACCTCCAGCGAAACCCCGCGCAGCGCGACGACGCCGGGGAAGCGTTTGCCGACCGCCGTCATGGTCAGGATCGGATTATTCATCGCGCGTCCGCCCGGCCTCGTCGCGAGACAAAAAAGGGGGCGCGGACGACCGCCCGCGCCCTTCGTCGCGGCCGTTCGACGACCGAGACTACGAGAGGTCTTTGGCCGTAATCAACTTGATGGGCGTCTTGACCCATCCAGTGAAAGTCTCCCCCGCGAGTTCCCGCATGCCGTACTGGATGCCCGTCGCCGCCATCTCCGCCCCGTACTGCTCCACGGTCGCCAGCATCTTGCCGTTCTTGACCAAGGGCTGCACCGCCGGGATGTTGTCGAAGCCGACGACCTGGACCTTGCCGCTCAGGCCCGCCGCGTCGAGCGCCTTAACGACGCCGAGCGCCATCGAGTCGTTTGACGCCATCACCCCCTGGATGTCGCGATACTGGGTGAGGAAGTTGGTCATCAGGGTGTTGGCTTCTTCCGTCTCCCAATGCGCGGTCTTGCTGTCGAGCAGCTGCAGCTTGCCTTCGGCGACCGAGTCCATGAAGCCATTCTTGCGCTGCACGGCGTTGTCCGCCTCGGGGTTGCCCTCGAGGATGACGACCTTGCCGCCAGGCCCGAGGGCCTTGGCGAGCGCGTCGCCCGCGAGCTTGGCCCCGGCGCGGTTGTCGGGACCGAAGAAGGCGAGATCGATGCCGGCCGCCTTTTTGGCGTCCTTATCGAGTTCGACGTCGATGTTGACGACTTTGACGCCCTCTTTGATCGCCTTGGCGATCGGCGTGACCATCGCCTTCGAGTTGGCCGGCGCCACGACGATGACGTTATACCTCTGGGTGACGAAGTTCTCGATCGCGTCGACCTGCGCGGCGAAATCGCGCTCATCCTTCATGCCGACCGCCTTGAACTCGAACTTGTCGGCGTTCTTGGCGGCGTAAGCGTCGGCGCCGGCCGTCATTTGCTTGAAGAATTCGTTGGCGAGCGACTTCATCACCAGGCCGACCTTCGGCTTGTCGTCGGCCAGCGCCGGCCGCAGGCTTCCGGTCAGGACGGCCGCCGAGCCGACCGCGCCGGCTAAGACGAAGCGACGTCGCGTCAGGCCGCCGAACGTGCCGAGGTTGTCATAAGCTCTACTCATTTTGCTCTCCTCCCTTGGGGCCTTCCGGCCGCCCGGTGCGGGATCCGCCGCAGGTCGGCGGTTCAACAAACCATGACTTCGTTTTCTTCGCGCCGTTCTGACGCGGCGTCATTTTCTACAGTAGTTGCCAGCGAATCGTTGGAACAACTTCAAGAAGCATAGCAGGAAATGGGGCCTCCTGTCGCAGCCGATATCCTGCGGCGTGCGCCAACGCCCGCCCCTCCGCGGGTCAGCCGCCGCCAAACACGTCTGCCCGGAAGGGTCGAAAAGTCGGGGGCCCGAGCGGGCGCTCGTTGCGCAGATCGGCCGCCCCCGTCGCGGGGCGGCCTTTCTCCTTCTCACGGTCTCGCGCGCGGGATCGCTCCTTGGCCCTGCGGTTCGAAGGCAATCGCATCCGCCGCGATTTGCTCTTGCCCGCAGTCTCGAAAGCCGCTAGACGCCCACGACCGTTTCCGGGGCGGGCGGTCCATGACGCCGCCACGGTCGGTTTGCGCGCCCGTAGCTCAGCTGGATAGAGCACCAGACTACGAATCTGGGGGCCGGGAGTTCGAATCTCTCCGGGCGCGCCATCGTATACGCCGGAGCACGTTATCGGGGCCGGCGGAAAGCCTTCCCGCGCAATTGTTCTCCGCTGAGCCGCGACAGGGCGCCCCTGACAGCCATGCAGAAGGTACTGATTATCAGTATATTCGGAGTCGGGGCTCGCAATGGACTTCGAATGGGACAGAGCGAAGGAACAAGCCAACCGGAAGAAGCACGGTGTCGACTTTCGAACGGCAGCGAATGTGTTCATGGACCCATATGTGATCGAGTTTGATGATCACGACGCCAGTGGCGAGTTGCGCTTCAACGCTATTGGCCCTGGTCGACGGCCGAATGCTCTTCGTCGCCTACGCAATTGAGGGGCGATGTGGTTCGCATCATATCCGCAAGAGGAGCGGAGCCGCATGAAGAAAGGAAGTATCACGAGATTTAAGCTCAATCCGAAGAAACCGCCAAAGACCGATTGGCGCGCCTTCGACGCCATGAACGACGAGCAGCGCCATCGAGCCGCTCTTTCAGACTTGGATGCTCCGCCGGCGACCGAGTCGCAGCTTGCGCGTGCTCGCCGGGTGCCGACTGTGCGCGCCTTGCGCAAGAAGCTGAACTTGACGCAGGAAGAGTTCGCGACGCGATTCCACCTCCCGCTCGGGACTGTGCGTGATTGGGAGCAAGGCGCGCACCGTCCCGACAAGGCCGCGCAAGTGCTGCTAACGGTCATCGCGAGAGACCCAGATGCCGTGGCGCGCGCGCTCGAAAGCTAGCTTGATTCAGAGCGCCGATCAGATGACGCAGCTGTTAGGCCCCAAAACCGCGTCATTGCCGGTTCGAAGTCGCGGAGGTCCGGTTTGGGGATTTGGCAAGCTGTCGCCGTAGTCGACCGGACAGATCGTGCGCTACCCAAACCGGACATATCCTGTGCTCCCGACACGTGGATCGGCCGCCTTGACGCATGTCGCCCGTCCAGCTACGTTGCGTGAATCCGGAGTAGCCTGAGGGGGTTCAGGGCTGGGGCCTTCGGATCCACAAAATCCCGGGAAGCTCTGCATGCAGTTGGCCAAATACGTGAAGTTCCGAGAGGAAAAGTTCGGGGGGGTGCTGTTCGAAACGCAGACTGAAAAGGTCTATACGTTGAATCCGTCGGCTGCGGCCGTAATCCGCGAGGTCCGTTCGGGCGGCGACGCCAAGCAGATCGCGGCGCGCCTGAAGAGCCACTTCCGGGATCCGTCTGGCGCGATCGAGCGGGATGTCATGGCGCTGATCGCCGACCTCCAGCAGAAGGGTCTGCTGGAAGGCGCGGAGGTATGACTGCGCCGGGGGGCACGTCTGACCGGTCCGCTGGGGTCTCGGGGATCACTCCAGGAACTACGACTGCCGGGACGCTGCGTGCGCCGCTGTACGTGGCTTGGCAGGTCACGAACGAATGCAATCTCGCGTGCTTGCACTGCATCGAAGAGAGCGGACCGGGCAAGGCGTTTCCCGATGAGCTCACCGAGGAGCAGGTCTTCGACGTCCTGTCTCAGATCGTCGACCATGGCGTGCCGTATCTGTCCCTCTCGGGTGGCGAACCGATGACCCATCCGCGGTTCTTCGACATGGTCGAATACGCTTGCGCCCGCGGCGTGCAGCTCAAGATCGAGACCAATGGACATTACCTCGACGCCGAGAACTGTGCGCGCCTGGCGCGCCACGGTGTGAAAGCAGTGCAGGTCAGTCTCGACGGGGCCACCGCAGCGACATTCAATCGCATGCGCGTGCGCGGCGATTTCAACCGCACCGTCAATGGGATACGCAACCTTCGAGATGCGGGCGTCCCGATCGAGATCAACTATTCGCCGGCCGGTTTCAACGCAGATGAGATCGGCGTTGCGGTCGACCTCGCATGCGAACTCGGCGCCCAGAGCTTCTACACCGGGCGCACCATGTATACCGGCAATGCCGTCAAGTCCTGGAAGAAGCTGACGCCGACCGAGGCGCAATACGAAGTGTTGTTCGCGACCCTGCATCAGAAGGCCATAGACTATGCCGGCCGCATGCGGGTCTATTTTCACGAGATGGGGCTCGTCGAGGAACTCCGCTATCGCCTGCGTCACCCCGCAGCACTCCTGATCGTGCTGCCTAACGGCCTGGTCAAGCTGATCAACGCCTTGCCTTTCGTGTGCGGCGACCTGCGCAAGCAGTCGCTCGGAGTGATCTGGGATAACTTCCACCGCGCCTGGCAGAACCCGCTCGTGTCGGACTTCGTGGACGAACTCTCGAGGGACCCGGGGACAACGTCGAAGTTGCACAAGTGGGTCTATCTCTGACCCCGCCGCCCACGCGGCGGCCGACGCCCACGCCGTCGGCGCGCTCCACGCTGATCCGCGTACTCGGCTTGGTGCGGTACCGGTTCTTTCTCTATGCGGGCCTGCTGCCCTATCTGTTGGGTGCGGCCTGGGCGTATCGAATCACCGGCCAATTGGACGGACCGGTATTTTGGAGCGGCCTCGGCGGCGTCGCGCTGGCCGTGGTTGGCGTCGAAGCCTTCAACGAGTATTTCGACTCGCGAATGGGAACCGACCGGGTGTTCAACCCGGACGATGCGCCGCCGATGTCCGATGCGGTCCTTTGGCTCGGCATCTTGGGCTTCGCCGGCGCTCTCGCTATCGGGGCGTATCTGACGGCGCGCGCCGGATGGCCCATCCTGGCATTCGCCGTCCTCGGCGGTCTCGCGGCCGTCTTCTATGCGGCGCCGCCGATTCGTTGGGCATACCGCGGCATGGGCGAAGTGGTCATTGCGCTGTCGTACGGCCCGTGGATGGTGCTCGGCAGCCTCTATCTGCAGGCGCGGCTTCTGGCCTGGGGCGCCTTCTGGGCGTCGTTAGTGCCGGGGTTTCTCATCATGGCGTTGGCGGTGGCGAACGCAATACCTGATTTCCAACAAGACCGTCTGGTCGGCAAACGCAATCTCGTAGTGCGGTTGGGCCGCGAACGCGGAGTGTGGCTGTATCTCTCACTCGCCTCGGCGGCGCTTCTCGTGGCCGTCGCGGGCGTGGCGGCAGGCCTGTTCCCGACGGGATGCCTTGCCGCACTGCTGGCGGCGCCGCTGATTATCTCGAGCGGCAGACGTGCTTTCGGCACATTCAACACGCCAAGACTGTTCATACCGGCGATCCAGCGGATCGTCGCCTGCTATGTCGTCGCGGTGGCGGCATTCAGCGCGGCAGTCGCGCTGCAGTCATGGCTCGGCGCCGGCGCATGAACTGGATCGATGGGCTGCGGGCGCCACTGTTCGTTTCTTGGCAACTGACCCGCGACTGCGATCTTGCGTGCCTGCATTGCTGCACGGATTCCGCTCCCGGAAAGGCGCTGGCCGACGAACTGGATATGGACGAGGCGATGCGCCTCGCCTCCGAAATCGTACGCAACGACGTGCCGTACGTGATGCTCTGCGGCGGAGAACCCCTGGTGGCGCCGCATTTCCTCGCGGTCGCCGAGTATCTCGGCCGCGCCGGCGTGCTGCTCAAGATCGAAACCAATGGACAGATTTTCGATCGGGCCATGGCCGAGCGGCTGGCGCGCCTGCCCATCCGCTCCATCCAGATCAGCCTCGACGGCGACACCCAGGACGTCTACGCACGCCAGCGCCCCGGCGCTTGCCTCGCGAAGGCGCACGCGGCGTGCCGCATGGTGAGGGAGGCGGGCCTGCCGCTGGAGGTCACATTCGCGCCGACGCGGCTGAATATCCATCAGGTGGAGGCCGTGATCGTGCGTGCGCGCGAACTCGGCGCATTTCGCTTCAATACCGGCGAACTGATGCATATAGGCCGGGCGGCGCGTCTCTGGCGCAAAATCGCCCCCCCTTCGGAGGAATACGATAGGTTTCGGGAGGTGCTGCGTCGTCAGGCGCAAGTCATTGACGGTACGATGGACATTTGCTATAGCCCCTTTACAGTGGGGGAGGGCCTGCGACAGAGT
The DNA here is from genome assembly GCA_963805295.1 of uncultured Alphaproteobacteria bacterium. Taxonomy (GTDB): domain Bacteria; phylum Pseudomonadota; class Alphaproteobacteria; order Rhizobiales; family Beijerinckiaceae; genus Roseiarcus. Next base: position 147,018 of record CAWDTW010000033.1, on the reverse strand, counting down.
CTCGAGTCGCCGCCGGCCACCTTGCTGGTGCTGCCAAACGGGTGGGTTAAGATCGTTGCGGCGGTGGGGTATGTCTGTGGCGACGTTCGGCGCATGACCCTGCCAGAGGTCTGGGACAACTACCGGGCCGCTTGGCGCAATGATACGGTTATCGCCGCGATACGTCGGGGGATCTCCCAGCGCCTGTTTCACGCGGACGCAAACAGCTGGACGTCAATCTCTAACCAAAGGGTGGAAAATGCACAAGGTGAAGCCAGAGTTGGAGAGCGAGACGACCAAGGTCGGCGGCCACGCGCAAGACAAGCCGAGCTCGAATGAGCTTCCGATTTGGGAATCCCCGAAGCTCGAGGACGTTTCCGAGCAGGTCATGGCGCAGCCCTATATCCGCTTCACTTGAGCCGCGTCTCGCCGGGGATGGGCGGTGATGAGCGGACGATCGGTTGAAGAATACGGATCGCCGCTCTTCCTCGCATGGCAGCTGACCAACCACTGCGACGCCGCGTGCCTCGCCTGTTGCGAAGAATCGGGGCGGGGCAACGCTTGGCCGGATGAATTGGGCCGCAACGAGGCGTTGAGCCTCGCCAAGCAGATCATCGATCTCGGCATCCCGTACGTGGCTTTCGGCGGTGGCGAGCCGTTGAGCGTGTCGCACTGCTGGGACCTCTTCGAATTGCTGGCCGACGCCGGCGTCGGGATCAAGCTCGAGACGAACGGTCGGCTTATCGACGATGTCGCGGCGAGCCGTTTGCACACCCTGGGCGTCCAGTGCGTACAGATCTCGGTTGACGGCGCCACGGCCGCCACGCACCATCGTATGCGTCCCGGATCGAACTTTGCGGCGAGCTTGGCGGCGATCGACCGGCTGGCGACCCGCGGCATGGCGCCGCAGCTCGTCTTCGTTCCCACAAAGCTCAACATTCACGAGATCGTCCCCGCCTACGAGCTGGCAGTGCGCTACGGCTGCGGCGCCTTGGTCACCGGACCACTCATGCGGCTCGGGCGAGCCGCGGCGGCATGGGGTGATCTAGCTTGCGACGACGCGGTGTGGCGGCAGGCGACGAAGGCGCTGCGGGAGCGCGCTGCGGAGATGGGAGCGCGCACCGCCCTCCATATTTATCCCATGGATATCCTGGCGGAACTGAAGCGCCGGCTGGAAAGCCCGCAGGCCATGCTGCTTGCCGTGCCGAACGGCAAGGTCAAGCTGCTGAACGCCTTGCCGTTCGCGCCCGCCGATCTCAGGCGCGACTCGCTCGCGGCAGCATGGCGGAAGTACCGGGTGGCTTGGCGTCTGCCAGCGGTGCGCGACTTCGTGCTCAGGTGTCAGAGCGATCCTGCCCTGCTTCGGCACGCAAACGAGACCTGGGATATGCAGGAACTGCGCTAGGACGAGGCGGCGCCGGCATGCGAACCTATTGCAAACAGGTCGATCTGCCCTATTCGCCGCAGCAGGTCTTCGACCTTGTCGCAGACATCGAAAGCTACCCACGATTCCTGCCGCACTGCGCGTCGGCACGGATCAGACGCCGGATCGGCAACAACCTCTCGGTCGATCAGCTGGTGATGGTCAAGATGCTGCCCCTGCGTTTCCGCACCGAGGCCGTGCTGGAGCCATGGTCGCGGATCCGCGTGGTCTGCAGCGACAGCCCGTTCGGCGCCTTCAGCCAGCATTGGACCTTCGCCGCCGGCCCACGCGGCGGCACGCGCCTGGGATGCCGCGCCGAATTCGATTTCGGGTCAGGCCTCGTGAGCTTCATGCTGGCCGCCGCGATCGGCGAGGTCCTGAATGACACGGTCAAGGGGTTCGAGAGCCGGGCCATGCAGCTTTACGGCCGCGCGGCGGGAACGCCGTGACGGCGACAAGCCGTCGACCGGTCCTTCAGGGGACGCTCGACCGGATCTTGCGCTTCAGCGGACAGGTCGCTCCGGCCATGAGCACGGAGGACAGCGCGACCCGCGGACCAAGACGTTTGCGCTGGTCCTTCCGGGTTCGCCGGCGGCTAGCGCCGGCGGCGAGCGAGAGGTCGGTCGGAAGCGCGCCATTCAGCGCCGCGCGCGTCCGCCCGGGGCAAGTCACGGCGGCGCGCGCGGTTAGCCGGCGTCCTTCGACGCCTTTTGTTTGCAGCGAGGCGCCTTTCAAGGACGCTTCGGCGCCGATGCGACGATCCCTTCTCCGCAACCGGCGTCAACAGAAACGTGGCGCGAGCACGACCGTCAGGGAACGGACGCCCTGGGCGCCGAGAATGAGCACGCCCTCGATATCCGCGGTCGCCGAAGGGCCCGAATGGAAGACCGTGTATGGGCGCTCCAGCGCTTCCGATCGCGCATAGGCGTTATGCAGATTGGCGACGATATCCGACGGATCCAGCAAGACGACCAGATGCTGGGCGAGATAGGCCAGCGCGTTGACCTTCAGGGTCTCGTCGGTCAGAAGCACGGACCCGGTCTCCGCGACGCCGAACACGGCGCGGACGACCGCGTGATCGACGTCCGCCAGATCGCGCGGTTCGACAATGGCCGAAAGATCGCGTCCGCTCGCGATTTCCGGCGTCGCGGAACAGACGAGACGGCTTTGTTCGATCAGAGCCCGAGCCGGCGCCAGCGGATCGTCCGCCGGGCCTGGATCGAGGACGCGCCCGCCCATCCGCGTCAGAGAATTCCTGAACGTCTCGAGGAGCGAGGTCGGCGGGCTTTGGTCGAACAGCGAAGGCGCCGGAAGCGGCGCCTTCAGCTTCGGAAGGTTCGCCCGCACGGAGGCGAGGATCGCGTCACGGCTGCTCATTTCCGGCCTCCGCGGTTTTTCTCGTACCATTGATGGAAGGTTTCAGCCGGAGGATGGGGCGTTTCGCGATGCTTTCCCCATGCGTTGAGGCCATTGTAGATGACGAAGCGCGGCAACCTGGCGAGCGCCTTGTTCGCCCCCTCGACGGCGGCGCGATAGGACGCCGGGCGCGCCATCAGGACGCCGGCCGCCTTCATCGCGGCGCGCTTGACGAACGGCGTTTCATGCGCGCCGACAAGGACTTTCCGCCAGGCGTAGATTTGTTCGTGGATATTGATTTTCACCGGGCACACGTTCGTGCAACTGCCGTTCAGGGTCGAGGCGAAAGGCAGATGGCTGTACTTGCGCGCATTGAAGGTCGGATCGACGATGAGGCCGATCGGACCGGAATAGGTCGCGCCGTAGCTCAGTCCGCCGGACCGCCGGTAAACCGGGCAGGTGTTCATGCAGGCGCCGCAGCGAATGCATTTCAGAGAGGTCCAGAATTCTTCCATGCCGAGCCGTTCCGAGCGGCCGTTGTCGACGAGCACGACATGCATTTCAGCGCCGTTGCGAGGTCCTCGGAAGTGGGACGTATATTGGGTGATGGGAGAGCCCAACGCGCTGCGCGACAAGAGCCGGATAAAGACGGCGAGATCGCTCTGCCTCGGTATGAGCTTTTCGATTCCGGCTGAGACGATGTGAAGGGCCGGGACGACGGCCGACAGGTCGGCGTTGCCTTCGTTGGTGCAAACGACGACCGCTCCGGTTTCCGCGACGAGGAAATTGGCGCCGGTCATGCCCGCGGCCGCTCTTAGAATCAGCGGGCGCGTCGCCACGCGCTGGGCTGCGGCGAGGCGGTGCGGGTCATCGTCATTGGGATCGGAGCCGATCGTCGCCGCGAACACCTTCGCCACGTCCGACCGCAATTTGTGGACGGCCGGCACGACGACGTGGCTCGGATCTTCCCCGTCCAACTGCTGAATGCGTTCGCCGAGATCGGTCTCGACCACGTCGACGCCCGCCGCGGTCAAGTGCTCGCGCAAGCCGCATTCCTCTGTCAGCATCGACTTGCTCTTGATGAGGGTGGTCGCGCCGCGGCGCTCGAGGATCTCCTGAACGATGCGATTGTGTTCGTCGGCGTCCTGCGCCCAATGAACGATGACGCCATTGGCCTTCGCGTTCGTCTCGAACATTTCGAGATACGCATCGAGGCGTCCGAGCGTATGTTCCTTGATCGCCGACGCAAGCGCGCGCAAGTCCTCCCATTCGGGGATTTTCCACATTTCGCTGTCGCGGCGTTCGCGCAGCGTCCAGAGCCGACTGTCGTGCTGTCTCTCATGGAGAGGAGCGGCCAGGAACCGCTCCGCCGCTTCGGCCTGATCGATTGGCCGGCCGCCTCTCTTGCGCGCGCCGCGCGGTTGCGGCTCGAGGCTCCCGCGATCGTCTGGTGTCGGCTTGGTCACGCCTGCGCTCCGTTCAGGATCTGTGCGATGTGAATGAACTTGATCGGCACGCCGTCGCGCTCGGCGCAGCCGCGCTGATGCATGAGGCAGGAGCTGTCGGCGGAAGCGATGTATTCGGCGCCGGCCTGCGCATGCGAGCGAACCTTGTCGGCGCCCATCTTCGCCGACACGGCTTCGTTGGTGACGGAAAACGTGCCGCCGAAACCGCAGCATTCGTCAGGCCGCGCGGGAGTCACGAGTTCGATCCCCTCGACCTTCGACAGCAGCGCCTCCGGTTTGGAGAAATGCGGCTCGCGCACCTCGGAAGCGCTCGCGTGCCGCAGCCCGCGCAAGGCGCCGCAGCCGTTGTGCAGGCCGACCTTGTGCGGAAAGCGCGCCCACGGGAAAGCCTCCGCTTTGAGCACGTCGTGCAGAAACTCGACCAGTTCGTAGGTGCGCGCGCGGACTTCACCGACTGTTTCGGTCTGTGGCACGGCGGTAAGATGGTTGCGGATGTGATGCACGCAGCTTCGCGGACGGCCCGACGATGGTGTCGAACCCCGCGAAGTTGCGGACAAACAGCGCTTCCGCGCCTGCGGCGTCGGCGTCGAAGCCGCTGTTGGCCATTGGCTGGCCGCAGCAGGTCTGGTCGGACGGATAGGCCACGTCGAGGCCGAACCGCTCCAGCAATTCGAGCGTTGCGATCCCGACTTCGGGGAAAAACGCATCGATAAAGCAGGGAATGAACAATCCGACTCTCATCGCTCACACCATTTCCGACTGAGGAGAAACCGTTGCTCGCTCCGGCAGGCTTCGCGCGACGCTGTCGACGAGGCGGGCGATGGAGCGGTAATTGATCCCGCCGTGAACGGTCAGGCCGATCTCGCAGGTTCGGCTGGTCGAATAGCCGGCGGAGCAAGCCTTGACCGCGGGCGCGAGCGCGCGCAGCGCATGCGCGTTCATCTCCGGACGCGTGAATCCCTTGTCCCCCGCGAAGGCGCAGCAGCCGACATCGGGAGGCACAACCACTTCCTCGGCGCAGGCCTTGCCGATCGCCGTCAGGACGCCGTCCAGACCCATGCGGAGCGTTGAGCATGTCAGGTGCAGCGCCACCGGTCCCTTCGCGCGTTCGGGAATGTCGATGTTCGGAAGAATGTGGCGTTGCAGGAACTCCGAGATGTCGAGGATTTCGATGCGACCGGCTGCGGCGGTCTTAAGGCGCTGCGAGCAGGGACTTGTATCCGAGAAGATCGGCCAGCGGCCGCTTTCGCTTGCCGCGATCAGCGCGACGAGCGTTTCTTCCGCCTTCCGATCGGCCTCCGACTTGAAGCCTTTCGAGTTCGAACGGCTGCCCGCAGCAAAGACTGGCCGCACGCTTCGGCATGATCACGTCAAGACCGGCCTTGTCGAGAAGGCGGTAGAGGGTGGCGGCGAGCGGTTCGCCCTCACTATCGTCGCGCGCCGGACCGAACATACGTCCGGCGCAACTGCCGAAATAGACTGCGCGTGGACGGCCTCGCGTCGCGGGCGGCTGCGTCAGCGCGCCGGCGCGTGGCGTCATCTTGCGGGAAATGAGCGGGCCGCCTTTGGCGACCGCCCGCATGCCGGCGCCCAGAGCGTCGAGCCCATGTCCGGCGGTCGCCGCCTCGAAGACGGAAGCCAGGCGCAGCGCTCCCCGCGCTGTCACGGTCGTGGCCGCGTAGTTGTTTGCGACGAGCGACGCTGCGGCGTGGGCAAGCGTGCCGGCGTTTCGACCGCGGATCGCCTTCGTCAGCGAGCCGGTGTTGATTCCGACAGGACAGGCCGTCTCGCACATGCCGCAGGCCGCGCAGGAATTGATTGAGAAGTCGAGGAACTCGGCGCGAAAGCGCGGCAGCCCCGCATCGTCGCGCGCGCCTTCGAGGCGGGCGACTTCGCGCGCGCCGACGATGCGCTGACGCGGCGTCACGGTGAGGCCGCGGGTCGGACATACCGGCTCGCAGAAACCGCATTCGGTGCACTTGTCGACCAGCGGATCGGTCGCGACCATCGGCTTGAAATTCTTCAGATGGACTGACGGGTCAGCGTTGAGCACGACTCCGGGATTGAGCAGCCCCTGCGGATCGAACAGCCGCTTGATCCGCCACATCAGGTCGGTCGCCTGCTTGCCCCATTCCATTTCGACAAAGGGCGCCATGTTGCGGCCCGTGCCGTGCTCGGCCTTGAGCGAACCGTCGTAGCGCCTGACAATGATTTCGGCGACCTCGTCCATGAGCGCGGCGTAGCGGCGGATCGCTTCATCGTCGGCAAAGCCCTGGGCGAACACGAAGTGCAGGTTCCCGTCGAGCGCATGGCCGAAGATGATGGCCTCGGTATAGCCGTGTTTGACGAGAGCAGCTTGAAGATCGGCTGTTGCAGAGGCGAGGCTCTCGATCGGCACGGCGACGTCTTCGATAATGACGGTCGTGCCCACGGGCCGCACGGCGCCGACCGCCGGAAAAAGTCCCTTGCGAATCTTCCAATATTTTTCGACCAGATAGGAATCCTTCGAGAATTCGACAGGGCGCGCGGGTGGCGTGTCGCGCAGCGCGCGCGACACAGTCTCAACTTTCGCGTCCACATCCGCATCGTCGGCGCCTTGTATCTCAACCAGCAGCGCAGTCGCGTCAGATCCGAGACTGGCGAGAAAATCCGGCATGCCGGGCTTGCCGGTCACTGACGCCAATCCGGCGCGGTCGATCAATTCCACAGCCGCGACCGGCTCGTGCTTCAGCCGTGTCACAGCCTGGCAGGCTGAAACGAGCGTATCGAAGAACAACAGCGCGCAGGCTTTATGGCGGTATTCTGGAACCGTCCGATATGTGATCTCAGAGATGAAACCGAGCGTCCCTTCCGATCCGATCATCAGATGCTGGAGGATGTCGAACGGATCCTCGAAGTCGACAAGCGCGTTGAGCGAATAACCCGTCGTATTCTTGATCGCGAATTTACGTCGGATGCGTGCGGCGAGCTTTTCGTCGGAACGCGCCTCAAGCCCGAGCGCAGTGAGCCCGCCGAGCAGAGCGGCATGGCTCTCGGAGAACGCGGCGCGGCTCTTGTCGTCGCCGGTGTCGAGGACGGTTCCATCGGCCAGGACGACCCGTAGCGACGCCAGCGTCTGGTAGGAATTCTGCGCGGTTCCGCAGCACATGCCGGAGGCGTTGTTTGCGGCTATGCCGCCGATCATCGCCGCGCCGATCGAAGCAGGATCCGGACCGATCTTGCGCGCAAACGGCGTCAGACGACGATTGGCCTCCGCGCCGATGACGCCCGGCTGCAGCGAGATGAGGCGCCCGTCGTCGGAGATCGTCGACCCCTGCCAGCGGTCGCCGAGCACAATGAGCACACTGTCGGTGATGGCCTGGCCCGAAAGCGACGTGCCGGCGGCCCGGAACGTGACTGGCGCGCCTGCTTTCGCGCACGCGGCCAACACGTCGATCACTTCGGATTCGCTTTCAACCGTGACGACAATCCGGGGAATCAATCGATAGAAACTGGCGTCCGTTCCATAGGACAAAGCGCGCAGACGATCGGTCGCTATCCTGGTTTTCGGCGCTGCGCCCTCAAGCGTCCTCGCCAGGGCGGCGTAGTCGACTTCCGGCATGAATCTCGCCTCTTCGCTCGAGCTTCGTCCCTGGAGACTTTCGGCGGTCGCCGGGCAAAGTCGCCCCTGCCGCTCCTTGTTTTTCATTCTATCACGCCCCGCGCCGGTCGAAAGATACGACCGGCGCAGGCCCGCGCGTCAGCCGCCCACCACCGGAATGACCCAGGGAATGACGAACTGCTGGAGCACAACCAGAGCGCTGAGCAACGCAGTCAGGACAATGCTGTGAATGAAGGTGCGCGCGAACACCACGCCCTCGTGACCCTTGAGGTTGGTCACCGAAACGCCGGTCGCGATGTTCTGCGGCGAGATCATCTTGCCCATCACGCCGCCGGACGAATTGGTGGCGGCGAACAGGACCGGGTGCAGGCCTAGCTGACGCGCGGCGACGACCTGCAGATTGCCGAAGAGCGCATTGCCCGACGTATCGCTGCCGGACAGCATCACCGCGACCCATCCGAGGAAGGGGGACAGCAGGACGAAGAAATAGCCCGTGGAGGCGACCGCGTGGCCAAGCGTATAGGCGAGCCCGGAATAGTTCATCAGATAGGCGAGCCCGATGATGAGCATCACGGTGATGATCGCAAGCCAAACCTGCCTGATGGTCAGGGCGACGCATTCGAAGAATGCGCGCGGCGAAAGCCTGACGATGGCCGCCGTCACGACCGCCGCCAGCAGGATCGCGGTTCCCGTGCCCAGCGGCTGAAAGCTCCAGACGGCCGCATAGGGCTTGTCGTTGTACAGCGTGATCGAAATCGCATTGTGCAGGCCCGGCCACTGGATCTTGGCCTCGTCGATCGCAGCCCAGCCGAAGTGGGTCCAGACAATCACAACGGCGGACACCAACAGCCACGGCAGCCAGCCTTGCCAAGGCGCGACGGACGACGCCTTGGTTTCCTCGGCGAGCGTCGCGTCCTCGACCTGGAATTCGAGGTCGGGCGCCGGACGCCAGACCTGGAGGAACAGCAGCGTGACGATGAGCGAGCCGAGCGAGGCGAGCACGTCGGTCAAGGCGTAGTCGAGCAGGTTCGAGGCGATGAATTGCGACGTCGCGAAGCTGCCGCCCGCAACGAGCAGGACCGGCCACAGCGCACGGACCGAGCGCATGCCGCCGTAGATCGCCATGACGTAGAACGGCAGGATCAGCGCCATGACGGGCAACTGACGGCCGATCATCGCGCCGAGCGCAGTCGCCGGCAGACCGGTGACGGCCCCGAGCACCGTGACCGGGACGCCCAGCCCGCCGAATGCGACCGGCGCGGTGTTGAAGATCAGCACGAAGACCAGCGCCTCGAGCGCCGGGAAGCCCATGAGAATGAGCAGCGAGCTCGTGATCGCGACCGGAGTGCCGAACCCGGCGATGCCCTCGAGCAGAGCGCCGAAGCAGAAGCCGATGACGACCAGCACCACGCGCCGGTCGTTGGGGAGATGCTCGATCACCCAGTGGCGGAAGGCGTCGAACCGACCGGACTTCACCGCGATGTTGTAGAGGAGCAGCGCATTGACGACGATCCACATCACCGGCCAAAGCGCAAGGACGGCGCCGGCGGCGACCGAGTCGAGCGCGAGCCCGACCGGCATCTTCCAGACCGCGACGGCGACGATCAGGCCCGTGACGAGGCCGGCCAGGGCCGCCTGCCACGCCGGTCGCCGCAAGAGGCCGAGAAGGACCAGGACCGCGACGATCGGCAGGACCGCGACGAGAAACGAAAGCCCCAGGCTGTCGCCCATAGGCGTCAACAGCTGTCGAAACACGATGCTTCCTCCCTCGAGAGCCCGCGGCGCGAACTCCGGCTCTTCATCCCTTACCCGCTCCCCCGACCGGCGTCAGCCTGCCGTCGCGCCGGAAAGCGAACCGACTTCCGCGCCGGGCGATCGCCCTTCGGAGATCGTCCGGGCCTTTTCGCTGAGCCCGCGCTGAACTGCACGATGGCCGTCCTTCGGCGCCCCGTTCCTGACCGCCGTCTTCGCGTCGCGTCGATGGTAACCTCTTCTTACCAAGATGTGTCTCGGATAACATGATGATCCATTCGTGTCAACTGGTATGACACATTAGCCAAACATAGATTATGGACAAGATGTCGCACCAGGACTAGAATGAGGCCTCGGAGGCTTGACATGATTCGACCCGCCAAACTTGGAGATGCGATCGCCGACCACCTCGAGAGGCTCATTCTCGAGGGGGTTTTGAGGCCCGGCGAGAAGCTGGCCGCCGAGCGCGAACTCGCCGAGAAGCTCGACGTGTCGCGGCCCTCTTTGCGCGAGGCTCTCGAGAAGCTTCAGGGCAAGGGACTGCTCGAGACGACCAAGGCCGGCACGATCGTGACGCAATTCCTGTCGCCGTTGTCCCGGCCGCTAGCCGAACTGTTCGCCGATAAGCCGCGCGTCACCGCCGACTATTTCGAGTACCGCCTGATGATCGAGGGGCGGGCCGCCGCACTCGCGGCGACACGCGCCACGGATGCCGACCGCACCGCACTGAAAGCGTGCTGCGAACGCATGGAGCAAGCCCACGCGATCGAGGATCCAAGCGAAGAAGCCACTACGGACGCGGATTTGCACCAGTTGATCTACGAGGCGGCTCACAACGTCGTGCTGTTGCACGTAATGCGGGTGTTCAGCGAATTGATGAGAAACGACATCGTCTACAATCGTAGTCAGTTATATCGGCGATTCGGCGTGCGCGGTCAGCTGTTGAAACAGCATCTGGCGATTGCGGACGCGATCCTTCAGGGCAATCCCAAGGCGGCGGAAAAAGCCGCCTCGGATCACATCAACTTCACCTTTCAGACCATCGAAGACATTCAACGAGACGAGGCGCGCGTCGAAGCGTCGCTGCGGCGAATTTCACGCTCGGACTTGCTCGCGGGCGGCTGAGGCAAGACGCTCCTCCCACGCTTGTCGCAGTCGCAAATCTCCCCGACCGTCGACCGGATCGGGGGCGTCCCGCCGCGCCGGCGGCGGCGCAGGACGGGCCTCGGGCGTTCGGCGACGAACCGCTGAACGACCGGGCGGGCGCGCCGTCTAAGGCGATCGCCGCCTCCCCTTCCGGGCGAAGCGACGCCGCCCTCTTGCAACAAACCGCTTATTGCGGCGCCTGGCTCGTCTTGCCGATCCTGCTCTTGGAGGCGCGATCGCCGGCTGCGGTGGCGTCGGCCTCGCACATGTACGCGCCCTGCTTGGTCGTGCCGTAGCTGCGCGCGCCTGCGTAGTGATAGACGTGCGACTTGGTGTTGACCCAGACGACCTTGTCGGACGGGCAGCGGGCCTTGGCTTCGGCTTCGGTGGTGAACTGGCCGGCCCCGGTCGGACGCGCGGCGGGCTGCATCGGCGCCGGAGCGGGCTTCGGCAGTGTGGCCTGGACCGGGGCCGGCGCAGGCGCGGGGGCCGGAGCCGGAGCAGCGGCGGGCGCGGGCGTGGGGGCCGGGGCCGCGGCGGGAGCAGCCGCCGGAGCGGCGGCTTTCTGGGCGCGGCAAGACTTGAGGAACTCCTGCCAGGTCTGCCCGTTGGTCGTATTGTTCGCTTTGGCGGCCTTCCACTCGTCGCCGCACTGCTTCATGACGCTTTGCGCATTTGCGGCGCCGGCCGTGAGCCCCATGACGGCCGCGACGAGAAACGCTGAAAACGCGACCTTGAACGATTGACTCTTCATGTCCGCTCCCTCTGTTCGCTCCGGTCGCCCAATCTTTGGGACGTGTCCGGAAGCCACAGCCCAGCCAATTCGCCGAGCGTTATTGTTGTCCTGCCGCGGCTCTTTTGAACCCGGCATGAACAATGTTAACTCTGATTTGCGGCGGCCGGTCAAGACAGCGGCGGGTCAGGTCCCGAACGTCGTATCGCGCCCGACGCCAAGTCGTGTCAACGCCGACGCAGTCGTTTCTTCGAGACCTTCCGAAGCGTCGAGCGGCGACCATCCGCGCTCGCAAAGCGGCTCGGCCCGCTGTCCGCGCGCAACCAAGGCGTCCGCGTCGGAAGCGTCGGCCCGGCGGGCCGCGATGCGGGCGAGGCGCGTCTCGAGCGGCGCCTCGAGACAGAGGCCGTCGAACGCGACGCCGACCTCCGCGGCGACGCGGGCGGCGGCCATGCGTTCGGAGCCTGTAGAAAAGGTCGCGTCGAGCACGACCGCATGTCCCGCGTTCAGCGCGCGCCGGGCCTTGTCGTCGATGCGCCGATAGACCTCGCCGGAAATTTCCGGCGCATAGGCCGAACCCGGCAGATGCTCCGTCTCGTCGACCCCGAACATCCCCTTGCGCTCGACGTCGCTGCGCAGCCAAAGCGCCCCGGGCGCCCGGCCGATCCGCGGCGCGAGCGCGCCGGCGAGCGCGCTTTTTCCCGCGCCCGACAACCCGCCGACACCCACGAGCCGCGGCGGCGCGTAGCGAAGAAACCCGGCCGCCCGATCGAAATAGTCGCGCGCCAGGGCGCGCGCTCGGGCGCGGCTTTCCCCCTCGAGCCGATCGGCGCCCGCCGCCTCGACTTTCGCCCGGATCGCGGCGCGCAGGCTCAGAAAGAGGGGCAGCGCCGCCAGTCCCGCCATGGCGTGAGGCGGCTCGGCGGCCAGATAGCGGTTGAAGAGACGGTTGGCGGCGACGCGCAGACCCCGCTCCTCCAGATCCATCAGCAGGAACGCCAGATCGTAGAGCACGTCCCCGCTGGCGATGTCGTCGGAAAACTCGACCGCGTCGAACAGGGTCGGCTCGCCGTCGATGAGCGCGATGTTGCGAAGATGCAAATCCCCGTGGCACCGGCGCACGAACCCCAGAGCGCCACGCGCGAGCAGCACCGGCCTTGCGATCGCGAAAGCCAGGCGCGAATCCTGAGTGAGGCGGCGAGCGTTCGCCGGCGGGAACAAGTCCGGCCGTTCGACGAACGCCGCGTCGTTCTGCTCGATATAGGTCTCGAGCTCGTGCGCCGCCCTCGCGGCGTCGCGCAACGGGGCGTGCGCGTGGGAACGGCGCACGGCAAACGCGATCTTGTCGATGATCGCGTCCGAAACGCCTTCCCGCTCGGCGACCCGGTCGAGCGTCGAAGTCTCGTCGAACCGGCGCATATGGGAAACCCATTCGACGATTTCGCCCGCCCCTCCGATCGCGAAGCCGGCGCCTTGGCGAACGATCGGCAGCGCCTCGAGATAGACGCTCGGCGCGTTGCCGCGATTGACGGCGATTTCCGCTTCGCAAGCCTCGCGCCGCTTGTCGAGCGTCGAAAAATCCATGAACGGAAACCGGACCGCCCGCTTGACCTTATAGGCGTCAGGACCGGCGAGGAACACGACCGCGCCGGCGGTGTCGACGCGCCCGACCGCGCCGTTCAGCCCATGCGTGCGCGGGTCGGCGAGGAAGCGCAACACCGCCTCCTGCCGGTCGGCAGGCTCGGTCACCCGGATCCCCTCGACGATCTCGATCTCATCGCCGCAAACAGCAGCGCCGACCTTTCGCTCGCGCGTGAAGTCATATCGTTCTTTACCCTGGCTGGCGATCTTGCCGACGAGCGGATATAGAGGGGTCCGCCGCCGCGCCGGTTTGATCCGGGTCAATCCGGCGCGACGGTTCTGGACGTAAGCGACGAAGGGAAAAGCGGGTTTCGATCCTGCAAGGCGCTTTGGCGTCGTCCGGCGCAGAGCCGCCCGTGTATGGGACAAAATTCAGAAAGCGTTTCATGCCTGCCATCGAAAACCGCCCGTTCGACGCGTTGCAAGTCGGCGAGGAAGCCCGCCTCGTCCATACGCTGACGCCGGAGGATTTTTCGCTGCTGGCGACCCAGGCGGCGACGATCGGGACCGGCGTCGTCGATCCGGCGGTCCTTGCGACCCGGGCGTTCAGCGCCGACGCGGCCCAAAGCGGTTGGGCGAGCGCGCTCATGAGCGCCCTCATCGCCGGGCGGCTTCCCGGGGCCGGCTCCAAGCTCGTCCGCCAGACCGTCGAAACCACGATCGCGGCGCAGCCCGGCGACGTGATGACGATCGTCGCCAAGGTGATGGCGAAGGCCCCCGAAGGGCGGCGGGTCAATATCGAAGTGCGCGCGACCAACCAGCACGGCGCCCTCGCGATGGCCGCATCGGCGGAAATCGTCGCGCCGAAGAAGGCCATCGCCGCGGCGCCGCGAGAGGAATTCGTCGAGCAGAGGCACGAAAAGGGGCGTCGCTACAAGATTCTCATCGAGCGCACCCGCGATCTGAAGCCCCTGAAAACCGCCGTCGTGCATCCGGTCGACGACGCCTCGCTCGCCGGCGCGATCGAGGCCGCGCGGGAAGAGTCTAATGGAGCCGGTGCTGGTCGGCCCGGAAGCCAAGATCCGGCGCGCGGCCGAAGCGGCCGATATCGATATCGGCGGGTATCCGATCGTCTCGACCGAGCACAGCCATGCCGCGGCCGACAAGGCGGTCGCAATGGCGCGCTCGGGGGAGGTCGAAGCGCTGATGAAGGGCGCGCTCCACACGGACGAATTGATGCACGCGGTCGTTGCGACCGAAACCGGCCTCCGCACCGCCCGGCGCATCAGCCACGTGTTCGCGATCGACGCGCCCGCCTATCCGCGGGCGCTCTTCATCACCGACGCGGCCGTCACCATCTATCCGACCCTGATCGACAAGCGCGACATCGTCCAGAACGCCATCGAGCTCGTGATCGCTCTCGGCATCGTCACGCCGCGCGTCGCGATCCTGTCGGCGGTCGAGACGGTGTCGCCCGACATTCGCTCGACCATCGACGCGGCGGCGCTCTGCAAGATGGCCGACCGCGGCCAGATCACCGGCGGAATCCTCGATGGGCCCCTCGCCTTCGACAACGCGGTTTCGCTCGAGGCGGCGCGCGCCAAGGGAATCGTTTCGCCGGTCGCCGGCCAGGCCGACATTCTTCTCGTCCCGGACCTCGAGGCCGGCAACATGCTGGCAAAGCAGCTCGTCTATCTCGCCGAGGCCGAGATGGCCGGCATCGTGCTCGGCGCCCGGGTTCCGATCATGCTGACCAGCCGCGCCGACAACACTATCGCCCGCCTCGGCTCTTGCGCGATCGCGCTGATCCTGGCGCGCCACCGGGAGGCGAGAAGCGCCTAGGCCGGAGGCGCTTCGCGACGCAATCGACCGGCGCCCGAGCCGTCGCTTACCGCCGCTTGGCGCGTTCGGCGGCGATTGCGACCAATCCGCGGTCGCCGATCTCCTGCGTCATCGCAAACGTCATCGCAGTCACCTTCCAGACGCCGTCGATCCTGCTGAGCGTCCAGCGATAGGTCCCGATCGGCCGCCATAACGCGCCGCCGATCCAGTGGCGGCCGTCCACGAAGGCGGTCGCGGTCGCCAGGTCGCCTTCGACCCGCGCCTCGACATCCTTCAGCTCGTGCCGCGTTGCGTCGAATCCCGGCACGAGGCCGCGCCATGCGTCCATCACCGCGCCGGGCGTCGTGCGCTGCGGCTCGCCGCCCCACAGGCTCGTGTAGTCGATCACGATCTCCGGCGCGAAGACGGCTTCGGCGAGATCGTAGCGCGTGAGGTCGACCGCGAGCGGGATCAACGAGACGACCGCGATCACCTTCGCGCTCTCGGGGTCTCCGGCAGGCGAAACAGAGTCGGGCATAGCGCGCTCCGCGATGCTCGATCCGTACGATGGCGGCGGCGTGCGGAGAACGCAAGCCGAAAGCGACGCCGACCGCGGCAGTTCAGATGGATGTCGCGAGGTCATGCGTCCGCGAAGTCCGACCCCCATGGAGCGCCCCCGGAGCGCGGAACCGC
The DNA here is from genome assembly GCA_963805295.1 of uncultured Alphaproteobacteria bacterium. GTDB lineage: Bacteria > Pseudomonadota > Alphaproteobacteria > Rhizobiales > Beijerinckiaceae > Roseiarcus. The sequence goes on along the minus strand of CAWDTW010000033.1, from coordinate 131,467 downwards.
AGGACGGGGGTTCACGCCTTCGCCGCCCCGGCTCACGGCCGTCGCCGCGTCGTCCCTGACGACAATCTCGCTGCGCGGGACGCCGATGGCGCTGGCGAGCAAGCGCAGCCGCTCGACGACGACTTCGCTGTCGGGCGCGCGCGCCGCCGAGGCGACTTCGAGGCGGACGCAATCCGCCTCGATGCGCAGGCGGGCGCTGGCGAGCACGGCGGGCACGGCGCCTGAAAACCGGTAGGCGAGCAGAAGCGTTCGCCCCAGGATCTGGGCCCGGCGCTGGCTCGACGGCGAAAGCAGGCCGATCGCGGGCGTGAGCCACGGCGCGTCCGGCCGGCCCGCGTAGCGCGCGTGAATCGCGGCGGCGATGAAGACCCTTTCGGCATGATCGAGGCCAATGAACGGAAATTGAAGCAGGCGGCGAAAGCTTTCCTCCGCCCTCAGGTCGACCGCGTCTCGCCACGCGATGTCGGAGAGCGCGCAAATGGCGACGCGAAGGCGCGTCTCCGCCGGCGTTTCGCCGGGAAAGAGGCCGGCGGTCCATGTGGCGAGCGCAGGGGCGAAATCGGGCACCCTCGCGAGCGGCAGACCGATGAGCTGAGCGCCTTCGACCAGCGGGTCGAGATACTGCTCCTCTGTTTGGAGCTGCGAATAGAGAAGCCCTTCGCGCAGGCCGAGCGCCGAAAACACCACCCGCCCCGGCTCGAGGCGCTTCAAGCACGCGGTCGAGCACCAGCGCCGCGGCCGGCAGGGTGCGGGCTCTGCGCGAGGTGACGCCTGGGGTCGCGGCGAGCTTGGCCGGAGAAGCCCGTGACAGCGATCGCGCGAAGTCTCGCGCGGCGGACGCTTCCAGAGCGTAGCCGTGGACCACCTTGACCGGAGCGCCGACCGCCTCCATGTGGGCCTTTGCGATGGCGCGCCAGCCGCCGCCGACCGGATAGAAGACCGGCCGTCCCAGCGCTGATTTGACGCCGTTGCGCAGAATCTCGTCGACGCGGCCCTTCGCGGCCGTTACGCCCTCTTCCAGCATCGCCTCGACCGGCAAGGCGCCGAGCGGCAGGCTGACCCAGTGCTTTCCCACATGATCGTCGATCGCCTCCGCCAGCTCGAGACTGCCACCGCCCATGTCGCCGACCGTTCCCACCGGCCGGAAGAACCCCGAGATGACGCCCAGGGTCGAATAATGCGCCTCCTCGGCGCCTGAGAGAATGCGCACCGTGAGCCCGGTCTCCGCGGCGATTGCGGCCGTCAGCGCCGGCCCGTTGGACGCGCGGCGGATCGCCTCGGTCGCGGTGACGTCGAGTTTTGCGACGCCCATCGCGTCGGCGATGGCGCGAAACCGGCGCGTCGCCTCGACCGTCCGCCGAAAGCCGTCCGGCGCGATGGCGCCCGTTTGCGCGAGGCCTTCGGCGAGCCGGCACAGCGACTTTTCGTTGAACCGGGGCATCGGCGCGCGACCGAGCTGGTCGTAGACGATGAGCCGCACCGAATTCGATCCGATGTCGATGATCGCATAATGCGGCCGATCGGCGCGCGCGACCCGCGCGGGATCGAGCTCAAGCGGCCGCAACGGCTGTTCTTGCGTGGGCATCGCGCCTCCTCCGGCTCGACGGCCGATCATGGGCAATGGCGGCGCGCTTGGCTAGAGAGCGTGATGCGTTCTGGTAGAACCGTCATAGCGAGTTCGCGTGCGCCCGCGTCTTCGTGCGCCTTCGTGTCCTTTGTGGTCAATCATTTCACCACAAAGGACACGAAGGGGCACGAAGGTGGCGTTGTAGTCGGGAAAGTCTGGCCTCGGGCGATTGGCGGAGGCGCTCGTCGGGGCGCTTGGCTTCGACCGGATTGACAATGATCGCGGCGCCGTGGTGACGCTCAGCGGATGACCGCTTCGCTGCCCGCCCTTCTCGCGACCGGCTTCATTCTCGGCTGGTCGGTCGCCTGGCCGCCCGGGCCGATCAACGCCGAGATCGCGCGCCGCTGCGCGTCGGGCCATTTCTGTGCCGGGATCGCGGTGCTCGCCGGCGCCTCGAGCGCCGACGCGCTTTGGGCGGTCGCGGCAGCGCTCGGCGTCGGGCTCCTGTTCGCCGCGCCGCTCGCGCGCGCCGGCATGGGGGTCGTCAGCGTCGCGCTCCTCATGACGCTGGCCACTCTTTTTCTGCGCGGGTCGTGGCGGGCGTTCGCGCGGGGCGATGCGCCACGAGCCAAGCCGGAGGCGCCGGCGAAGTTCGCCTCCGCCCGCGGCGGTTTCGGACTCGGGGCGGCGATGGCGCTGACCAGCCCGTGGAACGTCGCCTTCTGGCTCGCCGCGATGGGCCGCCCGGAACTCGCCGGCGCGAGGGTGGGCGCCCTCCTCGTCATGGCGGCCGCCGTGATCGCCGGCGCGCTGACCTGGGGCGTCATCTGGGCTTCGTCGAACGCGCTGTTGCACCGGACTCTCGAAGGCCCCGCGAAGCGCTGGTGGACCATCCTGGTCGACTTCGCGACCGGCGCGCTGATGCTCTATTTCGCGGTATCTTCGGCGCAAAGGCTGATGGCGGGGTGATAGCTGCCCCCCTTCTCCCCATAGCCCGTCGTTAGCCGGGCGTTCTTGCGAACGCCCAATGGCGGGAGAAGGCGGCGCAAGATGAGGGGTTCACGCCGTCACGCCCGCTTTGGCAAGGCGCCTGACGGCGCCGGACCCCTTGCATGATCATCTCCGTCCCGATTCGTCTTAAGGCTCGGGATGACCGCCCGGGCTGGCCGCGCCGCGGTCGCGCGAAGCGCGAGGGCCGCCTGTCTCGCCCGCGCGCAGCGGCAAAGGCTCTCTTTGCCCTTGCCTGTTGTTCGGCGCCGTGCTGACGATTGCGGGGACAGTGCCGGTCGGCGCGCCCGCGCCGCGCCAAAAAATCCGCGCGACGCCCCGAAGCGCCGACAAAAGGGGCCCGCCGATCCGGAAAGTGTTGACGACAAGGAGGCAATTGCGATGGCGACCATACGCGGCGGACTGATTCAGATGGCCCTCAAGGCGCCGACCGACAAATCGCCGGCGGAAATCGCGAAAGCGATGGTTCAAGCCCACGCGCCGCTGATTGAAAAAGCCGGCCGGGAAGGCGTTCAGATTCTGTGCTTTCAGGAGGTCTTCAACCAGCCCTACTTCTGTCCGAGCCAGGATTTGAAATGGTACGCCGCGGCCGAGCCCATCCCCGGGCCGACGGTCGCACTCATGCAGGATTTCGCCAAAAAATACCAAATGGCTATCGTTGTTCCAATCTATGAGGAGGCGATGACCGGGGTCTACTACAACGCCGCAGCGGTGATCGACGCCGACGGAAGCTACCTCGGGAAATATCGCAAGACCCATATTCCGCACGTCGCCGGCTTCTGGGAGAAATTCTTCTTCAAGCCCGGCGCATCCGACTATCCGGTGTTCAACACCCGTTATTGCAAGCTCGGCGTCTACATCTGCTACGACCGCCATTTTCCCGAGGGGTGGCGGGCGCTCGCGCTGAACGGCGCGGAATATATCGTCAACCCCTCGGCGACGGTCGCGGGCCTGTCCGAATACCTATGGAAGCTCGAGCAGCCCGCCGCAGCGGTCGCCAACGGCGTCTACATCGGCGCCGTCAACCGGGTCGGCGTCGAAGCGCCGTGGAACATCGGCGAGTTTTACGGCCAGAGCTATTTCGTCAATCCACGCGGCCAGATCGAGGCGATCGCGAGCCGCGACAAGGACGAGCTCATCGTCCACGACATGGACTTCGACAAGGTCCGCGAAGTCCGCAACCTCTGGCAATTCTTCCGCGACCGCCGCCCGGAAACGTACGGCTCACTGGTCGAGATCGGTTGAAGAGAGAAGCCGCGTGAGCCGCGCGTTGTTGTTGCGCCGAACACATGGCTTCACATGCGCGCCACGACGATCTCCCCCTTCGCGTCGACGGCGCGAACCGGAAAGACTGTCTTCGCCAGATCGAGCCCAGCCCGTGTGACAGCGGCGAAATTCCCGATAGACTTGCCCGTCACCCATCACTGTAATTCCTTTAAAGCGCGATTGCCGCCAACGCTCGTCTTGGTGTACGGGTGATTTTTTGCGGCGCCGCGGGAAAAGAACGCCGCTCCCCGGGGATAGAAGTGACGAAGCCTGCAACGCCGCTCCTGGATCGCATCGGCTCGCCCGCCGACTTGCGGGCGCTGAGCGAGAGCGAGCTCGCCAAAGTCGCCGAAGAACTGCGCGCCGAGACGATCAGCGCGGTTTCGGTGACCGGCGGCCATCTCGGGGCCGGCCTCGGCGTCGTCGAGCTGACGGTCGCGCTGCACTACGTGTTCGACACGCCCTCCGACCGCATCGTCTGGGACGTCGGCCATCAGGCCTATCCCCACAAGATCCTGACCGGGCGGCGCTCCCGCATCCGCACGCTGCGCCAGGGCGGCGGCCTCTCCGGCTTCACCAAGCGCGCGGAAAGCGAATACGACGTCTTCGGCGCCGGGCATTCGTCGACCTCGATTTCCGCCGGCCTCGGCATGGCGGTCGCGCGCGATCTCTCGGGCCGGGCCAACAACGTCGTGGCGGTGATCGGCGACGGCGCGATGTCGGCGGGCATGGCCTATGAGGCGATGAACAACGCCGGCGCCATGGGCTCGCGGCTCATCGTCATCCTCAACGACAACGACATGTCGATCGCCCCGCCGACGGGAGCGATGTCGGCCTATCTCGCCCGCCTCGTCACGAGCCACACCTACCGCTCGATCCGCGACGTCGCCAAGCAGCTCGCGCGCCACCTGCCCAAGTTCCTCTATGACAAGGTCGAGCGCACCGAGGTGTACGGCCGCGGCTTCTTCACCGGCGGAACGCTGTTCGAGGAGCTGGGCTTCTATTATGTCGGGCCGATCGACGGCCACAATCTCGACCACCTGCTGCCGATCTTGAAGAACGTGCGCGACATGCACGGCGGGCCGGTGCTGGTCCATGTCGTGACCAAGAAGGGCAAGGGCTACCCCCCGGCCGAGGCGGCCGACGACAAATACCACGGCGTTTCGGCGTTCGACGTCATCACCGGCGCGCAGGCCAAGCCCAAGACCAACGCGCCCGCCTACACCAAGGTGTTCGGCGAGGCGCTGCTCGAGGCGGCGCGGCGCGACGACAAGGTTTTGGCGATCACCGCCGCCATGCCCCAGGGCACCGGCCTCGACCGGATGCAGGAGGTGTACCCTGAGCGCGTGTTCGACGTCGGCATCGCCGAGCAGCACGCCGTGACCTTCTCGGCTGGGCTTGCGACCGAAGGCTACAAGCCCTTCTGCGCCATCTACTCGACCTTTCTCCAGCGCGGCTACGACCAGGTCGTGCACGACGTCGCGGTCCAGAACCTGCCCGTCCGCTTCGCCGTCGACCGCGCCGGCCTCGTCGGCGCCGACGGGCCGACGCACGCCGGCGCCTTCGACATCGCCTATCTGACCTGCCTGCCGAACATGGTGGTGATGGCGGCCGCCGACGAGGCCGAGCTCGTGCACATGGTCGCGACCTGCGCAGCTTACGACCGCGGCCCGATCGCGCTGCGCTATCCGCGCGGCGAGGGCGTCGGCGTCGAACTCCCGGAGCGGGGCCAGCCGCTGCCGATCGGCAAGGGCCGGATCCTGCGCGAAGGCTCGCGGATCGCGATCCTGACCCTCGGCGCGCGGCTCGCGGAAGGGCTGAAGGCGGCCGAGGAGCTGGCGGCGCGAGGGCTCCCGACCACCGTCGCCGACGCGCGATTCGCCAAGCCCCTCGACCGCGAGCTCGTTTTGCGCCTCGCCGCCGAGCACGAGCTTTTGATCACCGTCGAGGAGGGCTCGAAAGGCGGCTTCGGCGCGCATGTGCTGACGCTGCTCAGCGACGAGGGCGCGCTCGACAGCGGCCTCAAGGTCCGCACCATGACCCTCCCCGACGTCTATCAGGAGCATGACAAGCCCGAGCGCATGTACGCGGCCGCCGGGCTCGACGCGAAGGGGATCGTCGCCAAGGCTCTGGCGGCGCTCGGCGAAATCGCCGAGGCGCCGTCGACCCTGATCGCGTGAGCCCGCCTCGCCCGACGATCATGACGACGATCCGGGCACGCAATATCGCCAACCTCGTCGCGCTGATCGCCGTCGTCGTTCTCGTCCTGCTCGGCTACTGGGCGTTCCATTACATCGACGAACAGCGGAAATTTCAGCGCTGCCTTGACTTAGGGCGTCGCAACTGCGCGCAGATGATGGGCGCGGGGAAATAGGGCGCCAGCCCGAGCCGGGTGAAGGCCTGTGACTAAAGGACCGGAGGAGGACACGTGATCTGTGGACATGGCTGGCCCAGCTTGTTGCCTGTTACAGACCGTGACAAATTCGAAGAGACTGATAGAAAGAAGCGGTGCGCCTATATCACTTGTGGCCCAACTTCGGAATGGAGGCGAGAATGGGTAAGGCCTACTTTGTTTTGGACAAAGCCGAGTGTTTGTCCACGATTAAACAAGAATTTTCTCGGTATCATAACAATCGCGGACTTGTCATTTTGATATTCTGTCCGCCAAACAGCGAGCACTACTTTCAAATTGCGAGAAGCGCCAATTTTTGGAACAGATATTCTGGCCGTGACGTCACTATACTCTTTCCTGGATATGTCGGCTATCTCAACTGTCCTGACGAGCCATTCGCTGACCAAGTTGAGATGCTGTTTGATTACACTCGTTTAAAGAAGTCGTTGATTATTTTGAAGATGAGACGATTTGGAAATATAACGCGGAACGGAACTATATCATGATCATGGCCGGTATCATGGCGAACGAGCTCTGTTTTGGTTACGATCGAGCCGCTGTCGTGTACGTCGATGAAAAAGGCGACAAGAAGGACTTTAATTTCGGAAAATATATAAAAAATATTATAAACGCGGCTAAAAACTCGCCGGAAGATCCTTTCTTGGAACTTGGCCGGCGACAATCAGTTGGCATTATAGGTGAACTTGTAACGGCCGCATTGCCGCAACAGCTCAGGGATATCCTTGCCGTAGTTCAGAAATACGAATCAAGCGAAACATAAGCCGCCCGATCAGGCGGCCCGATTGACTTCGGGCCTCGCGCGCGATAAGCCGCGCCTTGCAGCGGCGCGAAAGCGCCGCAAAGTTTTTCCCGGCTCGCCGCCCGATCGGCCGTACGCAGATCGCGTCTGCGCGACGAGGATCGGGCGCGCGCGTTGTTCCGCCGTTCGATCGGACAGTTGGAGAATAAGATCGTGAAGCGGACCTATCAACCCAGCAAGCTCGTTCGCAAGCGCCGCCACGGCTTCCGCGCCCGCATGGCGACAGTCGGCGGCCGCAAGGTGCTGAACGCGCGCCGCGCCCGCGGCCGCAAGAAGCTCTCCGCCTGATCGACGAGGGCCGGCGGCCGGCTCGGGCCGCCGCGCTCGACCTCTTCCCCCGACCATGCGACGCCGCGGATGGAGCCGCAATCCCTGGATAAGAACGCCAGGCCGGCGTCTGCCGGCGAGGCGTTCGGCCGCCTGAAGCGGCGCGCCGAATTTCAGCGCGTCTCCCGCGGAAGGCGCAAGTCGGTCGAGGCGTTCACGCTGCTGTCGGCCCGCCGCGACGAGGGCGAATCCGCCCCGGCCGGAGCGCGCGTCGGGCTCACGGTGACAAAAAAGGTCGGCAACGCGGTGCAGCGCAACCGCATCCGCCGCCGGCTGAAAGAGGCGCTGCGCGCGGCGCGGCCACTTGAGGCGCGCGACGATCACGACTACGTGCTGATGGCCCGGCGCGAAGCGCTCGCGGCGAGCTTCGCCGCGCTCGTCGAGGATCTGCGCGAGGCCTTCCGCGCCATCGAGCGCAGCGAAAAAGACGGCCGCCGTCCGGCGGCGCGAACGACGCCGAAGGGCAGAGACAGGCGACCATGAACAACGAGGACACGAGAAACCTCTTTCTCGCCATCGCCCTGTCGGTCCTGGTGATGGCCGGCTGGCAGTATTTTTACGCGGGGCCCCTCTACCAGCGCCAGCATCAGGCGCAGACGCAGACGAACGTCACGGCGCAGCCGTCGACGGAAGGGTCGCCCGCGCAGGCCGGCGCGGCGCAGCAAGCGGGCGTCGCGGCGCCCGGCGGCAGCGCCGCTCCCGGCGCGGTCGCGACCGAAACCGTCGCGGAGGCGCTCGAGGCGAGCCCCCGCGTCGCCATCGACACGCCGAGCCTCGGCGGCTCGATCGACCTCAAGGGCGGCAAGCTCGACGACCTCGTGCTCAAGGACTATCACGAGACGATCAGCAAAGAGAGCCCGCTGATCCGGCTCTTTTCGCCGAGCGGCGCGCCGGACGCCTACTGGGCCGACACCGGCTATGTCAGCTCCGGCGGCGTCAAGACGCCCAATCTCGACACGGTGTGGACGGCCAACGAAAAGACGCTGACGCCCGAGCGGCCCGTGACGCTGACCTGGAGCAACGGCGCCGGGCTCGTCTTCAAGCGGGTCATCGCGGTCGACGACAAGTACATGTTCACCATCACCAACTCGGTCGCCAATGAAGGCGACGCGGCGACGACGGTGAGGCCCTACGCGCTCGTGCTGCGCCACGGCAAGCCCAACGTCGCCGGCTATTCGGTGCTGCACGAAGGCTTGGTCGGCGTCTTCGGCGACGGCGGCGTGCAGGAAGTCACCTACGCGGCGATCGACAAGGATCCGGGCAAGACCCTGACCTACAAGGGCGACGGCGGCTGGCTCGGCTTCACCGACAAATATTGGGGCTCGGCGATCATCCCCGAGCAGACCGCCCCGATCGACGCGCGCTTCTCGGCGAGCGGGACCCAGCAGCCGGAAGACTACCAGGCCGACTTCGTCGGCGCCGATGAGACCGTCGCGCCGGGAGGCTCGGTCGAAACGACGACGCGCGTCTTCGCCGGCGCCAAGGAAGTCGGCACGATCGACAATTACGGGACCAGGCTCGGCATCAAGAAGTTCGATTTGATGATCGACTGGGGCTGGTTTTATTTCATCACCAAGCCCCTCTTCCTGCTGATCGATTACATCTACAAAATCGTCGGCAATTTCGGCGTCGCGATCCTCATCGTGACGGTGCTTGTCAAGCTCGCCTTCTTCCCGCTCGCCAACCGCTCCTACAATTCGATGGCGAAGATGAAGAAGATCCAGCCGCAGATCGCGGCGCTGAAGGACCTCTATCCCGACGACAAGGTCAAGCAGCAGCAGGAGCAGATGGAGCTCTTCAAGCGCGAAGGGGTCAATCCGGTCGCCGGCTGTCTGCCGATGGTGATCCAGATCCCGGTGTTCTTCGCGCTCTACAAGGTGATTTTCATCACCATCGAGATGCGCCACGCCCCGTTTTTCGGCTGGATCAAGGACCTCTCCGCGCCCGATCCGACCAACGTGTTCACGCTGTTCGGCCTCGTCCCCTGGGACCCGACCGTCCTGCCCGTTTTCGGCCACTTCCTCCATCTCGGAATCTGGCCGCTCGTCATGGGCGTGTCGATGTTCTTCCAGATGAAGATGAACCCGGAGCCCACCGATCCAGTTCAAAAGTCGATGTTCGCCTGGATGCCGGTGATCTTCACCTTCATGCTCGGCACGTTCCCGGCCGGCCTGGTCATCTACTGGACCTGGAACAACACGCTGACCATCATCCAGCAGTACTACATCATGCGAAAGGCCGGGGTGAAGGTCGAGCTGTGGGACAACCTCACGAAGTTGTTCGCGCGACCGGCGGCCAAGACGCCGGGCGAATGAACGAGGCGGCGGCCGCGCCGGATTGGGCGGAGACCGGGCGAAAGCTGTTCGCCGGCCCGTGCGATTTCGTCTTCGCGGCGGCGCGCGCCGACGGCCTGCCGCCGGTCGGCGCGCCGGAGGTCGCCTTCGCCGGCCGCTCGAACGTCGGCAAGTCGTCGCTCGTCAACGCGCTGACCGGCCGCAACGGCCTCGCCCGCACCTCGCATACGCCCGGGCGCACGCAGGAGCTCATTTTCTTCGACCTCAACGGCAAGGCGACGCTGGTCGACATGCCGGGCTACGGCTACGCCGCCGTCGCCAAGGCGAAGTCGGCCTCATGGGGGCGGCTCGTGCGCGACTATCTGCGCGGCCGGCCCTCGCTCCTGCGCGTGTTCGTGCTCGTCGACGGCCGGCACGGGCTCAAGGAGAGCGACCACGAGACGATGCGGCTGCTCGACGCCTCGGCCGTCTCCTACGCGGTCGTTCTGACCAAGCGCGACGAGGTGAAGGCGGCGGAGCAGAGCGCGCGGATCGCCGCGACGCTCGAGGGGCTGCGGAAGCATGTCGCCGCCTTCCCCGAGGTGCTGTTCACCTCCGCGCGCAGCGGCGAAGGCGTCGCGGACCTGCGCGCCCATATCGCGAAGCTACTCGCCGAGCGGAGCGCGGCCCGGCGGGATTGACGGGAACGCTCGGCCGGCGCGAAGGTCGCTCGATGCAGACGCATACCCATTACAATCGCATCGCCGGCGGCGACGTTGGCCAACTCGAAGCGCTCAGCGACGGCATTTTCGCCTTTGCGGCGACGGTGCTGGTGCTCGACTTTCACACGCCCGACGCCGCCCACGTCCACACCGAGGCGCAATTGCTCGGCGCCCTCTGGGCCTCGGCGCCGAGGCTCCTGCCTTGGCTCCTCAGTCTGATGACGCTCGGCATCTTCTGGGTCGGCCAACAGACAGGACTCAACCAGCTCGAGCGCTCGGACCGCGACTTGACCTGGTTGCACTTCGTTTTTCTCGCCGTCGTCACCGTGCTGCCGTTCTCGACGCGGCTGCTTGCCGACTTCTTCGCCTTCCGCACCGCGTTCGACATCTACTGGGCGAACATCCTCCTGCTTGGCGCAAGCCTTTACGCCACTTGGGCCTACGCGGAACAGGCGAAGCTCATTCGAAAAGACGCCCACGGCGAGGTTTCGCGCGCGATACGGCGGCGCATTGTGATCGCGCAATCGCTCTATGGCGTCGGCGCGGTCGCGGGCCTCTTCGACGTCACGCTGGGAATTGCGCTGATTATCTTGATCCAGCTCAACTACGCGATCGCGCCGAGGCTGCCATTTCTCTTGCGGCTTTGAGCGGGCGCCGACGCTCAATCCTCGAACGGCAGTCCCGCATATTGTTCCGCCAGCGCCGCCTGGGCGTTCGGCGACCGCTGGAGATAGTCGAATTCGCTCGTCTTGATCCTGGTCTCGAAGGCGTCGTCGTCGGGAAAGACGTGCAACAGCTTGGTGAGCTGCCAGGAAAAACGCACGGCCGCCCATACGCGGCGCAACGCCATGTCCGAATAGTTCTCGAGACGCCGGTCGTCGCCCTCGCGGAAATGCTCGATCAGAGCGCGCTGCAGATAGAAGACGTCGGAAATGGCCAGGTTCAGGCCCTTGGCGCCGGTCGGCGGCACGATGTGCGCGGCATCGCCGGCGAGGAAAAGCCGGCCGTGCCGCATCGGCTCCGCGACAAAGCTGCGCAAGGGCGCAATCGACTTTTCGATCGAAGGTCCGGTCACGATCTTGTCCGCGATATCGGCCGGAAACCGGCGCTTGAGCTCGTCCCAGAACCGGTCGTCCGGCCAGTCGACGATGTGACTGTCGAGACTGCACTGGATGTAGTAGCGGCTGAGCGCCGGGCCGCGCAGCGACGCCAAAGCGAAGCCGCGTTCATGCCGGGCGTAGATAACCTCTCCCACCGACGGCGTTTCCGACATCACGCCGAGCCAACCGAACGGGTAGGCGCGTTCGAACGTCCTGAGCGCGCCTGCGGGAATGCTCTGACGCGACACGCCGTGAAACCCGTCGCAGCCGGCGACGAAGTCGCATTCGACCGTCTCCGACCGGCCGTCCTTCTCGTAGGCGACCTTCGGGGCGCTGCCGGTCAGGTCGAAGAACCGGACGTTTTCCGCCTGCTCGATAATGCGTCCGCCGTCGCGCTCGCGCACTTGATACAATTCCTCGGTGATCGCCGTCTGGCCGAACGACGTCATCGGCTTGCCGCAATGCGCTTTGGTGTTGATCAGGAACGGCTCGCGATCCTGCCAGGCGATCCAGCTTCCATCGTGGACGTGACCCTCTCGGTCCATTCTCTGTCCGAGCCCCGCGTCCCGCAAGAGTTTGACGGTTCCGTACTCGAGCACGCCGGCCCGAATCCGCTTCAGCACATGCGCCTTGGTCTGCCGCTCGAGCACGATGCTGTCGATTCCGCCGAGATGCAGCAGATGCGACAAGAGGAGGCCCGCCGGCCCCCCGCCGATGATCGCGACCTGGGTGCGCTGCTCCATGAGACTCAGGTTCCTCACCGGCGACGACTTTGCGTCGGCTCGCCTCCTGCTTCAAGCCCGCGGAAGGGCCTCGGGTCGGCGGCGCGCGACGGCGGCCTGGTCGAAAACTACCCCATCACGCCGCGTGGAGGAATTGGAGCTGAGGGCAGTACAAGGCGACATCGGCAACTATCGGACGGCGTTCTTCATTAATCCTAAATTCGGCGGTTTGGGTGTTTTCCGCGGGGTGAGAATCATTCATTTTCATATGCATGAGAGAAGATTTAGCGCGCTTTGGGGCTCACCCGTCGGGTGAACAATCTGCGGTTGAACCCGACGCCTCGGGCATGGGCGTCGTGGTCGACAGTTTCGCCGGTTCGGTTCGGGTCGAGTTTGACCATGAAGCGGCGCTTACGCCGCTCGGGCAATTGCCGTTCTTCATCGATTTTCTGAAGACCGCGGGGCTGTTCGAGGCGTTCGTGGCGGATTGCCCGCTGCGTTACACGAGCCCGAACGCGCCCAAGAAGCGCGACGTGCTGGGGACGACGATGTTGTCGATGTTGGCCGGGCACAAGCGCTACGCGCATATCGCGGCGCTGCGAGGCGACGGCGTGTTGCCCGAGCTTCTCGACATGAGCAAGATCATCAGCGAGGACGCGGTTCGGCGGGCGTTCGCGGCGATCGAGGAAGAAGCGGGCGCGAACTGGCTGCGAGGTCATCTCGACCATTGCGTGGAGCCGCTTTTGAGCGAGCCGTGGATACTCGACGTCGATACGACGGTGAAGCCGCTCTACGGCCATCAGGAAGGAGCGGTGGTCGGCTACAATCCCAAGAAGCCTGGGCGGCCCAGCCACTGCTATCACACCTATTCGATGGCGGGGACGCGATCTGGTTCTCGATGTGGATGTGAGCGCGGGCGACGAGCACACTTCCAATCACAGCGCGCCTGGCCTGTGGGCGTTGTTGGATCGAACGCCGCGCGATTGTTGGCCTTCTCTTTTGCGCGGCGACAAGGGCTTCGGCAATGAGGGGATCATGGGGGAAGCCGAGCGGCGCGCTTTGCCGTATTTGTTCAAGCTACGGCTGACCGCCAAGGTCAAACGCGCGATCGAGCGTCTTTCGGGGCAGAGCGATTGGGTCAATTCGGGCCAAGGTTGGCAAGCCAAAGAGACCGAGATTCGATTGCAAGGCTGGAGCCGACAACGGCGCGTCGTCATATTGCGGCGGCGCGTGAGAGGCGCGCTGGCGACGCCCGCGATGGACGAGGATGGACCGCCTCGGCTCGCCTTCCTCGACATCGGCCCGAGCGAGGAGATGTGGGAATATCAGGTTCTCGCGACCACGCTCCTCGAGGCTCTGGAAAGCTTTGGCCAGCTCTATCGCGACCGCGGCGATGGAGAGAATGTTTTCGACGAGTTGAAGAACCAATGGGGCTGGGGCGGCTTCGTCACTCACGACCTGGCGCGCTGTCGTTTGGCGGCCCGCCTCGTGGCGTTGTTTTACGATTGGTGGAACATCTTCACGCGATTCGCCGAGCCCGATCGCCACCGAGAGGCGATCACGAGCCGACCATTGTTGTTGCACGCCATCGCCGAACGGGTGCGCCATGCGCGACAAACGACGATCAAGATCGCCAGCACGCACGCCAAGTCCGTTCCCGCCGCAAAGGCGCTTCGAGCGGTAGCCCTATTCCTAAGGCGGTTGGTCACAAATGCGGAGCAGTTGACGCCCTGGCAGCGTTGGCGCGAAATACTCTCCCGCGCCTTCCAAGCCTTCCTCAAAGGCCGCGCCCTTCGCACGCCACCGCGCCTATGTCCATCTTGACGCAACCGCAGATTGAAACGCACCCCGCTTCACGAACGACGATCAGAGCCAACTGCCGAATTTAGGTTAATTGGGCGAGCATTCTCCTGCTCGGCTGAACGGGCCGGACCGGAACCCCTCTCCCATCGGGAGAGGGGCAGGGGTGAGGGGACCGCGCCTTCGGTCGAAAGGCAATCGCAGCGCCGCGAGAATCCAGGCGAGGACGCTGTCGAGATCGTTTTCGACTTCGGCGTTGGCGAAGCGAATGACGCTGACGCCGCGGCTCTCCAACACCCTTGTCCGCCCGGCGTCGTAGTCCGCGAACCACTCATGCTGCTTGCCGTCCCCCCGGATCCCAGTCCGGGGGTCCACGACGAGCTTGGCCGCATGACAGTAGAAATCGACCACGAACCGATCGAACGGAACCTGTCGCCGGAACTTCGCGCCGTGAAATCGGGAGCCGCGCAGGCGCCGCCAAAGGATGTCCTCCGCCTTGGTCGGCTGCTTCCGCAACACTCTCGCGAATTCGCGGCGCTCAGCCGCCATTGGCATTCCTCATCCGATCGATCCCCTCGAGAACTCATCCCCGGCCCCTCTCAAGATGGGAGAGGGGGGCACTTCCCTCACGCCTTGAGCCCGACCGCCGCCATGCCCTCGGCCTGACGCTTCGCCACCGCCGTCTCGTCGAAACCGGCGATCGCGTCTTCGATATAATGCGGTGGAAGTTGAGCCGCGCGCCTAGCCGCAAGAAAGCGCCGCCGAGACCGATCGTCGCGCGCTCGAGAAACACGAATTCGCGCGGGACCACGAGGCCGCCGCCTTCGGCTCTGAGCGCCCGCATGACCTGGCCGATCTCGCGCCGGCCATATTCCGCCGGACTCACGCCGTCGGCGGCGGTGCGCACGCGGTCGTCGAGGATGGGGCCGCAAATGAAGCGCGCCCAGATGTTCATCGCCTCGGACGCGCCGCGCGTGAGTTTCGAGAAGCCCCACATCGCATAGGCCTCGGCGACATGCGCCTGGTCGTTCGCCTTCAGCGCCTGGTAGAGCTCGACGACGCCGCTGACGAAGCGCGGCGGAAAAATGCGCACGCAGCCGTAGTCGAAGAGATTGACCCCTTCGACCTCCCGCGCCAAGCCCTCGCCCGACGCGACGACCGCGTAATTGCCCAGATGCGGATCGCCGTGGATGATCCCGTAGCGCAGGAACGGGCGCCACCACGCGTCGAAGAGGCCGACCGCTATCGCGTCGCGCGCGTCCTGGTTCGCCTGCTCGAACGCGGTCAGCGGCTCGCCCTCGAGCCACTGCAGCGTCAGCAGGCGGCGCGTCGAGAGACCCTGCTCCACCCGCGGCACACGAACGAACGGCCTGTCGGCGAGCATGAGCCTGTAGAGCCGCGCGACCTTGGCCTCGCGCTGATAGTCGAGCTCCTCCCGCACCCGCTCGCGAATCTCGTGCGCGATCTCGCGCGTGTCGATCGCCGCGCCGACGCGCCGATGGAGGGAGAACAGGATGTCGAGCTGCGACAGGTCGGTTTCGACTGCCGAGGCCATCTCGGGATATTGCAGCTTGCAGGCGACCCATTCGCCGTCCAGCGTTCGCGCCTTGTGCACCTGGCCGAGCGACGCGGCCGCCGCCGGCTTCAAGTCGAACTCGGAAAAGCGCTCGCGCCAGCCGGCCCCGAGTTCGGCCTGCATGCGGCGGCGCACGAAGCCCGCGCCCATCGGCGGCGCCTGCGACTGCAGGCGGATGAGCTCGCTCGCATAGTCCGCCGGCAGCGCGTCGGGGATGGTCGACAGAAGCTGGGCGACCTTCATCATCGGGCCCTTCATCGAGCCCAGCAGCGACGCCAGCGCCTTGGCGTCGGTTTCGCGCCCGCCCCCGCGCAGCCGGTTGACGCCCATGCGCGCGGCGAGCGCGCCCGCGTTGACCCCGAGACGGGCATAGCGCGAGGCGCGCGCGCTGAGGCGATTGGCTTCGTCGTCCCGGGTCAAAAGCGTTTTTTCCCGCGCGCTGGCTGTCGACAGGCGGCGCAGGTCGGAGAGTTCGCGCCGCGGCCGCGCCTGTTTGAAGGATATAGGGTGCGGGCTAGCCTATTTCACGCGGCAAGGAAAGATGAGGGTGCGAAACCGCAATTTCTCCCAAGTCCGCCGCGTGAAGGTCGAGTACAGCAGGGAAGCGCCGTCCTTTGACGGAAGCCGGCGCGGACGGAGGAAAGCATGGTCTTTCGCCGGTCCCGACTGGGACGTTTCGGTCGTGCCAGCGGCGGCGCGGGAGGTCCTCTCGCGCTTCGACGATCGCGCCTCCCGCTACGAGACCCGCGTCATCCGACAGAGGGTTCCGCAATTCGGAGCGCCGGCAGGCGGGGTCGCCGCTTGGCCGCGGCGGGAAATTCGCTGTTTCGACCTTTTTCGCGAAATAATTCCGCTGTTTTTGCGAAAAAATTCCTCTGTTCCGCGCCTAGGGAATTTCTGCGCAATGCTCTGGCTTTACGTGACTTTTCCTGGCGCATGAGGCGTGGAAACGGCCAAAGAGAGAAGAGTTCCCTGTATTATTCGCTGTTACCAGGGAACTCGGCCAAAGCCGCCTTCGGCCCGGTTGGCCGCCTATCCCATCGCCTCGAGTTCGCCGATCATCCGCTCGATCACCGAAAGGCCGATGCTCCAGAACGCCGGATCGCGGGCGTCGAGGCCGAAAGGCGCGAGCAGCTCGGAGTAGGACTTCGAGCCGCCCGCCGACAGCATCGCCAGATACCGCTCGGCGAAGCCGTCGCGCGACTTCTCGTAGACGCCGTAGAGCGAATTGACTAGGCAATCGCCGAACGCATAGGCGTAGACGTAGAAGGGCGAATGGATGAAGTGGCCAATGTATGCCCAGTAGGTCTCGTAGCCGCTCTTGAGTTCGATCGCGGGTCCGAGGCTTTCGCCCTGCACGCTCATCCAGAGTTCGCTGATCCGCTCCGCGGTCAGTTCGCCCTTGCGGCGCTCGAGATGGACGAGCCGCTCGAATTTGTAGAAGGCGATCTGGCGCACCACGGTGTTGAGCATGTCCTCGACCTTGGCGGCCAGCATCGACTTGCGCTCGGCCGGATCGGTCACGGCGGCCAGCATCGAGCGGAAGGTCAGCATTTCGCCGAACACCGAGGCCGTCTCGGCGAGCGTCAAAGGCGTCGGGGCCATGAGGGCGCCGTTGACGCCGGCGAGCACCTGGTGGACGCCGTGGCCGAGTTCGTGCGCGAGCGTGGTGACGTCGCGCGGCCTGCCGAGATAATTGACCAGCACATAGGGGTGCGCCGACGGCGTCGTCGGATGGGAAAAGGCGCCGGGCGCCTTGCCGGGTCTCACCGGCGCGTCGATCCAGCCCTCGTCGAAGAAGCGCCGCGCGATGTCGGCCATGCGCGGCGAGAAGCCGCGATAGGCGTCGAGCACGGTGTCGCGCGCCGCCTCCCACTGATAGACCCGCGGCGGCGCGTCTGGCAGCGGCGCGTTGCGGTCCCAGTGCGCGAGCCGCTCCTTCCCGAACCAGCGCGCTTTCAGCGCGTAATACCGGTGCGAGAGGCGCGGAAAGGCTTCCGTCACCGCCATGACCAGCGCCTCGACCACCTCGCGCTCGACGCGATTGGCGAGGTGGCGCAAGTCGGCGACGTCGGCGAATTTACGCCAGCGGTCGGAGATTTCCTTGTCCTTGGCGAGGGTGTTGGTGACGAGGGAGAAGACGCGCAAGTTTGAACCCAGCGTCTCGGCGAGCGCGTTCGCCGCCGCCTCGCGCTTCTTCTCGTCCGGGTCCTGAAGCTTGCCGAGCAGGGGCTCGAGCGTCAGGCTCTCGCCCTCGAAATCGAAGCGCAGCGCCGACATCGTGTCGTCGAAGAGCCGGTTCCACGCCGCCGCGCCGGAGACCGACTTCTCCAGGAACAATTGCTCGATCTCGTCGGCGAGCTGGTGCGGCTTCTCCTTGCGGATGTCGTCGAGCCACGGGCGGTAATGGCCGAGCGCGGGCGCCGCCATCGCCGCCTCGAGGACGGCGTCGTCGATCCGGTTGAGCTCGAGTTCGAAGAACAGCAGATCGCCGGAGAGCGCGGTCACCCGCTCATGCGAGTCGCCGTAGAACTTCGCCCGCGCCGCGTCGCTGGTGTCGGAGGCGTAAAGGAGCGACGCGTAGGACATGACGCGGCCGGTGAGGTCCTGCAACGCCTCGTAGGCCCGCACCGCCTCGGCGAGGCGCTCGCCGCCGTTTTCCGAACCGGCGATCGCCCCGAGCCTGCCTCGCCACGCCTCGGCGAATTGCTTGGCCTCCCGTTGGGCGCGCTCGAGATCGGCGGCGAAGCGCGGCGAGTCCATGCTCCCATAAAGATCCTCGAGTCGCCACTGCGGCAGCGCGTCGAGTTCGGCCGAGCCGGGCGAGGGGGACCGAGCGGCGCGAACAGAATCGGAATGCATGGTCATTGCCGGAGCCTCGTCAATCCTTCGGTAAGCTTGGCCGAATCCATCGCGCCGACAAAGCGGCGCTTTTGGGGATGCGGCGCGTCAAGGCGGGACGTCGTTAACACAGCGTTTACCCTGATGTCAGACAGTGGCGCAACGCGCGGCGAACCCGAGCCGCAGCCGCAGGATCACGATGGCCTCCCTCATCCTCGTTGTCGACGACGATCCCATCCAGCGCCGCCTGCTGGAGGCGCTGTCCAGGCGATTCGGCTACGAGGTCGAGACGCTCGAGTCCGGCGAGGCGGCGCTCGCGCGCCTGCAGGCGAGCGACCGGCCGCCGGTCAGCCTCCTCATCCTCGATCTGGTGATGCCCGATCTCGACGGCATGGGCGTGCTCGCGCGCATGCGCGAGCGCGACATTGCGGTGCCGGCCATCGTGCAGACGGCGCACGGCTCGATCGAGGCGGTCATCTCCGCCATGCGCGCGGGCGCGATCGATTTCGTCGTCAAGCCGGTCGGCGCCGAGCGGCTCCAGGTCTCGATCAAGAACGCGCTCAGGGTCGACGCGCTCGAGGACGAGTTGCGGAGAGCCACGCGCCGCAACACGGGCGAACTCGGCTTTCGCGACATCGTCAGCCGGGCCGAATCGATGGCCCGCACCGTGCGGCTCGCCGAGCGCGCGGCGAAGTCGAACATTCCCGTCCTCATCGAGGGTGAATCCGGCGTCGGCAAGGAGCTGATGGCGCGCGCGATCCAGGGCAGCTCCGAGCGGCGGGGCAAGCCGTTCATCACCGTCAATTGCGGCGCGCTGCCCGAGACGCTGGTCGAATCGATCCTGTTCGGCCACGAGAAGGGGTCGTTCACCGGCGCGACCGAGAAGCACATCGGCAAATTCGCCGAGGCGAACGGCGGCACGCTGTTCCTCGACGAAATCGGCGAACTCTCGCTCGACGCGCAGGTCAAGCTTCTGCGCGCGCTGCAGGACGGCGAGATCGACCCGGTCGGATCGCGCCGGTCGGTGAAGGTCGACGTCCGCCTCGTGTCGGCGACCAACCAAAACCTGATCGAACTCGTCAAGGCCGGCCGCTTCCGCGAGGACCTGTTCTATCGCCTCAACGTCTTTCCCATCTCGATCCCCCCCTTGCGGGCGCGCGCCTGCGACGTGCCCGATCTGGCCGTGCGCTTTCTCGCTCGCTTCTGCGCCGAGGAAGGCAAGCGCATCCGCGGAATTTCGGCCGAGGCGCTGACTCTCCTCTCGGCCTACGACTGGCCGGGCAATGTCCGCCAACTCGAGAATGCGATGTTCCGCGCCGTGGTGCTCGCCGACAAGGACGAACTGACCACGGACGAGTTCCCGCAGATCGCCGCGCAAGTGGAAGGCTACGACGTGCGCATCCCGCCTGCGCCGCCGCCGGTCGGCGCCGATCCCGCGTATTCCGCGCCGGCGCGGCCGACGCCCATCGAGACGCGGGATCCGAATACGCTCAGGCTCATCAACGACAATGGCGACGTGCGCACGCTCGAGGAGATCGAAGCCGAAATCGATCCGCTTCGCCCTCACCCATTACCGCGGGCAGATGTCGCAAGTCGCCCGCAAGCTCGGCATCGGGCGCTCGACGCTTTACCGAAAGATGAAGGACGGCGGCATCGCCGAAGACTTGATCGGCGACGCCGCGGCCTGAAACAAGGAAAACCCCGAGTCACGCAGGACGAGGCTCTGCTTGTCCCGCGCCGACACGGCGATTTCACACAAGGTTGCGTATCTGGCGTCGCCATTGCGCGATATGGATCGAAGGATGAGCCTTGGCGATCGAAACCGGCGCGGCGCGCCGCTGTCGATGAGCGCCGCCGTCGCCGCGCTGGCGATCGGCGCGAGCGCCGCGCTTGCCGGCGCCCCCACGATCGAGCGCGGCGCGGCGCGCTTCTCGGTCGCGCCGGAGAGCCCGCCGAACTTCGGCGAAGTCGCCGCCAGCCCGCTGCTCGACGCATTCTGCTCACCGCGCGCGGCGGCGCGCGGTTGGCGCGACCCGGGCGCGTTCGCCAGGCTCGCTCCGCCGGAGGGCGAGGCTCCGGTCGCCGCCCTCGCTAGCGCCGCGGAAGGATCGGCCGGCGCCGCGCCGCCGTCCACTGCGGCAGCGTTCGCCGCAACCCCGCCTGCGGCCGAGGCGCCCCCTCCCCCTCCCTTTCCGACGCGATCCGCCAGTCCCGCGCCCGACCCTCAGCCGACCGCGCTGGCTGCGGCTCTCGCCCGCCTCATCGTCCGCGATTCGGCCAATCCTCTCGGCGACGGCGACTGGCGCAGCGCGCGGGCCGCAATCGGGGCCTTCTACGCCGGCCGCGAATTTCAGCCCGTCTGGGTCGGCCCGAACGGCCTCACCCGCGCGGGTCGCGCGGTGCTCGCGCGGCTCGAGCGCGCCTCGGAGGACGGCCTCGACCTGTCGGCCGTCGCCCTGCCCCGCGACGTCGGCGCCAGCCTCGCCCTGAACGATTTCGCTGCGGTCGAGACGACCATCGCCGCGGCTGTCGTGGCCTACGCCGAACAGGCGAGCGGATCGCGGGTCGCCCCCTCGCGCGTCTCGCCTCTCGTCGCCGCCGCCCCGACCGTGGCCGATCCCGGCGCCGCGCTCGCGGAGAGCGCCGCCGCGCCCGACCCCGGCGCGCGGCTCGCCGATTTCAATCCGCCCCAGAGGGGCTATCGCGACCTGCGCGAGGAGCTGACGCGCCTCTGGCAATCGGGGCCGGCGCCTCGAAGACGCGCGGCGCTCGACCTGAGCCCCGACGTCGCCGAAGCGCCGCTCGTCGGTGGCGGCGCGGCTCGCGCGGCCGATCCGGATTTCGACGCCCGCCGCGGGCCGACGGGCCCTCGCCGAAGCCGCGCCTATACTGCCTCGGCGGACTCCGCGCTTATCGCCGCCGGGGTGCGCCGGCGCGCCGCGATCCTCGCCAACATGGAGATGTGGCGTTGGGAGCCGCGCGACATGGGCCAGCGCCGGATCGAGGTCAACATTCCCGACTTTTCGGTCGAGGTTCTCGAGGGCGACACGGTGATTCTGAGCGCGCGGGTCGTCGTCGGCAAGCCCGCCACGCCGACGCCGGTCTTCTCCAACGTGATGCGCTACGTGCTCCTCAATCCGTCGTGGCAGGTACCCGATTCGATCATCAGGAAGGAAATCCTTCCGCGGCTCAGCCACTTCACGCGCCTCGGCTTCGAAGTGAAAACGGTCGCCGGGCGAATCACCGTCCGCCAGCCGCCGGGCGAAGGCAATGCGCTGGGGCGGGTCGCCTTCATGTTCCCGAATGACCATTCGGTCTACATGCACGACACGCCGGCGCGCGAGCTGTTCTCGGAGGACATGCGGGCGTTGAGCCACGGCTGCGTGCGCGTCGAAGAGGCCTTGCGTCTCGCCGAACTGGTGCTCGGATGGTCGGAGAGCCGAGTGAGCGCGGCGATCGGCGGCCGGGAGCGGACCGTCTTCCTCCCTCGGCCGCTGCCGATCCACATCGAATATTTCACCGAATTCGTCGACGAGAACGGAAGGTTCCAGGAGCGGCCGGACGTCTATGGCCTGACGCGAAAGGTCGCACGCACAATGTCGGCGATGAGTTCAAGATTGAATCGGGCGCGCGATGGGTCTATACGCCGAAGCGGTTGATTTTTGCGTTCCTGTGACGGTGAGGTCACAGGCGGGCGTCCTGTCGAGCCACGTGCGCGCGAATACGCGCTCGGACAGGCGCCGCGGGCCGGGTGGGACGGTCGGCCCGGTGGAGAGCGTTTGCGCGGACGCATTTGTCCGAGGTCACGGCGAAGCCGGCTGGGCGCGCCGCAGTTCGGAAGGATGATTTGTTGGCGGGGTTGGCTGGGATCACTTTGGCCCGATGCGGCGGCGCGGCGTCGCGGGCGGCCATCGCAGCGGTTCTCGTGGCGGCGTGGCTCGCGCCGAACTCGACCGAATCGGCCGTCGCCAACGGCGACACCCGCACGGTCGACTTTTCGAACCAGCACACCAACGAGTCGGGCTCGTTCACCTATATGGTCAACGGCGTCTACGATCAGGCGGCCCTCGATAGGCTCGACTGGTTCATGCGCGACTGGCGGCTCAACGAGCCGACCAAGATGGACCCCCGTCTGTTCGACATCGTCTGGGAAGTCTATCGCGAATCCGGCTCGCGCGAGCCGATCGACGTGCTCTCGGGATACCGCTCGCCGCAGACGAACGCCATGCTGCGCCGGCGCTCCAGCCAGGTCGCCCAATACTCGCAGCACATGGAAGGCCGCGCCATCGACGCGCATTTCGTCGACGTCGGCACGGCGCGCATCCGCGACATCGCCATGCGGATGCAAGAGGGCGGCGTCGGCTTCTATCCGTCCGGCGCGACGCCGTGGGTGCACATCGACAGCGGCTCGGTGCGCTACTGGCCGCGGATAAGTCGTGACGCGTTGGCGCGACTGTTCCCCGACGGCAAGACGGTCTTCATCCCGGCCGACGGCCAACCCATGCCCGGCTACGAGCAGGCCCGCGCCGAGATCGAGGCGCGCGGCGGCCAGATCCAGACGGCGAGCGGCGGCGGACTGTTCGCATGGCTGTTCGGACCGCACGGCGGCGGCGCCGACGACGCCGAGGAGAGCGGCGGCCAGGAGGCGGTCGTCGGAGGCCGCGGCGGCGGCCGCGGCGGCGGCCGGTCCGGAGGAGGGGGAGTGCAGATCGCGGACGCCGGTCCGGCGGCGGTCGCCAAGGCCAAGCTCGATCTGCCGACCGGGCCCGCTTACGCCAGCGCGCCCCAGCCCGAGCCGGCGGCGGCGCCCGCGCCCGCTCCGGCGGCGAAGCCGCGGGTGGTGGCCGCGCTGGAAGAACCCGCGGTCGAGAGCGACGCGTCGCCCGACTCCCCGGTCAAGCTCAATGGCCCGATCGCGGCGCTCTATCTCGCGCCGCTGCCGCCGCGCCGCCCTAGCGATCTCGAGCAGCGGGTCGCTTCTCTCGCGAACATTCCCCTGCCTCCGGTCCGGCCCGCCGATCTCGCCGCGGCCGCGCCGGTGACGACAGGCTCGATCGCTCCGCTGCCTCCGGTTCGGCCCGCCAATCTCGTCGTCTCTCCGGTTTCGGCGCTGGGCGCAGCCGGCGTCAAGGCGCCGCCGGCGACGGGCGCCGCCGACGACGGGCAATTGCCGACCGCGATTACGCAAGGCGTGAGCGCGCCGGCGACCCGCGCGCTCGCCCTCACCGAACTGCCGCCCGCGCCGAAATACGACAGCGACACGCTGCTCGCGCGCGCGGCCGAGTTGACCGCGCCGTTGCCGCCGATGCCGATTCCCGACGTCGGCGCGCCTTCTCGGATCAAAGCCGTCGCGCCCGCGGGCCGCCGGAGCGCGGCGCTCGAGGGCGTGTCGAAAAAACTGTTCGGCTTCCTGCCGTTCGACGCCTTCAAGGCGACCTCCGCGACCAACGCGAACGACCTGCGCGGATCGCAGCAGTAGCCGGCGGCGAGGGCCGCAAAACGAGATCGGCGCGGGATCGCTCCCGCGCCGGCCGTGTCGTTTCGCTGACCGCTTTCGTCAGTCCTTGTCGATCGCCCAAGGGCCCGGACCGGCCGCGGCGAGATAGAGGAAGGCGAAACAGAAGAGCACCGCCGGCTCGCCGAAATTGATCGCCGGGAAGAAGCTCATCGGGAAATGCGCCATGAAATAGGCGACCGCCATGAAGCCGGAAAGGACGAACGCGACCGGGCGGGTGAACAGGCCGAGCACGATCAGCGCGCCGCCGACGAGTTCGATCGTTCCGGTGAAATAGAGCAGTCCCGTCGGCATCTTGTCGATGAACGGCAACCCGGCCGGGAAAGCCGAGGAGCTTGCCGGTGCCGTGCTCGAGAAACAGCAGCCCGGCCACGATGCGAAATACCGACTGCAGCGCGGGCGCAAGCGACCGGGGCAGAACGGTAACGGAACGGACGGATCGGGGGAGTGTGGTCGAGCTCATAATAAAAACGCCTTTCTGGTTCGTGTCAGAGAAACTTCGCCATCTGGTCGAAGGAGAGTCGCGGGCTGCGCGGGAAGAGTTTCGCGTCGTCGCCGTAACCGACGTTGACGACGACATTGGCCTTGATGTTCCCTTCCGGAAAGAATTCGGCCTCGACCTTGGCCGCGATCGAAACCGCCCATCGGGCCGGCGTCGAGACCGACGGCGCGCAACGCCAGGATGAAATAGCCGACCTAGAGCGTTCCGCTCTGGGCGGCGCTGCGGGCGGCGAGCTCCGGATTGCCGGAGAACCAGCTCTTCGCGTCCGCATGCGGGAAGAGAAACGGCAGATGCTCGTAAAACTCGACGTCGTAGGCGGTGATGGCGACGACCGGCGCGGCCATGGTCTTCTCGACATTGCCCGGCGACAGGGTCGGGACGCAGCCGCTCCTTGGCCTCCCTCGAGCGGAGGAAGAGGACGCGCAGCGGCTGCTGGTTCGCCGCCGTCGGACCCATCTTGGCGAGATCGAGCGCCTCGACGAGGAGCGCCTCCGGCACGGGACGGTCGAGGAACGCATTGTGGGTGCGCGCCTCGGTGAAGATTTGAGCCAAGGCCGCCGCGCCGAGCGGCACGCGCCGGTCCAAGCTCTTCCGATCGACAGTGATGGTCATTTCAAGGTCCCTGGTTGTGATTGAAGATTGGCAGCCGGCGGGTCGCCGAAATCGCCGGCGCTCGCGTCACTCGGCGGCGAGCGTCCCGGTCTTGACGGGCGCTTCCCGCGCGGCCTTCAGCGCATTGGTCCACCAGACGAGCTCGTCGAGCATCGTGTCGGCGGTCGGCTTCAGGTAGGCGAATTCGGATATCGGCTTGCCCTCGCGCATCGCAGCCATGAAGTCGCCGCCCGCCAGATGGACGCCGGTCCGCGTCGGCGCCATCTGCAATTCGACGCAGATCAGCCGAAGCTGCTCGATCGCCCTCGCGGCGCCGACGCCGCCGTAGCCGAAGAAGGCCGCGGCTTTGCGGTTCCATTCCGGATAGGCGTAGTCGAGGGCGTTCTTCAGCACCGCCGGAACGCCGTGGTTGTATTCGGCGGAGACGAAGATATAGCCGTCGTACGGCGCGATTGTCTTTTGCCAGCGGACGCCTTCGGGATTCTGGGTCGGCACCCAGGCGTTGGTGGCGACTTCGTCGAAGAACGGCAGGGGGTGGTCGCGAAGGTCGACCAGTTCGACCTCCATGTCGTCGCGCTGCCTGGCGATCTCGTAGATCCACTGGCTAGCCTTGTGGCCGAAATCGAGCCGCGCGCGTCGTTGAAAGGATGATGGCGATTTTGGGCTTGGTCACAGCCGGTCCCTCACATTCCTATCCACAAATACACATGATGCACGCAAAATATTCCATCCAACGCCAATTTGGGGTCAATCAAGCATCATGACAATCGGCAAAATTATGGTAGATACTATCGGTCCCGTTGATGGAACAAGGGCGCCAGACCATGATTGATCCGCTTACGCTCGACCAGATGCGCGTTTTGGCCGCCGTCGCCGACGCCGGCAGCTTTTCCGCCGCGGCGCGAGCCCTCGGCCGGGTGCAATCGGCGATCAGCCAGTCGATTCAGACGCTCGAGACGACGCTCGGGATCGCGCTGTTCGACCGCTCGCACAAGACGCCGCGGTTGACCGACGCCGGGCGGGCGATCGTCGATGACGCGCGCGCGCTGATCGTCGGCGCCGGCGCCTTGCGCGCCCGCGCCCAAAGCATGGCCGAGGACGTCGAGGCGGAGCTGACGCTGGCGGTCGACGCGATGTTTCCGATGCCGCTGTTGATGGAAAGCCTGAAGGCGCTGCGCAGCGCGTTCCCGCGGCTGCCGGCGACGCTCTTCACCGAGGCCTTGGGCGGCGCCGAG
The DNA here is from genome assembly GCA_963805295.1 of uncultured Alphaproteobacteria bacterium. Lineage (GTDB taxonomy): Bacteria > Pseudomonadota > Alphaproteobacteria > Rhizobiales > Beijerinckiaceae > Roseiarcus. The sequence goes on along the minus strand of CAWDTW010000033.1, from coordinate 105,189 downwards.
CAGCGGCTTCGCGACGGCGCGGCGCGACTGGCGATTTGCCCGGTCGCCCCGACCAGCCCGAGCGATCTCTTCGACGAGTTCATGACCCGAATCGTCATGTGGCCGGTGGTCGCGGCGGGCCATCCGCTGGCGGCGCTGCCCGAACCGCTGACGCGCGAGGCGCTCGAGCCGCATGTGCAGCTGGTGCTGACCGACCGCACGCCGCTGACCCAAAATTTTTCGGGGGGAATCGTCAGCCGCCAGATCTGGCGCTTCGCCGATCTCTCCACCCGTCTCGACTTCCTCCTCACGGGGTTCGGCTGGTGCAACATGCCGATCCACATGGTCGCCGACCACGTCGCCGCCGGTCGGCTGAAGAGGCTCGAAATCGCAGACCGCGATGAATTCTCCGTGCCCATCTACGTCGTGCACGAGCGCGGCCGCGCGCCGGGCCGCGCCGGCCGCTGGCTGATCGCCGATCTGCGCGAGCGGGTGAAGACCTGTCCGAGCGCCTATCGGCGCGGCGAAAAGCCAGACCCGGCCGAGGCCGCAGCCGCCTGACCGCCGCTATCGCGTTCCACTTTCCCGCCCGTAGAGCAACAGCATGGCGATGATGACGAGGCCGTAGATGATCTGCCGCCCGGCGTCCGGCATCTTCACGACCGACAGGATCGATTGCAACAGGGTGATGAGGATGACGCCGGCGACCAGCCAGGGCGCCGAAAGATCGATCTGGCCGAGCAGAATGACGATCATCGTCCCTGTCGCGATGACGCCGAGGAACGAGGCACCCCACCTCGCCCGGGGCGGCTACGGGAGCGGTTGAGCCCAGCGGCAAACTCGGGCGGGGCGCGGCCGCGCGCGGTTGCATCGTTAATTCAGAATCATACGACATTTTCTTTCTGACTGACAGAATTTATGCTAGTCTGGATTTTCTGCTCGATCCAGGAGACGCCCATGGCGGATTTGCAAGACGCCGTCCCTCACCCCGCGGCGGCGCGGCGCGACCGGTCGGTCGAGGCCCGCCGGGAGGCGCGGCTGAAAAGAGACGCCCGCGAAAGACGGATCATCGACAAGCTCAACAGGGGCGCCTCGACGGCGGAACTCGCGGCTCGCGAGGGGGTGACGCTGCGACGGATGCAGATCGTCGTGCGGGAGATCCTCACCAGGCGAGCGCCTCCGGCGCCCACCGAATATTTGGCGCTCCAAGTCAGCCGCCTGAACGAGGCGATGATGGTCGCCTACGGCTCGATGGCCGACGGAAACCTCGAGGCAGTCGATCGGGTGGTCAGGATCGTGAGCGAGATGGACCGATATCACGGCTTTTCCTCGAGCCGGGCTCCGGCGCCGGCCGAACGGCGCCGCCTCGCCCCGCCGCCGCAGGAACCGCTCGCCCTCGCGCCGCCGTCAGGCGCTGGGTCCGATGGAAATGGCGTCGCAAACGATTGAAAAGGCTCATTTCGGCGATGGAACTGACGACGACGGTTCCGCCAAATCGCAACACGCTCCAAACAACGCAACAAGCCCGCGTGATCCCTCCCGCGCGGGCCTCGCTTCGATGAGCGCCCCTACGGGCGGCCGCTTACTTCTTCTGGTCGCGCGCCTTGAGGGCCGCGCCGAGAATGTCGCCGAGGGAAGCGCCCGAGTCGGCCGAGCCGTATTGCGCGATCGCCTCCTTCTCCTCGGCGACTTCCAGCGCCTTGATGGAGACGGCGATCTTGCGCGCGCGCCGGTCGAACTGGGTGATCCGCGCGTCGACCTTCTCGCCGACCGAGAAGCGCTCGGGGCGCTGGTCGCCGCGGTCGCGGGCGAGCTCGCTGCGCTTGATGAAGGTGGTGAGGTCCGTTCCGGCGATCTTCACCTCGATCCCGCCGTCCTTGATCTCGAGCACCTCGCAGGTGACGACCGAGCCCTTGTGCAGGTCGCCCTCGCCGCCCTCCTCGCCGACCTTCTTGGCGGCGAACGGGTCGCCGGCGAGCTGCTTGATGCCGATGGCGATGCGCTCCTTCTCGATGTCGACGTCGAGCACCTTGGCCCGCACCTTGTCGCCCTTCTTGTAATCCTCGATCGCCTGCTCGCCCGGACGCGTCCAGTCGAGGTCGGAGAGGTGGACCATGCCGTCGACGTCGCCGTCGAGGCCGATGAAGAGCCCGAACTCGGTCTTGTTCTTGACCTCGCCCTCGACTGTCGAGCCGACCGGATGCTTCTGAGCGAAGGCTTCCCAGGGGTTCTGCAGGGTCTGCTTGAGGCCGAGCGAGATGCGGCGCTTGGCGGCGTCGACCTCGAGCACCTGGACCTCGACCTCCTGGCTCGTCGAGACGATCTTGCCGGGATGTACGTTCTTCTTGGTCCACGACATTTCCGAGACGTGGATGAGGCCCTCAATTCCGGGCTCGAGCTCCACGAACGCGCCGTAGTCGGCGATGTTCGTCACGCGGCCCTTCATCTTCTGGCCGACGTGGTAGCGCGCCTCGATGTTCGACCACGGGTCTTCCTGCAGCTGCTTCATGCCGAGCGAGATGCGGTGGGTCTCGTGGTTGATCTTGATGATGCGCACCTTCACCTGCTGGCCGATGGTCAAGACCTCGCCCGGGTGGTTGACGCGTCGCCAGGCGATGTCGGTGACGTGCAGGAGGCCGTCGATGCCGCCGAGGTCCACGAACGCGCCGTAGTCGGTGAGGTTCTTGACGGTGCCGTCGATGACCTGGCCCTCGGCCAGATTGGCGACGATCTCATGGCGCTGCTCGGCGCGGCTCTCCTCGAGCACGGTGCGGCGGGAGACGACGATATTGCCGCGGCGGCGGTCCATTTTCAGGATCTGGAACGGCTGCGGGACGTTCATCAGCGGCGCGACGTCGCGCACCGGGCGGATGTCGACCTGGCTGCGCGGCAGGAACGCGACCGCCCCGTCGAGGTCGACCGTGAAGCCGCCCTTGACCTGATTGAAGATGACGCCTTCGACCTTCTCGCCCTTCTCGAAGGCCTGCTCGAGCTTGACCCAGCTCTCCTCGCGGCGCGCCTTGTCGCGCGAGATGACGGCCTCGCCGAGCGCGTTCTCGATCCGCTCGAGATAGACCTCGACCTCGTCGCCCACGGCTGGGGCGGGATCGCGGCCGTGATTGGTGAATTCCTTGAGGGCGACCCGGCCCTCCGTCTTCAGGCCGACGTCGATGACGGCCATGTCCTTCTCGATGGCGACGACCCGGCCCTTGACGACCGAGCCCTCGAAGGCCTCATCGTCCCCGTAGGTCTCGTTGAGAAGCGCTGCGAAATCCTCGCGCGTGGGCGCGGAGGCTTGAGTTTGCGACATTGGTTCTCCTGAGGCGCCCGAATGCGGGCCGCGCCGGCGGTTGGGTTCGAGTTGACGGTCAGGCGCCCGCTCATCGGAAAGGCCGCGGATCACGCGAGCCTTGTCTCCGCCTCGCGGCGGGCCGGCGCATGTGGCCGACGGCGAACGCCCAGGGTTTCATGCCCCAGGGGAAGCTGGAGCAAGGGCCGTGTCGCTAGCAGGAAAGTCCGCCCGGAGCAAGGAGGAAAGCGGGCCACGCGGGCGAATTTCGCGCGTCGGACGAAGGCGCGGCGCCCAGATGCGGAGTGCGGCGTCGTCGCTGGACGCCCTCATCCTTCCTCGACGTCGGTGTCGGGACGGTCTCCGCCCTCGGACACTTCGTCGTGCCAATGTTCGTCCTTGTCCTCGTAGGAGATGCCCGTCGTCTCGCCGGCGATGCGTTGCTCGCCGGAGGCGCGCTCCGCGGCTTTGCGGGCAAGTTCATGACTCGGAAAGGTCTCGGAGAACACGTCCCCCACCCGATAGGCCCAACCGCCGTCATGCTCGACAATTCGGTAAGTGACCTTGGCCATCCTACGCCTCCTTCGGTTCGAACGCACTGACGCTCGAGGTGACCGCGTCGGCGGGCGCCGGCGCCGAAATCCTCACGGACACGCCGCCCCGCCTTTGCCGACCGAGAATTGGTTGAGCGAGATGCGCCACGAGCCGGAGTAGATCCGCGACGTGGACAGCCCGTCGAGGCGCCCGCAGAGCCTCACCTCGTCGATCTTGATGTCGCCGATGAGGCCCGTGGCGATGAAATCGACGGGCGCGGGGGTCTTCTCGCTCGCGGTCAGCTCGGCGTAGGGCGAGAGCCCCTGCTTGACGACGCTGACCGTGATCTCGCCGTCCCTGGGGCTCGCCGCCCCGGGCCTCGAGGCGCGCGCGGCCCCGAAGGTCACGCGGCCGTCGGCGATCGCGACCGGAAAGGTGACCTCCTGCCCGGGACGCAGATCGAGCGTCGGCCCGAGGTCCTGCGCGCGCGCCGCCTCGCGCGGAACGGCGCCGGCGAAAAGAAGCGCGCCTAGCGTCAGGTATGCGCGGGCGCTGAACGTGCTGCGCATGCAGATTCGGTCCTCTCAGGCGATGCGGAGGGCCGATCTCGGCTGAGGCGCATCGCGGCCGATCGCTCTTGCCTCTTCGAGCCAACAGGCGATGGCGTCCTCGATATTGCGGGCGGCTGCCTCTCGCGTGTCCCCGTCCGACATGCAGCCGGGAAGATCGGGGACCGTCGCCCGGAATCCGCCGCGGTCTCCGTCCGACAGCGGCTCGATTAGGACGGCATGATCAAGCTTTCGAATTTGCGCCTCTTGCCGCGTCGACGATCCGCACGCGCCTGCGGAAATATACGGCCCCGATGGGGCGGCGAAAAGGCGCGGTCGGACTCGTCGGCGTCGAGGGGCGCCAGATCCTGTCGTGCGGAGAGCCGCGCTCCGCGCCGCGGACCTCTTGCAAAGGGCGCTTCCGAGCGTCGCGCTCTGTCAACGGGCCGCGGCCGCCGTTTGATGCCCGAGCCTCGAGCCGCCCCTGCGAAAGCGGCGGTTGAGACAGACGCCGCAGGCGCCGCTCGGCCGTCCGGGCGCCGCGCTCACCAGGGAATGACGCGACCCCTATAGTCGAGAAAGCGTAAGCCGGCCTTCCCTGCCCGGCTCACGATGGCGTCGGCGACGCCGGGAATGCTGTCCTCTATGGAGAGATGTGCGGCGGCGCCGCCCATGTCGGTGCGCACTCATCCGGGGGCGATGACGACAAAGCCCTGACCGTCGCCCGCATGTCGCGCCGCGTAAGAGCGCATCATCATGTTGAGCGCCGCCTTGCTCGCCCGGTAGACCTCCCATCCGCCGGTTTCATTGTTGGCGATGCTGCCGAGCCCCGATGACATCGCCCCGATCACTCCCCCTGCCGGGACGAGGTCAGCCAACGCCTCGATCGCGCGCATGGGGCCGAGCGCGTTCGTGTTCATGATCAGGTTGAACTCTTCGGTTGAAACACTCGCTGTCGCCGCATGTGGGCTGCCGACGCCGGCGACGACGAAAAGGACGTCGAAGCGTCGCCCTTCGAGGCGCTGCCGGACGGCGGCAATGGTCTCGGGCTGGACGACGTCCAGGGTTTCGACCGCGAGCGGCCGGCCCGAGCGATCCGCAATGTCGTGAAGCGCCGCCGCTTTCCCGCGCACTGTCGCGACCACACTCCAGCCCCGTTTCCAATATTCCTGAGCCAGGGCGAGCCCGAGGCCGCGCGAGGCGCCGATGATCAAGGCCGAACGGGGTAAAGCGTGCATCGAGGTCGCCTAGCGTTCAGCGGGGGCGCTCCTTGTCGAAGTCGACGCCCCGGATTTGCTTCCGCACGAGGGCCAGGATAGCCGTCGCAGGGCGCTCAGTGAAATGACGCCGCCCGGCAAAGCCGGAGGCCCGCTTTGTTCGCGGGCATGACAAGCTTCGCGCCCCACCTCGTCATGGCCAAGTCTGAATGGCGGCGATCGAACCGCGCGGCGTCACTCCCCGCGAGCGCGGGGGTCCGGCGCACCGGGCCCCGCCGCCGTGAAGCGCCAACGCGCAGCACTCTGGATGCCCGCTTGGCGCGGGCATGACAGCGCAAGCCGCCGAGCGCTCGAGCGTGCGCTTTCCCCGCCATGGCGACGGGACGGACGGCGTGCCAAACTGGGCCCGCTTGGGGATCGAGCGATCTGTCGCCGCAGTCCGAAAAGCATCAGTGCCGGGCGGGAGCCGCCGAACGACGAACGGACGCCTCCCTCATTGTGAGGAGACAAGCCATGCCAGCCACGATCAGTCTCGGTTCCACGGGAGACGACGTCAAACGCCTGCAGCGCGCGCTCGCGCGCCAATTGCTTTGGAACCCTTTCGGGCCGATCACGGGCGTTTTCGACGCTTCTCTCGAGGCCAGCGTCAAAAGCTTTCAGCAGGCGAACGGCCTGACGGCCGACGGCGTCGTCGGACCCGCCACCTGGGCGAAGCTGCCCGCCTATCGCGAGGCCTCGCCGACCTTCGCCAAGGGGTCTCTCGGTCCCGGGGTCGCCTGGCTCCAGCGGGTGCTGGCCGGAAAAGACATTCCCGTCAGCTTCACGCCCTATTCCGGAGCGATCGACGGGATTTTCGGGCCGCTCACCGAGGCGGCGGTCCGGGCGTTGCAAGCCTGGGCGAACGCCGGGATCGGCGCAACAGCTGACCCTCGAGAACGCGTGCGGGTTCCTGCGCGGGCTGTGACGGCGACCGGCCAAGCGCGGGCGCGGCGGCGATCGGCCAAGTTCTCTCGTCAGCCCTCGACATTCGCATCGGGGCGGTCTTTGTCCCCGGACGCCGCGCCGCTCCAGCGTCCGCCCTTGTCCTCACAGGAGATGTCTGCGGGCCTTGTTCGGCAAAATCGACCCTGGATTGGATGAGTTTTCCGATCGGGGGCGAAGTTCGCGCCCGGCCTTGACTCGATGGTGGCGCCGGGAGACAAGCATCGCCATGGCAGACCTTGTGGATAGCGTCGCCAACTCGTTTCCAGATCTGGCGATTCTTGCGATTTCGGCCGTCGCGTTCGGTTGTGTCGGCGGCTTCATTGCCTTTCTTTCGGGTCGGTTCTGGTTTCCGCGCTGGCCGCAGCACGGCCCGTTCGAAGACAGGCTTGCCGACGCCGCGCACACGAGCCTGCTCGGCTTCTCGGCCTTTGTTCTGGCATTGCTGATCAGCAATGGATTCTCGAGCCTTTCGAAGACGGAAGCCGCTGCGCGAGAGGAGGCGACCGACATCTATCGCCTCGGCCGGGAATTGGACGCGCTGGGTCCCGCGACGCGCGACACGAAGCAGGCCCTGGTCGCCTACGCGCGAAATGTCGCCGAAGACGAATGGCCGCGCCTCGCCAGGCTGCCGAATTCCCTGTCGCCCCGCGTCCAGCAGAATCTCGACGATCTTTGGGCCGGCGTCCGTTCGGTCCAACGCGGCCTGGACCCCGCCAACCCCGCACGGGACAATCTGTCGGAATTTGTGAAGCGCATCGAAATCCTGAGGGCCGAACGCCTCTCGGCGACGACGGACAACATCCCCAACGTCTTCTGGCTCGTTCTCGTTCTCTTCGTCGCCACGGCCTCGTTCTTGAGCGGACGCGAGACGCCGAAGCGCTTCGGCATGCAGGTCAATCTCATTCACATGGCCGCGATCGGGCTCGCTGTCGAACTCGTGATCGTTCTCACCAATCCCTTTCGCGGAGAGACCAGCATCAGCCCGGAAATCATCGGGCGCGCCTTGAGCCCGTGAGCGGCGTCGGCGGCGCGGCGCCGGCCCGCCCGCCTATCGCCGCCGCCACGCCTTACCCTTCGGACGCGAGAATTGAGGTAAGATCTTGTCGTGGCCAAGTCGTTCCCGGAGGGCGTCATGGTTTCGACATCGCATTCGCGCGCCCGGCCGCTGGGCTATTCCGCGTCGGCGAAGCTGATGCACTGGTTCGTCGCGATTTCCGTCATCACACTCTTGTGCGTAGGCCCCGTGATGAAGCGGCTCGTCCCCGAGGGTCCGCTGAGGGAGAGCCTTTACAACTTTCATGAAGGCGCTCGGCGCGCTCGTGTTGATCGTCATGGTCGCGCGGCTCGCGAGGCGCCTCACGTTCGGCGTGCCGGCGCCCGATTCGAGCTTATCGCCGTTCGAGCGGCGCGCGTCGCTTTCGGCGCAGCATGCGCTTTACCTCCTCCTCTTCGTCGTCCTCGTGCTCGGCTGGGCGGGAACCAACGCTTATGGCGATCCGGTCAGCGTGTTCGGGCTCTTCACGTTTCCCGCGATCCTCGGCAAGGATCGGCCGCTGTCGGACCGCATCTTCGTCTGGCATCTCGCCGGAGGAATTCTGATCGCCGCAATCGTCGCGCTCCACGCCGCGGGCGCCGTCCACCATGGCCTCGTCAAGCGCGACGACGTGCTGAGGCGCATGCTGCGCATGGCTAGGCGCGGGACCCCGCGCCGATTGCGCTCGACGCGACAGCGCCGTCGAAGGATGAAGGTCGGCAGAGCCGCGTCTTCGGGGCTGCCGCCCGCGAAAGCGGAGGTCCGGCAACGCGCCGCCGGCGGCTGGCCCGCCCGTCGTCTTCATGACCGCAAGGTCTATTTGAGCACGCGCCCGTCGGGGCCTTGGACGCTCACGGCGAGCGGAATGCCGGCGCGAACGCTCTGCGAAACGGTGCAGAACTCCTCGAACTGCGCCAAAGCCCGATCGAGATGGGGGAGTTGCTCCGCGGGCGCGCCGAGGGCGATGTCGACCTTGATGTGGGTCACCCTGAGCCTGTTCATCTCGTTGCGGCCGGTTTCGCAGGTCGCCGTCGCGGTCAGCCGTCCGGGATTGCCCTTGAACTTGCTGGCGGCGAAGACAAAACTCGAGCACAGGCAATTCGCGACCGCCGCGCCCAGGAGTTTCTCCGGCGAAGGCCCGGCGCCGTCGCCGAGCGGAGGGGGCTGGTCAGCTGTCGACTGCGGAATGCCCGGCCCGAAATCGACCAGGAACCGGTATTTGTCCTGTCGCGTGACGGTGACGCAGATCTTCTCGCTCATGAGATGTCCTTCCTCGCCGTTTCGGCCGATCTTTGTTGAACGGGGCCGCCTCCGAGCTTAGCGTCCGGAGCGATCACTAGCGCGGCATTGGCGAACGTTTCTGTCAAGGGGTCAAGCCCGGCGGTGCGACTTCTTGTCTCAACCCTGCGAGCGCGGGGTCCGCTGCGCCGCTTCGCCCCTCGCCTTGGACCGCTGGCGCCTGGACCGCGCTGAAAGCCCGCTGTCGCGGGCGTGACAGCACCTGATCCCAGAGGGGCGGCGCTCCCCGCCGTCGGCCTATTGCAAAGGACGTCTTCCGAGCCCCCAGCGCTGTCAAGGGGCGAAGCCCGCCGGAGGCGGCGCGCGCATAGGGCGTCGAATGACGCCCGTCTCTCGACGGGCTATGGCGCGGATCGGGATAGGGGGAGCCCCGCGGCTCCTCGCCTCCCACACCACCGTACTTACGGGTCCGTAGACGGCGGTTCGGTTGATTATTCGGCATTGGCGGGCGCGAGGGCACCGAGGCCGAGCGCTCTTCTCGAGCCGCACGAGGAACGCTTTCCGCCCAATCGGTCGCCAACCCTCGCCGGCGCAGGTCAACTGTCGGTGAAAACAGGGAATTTGCTCCCTCGCCGTCGGGAAAGCCTTCGCTTGCGCGAGGCGATGGGCTATGCTGACGCATTTAGCGTTGTGCGAAGCGAACCGACGAGCCCGACGCCCGGGCGGCGCGCGCGGGCGAAGGCTGCATGACCCCCGGCGAATGGGCATGAGGAGGCTTGTCATGGCCGGCGACGATCCCGCGTCCGCGAAACCGAACGGAAGCGGCGAGCCCGCGAAGCGCTTCCCGACCGTCGGAATCGGAACCTCGGCCGGCGGCGTGCACGCGCTGCAGGTCTTTTTCGAGTGCCTGCCCGACGAGGTCGACGCGGCCTTCGTCGTCATCGTCCATCTCGATCCCGCCCACCAGAGCGAACTGCCCGCGATCCTCGCCCAGCGAACCCGCATGCCGGTCACGCAGGTGTCCGGCCGCGTCCGCCTCGAGCCGGGGCGGGTCTACGTCATTCCGCCCAACCGGCAGCTCCTGGTCGTCGACCTGCACCTCGCGCTCGCCGAGTTCGTTGAGCCGCGCTGGCAGCGGGCGCCGATCGATCTCTTCTTCCGTTCGCTCGCGGCGCAACGCGGCGACGACTTCGCCATCGTTCTCTCCGGAGCGGGCTCGGATGGCGCGGTCGGCGTCAAGGCGGTCAAGGAGGCGGGCGGCATCATCATCGTGCAGGACCCGGACGAGGCCGAATACGGCTCCATGCCGCGCAGCGCGATCGCCACGGGCCTCGCCGACTTCATCCTGCCGCTGCGCGAGATCGCGGCCCGGTTGCCGGAGCTCATCGCCAACCGAGGACGCGTTCAAGTCGAGCCCCAGGACGAGGCCGACAGCGAGGCCATGCAGCGCATTCTGTCCCTTCTGCGGGTGCGGACCGGGCACGATTTCACGAATTACAAGAAGTCGACTGTCCGCCGGCGGATCGCCCGCCGAATGCAGGTGCAGCGCGCCCAGACGATGCCCGATTACCTCGCGATCCTGCGCGAGAACGGTCAAGAGGCGGAGGCCCTCTTCGCCGATCTGCTCATCTCGGTGACGACGTTCTTTCGCGACTCCGCCGCATTCGAGGCGCTCGCCCAGCTCGTGATCCCGAGGCTGTTCGACGACAAGGGGGCCGCCGACGCCATCCGCGTGTGGGTCCCCGGCTGCGCGACCGGCGAGGAAGCCTATTCGATCGCCATATTGCTGCTCGAGGAGGCGGCGCGCCATGAAATCCGCTGCGAGATCCAGGTTTTCGCCTCGGATCTGGACGAGGCGGCCCTGGCCGTGGCGCGCGAGGGGCGGTATCCGCTCGCCATCGAAGCCGACCTCACGGAAGAGCGGCTGCGGCGGTTTTTCACCCGCGAGAGCGAGCAATATCGAGTGTCGCGCGAATTGCGCGACATCGTGCTGTTCGCCAAGCACAGTCTCCTGAAGGACCCGCCGTTCTCGCGCGTCGACCTCATCTCCTGCCGCAACCTGCTCATCTACCTCGACAGGGAACGGCAGCAGCAGGTCTGCCTCACTTTCCATTTCGCCCTGAAGCCGTCGGGCTATCTCTTCCTTGGATCGTCCGAAAGCGCGGACAATCCGGCCGGCCTGTTCCGCCCGATCGACCGCGAGACGCGCCTCTATCAGCGCACGTCCTCGGCGACCGAAACCCGCCTGACGCCGAGACTGGGCGTTCCGTCCTTCGGAATCGAGCCCCTGCCGCCGAGACAGCCCACGCAGTTTCGCGGAGCGAACGAGGCCCGCGTGCATCGCGAGGCGCTGGAGCGCCTCGCCCCGCCGAGCGCCGTGGTCGACGAGTCCTACCGCGTCGTCCACCTGTCGGATACGGCGGGCCGATACCTGCAGCCCTCAGTCGGCGCGCTGGTCAACGACATCACCGAGCTCGCGCGCGAGGAGTTGCGGTTCGATTTGCGGGCGGCTCTCCACCGCGCCTTCGCCCGTAGCGAGGCGAGCCTCAGCGGACCGATCGCGGTCCGCTTCAACGGTGCGGCGCGGCGCGTCTATCTGCAGGCCCGGCCCCTGAACGCCGATCCGAGCGCGGGCCGCGCGGCCATCGTCTTCTTCCTCGAAGGCGAGACGCTGGGCGACGCGTCGATCGGCTCGGCGATCGAAGAGCGAGCGCCGGGCGACGAGATCCAGCAGGTTCAGCAGGAGCTCTTGTTCACCCAGTCGCAACTGCGGTCCTCGCGCGAGGAATACGAGGGGGCGAACGAGGAGCTTCGCGCGGCCAACGAGGAATTGCAGTCGATCAACGAGGAATCCCGCTCGACCGCCGAGGAGCTGGAAACCAGCAAGGAGGAGCTGCAGGCGATCAACGAGGAGCTGCAGACCGTCAACAGCGAACTGAAGACGAAGCTCGAGAGCGTGTCGCGCGCCCACAGCGACATTCAGAACCTGATGGCGGCGACCGACGTCGGCATCCTGTTTCTCGACACGCAGCTGCGCATCAAGCGCTTCACTCCGCTCATCGCCGAACTGTTCAACGTCGTCGACGGCGACGAGGGCCGGTCGGTCACCGACTTTACCCACAGCCTGGACTACGACGATCTCGTCAAGGACGCCCGCGCGGTCTTGCGGGATCTCGCCTCAAGCGAACGCGAGGTGCGAAGCCACGGCGGCAGCTGGTATCTGATGCGCCTGAGGCCCTACCGGACGGTCGAAGACAAGATCGACGGCGTCGTCGTCACCTTCGTCGACATCGGCGAGCGCCGGCGCGCCGAAGACGCGCTGCGCGACGGCGAGGCCCGCATGCGGGCGATCATCGACGGCGTGGCCGACGCGATCGTCACGATCAACGAAGCGGGGATCGTCGAGAGCCTCAATGCGGCGACGATGACCATGTTCGGCTATCCGGCCGACGAACTCATCGGGCGGAACGTCAACGTTCTCGCGCCCGAGCCCCACCGTTCGCAGCACGACGGCTATATCCAGCGCTATCTCCGCAGCGGCGTGGCGAAGGTCATTGGGACGAACCGCGAGGTCGAAGCGCGCCGCAAGGACGGCTCCGTGTTCCCGGCGGAACTGATGATCTCCGAAATCCGCCACGGCCACGAACGCCTGTTCATCGGCTTCGTGCGAGACCTCAGCGAGCGGCGTCGGTTCGAGGCGCGGCTCAGCCGGCTGCACGCCAACCGGCTCGACTCGATGGCGAATATGGCGGCGGCGCTCGCGCACGAGGTCAACCAGCCCCTCGCAGCAGCCTCCAATTATCTTTTCGCCGCCCGCCATCTCCTCGACGCGAAGGCGGAGCCGGCGGGGCCGGCGATCGACGACGCCCTCGACAAGGCCGCCGCCCAGATGCACCGGGCGGGGCAAATCATCGCGCACTTGCGCGAATTCATCGCGCGGGGCGAGCCCGACAAGATGGAGCAGAGCCTGCACGGACTGATCCGGCGGGCCTGCGAACTCGTCGCGCCTTCGGCGAAGGAGGCGAAGGTCGACATCGACCTCAATCTGGACGCGGCCGAGGACAAGGTGCTCGCGGACCGGGTTCAGATCGAGCAGGCGATGGTCAATCTCATGCGCAATGGGATCGAGGCGATGGGCGAGTCGAAGGAACGCCGGCTCACCATTTCGACGTCGCTCGAGGAGGGCGAGATCCGCGCCGACTTCGCCGACACCGGGCATGGCCTCCCCGCCTCGGGCAATTCGGACCTCTTCGTGCCGTTCACCTCGACCAAGTCGAACGGGCTCGGCGTCGGCCTGTCGATCTCCCGCTCGATCATCGAAGCCCATTACGGGACGATCTGGGCGGAGGCCAATCCCGGCGGCGGCGCCAAGTTCAGCTTCACCCTGCCGCTCGCGCGATTCGAGGACCCCGAACGATAGGCGGCGCGCGCGCCCGCCGATCGTCGCAGCGCCTTCGAAAAATTCGGGCCCGTCGTGCGACGGGCTGAAAGCGGCGGACGGACGCGCGTTCGGCGCGGGCGTCCGCGTCGCCGGGCGGCGCCGTCAGAGGGTGATCGAAATCGCCTCGCGGCCCCTCGGCGTGTCGATGACGCGCATATTCACCGCCTGGCCCTCGTCGAGCCGCGCGATGCCAGCGGCGTTGAGCGCCGAGATGTGGACGAAGATGTCCTTGCCGCCGTCGTCGACCGCGACAAAGCCGAAGCCCTTGGTCTCGTTGAACCACTTGACCTTGCCCTCGAGGGGCGTGGCGCTCGACAGGTCCGGCGGCGGGCGCCGCGGCCCGCGGGAACCGTCGCGGGGAGAGTCGAAGGCGCGGCGCGGCCGTTGTTCGACGCCGCTCGAGGTGTCGACCGACACGACCCGTGACACCTGCGGGCCTTTGGCGCCGGCGGCGACGATGACGCGCATCGTCGCGCCCGGAAGGATGCTGTCGTGTCCGGCGGCGTGCAAGGCCGTCGCGTGGAGGAATGCGTCGCCCTGCCCGTTGGCGAGTTCGACGAACCCAAATCCCTTGTCGTCCTTGTACCACTTCACGGTCGCGTCGACCGTCGGCTGGGGCGTCGGCGCGCCGGCGCCGCCGCTTGCGAACGAGTCGTCGATCAGGCCCTCGGGCCTGCCGTGCGGGCGCGTCGGGCGCTGCTTCTGCTCGTAGGGCATCGGCCCGTCGTCGTCGAACCCGTGCTTGCGCGGCTCCCAAAACTCCTTACCTTTGTTCATGGCGATCAAACTCTTCGACCGGTGTAGACGTCAGGGAGAAGGCCGCGGTCACGACGCCTCTCCATCCCGCCGCAAGGCGGCGGAACCCCGTGAAGGCGCGCGAGCGCCCGAAATCGGCGAAATCGGAATATCGGCCTCCACGCCGACGCGGATCTGCGGCGCGTAAGGGCGTTGGTCGAGCGGCGTCGGCGTGGCGTCTCGGCGGTCGGCCGGCGCCGCCGGCGAAGGCGAGGACTTCTGCACTTGGCGGCCGGCCTGGGCCAGACCCAGCGCGAGCGCTGCGCCGACGACGAAGCCGCCGGCCAGCGGAAGCCATAGACGGCGCGACGGCCCCGCGCCAGGAATGCGCGTCCGCGACCGGCCGCGGGAAGCGGGTTCGCGACGGGAGGCTGGAAACGGGATTCTCGTCACGGACGCCATCCGCGAAGTCGTCGATTGCGCTGGTTTTCGAATCCGGTGGTCGAGGCGATCGCGGATGAAGGTCGGGGATGCGCGGCGCCTTGCCGGCCGGCGACGAAACGACACTCTTCTCAACCGCGACCATCGACCAACTCGCCCGCGTCGTCGAGCGCCCGAGCGCCGAAGCGAAACGATGATTTTGTCGAACGACCCGCCTCGTTTCCCTTACGTCAAAGCATTCCAAACGGCAACCGCGCGCGCAATTAGGGATTCTACGTAGCGATGCGTCGAAGGCGCGGAATTCCGGTCAGAATCGACGCTTGCGGCGTCGGGAACCCGCCCCCATATGCGCTGACATGTTTGATCCACTTCAGCCTCCCCCCCGGCGTTCGCGCTCGATACGGACAGCCCCTCGCAGGGCCCCGGCGCCAAGCCGGAAACCGACGCGAGCCTCCTCGACGACTACTCGCGCGTCGTCTCCGACGTGGTCGAGCGGATCGGGCCGAGCGTCGTCAGGATCGACGTCAAACGCGCGGGCCGCAGCGCGGGTTCCGGCTCCGGCGTCATCGTTTCGTCCGACGGCCTCGCGCTCACCAACTCCCATGTCGTGCAGGGCGCGCGCGTGGTCACGCTGACGACGCTCGAGGGCCGCGAGCTCCAGGCCCGCGCGCTCGGCGACGATCCCGACACCGATCTCGCGCTATTGCGGGTCGAGGCCGACGTGTCGCTGCCTGCCGCAAAGCTCGGCGACAGCTCGAAACTGAAGCGCGGCCAGATCGCAATCGCCATCGGCAATCCGCTCGGCTTCGACGCGACCGTCACGGCCGGCGTCATTTCCGCGCTCGGGCGCTCGCTCCAATCGCGGACGGGCCGTATGATCGAGGACGTGGTGCAGACCGACGCGGCGCTCAATCCCGGCAATTCCGGCGGCCCGCTGGTGTCCTCCGCCGGCGAGGTCGTCGGCATCAACACCGCCGTGATCATGGGCGCGCAGGGCATCTGCTTCGCCGTCGCCTCCAACACGGCGAATTTCGTGGCCGGCGAAATCGCGCGGCACGGACGGGTGCGGCGCGCCTATATCGGCGTCGGCGCCGCGACCGCGGCGATCCCGCGACGCATCGCGCTGAGGCTCGGCCTCGAACAGGCGACCGGCGCAAGGCTTCTCGGCGTCGACCAGGCGGGGCCGGCGGCGCATGCCGGGCTCTTGTCGGGAGACATCATCATCGGCCTCGACGGCAAGGCGGTGACGAGCGTCGGCGAACTCCTTCGCGCGCTCGACGCCGAAAAGATCAACCGCACCGTCAGCGTCGACGTCCTGCGCCGCTCGGAGCAGCTGCGGGTGTGGATCGGGCCGGTGGAGCGGCCGGCCGCGGCGTGACCAGGCGGGCGGCATCCGCCCGTGAGCTTTTCGATCGCCGACGGGATGTAGGCCTCGTCGTTTGCTCGATCCTGCAATCGCGCCGCCGCGCAGCGGATCGTTCCCTTCCGGCAGATCCGGCGGCGCGGGGCGAGGGGACGCTAGTCCGCCTTGGATCTCTTCGGCGCGACGAGCGGCCCTGGAAAGGCCTTCTCCGCCTCGTCCTCGAGCGCGTGCTCGCGGTAGCGCACGAAGCGGGCGCCGAGGAAGACGCCGACGACGGCGCAGGCGAGCGCCGCGAGGCCGACGGGCCGGGCGTAGGATTCGAAGGCGCGGCCGAGCCAGAAGCCGCCCGTCCCGTAGATCGCGGCCCAGACGATCCCGCCCGCCGCGTTGAAAAAGAAGAACCGCTCCCAGTTGAAACGATTGACGCCGGCGAGGAACGCCGCGAAGGCGCGCAGCACCGCGACGAAGCGGCCGAAGAAGACGATCTTCCCGCCGTGCTTGAGAAAGAGGTACTGGCCGAGCTTCAGGCGGCGCTCGTCGAGGTGGACGTAACGGCCGTAGCGGTAGGCGATCCGAAATCCGAATTCCCGTCCGACCCAATAGCCGCAATTGTCGCCGAGGACCGCTCCCGCCGCCGCCGCGCCGATCACGCCCCAGAGGTGGAGCTTTCCCTCCCCGGCCAGGATTGCCGCCGCCACGAGCACGGTTTCGCCCGGCATCGGGATGCCGGCGCTCTCCATCGCGACGACGACCAAGATCGCCAGATAGCCGTAGGTCGCGAGATAGCCGTGCAGGGGATGCACGAGATCCATGTCAGACGAGCGCCTTGGCTCCAGTCAGGCGGCGCGCGTTGGCGCGGACTTTGCGGCGCGCCGGCTTGGCCGCGGCCTCGGCGATGCCGGCGAGGCCGATCGACACGTCGTTGGGCGTGCGCACGCCGCCGAAGGCGGCCTTGAGCACGAACGCGCCCCAGGCCGCGTGGGCGGCGAGGGCGCCCTCGACCGCCGCGTCGAGCTTTTCCTGCACCATCAGCCGCGCCTCGCGCGCCTTTTCGGTCGGCCTGCCGACGGGCGACATCAAGTTTTGCGCGCGCGCGGCGATCGTCAGCGCGGCGTCGACCCCGCTCTGCACGTTGGCTTTCGCGATGACGATCGACCGATCCGCAAGACTTTTCGAGACCATGAATAAAAAGACCTTTCCTTCGTCTGCGCGCGCCCGGCGGCGACGAAGACCGGCATGAGGCCCCATAGCATGGGGGAAGTTCCGCTCAGCGGCAAGCCTGCGGACCCAAGACTTTCGGACCCCTCCGAAAATCATCAGAGCCGGTCGATGCGATACTGGATGAAGCCCGTCCGCTTCGCGACCGAATTGTCTCGCGTCTGGACCTGCGGCGATTCCGCCGCGCTCGACCATCGGAGAGAAAGCGCCGCCTTGACAAGCGGCGCTTCAGCGCCTGCTCTCGGCTGTGACCTCTCAGTCGGAGCCGCTTCATGACAGGCCCGCCGCTCGTTCTCGCCGCCCTCGCCGCGCTGATGGGCGGGGCCGGCGTCGCGCTCGCGGCGGCGGCCGCGCATGCCAGCGGCGGCGAACTCGGGCGCACGGCGGCGCTGTTCCTCATTCTGCACGCGGCGGCGGCGCTCGGGATCGCCGCGCATGCGCGGGTCGCGCCTTCGCGCGCGCTCGTCGCCATCGGCTTCGTCATGGAGGCGGGCGCGGCCTTGTTCGCCGCCGATCTCGCGACCCGGGCCTTCACCGGCGCGCGCCTGTTTCCGTTCGCCGCGCCGCTCGGCGGCTCGACGATGATCGTGAGCTGGCTTGCGCTGGCGGCGGTCCTCGCAATGGCGGCGGCGCGAGCCTAGGAGGCGTTTGCGCTGGGATGGGATCGGTCCGGCGGCAGGCGGCGGCGCAGCCGAATTCCCTGCGCAAACAAGCAGCGAATTCATCCGGCCGAACAGGGAATTCATCCGGCGAAAATCGTGCGAACAGGGAATTCGCCGTGCCGGCGGCGAGGAGAGATTCCGCGCCATCCGACCAAATTTCCTTCTTGCAATGGCCTTGCAATCCTCCATCAGCCATCCATATACCATCTATATGGATGGCTGAGAGAGGGAGCAATGGCCGGAGAGATCCACCGATTGCGAGACAGGCCGGGCGAGAGCGAGAAAATCACGATCAACGTCGGATTCGTCGACCTCGGCCACATCGATTTGCTTGTGCGCGAGGGCTTCTATTCAAATCGCACCGACTTCATCAGGACGGCGATCCGCAACCAGCTCGCCGCCCACGCCGACGCCGTCAAGCAATCGATCGTGCGCCACACCCTCGAACTCGGATTGCGACGCTTCAGCCGTGAAGAGTTGGAGGCGGTGAAGGCTGCGGGCCGCAAGCTCAACATCCAGGTCGTGGGGCTGGCGACCATCGACGACGACGTTACGCCCGAACTCGCGCTCGCGACCATCGAATCCATCACCGTCCTCGGCGCTCTTCACGCCGGCAAGGCCGTCAAGGCGGCGCTCTCCGACCGCATCGGGTGACGAACCCGGCGGCGCTCTTCAAACGAGGATGCAAAGAATGACATCGATTTTCGGCGCAGCCATGCGTCAGGCTCTGCAACTCACGCGCCAGCGGAATCTGATCGAGGCGACGCGGGTCATCCAGCGGGCGCTAGCGGGACGGGGTCCTGCCGCTCCGGCCGAGCAGCCGCTCGAAAGCGCTCGATTGCGGGCGCCGCCGCCGGATGTCGCCGACGCCGCCGAGGCTGTTGAAACGCCCCGGCAAACTGCGCGAATCGGGAGCGCCCCCGCGGAGCGCGCCGCAGCGGAACGACGTCCCTCCGGGCGCACGAGAATGCCGCTGGGAGAGGTCTTGAAGCTCATGCGTCAGGCCGATCTCCCGGGCCTTGGTCCCGGCGCCTCGCCCCTGCCGAGATTGGGGAAGGCGCCGACGGTCCCCGTGCCGGACGGGGCGGCCTATCTCACGCGAACTTTCAGCTGCGCGGCTGGTTCGAGAGACTACAAGCTCTATGTTCCGAGCGATGCGCGAGGTCGGAGGCTTCCTTTGATTGTCATGCTCCATGGCTGCACTCAGAACCCCGACGACTTCGCGGTGGGGACAGGCATGAACCGGCTGGCTGAAAAGCATGGCTTCATGGTCGCCTATCCGAGACAACCGGCGAGTGCCAATCATTCGGCATGCTGGAACTGGTTCGATCTCGCGAACCAGATGCGCGACGAGGGCGAACCGAGCATCGTCGCCGGCATTACGCGCGGGGTCATCGCGGAGTTCGATGTCGACGCCGAACGAGTCTATGTCGCTGGCCTTTCGGCCGGCGGCGCCATGGCCGCGGTCATGAGCGCGACTTATCCCGAGCTTTACGCGGCGGCAGGCATTCACTCGGGTCTCGCCTATGGGTCCGCCACCGACGTGGTTTCGGCGTTCGCGGCCATGCGCGGCGCCTCCAATCCGGCCCAGGCGGCGCCGAGGAGGAACCGTCCGAGGGACGCAAAAGATCGCGTTCGCACCATCATATTCCATGGCGCGAACGACACGACGGTCGATCCGTCGAACGCCGAGACGATCCTCGCCGAAGTTCGAGCCGGCCTCTCAAATCTTGTGCGGGAGAGCCGGCGCGAGGGCACTTCGGGAGGACGCGCTTACATGCGCACCGTGATCACCGACACGAGCGGCGTCGCCTACGCGGAGCACTGGACCATCGAGGGACTGGGGCATGCCTGGTCCGGGGGCAGCCCGGAAGGTTCGTTCACGGATCGTCGTGGACCCGATGCTTCATGCGAAATGCTGCGGTTCTTTTTCGCGACCCCGACCCCGCCGATGACGAGCTGATTTCGGCGTCGCCCGTCTCCTCCCCTGTACGGCCGTCGCGATCTCGTCGCGATCAGCCCGGCCCGCGAAATTCCGCGGGCCCTCCTGTCGATTTCCGAGACTCGCGCTGCGGGCAAACCGCGTATAGACGTTACTCCTGACGCAGCGTCTTCGCGCGAGGCGGCGCTCCCGCCGGCAGGGATGATCGACAGTGCGGAACCTCACGCCCGAAGGGCTTCGAATCGTGACCGACGTCGCAACGCGCCACGGGGTCAGCCTCGACGCGGCGCTGACTTTGCTCGGCGCGCTCGCGCAAGGAAACGGGCGCCAGGCGCAATTCAATCACCCGGATCTCGGCGGCCTGGGACAATGGTCGCAGGGCGGCATGATCATGGTCGGCGACATGTTCAATCAAGGTCTGAAATTTCGCGTCGACGCGCTCTGCAACGAACTCGCCGGCCTGCTGCGCAGCCAGCCTCCGGCCGACGCCGAAGCCGGGAGCTTTCAGTCTCAGAGCCAGAGTGGCGGCGGGGGAGTGAGCTTGTTCGTGGCGGGAACGGGATCGGCCGGCCAATGGTGGCCTGCGGAACTGGGCAATCCGGCCTCGACCGGCGCCCAGAACGATATGCGATACGCCTATTTTCCCGGGCCCCGCCGGCTCGCGATTCAACAGGGCGGGCAGCTCCGCGTCTATGACTCCGGCGAGCATCGGATCTCGGGATTCTCCCAACAGCAGAGCGGCGATCGTTCGCTCACTTTCACCAGCCAGTTCGGCCTCGTGCGCGTGGCCGAATTGGCTTTGGTCCATCCGCGGGGCGACCCGTCCCAAAATCCCGCGTCCCCGGCTTCCGCGACGCCCGCGCAAATGCCCGCATCCGCGCCGCCTGCAACGGGCGCCGCCGCGCCGGCGCCCGTAGCTTCGTCCGCGATGGAGGACACCGTCAAGACGATCGAGCGCCTCGCGGAGCTGCGCCAGAAAGGCATTCTCACCGAGGAGGAGTTCGCGGCGAAAAAGGCGGAGCTGTTGAGCCGCCTTTAAGTCAGCGAACGCGGTTCGCCGGGTTTTGCGCCTTTCGCGCGGGAACGGAGCCGTTCGCAACTCCGGCGCCGTCAGTTGCCGGTCGCAGACCTCGATCCTAGTCGACCAGGCCGGCTTTCCGCAGCCCGTCCACGACGGTCTCGAAATCGGCGGGGTTCTTGTACGGGAGCACTTTCCGTCGGTGCTCCAGCGAATAGTCGGGGTTGACGCGCAGCGCCTCCCGCCATTCCACGCGCGCCTCATCGAGACGGCCCATTTGGCCGTAGCAGGCGGCGAGCAGAACGCGCGAGATGTCAGTCTCGGGGAAGCGGAAAATCCGCCGCTTGAGGACGGAGACGGCCTCTTCGTATCGCCGCAGCTGAAAATACACCTGCCCGTGGAAATGCAGCCACATGCCCGGGCAAAGAGGGTCCAGCTCCATCGCGCGTTCGAAACAGGGGAGCGCCTCCTCCGAGCGGCCGGCGTAATGCAGAATCACGCCGAGGTTGACGTGCCCGTTGGCGAAGTTCGGATCGAGCGCAATCGAGTTTTCCGCCGCACGGATGGCGTCATCATGGCGCCGCATCCAGAGATTGGTCATGGCCAGCGCGAACTGCGCATAGGGATAGCGGTCGTCGAGCGCAACCGCTCGCCCAACGGACTCACCCGCGAGTTCGAGCGATTGCGACGGCGCCGCGCTCCACTGATTCAGGTAGTCGTGCACATGCACGGCCGCGAGCCAAGCGTAGGCGGGCGCGAAGTCGGGATCGAGCTCAATGGCGCGTCGCAGCAGTTCCCGAGCCTGGGAATTCGGCTCCTTCGCATGCCGCCACCACAGCTCGCGACCGCGCAGGAAGCAGTCGAAAGCTTCCAGATTGTCGGAGTGCTCCGCCGTCAGCCTTTGCCGGTCGCCTTGGGTGAGGTTGACCGAGAGCGCGGCGACGATCTTTCCCGTCACGTCGTCCTGCACCGCGAAAATGTCGGTGAGGTCCCGGTCGAAGCGCTCGGCCCAGAGGTGCCCGTCATTCGTTGCGTCGATCAGCTGAGCCGTGATCCGCACCCGGTTGCCGGCTTTGCGCACGCTCCCCTCGAGCACAAAGCGCACCCCGAGCGTCTTGCCGAGTTCGCGGGCCGGAACATTCTTGCCCTTGAACGCGAAGGAGGAATTGCGGGCGATGACGAAGAGCTGCGACAGCTTCGACAGCGCGGTGATGATGTCTTCGGCGACGCCGTCGGCGAAATAGTCCTGCTCCGGGTCGCCGCTCATGTTCTCAAACGGCAGGACCGCGATCGAAGGCTTGTCGGGCGCCGCGAGAGGAGCGGCGAGCTTTTCCGCGGGCGCGGGCTTCGGCTGAGCCGCGCCGCCGACCTGAAGCGCGTAGACCCTGATCGTCTCGGCAATGTTCTTGAGCTGCGTCTGGCCGAGGTCGCTGACCGCGAGGTCGAGTCGCGCGCGCACCTGCCGGAAGGCGTCCTCGGATAGGCAAATCGCGCCAGGCGCGGCGATCCCTTCCAGGCGCGCGGCGATATTGACGCCGTCGCCCATCAGATCGCCGTCGCTTTCTTCGACGACGTCGCCCAAATGGACGCCGATGCGGAACTCGATCCGGCGGTCGGCCGGCACGCCCGCGTTGCGCTCGACCATCGCGTTCTGCACCTCGATCGCGCAACGCACGGCGTCGACGACGCTGCGGAATTCGACCAGCGCGCCGTCGCCTGTCCGCTTGACCACGCGCCCGTGGTGGACCGCGATGGTCGGGTCGATCAGGTCGCTGCGAAGCGCCCTGAGCCGCGCCAGAGTCCGATCCTCGTCGGCGCCGGCGAGACGGCTGAAGCCGACGACGTCGGCGGCGAGAATTGCCGCTAGTTTTCGAGATTCGGCCATCGTGCTCCTCTCTCTCACCGGAGAGATAGCACGAAGACCCGGTCAGCGTTGCTCTTTTCCGCTCACGGACGGCAAACGCGACCTTTCGCTCGACGCTGCCATGGGTCAATTCCAGCGTCGCTTTGCGCGGCACGCAAGGTTCAGTTGGTCAAATGCCCGGACTGGGTCACGGCCGTGAGAAGACGACGCAGTGGACGACCCCTGTGCTGAAGGGTTTCGGACGCCGGCCCTTTGCAGGCGCGCGGGGTTTTACGCGGGGCCGGCGTCCGAAAGCCTCGTAAGGAGGAAACCGCGGGCAGGAATGGGCGCTGTTTCGTCGGGCGCGAGCTATGGGGATTTTGGGGTCGCGGACGGAGCGCTCGTTGGGTTTCGGGGGCTGGTGGCGCGCATTGTTCTGGGCGGGAACGAAGGCGACGAGCTTTGTCGATCGCGAGCATACGAACGGCGGGTGTGGGCGCGGCGCGCGGAGAGAGTCTGCGGACGTTTTGAGGACAGCGCTTTTCTGCTCCGGGGCGCGGTTGGAGGCGAGGAGAAACGGCGTTGGGCGGTGGGAAGCCCGGCGATTGTCATGAGGTGTCGATCCTGATCCGGATTGGCGATGGGGAGCGCGCAGGGCGCGGGCCTTGGAAGGTTTCGACGATGATCATCCGGCCCCCGCAACAAGGGCAACAGCGCACTGGCGAAGGTCCTTCGGTGTCACGGTCCTCGGTCTCACGGTCCGCTTCAGGGGGCGCGCGTTCGGGCGCGGCGAGCAATTGGCGGGCGCGCTCGATGTTGAGGGCTCGAACGGCGCTGGCGAAGAGGCCGTAGTGGCGGATGCGGTGGAAGCCTGTCGGCAGGACGTGCAGGAGATAGCGGCGGATGAACTCGGCGGCGTCGAGCGTCATGGTCCTGAGCCGGTCGCGGCCTTTGATCCGGTAGTCCTTCCATTTGAAGGAGACGCCCGCCTCGTCGAGCGCAATGAGCCGGGAATTCGAGATCGCGACGCGGTGGGTGTAGCGGGCGAGATAGGCGAGCACGGCTTTCGGCCCGGCGAACGGTCGCTTGGCGAAGACGACCCATGGGGAGCGACGCAAAGGCGCGAGCGCGGCGTCGAAGGCGTGCTGGTCGGCGAGCGGGGCGAGGTCGCCGAGGAAGGCGAGGCGGCCGGCGCTACGCAGCGCTGCGAGGCCTTCGAGAAACAGGCGGCGGAACAGGCGCGACAGCACGCGCACGGGCAGGAAGAAGCCGGGCCTGCAGGCGATCCAGCGCGAGCCGTCCGGCGACAGGCCGCCGCCGGGAACGATAACGTGGACATGGGGATGGTGGGTGAGCGCCGAGCCCCAGGTATGCAGCACGGCGGTGAGGCCGATGCGCGCGCCCAGATGTCTGGGATCGGCTGCGATCGTGAGCAACGTGTCGGCGGCGGTCTTGAACAAAAGGTCGTAGACGACGGCCTTGTTGTGGAACGCCAGGGCGCCGATCGAGGCCGGCAGGGTGAAGACGACATGATAGTAGGGGACCGGCAAGAGTTCGGCTTCGCGCTCGGCCAGCCATTGCCGCGCCGCCGCGCCCTGGCACTTCGGGCAGTGGCGGTTGCGGCAGGAGTTGTAGGCGACGCGTTCGTGGGCGCAGTCCTCGCAGCGCTCGACGTGCCCGCCGAGCGCCGCGGTCCGGCAGGTCTCGATCGCCGACATGACCTTCAGCTGTCCGAGGCCGACGTGGCCGGCGTTGGCCTTGCGCCACGCCGGCCCATGGGCGCGAAAGACGTCGGCGACCTCCAGGCGAGGGCGCGCCATGCGGCCGTGGTCAGGCGGGAGGCGATTGCCCCACCAGGTTGAGGCCGAGCCGCTCCAACGGGCTCTTGATGTCGCGGATCGTGTTGACGGCGACGCGCGCATAGAGCGCGGTCGTTTCCAGCTTGGCGTGGCCGAGCAGGACCTGGATCACCCGGATGTCGACGTTCTGTTCGAGCAGATGGGTGGCGAAGCTGTGGCGCAAGGTGTGCGGCGACACGCGCTTGGCGATCCCCGCCGCCCGAGCCGCGGCGTGGACGGCGCGCACCAGCTGGCGGGCCGACATCGGGTTGACCGGGTTCTGGCCGGGGAACAGCCAGGCCTGCGGCCGCGCCGCGCGCCACCACTGGCGCAGCAGTTCGAGCAGCTGCGGGGAGAGCATGACGTAGCGATCCCGCTGCCCCTTGCCCTGCTCGACCCGCAGCGTCATGCGCTGGCTGTCGATATCGGACACCTTCAGGGCTGCGACCTCGGACACCCGCAGGCCCGCGCCGTAGGCGACGCTGAGCGCGGCCTTGTACTTGAGGCCGGGCGCGGCTTCGAGGAGACGCGCCACCTCCTCCTGGCTCAGCACGACCGGCGCCTTGCGCGGTTTGTTCACGGTCGTCAGAGGACGAGCCAGGTCGGGCCGTTCGAGCGTCACGTTGAAAAAGAAGCGCAACGCGGCGATGGCGGCGTTGATCGTCGCAACGCCGATCTCCTGCCGCGCCAGATGCACCTGAAAGCGGCGAAGGTCCTCGCTCGTCGCGGTGTCCGGCGAACGGCCGAGAAAGGCCGCGAAGGTCCTGACGTGCCGGACGTAGTCTTTCTGCACCTTCTCCTTGAACCGGCGCGCCGTCATGTCATCGATCATGCGCTGGCGCAGCGGGCTGATGGGCTTCTCGGGCATCGCGAAAACTCCTGTCTCGCATGGGGTTGAACCCCACGATCTTGAGACAGGTTCGAGCCCTCGCTCTCGCCTTCAGCCCTTCAGAACCCGCTCCCGTCCCTCGCCGCGGCTACCGCGCGAGCGGTTTCGTTCTCGCGCTAAACAGCGGTCATTCGCCGACGGCGTGGAGAACGGGTCAAACCGGTAAAGTCGAGGTGTGGCGCGGTGGCGTTAGGCCGAGCATGTCTGTTCCCGCCCCTTTCGTCTGGCGGTGCCTTAGTGGCTCAGCCGTAGCTCCGTTTCCACACCCCGCTCATCGAACCGGACGTGCAGATTTCCCGCATCCGGCTCTCGGACAAGACCTCACGCCGTCTTTCGCGTGCAACGCCCTCGGCAGTTTCTGAACACTTTCCGGAGTTGATAGGTTTCCCAATCTCTATGTCCTTCGCCACGTTCTGCGTCTGTCTTGAACTGAGGTCCCTTCCCTCCACCAGAGTTACCCGGTTTCCGCGGTACTACGGACCTCTCCGCCACCCCAGAGCGCCCGGCCTGTCCCTCACGGGCGTCCAGTTGGTCCTGTCATTGCTGACCTAACCACGCTTTGGGGCTTCCCGTGTTGCGTGCGCTTTCCTTGTGTGCGTGCTGCCGCCACTACCCCGGTGCAGCGGCCGGGCGTATTCTTCGCTCATCGCGCCCTGCCGTATCAGCCTTCCCCGAAAGGGTTGTCGGGTCGGCCTGCACATCGTCCTTTTCGAGGCTTGCTCAGCGTTCACTCGCGTTGCGGCCCGCACACTCGCGCTGTCACCTATTCGTGACCCGCTACACCGAAGGCTTCAGCCATTTTGTTACCTCCATGACTGCTCCGGTTGCTTCCGGCTGGAGCGGTTGGCCGGGTGGGACTTGCACCCACTGGAAAGCGCCGCCTTCTCACGGCGCACACCCCAAGCAGTCATTGGCTGCCGGCGACCGACGACGGAATCGACCCAATTTGATTTCAATCGACGGCAACCCAGCATAGCCAAGGCGGTGAGGTGGTCGCGGCAATGATGTGACGCCTGCGTTGTGTTATCGTTTCTCCAAAGATACCGGAGCCCTCAACTTGGGCGATGATGCTTCTCGGCCTCGCGGGCCTCGGCTTTGCGAGACTCCGGCAAACGCGAAGGTATACGCGACCCAAAGGGTCCGATAGACTGCGTTTCGGCCAAGGCGTTCGCTCTCAGGAACGCGGGCCTTCGCCCAGATCAACGATTCGCCTGTCTCTAGTTCGGATCGGGGCAAATATCTCCCTACTTTCTCTTCGCCGGCCTTGCTCTTGTGCGCAAAACGGCGGTTAAAACAGTAAAGCGTTCATTGGGGGCGTTGAAGTGACCGAGGGCGCGACCCAGCAACCGCCGACAGTGACAGGGTTCGCCGCCAAGTGTGCGATTGCGGCACTCCACAAACGCAACGTAGCCCCCCGGCCGTTGCTGCATCGCGCTGGTCTGTCCGAACGTCGCTTCGACGATCGCCAGGCGCGCGTCTCCGCAGCTTGGTCAGGCCCGATTTCTCGAGTACTCGGCCGAGGCTTTGGACGATGCCACCTTCGGGCTTCACCTCGCCGAGGAGGCGAACCCGCGCGACGGCGGGCTGCTATTCTACGTCGGTCCGCCGCTAGAAATCTCGGCGAAGCCATGGCTCTCCTCGCCCGCTATTTTTGTATCGCCGACGAGAGCGTGCGCATGAAATTGGCGCGACAGCCAGAGGGCGTCAAGGTCGAAATCACCTTTGTGGGGCTTTCGCGCCATCTATTGAGGCAGCAAACGGAATTTGGCATTGCCATGATTGTCAAGGCCATGCGGGCGGCCTCAGGCTACGACGTCCGGCCGACCCGAGTGAAATTCGCGCATATTCGCACCGGCGACGTTCAGGAGTTCAGGCGCTTCTTCGGCTGCGTGGTCGAGTTTGGCTCGCCGTCGGATCAACTGGAGTTCTCGAACGAAACCTTCGCTCTACCGCTAATCACCGGAGACCCGATCCTGCTGGATATGCTGCGTCGGTTCTGCGAGGAGGCTGCGCGAACACGCAAGACCGCCGAAGGGTCACTACGCGCTTTGGTCGAGAACGAGGTCCAGCGGCTGCTGCCGCATGGTCGGGCGAGCGCGCAAACGGTCGCCAAGATGCTGGCCCTCAGCCTCAGAACTCTTTCGCGCAGGTTATCGGGTGAAGGCACGACCTTCGCGGACGTCGTTGACCAGTTGCGCCATAGCCTCGCGCTCGAGTATCTCAAAGATTCAGACTTTACATTGTCGCAAATCGCGTGGCTCCTGGGCTACGAGAGTCCGACCTCGTTCAATCATGCCTTCAAGCGTTGGACGGGGCGTTCGCCATCCGCAGCCCGAAAGGGGAAGCCGCTTCCCGAGCCAGCGTAAGGCCCGGCTGCGCCACCCTTCAATACGACATGTGCGTTACCTAGCGGCGGGAAAAGGCAGAAACTTGGCGTCCGTCAACAAGACGGGCCGCTTTCGCCCATCTATCCATCCTCACCGCAAGCTCACCGTTCGGACGCTCGGCGTTCTGCATTGGTTTGCCTTGAGCTGCAGGATCCTCGATTTGAAACTCGAAATAGACGAACTGGAAAGGCGAACTTTGGGCCGGGCTCTCGTCGAGTGGCGTTGGCATAAACAGCGCATGCCAAGCACGACCGCGCAGTCAATTGCACGCCATTGCAGTCCAATTCTCGCCAGGACCTGCAATCGCCTTTCGGTCCGCCAAGCACTGCACGCCCGCCCTCAGCGTCGCCTACGGCGCGGTCCTACGGGTGTCCGAGGTCGTGGCCCTGAAGGTATCCGACATCGATAGCCAGCGCATGACGCTGCGGGTCGAGCAAGGCAAGGGACAGTGAGATCGCTACGTCATGCTCTCGCCGCGACTGCTCGAACTGCGGCGCGAGTGGTGGCGGGCGGTGCGGCTTGAAAAAGCACGAGCTTGGCCGCCGCGAGCAGGACTCGATCCTCCCCACCGCAGTAATCCCTCCTCGATTGAATACACTCGTAAACGTCTGATCATTGGCGGGATAGGGCCGGGAGGAGACTTCAATTGTCCGAGGAGAAGTCGGGTTCACACCGTATGGGCGTACTGACCGTTGTCGAGCGTCTGCGCAATCAGCATGGTCAAGTCGGAGCACATAAGCTGGCCCTTTTGGAACAGCAGAAAGCGCGTCGCGCGCGGTGCCGGAAGCGCTTCCATTTTTGGGGGACCGTCGCGGGGCAAATCGAGAGTGGACTCACTCGAGACGCGCATTAGTTGCTGCGGGGCTCGGGCCGCCAATCACCAAGGGACGACGCGACCCGCCCCGCGCGCGGCAAGACGAAGGTCGAGTGGAGCTGGCGGCAGATGGCCAACAGCGCCGAGGCAACAATTCCCGCGCAGCACGTCGCGTTCGCCCAGCAGGCGGCCTGAAGGAGGTTCCCGTGAGACAGTCAGCATACCAAGCCGGATACCGGGCCTACAATCTGGGCCTCGGCCGTTGCCCGCACTCGCGGGGCTCGTTCCTGAGCCAGCCGTGGTGGGGGGGTTGGTGGGACGCCCAGCGCGCCGAGAGGGCCGCCGAGCGCAACCAGCTTCGCCCGGCCTTCGCCAGGACGTCGAACGACGCCCTGTTCGGCATGTGAGGAGGCCAAGATGTTCGCCAAGAAACGCCCGCCCAAGAAGGACCCGCCCGCGTTGGCGGACGCCAAGTTCGCGCTCAACAGCGCGGTGGTGAGGGGCGAGCCGCAAGAAGTTCTGAATGAGCTGCGCGCCGAAGTGGCCGCGCTCGAAGTCAAGTAGGAGGAAGAGAGTTTCCCGGTCCTTAGCCGGAGCTTCCCTCTTTCGACCTGCGCAACCCATTGTTCCAGCTTGATAAGATCAAGCTGGATGGGTGTGTTACTGGGTACAGGTGATGCCCAGGAGGTCGAAGGCTTTTTTCTGGATGTGTGTCGGCCGTGTGGTGATTGTGAAGGGGAAGTCGGGCGCGAGGGCGGTCGCGACGGTGTTTTTGGTGATGGTGGCGAGGTCGTGAAGCAGGGTGTGGAAGCTGTGGACGGGGAGACCATCGTCGGTTCGGCCTGTGGTCTGCTTGGCGAGGGCGGCGGGCGATCGCTCAGCCTTTGCGACCGGGCTCTTGCGGAGCGCCTCGGCGGCCTCCTTGTCGGTGTCGTCGTAGAGCATGGGGGCCAGGCGCTGGCGCATGTGCCATTCGAGATAATAGGCGAGCATGCAGAGGAAGACGTGGGCGCGCACGCGGTCTTCGAGCCAGTGGTAGACCGGCCGGACATGGAGGTCGACGGTCTTGATCGACCGGATGGCGTGCTCGACCAGGCTCAGGGATTTGTAGCTTTTGACGGTTTTGCTGTCGTCGAGCGCGGTTTCGGGCAGGCTGGTGCGCACGGCGTAGAGGCCGTCGAGGGCGGCCTCCTCAGCGATCGCGGCGGTCTTGCGGGCGAAGGCGAAGGACGTGTCGGTGATATCGAGCGCGAAGTGCTTGGCCATTTTATGCTTGCCGATGACGGCGCCGACGGCGAGGCCGATGTCGGCTTTTCCCTGAGCGGCTCGCGCTTGCGCCGCACCGCGGCGGCAATGGGGGCGAGATCGCGTTCCGTGGCGCGCAGCAGGTCCTCGCGCTTGCGGGCGCGCTCGGCGGCGAGCGCGGCGTTGCGGCACAGGATGAGGCGCTCGCCCGGGAAGTCGGGCGAGGTGATGGTCGCCATATCGCGGTCATCGAACAACGACATCTGGAAGGCGCCGCCGTCGAGCAGCCCGCGGATCGCAGGCGCCCTGAGCGCGGTGATCCAGTCGAGCCCGGCCGGCTGGATGTCCTCGGCGATCCGGGCGTCGGTGATCATGCCTCTGTCACCCACCAGGACCACGTGGTCGAGGCCGAAGCGCTGCTTCAGCTTGGCGACCTGTGAGCCGAGCGTCGCCGGGTCGCCGGTCGAGCCCTCGAAGACCTCGACGGCGACGGGGCAGCCGTCGGGGGCGCAGAGCAAGCCGTAGACGATCTGGAGCTTGCCCTTCTTGCCGTCGCGGTTGTAGCCGAACCGGGCGAGCGGGCAGCAGCGGCCCTCCATGTAGCTCGAGGTCACGTCGTAGAGCACCAGCGTCCCGCCAGAGAGGTGGCGCTTGGCGAGCATGGCCTCGATCGCCGGCTGGCGGACCGCGAGCCAGTCGAGCGCCGCGTAGAGCTCCTCTTCGTCGACGATCCCGAGGCCGAGCTCGTCCCCCAGGCTGGAGGCGGCGGTTTCGGGCGACAGCGCGCGGGCCGCGGCAAGCTTGGAGGACGGATCGAGGATGCGGCTGACGGCGAGCGCCAGGACGAGGTCGCGGCGGCGGTTGCCGTCCGGCCCGATCAGCCGGTCGAGACCGATCCTGCGCGCCGTGCCCAGCGCCGCGGCCACGTGCCCGTGCGGCAGGGAGCGAATGATGCTGATCGCCTCCTTCTCGCTCGGGATGACCGTGCCGCCCTTGAGCAGCGCCTTGAAGCCGGCGATCCGCTCGCTGGGCCAGTCCGACAGGTTGAGCAACGTGCGCTTCCTGACCTTCCCGCCTTCGCGATAGCTCTCGCGCAGGAGGATGGCGGGGGGTGAATCGCGGTTGGGGACCGATTCGATGTACATGGGGCAACAATAAGCCTGACCGCACCACAACACAACATAAAATCAGCCAATTACATGGGTACACATCAAGACCAATATCTCGAAATCTCGCCGAAAAATCAATCGCCTACGTAATCGGAAAGAGGGAAGCTCCGCTTAGCTCAAGTGGACTGTATCGCAACTCCGAGCCGATCACGACGGGGAGGGGCCGAGCGTGCAGGAAGAGCGAGCGTAGGCGCGAGCCCCATTGTAACGAGCCCGGAAAGCATCCATCGAAGAGACATTACTGCCGCCTAGTCGTCCCCAGGGCAAAAATGCTTCCATAACCCGACTTTGACAGGGCCACGGCCAGTCGGCCGCTCGAGCGTCCTGCGGAAAAAGATCGTTCTGAACATTTGCTTTCGGCAAATCGAAATTCGCGTTATCATGGCCCCCATGGATGCGGTCGAAATCGTCAATGCGCGGACAGCGGCCGGCGCCGGCGGACGGGCACGGCTCAAGGTCTATGCCCGGTTCGGACGCGGTCTTTGCCCGGGCAAAGGCGCAGCGCAGGCGTTTTGGCCAGAATTGGGGATAACTCCTTGAAAAACCTCATTTCGTGGCAGAAAATCGATTTGGTTTTCCTTCAGAAAGATTTGGAATTCCTTCAGCCTGGCTTGGAAATCCTTCCGTGCGGCCTGGGGGGTGGGCCGCGCCCCGGCCTTTCGGTCCCGGCGGGAGAGGGCATCGAAGTGGAGTTGCAGAAAAAAGCGCCTAACGTCCTGAAATCGCTCGCGCCTGCCCAAAACTGCGCCGCGTCCGCCGCTACCAGCGGATCAGCGCCGCGCCCCAGGTGAAGCCGCCGCCCACCGCCTGGATCATGACGAGATCGCCCGGCTTGATGCGCCCGTCCTTGACCGCGACGGCGAGCGCGAGCGGGATCGAGGCGGCGGAGGTGTTGCCGTGCTGGTCGACGGTGACCACCATCTTGTCGTGCGGGGCGCCGAGCTTGTCGGCGAACGCGTCGATGATGCGGCGGTTGGCCTGATGCGGCACGAACCAGTCGACCGCATCCACGCTCACGCCGGCGTCGGCGAGGCAGCCCTGGGTCACGTCGGTCACCATGCCGACGGCGTGGCGGAACACCTCCTTGCCCTCCATGCGCAGATAGCCGACCGTCTTGGTCGTCGAGGGGCCGCCGTCGACGTAGAGTTTCGAGCGATGCCGCCCGTCCGCCCTCAGCCGCGAGGCAACGACGCCGGGCGAGGCCGCCGAGCCGTCGCTCTCGCGGGCCTCCAGCACGACGGCGCCGGCGCCGTCGCCGAACAGCACGCAGGTCGTGCGGTCGCTCCAGTCGAGGATTCGCGAGAAGGTCTCCGCCCCGATCACCAGCGCTCGCTTGTGGGACCCTGAGCGCAAAAACTTGTCCGCCGTCGCGATCGCGTAGACGAAGCCGGTGCAGACCGCCTGCAGGTCGAACGCCGCGCCCTCGACGATGCCGAGATTGGCCTGGACCTGGGTCGCGACCGCGGGAAACGTGTAGTCGGGGGTCGCGGTCGCCACGATGATGAGGTCGACGTCGGCGGCCGCGAGTTCGGCGTGGCGGAGCGCCGCGTCCGCGGCCTTCGTCGCCAGCGTCGAGGTCGTCTCGCCCTCGCCCGCCACGTAGCGCTGCTTGATGCCGGTGCGCTGCTGGATCCACTCGTCCGACGTGTCGACGGTATGCGCGAGCTCGCCGTTGGGCACGAGGCGCGCCGGGAGCGCGGCGCCGACGCCGCGGACGCAGGAACGAAGGGTGGCGGTCATGGATATTCCGGGTCAGGGCTCGGCGGCCGGCGACGGCGCCGGGCGGGCGTCGTTGGCCTGAGCGATCATTTCACGAGTTCTTGGCGAGCAGTTCCTGGCGCACCATTTCGTAGCCCAGCTCGATGGCGCCGGCGTAGCTGTCGGCGTCGGCGCCGCCATGGGCCTTGACGACGACGCCGTCAAGCCCGAGAAACACGCCCCCGCTCGCGCGCGGGCTCATTTTTTCGCGCAGCGCCGTCAGCGCCTTGTGGGCGAACAGGAAGCCGATGCGCGACATGAGGCTGTGGCTCATCGCGTCGCGCATGTACTGGTCGAGCTGCCTGGCGGTGCCCTCGGCGGTCTTCAGCGCGATGTTGCCCGTGAACCCCTCGGTGACGAACACGTCGACCGCGCCCTTGCCCAGATCGTCGCCCTCGACGAACCCCTGATAGCGCATGTTGGGCAGATTGGCGTCGCGCAGGATCCGGCCCGCCGCCTTGACCTCCTCGCCCCCCTTGATCTCCTCGACTTCGACATTGAGGAGGCCGATCGTCGGGCTGTCGATGTCGAACACGATGCGCGCCATCGCCGCGCCCATCACGGCGAGATCGACGAGATGCTGTTCGTCGCCGCCGATCGTCGCCCCGACGTCGAGCACGATCGATTCGCCCCGTAGCGTCGGCCAGAGCGCCGCGATCGCCGGCCGCTCGATCGGCGCCATCGTGTGCAGGCAGAACTTCGCCATCGCCATCAGCGCGCCGGTGTTGCCGGCCGAGACGGCGCAATCGGCCGCGCCCGTCTTCACCGCCTCGATCGCCTGCCACATCGACGACACCCGCCGTCCCGTCCGCAGGGCCTGGCTCGGCTTGTCGGTCATCTTGACGGCGACGTGGGTAGGAAAGACGCGCGACCGCTCGGCGAGCCTCGGAAGCGCGGCGAGCGCCTGGCCGATCGCCTTCTCGTCGCCGTAGAGGAGGAAGCGGACGTCGGGCCGCCGCACGAGCGCGATCGCAGCGGCAGGCAGCACGACGGAGGGACCCTTGTCGCCCCCCATCGCGTCCAGCGCTATGCGGATGTCGCTCGCCATTCCCTCATCCGACCGCGCCCCAGCCTTGCTCGGGCGGCGCCCGGCGCGGCGCGACAATAGCGCCTTCGACGCGCAAGGCAACGCCGATCGGGAGGGCGGGCGGCAGTCCTTCCGCTGGAAAATCGCCCTGGCGAGCCGCAGCGGCCCGCTTCGGCTGCATCGAGGGCTCATGGTCCGGAGGAGCGCGACGGGCGGCGTCCGACCGCCCCGCCTCCGGCGCTCAGCCCGGCTTCTTCTGCGGCGGCGAAGCGAGCGCCGAGAACGGCGAGATCGTCGCCCCGGGCTCCTCGGGCGATTCGAAAGAGGCGCCCGGCTTGCGCGGATAGGGATCGAGACCGAGGGCGAAGAATTCCGCCGCCAACGCGCCGAGATCGATCTTGCCCCCGACGATCGGATCGGGTTCGTCCGCATCGGCGATCGACAACGACTTCGGCGCCTCGGCCGGCCTGCGCGCCGCGCCGTCGTCCGCGCGCGGGGCGAAGCGGACGTCGATATCCTCGTCGATCGCCGCGCCAAAGGGCTCGAGCGAAACGATGCAGATCTGGGTCAGTTCGCCATGAACCGCGCCGGTCACCCTGACGCCGCCGCTCGCCAAGCGCTCGAGGGCGAAGAACGCGCTCAGCGCCTCGATCGAGGGAAGCTTCAAGAAGGCCGCCAGCGCCTCGCGCTCCGAAGCGCTCGCCTCGATCTCGACGGTGTGGCCTTCCCTGGGAAGGGCCTCGACCCGCATCACGCGGCTGAAGGGCTCCGACATGTCATCCTCCCGATGCGATCCGGCCTTCCGGGAAGCGGAATTTGCCGGCGGCGAAGTCGGCCAGCGGCGTTTCGGCCAGGGCGGCGTCGACCGACGCGACATAGTCGGCGAGCGCGGCCGCTCTCGCCGCGCCGTCACGCGCGCCGTAGACGTTGCGAGCGAGGGCGGCGGCCAGCGCCGCTCGCGAACCCGAATCGAGCGCCGCGGCGTAGGCGGCGTTGCGGCCGTAGAAGGCCTCTTTCATCGTTTTGAGGCGTTTCGACACGGCGATGTCGCTCAGCGCCTGCTCGCGCAGCGTATCGTCGAAATGCAGGAAGACGTTGTTGACGAGATCCTGCGCAATGTCGTCGCCGAGGCCGCCGATCGCGACGAGACGGCGCAGGACGAGCCCGACATGCAGGGTCAAGAGTTCGAATCGCCCGTCGACGCGGTCCGGCGCCTCCAGCGCTTCGTACAGCGTCGGCCGCCGGGCGGCGGCCATGATCTCGCCGCGAAGTTGCTCAATGAGGCTGTTGCTGGCGCGCCGCGCGCGCCACCGGGCGAAAATCATCACTCGCGCCTTGGCGCGCCGCAATCGATTCCCTGCGGCGCCTTGCTTTTGTTCGACCGCTTGGGTTAGGCATCGCCGGTCGAACTGGCAAGCAAAAAGGCTCGACCAGGCGGAGAGGTTGAATGGGCGTCGCGCCGAATACTCACGATCGCGTCTTGCGGGGTCTCGCGCTCGCCGGCGCGCTGGCGCTCGGCGCGGCGCTCGGCGGATGCCTCGGCTATGACGGCGACTTCGACCGCGGCTATCAGGTCGACGAGGAAACCCTGTCGCAGGTCAAGGTCGACTCGACGACCAAGCAGCAGGCTTTGGCCCTGCTCGGCACGCCCTCGACCACCTCGACCGTCGGCGGCGACGCCTGGTACTACATCGGCCAGAAGATGCATCGGGCTTTGGCCTTCATGCCCGTCCAGATGACCGACCAGCACGTGCTCGCCCTCTATTTCGACAAGAGCGGCACGGTCTCGCGCATCGCCAACTACGGCATGCAGGACGGCAAGGTGTTCGATTTCGTCTCCCGCACCACGCCGACCGGCGGCACCGAGCCCAACTTCCTGCGCAATATGATGGCGGGACTGTTCCGGTTTAGCTAGGGCCGGGGGCGCGCGCCCTTGCCGGGCGCGAATCGATCCTTTTCAAGGCCTTGCAGCGACGCTTTGGGCGGGCCGCGCCTTGAGAGGGACCTTCGCGTCCGGCGCTTCAAAGTTGCGTCAAGCGCGCGCCCCGGTGCAGCCGCAAGCTTCGAAAGCGCTTCAAAAGCCCCTTCCAATTCCTTCCGTTTGCTTCCCTTTCTTTCCGCGGATTGAGCCTTATCAAGGGGTTGCGCGGGACGATGGGCCAAAAAAGAAAATCTGTCGCCCCTCTTTCAGGCGGCGGCGTGCGGACATACGGCCCCGGCCAGGAAAAAGGGTCGATTTGCGTCACAGCCTAAGTCCTGCATGAAGGATGCGCTCTGGTGAACAAATGTCGAACATTCCTCAAGCTCCGTCAAGGAAAAACTCTCAAGACTATGAAATCGCCTTCGTTCTGGAGAGGGAGCGCCCGGCGCGGGCCCGTAGGCCGAGCGTCAGCTGAAGTCGATCAGCAGCGGCGCGTGATCCGACACTTCGTCGGGCAGCACGCGAAAATCACCGACGTCGATTCCATCGCTGACGAAAACGTAGTCGGCGAACCGTTCCGGACGCCTGTAGAGACTCGTCCGGGTCGACGTCACGCCGAATCCGGCGACGAGATTGCGCAGGCCCGCCGATTCGAGCATTCGCAGGCTCTCGGCGCCCGGCAGAAGATTGAAGTCGCCGCAGAGAACGAACGGCTCCCGCCGGCCGGAGAGAAAGTCCAGGATGCGCCGCGACTGCGCGATTCGTTCGGCGCTGTCTCCTTTGCCCAGTCCGTTCCACAGACCGTGGAAATTCACAACGCTGAGCCGGCCCGAGGGGCCGTCGACCGTGACGAACTGGAGATTGCGGGCGTGCAGGCCGAGGTTGCCCTGCGGCACGTAGCCCCGCTCCCTGTGCACGAACACGTCGCCTGATTCGACGACATTCAACTGCTTCGAGACCAGGGTCATCAGGCCGTAGTCGTTCAGATGATTGGGATGAAAGAAAACCTCATGGCTAGCGAGCAGCGCGCCGACCTGCTGTTTGCCATAGGCCATGATCTCGGCGTGGGCGATTTCGTCGGCGCCGGCGGGAAAGCCCTCGAGATTTTCGTAAGGGGCCGACCAGACCTCCTGCAGGCAGATGAAATCGGCGTCCCGGTGCGAATCAAGGAAGGCGAGCAGCTTGTCCGCCCCCGCCCGGCCGCCCCAGATGTTGAGACAGATCAGTTTCATCAGGCCAAGGACGGAGGAAATAACGAATGGGCACGAGCAGGACGATATTACCAGATTCCAGATCGCGGCGCGGGCGCTCACTCATTCTGGCGGGCGGCCGCAAGGCCAGCCGGGCGAGGCGCAGCGCGCCGTCAGGCTTGCCAATCCTCGATCCGCAATCCCGGCACGCGGCGCAATTCGTCGGTATTGTGAGTGACCAGGGTCAGGTTGCGCGCGATCGCTTGTCCGGCGATGAGCACGTCGTAGGGGCCGATCGGCGTCCCCTTGCCGGCCAATAAGGCGCGTATCTGGCCGGATTGCCTTGCATCCTCCTTGTCGAAGTCGAGGACGACGAAGCGGAGGGCGTCGACGAGGGCGACATTCCGGTCCGCCCGTTGGCTCTTGAACGCGCCATAGAAAAGCTCATGCGCCACGATGGCGGAGATCGCTACATCGCCGGGTTTCACTCGCCGCGCACGCTTCGCAGCCTTGGAGGCGACATCGTTCAAAAGCGCGATGACGACATTCGCGTCCAGAAGATAGCGCATCAGTCGAATAGCTTGTCGAGCGCGGGCCGTTCCTGGGGCTCAGGCTGTTCGTTGACCGCTCGAACGAAGTCATCGTCGAGCCGACCGGCAAGGGAATCGAGCCAGCCCCAATCGTTGGCCAGAGGCTCGAGAATGACGGCGGGCCCATGGCGGCGGATTCGAACCTCGTCGCCCTCAAAGCGAAAATCTTTCGGCAGCCGCACCGCTTGCGATCGTCCGCTCCAGAATATCTTGGCCGTTTCCATCGGCGCTCCTCAATGCCATATATCAAAGATATATATCGCCGCCGGCCTGGATGCAACCGTCGTTCAAATTCATGCCGCTATTTAGGGGAACCTGCCGCTCTCCGTTTCTCGCCTCATCTGGCGACGAGATCCCGGCTTGCGACTTAAGACGGAAACTGCCGATTGACGACGCCCGTGCTTGTTAGCGGCCGGCGCATTCGATCCGCACGAGATATGGCCGCGACGGCCAGAGGGCCTGCATGCTCAAAATCGAACTCGAGCGCGAAGAGGACGGGCGCTGGATCGCCGACGTGCTGGCGCTACCCGGCGTGCTCGCCTATGGGAACACCGAAGCCGAGGCGAGGACGCACGCCGTGCCGTTGGCGCTGCGCGCGATCGCCGATGGAATCGACAATGGCGAGCCGCTCCCTGAGGAAGCGCGCAATCTGTTCGCCGCGTGAGAGCTTGGACGGCGACGCATCCTGCCCGGCGTACTGCAGTTGCGACCCGAATGGATCGAATGGGGAAATAGGGTAAGTGTCACCAGAAACCCAACCACGACGGCGATTGGCGAGACGCGATTATGAGTCATTTTCCGGGTCGTCTAAAGCCTTGAACGATTTTACGTAGCTTATGGTGGGCGGCATAAATTGACCAAATGCCTCCTGGAAGGTAGGCGGGGGTTCTTCCACCGCCGGGCCAAACCTAAACTTCAACAAATCCTCGATCTGTATTCGCGTCATAGATCGTAAATCGCTGGCATCTCGCAGCTTCGCATTGAAGAAGCGGGCCATCCACTCCCATTTGTCGCGCGCGCCACCTGGCGGTAAGCCCGCTAAATTTCTTTCGATGGTCGTTCTGTAACCGCTAAATATCTCGGGAATCTTTAGACCTATCCTCGTCCTTCTCGCCGACATAGCTCCAGTGTGTATTCAACGTATCCAGTAACAGTTGATCCGCCTCTTGCGCAAAGATCGAGAACTCAGCTACCGGAAACCCGGGATAATATCTTCCTTTAGGAAGTCTAAGACGCTTTGGTGAAAACGAACATTTGGCGTCCTCAAACCTTGTTCTGTCTTGTAAGCGTTCTGGTATCCTGTGCCGAAAATGTTTTTTGACGTGCGATATACATTACCTACCGCAATGCCGCCCCTCATTAAGAAGCCCGTTTTGAGAAGTTGATGGGCCAGCTGAATGGTCTTTATCATCACAGCAGTCAGCCCGTTATAACCGGGCAGACTATTATTCGAGATTGGCGCGGATAAAATAAAGCTGTCAGATATGTGTATTATTTCAAGTCCTACGTCTTTAGGAAATCGATGTTGTTGTTTAGCATTGTTAGTCGTAAAGACGAGTTGAGCGGCAATTACCTTTTGTAGTCGTGCAAAATCACGAGCTTCATCACTGCTTGGGATTTCAACTTTGGCTATGAAATCGCTGAATCCGAGAATATCGAGGAATGCAACGGCGCATTGCTCAAAGACTGGTTGGCGCATGCCCATCAGTTCCTCCCGTGATGGGTCTGGGGGATCGGAGCGGGAGCCTGCGCCCGGTAGAGGCGACCCTTCGATGGAGCAAAGGGCGTCATGGCCGGAGGCTTGAGCCCGCAAGCCGCCCGCGCCTGGCCCGCCTCCTCAG
Source organism: uncultured Alphaproteobacteria bacterium (assembly GCA_963805295.1). Classification (GTDB taxonomy): domain Bacteria; phylum Pseudomonadota; class Alphaproteobacteria; order Rhizobiales; family Beijerinckiaceae; genus Roseiarcus. The sequence continues at coordinate 66,034 of CAWDTW010000033.1, read as the reverse complement.
GCGTGTCGAATACCCGGTCTTGGATGTTGGTACAATCGACCTGAGCCGATCGAACGGGTGCCGAAGCGACCGGCGGCGAAGGTGCGGCGGCAACACCGGCGTTGTCCGCCCTTGGATCGGATGGAACAGTCGCCGGAGCCGCGGCCGGGGCCGGGGTTGTCGATACCGAAGGGGCATCGGAAACGGGAGACGACGATGAAACCGAGTGGATCGAAGGCGCCCCGCATTTCCCGACAGCCCACAGGATACCAAGGAATGCTAGGAAAATAATCCACCCTCTACCGCCTTGCCTTGGCCGATTAGCCTGGGCGGCCTTTACCAGCTTATCGAGGACACTGACCCTTAGACCGAGGGCCTCGGCTGCCCTCCTCCGGCGGAGGCCGTATTCCACGAAGTTCATGGCGGCGAGCCGATCAACCGAATATTCGGGCTCATCAATGATCGCAGGCGGGTTTGGAGCCCCTACCCTCGGGAGTATCTCTGAGGCGGTGAAACCGGAGAGTTTCTCCATTGCATCAGTCGGGTCTGTCCCGTAGGTCTGCTTGTAACAAAGGAAGAGCGCCCATAGGCCGTTCCTTGCTTTTTCCCCGTAGGCGCTGGTGTATGCGGCGAAGGTGTAGGCCGCATCCATCTTCTCGTCATAGGTCGCAGTCTTCCGGCCGAACACAGCGATCGCGGCTGCGGCCGCCTCGAGGTCGGGTGGGGTCGGATCGCCGCCCGCTGGGTCGCTGCCCCCTGGCATATCGGGTGGAATTGGGGGCGGATTGCCGCCTCCTGAGATGTTGCTGCGAGGGGGCAATCCTCCCGACGGCGGTAAAGCCCGATGCCGTTTCCACGACTTCGCCTCGGTCCAATAGAGGCCGGTGCCGGGCAACCCGACTGTGGTTCGGGTCCCCTTCCGGCCGATCGTGAACCAAGCGCCCCGAGTGCCGATCGAAGCCGATACGCCGGTCTTACTCAAGTTGAGCCGGAGGCCGGGAATAATCCGGGCTCCTCGCTGAATGGAGTGGGTAAGGCCGTTTTTTGGGTTGGCTTGGGGAGCGATCGGTTGGGATCGAGTTTATTGTGAGGGGATGCGAGACACCGATCTTTTCCAGTTGGCCCTTGGGTTGCAGTCGCCGTGGACGGTGACGCGGAGCGAGTTTGCGGTCGAGGATGGTCGGCTCGATTTGGATGTGGATTTTCCGCGCGGGAGCCGGTTCGCCTGCGCCGAGTGCGGACGCGAGGGTTGCGCGGTTCACGACACAAAGGATGAAACGTGGCGGCATCTGGACTTCTTCCAGCATCGCACGCTGTTGCACGCTCGTGTGCCGCGAGTGAGCTGTCCGAACTGCGGGGTGCGCAAGGTCGCCACGCCGTGGGCTCGGGCGGGTTGCGGGTTCACGTTGTTGTTCGAGGCCTACGTGCTGGCGCTGGCCAAGGCGATGCCGATCGCCAATGCGGCCAAGCGGCTTGGCGAGCACGACACGCGCTTGTGGCGGATCGTCGAGCATTACGTTTGGCGCGCGGTGGAGGCGCTGGATTTGTCGCAGGTGCGGCGCATCGCCGCCGACGAAACCTCGGCGCGGCGCGGCCACGACTATGTCAGCCTGTTCGTCGACATGGCGCGGCGCAAAGTCATCTACGTGGCCGACGGCAAGGACGCCGCGACGGTGAAGGAATTCGCGGATTTCCTCGAGGCGCACGGCGGCAAGCGCGAGGCGGTCACCGACGCCAGCATCGACATGGGGGCGGCGTTCGAAGCGGGGATCAAGGCGAACTTCGAGAACGCCGAGATCACGTTCGACAAATTCCACGTCATCAAACTCGCCAACGAGGCCGTCGACCAGGTGCGACGCGAGGAAGCGCGGAACAACTTCCAGATCAAGGGCCGGCGCTACATCTTCCTCAAGAACGTCAATCATCTGACGCAGGAGGAGAAGGAAGCGTTGTCAAGATTGGAAGCGCAGAACTTGGACACGATCCAGGCGATGCAAATCCGCATGAACCTGCAACAGCTGTTCACGATGGACGCCAAGACCGCCCGACGCTTCCTCGATCGCTGGAACGCCTGGGTTCAGGTCTGCGATCTCGGCCCGATGAAGCGACTGGCCAAAACGATCATGGCCAAGGCCGAGGGCATTCTCAGATCGATCGCCACCGGCCTTTCCAACGGCGTCCTCGAAGCCATCAACGGCAACGTGCAGGCCGCCAAGCGCAAGGCCAAAGGCTACCGAACCAAGCGAAATCTCAAAGCCGTCGTCTACCTCATCGCCGGAGACGTTCTGGCCAATTCACCCACTTGAAATAGCGACGAGCCATAATCCGGACGCGGCGAAAGAAACGAAAGCCCATTAGACTATCATTTCTTCAAAAGATGAAATGCAATAGGTACAGCAGTATTAGCGGAACCACTATCCACGCTAACCCAGGCATACCTCGAGTGCGGCGAAATTTATAACTGCTTGTTTTAACTCGAGACGATCGCCATGACAAAGCCTTGATCTTGGGTATTTTGATCCTAGAAGCTTTGGGTAACTTAACCTTAGGAAATCTTAGGAGTTTTGGGGCTCTTGTAGCCTCTCGTTCGTACCCCGTTGAAGCTAGACGGAGCTTCCCTCTTTCCGATTACGTAGGCGATTGATTTTTCGGCGAGATTTCGAGATATTGGTCTTGATGTGTACCCATGTAATTGGCTGATTTTATGTTGTGTTGTGGTGCGGTCAGGCTTATTGTTGCCCCATGTACATCGAATCGGTCCCCAACCGCAATTCACCCCCCGCCATCCTCCTGCGCGAGAGCTATCGCGAAGGCGGGAAGGTCAGGAAGCGCACGTTGCTCAACCTGTCGGACTGGCCCAGCGAGCGGATCGCCGGCTTCAAGGCGCTGCTCAAGGGCGGCACGGTCATCCCGAGCGAGAAGGAGGCGATCAGCATCATTCGCTCCCTGCCGCACGGGCACGTGGCCGCGGCGCTGGGCACGGCGCGCAGGATCGGTCTCGACCGGCTGATCGGGCCGGACGGCAACCGCCGCCGCGACCTCGTCCTGGCGCTCGCCGTCAGCCGCATCCTCGATCCGTCCTCCAAGCTTGCCGCGGCCCGCGCGCTGTCGCCCGAAACCGCCGCCTCCAGCCTGGGGGACGAGCTCGGCCTCGGGATCGTCGACGAAGAGGAGCTCTACGCGGCGCTCGACTGGCTCGCGGTCCGCCAGCCGGCGATCGAGGCCATGCTCGCCAAGCGCCACCTCTCTGGCGGGACGCTGGTGCTCTACGACGTGACCTCGAGCTACATGGAGGGCCGCTGCTGCCCGCTCGCCCGGTTCGGCTACAACCGCGACGGCAAGAAGGGCAAGCTCCAGATCGTCTACGGCTTGCTCTGCGCCCCCGACGGCTGCCCCGTCGCCGTCGAGGTCTTCGAGGGCTCGACCGGCGACCCGGCGACGCTCGGCTCACAGGTCGCCAAGCTGAAGCAGCGCTTCGGCCTCGACCACGTGGTCCTGGTGGGTGACAGAGGCATGATCACCGACGCCCGGATCGCCGAGGACATCCAGCCGGCCGGGCTCGACTGGATCACCGCGCTCAGGGCGCCTGCGATCCGCGGGCTGCTCGACGGCGGCGCCTTCCAGATGTCGTTGTTCGATGACCGCGATATGGCGACCATCACCTCGCCCGACTTCCCGGGCGAGCGCCTCATCCTGTGCCGCAACGCCGCGCTCGCCGCCGAGCGCGCCCGCAAGCGCGAGGACCTGCTGCGCGCCACGGAACGCGATCTCGCCCCCATTGCCGCCGCGGTGCGGCGCAAGCGCGAGCCGCTCAGGGGAAAAGCCGACATCGGCCTCGCCGTCGGCGCCGTCATCGGCAAGCATAAAATGGCCAAGCACTTCGCGCTCGATATCACCGACACGTCCTTCGCCTTCGCCCGCAAGACCGCCGCGATCGCTGAGGAGGCCGCCCTCGACGGCCTCTACGCCGTGCGCACCAGCCTGCCCGAAACCGCGCTCGACGACAGCAAAACCGTCAAAAGCTACAAATCCCTGAGCCTGGTCGAGCACGCCATCCGGTCGATCAAGACCGTCGACCTCCATGTCCGGCCGGTCTACCACTGGCTCGAAGACCGCGTGCGCGCCCACGTCTTCCTCTGCATGCTCGCCTATTATCTCGAATGGCACATGCGCCAGCGCCTGGCCCCCATGCTCTACGACGACACCGACAAGGAGGCCGCCGAGGCGCTCCGCAAGAGCCCGGTCGCAAAGGCTGAGCGATCGCCCGCCGCCCTCGCCAAGCAGACCACAGGCCGAACCGACGATGGTCTCCCCGTCCACAGCTTCCACACCCTGCTTCACGACCTCGCCACCATCACCAAAAACACCGTCGCGACCGCCCTCGCGCCCGACTTCCCCTTCACAATCACCACACGGCCGACACACATCCAGAAAAAAGCCTTCGACCTCCTGGGCATCACCTGTACCCAGTAACACACCCATCCAGCTTGATCTTATCAAGCTGGAACAATGGGTTGCGCAGGTCGAAAGAGGGAAGCTCCGGCTAGAGCCCAGTCGATAGCCTCTAGACCGCATCCATGCAGCTCGCGCGCGTCCGGGGGTCGTATAAAACTTCATTTTCGTTCACCTTGCAGCGACGAAAAGGGACAGGGGGCCGCCTCGCCCGAGTGCTTCCTCGGACAGCCCGACAATCAGGGGCTTATTGTTGCGAAGCATCGCGGGGCGATCCTTCGATTGGTCAATCATTCGAAAAACGTCCGCCGCTCGACCCACCGAGGCGCTGGGCCACTGTCGGTTCAGCTTTCTTGACCGACCTTCGCCGGATGCCACGACCGACGACGGCCAAGATGGCCGGTATTGGCGATTTTCTCAAGCGGGTTGCCGGTTCCATGGCGCCCCGACGCGCTCGAGGCGTCAGGAACGGCCGTCGCATGGGTGAACTCCGTCCAGTCCGGCGCGGCAATAGCGCACGTCTCCCGTCGGTTTGAGCCGAACGCGTCACGCTTGCCGCCTTCCACCCGGTCGATGCCACCCGCGGAGGCCGCAACTTAAGCGATCATTCGGTGAATCCCGGCGAACAGGTTCTTCGAAATCGCGACCTCGGCCATCTGGAACGCGACATAAGAGCATTCTGCATTCACATGTGATCAAGGCGCAGGCGCGCCCCTCCCCCCGTGGGCTGCGGCGTTCACACAAGTCATCGAGCCTGCGGGCGGCCGCCGGGCGCCCCCTTCTCCGCGAAGCGGGGAAGGTGTCGCCGAAGGCGACGGATGGGGTGTGGAAAGCAGGGCGCTTGGACCGCAAGTTCGCGGTAACGTTCGTGCAAGCCGTCTGGCGTCGTAGCAGCGGGCCACACCCCATCCGGCGCTTCGCGCCACCTTCCCCAGCAAGCTGGGGAAGGGATCCGCGCGGCGATCTGAGATGTGTGAACACTGCGTGCGCTTAAAAATTGCCGAGGTTGTCGGCGAACGCGTGAAGCTCAAGGCGAACGGCATTGGCGGCGAAGGAGCGGCGCGACAGCCCGTGTCCATTTGATCGCGCCCTTGCCCTCCTTGATCCATTGTTCGGAAGGTTCCGCGCTTGTTTTAAGAAAGGGACGACGTTCTCGGCGGGCGGCTCATGTTGGGCACGATGAAGCCGACGCGCGGGAAAAGAGTTCGAGCGAATCGGGATAGGGGGGGAGCAAGCCCCCGCCCCTCGCAATTCTCTTTCTTCTCCGATCAGTGCGCCAGGATCGCCAGCAGGAGCAGCGCGACGATGTTGGTGATCTTGATCGCCGGGTTCACCGCGGGGCCGGCGGTGTCCTTGTAAGGATCGCCGACGGTGTCGCCGGTGACGGAGGCCTTGTGGGCCTCCGACCCCTTGAAGTGCTTGACGCCGTCCTTGTCGATGAAGCCGTCCTCGAAGCTCTTCTTGGCGTTGTCCCACGCCCCGCCGCCCGAGGTCATCGAGATTGCGACGAAGAGGCCGTTGACGATCACGCCGAGCAGCGAGGCGCCGAGCGCGGCGAAAGCCGAGGCCTTCGAACCGGAGACCCAGTAGACGCCGAAATAGACGACGAAGGGCGCGAGCACCGGCAACAGCGAGGGGATGATCATCTCGCGAATTGCCGCCTTGGTCAGCATGTCGACCGCGCGGCCATAATCGGGACGCTCCGTCCCCTGCATGATGCCGGGCTTCTCCTTGAACTGGCGGCGCACTTCCATCACCACCGACCCCGCCGCCCGCCCGACCGCCGTCATCGCGATGCCGGCGAAGAGATAGGGGATGAGGCCGCCGAAGATGCAGGCCGGCGACGACATAGGGGCTGGACAGGTTGAAATCGACCGCGCCGACGTCCTTGAAGTAGGGCACGCCGGTGGCGATGAAATGCCTGATGTCGTTGGTGTAGGCGGCGAACAGCACCAGCGCTCCGAGACCCGCCGAACCGATCGCGTAACCCTTGGTGACCGCCTTGGTGGTGTTGCCGACCGCGTCGAGCGCGTCGGTCGACTGGCGCACCTCCTTGGGCAATCCGGCCATTTCGGCGATGCCGCCGGCGTTGTCGGTGACCGGGCCGAACGCGTCGAGCGCGACGATCATGCCGGCGAGCCCGAGCATGGTCGTGACCGCGATCGCGATGCCGAACAGGCCCGCGAGCTGGAAGGCCGCGATGATGCCCGCGATGATGACGAGCGCCGGAAGCGCCGTCGATTCGAGCGACACCGCCAGACCCTGGATCACGTTGGTGCCGTGGCCGGTGACCGAGGCCTGGGCGATCGACACCACCGGCCGCTTGCCGGTGCCGGTGTAATATTCGGTGATGACGACGATGAGGCCGGTCACCGCGAGGCCGACCAGGCCGCAGACGAACAGATTCGCCCCGACGACCGGCTTGCCGGCGACGGTTCCGATCTCGCCCCAGCCGACGACATAGTGCGTCGCGACGGCGAGGCCGACGATCGACAGCACGCCGGTGGCGATGAGACCCTTGTAGAGGGCGCCCATGATCGAGTTGTTGGCGCCGAGCTTGACGAAGAAGGTGCCGGCGATCGAGGTGACGATGCAGGCCGCGCAGATCGCCAGCGGATACATCATTGTCGGGATCAGCGCCGGAGTGCCGTCGAAAAAGATCGAGGCGAGCACCATGGTCGCGACCACCGTCACGACGTAGGTCTCGAACAGGTCGGCGGCCATGCCCGCGCAGTCGCCGACGTTGTCGCCGACATTGTCGGCGATGGTCGCCGGATTGCGCGGATCGTCCTCGGGAATGCCGGCTTCGACCTTGCCGACGAGATCGGCGCCGACGTCGGCGCCCTTGGTGAAGATGCCGCCGCCGAGACGGGCGAAGATCGAGATCAGCGAGGCGCCGAAGCCGAGCGCGACCAGCGCGTCGATCGTGATGCGGTCGGAGGGCCCATAGCCGAGAACCCCGGTTAGAAAGCCGAAATAGCAGGAGACGCCGAGGAGCGCGAGCCCCGCCACGAGAAGGCCGGTCACCGCGCCCGAGCGGTAAGCGATGTCGAGGCCGCCGGCGAGCGATTTCGTCGCCGCCTGCGCCGTGCGCACGTTGGCCCGCACCGAGACGTTCATGCCGATGAAGCCGGCCGAGCCGGAGAGGATCGCGCCGATGGCGAAGCCGGCGGCGACCGTCCAGGAGAGCAGCAGGCCGATGCCGATGAACACGACGACGCCGACGCCCGCGATGGTGGTGTATTGCCGCTTGAGATAGGCTTGGGCGCCTTCGCGGACCGCGCCCGAAATCTCCTGCATGCGCTGGGTGCCGGCGTCCGCCGACATCACGCTATTGACCGTGTAGACCCCGTAGACGATGGACAGCAGTCCACAGAGAATGATCAACCCCAACAGCATGGCCTATACCCCCCTGACATGTGACGGGCGCGCGAGCCCCTTGTTTATGCGGGGACTCATGCCAGAAACCGGCGGGCGCCGCAACGCACAAGTCCGCTTTTTGGTCTGCGCTCGGCAAAAAGTTCAGCGCGATGGCCGCCGCGGCCGCAGCGCGAATTTTGAATGCGCCCGCATTAATCGATCCGCCGAGGCTGATCGTTCAATCCCCGTCGCGGCGCCAGATCCGATCCCCGATCCGCAGCGATTCCACCTGCAACTCGCCCTTCGGCTCGAAGAGATCGTCTCGAACGCTGATCCGTCCGTCCAATTGAACGATCCCCAGCATGGCGTAGGCGGCCGAGAGCATACGCGCGGCTGAGCCGGTGTACCACGACCACCCCCCGCGACCGCCGTGGCCCCAGCCGTCGTAGATGTCGGCGGGCTGCTGGATCGGCGACAGTCCATAGATCGCGATGCGCTCGGGATCCGTCTTCTTCAGCGGCGAGACTTTCTCGAAGATTTCGAAGGCCCGGAGGCTCAGGCGCGCCGCTTTCTCTTTCTCGCCCCGGGCCCGCGCCCGCTCGGCGAGCCGGACGAAGCCGTCGACGATCCACGACGCGCCGTGGCTGTATTGACCGCCGTTCTCCCGCACCCCGGGAGGGTAATCCGCGATGCGGCCGGGATAAGGCTGCGAATGTTCGTAGAACGGCGTCTCCATCAGCAGCACCCGGTCGGCCCGCTCGATTCCCTTGAGCCCGCCCTCGAGCGCGGCGAGCGCCCGGTCGTCGTCGCACGCCCCCGAATAGGCCGCCCAGCCGGTCGTCATCACGTTGCGCACCGCGACCTCCCGGCCGTCGTCGGCGAAGTCGAGCGCGTAATGATCGTCACGCCAGCCGACCTCCAGCGCCGCCCGCTGCGCCGCCAGCGCCTCCTCGCATCGCCCGGCGAACGCCTCGTCGCCTTTTAGGCGCGCGAGCGGAATGAAGCCGTCGAGCACATTGACGAGAAAGAACCCCATCCAGACGCTCGTGCCGATCTCGCGGCGCCCGAGCACGTCGATGCCGTCGTTCCAGTCGCCCGCGCGCAGCAGCGGCAGGCCGTTCTGCCCGACATGGTCGAGCGTGAACTCGATGGCGAGGCGCGCGTGTTCGTAGACGGTCGCGGTTTCCCGCGAGACGCGGGGGATGACGATCCAGGTCTCCTCGCGCTCGGGAACCGGCTCGCCCTCGAGATAGGGCGTGCTGACATCGAGGACGCTCGAGTCGCCCCCCTGGCGCACGTAGCGCGCGAGCACGTAGGGCAGCCAGAGATGGGGGTCGCTCGCCTTCGTGCGTTGGCCGAGGCCGGCGCCGCCGTTTGGCGCGCGATGCCACCATTTGAGCACGTCGCCCTCGCGGAATTGCTGGCTGGCATGCAGCACGATCTGCGCGCGCGCCAGCCGCGGTTCGAGCAGGATGAGCGGCAGAACGTCCTGCAGCTGGTCGCGATATCCGGTCGCCCCGCCGCGCTGGTTCGGCCCGACGCGACCCCAGAGCCTCGACGCGTAGAGCTGATATGGCAGCCAGGTATTGACCAGGCGATCGAAGTCCGGCCGGTTGGTGCGGACTTCGACTTTTCCGAGCCGGCCGGTCCACGCGCTCCGCGTCGCCGCGAGGTCCGCCTCCGCCTCGGCGACCGACGCGCGCGCGGCGACGGCCAGCGCTTCGGCGCGGGTCGGCGCCTGGCCGAACAGGATGACGATCTTCGCCTCGCCTCCCGGCGCGAGCGTCACTTCGCCGCAGAAGGCGGCCACGCGACGCCCGTCGTCGCGCGCCGCCCCGTCGGCTGCGCCGGTCTCGACCATCGCCGGCGAATGGATGTCGCGCCCCGGGCCGCCGAAGAATCGGGCGCGGATCGTCTCGGTCGCCGGGGCCGCCAGGCTGGTTGCGGCGAAGGCGAAACCGCGCTCGAAATCGTTGCGCGGATTCTGAAACACCAGCGTAGAGCCGACCGTCTCGTCGCGGATTTTGTCGACGCTCTCGTTAGGGCTTTCCTCGAGCGCGAGATCGAAAAACGGCGCGACCCGAAGGCGTTTCGGCCGCGCGCCGCCGTTGCGCAGCGCCAGCACTCGGACGTCGCACGGCCGGTCCGGCGGGACGAAGACCGCGTATTCCAGCGTCAGATCGCCGCTTCTCTTCACGAACGTCGCGACGCCCGGCTCGTAGACTGCGTCGCAGGTCGCGTCTTCGCGCTGGAAGGGCGCGAAGCCGGGCGCATCGGTCTCGGCGGTGTCGAGGTCGCGCACATAAACGATCTGCCCGGGCTGCACGACCGTCGCGCTGTCGAAACGAAAGGCCGTCAGGCCGTTCTGGCGGGCGTTGCCGAAAGCGGAGAAGATCTCGCCGTCATTCGAGGCCATGGTCGCCATGCCGAGTTCGTTGGCCAACACATGCGCCCAGGGGCGCGGCGTGCGATGGGTCAGAGCGAGCCTCCCGCCGTCGGGCGAGATCGCGAACGGCCAGCGGATCGGCAAGGCGTGAGAGGGCTCGACGGCGCGGGTCTCATAGAGACGGATCTGCAATTCGGGCTCGGCGAGCGGCGGGAGAGCGAGTCGGCGGGAGACGAGGTCGCTCGCCCAGACGGCGTTGTCAGCGCGGCCGACGACGAACTCGGCCTCGGCCGCGCCGCCGGGCGGGAGCGTCATTTCGAGGGTGAAGCTCGCGGCCGGGTCGAACGTCCACAGCTTGCCCTCGTCGTCGAGCTTGCGCCAGCGCCAGCGCTCGCAGCCAGTCGGTCTGGCGAGCGAGCCTTCGCCGAGGAAGCGGGTGCGCGAATCCTCGTAGCCGACGAGCTCGGCGCCCGCGCCCGGCCTGACCGCGAAGAACGACGTCTCGCCACGGTCGGCCCGGGCCGAGCGCAGGAGTCGATTGCGGGCGAGGATCGCGTTCAGCGCGCGGACGAATATCGTTTCGACATGCATGCCGGCGAAATCGAGGTCGCGCGCATAGGCCTCGGTTTCGTGGCCCGCGATCTCGCAGAAGCTGGTCAGGCGCAAGCGGCGGGCCTTGCCGGACTCGTCGGCGAGCCGAATTCGCCAGCTCACCACCGCACTCTGTCCCTCGTCGGGCCCGATCTCCATGCGCGCCTCGACGCCGTTCAGCGTATGGACGATGGCCAGGCGATTGAAGCCGGGCTCCTCGATCCGATAGTCGCCCGCGCGCCGCGCCGGCTCGAAGCCGATCGACCACGGCGCCTCGCCGTCCTCGCTGAGGTAAAAGAAGTGGCCCCGCGCCTGCAGCGGATCGAGCGGGCGGCGGTAGAAATCGATCGGGCCGCCCCCGCGCTCGGCGCCCATGACGAACGCGGCACCCCGCCCGTCGCGCAGGAGCTCCACCCCGACCGCGCCGTTGTTGAGGACGTATTTCTCCGGCCGCCGCGCCAGTTCGAGGGGCGCGCCGGCGAGCCACGGGGCCGGCGCCCCGGTCCTTCGGCGCAGCCAGGCGACTGCCGCAAACGCGCCGACGACGAAGACGGCGATCGCGATGGCGTAGGCGGCGGCCAGCACTCGCACCGGCTCTGGCATGGGCGCGCCGCCGCGCGTCAGCGTCTCGGCCCCGGTCCATGCCTTGTCCCATTCGGCGCCGCGGGGAATGTAGAAGGGAATCAGCAGGGGCGCCCAGGTGCCGAAGCGGCGGATGCCGTCGGGGATCGAGCGGGTGCGCCCATTGTGGCCGATGAACCGGGCGGCGGCCTCGTCGGCGCGGTCGCCGCCGAGAAACGACAGATTGACCAGGCTCGCGACCCTGAGCCCCATGTGATCGAACCAGATGAGGACGCGCAGCCAGTCGTAGGCCAAGAGGCCGAGAAACAGGAGAAGGCTGAAGCGGCGGAAGGCGTCCGGGCTCTGGGCGACGTCGGCGCCGACGGCGGCGAGCGATCGAATCGCGCCGTCCTGGTTGTACCAGCTCGGGTCGGGCGACTGGCGCAGGAACGAGTTGATGATCGGTGCCATCCAGAGGCCCCAGCGCAGCACGCGCACCCCCTGCTCGACTAGGCCTTCGACCCCGTGCGGGCTGACCAGATTCTTGATCGGCCGCAGGCTTCGCCGCAGGGCCGCGTCGAGGAGCACGTAATTGATCGAGAACAGCGGCGCGGCGAGCGACCAGTTGATGACCCCCGCCACCGACTCCGCCCAGAACAGCCTCACCCCGCCGGCGGCCTGACCGAGGTTGATCATGCCGTATTTGTTGAAGATCGGATAGGTGGTGAAATCCGCGAGCGCGCGGCCGCTCTGGCGATAGTCGACGTCGGCGTAAGCCCAGAACTTGGCGATCACGACCTGAAGCTGGGCGGAATTGAAGTACCATCCGAGCGCGCCCGCGACGCCGCCGCCCAGCGCGACGCCGAGCGCGTAGAGGCGCCAGTTCTGTAATTTTCTCCGTTCGCCGAGCGCGACGCTCGCGGCGTCGAAGCCGAGGTCGACGCCGCCGTAAGAGAGCGCCCCGACCGCGAACATCGCCAGAAACCGCGCGCCGCCGCCGTAGGAGGCGAGATCGGCCTCGTAGGCCAGCGCAAGCCCCAGTCCGGCGACGACGCCGCGCGCCGGGGCGCGCGGATCGCGGTAGGCGGCTTTGAGACGGCCAAAGAACGGCGGCGTTCCGTCGGCGCTGCCGACGACGGTCATGCCGAGCGGAAAGAGCAGCGCGCCGATGAGCCCGCCCGCGCCGAGCGCATAGCGGCTCAGGATCGCCCCGGCCCCCGGAGCGCGCAGGACGAGCGCCGCGACGAGGACGAAGCCCATGAACAGCGCGCCGTAAATCGCGCCTCTGACGAGACCCGTCCGCCAGTGGTCCCAGGCGGCGTCGAACCGCGGCGGCCGGCCGCCCAGCCAATCGAGGGCTACTCCCGTCATCAGATAGACGATCGCCCAAAGCCCCCCCTGCGCGAGCGCCGCGCAGAAGCTGGAAAAGACGATCGCCGCGAGCGGCTGAGCGACCCATTGCGCCGCGTTGGCGAAGAGCGGCGTCGCGGCGGCGATCATGCCGCTGACGGCGAAGAGCGCGTGGGTGCGCGCCGAACGGGGCAGCCGGTCGACGCTGACGAGGCTGACCAGATTCAGCATCGCCTCGCCGAGGAACCACAGCGTCAAGGCCCGGCCGATCGCGACCTCAGCGGGAAACGGCAGCGGCGCATGCGCGGTCACGAACGCGCCGATCTCGGCCATGTGCCAGTCGGCCGAGACGATCACGAGGAGGTTGAACAGGAAGGGAACCGCGATCAGGCTCAGCGCCTCGATCACCCGAAGCCCGCGGAAGCCGCCGATCAGGGCCATGACCGAGGCGCCGACATAGACGATCAGGGCGATGGCGGCCGAGGGGAGGTTGAAGCGAAGCACGTCGATCCACGGTCCGGGCAATTGCCAGAAGCCGAGCCCGTCGTTGCGCTGAAACGCAAAGAGCGCAAAGGCCGCGGCGTCGATTGCAATGAGCGCGCTGGAAAATGGCCGTTCTGCGAACGCCATTCGCAAGAGGGCGAGGCCGCCCCCGCCGGCGATCGCCGCAAGCAAAGGCAGGCGCGCCGCAACCGCCGCATAGGCCGCCAGGGCGACCAACGCCGCGCCGAAGGTCGCGGCGAGCGGCCGCGCGAGGGGTCGCCGCGCAACTGCGGGCGTCGTTTTCATGCCTTGCGCGCGCTCCCGACTCCGCCCTGGCCTATTCCTCGCGGATTGCATCCCGAGTTGCAAGCCCGCCGAGTCCTAAGCGCTCGTTGCAACCGCCGGGCCGGCGCCTCATAACCCCCGGTCGTGTCCAAAAGGAGTCCTCATGGCCATCGTCCGATCGATCGGGTTCGCCGTCCTGGCCGTCCTGGCGCTCCCGACCGCCCTCACCGCGGCGGAACTGCCGTCCCAGAACAAGAAGCCGAAGCCCCCCCAAGCGGCCAAGCATTGCAATATCGCCGGTTCGCCGGGCGTTCTGGCGGCGAACGGCGTCTGCGTGAGGTTGAGCGGCTACGTCTCGGCAGGGTTCAACGCCGGCCAGTTGAAGTAGGTCCACGCCAAACCGGGACCCGCGCCAACGTCTTGCCGGCGGAACGCTTCCCGGTCTATTGGGGCCGATGACCAAGAAAGCCGCGCCCGCCTTCGCCCACCTGGGGCGGCCCTCGCGCATCCCCGAGGCGCCGGACGCCAAGACCCTCGACCGGGCGCCGAACCCCCATTCCGACACGGACTATGTCGCCCGCTTCACCGCGCCGGAATTCACATCCCTCTGCCCGATGACCGGCCAGCCCGACTTCGCCCATCTGGTGATCGATTATGCGCCGGACAAATGGATCGTCGAGTTGAAATCCCTGAAACTCTACCTCGCGAGCTTCCGCAATCATGGCGCTTTTCACGAGGATTGCACGGTGCGCATCGGCAAGGATCTCACCGGACTCTTGGCGCCGCGCTGGCTCCGGATCGGCGGCTACTGGTTCCCCCGCGGCGGAATTCCCATCGACGTCTTCTGGCAGATCGGAAGACTTCCCGAGGGCGTCTGGGTGCCAGACCAGGGCGTGGCGCCATACCGCGGACGAGGCTGACGCCGCATCTGCCTGTCGAAGACCGTGGAGCGTCGCCCGAGCCTGCTGGTGGAAGTCTAACGCCGGGTACCCGCGCAACAGACGACCGGGGTCGAGCCGAAGGGGCGTTTGGCCGGTGGCCGCGGGCTGCCATCCTTCGCCTGGATCGAACAATTTCGTCTATGATTATGGCGTTGACCATTGGTGTGGGCTACCCTGATGGCGACGATTTGAGGGGGCCGGCGTGGATCGCGTAGAATTTGAAAAATGGCTGGGCGGGATCGCGCGACTGAGTTTATCCCAGCGGCGAAGAATGTTGTTGGCTTTGTCCGGTCACAAGGCCGTGCACGAGGACGATGGGGTCGTCGAGTTTCGCCGTCGGACTTGGCGGCCGGTCGTCTCGGGAGGTCTGACGACGAGACCGCCACGACGAAGACTTGGGCGCGCCTTTCAGCGAGCGGCGTTGCCGGGGAAGTGGTTGCAGAAGCCGGGCGCCGCAGGGTGGACTGCCTCGGGTGCCCGCACTGCGCCTCGCAAGAGTTCGTCTCTTGGGGACAAGCGAACGCCCTGCCACGCTATCGCTGCAAGAACTGCGGGCGCACTTTCAACGCGCTGACAAAGACGCCCCTGGCTCGATTGCGGAAAAAGGACCAATGGCTCGAACAAGCCGGCGCGATCATCGGCGGGGCGACCATCACGCAGGCGGCGGAGCGATGTAACGTCCATTACACAACCGCTTTCCGGTGGAGACGCCGGTTCCTGGCTTCCCTGTCTTTGGAAGAGCGCAACACGTTGAAGGGAATTTTGGAAGGCGACGCGCCGCTAATTCTGGAGTTGATTGTTCAAGGGAAAGCTGTCCGACCTGCCGAGCGCGTCGCGCGAGAGAAGCGGCAAGGCGGCCCGAAGAAGCCTTTGCGCCGAACAAGCTCCGGTCATCGCCGGTCGAGACCGCAAGAGCGCGATGCGTGACGTCGGCCCTGTCCCCGTGCTAAGCCCCGGATCGCGTTGCGCGGCGCGGCGGCGGCGCCTCGGCTAATGCAATCTGCTCTCACGCCGGCTACTGCGAACGGCCTGCTTCCCCCATAGCGGTCATCTGCTGCGCGGGTCTCGAGGGTCAGATTTTCACCGCTACGCCGCTCTCTGCGCTTTCAACGCCGCGCGCACGGGCCGCAGCAACTTGTCGGCGGCGCCGGGAGGCTTCGCGACCGAAGGAGCAAGCCTCGCAAGCGCATAGACGCGTCCGCGCAAGTCGTCCGCCAGCGCCTGCCGGTCTTTGATCCCCGCAAAGGCGGCGAACGGAATGGACGCGCCGATCGCGACCGGCAAAGAAGTCCCGATGCGGGACCGGACCTCGTGAAAAATCAGCGAGATGCGGAGCGTGTAGCTGAGGTGGCTCGCGACCTGGAAAAGACGGCTGTTTTGTCCCCCGAACCAGATCGGGACGACGGCGGCCTTCGAGCGCTGGATGAGTTGCGAGACGAACGGCTGCCAGCGCGCGTCGACCGCCGGCTTCAGGCCGAGCTTGTCGGGGGCGGTCGAGACGGCGCCGGCCGGAAACACCACCACCGCCCCTCCCCGCTGCAGCTGAGCGCGTGCCGCCGCGCGCGAGGCGAGGTTGGTTCGCTGCGCCTCTTCGGTTTCGCTGAAGTCGATCGGCAGGATGAAGCCATGCGCCTCCGGCTCGCGCATCAGCACGGCGTTGGTCAGCACGACGAAGTCCGACCGCGCCTTGCTGACGAGCCACGAAATGACGATGCCGTCGAGGACGCCATAGGGGTGATTGGCCACGATCACGACCGGACCGGTCTTCGGGATCGCCGCCAGCGCGTCATGATCGTAGCGAACGTCCAGCGCGAGCGAGCGCACCGCCGCCTGCCAGAAGCTTTCGTTCGGCCGGGGAAACCGCTGGTTGTGGATATACATTCGCTTCAGCTTCGGCTGGCCGGTCGCCTTCTCGACGAGACGAATGATGCCGCGTTTCAGGGGCGGGTCGCTCGCGGTCGCGTAGCTGAAGAGGTATTTATCCATCGTTCGGACTTGCCCTCGTGTCCGAAATATCTCTCGCACGCGACTGTCGTATGACAACTTCCTGTAGACGCAGCTGCTGGCCGCGTCCGCGCTCAGCGAGCGCGGCTACAGCGCTGACGGTCTCGCCCGCTTGGCCAGCCGGTCGAAATCCTGCAATTCGGCGATGAGCGCCTCGAAGTCCTCGAGCGGCACCATGTTCGGCCCGTCGGAGGGCGCGTGGTCGGGGTCCGGATGGGTTTCGATGAAGACGCCGGCGACGCCGACCGCGACCGCCGCCCGCGCGAGAACCGCGACGAATTCCCGCTCGCCGCCGGACGCGGTCCCCTGCCCGCCCGGCTGCTGCACGGAATGGGTCGCATCGAAAATGACCGGGGCCCCCGTCTCGCGCGCCAGGATCGGCAGCGCGCGCATGTCGGAAACGAGCGTATTGTAGCCGAAGCTCACGCCGCGCTCGGTCACCAGAATGTCGACCGCCCCCGCCGCGTCGAGCTTCATGACCACGTTCTTCATGTCCCAGGGCGCGAGGAACTGCCCCTTCTTGACGTTGACCGCGCGCCCGGTGCGCGCCGCGGCGATGAGAAGATCGGTCTGGCGGCAGAGGAAGGCGGGGATCTGCAGCGCGTCGACCGCTTCGGCGAGGCGGGCGCACTGGGCGCTCTCGTGCACGTCGGTGATGACCGGCAGGCCGACCGTCTCCCGGATTTCGGCGAAGATCGGCAGCGACGCCTCGAGGCCGACGCCGCGCGCGCCCGCACCAGACGTCCGGTTGGCCTTGTCGAACGAGGACTTGTAGACGAGCCCAATCGATCGCCGCGCGGAAATCTCCTTCAGCGCCTCCGCCGTTTCGAGCGCATGCGCGCGGCTTTCGATCTGGCAGGGCCCGGCGATCAGCGCGAGCGGGAGCTTCGCGCCGAATTTCGCCGCGAGCGGCCCCCTGCCGACTTGAACGATGGGGTTGTTGCGCACGTGTCCCGATTCCCTCGTTGTCTCTCCCCTCGCGACCTCTTCCTGAGGAGCCCGAGAAGCGGGCGTCTCGAAGGACGAGGGCGACGGGAGATGAACAGCATTTTCATCCATCGGGTCTTTGGGGCAAGACCGCCTCGTTGGCAAGAATGGGCGCTTTCGTCCCGCCCCCAATCGGGCGGAGGCCATGCCCGATCCTGATCCGATTGCCCTCGATGTGAGCAGGGTCACAGCGCCTGCTTGACGATCCATGCAAGGACTGGGCTGCGGCAAGGCGCCCCGTCCTTTGGTCAGACGAGCAGACCCTCAAATCGCCTTCGCCCCCATTTGTGCGCGCGACTCCAACGGGAGGGCCGCCTGCCCCTGACCGCAATACATTGGAGGCCATGACCATGAAAAAGCCAGCGAAACAAACGACGGCTCATACATTCGCTGAGGTTCCGGGCAGCGATCGTGTCGCTTTGCCCGGCGCGCGGGCGCTCGGCCCCGCCAATCCTCACGAGACGATCGAAGTGTTGCTGAAGTTGCGCCGGAAGAAGGAATTGCCGGAGATCAACAGCCGCCCTCAGAAGCCCATCAGCCGAGAGGAGCTTGCGAATGAGTATGGCGGCAGCGAGGAGGACATGTCGAAGGTGGAGGAAGCGATGCAGAGCTTCGGCCTGCGGATCGTCTCGAAAAATCCCGCCACTCGCAGCATCCGCCTGTCCGGGACGATCGCTCAAATTGAGGCCGCCTTTCAGGTCAAGCTGTTCAACTATTCCCATCCGGACGGAAACTACCGCGGCCGGGTGGGAGCAGTGCAAGTGCCGGCGGAGCTGAAAGACACTGTGCAGGGCGTGTTTGGGCTCGACAATCGTCGCGCGGCCCGGCGTGGCCGCCACCCTAATCGCACGGCGGCGCAGAAGAAAAGCATTTCTGCGGCGCCGACTTCCTGGTATCTGCCGAGCGAGCTGGCGGCCCACTACAACTTTCCTCCCGGCGACGGAAACGGACAAACGGTCGGCCTCCTCGAATTCGGCGGCGGCTACTTTGAGTTGGATCTGAAGGACTTTTGCCAGGCCGCGAACATAAGCCTTCCTACTGTTAAACCGATCAGCGCCGACGGAACGGCGACCAACGCCAAGGACGGCGCAGAAGGCGAAGTGATGCTTGACGTCGAAGTCGTCGCGGGCGCCTCCCCGAAGGCGACGATCGCGGTCTACTTCGCGCAATTCACGGAGGAAGGCTGGGTCACGGTCATCGACACGGCCATGCAGGACAAAACCAACAACCCTCGCGTTCTTTCGGTCAGCTGGGGCTATGCGGAAAAGGCCCAAACCTGGACCAACGCCGCGATGCGACAGGTCAACGAAGCACTCAAGGACGCCGCGATGCTCGGGGTGACTGTCTGCGTCGCCGCCGGAGACGACGGGTCCAGCGACGCCCTTCAAGACGGGCACGCTCATGTCGATTTCCCCGGCAGCAGCCCATACGCGCTGGCGGTCGGCGGCACAACCATCCCCGTCAAGGGCGGCTCCCAGCCCGACATCGTCTGGTTCGAGGGCGATGGACTGCGCTCCGACAACGGGGGCAGCACCGGCGGCGGGGTGAGCGCGGAGTTTCCGCGACCTCCCTGGCAGCAGGCGATCGACGTGAAGTCGGTCAATCCGCGGGGGATCGTTGGACGCTGCGTCCCCGATTTGGCCGCCAACGCCGACTGGAACGCATCGCCTTACCTCCTGGTCGTCGACGGCGGCGCGCAGCCCAACGGCGGGACCAGCGCGGCGACGCCCCTTGTGGCTTCCCTCATCACGCGTATCAACGCGCAGCGCGACGCCGGGAATCCCGTCGGGTATTTAACGCCCCTTCTCTACGAGGCGTCGCCTGCCGGCGGAACGACCGTCGGCGCGGCCGGATGCACGGACGTCGTCAGCGGAAACAACAACACGGCGCAGGTCGGCGGCTACAGCGCAGGCGCCGGTTATGACGCCGTGTCCGGTTGGGGAACGCCGAACGGGGTCGCGCTCATGCAGGCGCTCGCTCAGGCGGCGCCGGCGACGCAGACTTCAGGGCATGCCGCCGCCACGTGATACTGTTTAGACACGCGGCGGCGAGGGCGCGGGCGGCAATACCCGCGCCCTCGCGCTCGCGAGCGACAGCGAAACGTTCCGGCATGACAGATTCGCAGAAGTCGCGGCTCGCCGGGCCCCGGCCGCTCGAGCGCGATCGGTGGATCGCGGCGTCGCTGCGCTGACAGGCTGGGCTCGCGCCGCCGAGACTGTCTTCGCCTTCCGCAAGAAGCCGCACTTGCAAGCAATGGATCCGGTAAGGCAAGCGCGCGATCGTTCCATCGAGGGTATCGACCGGATTTCGTCTGGACCTTAAAAATCGCGTCGAGAAACCGGCTCACGGGTTGGCGCCGAGCCAAGCGCATGCTTAACAGCCCATCGTCTTTTCCTCCAACGCGGTGAAGCCGATGTCCGATCGCCTGCTTGTCCTGTTGCGCCACGGTGAGAGCGAGTGGAACCTCAAGAACCTCTTCACCGGATGGACCGACGTCGATTTGTCGCCCAAGGGCGTCGAAGAGGCCAAGGAGGCCGGCCGCCGCCTCAAGGCGCGCGGCTTTCAATTCGACCTCGCTTTCACCTCGGCTCTTATCCGCGCCCAGCGTACGCTCGAGCTGACGCTGGCCGAATTGGGGCAGACCGGCTTGCCGGAATTCCGCGACAAGGCCCTCAACGAACGCCACTACGGCGATCTATGCGGGCTCAACAAGGACGACGCGCGCAAGAAATGGGGCGCCGAGCAGGTCCATCTGTGGCGGCGGAGCTATGACGTCCAGCCGCCCGGCGGCGAGAGCCTCAAGGACACGGTGGCGCGCGCTCTGCCTTACTATTGTCAGCATATTCTTCCCGCCGTGCTCGGCGGCAGGCGGGTGCTCGTCTCGGCGCACGGCAACAGTTTGCGCGCACTGGTGATGGTGCTCGACCGCCTCACCGAGGAAACCATCCCGGGGATGGAGATCGCGACGGGCGTGCCGCTCGTGTATCGCCTCAACGCCGATTCGACCGTCGCCTCGAAAGAGATCTTGACCGCCTGACGGCGGATCGGGGTTCGCTTTGCGGTTTCGTGAGCAAGCTCGGCCCAGCTCGAAAGGCCCTGCGCACACGCGGGATCGGATCGAGGACTGGCCGAAGACGACGTTGAGCCCGAGGCGGACGCCGCCCTCTTTCAAGCCGGCGCCTCGGGGGCATTGAGGAAGAGACGGAACCTGTCGCCGTGATTCTCAGAGGCTATTGCAACTCGTAGACGTCGACCCGCCCGTCGTAAGTCGGCACGAGCAACCTGCCGTCCGCGACCACCGGCGGGCAGAACTTGCTGTATGTGAAGCCTTCCTGCTGCCATAGGAGCCGCAGTTTCGCAGGCGCCGACGAATCGGGCGCCGGGTCGAAGTCGGTTGCGTCGTAGGCCCGCACGACGCCCGCCACGACATGCTTGTTGGCGTCGCCATTGAGTGGGGCCGTCCCCCACACTATACCCCCGTTCTGTCCATCGGCCGACACCGTGATCATACCCCCCGGCATTCCGCCCAGGTTGCTTTTGTCGGTCGCAAGCTGCGGGCCGGAAGCCAGCTCGGCGCCGTGCGCGAGCAGCTTGATGCTGCCCGACGGGTCAATCGAGAACGCGCGCAGCCCGGCGTTCTCTCCCCACGCAAACAGCATCGGGCCATGCTTGGCGCTGACCCAATATACCGGGGAGCCGTGCAAGTGATGTGTCTTC
Source organism: uncultured Alphaproteobacteria bacterium (assembly GCA_963805295.1). Classification (GTDB taxonomy): domain Bacteria; phylum Pseudomonadota; class Alphaproteobacteria; order Rhizobiales; family Beijerinckiaceae; genus Roseiarcus. Next base: position 44,938 of record CAWDTW010000033.1, on the reverse strand, counting down.
ACTCCAGGCTGGGGCTTGAAATCGAGGTTCCCGGTGGCTGAGGCGCCGCTATAGGGCGGGGAGCTGGGGTCGAACGTGAGGAACGCCGGCGGGGCCTTCAGCTTGGAGACATCGCCGATGGATCTCCCCAGGTCGCCCCGGTCCAGGACGTACAGCACGCCGTCCTTGCCAGCGCCGAGCACCAGATTCGTCCCCGGCGGCAGGACCGCGCCGCCCGAGCCGACATCCTGGTCCTCGTAGTTATAGGCGTACCCGAATGGTGCGACCTCAGGCATCGCCCAGATCTTCCGCGTCGAATTGCGGAACGGCGAGAACCAGTCATCGAGCGTCAGCGAATTCCCCTGCAAAGACAGCCTGATGAAGCTTTCGGCGAAGTCGGTCTCGCCATTGAAGTCCACCTTGCTGCCGTCCTGGTTCACGAGGAAACCGCCATTGGAGGTGATCCCATAGACATTCCCCTCGTCGTCAGCCGCGAGGCCTTGCGACGATTGCCAGATTCCGCCGCCGAAGCTGCTGGGCGTGGCCAGCCACGATGCCGCCTCCCGCCAGTCGTCAACATCGAAAGCCACCACCCAGCCGTGATGGCCGAGCGTCGCGTCCGGCCGCGCAGGCGGAGAGTTGTCGCCCGTCGTCGTCACGTAAACGATCTTGTGGGCCTGCGCGGAAGGCCGCGGACCGAGCGGCACCAGCAGAAGCGCGGCGCGCTGCTTCTGCACTTGGCTCAGCGTGATGGTCTGGCCCTTGGCGTTGGTCACGGATCCCGTCAATCGAAAGCGGCGTCTCCTTGCCAGCCGGCGGATTGCCGTCGGCCAGGCGAATCGCGTTGAGCTTGAGTTGGCGATTGTTCTGCGCGTCGACGATCCAGCTGACCGCATAGATTGTATCCGTCTCGCGGTCGATCACGGGCGTGCTGAGCACGCCGAAGGAACGGTTGATGTGGTACGAGTTTACCGGATCGTTCCAATCCGGCAAGAAAGGCTTGCCAAGCGACACCGGACGGGGCCAAAGCGGCGCGCCGTCGACGGCGTCGAATGCCCAGACATTGTTCGACATCGAGAACAGGTAGATGACGTCATGGGTCGTCCCGTCCGCCATCTTGACGCTAGGCACATAGAGTGGTTGCGCCTCGATCCTCGGGTCGTCGCCCGTCATGTTGAGCGAGAAGGCCTTCTTGATGCCCCGGGCCTGGATCGCCGCGGGGGTGAACACATGCTCGCCGGTGTTGGCCCCGGTCCGGCCATTGTCGTAAGAGCGCGTCAGGACGGCATGCTTGGCGATCGCCTCCGGCGTCAGGACGGCATGCTCGGCGATCGCCTCTGTCGGACATCCGCTGGCGTCGGACGTCACGTCGATCAGTTTGAGATATTGCGCCTCAAACGGTGCGCTGACCCAACCGTCCTCGTCGGTTGGAACTCGGTTCAGGCTGATGAGTATGCCGTTCTGCAACAGGTCAGACCCGATCCGCCCCGGGCCCCAGAGGCAAACGCTTTGTCGCTGCTGGCTAATGGCGGCGATGTTGCGCACGTTATAGGTATGGTCAGGCCGGATCCCGAATACGTTGCCGTCCGAACTATTGATATTCACGTCGAATCCCACGCCGCTGGGCGTCGAGCTGTTGGCGCCGACGTTCAGGTTGACGAAAGCGAAGACGACGTCGCTGGCCGCCCCGCCCGGCTTGTCGACCTTGCCCTCCCCGAAGATTTGGTTATCGGGCGCATTCCCCTTCAAATTGAGGAACCAAGTGTTGCCGCTGCGCAGGGCGGGACTCGCGCGGCGGGCCTGCGACACCGCTGTGTAGAATGCGCGCAGGTGGACGGCATCCCCCGTGTTCCCGTCCAATTGCCGCCAAAGCGGCATCATCGAATTGTAGTTCTCGAAATCGGGGATGGGCTTGCCGAAGTCTATCTGGAACCGATCATAGCCGAACGGTTGGCTGTTGGTCGGATTGCCATTGGGCGGCACGATGGTGCCGCGTAGCCCCAGCTCCTGGCCCGGAAAGATCATGGTTGCGCCGTAGCCCGCGCTGTTGACCGCGAACCGCAGCGCCGCCTCATATGGATCCTTGTAGTTGTCCTCGTCTTGCGAGCTGGTGTTCAACAGAACCAGGGCGTCGCCGTAGGCCTGGCGGCGTGACCGGTACAGCGCCGCGAAGTCGCTAGCGCTGGTTGCCGTGTGGAGCCCGTAGATCAGGTTGTCGTTGAGGATGTCGAAGTGGCGGCCTGACCTGTAGGTGACCGGGCCGCCGTCAAGGCTTTCAGCTAGGAACACGAAGTCCCACCGCCGGGCCCGCGTTCGGTTTATGATGTACTCCCAGGCCTGCGGAGGCAGCCCTTGGGCGAAGTCAGCGCGCAGGCCGCCAATCCCCGCGTTGGTCTCCAGCGCAGCGTGCTGCGGATTATCGGGATAGCCAGACTGGCTGAGCCAATACTGTAGGTAGTCTCCGAAGAACTGCCACACCCGCTGCGTGATCTGGTCGAAGTGGCCGTTGCCTTGGCCGGCGCCGTTCTCGCTCCCCACGCTGTAGTCGAACCAGTCGCCCTCATTGGTGTAGTTGTTCTGCTGGCTCTGATTAGCGACAAGCGCCGCATACCGGCCGAAATAGATGTGTGAGACGTCCTGCCACTTGCCGAAATCATAGCGGTCCGGGGCGGGCGCGATATCGCCGACGCTGTTGGCGCGCTGGTCGTACTCGTTGAGCCGGGAAAACACGCGCGCCTCGACGTTGCGAATTTCGGACGCGGCGGTGGTGCCTGCGTTCCCCCAGTAGCTTTGGCCCGCTGTTGTGAGCTCGGAGTCATGAGAGGTGTGATCGAACGGGGCATCGAGGAAGATCGTAATCTCTTGCGCGCTCGCGGCGCGCATGAAGTCTTTGAACTCGGCAAGGGCGTCGGTGCGGCCTTGCGGCGTGTCCTGGGACGCCGCCGTCGCGCCCGGGGTGAAGGACGAGGCCATGAGCGGCATCACGGAAAAGAAGTTCTTGACCCCGTATGGGCTTCCAAGCCCGCCCTGGCGATCCTCGATCTCCCGCGGGTGAATTCGGCTGCAGCCAGAGCGTATTGACCCCAAGCTGCTTGAGGTAGGAGAAGCTGAACCGGGGCCCGCCCGCGCTGGGCGCGGCGACCGCCATGCTGGCGAACGTCCCCCGCTGGCCGGGCTCCGTTCCGGTCGCGGTGATCGTCAGGGGATTGGCCTCATAAAGCTGGATGTCCCTCGCCTTTGCCGGGGAGACGACGAAGGCGTGGTCCCGCTTGAGGACTCCTTGCGCGTTCTGCTCCCCGTCGTACCAGTGGTAGGTCCCCGGAGGATCCGACGCCAGGCGATAGCGCGCAGTCAGCCGGTAGGCGCCGGTCTTCGAAGCGCGCAGCGTGAGCTGGTAGCCGCCGGAAGCGGGGGCCATCGCATAGGCTTTGTAGTAGTGGCTGTCATCTCCCGCCGCGATGGTGTTGCCGTCCTGAGGCTCTATCCCCTCCTCGACCCCGTTGGCGATCGCGGTCGCCCAGTCGCGGCGGTTGAGGTTGGTGAAGACCTCGGCTGATGCGACCGCGCCACTCGCTTGCGGATTGAAGAACACCGTGATGGGGACGCTGCCGTTGGCGGTCTCGTTCACGAACAGATGCGAGGTGGTATAGTCCGCCTCAATCTCGGTCGGCGCGCGCTCGGTTGATCCAGCGGATACGAGCAGGCTGGAGGCCGCTGCCGGGAGGGCCGCCGCCCAACACGCCGCGGCCCAAGCTGCTGCGATTGCAAAGAGAAGTCTACGCACGGCATAATGCATTGCCTCTCTCCTTTTGCGCTGCCTATCCCCTTTTGCGCCTCGCGCATGAAACTCTTGTGTCGGTAGACTAATGCCTACTGTCGCTGCTCGTCGAGTCGTTATTCAAGGTTGCGGAGCGGCCTTCGCGAAGCGACCCCCGAGCGCCTCGGCGGCGAGAGCCTCAAGGACCGGGCGCACGCGCCCTGCCCTACTATTGCCAGCACATCCTCCCCGCGGTGCTGAACGGCAAGCTTGTGCTCGTCTCGGCGCACGGCAACAGTCTGCGCGCCTTGGTGATGGTGCTCGACAACCTCACCGAGGAGACCATCCCGGTGATGGAGATCGCGACGGGCGTGCCCCTCGTCTATCGTCTCAACGCCGATTCGACCGTCGCCTCGAAAGAGATCTTGACCGCCTGACGGCGGATCGGGGTTCGCTTTGCGGTTTTTTGCGCGCGCTCGGCCATGCACAAAAAGCGTACGGCTCAACGCCTGCGCGCCGCAGACGGGAAATCTGTCTTGAGGGCCGGTTCGGCTCCGTTGCGCTCGACGAGCAGCATCGGACGGCGGCGGCGCGCACTGTCGCGCGGAACCCCGTCCGGGCGAAACGCGTCGCGCGGGCCGAGGAGTGGCGCTGGTCGAGCGTGAGGTCGCATTGCGAAGGCCGGACGATAAGCTTGTCAGCGTCGCGCCGCTGATGGACCAGTGCGGCACCTGCTTCGCCGATCCTGGACGCGCCCGTCTCGCCGAGGCGGTCCCGGCGCTCAGGGCGGCGGAAACGATCGGCCGCCCGCTCGGCTCGCCCGCCTTCCTCGATCGCCTCGCCGCCGCGACCGGCCGCGATCCGCGATCGAAGCGACGCGGGCCAAAGCCGACAGGCGCGCATTGGGGGGTTGAGTAAAGCGTCGCCGTAACTCCCGGTAACTCCCGGGGACCGGCAAGTCTTATAGCCCAGCTGTAGGGGGCATGTCATGTCACGATTGCTTTTAGTACCGCGACTTTGAGATCAGGGCCTGTCCGTTTGAAGCCGAGCAAGCGCGTGACTGCAATCGACATTTCGTCCTCCGACAAGCTGCCATTCTCCTGCTCGGCGATTTTGGCCGCCGCGCGGATTTCGAGCGGGCACAACACGTCGGCGCGTTGGAGTGTTACCGGAGCTGCCCTGCGATCTCGAACTGGAGGATTGTCCAACTGCGCGGGCGTCATCCAGAAGCCGTCCTGCTCCTTGAGTATCGACGAGGTTTTGAGCGCCTGCAACCCACGCATGACGGAAGCAGTGATTAGCGATCCGGTGCGGGATTTGCCGAACAGGGTCGTGACGCGCCGAGCAATTTCGTCCTGATGGACCGGCCCTTCGATTTCGACAATCGCTTGCGTAATCCTCGCCATAACGGCGACCGTCACCTCATGCGGCTGAACATTGAGTGGGACGGGTAGGCCTTCGGCTACTCTGTAGATGGGCGGGCGCGAGTTCGCGCTCGGGCGGAGAGACATCAGCTGTTTTGACTTGTCCACGAACCGGCGCACTTGATACCGGATTTCGCACACTCGGGACTGTCGACCTCGCCCCCTCCAGCGCAGCAATGATTCTTTGAGCCGTGTCGCCTCGGCGATAGAACCAGTCAGTTGACCAAATTCGGAAAAAGCGCCAACCCGTGTTTTCGAGAATCTCTTGGCGCAGGCGATCGCGCTCCCGCGCCCATAGCCCGCTGTGATAGGTCGCGCCGTCGCATTCGACTGCAAGCATATAGCGTCCCGGCTGGTCGGGATGGCGAACGGCCAAGTCGATCTTGAACCCTGCGGAGCCGACCTGTTTGTCAACCTTGTAGCCTTGGCCTTCGATAAACGTGGCTACCGCCTCCTCGAATAGCGAATCGGCATCTTCGGACGTGGAGATGCGCTCTTCGAGCACGCCGGACTCGGCATAATGAAGGAAGCGCTTCAGGACCCGTGGGCCTTCTCCTTTCGACCGGTCTAGATCGATGTCTACCGCTGCGAAGGAAACAAACATCTCACAGCGGGTACGCGCGCGGGTGAAGAGAACATTGAGGCGGCGTTCGCCGCCATCGCCGGAAACGGGGCCGAATGCCATACTGTCGAGGCGCGCGCCGGCAACGCGCGGCCCGTAGCCGACTGAGACGAAGATCACGTCGCGCTCGTCGCCCTGAACATTTTCTAGGTTCTTCACGAAGACGTCTTCGGCCTTGCCCTCGCGCAGGAGGTCGTCAAGGGCAGCGTCGCTACGTCGCTTGATTTCCAGCAAATCCTCGATCGCGTCTCGTTGGGCGGTCGAGAAAGTGACAATGCCGAGCGTCAGATCCGCGCAGGTCCTTGCGTGAGCGGCGACCGCATTGGCGACCGCCTCAGCCTCGATCAAATTGGTACGCTTTCCGCCGCGGTCGTAGGCTCCTGCGACGCGCCGCAATATGAGGCCTTCACTCGCGCGATCCGGCTTGGGGGCGGGCGGCATAATGAGCTGTTTGTAAAACTCCGCGTTGGAGACCGCGATGAGAGAGGGGTGACGCGAGCGGTAGTGCCAGCGCAGCATCGAACTGTTAAGGCCACGCGCTTCGCAAAGCACAAGGATGCTTTCGAGATCAGTGGCCTTGGCGGCGGAGCGGAGCACGGCCTCGATGGTTTCGTCGGGCTCTTCTTCTTCCTCGTCCGCTACGATCCGATCGAAGAAGCTAGTCGGCGGAAGTTGCTTTTTGTCTCCGACGACAACCATCTGCTTGCTGCGCGCTACGAGGCCGAGAGCCTCTTCGGGGCGCACCTGGCTTGCCTCGTCGATCACGAGAAGATCGAATTCGATGGAATTCGGTGGAAGGAATTGGGCCACCGAAATCGGACTCATCAGCAGCACCGGTTTGATGCGCTGAAGGGTTTCCCCCGTCGCCCTGAACAGCTTTCGGATCGGCATGTGCCCACGCCTACGCGCGATTTCGGAGCGAATCGTGTTCATCGCGCCGTAGTTGCCGCGCGGCATTTTCTCGGCGTGACGTCCGCGTACGATCTCGACAGTCGTTCGCCGGCGCTTCGCTTCGAGCACGCGGAACTGCTCCACGAGCGCGTCGTGCGCAGGGCCGTAGAAACGAGTCAATTCCGGCAGCGCTGTGACGGCTTTTGACCAAACAGTCTCGGCGAACGTGCAGTCGAGCACGCCCTTGGCGGCGGCAGGAGGCACGCGGCCTGTCGCAAGCGATTCAGCAAGCGCGGCCGCCGAAAGACTACGAACACGCGAATCTGCCGCGGAGAGACGACGCCATTCGTCGAACCGAGACTGAGAGTCACGCCAGACCTGAACTTTGGCGACGAGGTCGCGCAACGGAATCTGATCGCGTCCCTCGACTTGGAACGCCTCGCGCACGTTGACCTTGAGAGCGAGCAGCACATCGTCGACTGCACGGACAGTCGCATCGGATAACCTCTTCAGTTCCAAAATGTAGTCGTGCGCCAGGCTTTGCCTCGCGATCTCGATGACGCTGTCAATTCGCAGCGCAACGGATTGAGTTGCAAGGGAATAAAGGGCGCTGGAGACGGCGTGCAGCAACGCGAAGTCGGTCTTTGGGCCGCGCCAATGGAACGGCAGCATCGCGCTCATCGCCGCGTCTTGAGCCTTGAGCTCATCGCGGGCCTTTTCGGCCGCGATGAGCGTGTCGACAATTACGATCCGGTTCTGGGTAGTACGGGGCAACGGAACTTTGATCAACGTCGCGAGAAACTTCGAGGCCTGTCTGTACGAACTCTTGAATCGGCCGAAGAACGAGAGGCCAGCCGCGAGCGAAACCCTCAACGGCGCGGAAGGAATGTCCCACGCGGCATCAACAAATGTCTCAGAGTGAGCGGCCTTGAGGTCGGCCCAGGCGATGCCGATTTCCGACGCCTCGCGGATGCGCACTGGACTTTGCGCGGCGATTGCTGCGGCCAGCTCAGCTGCGTCGGGAGGAATCGTGTCCACAATCTGAAGGATTGATAAGAGTGACGAACAGACCGAAAGAGAGGCCTCTTGTTCGAGGCCAAGGTAACGAGCAATGTCCTCGGCGTACCCCGCCAATCCAGCCGCTGCTGTCTCGGCCTCGATGAGCGGCTCAGTGAGGCGCACGAGTTCGGCCGGCTGAAGCGTGACGGCCTGAACCCCGAAGTAGGGATGCGCGAAGCAGGGTCCCGTCGCCGCAGTGATCTCCGAAAGCTGATTTGCAGCCTGCATGACGGAGGCATGCTGGCTCTTCGACCAGGCAGCGGCTTCCTGCAACAGGTTCGGATCGCTGACGACGCCCGCCTCTGCAGCTGCCACGAGACGCGATAGCGCTTGGAACGGCGTCTTGCCCGTGTCGCCGACAGGTGCATGCATGCGCTCGTCGACTGCGTTCAGTGTGTCGCGCAATTCCCGTAGCCTTGCGCATTCACCGGTAGCGTCGGGCGCCGCGGCATGGTGATTCAACGTCTCTTCGATTTCGGCTAGGACGATACGCTTGTTGGCGCTGCGGCTGTGAAGCTGAAGGCAGATCGAACCAAGGGCGGCCTTCTGAAGTCGATTATGGACGACGTTGAGGGCGGCCATCTTCTCAGCCACAAACAGGACTGATTTGCCGTCGTGGACGGCGGCCGCAATGATGTTGGTTATCGTCTGGGACTTTCCGGTGCCGGGCGGCCCTTGCACAACCAGATTGCGGCCTTTGCGGATCGTCTCAATGACGATTGTCTGCGATAAGTCGGCGTCGACCACCTGTATGAGATCGGACGGGGCAAAAAGCTTGTCGAGTGGCTCCTTATGCGGGAACGGAGGGGGTTCTTCCTTGAACCCTTCCGTGAGGCCGCGCAAAAGCTGATGATCAACGAGGGACTTCTCGCCCCACGCGGCAGGCTCGAGGTCGCGTATCATCAGGAGCTTCGAGAAAGAGTAGAAACCGAGTTCGACCCCGCTCGGATCAATCGACCAGCGCGACTTGGTCCCAATAGTCTCTCTCACCGTCGAATAATATTCTGAAGGAAGCCATTCTTCGCTTTCCGGCAGTTCTGGCAAATTAATGCGAAAGTCGCTACGCAAGCGTTCCTGGATCGCCTGGTTGGTTGTGAGATCGTCATCGCGGCAGCGCAGATCAAAGGTTGACCGGCGCAAGTCGCGCGTGAGTGACACCGGAACGAGGACAAGCGGAGCTTCGCGGAGCACCTCGGACTTGTCGTCCTCATACCAGCGCAAGAATCCGATCGCGAGAAAGAGGATATTGATGCCTTGCTCCTCCTCGGCGGTCTTCGCGTCACGATAAATGGCGAGAAGACGCTTCTCCAATTTTTCTTCGTCGAGGCTCGTGCTCAGAACCGTGGGAGCCGCATCGGGCGTAGGATAGCGCTTGACGTTGCTGTTCGGCACTACGAGCGCGAGTTCGCGCCTCTTATCACCAGCCAGGAACCGCATGACCCTGTTAGAACGCACAAGCGTCTGAAAGAGGCCATCGGCGTCGGCGTCGATTATTGGCAGCGACCGCGTGCGCTTGCCGCCGCGCGGGGTGTGAACCAAGCGGTTGCGCGTTCCGGTCTCGATAAGGCGCTGTCTGGCGTCAGCGAGAAGCCGCTCGACCGGGGAGCGTGACTGGTGCTGCGCTTTCTGCTGGCGGTAGTCGTCGATGTTGCTGACCTGAACCAATGTATGATTCCCCAAAGTGAGGTCCCGCCCCGATGGGGACTGGGTAGCGCTTGCGCCAATGAGCAATGTAAATCAATGGAGCGCGCTTACGACAGCGTCAATATCTTTGGGCCGCGAGGACGTCCTTAGTGCGTGCGACTGAAGCCAAACAGGCCGCGGGTGCCCTAAACCGGACAGATCGTCTGCCGCCGACACTTTTTCGAACATTTGCTTCCGGAAAATCGAAGTCCGCATTATCATCGTCCCCATGAATGCGATCGACATCGGCCATGCGCGGCAAACGGCCGGCGCCGTGGAAGAGGCTCGGCCGGGGGGCCTGTGCCGCGGCCGTCCCCGGGTTAAACCCGGGGATCCCCGGCCATCGAGGCGGTCCTTGCCCGGGAGAGGCGCGGCGGAGGCCCTGTCCGTAAAAGTCGGGGATATCCCCTTGAAAAGTCTCATTTCGCGGAAAGAAATCGATTTGGATTTCGTTCCGAAAAATTTGGATTTTGTTCCATCCGGCTTGGAATTCGTTCCATCCGGCTTGGAATTCGTTCCGACCGGTTTGGATTTCGTTCCGGGCTGGCTTGGAATCCCTTCCCTGCGGCTGGAGGGTCGGCCGCGCCCCGGCCTTTGGGTCCCGGCGGGAGAGCGGCGTCGAAGCGGAAGGGACAGGTTTTGGCGCCCAACTCCTTGAAAAGCTCGCTCGCTTTCAAACCGCGCGCAGGCGGGCGGAGGCGTCCGGCGGCCCTCGGCGACCGACCCGTGGAGGGCCTGAAACCGCCGGCCGGACTCGCCCTGTCTGCGGATGTCTTGTCGCCGCCTTGACATTTGCGGTACCGTTCATTTCATGGAGTTGCCGCCATGCCCGACCCGAGCCCTCGAATGGACCCTCCTGAAACAGGGGACGACCTCGGCATCCTTGCGCGCCGCAGGATCGAGGCGGCGGTCATCGCGCCGATCTACGACGAGATGCTTAAGGCGTTCGGCGAGGAGCGCGCGCGCGACGTCCTGCGCAGGGCCATCCGCCGCGCGGCGGTCGCCGCCGGGGCCGAAATGGCGGCGAGGGCGCCTGGGCGCGCGGACCTCGAAAGCTTCAAGTCGATCCTGCCCTTGTGGACGAAGGATGACGCGCTGACGATCGAGGTCGTCGCCGACAGGCCGGGCGTGTTCGATTTCGACGTCACGCGCTGCCGCTACGCCGAAACCTATCGCGCGATGGGACTTAGCAAGATCGGCGACCTTCTCTCATGCAACCGCGACGGCGCCTTCTGCGAAGGCTACGATCCGCGCATCGAACTCACCCGGACGCAGACGATCATGGCCGGCGCGAGCCATTGCGACTTCCGTTACCGCGTCCGGGAGCCGGAGGCGAAACCCGAGGGCTGAGGGCGCGCGCCCCATGCGAAACCGGCGGCCCCAAAAACGCCGTATGGCGACGTTAAATCTGTCTCGCGCGCGGCCGCCCGCTGCGCTCGAGGAACGACAAGGAGGGGGTCGTGCGCACTTTCCCGCTGGCATGGATCGTCGCGTTCGTCATGGCGCCGGCTTGGCTGTCGCCGGCGCTCGCACTCGAGACGCGCCTCATCGACGTCACCCAGGAGCGTTGGGTCGAAGTCACCGGCGACGCCAGCGTCAGCACGCCGCCCGATTTCGCCCGGGTCACGCTCGGAGTGACGACGACGGGCAAGGACGCGCGCGAGACGATGGCGGCCAACGCCAAGGCCGTCAATTCGCTGGTTTCGCTGATCAAGGAGAGACGGCGTCGCGGCCGCCGACATCCAGACGTCCAGCCTCTCGATTTCTCCAATCTTCTCCAACCCGACGCCTGGCTCGCCCGCGCCCCCGACGATCACCGGATACAACGCCAACGATGCGGTCACGGTGACCGTTCGCGATATTTCCCGCCTCGGCGCGCTGATCGACAAGGCGGTGGATGCGGGCGCCAACGCCATCTACGGAATAGCCTACGGCGAGAACGACCCGAGCGCGCTGCTCGACAAGGCGCGCCCGCTTGCCGTCGCCGACGCCAAGCGCAAGGCCGAGATCTACGCCAAGGCCGGCGGCGCCGCAGTCGGCCGGCTGATGGAGCTCAGCGAACAGATTGGCGCGCAACCGGCCCAGTTCGCCAAGCGCGCCTACGTCCAGAACGCCGGCGCCGCGCCGACGCCGATCGAGGCAGGACAAGACAGGCTCACGGTCACGGTCTCGGCGCGGTTCGAGCTGACGCAATAGCCTCGGCTCTCGATCATTCGAGCGAGGCCGCGATGTGCCGTAACATTCGCCCGCTATTCGATATCGACCCTCCCGCCGGCGAGGAGGAAACCCGCGCCTCCGCGCTGCAGTTCGGCGCTTCGGCCAGGCGCGGAGGCCAAATCCGTGGGTTTTCACTGGCCGTCGTCGCCCGCATAGGCGTTGAGCGCGGGAGATCGCCACTCTCGCAGCGCGTCGGCGCGCGGGCGATAGACCTCGACCCTCAGCGGATGACAAACCGCTCCGTCGCTGGAATGGCTTGCGCCGCAATCTCCGCCCGGGCAGGCCGACAGCGCCCCGAGCAGGTCGATCTCGGCGAAGAACTCGATGAAATCTCCCGGCCTGACCGGGCTCGCCTTCATGAAGTAGCGATGCTCGTCGCGGGTGAAGCCGGTGCACATGAAGACGTTCAGCACGTCATGAACCTGCGGCTCGGCCTGATCGAACGGCAGCTTCATCCGCACCGCCAGGGCGCGCGCCAGATTCGAGTGGCAGCAGTGGTGATAGACGGCGCCGGAGAGCAGTCGATTGGTGTAGGGGTCGCAGCGCGTGCCGATGACGTCGTGCACGCCCGCGCCGTCCGCGTCGTAGCCGTACCAATCCAGCGTGTCGTGGGTGATGGTCGCCATCGGCCGCAGGTAGGGGAGCGTGCTCCACAGCCGGTCGCCCGTGCTCACGTGCGTCGCATGCAGCGCGCGAGTCTTGCCGCTGAAGAAGCGTTCGGAGAGATTGGCGGCGTTCCACAGGTTCAGGTCGCCGACTTGCGGCCCCTCGACGCTCACGATGCGAAAGAAATGTCCGGCCGGAACGTCGAAGGCCCGCCCCTCGCGCGGCGGCACGATCGTCTCCCCGATTTTCGTCATGTCCGCTCGCGCCTCGCCGTAGAAAGCGGAGGCATAGGCGGGCAGACCTTCGGAGGCGTAGGCGATTACCGACTTCGCCGCCCTGCGCGTTGCGGCGTCGGGCGGGGACGGCGTCCGAGACAAACGGGCCATATCCTCGAGGTTAGCCGAAGCGGCGGCGGCGGCAAAGGCCTCGCCCCGCGCCGATCGGCTTGCGCTCGCCCCGATTTCGTCGTTGTATCAAACGTCTGTCGGGCGCGGGGGCGCGCGGCGGCGGTTGTCGCCGCAAGGCACCGGAGCTCGTTATGCGCGGCGATCAGCAAGTCATCGAGTATCTCAACAAAGCTCTGCGGCAGGAACTCGCGGCCGTCAACCAGTACTGGCTCCACTATCGGATTTTCGACAACTGGGGCTACAGGACGTTCGCCAAGACTTGGCGGGAGGAGTTGATCGAGGAAATGCGGCACGCGGACAAGCTGGTCGCCCGCATCCTTTTCCTCGACGGCCAGCCGAACATGCAATCGCTCGATCAGCTGCGGATCGGGAGAGGCGTCAAGGAAATCATCGAATGCGATCTGGCGTCGGAAATGGCCGCCCGGGCGCTCTATCTCGAGGCGGCGCAATATTGCTTTACGGTCAATGATCCGCGTCTCACAGAACCTGTTCGAGGAGCTGACGACCGACGAGGAAAAGCACATCGACTTCCTCGAGGCGCAGCTCACGCTCATCGAACAGCTCGGCGTGCAGCTCTACGCCCAGAAACACGTCGGCGGACTCGACGGTTGACGCCTTTCGCGGTGGGCCGTCACTGTCGGTCGGCGCGCGCATCGTCCGGCGGCGCGGCGCTCGGGGCGCCTCGCGCCTCCGGATGAGTTCTCATTCGCTTGCGCGCACCTTGATGGATGAGAAGGCGGCTTGACCACCCCCTTTTCAGGAGAGGGGTTCCTCGCCGGGGCTTCCGCCTTAATCATTAACATTCAAAAAAACGAATGTGACAATTTGCCTCATTTCCCGGGCGCGGAAGGATTAATTATACTAGGCGATGTCCAATTAAACTATTGACTATCATATTCGTGAAACCTCGGCGAGATGCTGTAGTATATCCATTCTAGAGATGGAATTCAAGTCTCTCGGGTCATGTTAAGCAGGGTCGCTTCATTTTACCGACGTCCGAGACCTTGATGCCCTCTTTGGATAGGTGTTGCTATCGTAGTTCGCAGCGGATTTTGAGACCGGTTTTCGTCGTGGTGTTGGCGATCAGTTCGATGACGATGAGGAGGCTGAGGAGTGGCGTCGCGCGCCAGTTCTGCGTGATGTGGCAAGACATGCGATGCTCGATCTTGTTCCATTCTTCGAAGTCCTCCTGGCGGATAGTCGGGCAAACCTGAATCGATCAGACCGGTTTCGTCCGCGAGTTGTTGGAGGGCCAACTTCCAGAGCCGCAGCCGTGAACCATTGGAGCCGCCGCCGTCGGCCGTGATCATCAGGTTCCTCATCCCGGATAGAGCTTCCAACCCATCTGATCGAGCCAGCATCGGACGGCGTTGACGGCGAACTCCCCGGTGTCGTGGTCGATTCCGAGGCTGAGCATAGCCGAGGTTGGCGCCAATGTCGTAGACCCCGTAAGGGACGACCTTGCCCAACTCCTTGTCCTCGAAATCGTGAGCGTTGACCTCGATCGGTTCGCCCTGCGGCCCATAGTCGCTACCGCCGTTCTTGAATTCGCCCAGCAATTCCTTCTTCTTCGCGTCGATCGATATCACGGGTTCGCCGGCCGCCTGAAACGCCTCGACCTTCGCGTTGATATATTCGAACTGGGCGTCGCGATCAGGATATTTGCCGGCTTCCTTGGTCTTGCGGTTGGAATGGCGGCAATATTTCAGTTCCTCCAGCAGCTTGGGAATGGTCGAGGAACTCACTTTGTGACCCATGGCGCGAAGCGCCGTCGCCAGCTTGTCGTGGCTCTTGGAGACCCATCGCAACAGCCACATCGGGTCACCCATCGTCGCCGGCTCGAGCAATCGTTGCAAGTCCTCCAACAGCGTCGGGTCCTTGACCATCAACCGAGGAGTGCCCCCGCCCTTGCGCCGCACCTCTCCCGTCAAGGAGCCGGGGTTCCGCAAGTCCTTCAAGACCGCGCCCAATCGTGCTCCGGGCGACCTTCGTCGCGCGCGCGACCGCCGCAATCCCGCCGTAGCCCGCCGCCTTCGCCTCCGCCGCCGCGCTCAACCGCCGGCGTCGCTCGTCCAGCGAAGGCCGAAGCGCATCAGAACCGGACGCGCAGGGATAATTCGTCTATCATCATCACGATATAGACGCTCGCCTCAGCACTCGGAATCCGCTAAACAGCCGATGCCAGTAAAATCGCAAATTCCAAATCGGCTATTTTTGGGCGTCGCTTAATGTCATACTTAGGCAGCGGGCGAGGACCAGAACCGATCATTCAAAATCCGACCGCGCCCTGCCAAAAAGAAGATAGGCAGAGCGTCATGCGTGAAGTGAGTTTGCGAGGATTGAGTGTGATCGCGTTGGCGGCGGGCTTGAGCGTTTTCGCGACGGCCGCGATCGCCCAGCGGCGCCGCAGGCTGGCGCTTCGGCCCCGGCCAAGCCCGCGGCGCAGGCCAAGCTCACCGATCGCCTTGCCGTCGTCGAGCCGATCGGCGCGACCATGACCAAGGCCGGTCTGCGAGTCGAGAGCGCGCTCGACACCCCCACCTACCAGAAAGGCATCAAGGTCGGCAGAGCCGAGATGAACCGTCTCGACATCACCGGTGATCCGTTCCATCCTGAATGGAACTACACCATCAGGCCGCGACTCCCTCCCTCGGCACAGCCAGCGGAACCGTAGCGGTTATTTTGCGTGATGTCCTTAGTCGGCGACCCAAAGCGTCTCGGCGAAGGGCCACTCGCGATCTACCCATTGGGCCTTGCTGTGGAATCCTGCCCGCGGGGCCATTTCCCAGACCTCTTTGAGGTCGAACTTGTGGCAGCTCTCTGTCCAGATCGTCTCGCCTGCGCCGAAAGCGACCGTAAGGCCGGCGCCGCGAATTTCCACGCTGTGTGAAATCCGCGACCGCAGGTGCATCTCGATACGACGTTCCTGCGCGTTGTACTGTGCGAGGTGCTCGAATTTGGCGAGGTCGAAGTCGGCATCGAGGTCGCGGTTGATGGCGGCAAGTATGTTCAGGTTGAAAGCCGCGGTTACGCCCAGAGGATCGTCGTAGGCCAGTTCGAGCTGCCGAATCGGCTTTTCAAGGTCGGTCGCCAGCAACAGGGCATCCCCGACTGCTAGCTGGCGACGAACCTCGCTCAAGAAGACTTCGGCGGCCGGGCGATCAAAATTGCCGACCGTGCTGCCCAGGAAAAGTACCAGCAACTGGTCGCCGCTCTGCCTACGGGCGACGACTTCGCGCAGTCCGTCGAGATAGTCGCGCTCAAAACCGACAATCGAAACGAACGGGATCTTGCCGAGTTCGGAGTGCGAGCGGGTGAGCGCGGCGGCAGAAATGTCGATCGGATAGTAGCGGGTCGACTGGCCGCGGCTCAGCGATTCGAGGATCCAACGGGTCTTCTTGCCGCTGCCGCTGCCGAGCTCGACGACCGTGATCGGTCGCTGGAGCTGCGCCACGATCTCGTCGGCGTGCCGCTTCAGGATGCGTTCCTCAGCTCGCGTTAGGCCATACTCCGGCAGGAGGGTGATGACCTCGAATAGCGCTGAGCC
The DNA here is from genome assembly GCA_963805295.1 of uncultured Alphaproteobacteria bacterium. Lineage (GTDB taxonomy): Bacteria > Pseudomonadota > Alphaproteobacteria > Rhizobiales > Beijerinckiaceae > Roseiarcus. The sequence goes on along the minus strand of CAWDTW010000033.1, from coordinate 28,746 downwards.
GATCTGATCATATAAATATTTGGACGGCAGTTCCTTCCGCGGCTTGGCCAGAAAATCCCGGATATCCGTGGCGAGGCCGGCCCGGGTCGGTCGGCCGAAGATCGCGAGGTCCATCATTTTCAATGGCTCACGCAACGGAAGCCCGCATAGATGTGCGGATAATGTCCCTGAAACCAGTTGCGGAACGACCGCCGCAGCATCGATGAGGCGGTCCGCATCGAGGCGCCCTTCATGACGTAGTGTTTGCCATCGAAGAAATCGGCCGAATAAGCGCGATAGAAGGAGAACGCCTCAAAGCCGGGGAATGGCGCGAAGGGCGTCGCAGTCCATTCCCAACCATTCCCGACAAGATCGGATACGCCGAAGGCGCTGTCGCCAGCCGGGTGGGCGCCTCCCGGCGTCGGGTCCCAGCGGCGGAAGTCGAAGTTGCCGTGGCGAGCAGAGGGCTCCTCATCGCCCCACGGATAGTCCCGCTCGCTCCCATCGACCGCGCCGTAGGCTGCGCGGTGGAATTCCACCTCAGTCGGCAGTCTCTTGCCCGCCCACGAGGCATAGGCCGAAGCCTCCGCCTGACTGACATAGACCGGCCAGTCGAGCGGGAGAGGGCGCTCGCCGAACATCGTGCGGAAGAGCCAGTTTCCGTTCTGCTTCGCCCAGAACTCGGGGTGCTCAACGTTGTTTGCCTCTTTCCATTTCCAATCCGATGCCGCCCACAGCGCTCGGTCCGAGTATCCGCCGGCCCGCAAGAACTCGAGGTACCGACCGTTAGTGATCTTGTTCTTGTCGATCGCAAAGGCCGGCACTTCCACCGTGTGCTCGGCGAACTCATTATCCCAACCGAAACCCGTATGCCTTCCAAGCGTCGCAAGGCCGGCGGGAATTGCAATCTGCTCGGGCGCTGCCGACGGCATTGCCGGCAGGTCTGCTTCACCGGCTGCGGCAATCTTGTTTGACGGCGGCAGCCAATGAAACATGTACGCGAGGGTCTCCGCATGCATCAACCGATGCTCGATCGCGACATTGAGGATCTGCTCGCGCTTGCCTGGACTATCGACGGACCCGGCGGCTAAACGGCCCAACGCGCGGTCGATCGTCTCCCGACCGCGACGTGCGTACCCGTCGATTTCAGTCAGCGCCGGCCAGTCGGTCGCCCGATCGCTGGGCAAGCCGCGGCCGACCGGGTCAATACCGAAAGCGAACAGCTTGTCGAAGCCCGGGTTGAACCCGGGCGCTTCGAACAGCGTTGACGTCAACAGGTTCCAATCGAACGCCTCCAGATGGCCGATGTAGAAAACGATCCGATTTCTCTCCGCAATCGGACGGTCGTAGAGGGCCTCAGGCCGAACAACGCGGAATAGGTTGTCGGTGACTTCGCGGGCAGCGGACAGGCGTCGATCCAATTCTCGGACGGTCGTCGAAGCGCGCGCAGTCATGGTGACCTCCTGCTCCTTTGATCGATCGGGAGAAGATCGGTTGGTATGGCGCTATTTCAAGAGCAGCCCAAGCGGCCCGCCCAAGCTCCTGACACCATGTAGTCCGCTGCTGCAACACCACTGCGGGATTCTTGAGCAAATGCGGTGACGGTTGCAAATTTCCCGAAATGCCGCTCGATGAAGGTCCTCAGCTTGACCTCATATCATACGGCAGGACGGGGACGACACCCCGGCCAGCGCGCATCGCGCTCCCGAAGAGCCGATTGCCAGAAACTAGACAGACCGTGCGAAAACTCCGCGGCACATTGCGTGCTGCCCAAATTTCGCGGCCTACAACCGCGCAGGGCAGAAAAAATCGCTAAAATTGGTTCTCTGCGCAACCGTACGGAGCCTCGCGTCGAGTTTTCGCACGGTCTGTAGAAAATATGCACGTGTCAATGCTATTCCTGCTGCCATGGAACTGGAAGCGCGAAGATGCTCGGGGATTGTAGAGTCGAGGAAGGGCGCGGCGGCTTGAGGCTGGGCCAATCGCTCCGTTTCCCTTCCCCGCTCGTCAAACCGGACGTGCGGATTTGCCGCATCCGGCTTTCCGACAGACTTCATGTCAGGCTCACGGCGGGCGCGGCAGGTTTATCGCGGGTGAGACGACTGCACACCGAGTTTCCCGAAGACGTCGCTCCAGGAGATACGCGCGCGCGCCTCGTCCGCCGCGCTGGGCGCGCCGGTTGAGGAAGCGCCGGACGCGGTCTTAAGACGTGCCGATCAACGCTCCGGTAGGCCGCGTTCAAGGTTCCGTAGCCGAAGTAGGCCGACCATCCGCCAAGCAGGCGGTTGAGCCGACCGCGCGCCTCACGGCCACGCGCCCATGTTCCCGGGTCTCAACAGATCGCTGATCTTGCCTTTGATCCGCTTCAGGCTCTTGGCCGAGGGACGCGCGCCGAGATAGCGCTTGCCCTTCTGGCCATACCTTGGCCCGAACGTATAGCCGAGGATGTCGAAGCCGTCCGCGCGGGCGTCCTTCAACGAAGTCTTGGCCTCGTTGATCGAAAGCCCGAGCCTGGTCATGACCGCGCGCGTCCACGCCAGAGCCTCGGCCGCGTGGCCGCGGCTGAGGATGACGAAGTCGTCGGCGTAGTTGACCAGATGGGCGCGAAACGTCGTCTCGCATTCCTTCAGACGCCAAAACTTTGAGGAAGCGGTTCATGTAGAGGTTGGCCAGCAATGGGCTGATCACGCCGCCTTGCGGCGTGCCTCGCCGGTTGCTCTTGCCCCCGCTCATGCGCCGCCGCCCGGGATTCCGTTGACGCTTGTATATTTCCCCTAACTGGGTATCCCCTTCATTGCCCCGTTGTCCGGGAGTCGCTGGAACCCGGTGGCTTGACGATGGCGTTGTAGGGCGCGGGTCCAACGGCGAGGGCTTGTTGGGCGAGGCGATGAAAGAGCAGCCCGCGGGCCTTTGATCTGCGGCGATTGAAGCGGAAGGTGAATTCGTCGAGGTAGTAGTCGAGATGTTGATGCTGGACGCCACCCTGGTGAGTACCGATCAGCCATCGCTTGAGCAGCGAGGCGACGAGGTGGACGCGCGGCATGACTTCGTGGGCCGGCTCGGAGCCGCCGCTGAGGACCGTGACCTGATGCTGGTAACCGGCCGCCGCCAGTCCGGCATAACCCCTCCAGCCGTCGGTGTGAACCATCGCCCCGCGCTCCACAGCGCCTTGGACGAAGGGAAGCAGGCTATCTGTCGAGACATCTCCGATCTGCTGAAGGCGGATGCGGCCAAGCCCCCGGCCGTTCTTCTCGACTGCTATGGCGACGATGGCCTTGCTCTCGGTTTCTCGGCCTCGCGTACCCTGTTCCGGGCCACCAACATAGGTTTCATCAACCTCGATCGTACCAGACAGCAGGTCCCGGCCCGGCCGGACCATGGCGCGGCGCAGCTTGTGCAGCCAGGTCCAGGCAGTTTCGTAGCTGCCAAGCCCCAATTCCCTCTGGAGGCCGAGCGCACTGACCTCATTCTTCTGGCTGATGACGAACCACATCGCCAGAAACCACGTCCGCAACGGCTTACGGGTGCCCTCGAAGATCGTCCCGGCGGTCAGCGATGTCTGTTTGCGGCAGGCCCGACACCGCAGCCATCCCCCTGCCATCACCCATGGCTCCCCCGCCTCTCCGCAATGGGGGCAGGTGAATCCCCGAGGCCAGCGCAAACGACGGATGTACTCGCGGCAGGCCGCGTCGTCACGGAAGCGTTCGTCCATCGCCTGAAACGTGCGCGGGTAATCAAGTCCAGCGACCGGGTGTCGAGCGGTGTCCACCAGACAAGCGTACCACGTCCCTCAGGGGCAGTGAAGGGGATACCCATTTTCCCCTAAATGCCGCTCGGTGAAGGTCCTCGGCTTGACCACGCGTTATTTGTTACGCTTAATCAATCACATGCGACATTCTTCTCATGAAGCGCACGTCCCTCCGGCGGCTGGGCCGATTCTCGCTTTTTTCGCGCGCTCCACCCACCTGTTATCGTCCTGATAAGGCGAATTATCTCCCTGATCACGCGAATTATCTCCCTGTTATTGTTCTTGTTATGTTGCTGTCGCCGCACGTACGGGTTATCTCGGAATCCGTTGTAAAGACATGTCTTTTCGCGGCAGGGCTGGGGCAGAGAGGCGTGATTATCGCTGTTTTCTCCCTGTTAGCTTCGCGCCGGCCTGCGGCCGACCCGCCGTCAGATAAAACGTCGGAGGCTCGGGCGGCTCGTGTAGACTGCGCAGGTCATCCTAGGGAATTCGGCTGAGCCGCGGCCAGCCCGCCGCGGGACCGATCCCGTCCAAGCCCAAACTGCCCGAACCCGCGCCGGCGGCTCCCCGCCCCTCACGCCCGCCAGGGAAAGGTCCAGGTCTCGGTCAGCGCCTTGTTTCCCGAGCGGAGGAAGACGCGGAGGTCGGCGCTCTGGCCGGAATCGACCGCGACGTCGACGGCGGCGCGGAAGCCGCGGACATGGGCGTTGGGGGTGAGGAAAGTGCGCAGGATTCGCCCGTTCGAGGTCGTGGCGATCGTCTCCACCATCGACGGGTCGCTCATATAGTAGGAGAGGTCGCCGCCGGCGAAATCGATCAGGAACCGCGTCGCTCCCGGCGGGGGCGATTCCGCCGCTCCGAGCGCGCGGGGCGCCACGCGAAAGGTGCCGACCGTGCGGCCGCTCGGGGTCAGGCTCTGGTCCAGCGTCAGCGCGGTGATGCGATAGCCGTAGGTCAGCGACTTGCCGGCCTCGAGCCCGACCTTCGGCGCCCAGGCGGCGACGATGTTGTCGTTGGTCTCGTCGCTGGTCGGCAGCTCCAATAGCTCCACCCTGCCCTGGCCCCAGCCCTCCCGCGGCTCGAGCCAGTAACTCGGCCTCAGTTCATAGGCGAGGTCGAGGTCTTGATAGCTGCTGAAGTCGCGGTCGCGCTGCAGAAGCCCATAGCCGCGCGGGTTCGCGTCCAGGAACCCCGAGACCGAGGGCGCGACCGGATTCTCGAGCGGGCGCCAGATCCATTCGCCGGCGCCGGTGTGCAACAGAAGCCCGTCCGAGTCGTGCAGTTCGCCGCGAAAATCGTCGGAAAAGCGACGATCGTTCTTGCCGACGAAGAACATCGAGGAGAGCGGCGCGAGCCCCAGCGCCGGAACAGCCTTGCGGGCGAACAGCGTCGCCGCGGCTTCGATGTAGGTCTCTTGCCCCGGCACGAGGTCGAAGCGGAAGGCGCCGGTCGCCGATTCGCCGTCGAGCAGCGCATAGATGGCGATGCGCTCGGCGGCCGGGTCCGGCGTCTCGATCCAGAACTCGCGGAAGAAGGGGAATTCCTCGTTGAGCCTCTGGCCGCCGCCGATGGCGAGCCCGCGCGCCGAGAGGCCGTAGCGCTGGCCCCGGCCGAGAAAGCGGAAATAGCTCGCCCCGAGAAACGCCACCACCTCGTCCCAAACGTGCGGCGCATTGAGGGGAAAGCGCAGGCGGAAGCCGGCGAAGCCGAGATTGATCGGCAGATTGCCGTCGACCTTGTTACGCCCGTAGTCGAACAGGTTCGCCGCATAGGGGATCGGCGCGGGGATGCCGTCGCGCAGCACGTTGACGACGACCGCGCGCTTGTAAAGATGGCCGAGATGGAAGAGCTCGAGGCGGAAATTGGCGTTGAGCTGGCTCTCTAACAGGGCCTTGTCCGACTTGAAGCGGATGTCGCGCCAGGCGTCGAAATCGAGGTTGGCGAGGCCGTCCGGCAGCGGCGGGATCGTCGCGTCATAGGGGGCGGCCGCGAGCTCGCGCGCGCGCTTGACGACGTCCTGATAGCCGAACGGCGCCTGGGCGGGTCCGCCCTGCGGCGCTTCGGTCTGGGCGGCGGCGGGCGCAAGGATGCGCGCCCCCGAGGCGGCGGCGGCGCTGAGAAGCAGCGCGCGGCGGGAGAGGTCGGGCATGGGGTCTTTCAGTCCGAGAGACGAGCCGCGCCGGGCCTAACCCGGCGCTCGAGCGAACGCAACTCGTGCGTCTAGTACGGCCAGAGGGCGGGTCCGGCGGGGACGGCGTTGTGCACGATCGCCTCGACGCCGAGGCTGAAATTGTCGGTGATGCGGTAATTGACGCCGACCCCGACCGTGCCGACCGCCTGGACGGCCCCCGGTCCCGAGAAGACCGTGTTGACGGCGTCGAGCGGGCTATAGGCGCCATAGCCGAAGCGGGTCGGCCGGGCGAGATCGACGCCCGCGATCATATACGACGTCACCTGCCCCATCTGATAGCCGACGATCGCCTCGCCGCCCGCGAAGGCGGTTCCGGTGAACTGGGTGAACCCGCGCGGGGTCGACCAGAGGAAGGGCTCGTAGCCGCTCGAGGCCCTCACCCCGATCACGACGCCGTTGTCGAAGGCATGGTCGTAGCCGAGATAGCCCTCGCCCCCGACCCCGCCCTTGACCCCCTTGCCGCCCCAGGCCGAGATTCCGGTCCCGACATAGAGGCCGGACCAGGGATCGGACGCCGGCTCGCCCGGGCTGGCCGCGAGCGCGGGATAGGTCGAGGGCGCGTTCGGCAGGTCGGCGGCCGACGCCGCGGCCGCTTGCAGGCAAAGGGCCGCGGCGCAGGCGGCGGAGACGGCGCAAATGCGAACCACGATGGGCATGGGCACTGCCTGTAACACGAAAGTCGCCGTGCCCGGTATGCGTGGCCGAGTGCGGCGGATTCATGGCGGCTCGGCGATGAACGCCGAGCCTCGCGCGACCGACAAGTTTGCGTCGCGCGCGCTCTGGACAAGCCGCCCCCCGGCGCCTATAAGCCGCGAACCGCGAGCGTCGGCTGCGACGCGTGGGGGCCCAGGTAGCTCAGTTGGTAGAGCACGTGACTGAAAATCACGGTGTCGGTGGTTCGATTCCGCCCCTGGGCACCATCTCACATTTCCATACCGTCTCATAGCGTCTCCAAAAGCCATTAAATTCAATGGCTTGAGCCGGTTTCCGTGCGCATAGCGTCGCATGGCGGCACGTTGCATCACGCCGTTTTGCGGGTACCATCGTGGATATCGCACCCGTACCCGCAAAATGGTACCCGCATGAAGCTCACGTTTCTCGACATCAAGAACGCCCGCCCGGAAGACAAGCCCTATCGAATCTCCGACGGCGACGGCCTCAGCCTGCAAGTCCAGCCGAACGGACACAAGCTCTGGCGCTATCGCTACCGCTTCGCCGGCGTCGAGAAGTTGTTGGCGCTCGGCACATTCCCTGCGACTTCCCTTGCAGACGCACGCGCCAAGCGCGATGCCGCAAGAGCGGCGCTCGAAAAAGGCGTCGATCCCAGCGTGCAGCGGAAGCTCGATAAGATCGCCGCCGCCACGCAGGCGCGCAACACGTTCGGCGCGGTCGCCGAGGAATATCTCGAAAACCTCCGCGAGCGCGGCTCTGCCGAGACCACGATCGCGAAGAACAAATGGTTGTTGCAAGACCTCGCTTCGCCCATCGCCGGGCGACCGATCGCCGAGATCACGCCAGCCGAGTTGTTGCATTTGCTAAAGATGATCGAGAAGAGCGGCCGACGCGAGACCGCCCGCCGACTGCGCGGAATCATGGGCACGGTCTTTCGTTACGCTGTCGTGACCCTGCGCGCGAACAGTGATCCGACCTTCGCTTTGCAGGGCGCATTGCTGCCGCCCAACACAAAGTCGCGCGCCGCGATCACGGATGAAATACGGCTCGGCGCGCTGCTGCGATCCATCGACGACTTCGACGGCTATCCGACGATCCGCGCCGCCCTGAAATTTCTCGCACTCACCTTCGCGCGTCCCGGCGAAGTGCGCGGCGCAACGCGGGACGAATTCAATTTCGAGAAATCGGTCTGGCGTATTTCGGCCGCGCGCACCAAGACGCGCAAGCCGCATGACGTTCCGCTGTCGCGTCAGGCGCTCGCGGTCGTGCAAGACATCTGGCCACTGTCGGAGAACTTTGCGCTCGTCTTCCCGTCGATCATTTCGAAGAAGACGCCGCTGTCGGAGAACACGTTCAATTCGACCTTGCGGCGGCTCGGCTACGGCCAGGACGAAATGTCGGCCCACGGCTTCCGCTCATCGGCCAGCACGATTCTTAACGAGCACGGCTTCAACCCCGACGTGATCGAGGCGGCGCTCGGGCATCAACCCGAGAACGCCATCCGGCGCGCTTACAACCGCGCGGTCTATTGGCCGGAGCGGGTTGCGCTCATGCGGAAATGGGCGGACATGCTTGACGCTTGTTGTCTCAACGAAACGGCCAGATAGAACACCGTCCGCTCACCCTCGATGTCCCCGTGCTACAATGCCCCTGCGGAAAACCCGCTCGCACCGACGTATGAAGGACTTCGACAAATGGAATACGGTCAAGAAGGCCACTGACGCTGCGGACGTGGAAAACAGGCTCTTCTTTCGTGACGGCGATATCTGGTGGGTACGCCTCGGCGTAAACATCGGCTACGAGACTGACGGTAAGAATTCAGGAGTTCACACGACCCGTCCTCGTCGTCAAAAAATACAACCAGTATTCATTTCTCGCCATTCCCCTGACCACAGCGCAGAAGCCGAACCCCTATCGCGTTCCGATCGGCACTGTCGACGGCAAAGAAGCATGTGCAACGCTCTCCCAAATGCGCAACATCGACAGTAAGCGACTTGTGAAAAAGATCGCGCATCTCGATCACAATATTTTGGATGCGATAAAGAAAGAGGCCAGCCGCGTAAATTTCGGCTGACCTCTTCCTATCGTTTGCCCCACTTTCGTGAGGCGAGCCTTCCGGCCATCTGTGTATTGAATCGTACACCTCGACAGATGAAAGTCAAATGAGGGTGATCGCTTCGACTTCGTTGCTCCGGCGTCATGACAACGGCGAGGAAAACAACGTCGCCGTCCTCGCCCATGACGCGCTGGCCGCACATCATATTCCCAACTCAGTTTGCGAATCTGCGAGCACTTCGTTGCAGCGCTGCATTTCTTGCGCGGCGGCATCGCGCAACGCCATTGCTTGAAGAGCTATTCGCTCAAGCACCTGCAAGGCTCGGGCACGCCGCGGTTGCCGTTCGACGGCCAATTCTGTCGGGTCCGACGTGGCAGCTGCAATCAATTCGCCTTCCGACGCGCGGGCGGCAATTTCGTCAACACCATGTTCCAAGTCCAAAAAGAGTCTCGTGTGAAGGCCGCCGAACCTCAGACATGCGCCGCGAAGTTCGTTGAACGCTGGTTTTCTGATCTCACTGATGGCGACAAAAGCATCGATCGGTAGAACCGGCGAATTGCCCGACCATTTTTCCACCCTCAATCGCGCGCTGCTAACGTCCTCCAAAATTGAAGCGGACGATGCCTCTAACATCGCATAGAAGGCGTAGGCCTCAGCGGCAACGCGTCGTTTTTCGATCCGTCGCGTCAATGCGATTTGGGCTTGAGCCGCGCCGATCTCTCGATTTGCAGACTTGATCGTCGCCCAAATCGTTCCGGCTCCCGCAAGAACGGCCAGGACGCCAGCGATCAGCGTCTGCCAATATCCGGCCACCTCCGAAAGAGGTCCCGAAGGTTCGTAAGCCATATTGACCTCTAACTATTTGATAAGCCGCTTCCCCATTCCCTCTACCGACGAGGCTGTGGGGATAACCGGCACCCCCTCACGGAGACGCGGTATGATGAACAGATGACCGACGACCTGTCGCGACAAGACGCGACTACCCCTGACAGTGAGTACACCCTTACCATCGACGAAGCGTTGGCGCGCTACGATCACGCCGGACATCCCCGGACAGCCCGCAGTGTGCAGCGCTATTGCGCCAAAGGCCATCTCGATTGCCGCCGCATCGAAACGCAGTTCGGCGAAAAATATCTCATCTCGCCAGACTCAGTCGCCAAGCACATCGCCTACATCGAGGAGGTGCGACCGACCGCGACCGGTCACGACTTGTCGCGACCGGTCGCGACAGACCCAGACCTCGAAATGGTTCACGATGCGCAGCAACATACTGCACCGACAAGTCGCGATATGCCGCGGCAAGACGCGACACGTCTCGCCGCTGGAAATGAAGACGAGCCCGACCGACAACCGCAATCGACAACCACCGACGAGCCGCGACTTGTCGCGACAAGCCCCGACCTTACGGAGCGGTACATTGATCGCTTGGAAGGGGAGGTCGACTTTCCTTCGCGAGGAACTCACCACGAAAAATGCGCAGATCAAGGAGCTGACCGAGCGCAGCCGTGAGACGAATGTTTTGATCGGCGGCTTGCAACGCCTACTCGCGCCGATGCTCGGATCGCCAGACCCGCATCGATCACATACCGACGAATCACCGAGGCCGGAGCACGGCCAATAAGGGAGTGTGCACAGCGCGTCTTGACAGCCGGACGTACGCTATAATGCGCAGATGGAGCAGATCGCGAGGAACATCGCGGACATTGCACGCAACATCGAAATCGTCGGCGCCGACCCGATCACTCTGCACGGGTTCACGCAGGTTCCAAACTTCGTCCTCACGCAAAAGGAACTATCGGTCGGCGCGAAGCTCGCTTATGCGATGCTTCTAAAATACGCCTGGGGCGATCAAGCTTGCTATCCGGGCCAAGTGAAGCTGGCCCAGGACATGGGCGCGGCGGAGCGAAGCATCCGCACATACCTCAAAGAGCTTGAGACGACCGGAATCCTTGATATCCAGCAGCGCGGCCTCGGTAAGACGAACCTCTACCGTTTGCACCTCACCATTCCGAAGAAGGGGAAGCGTCGCCAGTCCTGACCGGCAAATTTTGCCGATCAGCACCGGCAATGTTTGCCGGTCAAGAGCGGCCAAATTTGCCGGTCACTCTATATAAGAATACGCATTTAATAATACTCATATAGAAAAAGACCCAGACAGGAATTCTTTTTTAAACTCATGAAATGCGAAATCCAAAATGCACAAGGAAGGGAAGCGCGCTTGAATTAAAGGCTGAAGTGCAACGGTTACGTAACACTCTGTGCGGCAAACTCGGCCTCATAAATATAACACCAAACTCAAGGTACCCTTAGACTACCCCACACGAACTTGCACAACCATTATACTGTGCTACCATGCACGTAGATTGGTTTTACGAGCCCCAGCAGGTAAACATACGGGGATTACTCGTAATTTCCAAACCAAGACATACAAGGTTAAATTAGGCGCGCACCCACGGGTACGCGCTTTACTTTTGCACACGACGCCAACAGGGCAGCTGACAGTATGAAAGAACTTTACTCACTACCTGGAATACGACAACAGTATCCCAACACCTTGCACGGCGTCTTCCAGCCGAGGCATTTCCGAGGTCGATGATTGAGGAACCACAGCGCATCAGCAACCTGTTTGATCGAAAGCGCCGCAAAAACAGTCCGTTTGGGGAAGAATTCCCGTATGAGGCCGATCGAGTTCTCGCAGGTCTCACCCATCCCCTCATTTACGCGAGCCCGAAGGTTTCGGTGAAGACTCTGTTTTGGCGTAGCAATTCCTCGTATTTGGCGACGAGCGGCCGCAGTCTTTGCTCGGGCATGTTGGGGATGAGGCCGTAGAGCAGGCAACCCTGGCGGAACAACGAATGGACGCGGCGTTTGACCGTGCTGGTTCTGAGCAATCGGTCCATGCCGAGGCTTTCGCCGGCGGCGCCGAGCAGCGTCAGCAGCAGGATCGCCAAGGCGTTGAGCATTAGCAAGCGGTCGCGCCGCTGCGGATCGCCGATGCGTAGCGCGCTCAGCCCCATGCCGAAGCGCAAGTCTTTGGAATCCCGGAACCCAGGCTCGATCGTCCACCGCTTGGCGTAGAGTTTGACGATCTGGCCCGCGCTCGAACTTGCGTCGCTGGCGGCCAGATGCCACGCCTCTTTCATGCCCGTGGCGTGGACGCAGACCACCGCGCCGACCTTGTGGCGGGCGGCCGTGACCTTGGCGCCGCGCAGCAGGCGCGCCCGTCCGCCCTTGCCGACCCAGTCGGCGGCCAGGCGCGTCTCGCCGTCCGCCGCGGCCACTTGAACATTGCCGCGAAAGCGGATGACGTAGCCGAAGCCGAGCCTGTCGAGGAACTCGAACAGCTTGACGTCGCCGAAGCCCCGATCGGCCAGGATCGTCACCGCCACATCTTCGGGAAGAAGCGCCTTCAGACGGCAAAGGCAGAGGTCCTCGAAGTCGTTGCGCTGGTCCTTCAATTCATCCTTGTCGACCGTGAGCCACAGGAGCGGCGTCGCGCGGCCGTGGCGGGTGACGAGGTTCAGCGCGAGCGTGGCTTGGTTGTCGGCGTCGAAATCGGTCCAGTCCATCGCCACGACGATCGCCTCGCGCTGGCCCACCATCTCGCGCACCCACGGCGCAAACAGCTCCCACACGACGACGCCGGCGTTGCTCAGCAGACGATCGACCTGTTTGATTGCGTGCCTGTCGACGAGACCGCGCGCCCGCGCCAGCGCATGCCCGATGACGGAAACGGCCAAGGACGCCCCCGTCACAACGCCGACCACCCCGTTGGCCAGCGAAACAATCCGTTTGGCGTGCAGGCTCCCTGCAAACGCCCGCTCCACAAAATGATGAATGAATTCCACGCGCTCGACCGGCTTCCGCATGAGCCACCTTCCCCCGCTGATTTGCGACAGCGCAACGCGGTGACCCGCCAATTCAGGCAATTTCGAGTCGGTCTAAATGAGGGGATTCATGAGCTCGCAGGTACCTCGTTCTTCCGGATGGCCCGGCCGTGCGAAGTATACGAGCGCGTTGGTATCTCGCTCAACAAGGCGATGGAGAGCGAACTCGCTGCCATTGTCATCTGTGATCGTATATGTCGGGAAGGGTGCCAGCATCCGAGTCGTCTCCCGATGCACCGCGTCCGCCGTCGCACGAGCGAGCGCTTGCCCGACCAGATACTTGCTCCGGCGTTCCGCATACACGAGAAGGGCCGATTTCTCGCGTCCTCGTGCTGTATCGCCCTCCCAATCACCGATACGCGAGCGTTCTGCGACGATCGCGGGACGTTCGCAGAGATGTCGCTTCTGGGATTCAAAGCGGTTCGGAATTTGTGCCGTACCGTAGCGTCGTCGCTTCTTGCCTCGTCTTCGGAGACACGTACGGAGATCAGTCCTGGAGCGCCTGATCCATGCGTAGACGGTTGTGTGGCATATCTCGTGGCCGGCATATGCGATCTGTTCAGGCGAGAACGAGCGTCGGAGCAATTGCTCCACGTGAATGGCAAGACCCGGATCACCCTCTAACGCGCGTTCTGGGGCTTTGGCATCAAATCGACGCTTACGTACGCGGCGCTGTGCAAGCCAGACGGTATATGCTTCACCGCCATTGCGGCGCACTTCGCGGCCGATCGTGGAGCGGTGCACACCGATGACTCGGGCGATCTCGGCATCCGATTCGCCGTATCTGCGTAACGCAGAGATGACGGATCGCTGTTCTCTGGTAATGTGGTGGTACATACCTGTGTTGGTTTACTAGACTTCTAATCACTTCCTAGTGTACCGCGCAGGTATGTTCAGTTCTGTTGTTGCACTTGAGACTTTAATTCAAGCGCTGAGTTTGACAAATGTAATTCGTAATATATAATACTCCCTAGGTAATAGCGAGACTTCTCTCGTTTCCACATACGCTCATTGCGTTATATGAGTAGGAGGATACAATGGCCTTCATGGGTATCGAAAGATTGTGGCAACATCGGAAACAAGAAACAAACGATGTGAAAACTCAGGAGAGCGGTACAACGGCTGAGAGCGTACCGCAAAAAATAGTCGATCTCGATGCTGAGCCATATGTTCCGGATGGCTGGAGTGTCATCGAGCATCGAAAGGGCGGTCAGTTCAAATGGGACGCCACCAAGGTGAAGCTCCATCTCTCCAAGAAGCAGCGAGGCGGCGGAGCCATCGATGGCCGCAAGCTCCGCGAGGAGCTGAAAGGCCGACCCGTCTACAACGCGAACCTGCTCGATTACTTGCTCGAAAACCCGCACCTCATCCCCGAGGAGTGGAAGGGCAAGGATGTCTTCTTTTGGGCGACGGTCTACGGCGACTCGGACGGCGATCCCTGCGTTCGCCACCTCGACTGGCACGGCGACAGGTGGGGCTGGGACTCCTACGGGCTCGGCAGCGGCTGGAGCGTCCACTGCCCCGCTGCGGTGCCCGCAAGTTGAACTTTAGGCTTCGGCCTCCGCCCGACGCATCCTTCGCGTCGGGCATTTTGTTTACAATATTTCAGTTGAGGATACAATTTTCACAGTCATTAAAAACGTCGGAGTGTCCTACTTGACGGGTGCGGGAACCGGTCGCACAATATCTGTTTTGTGGCGTGAACCTGCGTATCAATCAAACACCTCCGTCATTTCTATATGCACCGCTTCGCAGTTTGTTTGCAATTCACCTTCTTACCTTTTCGCCAATAGCGACCTATGATATATTTTACCGATGGACAAAGACACAAGTGAGATCGTCGAGACGCTGAATGTCATCCTCGCAAAGATGGCCACGAAGGATGATATCGTCAATATGGCCACTAAGGATGACATCGCCCAATTGCGAACCGAGATGCGCGAACTGCGGGCTGAGATGCACGAAGGATTTGCCGACATACGATCAGAACTCAAAGACATTCATAATCGGCTCGATGCTCTCGAAGCCGCCGTTCACAACATTTCAGGCTACGCCAAGGAAATCGATCACCTGATGGAGCGGGTGAGAGCGATTGAAAAGCACCTTGGCTTGCACCAAAAGATTGCGGCCTGAACATATAGACTATAAAAAAGTGGCTTGACAATGCCTTAATTTCGTGTCGCACAAGCATTTATTTTGCGACATGAATTCCAAAATAGTCAATAACTTCGCGCTTTATAAGTGTATTCATTGAAACTTGCTGATGTCGTGTTAATAATGCTAAACTGCCTGTATGAAATCGATCATCCAATTTGAAATCTCTCACGAAGACGGCGTCTACACTGCTGGCGGCGTGAATGCTCCCATCGTTACGGAAGGAGCGACTTTCGAGGAGCTGCAAGAAAACATCCGCGATGCGGTCGCCCTCTATTTCGAGGGCGACGATCCTGCTTCACTCGGATTCGACCGAGCCCCTTCTATCCTGACAAATTACGAGGTTCCCCAACCAACGTATGCGGGGAGGACTTAAAGTCCTCTCTGGCGCAGACGTGGTGAGCATTCTTGGTGGCTTTGGGTTCGCGGTCATCGGCGGAAGGAAGCACATCAAATTACGACGCAGCGGCCCCAACGGTAACGAGACGCTCGTCATTCCGGCCCATTCCCCGATCGCCAAAGGTACCCTGCGCATCATCTTCTCGCAGGCGTCGCGCTACGTTCCGCAGGAGCAGCTCCACCGGCATTTTTACAACGACTAGAGGATCAATCTTCAGCGCCGGCACAATCAACTTCACGTACCTTTGAAGCAGGCCGCGCCGTGCAATATTTATACGTGGGCGATATTCGGCATCCGGTTTACGGTAATTGTCCGCTCGCTGCGGTGTCGTCACCTTCTGTCGATATCAGGGATGCGACTATTAAGGAAAAGGCGCGGACCGAGCTATCATCTATCCGCCGCTATCTCCTATCTCCCGCGGGTAGTGGGTCAGTTTGAACTTCAGGTTTGGGCGGAAAGCGGGCGTTCCCGGCGACCACGTAGTTTGCGACATGAAGCTATCCGAAAAGGATAACGCCGCCCTTCATGGGCGGCGTTCTATGACGCTTCGAAAAAAGTTGAGCGTTACGCTGCAAGGGCTGCGGCCTTCCGCGAAGCCCGATAGCCCGCGAAGCCGCTGAATGCGAAGGCCGCTCGGCGAAAGTTCTAGAGTGAAGGCTGCAACTCTTGAGAAAGCACGATTGCGCGTTCCTCCAATCGATCGCATATCACGCCTATCCGCTTTCGGCGATCAATCCACGATATCGCACTGCGGAAGCGCGACTTCAAACCTCTTGGCCTCCAGTTGCTGAGAATTAGGAGGCAGGGCACTTGGTTGCTCGTCGGCACTCCATTCATCCGAAAATAGTCAGCGAAATTGACAGCCCTTTCATCCACATTCAACAGAGTTTCGACAGGAGCCCCTTCGGCGTAAATCACGTCATGACTTTCGAGTTTGATATGAAAGAACTCCAACTCGTTCAATTCGCTCGCCTCACAGAGGGTAATCGTCGTTTCATTGACCAGATATCCTGCTGACACCAGCACGTCGTCGATGAACACGCCGTGGGCTTGCGTCACATAAAGATCGGCTTGCGGAACATTGGGCGCGAGAGCAGAGCGAGCGATCCGAACCGGACGCGCGTCTTTCGGCCAAGGCTTCGACGGATCACTCTTTTTGATTGGAAAGTGACCGATCCACTGAATCGGACGGAGTCCACCAAACATCGTTGGCAACAGATCGCCGATCGCAAGTTCTTCGACCTTGCGCTCGCCCACAGCTGTATGAATATTCGTGCCCCTAAGGAAGCATTGACAGCCAATAGCCCTCGAACAGACCGAGACCGCCGCCTGGGCCCGCGCCTTATTAACTTTCGCCAAGCCCGCGGACCCCACCAAGCCCGCGGACCCCAGAATGGCACCCATCTTCAAGATGTTGCGGCGGGTTCGCTCCACCTTCACGTTCAAATCTTGCGTGTCACTGCTCATCGAGACGTTCCCACTTTTAGCAGCACGGAAGACGGAATTTCGCGTTCGCCCGCAAGACACGAAGTTAACATACTATTCGAACCACGACAAACTATGCATGGTCCGTTCACGTGTCAATTACCACTTTCAGCTATCGACCGCGCCCCCCTAGCCTTTAGGACACCCGCGTCGCCTGTCGCGCGTGCGGTAAAGATGACGCCGGAACGGCGGGCAGAGATTGCGGCAGCGGCGAAGCGCTGGGGACCACGGAAATAGCGTGCTTGTTTCAGCAAGCATTTTCATGATTGACCTGCTTGCGGCAGCGAGCAGGATGATTTCGCTTATGTCCATCCAGAAGAAGTCAGGGGAGAGGCTGTGATCGGCAAGAGACGCTCGAAGTTGGCGGGACCGATTTGAGCCGGCACAGTTCGCACAGCCTCCATGATTTCCGCACCAACCGCAATGCCCGCTCTGGGTCGGAAGCCGAAATTCAAACTGACCCACTACCTGCCGTCACCTTCTGTCGATATCAGGGATGCGACTATTAAGGAAAAGGCGCGGGCGGCAGTGCGGATGTCAGCGGCTGGCATGCGGACCGCGTGCTATATTGCAGCCATGAAGAAGAAACCACTCACGGTCACCGAATTCGCCAGCATGGGCGGCATTGCGCGCGCCCAGAAGCTCTCGCCCGAGAGGCGACGGGAAATTGCTTCGCAAGCCGGCAAGAAAGGCGGACGACCGCGGAATACCCGTCGATAATTGTACCTGACACCCTGGCCTTTGCGACGTGCCTATCCAGGTCAATGTGTTTTGCACGGTGATCGCGATGGCATGATATTATAACTCTATATGGAGATTTTCGTCTTGCTCGGTGCTCGCACGCCGAAGAATGACAAGGGTGAAGTCACATTTCCGCTATTCACGACAACGCGCACAAACACGAATAAATCCACGGAAGGAGAAGTTTCTGGGGGCTGGGCGCGGATGGGCGGGCTGAGGATTTTGCGGCAGCAACTTCTTCAAGATATACACCCGAGCAACATGCTCGTTCTTGTTACTGGAGGGAAAGAACCAAATGTCGAACACTCACGCGCGGAGAACTTATCACATGCACTCGTAACGAATTATGGGTTTAATGAGGATCAGGTGATATCGATAACCAGTCCGAAGGCCACGACGCAGGGGAACGCTGAATCAATTATCGAATATCTGGCGGCGCATAAACTCACGGATCAAACTCCGCTCGTCATGAATTTGGTAACGAATGACTTCCATATGCTGCGAGCATGGCTCTTGTTTGCCATGGTTTTTTACAAACATACTCATGGCACAGACTTTGTGTTGCCTTCAGAAGATGTCGAGGAAATTCGGAATATTCTTACGAAGGCACTTGAAGATATCTCTTCGCATAAAACACAAAACCCCGACTTATTCCGTGATGTACGAGACCATGTGTTATCAGTCGTACGTCCCCATTTAGTAGGAAAATTACCAGTCCAATTAGAGTGTTGCGTCGTTGAAGATATTTTTCAACACTCGCATCAGCCGCTCATGCAAAAATATTCTGAATGGCTTCGTGGACACCCGAAGGTCCTTGAAACTACTCGACACGAGTATCAGGGGATATTGGATCTTCTTGAGGGAAAATATCGGCAGCTCTGAACATCGAGAGACAGTGACTGAAGTGCAACGTTGCAAACAAAATGCCCGGCGCGAAAAACGCGTCGGGCGAAGACCAAAGCCCAAAGTTCAACTTGCGAGCACCGCAGCGGGGCGGTGGCCGTCCAAGTCGAGGTCGAGCCAGAGGTAGCCCCAGCCCCACTTGTTGATGAGCCAGCAGAGATGGCGGACGTAGAGGCGGCGGCCGCCCGAGGCGTAGTCGCAGTAAGTGGTGCCGAAGAAAAGAACCCACTCGTTCTTCCACTCCTCGGGGATGAGGTGCGGATGCTTGAGCAAATAGTCCAGTAGATTGGCGTTGAAAGGGCTCTTGTCCTTCAGTTCCTCAAGCAGTTTATCGCCTTTGATGAATCCGTCTATCGCCCGCTGTCTCTCACTCAGGTAGAGCGTCACCTTGGAGGCGTCCCATTTGAACCGGCCGCCTTTCTGGTGATCGACGACAGTCAACTTGCTCGGAACGAACGGGTGGGCTCGAGCTCAATCTCGGGCAACCCGATTAAGAGTTCCCTCCAGTGCGCGAGGTATCTAGTAAGTCCGCTGAAATTACCCATCGTAATTCTCCTGCCCCGCATGACGCCGGGGGCGTAACGGAAGCGAGAGAAGTCTCGCTATTAACTAGGTACCATTATATATTATCTATTGTATTTGTCAATATCTCCAACGCGACTGTAAATTGCGAGGAGAGTTTGTCGCGCAGAGAGCTCATATATTGTTGCACTTGAGGCTTTAATTCAAGGGCCACACCGTTTTCTAATCAATAGCTTCGCACCACTTGGAGCGGCGTTTGAAGATTAATTCCGAAGTGGTGGCGCTTCTCGTTGTAGTAGCGCAAGTACTTCGGAAGATTCCTGTTAATAACCTTCGCGTCCTTCGGCAACGCATCAAGGAGCTCATCCTGAATGGTGCGATTGAACCGTTCGAGGTGCGCGTTGTCGTTCGGTCTCCGGACCCGGGAGTGCCGATGCTCGATACGTGCCCGCTCGCTGAACGAAGTCGAGAACTCGCTGCCGTTGTCCGACTGGAGCATATGGATCGCAAAGGGAGCGACTTTTTTCATGCGTCTCAAGAAACACAACGCTGTTCGCGTATTTGCCCTCTCAAACGCCCACGCATGTGCGAAGCGGGTGCGCACGTCGAGGCCGGTGAATACGTACACGCGGCTCCCGTCATTGCGCATGAGGTGAACGGTATCGAGCTGCACCAAATCGCCAGGTTTCTCGGCCTCAGGACGGGTAACGGACACATGTCTGCGTTTCCATGGAGAACGCTTCTTTAGAAGTCCGCGCCGATCCAGCGTGCGCTTCACCGAACACAGCGACACCTCGACACCTTCTTCCTTGAGTGCGAAGTGAATGACTTCAGCCGAACGCTTGAGCTCGAATCGCTTTTCAACGATCTTTCTCACCAGTTCTGGTGACAACTGCTTCGGATGCGACTTCGGTTTCGACGATTGCGTGGGTATCGACCGTATTCCGTAGCGGCGCGCATACCGCACCCAACACATGATCGTCGTGTGGTTGTACCCGAAGTACCGACCGACCTTTCACGCACTCCATCCCTGTTCCACCACCAGCCGTGCTGCTTCCCGACGTATCCGGGGAAGATGCGGATTACTTGTATATGACATGCGTTTACTGTATCCGCCTGGGTGGTGTGAAGCTATTGAACCATTACTGTGAGTTCAAGAAGTAAGTGCACCACTCCGCTAAAATAGCGGAATATGAACTACCGACAGTTGACCATCGAGGAGCGCGAGGAGATACAGCGGGGCATGTGGGAGCGGGAGTCTATACGCTCGATAGCGAGGCGTCTGAGGCGCTCTCATGCGACCATTGTGCGTGAGGTGGCACGGGTCACGCCGATCGTGAAGATGCGCTACAACGCGCGGCGAGCACACGTAGACGCGCTCAAGCAGCGTACGAGGCGTGGCAGGGAGCGGCGGCTCAAGAACCCGGAGATACGCGCCTACGTCGTCTCGCATCTCAAGCTGGGATGGTCGCCGGAGCAGATCGCCGGCCGCATGAAGCTCGACGGCTTCGGCTCCATCTCTCACGAGGCGATCTACCAGTTCGTGTACGCGCAGATGCAGACGGGCAACCCGAGCCTTCCATGGCGGCACGGGGGCGAAGACTTGCGGCCATATCTGCGGCGTAGGCGGAGACGCCGTCTGCCACATGGTGCACGGCGATCCCAGTGCATATCCAAGCCAAAAAATCGCTCGATCGAGGATCGGCCGGCGATCGTAGAGCGCCGCGAGCGGTTTGGAGACTGGGAATCCGACACGGTGGTGTCTTGCGGCAACAGGACTGGCGTGAACACGAGTTTTGAGCGCAAGAGCGGTCTGGTCTTTGTCACTAAGCTCGCCGGCAAGACATCGCGCGACACCGTCCGCGTGCTGGAGAGGCGCTTTGCGACCGTGCCGATGCATCTCAAGCAGACGCTCACGGTGGACAACGGAGCGGAGTGGACGAACTGGCGCGATATCGAGAGGGTGACTGACATGCCGTGCTATTCCGCCCATCCGTATTGCTCAGGGGAGCGAGGTGCAAACGAGAACACGAATGGATTGCTCCGTGAGTATTTCCCGAAGGGTACGGACTTTGCCACAGTACCCGAAGCGGAGATCGCAAAAGCAGAGTATGCTTTGAACACACGGCCGAGGAAGCGATTGGGGTGGAAGATGCCATTAGAAGTGTGGGGTGGTGCAGTTGGAGTTTGAATTTACAAGGCAAGGGCTTGACATAGCCATTATTTCGTGTCGCACAATATTTATTTTGCGGCACATAATCATAATTTGTCAATAGTGCTGCCCAATCAAAGTTATCCCTCCCGAACTATTCAGACAGTGTCATCGTAAATTATAATACTGTCTATATGCACCACAGCATCGGAGTGGTTTTTGCTGTAGCTCTATTAAGCTTCACGCTGACGTCGAGCGCTGTGCTCGCCTCAACCGGCACCACAGGCGCTTCTCCCGTCAGTCCGCTTCAGGAGGTGCTCGCCCATCTCGTAGACGGCGCAGAGGCGATCATTGCGTCGATTGAAGAGGCGGTTGGCGGCAATGCCGCCAACCGTACCCACGCGGTCGGCAGCGCAGCTCTCTCGGTCAGTGCGGCCGCTGCCGCAGCGGCCCCGCCTCAGATCATCTACCCTCCCGTTCCTCCCGCGGCTTCCCCATCGCCGACTACAACCGCCGTCTCGCAGGCCATTGTCGCGAATAGGCAGCCCGTCCCAAGCGGTCTGGTCACGAAAGCCGAGCTCAGGGGCTTTCTCGCGTCTTTCAAGACTTTGCTCACACTCCTTCCCACCACCACTGCAACCACTACGATCATGGAGCAGGCAGATTTGGCAACAACACAGCAAGAGATCGCCGGCCTCCAGCGAGAAATCTCCCAGACCAACCTGATCAACAATCTCTCGAATGTGACGCTCACGTCCCCTTCGATCATCGCGCCAACGCTCTCCGGTCTCACCACCTCGCAGATCGGCGAAGGGTCGAACCTGTACTACACAGACAGCCGCGTCGCGACCTACATCGATGCATCAAGCACCATACCAACCGCCGCCGGGACTCTCGGCTCCGTCCTCTCGTGGAACGGCTCATCGTGGGCATCTGTGGCGACGTCGAGCCTGGGGATTGCAGGATCATCCGCTGGCACCTGGGGCACCATAACCGGCTCACTCGCCAGCCAGAACGATTTACAAAATGCGCTCAACGGCAAGCTCTCGCTGGGGAGCTGGTACGCAACCACAACGGACGCGCTTGCCCAGGGCACCACCAACAAGTACTTCTCCAACACGCTCGCGCAGGGCGCGATATCCGTCTCCGGCGCGCCGTTCACCTATTCGTCCGGCGTCATCGGCATCAACCAGGCGAACGGTGCACAACCTGGTTTTCTGGCCTCCGCCGACTGGACCACCTTCAACAGCAAGGTCTCCTCGTCATCCCTCTCTGCCGCCTATCCTCTCTCATACAACAACACGACTGGCGTCTTCTCCCTGGGCTTCGGCACCACGACTGCCAACAGCTGGAACAGCCTCCAGACATTCACGGGCGGTGCCACCCTGGGCAGTGCCACCTCCACGACCTTCGCCATCACGAGTATCGGCAATGCTATCCTCTCCACCAATACAAACGGTTCCGTCGTCGCGACGACGAGCATCGGAACGAATCTCCTCACCGGCATCCTCTCGATTGGGAACGGCGGCACCGCGACCTCGACGCAAGTCACGAATGGCATCAACTACTTCGACGGCACGACGATCACATCGAGCCCGGCCCTCTCCTTCACGGGGACGAACATCATCGTGGGCACTAATCTGAACTTAAACGATGGAAATGGTATGTATTATTCTAATCCTTCTGCCGGCTCCTTCAATTTTGGCTCGATGGCCGGGGGTGGAGCATATCCTTTGACGTTGAGCTCCGGTAACGGCAGTAATTTTTATACTGGCACCTACTTTGACATTTCTGCGAGCGGGATAGGCGATGTTTTTGGACTAACATATTACAACGGCTTTTTCTGGGCTAGCGGTTCCAACAATAAAGTTTACAAATACAACACCGATGGCACGTATACTGGAACCAATTTTGACACATCGGGGTCCGGCGGTACGTACGGCATAGCCTATTACAACGGCTTCTTTTGGATCACGGATTACTCAGCCAACAAAGTCTACAAGTACGATACTAGCGGCACCTATACGGGCGTGTCTTTTGACACTTCCGCAAGCGGGGATACCAGCCCTGTCGGCATAACTTACTACAACGGTTACTTCTGGATTGTTTCCTGGACCAACAAAAAAGTTTACCAGTACAACACCGACGGTACCTATGCCGGAACTAAATTTGACACTTCCCCGAGCGGAATAAATACAGCTAGCGGCATTGCCTACTATAACGGCTTTTTCTGGATTACTGATTATGGCAGCGGCAAAATTTACAAGGTTACCACTGCTGGCGTGTATACTGGCGTTAATATTGACATCTCTTCAAGCGGGAATACTGATCCGACGGGCATAGTTTATTACAATGGCTTTCTCTGGTCCACGGGTTTCACTCAAAAGACTATTTACAAATATTCTCCCGACACGTATTCCGGCGGCTACATTGCGCTTTCCACTGACGGTGGAGAACAGATGAGAATCGATACCGCTGGCAATGTCGGCATCGGCACCAGCACTCCCTATAGCCGCCTCGAAGTCTGGGGACCTGATAAGGCCGCGTCGACCAGCGCGTTCCTCGTCACCGACAGCGCCTCGGACACGGAGTTCGCCGTTCTCGACAATGGTAATGCCACGCTCGCCGGCAACCTCATCCAGAATTCAGACCAGCGCCTCAAGACCAACATCCAGACCCTCGACGGCTCCAGTTCGCTCACCGAAATCCGCGCGCTCAATCCAGTGACCTTTTATTGGATTGATCCGGCAAAAAGCGCGGTACCGCAATACGGTTTCATTGCGCAGCAGATACAATCGGTTTTCCCTAATCTCGTATCGACCACTTCGCCGACCACGCTCACACCTCATGAATCCCCTATTTAGACCGACTTGAAATTGCCTGAATTGGCGGGTCACCGCGTTGCGCTGTCGCGAATTTAGCGGGGGAAGGTGGCTCATGCGGAAGCCGGTCGAGCGCGTGGAATTCATTCATCATTTTGTGGAGCGGGCGTTTGCAGGGAGCCTGCACGCCAAACGGATTGTTTCGCTGGCCAACGGGGTGGTCGGCGTTGTGACGGGGGCGTCCTTGGCCGTTTCCGTCATCGGGCATGCGCTGGCGCGGGCGCGCGGTCTCGTCGACAGGCACGCAATCAAACAGGTCGATCGTCTGCTGAGCAACGCCGGCGTCGTCGTGTGGGAGCTGTTTGCGCCGTGGGTGCGCGAGATGGTGGGCCAGCGCGAGGCGATCGTCGTGGCGATGGACTGGACCGATTTCGACGCCGACAACCAAGCCACGCTCGCGCTGAACCTCGTCACCCGCCACGGCCGCGCGACGCCGCTCCTGTGGCTCACGGTCGACAAGGATGAATTGAAGGACCAGCGCAACGACTTCGAGGACCTCTGCCTTTGCCGTCTGAAGGCGCTTCTTCCCGAAGATGTGGCGGTGACGATCCTGGCCGATCGGGGCTTCGGCGACGTCAAGCTGTTCGAGTTCCTCGACAGGCTCGGCTTCGGCTACGTCATCCGCTTTCGCGGCAATGTTCAAGTGGCCGCGGCGGACGGCGAGACGCGCCTGGCCGCCGACTGGGTCGGCAAGGGCGGACGGGCGCGCCTGCTGCGCGGCGCCAAGGTCACGGCCGCCCGCCACAAGGTCGGCGCGGTGGTCTGCGTCCACGCCACGGGCATGAAAGAGGCGTGGCATCTGGCCACCAGCGACGCAAGTTCGAGCGCGGGCCAGATCGTCAAACTCTACGCCAAGCGGTGGACGATCGAGCCTGGGTTCCGGTATTTCAAAGACTTGCGCTTCGGCATGGGGCTGAGCGCGCTACGCATCGGCTGATCCGCAGCGGCGCGACCGCTTGCTAATGCTCAACGCCTTGGCGATCCTGCTGCTGACGCTGCTCGTCGCTGCGGCGAAAGCCTCGGCATGGACCGATTGCTCAGAACCAGCACGGTCAAACGCCGCGTCCATTCGTTGTTCCGCCAGGGTTGCCTGCTCTACGGCCTCATCCCCAACATGCCCGAGCAAAGACTGCGGCCGCTCGTCGCCAAATACGAGGAATTGCTACGCCAAAACAGAGTTTTCACCGACAACCTTCGGGCTCGCGTAAATGAGGGGATGGGTGAGCGCTCACACCAGACGGCACCTTGTCGCTCAACTACATCGACCTCATTTCCCCGATTGTCGCGGCGATCCAGGAGCTTGATAAAGAGATCACGTCGCTCGCATCGACAGTTGCGGGCTTCGCGCAATCGATCACGTCTGCCGTCGGCAATTTCGGCCAAGTCAACACGAACGAACTCTGTGTCGGGAAAACCTGTGTCACCGAGGCGCAGTTTCAAACGCTACTCGCCGCCGCCAACCAGTCCGCCCGCGCGTCCGCTTCCCCATCGCCTTCGACATCGGCCGCGACCGACACGCCGCCCGTCATTCTGTCAACGGCAACAACCCCGCCATCGTCCAAGTCGGCGCGAGCTACAGCGACCTCGGCGCGACGATCACCGGCCCCAAGGCAGACCTCAATCTCGGGATAGTGACCTACGTGAACGGCACGCTTGAGAGCGCCATCGCACTCGACACGAGCGCCGCCGCGACCGACACGATCGACTACGTCGTCGACCGATAGCCAAGGGCTCACGAGCACCTCGACCCGCACCGTACATCATCGAGCCCGCGACTGCTGCTGCAACTTCCTCGCCCGCGCAATAGCGAGGCCCTTCTTACGGCGGGTCTCAATCGAAACCGCGCAGTGCTTTGCCGAGCAATTGAGCCCGCGCGCAATCGGCCGCGAGGCCAACGAGAAGCCCCGGCCAATCGCTGGTCGGGGCTGCGTCGGATTGGACACCAAGCTTCTCTGTATGCACTCTTGCTGTAGAACTGGGTCCACACCACGGCACGCCGATACACTATTCCCCTTCCGCTGCGGGAGCAAGCGGCCTCTATTTTCGGGTAATGGGCCAGTTTGATTAAGGCGGCCCGGGGCGGGCAGCCGGCGGCAGAAATTTCGCAATCATTTCTTAACTCGTCCGGAGCACAAAACGCGGGTAAGTTCTACCTAGTTTCGCGCTTGGGAGTCTGGTTTATACGTTACGCGGTTTGGAACAATAAGGGCGGCGGCGCGCAACACTCATCCGCGCAATCTTCAGCAATATTGCTCGCCCGGCTCATTGGCGCATTCTAAGGCGCTCTGTGCCAACCGCAACTTCGAAGGAGCGCAAGCGCAGAGCGTGCCACCGTTCTGGGTCAGTGTATTTTGCAATTGTGATACACTTCGGCTATGCTAAATTCACAAGATGCTCGTTTCGACCGACTGGAGACGCTGATAGAGAAGGGCTTTTCCGCTCTGGCCCAAGACATCGCTGACACCAAGTCTGAGCTAACGGAAACCAAGACCGAGGTGACGAACATCAAATCCGACGTCTCCCAATTGCGAACCGAGATGCGCGAACTGCGGACTGAGATGCGCGAAGGATTCGCCGACATACGATCAGAACTCAAAGACATTCATAATCGGCTCGATGCTCTCGAAGCCGCCGTTCACAATATTTCGGGCTACGCTAAGGAAATCGATCACCTGATGGAGCGGGTGAGAGCGATTGAAAAGCACCTTGGCTTGAACCAAAAGATTGCGGCCTGAATAGAGAGCCTATAAAAAACTTGAATTCAGGTTCGCTCAGTACAGGATGATGCGACCGCTGACGAGCTTGATTTTGTAACCCGCGAAGAGGCGCATTTGCCGGGCGGGCGGGCTGGCGGCCGTGGGTTCCAAAGAAGCGGCAAGGTCTGTCCACCAGTCACCCGGAGTAGTCCATGTCATGGTCACGCTACTTGCCCCCGCCTTCGTACTCACGCCGAAATGCCGCAGGCGTCTGGAGAGAACCCCCCCGTAAAATTGTTGGTCTGACCTGAAGACATGAGTCCGCTTCCGCTGCACGCCGTGTCAAAGACCAGGTCGTTCGCTGCGCTGGCGATGGTGACCGAAGGCGACGTGCTATTGCCGCTCTGGGAAGCGAAGCCGCGGAAGGGAGTGGCCGTATTCACGTTGATGAAGGAAGTTGCGACGCCGTCTAGAGAGTAACCGTTGCCGTTCTCGCTCCCAGACAATTTAATGACGACATTTTTTGACGAAACACCTGATGTCGCGATGTACCATATATCCTCGTTGTCTTGGCCGCCCGAGGGGGCGCTGATTGTCGTTGTGGCCCGCGTCAGCGCAACGCCATTGAACTTGACGGAGCCTATAGTATTCAGTTCATTAGGGGACGCATTTGCGACGGATACAATGAGAAAATTTGCAGACGACGATACGGAAGCTGTGAAAGTAAGTGTGACATTGCCAGTGCCGGTGCATTGCAACTGCCCCCCACCGTTGTTGCCACAGTTACCACTACTCCATTGATCCCAAGTCACCGATCCAGCCTGCGCAAATGGCAGTGCCAGTAAGAAAACTCCCAAGAATGCGAACATGCACAACGCAGCATTTTGCAGAGGTATCCACATTCTGAAACACTGTGAAGAAGTCACACAGGTAGTATAGCAACAAACACACAAAAACAAACAGTGGAGTGATTTAAGACCTTGCTCCTCCACTCAAGCTACGTTGTTCACAGTTTCTCTCGTGAGCCATTCCCCCCCCCCCCATGACGCGTGGTACCATGAAGACATTATTTTTAGACGCTCACTTTTTATACCGTATGAAATATCTTACCGTTACCATTATTACGTTTTCACTTCTCATTTCCAGTTTCGCTCTCGCGCTTCCCGTGCTTGCGAGCGCGGCAAATCCTTCGTTCACCCCTCTGCACACCTATTACATGTCTCCCACTCGTAACGATATCAACGCAGGGACCTCCCCGGGGGCGCCATGGGCAACGCCAAATCATAACATTGCTTGTGGCGACGTGATCGTTGCTGCATCGGGGGCATACACTGGAGGATCTGATTTTGGTCAGCCGACGGGATGCCCGTCGACAAGCGGCGGCATCGACGGCGCGGGCGGTATATATATGGCTGTTCTCCTATGTGGAGGTGCCTCTGTTGGTGACTGCACATTAACAGGAGCAATGGACGTTGCTACCAACTATTGGGCTATAGAGGGATGGAGCACCACAAATCCAGGCGGCTTTTGCTACCTCATGGATGCGACAGCTTCAGGCACGACGAGAACGCACCATGTTGCATTCATCAACGACATTGCACATGACTGCGATGATGAGTTTTACTACCGGCGACGCGGGGCTTAACCATAACGTACCGGGGAATGGAGCCGATCAGTTCGCGGTCGTGGGCAGTGTAGTCTACAATTCTAATAACGATCCAATATGCGTAGCTGCTCTGGATGATCCAGGCCCGGCCAATTATGACAATAGTCCCGGGGCGCACATCTTTTGGGACGGTAACTTCGTTTATCACAATAAGTTTGATTGCTATATAGACGGCGAAGGAATGATGCTTGATACGTTAGATGCTCATGGCTACAAGGGGGAAGCCGTTATTAGAGACAATATGGTATGGGACAGTGCGAGATATGGGTTCAATTTGTTCAACCAAGGGTACAACGTGAGCTCGCCGATAATCAGGGTGTACAACAATACCCTCTTCTCAAATAATGCCAAAACAGTTGGTGGCGATACTGGACCCGGCGGTGCTGGTGATATCAATGTTCAGTCTATCGGTGCCTGGGCGGTAAGTATGTTCAACAATATCTCATTGACAAATTACCCAACGATGGGCGGCGTCGCGGGTAAGGTTGATGTGTATGCAGCTCTTACGGGCAACCCACCATCGGCCGGCGGTTCTATGACTTGGGGTGGAACCGGCATAGAGAATATCTTCAAAGGACAGGCTCCAATATGTGCTGGTGATATATGCGATGC